>CAWHXC010000001.1:0-65438 GCA_963833175.1 uncultured Chloroflexia bacterium
TAGAACCCTACAAACATCGTGGAAAGCACGATCAAGGCAGGGGATATATCCAATAGGTATCGCATGGCTGAATTGATAAAGATCAACAAAATAGCCGTTTGAATGACAACATATCCCAGCATTGAAAAGCCGAACCAGGAGAACAGGCTATTAACAGCACCACCTTTATTTTCTGGCAATGAAAGCTCTCCGTTGATAAACAACCAAAACAACCTCATAAGCAACAGTGCTGTCAGCCCTATAAGCGGAACAATGATTAGTATGCCCGCCACTGGCTCGGTATAGTAATAATGCTCAGGCAAATGGATAAAGGACGGCCACATTTCCGACTTAATCCAAGGGATGGTTAGAAAAGGAAAATTATGATTCAAGGCAGGCAGGCGAAAAACGTAGGTATATAAATTTGGAATAATATATTTTGCAGAACTTATATCTTTATAGTCGGCAGTGAGGGATGGGCCAGTGAGCTGGTAACGATGCCCAAACTCAAATATAGAGCCGAAGCGGTCGTAGTTATACCAAAACAATGAGCAGGCTATCAAGGCAAGAGGTAAAAATGCGGCTGCAAAGAAAGGGATCGATTCGCTAATTTTCTTTTGGTTGACATCATAAATGCGCCAAAATATGGCAACGGCAAGGAACACCACTGATGGAAGTAAATTAATCCGCGTTGCGCCGGCCAGTCCAAAAGCAATTGCCGAAAAGGCGATATATCCTTTATGCGGCACACCGGAACGAAATGCGCGAAACATGGCAAAAAAGCCTGCCATCATAAAGAACTGTCCGCCTGATATGGATACTTCATAGAATTTTGGACGGGTCAACATCCATATTAATGGAATATTTACTGTGGCGGCCAGCGCCCCTCCCCAAAACACCCAGGCAGGGACTTTATATTCTTTATAAATATCCCTCAGAAGCAGCACTGAAAATAATGCAATGCCAACCACAAAGAAAAAAACCAATCCCGTATCGGTTACAGGTTTGGATGTTATTGAAGAAACGATCACTCCCAAAACTGCGGGGACTGGTCCCCAATACAGATAATATTTTCCATTATAAAGGGTGGTGTCCCACAAATACTCAAGTCCTTTGCGCTGGCGATAATCGTATGGATTTTCCAACTTCAACAATTCAGGATTGGGTTCAGCCATTAAATGGGTTTGTCCATGCTGAAATGCCTGGGACAACATCCAATAATAATTCCTGCCAGAAGGCCATTGATCAATCCTGCCAATGGTAATGATCCAAACATACATCCAGATCAGGAAACAGCCTAACAAAATTAACCAGATATTGGATTGATTACGGGAAAGCCAGCCGAACAATTTTGACGCCTTTATTCTGACAGCAAAGGATGAATCACGAATCCATTGAGCAGGTTTTTTAATTTGTGTGCTCATCGACCTGCTCGATTTATTCATATCTTGAAAAAAGGCGGATTTATTCAATCTTTTTTTTACATCTTCAAGGCCCTTGCTTACGATCGGCATGAACCAATAAGCTGTGCCAAACAAAGCAACGCCAAGGCCGAGAACCAACATCTTATAACGGCTTGCCCCCCAACCCGGATCATTATCAAGCCCAAGCTGAAAAGCAAATATTGAAACTAGAATAAGACCAATGCCGCCTAAGATTATTGGCAATCGAATTATTGCTTTGCGGTTCAATTTCTATGCTCCCAGATCTGTCCAGCGTAATTCCTTGCCGAGGGGCATGTTTGTCAACGCCTTTGTGCCAATGACATTTTGAATCTGGTCAGGTTTGATCGCGCCAGGGGTGGCGGGACGAAGCACATCGATCATGTCACGGGTAAAGGTCTCACCCGCTTTGATATCCCGCGCCGCACGCAGACAACGGCGCTGAACAATTTGCGTATCCTGTTCATTCTCTGCAATAAATTTATCGGGGCTTCCAAGCGAACGTTCGAGCAGACGAGTCTCTTCGACCATCTTTGCCCAGTTTTCAGGGATTCATCGCAAACTTGTGGTCTGGACCTTCGCGGTCATTGCTGTCGGTAAAGTGACGTTCGATGACACGCGCGCCCAAAGTCACTGCGCCGAGAACTGGTGCAACTGAATGGGTATGGTCAGACAGTCCCAAGATCACATCAGGGAACATCGTTGCATACGTTTTCAAGACATTCACATGGAGATGATCGTAGTTATTGGGGCTGGCGGTGTAATTGGTATTGCATTGCATCAAGACCAATTGTTTGTTGATCTTCAAAATGGCATGGACTGCCTTTTGTACTTCGCCAATTGTGGATGCGCCCGTCGCGACAAAAAACGGCTTGCCTTTGCTTGCCATGCGCTCCAGAGCTTCGATCCAATCAATCTCGCCTGAGCCAGCCTTGTAGACTTCCACATATTGATCGAGGAAATCAATTGCCTCAAAGTCATAGGGCGAGGAGAAATAGTCAATGCCGACTTCGTTGCATTCTTCAACCAGCGTCATGGACCAGTCAAATGGAATGGATGCGCCTTTGTACACTTCAAAAACGGATTTCTTCCACGTCGCCTGGTGTGAGACCTGTCCGCCGTTCATTGCTTTGAAACCGTAATCCGAGACGATCTTCGGCGCGTCGAAATTCTGAAATTTGGCCGCATCTGCGCCTGCTTCTTTCGCCAGGCGGATAACAGTTTGGCCCGTTCCATGTCGCCATCGTGGTTGGCGGCAATGTCTGCAATAAAATAGGTGGGATGATTTAATCCAATTGTGTGTTTGCCAAATTTTATGTCCATAATTTCTCCATTTCTGTGGATAGCGAAGCGTATCCTGTGGGTAACGGTGGTGAAAACTGTGGATAACTGGGTTTTGCCTGTGGATAATTCTGTAAGCTTGGTTGGTAATCCAACCTATATTTGTGCATAACTGCGGATTTTCTGTGGATAACCCTGTTCAAATTGGGTATAAAACTCGTTCAAACCTGTGGAAAACTCAGGGAGAGATTCACCGAGAGCTGTGGATAACTTGTGGGTAGATAAGCATAAGTTGTGGGCGCGCGGTGCAGTTAAACTGGAGGAAAGGATGGATTTCGGCGAAATTTCGCTTTCCTTCAAAGCAAATCTACGCGCAATTTCAATCCCAAACTGATATTTACTCATCGCCTGCGGACCAACAACATGATACAACCCGCTCAAATTCTTTTGAAGCATTTTTATCAGGATGCGTGCAGTATCGTTGACCAACATTGGGCAGAATTTTATATCGGTAAATCCGCTCATACTATTGTTATTGGTCAGGTTATGGTGAAAGAATTCGGCGAGGCTTCTTCTACCACTTAAACTCCATCCATAAAAATTGACTCGCGCCACGATCGCATTTGAGTTTTCAGCAAGCACAGCCTGCTCACCAGCAAATTTTGTTTGCGCATAAACTCCAAGCGGATTGGGAGAATCCTCTTCAGTATAAAAGTTATCTTTTTCGCCGTCGAAAACCGCATCGGTGGAGATGTGCACAAAGGAGACGCCGCGTGTTTTGCAGGCCTTTGCCATTTGCGAGGGCAGGTCAATGTTGAGGCGGCGGGCAATGCCTGGGCTGTTCTCACAAGCTTCAAGGTCCGCCAGGGCCGCGCAGTTGATCAGCCATTCGGGTTGGGCAGAGTCGAGAACCAAGTCCAGGATGCCAGGGTTCAACAAATCCCCATTCAAAATCTTAAAAGGCGCGTTCACCAATTTGCCGCGATCCACAGCAACAATGTCATGCGCATTCATTGTTTCCTGCGCAAGGTTGATACCAAGCAAGCCGCTGGCCCCGGTGATGAGAATACGCGCCATGTTTTATCCTTCGAGTTTTCCTTGCGTGAACAGTTCTTCAAACGGCGCGATATATTTTTTGATACCTTCAATATCGAGCCATTCGGCATTGTTGTCGCTGGAATAGAAATAGCCTTCCTTGAGTTCCCTGCCTTTGTCTTTCCACGAATAACCAAACCATGTGGCTTCAGCAGGCTGCACAACGAACATCGTATCAAGCTCGATGGTGTGGCGCGCTTCATCTTCCGAGATGAGCATCTCATGCAGTTTCTCGCCAGGGCGAATGCCGATGATATTTATTTCTGCGTTCGGCGCAATGGCTTTCGCAAGGTCAACAACCTTTGTGCTGGGAATCTTGGGGACGAAAACTTCGCCGCCTTCCATTTGCTCAATACAATGAATGACAAAGCGCACGCCCTGATCAAGCGAAAGCCAGAAGCGGGTCATGCGGTCATCGGTGACGGTGATCTTTCCGCCTGCGCGTTGTTTCAGAAATAATGGGACGATCGAACCGCGCGAGCCGACGACGTTCCCGTATCGGACGCATGAGAATCTGGTTGCCGAGCCCCCGGCATAGGCGTTGCTTTGAATCGTTAACTTCTCTGCGGCAAGTTTGGTTGCCCCGTAAAGATTTGCCGGGCTGACAGCTTTATCGGTGCTGACCATCAAAACTTTTTTCACACCCGCATCCAGCGCGGCTTCGACCACATTTGCCGTGCCCATGATGTTGGTCTTGATCGCTTCCATTGGATTATATTCGCAGGCAGGGACCTGCTTCAACGCCGCCGCATGGACAACAATATCCACACCATGCAATGCGCGCAGGAGACGTTCGCGGTCGCGAATATCACCGATGAAATAACGCAGGTTCCCCTGGTTATATCCGCCGACCTGCATTTCGTGCTGTTTCAATTCGTCGCGGCTGAAGACAATCACCTTCTTCGGTTGTTTTTCTTCGAGCAAAATCTTGATGAATTTCTTGCCAAACGAACCCGTCCCGCCTGTGACTAATACAACTTGATCTTTCCAATTCATAATAAATTCTCCTATTTGCAAACAATGGTCTCGATACGAGCGAGAAGAACACTCGCTCTACTCGACCAACGAAACTATTTATTTTATTTCAAGGCTTCAAACAAGCCAGAGTCTTTTGTGATGAAGATCTTGCCTTCTTTTTCAAGGACAACGGTTAAGTCTTTTTTCAACTCGTCAAGTTTTTCTTCTGACAGATCCGTTACACCGATCGAGGATCGGATATATGCAATCAGTGGCTCCAGTTCTGTCACTTCCAAATTATCAATATATTGCGATCTCTTTACCTGCGAAAAAACATTCTGCAATTGCTGTAATCCATTTTCAAGTGTGAACGGGTTGGAAAACATATCTGGTCGTTCATTGGTATTCACACGTTTCAATAGCTGATACATTTCCTGCATGTGAGTATTTCCAACGGTCGTTGCAATCAAGCGGCCATCATCTTTAAGTACACGCTTGATCTCAGCCAAAGCCTTCTCACGGTCAGGGACATGATACAGCATGTGATTGGCAATGACCACGTCAAATGTCTTATCGCCATACGGAATGGATTGCGCGTCCATTTGCTCGAACTTGAAGCCGCGCCCAAGCGTAACCAAATTCCGCCATGCGGCATCCAGCATCCCGTCAGAAAGATCGGTGAGAGTAATCACCCAGCCAGCGGGGATTCTACTTGCACATTCCTTCCACATCTCGGCAGAACCACAGCCCAATTCCAAAACTTTAGATTCCGCAGGCAATTTGAGAAGGGTGTCAAAAACCCAGTTGAACCAGCCTTGCGGATTTGTGCTAAAGCGCTGATGGATCGCAATCCGTGCATCCAGATTGCTTGCATCCTTGTATTGATCCTGCGTGAGATATTGCTGATCGGTAAATCTTTGCATATTATTTTTTGATGACGATCAACGGATACTGTCCGTTCTCGGCAAAGAATTTCGGGAAGACGCCTTCGAGCCAGAAAACAAATTTCAAGAATGCCCGTCCGCCAAAGGGACGGACGAACCAGCGCAAAACGCGCGTGCTGACACTACGCCAGGGTTTGATCTCAATGGTCATTTTTGTGCCAATTTCACGCTTGAGCCATTCGGGGGTCATCTTTTGGACAAATGTCCCTGTGGCATCTTCTTCGTTCAGCCATTCTTTTTTCTTCTTCGCGGAGCGGCCAGATAACTTGCGCATGAGACCGATCAACGGCTCTGCCAAACGACTGAGGAGTGGATCATGCCAGCCGTTAACAATAGCAGCAGTCCGCCCACTGGCAAGCACGCGATGGATTTCCGCATACGCACGCGGATGTTCTGTCAGCGCGAGATGGTGAATGGCGTGCATGGAAACCGCGCCATCAAAAGATTCTTTTTTGAAAGGCAAATTTGCGAGATCACCCACGACAAACAAACCATGATTGCCGATCCGCTCACGTGCTTCACGCAAGGCTTGAATGGAAATATCCAAACAAACACGCTTCTGATATCCCTGTGAGTAGACTTTGTATTCCTCATATTGTACGGGACCAGAACCTGCATCCAGAAGAAATTTGCCCGTTGGGATGATTCCATTCATCACACGCAGTCGGGTCTTATGGATGTATTCGCGGGAAACGGGGCGCAGGTCTTCGTAACGGGCGTTTTGATACAACCCGTCGTCTTCCTGCTGCCAGCCGATCTCATCATAGAATTCGCGTACTTTTTGTTTTGTGTCGTTGGTCATTTTATTATCTCGGTATGTTTCATGTCGTTGCGAGGAGGGCGCACTTCCCGACCGAAGCAATCTCTGATTCATATAAGGAGGTTGCTTCGGGCGCAAGAACATCGCCCTCGCAAAGACATGTCATTTCCACGTAAATGGTTCATTCACCAAAAAATCAAACGTATCTTTAAACTGCGCCAAACCTTCTTCGCTCAGCACTTTTTCCAAAGGCCAGACTTCGAGGTCATCCCAGAAATTCATCAAGCGCCAGGGGAAGGGACGCGGGTATTCGAAGAAGAAACGGTAGGCATAATTCCAGGCAAATTCGGTTTGTTTTTCGTTCAATTGATGGGCAGGAATATCCGCCAAAACTTTTTCGAGAGTGGCATAGTATTCGTCCCAGGAATTCGGGTCGAGGGTAAAGCCGCGTCCGCGATAATGGGTTTCGCCGCAGGAAATGACGGGACGGCCATTCATGGCGGTTTCGAGTCCAACCGTGGTGGTGTACGCCAGGCCAACATCGGCAATTTCGATCAAGTCATACGTGTTGATCTTGTCCAATGCGCCAATGACATGAATATGGCTGGGAAGTTCAGGCAGTGCTTCGCGCACAACCGTTCCCATGGATTTAGCTTGCGGGACAAGTTTTTCGCCAGGATGCACACGGATCACCATTTGCACGTCAGTTCGCTTCGCAAAATATTGGACGGTCTTCGTAATCCACTCGGTCATCGAGGCGGCGAAGATGTCACGGCCAAGGGTGAGGCTGTCACCGAGAACATTCGCGGCGAGCATCACTATGGGACGGTCGTCCAGATTGAGCAGTGCGCGAGTCTCTTGTGCGCCTTGCGATGAGACATATTGCCATAGGCGTTTGGATTTACCCCATACGCGAGCGCCGCGGCGGGCATTTTCCAGGTCGGCTACACGCTCGAACATTTCGTCAGTG
The DNA here is from genome assembly GCA_963833175.1 of uncultured Chloroflexia bacterium. Classification (GTDB taxonomy): domain Bacteria; phylum Chloroflexota; class Anaerolineae; order Anaerolineales; family Villigracilaceae; genus Villigracilis. Next base: position 7,429 of record CAWHXC010000001.1, read on the forward strand.
ATCGGCAGATGGCAACGCGCGTCCACAATATAATCTGTGTCCTGCTGCATGATGGATGAATTTTGCGCCAGCCAGATCTGTTCGCGCTGGTCGTTGAATTCGTAGGTAACTGCGTCAATATTCAAATATCGCGCCACGCGGAAGACAATTCCCATTTCGAGGATCAAGCCGTTTGGGATAAGCACAACATCAGGTTTATTGGATTGCAAATATTCAAACGCGGCCTGGGCGGCGAATGTGTTGCGCTGAATTCGCAAGTCATATAACGCGCGATCATTCGCATCGTTCATGTCCACTTCTTCGCGCATCAGGGTATATTGCGCATCCCAGAGCGAGATCTCTTTTACATCAGCCAGGATTCTCTCTGGGAGAACAGCAGCAGGCTTGAGGTCCAGCATGGAGACGTGTTCAATTAAGGGAGATAATGCCGAAAGCGCATCGCGTGTGTGAAGGATGCGCTGCCGCTGTGTGAAATTATCCTTTTGCTTGTGCCACTCGGAATAGGGCAATGTCAACAAGGTAACTTTGTGTCCGAGACCAGCCAGCACCAAACCAAGATATGCGGATTGCTCGATCCAATAATGAAGCGTGGCGAAGAACAAAACATTTTTGCCGCCGCTTCGCATTGCGTTTAGCGCGAATCACAAAAGGCTCAACGACCGCACGCGCCGCAGGCAAAGATTTTTGCAAACGATCCAAATTGAAATGGTCTTTGCGCGGACGATTCTTTTGCCGAAGCATCCAGTCGATTTCGGCAGTGAAGGGCAGGTCGCCTAAAAGTTCTCGGAGGGGATTTTTGTTTGGCATAGTGATTATTGGAAATTGGAGATTTGTAATTCCCAGTAACGAATTACCGATCTCCAATTTCTAATCTCCGATTTTCTCAATCTTCCAATTCAGCCTTGGGCGCACAGGTCCGACACGCGGCTCACCCCACTGCGTGCCAGGCGCACCGGAAATATCCACGTTGAATGCGAGTGCATTCTCATCCATAAAATAGCGGCGCACACCGAACGAGCTTGCATTCACGCCAAGGCTGTAGCGGCCTTCGTTGAAAATATCCGCAGGAATTTCGGCGCGGCTGATGTAACGTCCCGACTTGCGAGAATCAAATTTATCAAACATCTGCGGCTCATCGGTGTCGAATGACGCAAGAACATATTCGCCGCGCATGGTGCTCAGATAATAACCAATTCGCAGACCTGTGATGGGCGCATCGAGCTGGTATTCAAATTCGATGTGGACTGGTTCGGTGGAGCGGACAGTATCCACGACCTTCCCGCTTCTATCCTTGACCTTCAAGCTGATCGGCCTAAATGGAGCACTCGAAGCTGGAACATCTTCCGCATCCCAAAAACGCTCGCCTGCCTGTGCCTGACCCGATGAAAGATAAAAATCAACAGCTTCCTGCGTGGGTCCGCGCATGATCAATTGACCTTTGTTCAAAACAACGGCTTCCTGAGTCAAACGCAAGATCGCAGACATGTTGTGGCTGACAAATAAAACCGTGCGTCCCTGCTGCGCCACATCGCCCATTTTGCCGAGACATTTGCGCTGGAATTCCGCATCACCCACCGCGAGCACCTCATCGACAACAAGGATCTCAGGTTCGAGATGCGCGGCAACCGCAAACGCGAGTCGCAGGTACATGCCAGATGAATAGCGTTTGACAGGCGTATCAATGAATTGACTTACTTCGGAGAAATCAACGATCTCGTCAAACTTGGATTCGATCTCGGCGTTCTTCATCCCAAGGATGGCGCCGTTCATGAAAATATTTTCGCGGCCAGTGAGTTCGGGATGAAAGCCTGTGCCAACTTCGAGCAGGGAACCGACACGTCCGCGCACTGTGACTGTCCCCACAGTCGGCTCGGTAACGCGGGAAAGGATCTTGAGCAGGGTGCTTTTGCCCGCGCCGTTCCGTCCCACAATGCCAAGGACTTTGCCTTCCTCCACATCGAATGAAACATCCTTCAACGCCCAGAAAGAAGCGGTATTGTTCCTGTCGACAGATTTGCCAGTCAACTGCCTTATAAGCACGGACAGGGGCTTTGACTGTATCAACAAGCACTTCGCGCAGCATGCCATACTTAAATTTAGTCTGCGCCGTGCCGATGCGGTATTGTTTACCGAGATTTTTTACACTTATTGCGGTAGTCATAATTAGATCGTATCCGCAAAGGTCTTTTCCATGTTTCGGAAATAGAACAGCCCGCTGAACAAAAGAAGGATAGCTACCGCCACCGAGACCCACAGCGTGGCGTCTGGTCCATTGCCTTCGCCGAGCAACGCCCAGCGAAAACCGTTGACCACGCCCGCCATCGGATTCAAGGCATAGACTAATTGCATTTTTAGAGAAAACCCGGTAGAAGCGTATACAACTGGTGTGATAAACAGCCAAAACTGAGTCAGGAACGGGAGTGCATAGTTCACGTCACGATATTGAACGTTAATTGCAGACAGCCATAATGACACGCCCAGTGCGGTGACAATGGCAAGGAGCAGGAAAAGCGGCAGAGTCCACAGGCTGCCCCATGAGGGAGTTACTTTGTAATAGATCATCAGGAAGATCAACACAACAAACGCGATGGCAAAATCTACAAGGCCGCCGAGCACCGAGGACACTGGCAGGATCAAACGTGGGAAGTAGATCTTTGTGATCATATTGTGGTTCGAGGTCAGCGAGCGGCTGGCTTGATTAAGTGCCGCCACGAACAAACCCCATGGAAGAAGACCCGTGTACGAAAAGATGGGATATGGGATTCCACCTGACTGCACGTTTAATATCCCTCGATTAAACAGGAAGGTAAAGATGACCATGGTCATTACTGGCTGGATGATGGCCCAGAGCCCGCCAAGCATAGTCTGCTTATAGCGGACTTTGATATCGCGCCAGATCATGAAGAGGACCAATTCGCGGTAGATCCACAGATCCCGCAGATTCAATGCAGCGAGACCTACGGGCGGTTTAATATAGATGGTTGTTGGTTCGTGTTTTGTAATTTCAGTCATTTTATTTAATCTTATCTCTATTGGTCTTAAACCAATCAATCGTTCTGCGCATACCTTCCTCAAAGGGAACCTGCGCGCCCCAGCCAAATAATTCCTTCGCGCGGGAGACATCCAGTCCGCGGCGGGGTTGACCGTTGGGTTTGTCGGTCTGCCAGGCAAGTTTGCCTTGGAAACCTGTCATCTTCACGATCATTTCGGTCAAATCTTTGATCGAGATTTCATAGCCAGAACCGAGATTGACAGGCAGGTCGCCGTTGTAATTTTCTGCAGCAGACACAATTGCATCAGCGGCATCTTCCACGTATAAAAATTCACGTGTCGGAGAACCATCGCCCCAGACTTGTAATTCGTGATCGCCGCGTTCAGTGGCTTCAACAGCCTTGCGGATCAACGCCGGGATAACATGCGAGGTCGCCAAATTGAAGTTGTCACGCGGACCATACAAATTGACTGGCAAAAGGAAAATCGCATTGAAGCCATATTGCGCGCGATATGCCTGCGCCTGCACCAGCATCATCTTCTTGGCAAGGCCGTATGGCGCATTGGTTTCTTCGGGATAACCCATCCACAAATCATCTTCCTTGAACGGGACAGGCGTGAACTTGGGATAAGCACAGACCGTGCCAATGGCAACGAATTTACCAATGCCATTTTTATAGCCCTGATGCATCAACTCAACACCCATCATCAGGTTATCGTAAAAGAAATCGGCGGGATGTTCACGGTTCGCGCCAATGCCACCCACGTTCGCTGCAAGATGGATGATGACCACGTTCTTCGGGTCAACACCTTTGAGGGTATCGGAATACAAACGTTTAATATCATTCGCATCAACGAGGTTGTAGTTTTCGATGCGCGGAATAAAAATATCGGTCACGCCGCGCCCTTTTAGTTTTTCAGTAACAAACGAGCCAAGAAAACCTGCTCCACCAGTAACAATTACTTTTTTATCTTTCCAAAAGTTTTCTGCCATATTTTCTCCTGATAATCGTCATTGCGAGGGCGATGCCTTTTCGCCCGAAGCAATCTCTAACTTTGCATAGGAGATTGCTTCGTCGCTTCGCTCCTCGCAATGACAGGAATTTATTGCACAATAAACTGCGCGTTTCTATATCTATCATCCGTGGGGTTGCGGATCAAACCAGATTTCAACGCGAACAAAACTTCACGCACGCCGTCGTCAACATTCAAGGTGGTGTCAAAGCCAAGTACACGCTTGATCTTTTCGAACGAAACAGTGATGTCGCGCATATCACCGCCAAAGGTCAGGTCTTTATAATCCACAACCGTCTCTGGCATACGCTTAAGTACCAGTTGCACAATTTCATTTTTGGAATAATTCCCATTTTCAGCGCCCAGATTAAAAACCTGCCCGCGAACCTTTTCTTTTTCGGCTTCCATGCCCATTATCACGCCGCGCACCGCGTCACGGATATGAACGAACGAGCGTGAATATCCGCGTTGATAAATAATGAGCGAGCGTTTTGTGAATGCATCCAACACAAATTGATTGACGATCAAATCAAAGCGTGTGCGCGGAGAAATTCCATATAAAGTTGCAAAGCGGAACAACAGCGGCGCGCAGGCCGAATCTTTTTGCGAGAGCAAAAATTCCTCGCTGGCGATCTTCGTCTCTGCATATAACGATTGCGGATATAACGAGGTCTCTTCGGTGACAGGCTTGCCATCTTCGGATAAGCCATAGTTGCTGTAGGTGGATGCGAACACGATCCTTTCCACGCCCAGATCTGCTGACTGACCATAGACATTTTTCGTGGCTTCGACATTGTACTTCCACGCCACCTGCTTCCCCACTGCCTGACAGGCAGGGAAACCAACAATCGCCGCCAGGTGGACAACCGTATCTGGCTTCTGCCAGTCACGTTTGATCGAGTCGCGTACTGCGCGCGGCTCGGTCACATCTGCTTTGACAAAGTGGAAGTTGGGATGATGAAGAAACGGGACAATGCTCTCGCCGCCGAACAGTAAACTGTCGAGGACGGTGACTCTGTAATTGGCGCGCAACAGTTCCGAGGTCAGCATGGAACCGATATATCCCGCGCCGCCCGTGATCAACACATGACGATCTGTCATTCTATGCCTTCCAGTTTTATCTTGTATCCATCCAAAACCAGGGCAGGGGCTGTTTTATCAGTCACAACTGAAATGCCTTGTTCCAGACAGGTGAGCTTGCAAATATCCGCCACATCACCAGAGCCGACAATCCGCACACGGTCATATCCTGCGCTGCGAATTTTTGCGACATGATCTTTCACACGCTGACGGGTGCGGCGATAGACCGAGAAGGATCGCTCCACATAATCCACCGCGAGGCGGGCGCGCAAGGCAAGACCTTCGGGGGTAATGATATAACGCAGTTTTTTGCGCTCGGCGCGCGAGACCTTGACTGCGCCCTTTGCAATGAGACGTTTTAAATGCCAATTGACCGTGCCAACAGCCACGCCAAGCTGCGTAGCCAGCGCGGATTGATTTACATCAGGGTCGCCCTCAATTTGTTCAAGCAGGGAGAGTTCACGTAGTTCGTCGTTTGTTGATTCCATAGGTTTCATAATTCAAAATTCAGTGGCTGAATTATAACCCGTTTTTTGATTTACGATTTACAATTTCTCACCACCAACCTGTAACCTTCAAATTTTCCAACCTTCCGACCCTAATATTCAAGGTAAAATCAGCCCGCTATGAAAAACACCCCCCTCTTTGATGAAGCAGGTATCCATTACCAGCAAACCCGCGTAGCAAACTGGAACTCCATTGCACAAAAACGTGACCACTGGCGCGGTATGGGCCGATGGTATCACCGCCGTTTGGCTGAAGTCTATCGCTACCTCGTCAACCCCAACCAGCGCGTACTTGAGATCGGCTGCGGCATGGGAGATTTGCTTGCGCAACTGCAACCTTCGCACGGAGTCGGCATTGACTTCTCGCCCGAAATGATCGCGCGCGCCAAAAAGAAACATCCCGAATTTGAATATCACGAAGCTGATGCGCACGACCTCTCCAGCATTGAAGGCGAATTCGATGTCATCATCTTATCTGACACAGTCAACGATCTATGGGATGTCCAACGCGCCCTCGAACAAGTGCGTCGTTTCTGCGCCCCGCACACCCGTCTTATTCTCAACTTTTACAACCATGCCTGGCAATTGCCGCTCACCATCGCGCAGAGTCTCAACCTTGCCGCCCCAATGCTCAATCAAAACTGGCTGACGCGCGAAGATGTTGATAATATGCTGCGCCTCGCCGGCTTTGAGAGTATTCGCACCACGCAGGAAGTTCTCTGGCCCCTCCCGCTTGGCGGGTTTGCAGACCGCTATCTCGTCAAACTATGGCCCTTCCGCACCGCAGCCCTGTCCAATTTTGTCATCGCCCGCCCTGCGCCGCAAGCCACGCAAGCGCCAAGTGTTTCTGTCGTCATCGCCGCGCGCAACGAAGCAGGCAATATCAGATCCATTTTCGAGCGTGTGCCAAAAATGGGAAGCGGAACCGAGATCATCTTCGTCGAAGGACATTCACGCGACAACACCTACGAGACCATTGCGGATGAAATTCCGCTTCACCCCCTAACCCCAAGCCTGCTCTTCCGTCAACCGGGCATTGGCAAAGCTGACGCAATCCGACTCGGCTTCGAGAAAGCCAGCGGCGACATCCTCATGATCCTCGACGCAGACTTAACCGTCCCGCCCGAAGACTTGCCGCGCTTCTATGATGCCATCGCCTCAGGCAAAGGCGAATTCATCAACGGTGTGCGTCTCGTTTATCCAATGGAAAAAGAAGCCATGCGCACACTGAACTTCATTGGCAACAAATTCTTCAGCATGGCATTCTCATGGCTGTTGGGGCAGCCCATCAAAGATACATTGTGCGGCACAAAAGTGATGTGGCGCGACGACTACGCAAAGATCGCCGCCAACCGCTCCTATTTTGGAGATTTCGACCCCTTCGGAGACTATGACCTGATCTTCGGCGCCGCCAAGTTGAACCGCAAGATCGTCGACCTCCCCATCCGCTACCGTGACCGCACCTACGGCACAACCAACATCTCACGCTGGAAGCATGGCTTGCTCCTGCTTAGAATGGTCGCATTTGCCGCACGCAGGATCAAATTCGTTTGATATTTGAACTTCCACACACAGATCAAAAAGAGGCGCACTTTGGTAACAAGTGTGCCTCTTTTTGAAATCCACAAAAGATCAGGTTTAGTCACAGACAGGAGCAGAAAGCATTTCAGAAAAATACATTCTCTTTGTGTCGCCTTGTTCAACAAAAATAGACCATATCTTTCCGCTGGCATCCAAAAACAATGTCACATCAGATGCATTGGGAAAGAAATCAGGCGGCTCGAACATGGGGAAAACAAATCGTCCATTGGTCTGTCCAATCATTTGAAATACCAACCTGCCTTCATCCACAGCTTTATACCCAACGGAATCTGTAAAAGTTTCACCATCGCCTGCTTCATAATAGCGCGGATAGATCGCCCTGCCTCGAACAATATTTAATTGGTTCTCAACGACAAGCTTCTGAAAACATACGGGGTCCAGATTTGCTTGTTTCAAAGCAGGGGATGACGCCAGTTTATTCAGCATCACATCCTGTGTAACCAGCGGATATTTTTGGGGAAACGCCATCTCGCTCAGCGGCAGGGATGCGCCAACTCCAACAAATAACATGCCAGCAAGGATATATTGCCACAATTTCTTTTGTTCAGCCTGTTGAATAAATGAGATCTTATTGGCTTCGTACCACTTAACGATCATTGACCGTCCACTCTCCAGCACGAAAAGAAAACCGCTCAACAAGGAAAAAAGACCGACCATATAATACAAATAGATCGACCAATCCATAGTCAGCAGGAATCTTTGTCCAGAGAGCAATGCCAGTGAAGTCCACAGGTTATAGACAAGGTTAACTCCCAAAGGAAGAAGTCCCAGCCAGCCATTTCTCTGGCATGCGGCTGCAATTCCAAGACCGAGCAGGAAGACATAAAATAAAATTAATGCCGATTGCGTTGGGCTCGGCGTACCTTCCCACTCCTCCCAAAAAGCATCTGTCGGCGTTAACAGTTCAGCAGGATCTTTCAAATCATTCTGCAAAGGAAATAGCAGTACATTATTTATGCCATGATTAAGAAAAGAACTAAAGATCCCTTTCACTGCACCCGTGGGATTTGACAAAATCGCATCGCGAGTCATCTGCTTTAAACGTTCGTTATAGACCTTGTTCGACTCTCCTGAAAAGGGAAGCGCTTCAGGTTCCACCCCGTTCAATCGGCTGTATCGCAAGGCAAGGTTAATGGTCTGTGATTCGGGATTGTCAAAAATGAAACTCCCGGTCAATTGCCAGTTGCGCCAAATCCAGGGGGCAATAACCAGTAAAAGCATTATCATCATCAGGAGAATGCTCTTTAAAAGGGGCTTGAGGTTTTTCGACACATATAAAAAAGCGAACAAAATGATAATGGGGAGTGCCACCACCACCTGGGTGCGGATTAACATAGCGACCCCTAAAACCCCTCCCATGAGAAATCCAGAAAAAAGGGGAAAGCCCGATTTGATCCAGCGGATGCCGATCAGCAAAAACAGGATCAATAACATGGCAGTAGGTATCTCGGACAGATAGAGTTTGGAATAACTAAGATTGCCTGTAAACGGAGAAACAAGATTTGAAGTGTAATCGCGCAAAATTGCCAGCAGGGCAATGGATATTCCAATCGGACGCCCAAAGAATTCCCTGCCAAACAAGTAGAGTAAAACTGGGAATAGAGCAAAAACCATGGTCTGGAGCACAATCATCCTGCCATAATCCTGCCCGACCAAAACGTGCAAAAAAATAAGGAAAACGACATACAAAGGACGCTGGGGTATTTCATTCGCGCCAAACCCGTTACCGATCAAAACAGATTGGGAAAACTCATCGTAGGTTTGTGCATCGCTAAAAGGATACACTTCAAAATTCGGCGCGCGCGGCTCCAGCGCAGTTGAGTTTGGCACGATGGGTTGTCCAAGCCAGAGAACGACTGCCGCCAGCCATACCGCCAGCGCTATCCACAAATCCAGACGGGAAATTTTTAGTAATTTTTCATTGGATTCAACAATGACCATTCCAACACAAAACACACAAGCCAGAATAATTTGCCATTCCAACAAAGGGACAGCAGGCAAGCCACGCGCCCAATCACCTTTGTAGACTGAAGCAATGCCCATACCCGTCAGGGAAATGTATAGACCCGTTACTCCCAACAGGATCAGGACAAGTATTAATATCAAAGAAAAGGATTTGAGTGATTTTTTATATTCTGCGTTTTCACGAAAAGCAAAAATTAAAAACAATACAATGATCTCGACCAAAATCAAGGTCATCAGATCAAGCACGGGCGAAAGCCGATTGGCATAAGCAATAAATCGAAAGCCAGCAGTCTGCGCAACTACTGCCTGCAAGATCGCGAGGCATATCCGCAAAAACACGACCAATACTGCGGCTGCAAAAACGCCGTCTTTCACAGTTGGTTTTTTAAGTAAGTCCAGTAATTTGATCAACCACAAAGAATTTCGAGAGATGGAAAAGATCAAAAATAAATTGAGGACAACCCAGAAGAGCAATAATCCGCCCACCGATGCTTGATGAAAAGAGAGATCTAAAAGAAAATCCTGATTATCGGAAGGCAACGCAAAAAACTGCCCTAAAGCAATCACCCCGTGCAAAGCCCATACGCCAAAAAGGACTTTCCATTTATTTTGAACAAACCAGTCCGATGAAACAGACATAAAATACTCCAATAGATCTGGAAACTATAAAACTCGCTGATCTTTGCGGTGCAACCTATTTAAGGAACTCTTTCGTAAATGCGTATCTCAGGGTTAACAGTCAGGACGGATACATTGGGCAAATAGGGCGGCAACGAATAAGTAAACTCCTTTACCAAACGGAAAGAAGATATTTCGCCTGCAAGCAATTTCTTGAAGAAATCACACTCCACAGGATTTGTCTCGCAGATGAGGTCGTTGTAAAACCTTGAATACGTAAAAGTATCAATGACCAGATAATCAACTTCGCGTTCGATCAATCCCTGTTCGCCTTGATTGTATTTAACTTTCCCGCCTGTGGGCATCACTTCATTCGGGATACTTAAGAAAATAGATCGGATAGTTGCGTGCCGCCCCATAAAATTGTTTCTTATTCACAATTGGCGGATACAAAGTGTACTCAATGGTGTTCTTGTATCCGCGGATTGTTGCGATATATTCACTTGCGGGTATGCGCGCGTCATTTATAAAAAGCAGGGCGATACTCACCAAACGCAGCATGGAATAAGAGATACCCACAACAAGCACGATCGCCACAACTGATGGCACAAAATTCAAGCCTCTTATTGTTTGCCAGGTCAATTATTTCCTTCACAAACAACGCAGCAAGAATGGACAAAAATGGCACGAAAGGAATAAAGAAACGCATAACATAATTTACCGACACAAGAAAAGGCAGGTCGAAGATGATCACAGCCATGACCAAAATGGAAATTGCCTGCGCGCGCTTTTCATCCAGTTGGATTTTCCCAAATAGCCACAATATTAACTTTACTGCGAACCAGATAAAACAAAGAATAAAAAGATAGTAGCCAAATGTGCCCACCGTATTTTCGAACACCTTCCACTGTCCATATAGCCCGATCGGTGCACCTGAATTTTTTCCATACAGCGCGAAACGTTGGAGCGCAGGAATAACATTTTTGAAATACGCCAGCAAGTATATGGCTCTGGGTGTTCCAATGACATATCCTGCAAAGCTGAGCACACCGCCAACTATCAACAGCCCAAAAGATTGGAGCCAGTTCCTTCGCAAGTCACTCCAATTCATTACAACCAGCACAAATAACGGCAGAAGCAGAAGGCTTCCACCCGTGTATTTACTAGAGGCGGCAAGCCCCACGGCAAAGAACGATGCATAAATCCATGATCTTGCCTTGGTAAATTGATACTTTATCGCGAAATAAACACAAAGGATGGAAAAAAATTGCAGATAAAGATCGTTATGCGCGAACCGTGCATTTGCCGCCGCTATACCGCTTGAAATATAAAGCAAACCAGCCAGCGCCGAGGTCAGCTTGTCAGCGCCGATCGTGCGCGCCAGATAATAAACGAGGACCCCGCTAACCGCTCCAAGAATAGCAGACACCAAACGTGCAGCAATAAAGAATTTGGAACTGGAGTATCCCAAACCATAAACGACCTTGCCCACACCAAACATCACATACTTTGGAAGTGATGGATAATTGAAATCGGGCTCGGTCTGATCAAATATTATTTCGCCGCGCAGGGCGCTATCCACGCGCCAGACCAATTCGTCAGGGTTCCAAAGCGCGGGCACACCCCAGTCCACGCCAGGGACAGAAACTGCCAGAAAAAGCAGGAATAGCAAAAGCGGTATGAGTATTTCATATCGTCTCATAAAGTTTGAAAATTTCGTCAACATTTTCACTCCGTCTCAGAACAGGTTAATCCGCCCCAGGGTGAAGAAACCAACGCCCGATCGTTAACCTTGACTATCAACGCCCTCACAAAATCATCCTGTTTACAGCCCACTATAAAAACATCCGAAGCATGCGGAAAATATTGCGGCGCAACCTGCAAGGGAATAAAGGTAAACGTCCCAACAGGTCCTATCAAGGTAAATTGCAAACGATCAAACTTACTAGCCGCCATCAATATTGGATTGGAATCCCCCCAGGAGTTTCCCTGTTTATAGTAGGATGGATAAAGAGCGCGCCCATACACGACCGTTGCGGCTGGTTCTGTTTCGAGGAATTTTTTCAACGCCGAAGCTGTTATTTGATCCCCGCCATCAAGTTGCAGAGCGCTGGGCACATAGGTCTCGATCAACTCACTTTGCGACAGGGCAGGATAACGCACAGGCATCGCCAGTTCAATTACAGGCAGTGATAAGCCAATGAGCAGGAAACCCGCCATGGCAAAATATGTTTTTCCTTGAAAAAACGAGGAGCGAACAGACTCAGTTCCCGGGTCACTGTCAACATCTTCCATCGGCAGGTTTTTATTCCAGACAACCGATGTAACCATCACCGCCAACTGTATCAGTCCAATGCAATAATAAACCAGAAGAATCCAATCAACAGGCAGGACAAACCGCCAACCCGAAATACGCGCGATCACTACGCTTAAACTGTATGTAAAATGGATCAGCAGCGGGAGCAAACCCAAAAACTTCAACCGCTTAATTGCAACACCGACCCCAAGGCTGATAATGCCCAGAGTAACAAAGAACATCACCCCATAGCTGTTTGCCAGGTCAATATATGGATCATCCCAAAAAGGCAAATGGTCAACGTAAGAACGGGGATCATAAAGATCAAGGGACATGGGCAAATAGACCACAGAGATGATCTCATTATGAATGAAATAAGACGCATAAATTCCCGCGATCTCAACTGGATGATTAAAAACATATCGAATGATCTGTGATCTTATTCTCGCGTTATATTCATCAAACGATTCACCCGGTAAAATATCAACAACATCTGTAGGCTCGGAATATCCACCCGCAAACAGACGGATATAGAAACCCGTGTTCTCAACAGCGGGTTTCCCGGACACTTGATAATTCCGCCATACCCAGGGGGCTACCACGATCAACAAGCCCAGCATAAATATCAAAGTTCTTTGAGTGGCTTTTCGCCATTGAAAGCCGCCTGTAAAAACGATCCCGGCCAGTAAGATCGGCAGCAATAATTGGGATTGACTCCGCATAAGCACAACAAGCCCAAATGAAGCTCCAGCCACGATCCCGAGTGGATAATCGGTATTTGTTTTTCTCAGCCAGTTCACAAGGGTATAAACAAGCAGCAACATAAGCGCCATTGTCGGAAGATCAGACAGAAGCAATTTCGAGTGACTTACTTCGATGATATTGGTCAACGCTATTGCATTCTTTTCCCTAAAAATAATAAGGATCGCCGCCAGCATGCCCGCTGACTGGTTTCCTAAAAGAGAGGCCAGGAGAAATACCAGTCCTGGTATAACTGCCAGACTTAATACTTGTAAGGTCAATACAGCAGCATAATCCTGTCCCACAGTTATATGTAATATTGTAAGAAAAAATATATATAAAGGGCGCAATATCATTTCCAGGTTTCGACCTTCGCCGATCAATATATTTTGCGAAGTTGTGTCATAAAAACCCGCATCTGAGGAAGGGTAGTATTCAAAGTTAGGGGCGGTTGGCGCAGGGGTGAAATAAGTCTGCCTGCGCAGCGGCTCTGCCTGCCAGACAAAAAAAGCTGTAAGCCACAAAATCAAAAAAATGGCGGCCGTAAATTTAAGCGAATATTTCCTCCCTTTCCACAAATTTAAGTACCATGCTTCAATTCGGTCTCTGAAAAGCATAAATAGCAAGCTGCAAAAAAGGGCAATGGAAAGTTGGATGAATGGAAGGGGTGTACCAGGGCGATGCCACCCATAGGTTTCGGGCTTTAAACCGACCCCGCTCCAAGCGACCCAGATTGATACGATCACCGCAAAGGTGAATATGAACCCCGCAATACCAACCAGGGATTTCCACTGGCGCAGGTTTTGAAAATATAATTTTTGATCTCGCCACAAAAACTGTCCCAGCAGGGTTTGTGCGCCAAGAAAAGCGCTCAAATAAACAAGCGGCGCAAGCCGTTCGCCAACTGCAAGAAAATCCCCAAACCTATCTGGCGGCATCAGCAGGAACACGACACCTAAAAAAACCAACAGAGATGAGGATATAACGATGAAAAGGTATTTCCATTTGACCCCAAGAAAATCATCCACGAACAAAATGAGTTTATCAAGGCGGGCGGATGAGACACTTATCACCGCAAAAAACAGACCGAACACAATAAATGGGACTGCCGCAAGCAAAAGCAAAACCAGGCGGCTTGCTGAATATCCGCCAAATATAGCATTCTCCGCGCCAGATGGGATGGAAGCCAGGTAATAAAAAGCAACAGCGCTTTCAAAGACAGCCAAAAGCGCATAGGACTTCAACAACAAAGGTTTTTTTGTCGGCAAAATATCAACCCTCGCTTTTATTTCAAATGGGCACTTCACTAAATATTTGGATCAATGTGGTTGAATCTACAGATAAATCGCCTGTGAGAAATTCAGGACGAATACGAGGACTTGCTTGTTTGAACTCATTTTCCTGCCGCGCAAGAACACTGATCTTTACTTGACTGAAATACTTTTCAAAAATCCTTTTATAGGATGGCAAACGGTACCTATTTAAATTACTGGTTGGGTTTAAGAGATTTCTCCAGACGCCTTCAGAATATGCAAGCATTTCAAAGGGATACTTAAAGTAGTGGTCCCGTAAATCAACGAAATGCAGGTGGGTGCCCTGTGGCGCGGTCAACTTTGCGAGGGCATGTGTGATGCCCTCCACATCATCCAAATGCTCATAGACTGATGTGCTGAGGACATAGTCCACTTCTGCAATTTGTTTCTGGATCGACTCCTCACGAATGTCACCGTGAAGCAGGGTAATGAATTCAGAACGCGGTTTTACCCCGTCAGTTTCGGCTATAAGATATTCGGCATAATCGGGGAGCAGTTCCAGGTTACGCTCGGTATCCAGCAATACAAAATGATCGCAAAGCACCACGTGCGCGGCACCCTTGCGGAGCAATTCCACGCCAACTGCAAAACGGCCGCCATACCCAAAGACGAGGACCCTCTTCCCTTTAATTGATTTACCGTAAGCGGATAATCCTGCACTATATTGTTCAACCGCCGCAAACGGATCGCTTGACTCCAGGCCGGGGCGAATGATCCATCTGCGTTTTAAGAGAAAGCGCGCCACAGATTTAGGCATAAAGTGGCGCATAAGGCGAAGCACAAAATAATTTATTTTCACTGATAATTTCCTTATGGCAATAGTGCAGAGCAATCTACCGGCTCGCTTTTAGGAACCAGCAATTGCACACCTACTTTTTTAAGGGTTTCCTTTTCTTCATAGTAACATAAGACCGGACTGGATACCCATTTCACCCAGGCATTGTTTTCTTCGCCAAATTGATATGAACTATCTTTGACCGGGGTGTGCAGGGGTTCTGAAACGATCAATGAAAAACGATGTGCAGCGAGATCAGCATAGAATGGCTCAAAATAAGCCGCTTTTTCGCTCAATGCCTCATCCATCATCCACTTCTTTTCGTATTCAGGAACAAGGGTAACGCCTGAAATATTGCCAAAAGTAAGTAGTTGCCGTTGATCCATAAAAAGGACTTCACCGTGAAGCTCGGCAGTATCCACCTCTTCCTGAATGGTTTGCAGCGCAGAATCGACATCCTCTTGCTGCGGCAGCATTTCCAAATCCTTTTCAGTAGGCACGTCTGCGAGGGTTTTAATCCAGGCTGCCTCTTTAGCAAAATCAAAAGAACGAATTTCCTGAAGCTGCCAGACAGCTGAGTATACAAGCGACAGAACTATGAGTCCCTTGATTAAAATAGGAACACCCAATCCATTCAGAAGCCAGTCGCCTGCCCCGCCATCCCAGGCGATCGCAGCTGTAAACAGCAAGCCGATCAAGAACATATCCATATTATGAAGATCGCCGCCGCCGCCAATCTTTGTGCTCACCACCAAGCCGACGACCAGGAATGCAAGCAGAGGGAGTAAAAGAGAAAGTTTTTGCAAACCGTTGATCTGCCAGATGTTATTTGCCAGTAAGTACAACAGAATGATCACCAGCGGGCCTGCTGCAAGAAGAAGCGCAAACAGGATCCCAGTGCCATACGTGGAGTTTGGCAGCAAACGATACCAAAGGAGAGGTTGAAACGTTAACTTCTGTATCACATAATTAACAATGGGGGGATAGGAACTTTCCGAAATCTTCGTGGTATCCGGCGCTGGAATCACTTCTTCGGAAACCGCAGGCGCTGGAGTAAGCGCGGGCGCAGATACAACGGCAGGATTAAGCGCTTGTTGTATAAACCCTGAGACCTTGCCAACAGACCGGACAAAAATACCCCGCCAAAGATTCCCAGTACAGCCAAAAGGATGGCGCGTTTCAAAATTGGAGCAACAGGCTTTCGGTCCGAAAATGAAGCGGATGCAACTTCCAGCATAAAGATCCACATGCCAGGGGCAAGTATCCATGTGAAGCGGCTAGCCTGCGCAAAAAATCCCGCGCCAACAACCAGGGGAATGGCATACCATAATCGCGACCGCCATGCCAGCGCAACCAGAGCCGCACAAATGACAAGCGGCGGGTGAATTGGACCTTGTTTGAGGAATAGAAATGTCCAAAGCGTGAGAAGAAACCATGTCAGTTTATCCCTGGCGGTAAAGCGGAACAGGGCCAGCCCAAGCAGGAAATATGGAATGATCTGGGTAAGCCCCACCCACAGCCTCGCCACGCTGATCGTGATGCCAGGAATCAGAAACGGCAATCCCCCGATAAATTGGCGGCCAAAATCAAGATAGACCAGGATGCTCTTTTCCGGCGGGTAAATATACCGATCGCGGCCAAACAAAACGGAATAATCCCACAGGCGGTTTCCTTCAGACCACCCCTGTGAAAACGGATAATCGTTGACAAACTTAAGCGAGGCGGCAATGGAAAACAAGCTTGATGTAAGAACAAGTGTGGCTAAAACCTGCCGCCAGCCGGCAAGGCGATCATCATTCGTGGCAAGAATCGCAAGCAGGCAGACGACAATGATCCAAACAAAAATGCGGATGTAAAACTTTTGCAGGACGATCCCCCAGGCTGTAAATTGAAAAAGCCAAATTGGAGCAATAAAAACAACAAGCCAGAGTAGCCAGCGAAAAATCCCCAGATTTCTTCGCAACGCAATGAACCTATCAATGTATGTTTCAAATATTTCCCGCTTCCAGATAAAGAAGGAAAAAAACACAAGCAGGATAACGCACAGGAATACGAATGCGTAATATAAAATAGCCCATGTGCGCGAGAATTCCCCGATCCATTTACCCGTGCCCCATGCAATTTGATAAAGCTCACTACATGCACCGTATAACACCCAGGCAAGTCCGATGGCGAGCAGGGGCTTTTTAAGATGATCCAAAATAGATTTCATATTGTTGAATTCTGTACTTCCAATGATCTAAAAATCAGGGCTGGGAGACCTTCGACCCCGACAATTTGAGCATAAGGGCCAGGTATTGTTCGCCTGTGTGGTCAATCGAATACATTTCGTTCACACGCTGTTTTGCCGCTGCTCCCATGCGCACGCGCATATATGGGTCGCGCAACAATTGTAATATAACATCAGCCAAAACATCAGCATCATCTACAGGTACAAACAAGCCATGCACCCCTTCCACCACGACTTCAGCCAGACCTTCCAGCCTGGTTGCGATCACCGGCAGCCCTGCGCTCATTGCTTCGAGCAAAGCCATCGGCAACCCCTCCGAGCGGGATGGAAGAATAAACACGTCTGCACTGGAAAGAAATTTCGCAATATTATCCTGCTCCCCCAATAACTTTACCGAACCTTCCAACCCAAGAGACTTGATCTGAGTTTCAAGGTCCCCGCGCAACACCCCATCGCCACAGATGCCGACTTTCGCATTTGGAAACTCCTTCAATACTGCAGGCATGGCAGAGACCAAAACCTCGTGCGCCTTTACAGGAACAAGACGACCGACAGAGAGCAGAAAAGGATCATCCGCCCCGATTCCCGCCTCTTTGCGGACCTCAAGCCTGTGCTCGCCTTCGAAAGGCATTGGCGCTATTCCATTCTGGATCACGGAAATACGCTCAGGTTTCACACCCTCCGCCAATGCGGTCTGACGTGTTTTTTCGGATACCGTCACCAGTTTATGAGCGATATTGTGATTCACCATCCAGGCATGGAGGCGTTCACGCCAGCGCGGAAACCCTTCGATCACGCCATGATGAGTGGCGATCCGCACAGGGACACGCGCAAGCCAGGCGATCGGGAGGGCAAGCATATTGCTATCATGTGTAAAGGTTTCGATCACGTCAAATTTTTCGCGGCGAAGTAATTTCCACAGTCTCCATAACCCCAGCAATATGGACAATCCGTTTTGAAGCGTCCCCTGTCTTTTTTGAAAATCGCTCAAGTTGACGATCGGGAACGGGGAAACATCCTGCCATTTTTTATGCAAGCCATCCCTGTCATAAAAAAAAGCGGCGGTCACTTTATATCCGCGCGCATGGAACCAGCCAGCCTGGTCAAGCAGGACTTTTTGCGCGCCGCCTGTGGCGATTTGTGTGCCGAGAAGAAGAATGGATAGAGGTTGATTTGACATAATTTCCATCTTCATCAACCTCTCTTATACCGATTCTGAAAACAGGGTTGATTTTTCAAGTTGACCGATTTCGGGACATTAGCAAGGCTCGTAACGACCGCCAACGAATAATCAGCGTGTGACGAAAATTGTATCCAAACAGGGTGGACACTAATGCCATATATCCATGCGGGTTTATGGGGTCGTTTGTAATCGCGCGCCATGCATTCAGGCGCGCGGCTTGCAAAGCTTCGCTCCCATTTTCGCTCAACAAATTATAAGCCATTGTGCTGAACATTCTTGACAAAGCGCGCTTCCTAAATCGCCTTGAAAGCCTGGGATCGTCTTCAAATGCCCGCTCAAGATACATAAGCAGCCCCTGTGTTGCTCTCAATTTATCGCCAGAGGTATTTCCCGCATGGACACGGACACGAGCCAGACTTTGATTGATAAACCCAAACGGGTATTTGCGGGCAATACGCCGCCACAAATCCAGATCTTCACCCATACTTAATCTTGTATCAAAAAAACCAACAGTATCAAAAACATTTTTGGGAACCAGTACTGCGTCCACTGCCATCAAAGTCGTCCAATAGGACAAAATCTGAGGATAGATCATGCCTGAAAACCAGGAGGTGTCACGGTATCCGAGATCATTTCCGTCATTATCGAACTTTGTAAATCCTGAATGCACCAGCCCAACCTCTGGATGAGCCAGCAAATAATTAACCTGAATTTCAAGTTTATCAGGTTCGAATAAATCATCGGAATCTAAAAAAGCAATATATCGTCCGCTCGCCTCCACAATCCCACGATTTCTTGCCGCCGACACCCCTTGCTTTTGCTGGTAGATGTAGCGGATTACACCCTGCTCACTCAAAGGTTTTAAAAGACTGGCCGTATCATCGATGGAACCATCATCCACAACAATGATCTCAAAATTTCGATAGGTTTGGGCAAGGACACTTTCCAATGCCTCGCCCAAAAGGTCGGCGTGGTTATAGGCAGGAATGATAATTGAAACCTCGGGGTTATTTACAGATGCAGGTTTCATTTATATCTCAAATTACAGGGGGATTTCCACGAGGATCGCTTCGAGCAATAATAAAAAAATAAAATTAACGCCACAAATATCCATGCAGGATCTTTATTACCGTATCGCTTACGGTTTCGATCAAATACTCAGGAGGAGTATTCCAATTGATCTTTTGGCTGAGCACAATATTCACACAGCGGCTGATACTTTCAGAACTTACTCCGCTTAAAATGTTACTGCCGCATTCGATGGTCTCGGGTCTTTCCGTTACATCCCGCAGAGTGACATTGGCAACCTTGAAAATCGCGCATTCCTCCTGGACTGTACCGCTGTCGCTCAATACACAAAAAGCATTTCGCTCCAATTGGATGAAATCAAAAAATCCAAACGGATCTAAAAATCGAACTTGAGGGTTATCGTTCACAACTTTAAAACTTCCCAACCGTTCTCGTGTGCGTGGATGGGTACTGACAATAACAGGAATATTGTAGTCTCGCTGAAGCTGGTTCAACGCAGAGGCAAGTTCCCTCAATCTTTCCTCGATATCCACATTTTCCGCCCGATGCATGGTTACTAAAAAATATCGACCATGTTCCAATTTCAATTCATTTAGGATCGCTGAATTTTTGACCTGGGCATCGTAGTATTGAATAACCTCCAATATGGGATTCCCGGTTACATAAATTCGTTGTCCGGGAATTCCCTCGCGGAGCAAATTCTGACGACTGCGTTCGGTATATGGCATCAGAAGATCACTGCTGTGATCAATGATCCTTCGGTTAACTTCCTCCGGGACACGATCATCGTAGCAACGGTTGCCAGCCTCCATATGATAGACAGGGATGCCATATCGCTTGGCGATGATCGCAGACAATGCACTGTTTGTATCCCCAAGGACAAGCAGTTTGTCGGGTTTTTCAGCCAACAAAACTTTTTCTGTCTCAGCCAGGATCGTGCCAACTTGTTGGCCCAGTGCGCCTTTTGCGTTCAGGTAATAATCAGGAGCCCGCACACCCAATTGCTGAAAAAAAACATCATTAAGATTTGCATCGTAATTTTGCCCGGTATGAACCAATACTTGTTTACAAGTTAAATCCAATTTTTCGATAATGCGGCTTAAACGAATGATCTCCGGACAAGTCCCTAAAACAGTAAGTATTTTCATGACATCAATTTTTCCAAAATTATTGTTTCATATTCCAGCGTTCATAGATCGGCCATTCAGCCGCCAGGCCGGCGATCATATCATCCCAACTGGGCGACATCCAGCCGGTTGTGGCGCTAAAACGCGTGCCTATCAAACTACGGTCGCAATAAAATTGGTCGTCGGGATCGATTATGATATCCGTCCATCCCAGCGCATCCCTCAGACGTGTCAACAAGTCAAATTTCGATATCGGAGCACTGGAGACATGATAAAGACCGGTCAGATCCTTGCGTGTCTCGAGGATATCACCAATTAGATTGGAAAGCACGGCTGTGGAAAAGCCCGAGTAAATGGCATGACGGTAGCCTTTGGTACGGAGCCCGCGCTGAGAGGCAAACCAGCCTAACAGGCTGGAGTAGGTGTTTAATTGCCAGCCAATGATGGAGGTCCGCAGCGTGAGTGTGCCGGGCCGGTTCAACTCACCAAGTAGTTTAGTCCGTCCATACAAGTCAACCGGATCGGGCGTATCTATTTCGGTGTAGTTTCCGCGCATCCCTGAGAAAACACAGTCGGTGGAAATTTGCAATACGCGCACGCCGCTTTCTGCGCACAGGTCGGCCAGTTGATGCGGAAAAAGCGCGTTGACTTGGATCGAGGGGACAGCCTGCTTGGCTTCATCGCGTTGTTTGACGATGCCAATTCCATTGATAACCGCATCAGGCTTTACCATCTCAAGAGCGCGCCGTATCGTGGATAGATCCTGTGCGTCAACCTTTCCGATCGTTCGTTCCTGCGGGATAAAGTTATAGCGTTCAAACTCGCGAGGGTCGCCGCGAAATGTGCCCCAAATTTCAAAACGGCCGTTCAGGGTGCGGCATAACTGATGTCCCAACATGCCCCCGGCGCCAAGAATAAGCAATCTCATAATTAATTCTCCAGTTTTGAATTATACACGTGCTGATAAAAATCAATGACCTTTGGCTGAATTACGGTCGAACTCAGCCTTTTACGGGCCGTTTCTCTATTCAAAGCGTCAGCCCGATCCACTAACTCATCATCAGTCAATGCCAAACGAAGAACTTTCTCGATCACATCCACATCTTCTGGCGGAACGATCAGACCGCTTTGACCATCAACAATCCACTCATCTGCACATGCGGTACAAGATTGTATTGGGAAAGTACCCATTACCATTGATTCAAGCAATGAGGTGCTGATGGCATCAGAAATACTTAATCCAATATAAACACGAGCCTGGCCATATTTTTTCAGCATCTCTATATGTGAGCAAGGAGGAATAATCTCAACAGGAATGCCGGTTTCCAAAGCAAAAAGCTCAACGGCAAGATTTACGTCAGGGCTGCTCGAATAAACTGCAATTGAATAACCACGAGATTTAAGGATATCTTCACAACGCGCCAAAGCTCTTAGCCCCGAGAATGCCCTCCCTGCCCAGCCCTGGTAGCCCTTGAGCAGGATCAATTTCCGCTCCGAAGTGTTTCCAGGTTTTCTCAACAACTCACACTCGGTCAAATCGAACCCACCTGTGTTTGGAAATACCGGCAATGCTTCACCGCGGAGTCCATACTCACGCGCGAGGATCACATCGCGCTCACACTCACATGAATAATAATCACAATTTTCAACCACGGCGCGTACCCGTTCACGATGCTCCGCCAGGCGTCCAAAAAGATAAATATCGCTTCCCCAATTTGTTGCAATCCATTTCGGAAACTTTCCTTTAAAATTCTTCTTTGCTTCCAGGGTTAAATATCCTGCTTCCTGGAATTCCATTGAATGGATAATATCCGGTTAACTCGTTTAATAGTGGAAACAAGGGCACGTACGAGTAATGGCGATGGCTTAACTGCCGGTTGCGACGGCTTTAGTCTTTTTTGTATAATCCGATTCATAAAATTCATCGCAAAAAAAGGAAGGCTACCGTTCATATAACGCAAAGTACGGTTGCTGTGAAATCCAGGAATTTCAGAACCGTTAATAAGAGTTAAATTCCTCAATTCGTAATGAGGTTTTACGCTATAGACAGGGAAAAGGAAACGCTCCCAATTGGCGCCTTCAAGTTGATTTACCCAGCGGACAAGGTGAATACTATTTGTCATTCCTACGAAAAGAATTCGCATATTTTCTCTCAAACTAACTTCTTAAATTTTTATTCAAATTTCTGGATAAAAATTTAACCAGTTTTTCACTGGCAATTTGTGGGTCAAAGTCCAGTTTTGCCATTTGGCGTGCACGGTGGGTCATGTCGCGACAATAACCTTCATCGTTTATCAATTTGAGGATATGATTTTTCAGACTAGCAGGGTCGTTCTCGCTTGCGACTTGTCCGCACTGATTTTTTTCCAAATAATGCGCCACGAAGGAATTCGCTGGTACATGGGCAAGCACTGGCCTGCCGCTGGCGAGGTATTCTCCCAGTTTCCCTGGCGCGGATGTGCGAATGATTTCTGGAATTGGGGTCTCAAATGCGAGAGGAAGAAATAAAATATCGCTCATACGCTGTTGTTCGAGTATTTCATGATAAGGGAGATGAGGATGAATAAATGTTTTGTCACTCTGAATACCCTCGTTTACTAATTGTTCAGGTATTCGAGGCGTAAAAATATGCAGTTCTAGTGGGTATTCTTCCAACAATTTCATCGCCTGGATCAAGTTGCGAAAACAACCAAAATTAGCAAGGTAGACATCTCCAGTGTAGATGATCTTGATCCTGCTTTTTTGTCCAGACGTTTGAACATACGGTTTCTTTTCCAACTCAGTCTTATCGCATGGGTTGCGTACCAGCGCAGCATCTACTCCATAACGCCGTTGATATTCCTGACAAATAAATTCATTGGGACCAATGATTCCAGCAGAATGTTTAAATATGTAGGGGGCCATCAATTTTACGGCCCAACGCTCACTTCCAATAAACTGATATAGGTAATCATCAAAAATGTAGGCGTAAAACGGAATTCCGCAAATTCTACTGACCAGGAATCCAGCAGGGATATCCTCAAGGTCGCCGGTACAAACAATGATGGCGCTTGTATTCGGTTCATGGGACAAAATGCCCAAAATATTTCTCGTACGCGCGTATATCCTTATAAAAACATTGATAATTTTAATGATCCACGACCATCCAAAATGATATCGATGATTAAACGTCGGCTCTGGCGGTAGTGAATAATATTGACCATGGAGGCGAAACCTGTCATCTACATTATTTTCGCCCGTAGATAAATGATCTCTCGTATTTATGAGATAGTAGTCATCCTCATGGATAACGGAGAGAATCCGATAAAGCATCACTGCCTGGCCGGACGGGGAGGGGGGTAGGATGTGTGAAATAAAACCAAACTTCGTCATGCGGGTATCTATAGCTCCTCAGCAAGCATTCGATTGCAATTTATAACGTTTGTTTTGCCCTTTTATCTGTTGGCGAGGGTCTGAATCAATTTACTGTTATCCTCAGCCGCTATCTCGGTCAACCTATTATCAAGCGAGAATCAGTAATTTCAGTAGATAAAGAATCCTTGCAAAAATATATCTTCCTGTTGATTATCGTTGTAATGATAGTATCCAGTATTGAACTAACAGGATGTGTTTTTATAAACATATCTTTTATAACAATCTCTTTATTTCTTTTAAAGTTCGCATTACTTGTTTTGCAAGATTCCTTCTTTTAGTATCTTCAGGGAAGAACTTTTCTATAAGGTTAACCTGACTAAAAATATTTGAAAATCGGAAAGGCTTTGATCTCATCCCCTGGCTGACAAGCAGCCTTAGCGCTTTATTCATATTTTCAAGCTGTTGTGGATTAAAACCAATTGCAATATCGGCATCTTGTCCATACGCTAATGCTCTATCTGGAAGCGAACCGTATAAATCCAGGTCATTCTTTGGGTGAGGCGGCACGTATGTTTTTATTTTCAACCATTTTTTTAGGGAATACGATAAAAATGCATCTTCAGAGACATACTTAAATGCATAAAATTGGGAATAGTTTATCCACATTGCACCCAGCCAATCTTTTTCAAGAAACCAGGAATGGCCCACAAAGTCAACCTCTTTTGTGTCTTCACAAACGCCATCCCACCCCCATCTTCTATAACTCGTGTAAGGATAATTTTTCAGATCCCAGGAATCAATTCCTATAGCGCCATAAAGTCCTTTTTTTCTTACAATTTGAGTATGGCAGTTTTCAAGCCATCTTTTCCCTGGAATGGTATCGTCATCAAAAAAACATACGTACTTGCTTTTTGCGAGCAAGCCGCCCGCAAAACGTCCCCAAACACCGACGTTTTTATCAACTTTTATATAATTTGCGATTTGGGACCTGAGTTTTTCATCAAACTCAAAATCAATTGGGGGATTTGAAGCATCATGAAAAAGCAATATTTCTTTTGGTTTTAATGTTTGGCTTTCAATGGCATCAAGTTGTTCCAAAAGCTTTTCGGATCTTCTATATAGTGTTAACACGATAGAAACATCAAAATTCATTGTTTGCGGATCGTACATCCAACAATTTTTTCTTGCATAAACCGACCGATCATCTTCATACGGCCTCGTTTGTTTGCCCCAATAATACCTATCAATACTTGAACCAAAATCTATATAACAATTATCAGGATTGTTCTTGAATAATTCTGCAATGATCGGCTCAGACATGGGACCCGCAGATACGACAAAAAGCAGGTCTTTTCTATGCCCAAAATCCTTCTTAATACTCAATAACAACTCTTCTCCATGATCTTCCCAGAAATCAATGCAGTCATCACCAACGTTGTAGTATTTTAAGATCTTTAAACTGCCAATTTTTTTCCCTTCTGCTCTGTGGTTAGCAATAACCACAGCATCCCTGTTTAGTTTTTCAAAAGGCTTAATAAATTTCCGATAATTAGCATTCGCCCAAAGATTCGCAAATGTAATGTTGTGACTTGCAATTCTTGTACTATACCAATAATACGCTGGTTGATCACAACATGGGCAGGATATACCATAAAATACATTTTTGCTGTTTATCTCCAACGATTTCAGCAAGTCAGTTCCCAATTTACTTACATGATTTGGAGATACCCATCCCTCCTGTGCGACAACGGAACGTCCTGTCATAATTGCCCTTTCGCCGTCTCCGTATCTTAAAATACTAATATTTTCCCCGTTTTCTATCTTGTTCCAAATCCTATCAAATTCAGAGTTTAAGAATATTTTCTTTTGTTTCATAGTTCCCAGCCTGATGTTTGTTGAATGTTAATCGTTAATTCTTCATCAAATTTCAACTTGTTATAATTGTTACTAATTGCCGTGCCCTGTTGCATACGCACGATCTCAGAAACAAAATTTTGATATTTTATTCCTTCTCTTGAATTCAATCCCTTCATGACATCAATCATTTCATCAACATCGTTACATCTGTAACCAAATTTATATTTATCGTAATAAAAATCCAAACAATGATTTTTTAGAAATATTACAGGCTTGCAATAAGCAATCGTATCAAAAAAAGCTCCGCTAGTCGTCAATTCATAAGAATCTTGAGGGTAAAACAATAAAAAATACTGGGCATCTTTAATAAGTTCATCCATTTCTTCCCGCAAAAATTTTCTGTTGTTTCCCATATATTTTATTTGCTCAAAAACACTTAAGTTTTCATCAACACTGCCCCCTATGATACGAATTTCAAAATTATTTGCTAAAGCATTATTTTGGGTTAAAGCTCTGACCATCTCGCTCAACTCATTTGCATAGCCTTTTTCAAAAGTAGCAAATACTATTAAATTTGCGTCCTTCGTCTCAAAATTGTTTTGAGCATTCTTGTAAATATAGGGAAGATCAATGCTTTTAAAATATTTGTGTATTTTGGGTAAATATTTTTTTATTTTTTCGAGCGAATCTTCGCGAAAGACAAAATAAGTAATATTCTTATTGCTAAATAAATGCAAACTTATTTTAAATAACTTTTCATAAAGGTATCGGTTTGGGGGTTCATATTTTTTTTGTATTTTTATTTTTCCAAGATATTTTTCAACAAGACGGCCGGCTTCTTGAAAAATATCTGACACAAATGAAGAATTCTTTCTTTTTACAGATTCAAGTATTCCATGCATTGCAATATGAACCTGAATAGAGTTGCCGTATTTGATTTGCAGCAAATATTTCAAAGGTATCAGGTTGTGTGTGTGCGTTGACAATAAAACAATTTTATCGCAATGGTTCTCGTAAGCATAAGACAATAGCCCCTTCATGATTCCTAAGTATTCAAAAATCGACGACAACAAATCTGTCTCTGGTATTTCCACTTCGACAAATTCAATTTGATCGAACGCCAAATTTGCAGAGCTAAAAACAGCCTTTATACATTTTATATGTTCTTTTTCACCCCAAAAAACAATTCTTTCCTGCGGATATGCCAAGGTGTATCCATATAAAAACCCGGCATTGAATTGCTCGTGGGCAAATCCTCTGCATTGCGGTTCAAATATGATGATCATTGTTTTTCCAGCATCATATCTGCCAATTGGTAAAAAGTTACCTTGGGCTGCCAGCCCAGGCTCTTTATCAACGCCGGGCTGCTTACCAGTATCTTATATTCCGGCACAAAATCTTTCCGTATTTCAACGAAATCCCCCCAATTTTTATTGACCGTAGCAAAACAATACTCCGTCCACTCTCTAATGCTGTGGGGGTCGCCACTGCCAATAACAGCCTCAAAAAGCGAATCCTGGTTTACCAACATCCATACTGCCTCAACAACATCGCCCGCATAATTAAATTCCTTTTGCACATCGACATTGCCGAGTTCCAATTTTTCATTACTTCCATTTGCAATTCGGTTTATGGCAGCGGTGATCTTTTTATTCACATGTTGTTCGGTGCGCAGTGGACTATCATGATTAAAGAAATATCCGGTATAGGCTTTTATACCAAAAGTCTGACGATAATAACGCCCGGCATAGGTTGAATGTATCCGCGCAACAGAGTAGGGACTTTTTGCCTCAAAAGGCGTATTTTCGTCAATAGGCAGTCCTTTATTTTCAAATTGCATGGCGCTGCCCGATAAAAATACTTTTGCCTGGGCGCAATGTAATTTGACACTTTCCAGAATATTGAGTGTTCCAGTGCTGATCGCATTGTGATTATCAAACAACGCAGTATGGCGTGTGGTGGAATTTGCGGCAAAATGAAAAATATAATCTGGCTGATGGCTTTTAATTAAGGACTCAACAAAGGCAAAATCCGCCACATCTCCTTTTATCCAATTTCCAGCAAAGCGTGAAACGCCAATAACGTCAACGCCGTTCGAAGTTAATAGATCAGCAAGATAATGCCCGTCCTGTCCATTTATGCCGAATATCATGCATTTCATAGAATGTTCCTTTATTTAAATCAGATCACACAATTTCAATTTCAGGTAATGGGAAAATAAGCTTTCCGCCTTGCGCCATATATTCCTTTTCCCGCTCCAGGATACCTGTCTTAAAATGCCAGGGAAGCACCAGGAAGTAATCTGGGTTCATCGCCCGTGCCTCTTTTTCTGAAATGATGGGAATATTGGTGCCTGGGGTGAAAGAACCATACTTATCCGGATTCACTTCTGCAATATAGGGTATATTTTTTGCAGTCAACCCACAAAATTGCAGGAGGACATTGCCCTTTGTGCTGGCCCCATAGCCAATTATTTTTTTTCCATCCGCTACGAGTGCCTCCACCAGCGTCCTTAAGTGTTTGCGATGATTAAAAACCCGCTCTTCAAAGTCGCGGTAGGGTCTAGGCGTATCCAAGCCCATATCCTCTTCCTGTTGAACCAGCCAATTGATGATCGGCAGGTTCGATCCATAAGGTGCGTTCTTTTTACAAGCCGTTACCCCAAAACTGCCGCCGTTGATGGCGTTCATCTGCACGTCAATGATTCGCAGCCCACAACTTTCCAGTATGTTTTTTACGACCTTAAATGAATAAAACTCCAAATGCTCATGACAAATTGTGTCATAAGAATTGGTGCGGAGCATACTGGGCATATAGCTCTGTTCAAAATGCCATATCCCGTCATCCGCAAGAACTGCTTCAATATCCTGGACAAAGGCAGCAGGATTTTCCAAATCATAGAACATGGCAATTGAAGTGATTATCCTGGCTTTCTCCCTTGGGAATTGCTCCTGAAACACCTTTGCTGAAAAAAAATCAGGGATCAGTGAAATATCATTAGTGTAATATTCCTTAAATTTTTTGCCGGTTGGGTCAATTCCCACCTTGCGGCATGTACCGGAATATGCCTTTAGTGAAGTTGCATCATTGCTGCCAATATCAATGACCAGATCGCTTTCTGATGGTTTCGCCAATAATTCGAGCGTATGTATCTTTTGTTGTAAGTGACGCACCATGGACGCATTAAGTCCCGAGCGATACCCGTAATTTTCACCGTACATCTCATCCAAGCTGTATGATTGTTTCATTTGCAAAAGACCGCAATTTGAACACCAGACAAGGTCCAAGGGTCCTTTTGAGAGTGCCTCTTGAGGCGATTTCGGAAAAACACCGGTAAGATATTGCTCGCCAAGAGACAGCATTGTATTTAAATTTACGCTTTCGCAAATACGGCATTTTTTTATTTCTGTGTACATTTCGCATCGCCTCTTTAAGACAAGCTTTTCATATAAAGCCATCGCATGGCTTCTGCTCTGTGTTCGTTAATTAGCTCGTTGTAATCATCTGAAGAAACCTGGTTCGGCACTTTATAATGCTCGATCCTGGATGGGTAGTCAACCACCATTTCTATTGCATGGGTTTTATAAAAACGATCAATTAATACATCTGTAATACCCGGTTCAACACAATCATGACTTTCAACCAAAATATCCACATCCAACAAATTCGGCGCCTTAATAGGGTCCAATAAAGTTTTCTCCGCCCCTTCAATATCGCAGAACACCAAGATCCCTTTTTGAGATTTTGAATTCAATTCTTCCAAAGAACACTCTGCTTTGACTGTTATATTTTTAATATTATTAATTTCCATCATCTTTTCAACTTTTTCCCTGGCTTTGGGATTTGTATCGTAGGCAATAATTTCAATATCAGGCATTCTCAAGGCAAAACCTGCCGCATAATAACCCTCGGCACATCCAATATTTAAAATAGTATTGTACTTTTGGCTGTCGGCAATAATTTGCCCAACCCATTTTCGAATTGGTTCTTCGTATGAGCCAATGATCTTAGGTAAAAACGCGCTCCCACTGGATTGCTGAATATACTGCATCCCAGCAAACGGCCCATTATGCACAAAATATTCATTATTAAAAGCATCTTTCATTAGTGGAGTGTTTCTATGATAAATAGTGCGCTCCAGGTACTGCTCATAATCTTCCTCAGTTTGATCTTCCGCCACCAATGTTGTATCCCCGCGATAAATTTTCTTCGCAACTCTAAATATTACAGGAAACTTAATTCTTATTGTTGTTTTTAGCTTTTCTATCATAAGACCTCTTAAAGCGGATGGGGATGATTTTTACAAAGAAACATGATCTAAAAAGGTTTTCGCTGTTTTCGCCCAGGAAAAAAAAGATGCTTGGAGCAAGCCCCTTCGCCTGAGATCCTCTCTTAAATCGCTATTGTTCTCCAGTAGCAACATTTTTTCAGCTACTGCGTCAATATCTTCTGGCTCGACATAAATTACTGCATCACCACAGATTTCAGGTATTGAAGAATAATTTGTTGTTATAACTGGGCAACCTACATACATTGCGTCAAGGGGCGGCAAACCAAAACCTTCATATTTTGATAAATACAATAAAGCAACAGAATTGGATATTAAAAAAGCTAATTCATCATCAGGAATATATCCCCTTTCCTCAATTATCCCTAATTCCTTCCCTTTTTCCACCAATCTTTGAAAATCATTTGAAATTGGGCCAGGATTACCGATAAATAACAACCTGCATTTTGTTTTTTTGTTTTCATACAAACTAAAAAAAGCTTTCACTAAACTATCCAAGCCTTTTCTTGGTGCATATCCGCCAACGTAAATAAAATATTGAAAATCAGGCTTTTTGAATGCAATATTTTGTATTTGCGATAATGTTGGAGCCAAGTTATTGACTAAAATATTACACTTTACATCAAAGTTGTTTTCTATTTGCTTTTTTGAATAAAACGAATCTGTAAATATTACATCGCACTTCTCAATATCTTCCTGTATTTTATTTTTGTATAAAGATTCCTGCTTGCCATTTTCAAAATAATTAGGTATTTCCAAAGGAAGAACATCATGTAACGTCATTACTGTCTTTACATTATCGAATTTGTGCGGAATGTTTCCGTGCCATGGGAAATGAATAACATCGGGCTTGATTTTTTTTACAATCTGCTCTATTGATTTTTTTGAATAGGGTGCCGAAAAAAGTCTTCTTTGCAGTTTGTGTAAATTAATAATACCTGGCAATTTAGAATAAGGCTCTTTTTTTATAAAACCATCAAATTGAATGTGCGGGTCCAATGTGTAACAATTCTCATACAAACATAACGTGCTTTTTGCAATACCAGTAAAGGGTATTTCCAAAACTGTTGCGTCAAATAAAATATTCATGCAATAATCCTTCATTCTATTTTCATAAGAAGTAAGTTTCGGATAATTGTGTATCCAGTTTTGTCTACTCTTGAGAAATAACCCATTCATGGTCAAGATAAAAGCGGCTGTAAGTTGGCAGAGTCGCCCAAAGACCATTCATTGTCTCTTGCACGTCAAAACTAAGAACTTCGAAATTCAAATAGTGCCAGGATACATTAGGTTCGTCAATGGCAAACCCAAGTTTATATCTGCCGGAACAAAAATTTTAAGCTGCTGATCAAACAAGTGATTTTGTTCATACCTGTTACGAGGCGAACATCCATGTCTTTCGTTTGTTTGGTGTTTGATGTAAACAGTGTCCCCTCAATGGCATCGTTGGTGATAATAACCTGCAACCCAATACCAGACACTTCCTTCTCTGCAACAATATCTATATCTATTGACAGCGGTCTAAAGGGAAGAATAACACCTTCATTATTTTCGTTAAGGGCGATCTTTTGAATTTCCATGCCCAGAGAATTGATTTTAATCGGCTTAAAATCCTGCATGGGAATATTTCTACTTGAGTACGCCTCGACAATGGCATCAGCAGTACCCGTTTCAACAATATTCCCGTGTTCTAAAAGAATTCCTTTTGTACATAATTTCCGTACCGCCGCCATGTTGTGGCTGACAAATAAAACCGTCCTTCCCTCATGTGCCACATCGCCCATTTTGCCCAGGCATTTCTTTTGGAACTCAGCATCCCCGACCGCCAACACCTCATCCACGATCAGGATTTCAGGCTCCAGATGCGCAGCAACCGCGAATGCGAGACGAACATACATGCCACTGGAATAGCGTTTGACCGGGGTATCAATAAACTTTTCAACACCTGAAAAATCCACAATTTCATCAAACTTGCTTCTGATCTCGTCTGCGATTCATGCCCATGATGGTGCCATTCAAATAAGATATTCTCACGCCCGGTCAATTCGGGATGAAAACCAGTGCCTACTTCCAACAGGCTGGCGATGCGCCCTTTTACTTTTACCTCGCCAGAGGTAGGTGCCGTAACCCGTGAAAGGACTTTGAGCAAGGTGCTTTTTCCCGCGCCATTGCGCCCAATGACTCCCAAGGCTTCGCCCTGCTGAACCTGGAAATTAATATCTTTCAGTGCCCAAAGCGTTTCGCCCTGGCGATTGCCATGATCCACTTCGCCAATTTTCTGATAAGGGTCGGGCATTGCCGCGCAGTTTAGCCCACCAGCGTTTCAGGTCACCGTAAAAAGTGCCGGTGCTAATTACGCCCAACTGGTAACTCTTGGAAAGATTTTCTATCGAGATAACTGTCTTTGACATCTTAAACCGTATCCATAAATGTGGTTCTCAACGTGGTTGAAGATCAACGCCCCAGCCAAAAAGACGATGCCTGTAAAAACCGCGCTATATAACAGCCAAAGAGGGTTAATGTCGCTCACACCCAAAAAAGCCAGGCGAAAGACTTCCACAATGGATGTCATCGGGTTTAACAAAATCAGCCAACGCCAGACACCCTGAATGCTCGAAAGCGGGTAGATGACCGGTGTGGCATACATCAAAAGTTGAACTCCAAAAGCAACCAATTGCTGCAAGTCACGGTATTTTGTGGTCAGGGATGAAATGATAATGCCGAAGCCCAGTCCCATCAGCGCCATGATAAGAACCAAAAGCGGCAGGCTTAAGACCCACCAGGTGGGGTGTACATCTGCGCCTCTCAGCATAAAGTAGGCAACAAAGACCAAAAACATCGCAAGCCGAATGGCAAAGGAGATCAAATTGGAGATGACCACCGAAATCGGCATACTCAAACGCGGAAAGTAGACTTTGCCAAAGATCGCCCGAATTGACCGTGAACGTGTTGGAGGTACTCACCAGGCAGGCGCTAAAATAGCTCCAGACCGTGGTCCCAGCCATGTAAAACAAAAATGGCGGCAGACCGTCAGTGGAAAGTTGGGCGATGTTCCCAAAAACAACAGTAAAAACAACTGTTGTCAGTATCGGCTGGATAACATACCACAACGGTCCCAGGATGGTCTGCTTGTAGTACGCCACAAAATCGCGCCAGACCAATAACTGGATCAGATCGCGGTAGCGCCATAAGTCAGCCAAATGCAGATCCCACCAATTCCGCTGCGGACGGATGATAATATCCCATTCATCTTTTGAGATTGCAGTATTGCTTGAAGTCATTATATGTAGGCCTTATTAAAATTCATATCAGGATGAAGAAATAGTCCACTTGAAATTCCTGTCCGATGGCTTTTAGCGTAACACCTTGGGGGCTATCGCTTAGCAGGATCTCGTTCTCAATGCAGGTCAGGCGCATGATATCCATAACTTCATCATCACCTTCAATATATACAGAGCCGATACCCTGCTCTTTCAGATCTTCGACCACTGCTTTAGCCTTCCTGCGATATTCGCCATACACCTTGAGCGAATCCCGCGCATAGGACATGGCACGTTGGGTAACAATTCGCAAGCCTTCCGGGGTCAGGTCATATTTCAGGCGGGTGCGGTCAAGGTGCGAGACTTTGACCCAGCCGCGGTGGATCAGGCGTTTGATGTACCAGTTCACACTTCCAACGGCAATATCCAGGCGATCAGACAGATTTGCCTGAGTGACCATTGAATCGTGCGCAATTTCATCGAGAAGGGCGTATTCGTGTTGTTTAACGTCTGTCATAGGCTTGAGCATTCAGTTTTTGAATTCTCACATAGAAACATTCCCCTGTCAAGTTCAAAATCGGTTTTTTCAGCCAAAAGTTTGCCTGTCCTCGTAGGAGGCTTGGTTTTGAAAACAGACTCTATCAGTAATAAAGTAGGGACATTTTTTGGACACACACGAAACAAAATGCTGATTTCGCTGGTGGTAGAGAAAAAATCTGCGTTTCTCAGCGTAAATCAGCGTCCCGACACTGGCGTACGGCGCAAGTGTCGGGACGGTGATTGTATGTTATTTCCGATAATGTCTGCCTATGTGGCGTAGTAACCACTCCGTGTCAGTTGTGTTTTTACGAGGCAAAAGCGACCAAGGTCACCGCTACACAAGAACCAACACTACGGCATGGGCGGGACCTTGAGCAGGTATCCCACCAAATAACCAGCCAGCGCGCTGACAGTTCCGATGACTGCCATTTCAAGTCCGCTCTTTATGGGCTTGCCAACGGTCACACGGGCTTTGTATGCGCCGATCGCGAATAACACCAGGGCGGTCACCACCACCGATAACACCATACTGACCGAGACAGGCAAAAACATAAATGGCACCAACGGCACAAGTGAACCGGCGATCGCGGCAAAACCAACCACCAGCGCGGCACGCAATGCGGTCTTCCTATCCACTGGCGCGAGCTGATGTTCCTCCGCCATCATCACCGCCACCCACACATCTTGATTCGCGGTGATCGTCCCCACAATACGGTCAAGCAATTCCCCTTTGAAACCCTTGCTTTCATAAATATCGCGGATCTCTTTTATTTCAAGATTGGGCGTTTCGATAAGATGCCGATATTCACGCTCGCGTTCGCTTTGATATAAATCCGCATCAGCCAGGGTGGTGGTGTATGCCACCGCGCCCATCGAGATGGATTCCGCGAAGGTGGTGGCGAGTCCCGCCACTAAAACGATGCGGGCATCATTCGTAGCCGCGGCAATGCCCAGCACAACGCCAAGCACATTGACCAGCCCATCCTGTGCGCCTAGAATAAAATCCGAAAGACC
The DNA here is from genome assembly GCA_963833175.1 of uncultured Chloroflexia bacterium. GTDB lineage: Bacteria > Chloroflexota > Anaerolineae > Anaerolineales > Villigracilaceae > Villigracilis. Next base: position 42,212 of record CAWHXC010000001.1, read on the forward strand.
CGATGCCCGTTTATGCGGGTCGGTTTGAATGTGATGTAAAACTTCATTAATCAGTTGGTCTTGCGTGGCAGGTTTCATACCTAATATGATACACACTCGCTGCGTCCATGATAATGGACAAATGTCACATATTCTCAACCCTGCGACTAAACGCCTCCATCCCACTCTGCAAGCTGGTCGGCATCCCAAAAATTTTTCAAGCCTTGACATCCTCTTGATTCCGCAGATAATTACGGTAATCAAATTTAAAGGCTGTGACAGAGGAAAGTAAACTGGCAGAAGCCGCCAGAGATGTGCAAAATAACCGTTGAGATTGCACTCGTCCGAACCCCGTTGAAGTTCCCTCTTGAGCCGTGAAGGTGAAGAGCGTGTCAGGTGTCAAGTTGCATGTGTCACGTTTTGTAGTCTGAACCGTATTCTCAACGTTATTCGAGAAGCCGATGAATGTCGGCGCAAAGTGCATTGTCCTGAGAATAGACGAAGGACGATGAATTTGGGTGGTACCGCGAGAACTCCCTCTCGTCCCATTATTTGTGGACGGGAGGTTTTTGTTTTGTATTTATGTCATTGCGAGGAGCGCCTTTGTCCTTCGCGACGAAGCAATCTCGTACAAGTTGGGGATTGCTCGCCTGCGCTGCAACAAACGCAGTGCGGCGCAGTGTCGGGCAGAAGAACACCGCCCTCGCAATGACAGGATAACATTGGAGGTACTATGTTGGATAAATTGAACGAGATCGAAAAAGCCGCACTGGAGAGTTTGTCATCCATTGTTGAACAGGCTGCTCTGGATGCGTGGCGCCTGGCAAATGTGGGACGCAATTCGCCGTTGATGCAGGTCTTTGCCGGGTTTGGAAAACTCTCAAAGGAAGAGAAACCAACTGTCGGCGCGGCTGCGAACCGTGTCAAAGTGGCGTTGGAATCTGCTTTGGAAGAGAGAACCCGGGCAGTGAAAAATGCCGCGTTGGCGAAATCGCTCGAAGAAGAAAAATTGGATGTGACCCTGCCGGGGCGCGAAATCCACATTGGAAGATTGCATCCTGCCACACAGCAGCTTCGCAGTGTGCTGGATATTCTCGCGGAGATGGGTTTTCAGGTGTACACCTCGCGCGAAGTTGAAACCGACGAGATGAATTTCCAGATGCTCAACTTTGCGCCGCATCACCCCGCGCGCGAAATGCAGGATTCATTTTATGTGGAAGCGGAGGGGCGCGAGGATAACCCGATCTTGATGCGCACACACACGTCGCCGGGACAGATCCGCGCGATGCGTGAGGCTTCCGCGACCAACCCGCAGAACCCGCCACCCATTCGCATTGCGCTGCCTGGGATGTGCTATCGCTATGAGCAGATCACGGCGCGTTCTGAAATTCAGTTCAATCAAGTGGAAGGGCTTGCGGTTGGCGAAGGAATCACATTTGCCGACCTGAAAGGCACGCTGACCGATTTTGCGCGGCGCATGTTCGGGCACGATGCGCGCGTGAGATTCCGCGCTTCGTACTTCCCGTTCACAGAGCCATCTGCCGAAATGGATGTGGAATGTTTTGTGTGCGGCGGCAAGGGATGTCAGGTCTGCAAGAACTCAGGCTGGCTCGAAGTTCTTGGCTGCGGCATGGTGCACCCGAACGTTTTGCAAAACGGCGGCTACGATCCCAAACGGTACACGGGCTTCGCCTTCGGCATGGGTCCAGAAAGACAGTTGATGCTGCGAAACAAGATCAACGATATTCGTTATTTCTGGGGCAACGATGTGCGGTTTTTGGAGCAGTTCTAGGAAAAGCGATATTCGATAATTCGATATTCGAAAATCAAGGCTGACGAAGGATTATTGTATGAGCATTAGCGGATTAGAAAAATTGGATGTGTGGTGTAAGGCGCGGGACTTTGCAATACAGTCCATAAAGAAATATTGCCCATACTGCCCATTGAAGAAAAATATGCACTGTCTCAACAAATTCGACGCTCGTCTCAAAGTATTCCTGCTAATATCGCTGAAGGCCACGGAAGATTTTATTTTCAGGAAAATGTGCGCTTTTGCTACATTGCCCGCGGCTCACTCGAAGAGACACTAAGCCACATCGTTTATGCCAATAAAGTTGGTTATATTCCTGAAACGCCATACAAGAGTTTTGCAGTTGATGGCGAGAATGTAAACCGCTTGATCAATGGCTATATCGGTTTCCTAAAGAAAAGCAAGCAGGGAGCCAACGAACCTGGCTCAAATTATGTTGTCCGCGAGCAGCCATCAGACTACATCATCGAAGATAATGCTTCCCTGTCATCAACTCAATATCGAATAACAAATATCGCTCTTTCAAGGAGTTACCATGAAATTACCAATATCCTGGCTAAAAGATTTTATTGACCTCGACGGCTTGACTGTCGAAGACATTGCTCGCAAATTGACTCTCGCTGGTCTCGAGGTTGACGAGATCTTATACGCGGGCTTACCCATGCCAACTTATGGCGCTGGCGAGAAGCACGAATTCAAAACCAACGGTCTTGCATGGGACAAGGAAAAAATTGTCGTGGCTGAAATCCGCGAAGTGAAGCCGCATCCCAACGCAGACAAATTGACCCTGCTTGACCTGTTCGACGGTCAGGTAGAGCAGGTTGTGTTGACGGGCGCACCGAACATCTTCCATTTGAAAGGCGCGGGCAGACTCGAAAAACCGATCAAGGTGGCGTATGCCAAGGAAGGCTCAGTCATTTACGACGGTCACGCCGATGGACTTGTGTTGACCACGCTCAAGCGCGCCAAAATCCGCGGTGTGGATTCATACTCGATGGTCTGCTCCGAAAAAGAACTCGGAATCACAGACGAAAGCGATGGCATCATCATCCTTGATGACGATGCGCCCGTGGGCATGCCTCTCGCAGATTACATCGGCGATGCGGTGCTCGACATCAGTATCCTGCCGAACATGGCACGTAATGCAAACGTGATCGGCATTGCGCGCGAACTCAGCGCACTGACAGGCCGTGAACTCAAGCAGCCAAAAATAGAACTCAAAACATCAGGCGCTTCGGTTGAAGATTTGGTTTCCATTGAAATCACCAACCCTGAACTTAATCCGCGCTTTGTGGTGGGCTTGATCCGCAATGTGGAAATTAAACCCAGTCCGTATCAAATTCAGCGCAGACTTAAGCTCGCGGGCGTGCGCGCCATCAACAACATCGTGGATGCGACCAACTACGCCATGATCGAACTTGGCGAACCGTTGCACGCCTTTGATTATGATGTACTCAAAGAACGCGCTGGCGAAAAGAAGATCAAGATCATCACCCGCGCCGCACAAGACGGGGAGAAGCTCACCACACTGGATGGAGCTGAGCGCAAACTCACTTCCATGAATGTGCTTGTCTGTGACGAAAAAAGCTCCCTGTCCCTTGCAGGCGTGATGGGCGGCACTGAATCAGAAGTGACCGATAAAACCAAAAACGTACTGCTCGAAGGCGCGGCTTGGAATTTCATCAATATTCGCCGCACAGCAAAACAGCACAACCTTCCTTCCGAAGCATCGTTCCGCTTCTCGCGCGGTGTGCATCCCGCAGTGGCAGAAATCGGCGTGAAACGCGGCTTGCAATACATGGCGGCGTGGGCAAATGGAAACGTCGCCCCTGGTCTCGTGGATGAATATCCGCTCAAGCCGAAGGATTCAGTCGTTGAAGTCACGCCCAAAGACGTTAAGCGTTTACTCGGCATTGAACTCACCAACGAAGAGATTGCCACGCTCCTCACGCATCTCGAATTCAAATGCGAAATCACAGGCAGCAGTGTGAAAGTTACCGCCCCCCCGCATCGTATGGACATTGACGAAGGCGTTGTCGGTCTCGCGGATGTGCTCGAAGAAGTTGCGCGTTCGTACGGCTTCGATAAGATCCCAACCACCACCATGGCCGATGCCCTGCCTCCGCAAATTGGCAACCCCATCCACGAGTGGGAGGAACGCCTGCGTGACCTGCTCGTGGCAATCGGTTTGCAGGAAGTCGTCACCTACCGCATGACCTCGCCCGAGCGCGAAGGCCGCGTGGTGACACACAACGAATATGTCCGCATCGCAAATCCCATTGCGCCTGAGCGCAGTGTTCTGCGCCAAAGTCTGCTCGCCTCGGTGCTTGAAGTGGCCGAGAAAAACGCGCGCGCTGAATCGATCGCGATGTTTGAAGTCGGTTCGATCTTCGAACCTGTCAAAAATGACCTACCCAACGAGCCGCGCAAACTTGCCATCGTGATGACGGGAGCCCGCATCGCATCCGCCTGGGATGTGAAAGACTCGCCTGCCTTCGACTTCTACGATATGAAGGGACGCATCGAACTCCTTTTGGCAGGGCTCCGTTTCACAGACATTGTCTACGCTGAGGCAGACGCTTCGACTTCGCTCACATCGTCCCGAAGCTCTTTTGGGAGCGCGTATCAACTACATCCAGGCAAATCTGCCGAAGTGAAAGTGAGTGGACAAGTTGTGGGCGTATTCGGTGAACTACATCCGCTGGCGAAGGAGAAATATGAATTCGGTGACGCCCCCGTCATCGTGGCAGAATTCGATCTCGAAAAACTACGCACACTAAATCCTTCGTATGGCATTACACCTGTCTCCGAGTTCCCGCCCATGTATGAAGACATCGCCATCATCCTCGATGAATCAGTCGCCGCATCCACCGTCGAAGCATTGATCAGGCAAACGGGCGGAAAGACCGTGACCAGACGTCCGCTTGTTTGATGTTTACCGCGATGAAAAGATCGGGATTGGCAAAAAATCATTGGCATACAGTCTCACATACCAAGCTGAGAAAACCCTGACCGATGCCGAAGCCGCCGCGATCCGAAATAAGATCGTCAAGCGGCTGGAAAATACAGTCGGCGCAAAGTTAAGAAGTTAGTAGTACAAACGGGATACAAATTATCTTGCATCCCGTTTTTGTACCATGTATACTGAGACAAATCTAATTCACCAGAGGAGAAAAGAATATGGATACGAAAACAAAAGGTATTGTCGCTACAATTGCCGCAGTTGTGCTGTGCGGCTGCCCAGGTTTGTTCATGTGTTTCTTCGGCGCGATGTCAACCATGGTCAGTTTTGTACCAGGTGCAGATATTGACATCGGCGGCAGCAGTGACCCAGCGGCGGCGACCGCAATGGGGATCGGGGCCTTATGTTTATCTGTGGTCTTTATCGCCGTTCCAATTGCAGTCGGCTTCTTTATGCTTCGCAAGAAACCCGAAGTAGCGGCAGAAGTCTCCAGCAACGAAACACTTCCACCTACTTCATAAATTATTAAACAAAAAAATCCTCCGGGCTTTCTCGGAGGATTTTTTTGTTTAATTCACCACGATCGTCAATTTCATGGGACAAAAGTCATTTTTCCCCACACTGATCTTCCATGTCGTTGTGTAAGTGCCAAACTCGTTAGGCGCTTTCATTTCAACCACAAAATCAATGACGCCGCCAGTCGGAACAGAATGATCAAAGTCATATGCGCCTGAATTGCCCATTTTATTGCCACTGGAATAGTGATAATCGGCGCTGTTTTCATCCCAGCCACGTGTACCTATATTGATAACCTGCCAGCGCGTTGAAAACGGCGTCCCTTTTGCAAAAGCAGTATTGTTACTCGGGGTCGTTGATATAACGCGGCACACATAAGGGTCTGCAGAAATATCCAGGGTTGGGGTGGACGACGGCACAGTGGGTGTGTCAAGTATAAAAATGAAAGTAGGCGTGGAGGATGGGATCTCCGTCGGCGTTTTGGTGATGGTTGGGGAAGGGGTTAGTGTAGGCAGAAGGACAAAGGTCTGGGTCGCCGCCGCGCCTGCTGTTTGAGCGATAATGGTATTAAGCGAAAGGGGATCAAAAGTTGGAGGAGCAGGCGGCGTAGCGACAGCAATAGGCGCACAGGCAAGCAACAATACAATTACAAGACATATTGCCAGCATACGATAATTCCGCTTGAGCATGGTTCCTCCAGATAGGAAAACTATTTAACAGTGATCACGACATAGCCAAAACAGATGCGGCCATCCACTGCCCAGGTCATGGTCTGGTTGCCTTTCTCCTCGGGGGCATTTGCATCCAGCACCACTTCGAATTCATCGCCTGGCTCCATCGCGGGAAGCTGGACCCTTGTTACGGATGTCATTTGAGCGCCGCCGGTGTATTTAAGGTCAAATCCCTGGTACCAGTCCCTGGTGCCGGTATTGACAACGGTCATCTTTATATCAAAGTCTTGTCCATGGTTGTATTCAGTGTAGGCGTATGGGCGAAGACCGACGATATCACAGGCATACTCCGCCTTGGCAGGAGCAGCGCCGCTCCCACTGCTTGGTACATTCGTGGGTGTCGAAACAACAAACGGAGTTAACGTGGGAATCGTAACCAGCGTAGGGGTGGGTGTGGCAGTAAATTGCGCTTCCGTTGTGAGAGCAACGGCAGTCCCAATTTGATTCTGCGCTTCGATCGTTTGCGCAACAGCAGTATTAATTTGTGACTGGGTGTCCAAACTCTGTGTGTCCTGCGCTTCTGGGCTCTGTTGCGCTGACGCGTCAGCAGGCTGGCATGCTCCGATGAATAACGCAAAGGTCAGCATAACGGCTACTACTTGAATTGATTTGTTCATTTTTTCTCCTTTGGGTAGGTTTCGGAAGTCTTTAAAGTAATGCAGACTTCCGAAACCTATTAATACATACTATCTTTAGTCTGTTTCGCCCGAACCAATACCGAGCGGCTTCCATTTGTTTTCATCTTTCAAGCGATGCTGAATGCCATCGCGGTTGTGCATTTCATCAAAACCCTGGGGCTTGATGAACAGTTGATCGCCATCCAACAAACCAGTTAAGCCGATCTGACCGGGTTCGGGACGCTTATTCTGGCAAAAGGTACAGGTCTTCGGGTCATGTGACTTGTATTCGGTCGGCTCTTCGTAAGTGGTGATATAGCCTTCGTAATTGCGCACAATGATCTTGTGGTCAGACATGCTCATCATATAGTTGGGCATGACTGGAATCTTACCACCACCGCCGGGCGCATCCACAATGAATTGCGGAACGGCGTACCCGGAAGTATGTCCGCGCAGGCCTTCGATGATCTCGATGCCTTTTGCCACAGGTGTGCGGAAATGGCCCGCGCCTTCCACCAGGTCACATTGATACAGGTAATATGGGCGCACGCGGATGCGAGTCAGCTTCTGCACCAGTTCACGCTGCATGTGGACACAGTCATTAACGCCCGCAAGCAGGACAGATTGATTGCCCAAAGGAATGCCCACACGGCTCATACGGTCACAGGCCTCCGCAAGTTCCGTGGAAATCTCATTCGGATGGTTAACGTGGATATTCAACCACAGCGGATGGAATTTGGCGAGCATATCGCACAGTTCCTGGGTGATACGCATCGGCATGAAGACTGGCACACGCGACCCAATACGGATGATCTCAATGTGCGGAATTTCGCGCAAGCGGGTGAGCAACTCCTCCAGAATTTTTGGAGCCAGCACGAGCGGGTCGCCGCCGGAGAGAAGCACATCGCGGACTTGCGGTGTGCGTTTGAGATAGTCGATCTGCATCTCAAAATCCTGGCGGTTGAAGGTCTGTCCGGGGTCGCCGACAATACGCGAGCGTGTGCAGTAACGGCAGTATGACGCGCACTGGGTCGTTACCAGCATGAGAACTCTGTCAGGATAACGGTGAACAAGCCCGGGCACGGGGCTGTGGCGGTCTTCCGCGAGGGAGTCTTCCATCATCGAAGTGAAGGCGTTCAACTCCTCAGCAACGGGGATGATCTGCTTGCGGACGGGGTCATTCGCATCCGCGGGGTCGATCAGGGAAATAAAATAAGGGGTCACATCCACTCGGAACAAGCCTTGCGTTTGCAGAGCTTTGCGTTCGCTGTCTGTGAGGTGTAAAACTTTTTCGATATCTTCAACAGTATTTAAGCGGTGACTTAATTGCCAGCGCCAATCGTTCCACTTTTCATCGGGAACATCGGCGTAAATTGGCGCGCGTTTTGAAACTATAGGGGTGGGCATTTTTCCTCCGAAATTTTATATGATTTAAAATTGACAGCGCGTTATGACCGCGCAAATGGAGGGTCATGATCGGGACGAAAGAAACCTGCAAATTTCAAGTGCATCATGAACATTGTAAAAGCAAACGGAATGCGGGTCAATGTCATTATTTTGCAAAGTGCCGCATAAGGAACTGGATATAAGATTTAATTGCAGCAACGTTTGACGCAATCACTCTCCAAGGCTAAAATAAGATAGCGCTGCATGTTGCAGCCAAAATTTGTTGTTAAATAATGCATGGCAAAGGATGCAGCCTAATGACCACCCCACAAGCCCAAGATATTACCATTCGTCTCGAAACCATTGACCAGCTCTTCAACGCACCAGACATTAATCCCTTTTCAGAAGAGGAAGTGGATGTACTTGGCGAGCCTGCGCTGCTGCGTGCCGTGCAACGGCTATTGGCGCGCCGCGTTAAAAACTGGGAAGGGATGCGATTGATCCTCGAACTGCCCGCAGACCAGATCACGCCTGAACTGGAGCAACAGACCAATAAGGCACTGCGTCGTTACAGCGATGCCAGGATCGAGAAGAACCACCTGAAAATTCGCCTGTCACGCACCCGCAGTCTGATCGGACTGGGCATAGTGACTACAGCATCCATCATCCTGATCGCTCTTACTTACTACCTTTTTACAAATGTCTACACGCGTGCGTCAGATACTGTCGTAGGCGTTGTTGCTTCCTGTGTCAGCGTCTTTGTGTGGGTCAGTATATGGGGGCCGATGGAGAAATTGCTCTTCGATTGGGTCCAACCCCACATGGAGAACGATATCCTGCGCAAACTCCCCACGCTTGACATCATTATTCGACCCAAGTCATGAGCCAGAGGGATGTGATGGCAATGCAATCAGACGTTTCGGCTGTTTTCTCTCTCAACCATATTGACGAGCTCTTCAACGCGCCATCTACTGATCCATTTTCGTCCCACGAGGTTGATATCGTCGGGGAGTCGGCGATGGATTGCGTCGCAAATCGTGTAACACGCCTCTGGCCGCGCAAGCCAAAAGCGGTGCATATGACCCTCCAACTTCCTGCCGACCAGATCACGCCGAATTTGAAAGAGGACACGCAAATCGCCGTTCAGCGCTATTGCACCGATCGGATCGTATCCAACCAACTCCAACGCGGGATGGTGATCCAAAGCTCAAAGCGCCAGTTCTGGGGAGCAATGATCGGTTTTCTGGCAGCCCTCATAGTGATTGTATTACTCGTACTGAACCCATTCGGTCTGCTTCCCGAATTCTTGCGCTGGATACTGGTCGTGTTGGCATTTTTTGCAGCTGCGGTGCTTACCTTTGATTCCTTGTGGGCCGTGGTCTTCGACTGGATTCCGTTCGTACAGGACACCACCGTGTACCAGGTGCTGAAGGAAATGGATTTGACAGTCGAGGCACAACCGGGCGAAAAACGTGACTAATCGGGGGGCTGGGGGCAACAGTAGAATTAGTGGATAAGAAGGAGCGAATTATGGCAGTGGAAGGCAATCACAGTCTGTGGGGCGATCTACATCGTCCCGACCTATCCCCCGAACAAGCCGATTTCAGTGTGATCGGCATTCCTTATGACGGTCTTGCCAGCGCACGAAAAGGCGCCGCACTTGCGCCTGAACGACTGCGATACTGGTCCCGTCATTTGACTCCTTTTAGTGAAGACCGAACTCGATTAAAGGGTATGACCGTCTGTGACCTGGGCGACATTCCAATTACCGACCCTGAACGTGACTATGTGCTGGTGCGCCAAAAAATAGCTTCGCTACCCAATATGCCAATCGTGATCGGCGGCGATCATTCTGTCAGCATTCCAGTTTTACAGGGGCAACGCGTACGCTATGCGGGTCAGCGCCTCGGTATTTTATGGGTGGATGCCCACCCTGACCTGTGTGATGAATTTGATGGTTCGCATTTATCACACGCATCCGTCCTGCGGCGCGCAATGGAATCAGGGATTGAGCCCTTTGACATTTGCATGGTTGGGTTGCGTTCATGGGAAGACCAGGAAATTGACTTAATAGAAAATGGCGGCTTGCATGTTTACACTGCCGCGAATGTGGCTGAGCGCGGCATGAAAAATATCGCCGAAAGCATCCGCAATATTCTTAATGACTGTGACGCGATCCACATTTCGCTTGATATTGACTGCCTCGACCCATCTGTTGCGCCTGGCACGGGCATCCCCGAATTTGGCGGATTAACCTCACGCGATGTGTTGACCCTGCTCAAATCGATGCAAGGCTTGCCTTTGGTTGGTCTGGACCTCGTTGAGATCGCCCCTCCGCTTGACCCCTCTGAATCCACGGTCTTCGCGGGCTTGAAGATCATCATGGAATATATCGCTGTCATCGCGCGTGCGAGACAGAAATAAGGATCTATTATGGAAATCAATCTTGAAGGAACTTGAAATAACCAACAACGAAGCCGAAAGACGTTTTGAAGTATCCATAAACGGCTTACTCTCAAAGTTGGACTATATTCAAGATAAGGATACTTTTGTGATTACGCATGTGGGAGTCCACCCTGAACTGAGAGGACATGGCGTGGCAGGAAAATTAACCCAAGCCAGCCTTGAATTTGCAAAAGCAAAATCCTTGAGAGTGATCCCCATGTGCTCGTATGCCGCAGGATATATCCGCAGGAATCCGCAGTATGCCGAATTGACCAAACATCACGAGAATTAGCAAATCCTCGGCAGCATTTCCCCTGGCAGCATATCTACGAGTCTTGTCCCGCCGATTGCTGTTCGCAGTCTCACCTGGGCTTTTCCCACACTGATCACTTTTCCAATTATGGCGGCATCCCCGCCATAATTTATTTTCTTCATTTCAGCCAAAACTTTTTCCGCATCAGCCGCTTTTACAAATGCGACCAACTTGCCTTCATTGGCTACATGCAGCGGATCAAAGCCCAGCATTTCACACGCAGCTTTTACGGCGGGTTTGAATGGCAATGACTGCTCATTAAGTTCGATCATTACATTGGATTGTTCTGCGATCTCAACCAACGTGGTTGCAAGTCCGCCGCGTGTGGGGTCACGCAGAACATGGATCTCACCTGCGTTCATCATCGCTGCGATCAGATGATTGAGCGGAGCGACATCCGATTGCAGGTCAGTTTCAAAGTTAAATCCTTCGCGCGCAGACATGACCGCAATGCCGTGGTCGCCAAGCGTGCCAGAGACGATGACCACATCATCCACTTGCGCGTTCGTGCCCGAGATATTGATATCCGATTCAACAACGCCAACGCCCGCAGTGTTGATGAAGAGTTTATCCGCGCCGCCTTTTTGCACCACCTTCGTATCCCCTGCCGCGATGAATACCCCCGCTTCCGCCGCCGCGTCACGCATGGACTGAACCACTCGCTGCAAAATCTCAAACGACAAACCTTCTTCGATCACAAATCCACAGGTGAGGGCGACAGGTTTTGCGCCGACCATCGCGAGGTCATTCACGGTTCCGCAAACAGCGAGTTTGCCGATATCGCCGCCAGGGAAAAACAAAGGCGAGACAACATGCGAATCGGTAGTCAGCGCCAGCCGTTGACCATTGATGTTCACAATCGCCGCATCATCCAAGGCACGCGGCGCGGCTTGACCCAACTCAGGCAGGAAGAGTCGGTTGATGAGATCGTGACTCAATTTTCCGCCAGAGCCATGACCGATCACAACCGTATCATTAGGTTTAATGGGAACTGGACAGGTGTAACCTTCAAAATTAATTTCGTTTGTCATAAATAACCTATTTACTGGTTTACTTCTTCCCGATGATAGCGATAATACGCCGAACATGCACCTTCAGCTGAGACCATCGGCGCACCGAGCGGAGATGAAGGATTGCATTCTTTTCCAAATGCGGAACATTGCGGCGGCTTCTTCAAGCCTTGCAGAATTTCGCCCGCGATGCACAAAGGTGATTCCTGGGTGACGATCTCGCCGACAGAGAAACGAGTTTCCGCATCGAAGGATTCAAACTCGGGGCGTAGACCCAATCCGCTTTTGGGGATCATGCCAATGCCGCGCCATTTTCGGTCAACTGGCTGGAAAACTGTGTTGATCACTTTTTGCGCGGAGGGATTCCCTTCCAGCGTCACAGCGCGTTCGTAAGCATTTTCGACTTCAGCTTTGCCCGCTTCCAATTGTTTGACCGCCGCCAGCACACCGCGCAACAGATCCACTGGCTCAAAGCCTGTGACAACGATCGGCACTTTATACTTTTCGGCAATCGGTGGATATTCGTGATAGCCCATCACCGCGCAGACATGTCCCGCCGCGAGGAAGGCTTGCACGCGGTTATGTTTTGAGCCCAAAATGGCTTCCATGGCGGGCGGCACGCAGACATGCGAGACCAGAACAGAGAAGTTTTTGATATCCTGTTTTTTGGCTTGCAACACAGCCATCGCATTCGCTGGCGCGGTGGTCTCAAAACCAATCGCAAAAAAGACAACTTGCTTTATCGGGGTTGGCTTGCGCGATCTTCAACAACTCAAGCGGAGAATACACCACGCGCACATCCCCGCCTTTTGCGCGCACGTTGAACAGGTCAACGGTGGAGCCAGGCACGCGCAGCATATCGCCATAGGATGTGAAGATGACCTCGGGGCGTTTCGCGATTGCCAGCGCGCGGTCAATTTGTTCAAGCGGAGTTACACACACGGGGCAGCCTGGACCATGCACCAGTTCAATTCCGCCTGGCAGCATATCATCCAAGCCGTGATGAAGAAAGGCATGCGTCTGTCCGCCGCAGATTTCCATCAGCGTCCACGGGTGTGTGACAGCCTTGCCGATCTCCTCAAGCAAGGATTTCACTTGCGCGGGGTCGCGGTATTCGTCAACGTACTTCATCGGGATTTAACTCTTCATCAAGCGAAGCCATTTCGCGCAGCAAGCCGATCGTTTCCAGCGCTTCATCTTCATCCAGCACGCTGATCGCAAAGCCAACGTGGACCAACACATATTGTCCCGCTTTCGCTTCGGGCACATATTCAAGACAAACTTCTTTGAGAACGCCGCCAAAATCCACTTTGCCCATGATGAGCGTTCCTTCTGTATAAACTTCCGTGATCCTGGCTGGGATACTGAGACACATAAGATACCTCCGAAAAATAAAACTTCACGCTGAGCGCAGTCGAAGCGTTGTCCTTCGACTACGCTCAGGACGAATAATTGGCAATTACCGCCTGCCCGAGTGCGAGTCCGCCATCGTTGGCTGGTGTTTGCTGATGAGTATAAACGATAAAATTTTCGCGCAATAAATCAGCGCGCGTGAGCTCGAGCAATGCCTGGTTTTGCCAAACGCCGCCCGAAAGTGCAACTTCATTTATTTTTGTTTTTTGACGAACGTCCCTGCTGACCTCAACTGCCATCGCGCATACTGTGCGATGAAAACGCGCGCCGATCAATCCAACTGCTTGATTTGACTTCACGTCCTGGATGATGTGCTTGAACATTTCGCCGACCAACATAACCCCATCTTGAATCTCAAAAGGATAGGCATTAGCCTCGCCGATAAATTCCTTTGACAGGACTTCCATCTCGATCGCGGCTTGCGCTTCATACGTGACCTGATTCCTGATCCCAATCAATGAGGCGACGGCGTCGAACAGGCGTCCCATGCTCGAAGTGAGCGGCGTGTTAAGTTTTTTCTGCACCTGCTTGCGGACAATATCCACTGCCTGAGAGTCGATGGATTCGAGAAATGGCAAGCCTGCAATGTCCAGCCCAAGCGACTCGGCATAACCGACTGCGATGCGCCAGGGATTGCGGGTGGCAGAGTCACCGCCAGGGAGTGGCAAATATTCAAGGTGGGCAACCCGCTCAAAGTCCGCGTAGGATGCGAGCAATACTTCCCCGCCCCATATCGCGCCATCCGTCCCATATCCAGTCCCGTCAAAAGACAACCCGATCAATGTGCGGTTATCGAGCTTGTTATCTGCCATGCAAGAGGCGATGTGTGCGTGGTGATGCTGAACGGGGATGCGTTGAACGTTTAACGTTGAACGCTGAGCATAGGCTGTGGTGAAATAATCAGGGTGCATGTCGTAGGCGAGCATCTCAGGCTGAACGCGGAACAAACGCGAAAGATGTTCAACGTTTTGCTCGAAGGATTCATACACTTCGACATTTTCCATATCGCCAATGTGCTGACTCAAAAATGCGTAACGGTCACGCGTGAGACAAAACGTATTTTTCAACTCACCGCCAACGGCAAGGGTTGGCTTGGAATCGAATGAAAGAGATACAGGATAGGGTGCGTAGGCACGGGAGCGGCGCAAGTAAATCGTTGAAGGTTGAATGTTGAAAGTTGAAAGACCTTCAACGTTCAACTTGTGACCTTCAACTCTCACCACCGAATCATCGCAGCGAATATGAATTTCGCGATTATGCAAAAGGAAAGCATCCGCAAGCGGAGCAAGTCGCTCGAGCGCATCTTCGTTGTGGATGGCGATCGGTTCTTCGCTGAAGTTGCCGCTGGTCATCACCAACACGAACGGCGCGGGCTGCGCGGTAAGCGCAGGGTCTGTTTGATTGAAAAGAAGATGATGCAAAGGTGTATAAGGCAGCATCACGCCGAGCGTATCCATGTGCGGAGCAACATCGCTGGCGATTCGCTTGTTGGGTTTCACATCCAATAACACGATCGGTTTTTCATGCCCAGTGAGCAATGCGCGTTCTGTGTCATTGACTTCGCAATATTTTTGAACTGCTTTTATATCCGCAAACATCAACGCGAAGGGTTTGCCCGCCCTGCCTTTTCTTTGGCGCAGTTCTTCGACCGCTTTATTATTGGTCGCGTCACATGCGAGATGAAATCCGCCCAGACCTTTTATGGCGAGAATTTTTCCTTCGCGCAAAAGTTGCCGTGCTTTCAAAATAGCGGATAAACGCAGATCAATCGTTGAGACAGATTTCGTTGAAGAATTTCTCAGCTGCACAAAAGGTCCGCAATCGGGACAAGCTGTCGGCTGGGCATGGAAGCGGCGGTCCAGCGGATTTTCATATTCGGCGCGGCAGGCATCGCACATCGGGAAATCTGCCATCGTGGTGGCGGGTCGGTCATAGGGCAGGTCTTTGATGATGGTAAAGCGCGGTCCGCAATTCGTGCAATTGATGAAGGGATATAAATATCGGCGGTCGTTCGGGTCGAACAACTCGCGCTCACAATCCACACAAATGGCAACATCGGGCGAAATGGGCTGGAATGCGCCTTCGATGGAGGTTGAAGGTTTAATTTTGAAGGTTGGAAGGTTTTCTGTTGGAGCATCTGTTATTTTTATCTGATCGAGAATGGCGAGAGTGGGTTTCTCGGCAGATAGATTTTCGATAAACGCCTGAACATTTTCTGCTTCGCCTTCGATGTGAATCTCCACCCCTCGCTGACGTATTGCTACACCCAACCACACAGGTCAAGGCGGGTTGCCAGTCCATACACAAATGGACGGAAACCAACGCCTTGCACAATACCTGTTACATGAATGTGTTTTGCCGTAATCACTTTTATTTATTGCTCTTGATCTGACCCACAAGCCAGTCTATCCACGCGTCCATGCCTTCGCCTGTTTTGGCTGACAACGGGAAAGTTACCACGCCAGGATTCAACACTTCCACGCCACGCTCGAAGTAATCCATTTTGAAGGGGACATATGGCAGCAGGTCAACTTTATTGATGACGAGCGCATCCACGCCGCGATACATGCCAGGATATTTATAGGGTTTGTCATCGCCTTCAGGGATGGAGGCGATCAGCACCGATTTGTGCGTGCCAAGTTTAAAACTGGCAGGGCAGACAAGGTTGCCAACATTTTCAACGATGAGCAGATCAAACTGGGTAAGGTCAAGTTGTTCGAGTGCGCCGCGCAGCATGACAGCGTCGAGGTGGCAATCACCGCCCGTGTTGACCTGGATCGCGGCTTGCGCGCCAGCCTGTGCGGCACGGTCTGCGTCAATGGAGGTGGCGATGTCGCCATCCACAACGGCCACGCGCAATTTTTCTTTCAAACGCGGCAGAGTTTGCTCGATCAGCGAGGTCTTGCCTGCGCCAGGCGATGCCATAATATTAATGGAAAATACTCCCGCAAATTCAAGGCGGGCGCGGTTTTCCTCTGCTAAACGGTCATTGGCATTAAGGATATTTTCAACGATGGGTACACGTATGGTCATGGGGAACTCCGAAAGGATGAGGGATGAAAGATGAAGGATGAAAAAATTATTACCTGTCTACGTTTCGTTTATTCAACATCAATGCTGTCCACTCGAAATTCTTCGCCTTTGGTAATTTTGACGAAAACACTCCGACAGTTTGGGCATGTAAAGTCAATATCCGTGGGATGGAAGGAATGTTGGCAGTTGGTGCAGGTCATCTCGCCGAGGATGCGCTCAAAATGAAGTTTTGCGCCTTTTGCGATGGTGTCATCGGCAAGAACATCCCAATAAAACTGGACTGAGTCATCCACGATGGATGCAAATTCACCGATCACCAAATTAATACCTGTGATCTTTTTTGCTCCAGCTTCCTCCGCATGGCGCAGGGATATATCAAGAATGTTTTGAGTTACGGCAAGTTCATGCATAATGTTCGAGTGTAATTAAACTTCATTTTATCCAAGAAAGAAGTGAGGAAAGTAACCGCGTTTACGGATAACTTTCCTCAGATTTGGATGATTTTTTACCCAAATCCCCATTCATTGAATACATTACCCTGCCACCAAGAAGAAAGCCATCCTCACGAATGACTTTCTTCTTCTTTATCATTTTATTGTTTGCTTCAGCAGATCAAGCACAATGTGGGCCGCCTGTGGAACAGTCTCTGCGACAGGTGGTGATAGCTCATTGCTAAAATCATATACATGCTTTGTAGCGATCCCCACTACCATGATGTCATATGGCAGGTACGCACCCACGGATCGCCCCAGCTCAATCGCATTTTGTAACGAAGTATCGTGTGGACTTGTTGTATGAAAGGCTGAATAATTAGGCAGATCGCTTAACTTCAAAACCAATATCGAACCGATCGGTTCATCCAGCGCAAACGCATCGACCAGGATGGCACGGTCATAGCCAATCAAATGTTCCATCAGACTGATGCCTCCCAGAGAAAGGCATTCCATGTCTACGGGCATATCAGAAGGCAGTTGTTTCTTCACTTCCTCCGCTACTTTCCAACCGACGCCATCATCTCCGAGAATAGGGTTGCCTAATCCGATGACCAATACCCTGGATTTTTTCGATTGCATCTGAACCTCAGACCTGTTTCCGTTTTCAAGATACGGGGTATCTTTCCATTTCGTTGAACAAAAGAATTATTTATCAGTCTTGCGGATGTACACGAACCAATAGATCATTCCAACCATGATGGCGCCGCCAATAATATTTCCAATCGTAACTGGCAGTAGGTTCACAATAAAGAAATTACTCCAGGTCAGGTGCGGAAAATCTGCAGCTATCTTGCCAATCATTTCAAAGAGTTTTGGATCACCAAAGTTCTTGACCAGGAGTGCAAAAGGAATGTAATACATGTTAGCAACGCTATGTTCAAATCCCGCGGCGATGAAACAAGCTACAGGCAGGGTAACTGCCATGATCTTGTCGGTGGTGCTGCGGGCGCTATACGACATCCACACACCCAGACAGACCAAAGTATTACACATAATTCCCAACGCCACTGCTTGAACAAACTCCAGTGAAGTTTTTGCTTCGCCAATACCCAGCGCAGTCAACCCCACGGCCCCGCCGCCAAAAAGATATTGTTTGCTCAGAAACATAATACAGGCTGTCATAATGGAACCAATGAAATTCCCAAAATATACAATAGACCAGTTTCGCATCAAATGAACCAAGGTTATTTTCCTGCTGGCAAAAGCCATGATAATCAGGGTGTTTCCGGTAAATAACTCTGCTCCGCCGACGACTACCAGGATCAACCCGATGGAAAAGACCAATCCCATCAACAGGCGGATGACGCCATAGGGAAAACCTGTTGATAAAACAAGCACGCCGTTAGGGTCTTTGATCGGCATACTGCCAGCCGCAACGGTGGTGGCAAAAATAGCGCCCATGCTGATGAAACCGCCCGCTAAAACTGCCAACACGAACATTTTTGAAGCTTCCAGGCCGGCTTTTTTTACACCCAATGCTTCTGCTTTAATCGCCATGTCTTTGGGCAGAATGGCATCGAATGAAATTTGCTCTGTCATAATGAATTCTCCTGATATGTAGTATGTTTCTTTTCCGCTGTAATTACCAGTGGGAATAGTCATTTCTTTTTGTGACAATTTTCCCAAACAAAAATAGAAATTAGACCTTGTTGGTAATAATTAAAAAATCGCCTCCCCACAAATATTTTATTTAGCAGATACAATCACTGAGAATGAACATCATCTCCCGTTTGGAATTTGCAGTTGAAGCCCACCCCGCCAAACCAGCTTATATTTATTTTTCTGCGATGGATAAAAGCTGGCAGACGATCACTTTTCAACAGCTTGCGGATTCAACCCAGCGCTTCGCCTCTGGACTTTTAGCCTGCGGCGTAACCCCAGGCATGACTGCCGCCTTGATGACTCCGCCCTCGGCAGATTTCTTCGCCCTGGCATTTGCCATGCTGAAAGTGGGCATCGTTCCCATCATCCTTGACCCAGCCATTGGACTAAAAAAAGTAGGCGAATGTCTTGAAGAATCCAAACCTGATATTTTCATTGGGAACACACTTACACATACTTTGAGAATTATCTTGGGTTGGGGAAAGGATTCGGTCAAGCATAATCTCACAATTCAATCAGTAATAAGCGATGCCCGAGCTGTCAAAAAGTAAAAAGTTGAAAAGTGAAATCCCAATCCCTAATTACCAATCACCAATCCCCTCTTCTCCCGCCGCCATCATCTACACCAGCGGAAGCACAGGCTTGCCCAAAGGCGCAATTTATACTCACGCCAATCTCACTGCGCAATTGGACATGCTGGTTGAGACCTTCAACATCTCATCTGATGAAATTGACCTGCCAGCTTTCCCACTTTATGCCTTGATAGACGCCTTGATCGGAGTCACATCTATCATCCCTGATATTACTTTTCCCATACCTGGGAAGACTGATCCTGAAAAGGTGTTGAATGCAATTCGGAAATTTAATGTCACCAATATGTTTGCTTCACCTGTGGTGTTGGATATTCTTGCAAAATTCCAGAAGCAAGTCTCTCTCCAAAGTCTCAAAACGAGTCATCACGGCGGGCGCGCCAGCAACGATCCAACAACAGGAAAATTTCAGGAAGTTGTTAAATGATGAGACTGATCTCTTTGGTATTTATGGCGCAACCGAGGTTTTACCGATTGCAAAGGTGGAGAGCCGTGAGATATTCGAGGTGAGAAACAAATCCGCGAAGGGCGCAGGTGTATGTTTGGGAAAACCTGTCAACGGGGTGACGGTGCGGATTATAGGGATCAGCGACGCGGCGATTATGCAGTGGCAGGATTCTCTCGAAGTGCAGCCGAATGTCATTGGGGAGATCACAGTTCAAGGCGCGGCTGTGACCGAGTCTTACATCGCAAGAGATGAAGCAAATCTACTGTCCAAAATCCACAACGGTAATGAGGTCATCCACCGCATGGGGGATGTGGGATATTTCGATGAAGCGGGGCGGCTGTGGTATTGTGGACGAAAGTCGCATCGCGTGATCACGAATGATGATGTGTTGTTCACGGAGCAGATCGAAGGTATTTTCAACGTTCATCCGCTTGTGCATCGCACCGCATTGGTCGGCGTGGATGGAAAGCCTGTTTTGTGGGTTGAACTCAAACAAGGTATTCGAGCGAATAAAGATAAAATTAAAAATGAATTGATCGAACTGGCAAGCCAACACCCACAGGCTTCAAAGATAAAGGAGTTTTTATTTATGAAAAGTTTTCCAACAGATGTGCGGCATAACTCAAAGATCATCCGCGAAGTATTGGCAAGGCGTGCCGCGCGCGCGCTTTCTTCATCCTTCACGCGAAGCGTTCATCCTTCATCCTTATGAAAGTCCTCGTTACTGGCGGGACAGGTTTTCTCGGCGGCGCATTAACTCGCCGACTGCACAGCATGGGCTGGGATGTGACCGCGCTCGGGCGCAATGTGGCGAAATTGGATCAGCTTGAAAGCGAAGGGATTCGCGCGCTTCGAGTTGAACTCAAAGATAAAAATGCGCTGGCTGATGCCTGCAAGGATCAGGAAGTTGTTTTTCATTGCGCCGCGCTGCCTTCTCCGTGGGGAAATTTTGAGGCGTTTTATCAAGCAAATGTGATCGGCACACGGAATGTCATTCGCGGATGCGAGGAGCATAAAGTGAAACGGCTCGTGTATGTTTCCACGCCCAGCCTTTATTTTGGACATTCATCGCGCTGTGAATGTCAAAGAGACAGACGAACTGCCAGAACCTGTCAGCAATTATGCGGCGACAAAAATTCTCGCTGAAGAAGAAATTGACAAGGCTTTTGCGAATGGTCTCGCGACGATTTCGATTCGTCCGCGCGCGCTTTTTGGTCCTGGCGATACGGTCATCTTTCCACGTTTGATCCCGCGCCTGCGATCGGGCAGGCTTCCCATTTTAGGTGACGGCGAAAATATCGTTGACCTGACCTACATCGAAAATGTTGTGGACGCGCTTTTGCTGTGCGCCGAGTCGCCTGCGAATACGCTGGGCAAAAAATACAATATCTCGAACGGCGAGCCTGTCAAAATTTGGAGGCTGGTCGAACGCATTTGCATTGAACTTAATTTGCAGCCACCGAAACGCAAAATTTCATATCGGACAGCATTTGCCGTCGCAAGCGTGCTGGAGTTTCTTTACACGATCATCCCCACCCACCCTGAGCCGCCGCTCACTCGTGTTTCAGTCAGCATGATGGCGAACAGCACAACGCTGGATATTTCCGCGGCAAGGCAGGAACTTGGGTATAAGCCAAAAGTTTCGGTGGATGAGGGATTTGATCTGTTTATGAAATGGTGGAAAGAGATTCACCACTGAGATCACGAAGAGTACACAGAGACTTTAAAAAGATTTCTCCGTGCTCTCTGTGCACTCCGTGGTAAAGGCTTTCTATGAAAATCAACATTCTTCACGCGGGCTATTGCACCGCACCCGAACACATCGCCATTCACGGCGGGCGCTGGCGGAGTATTCACTTTCCCGCCATGTTTGCGCTGTTGCGGCATCCGCGCTTTGGGGCAATGCTTTTTGATACGGGATATTCATATCGTTTTTTTGACGAGACGAAAAAATTCCCAAAGCGTTTTTATCGCTGGATGACTCCTGTCACTTTGCACGAGGAAGATTTGGTCGTAAATCAACTTGCGACTTTCAACCTTCGACCCAAAGATATTTCACATGTCTTCATTTCACACTTCCATGCGGATCATATCGCTTCGCTGCCCGACCTGAGTTGGTCCCGTTTCGTTTACATGCCCCACGCCTTTGGGCATTTGCGCGGACTATCACCATCCGAAGATATGAAGCATGCCTTCCTGCGCGGACTGATCCCCTCGGATTTTGATTCCCGCTCGCATGAAGTGGATATGTCCAAGCCTGTTTTGTTTCGGAGGAATATGCACCGTTCAAGACGGGATATGACTTGCTCGGCGACGAATCCATTATTGGCGTGGAATTGCCTGGGCATGCGCACGGTCAAATGGGACTCTTTGTCCGCGATGAGAATGGGAAATTATTTTTCTTTGTGGCTGATGCGGCATGGTTGAAACAGTCCATTGTCGAGAATCGTCCGCCGCACAAGATTGCCAATTTGCTTTTCCCTGATCCTGAAGCCTATCGTGAGACGCTTGGGAATTTACACACGTATTATCTGACGCATCCTGAGACGCATGTGATTCCGTCACATTGTGAAGAGACAATTCGCGCATTAGAAACCCCGCAGGGGTGACAAGATTATAGAAACAATGAAATGGTTTGGTGAACCCCGAAGGGGTGGCATGTTATTTCAAACCCATGTCATCCCTTCGGGATTATGATGCCAATGAAAATTTACGACTAGAATCATTTCATCCCTTCGGGATTTTTTATGAAACCAGAATTGTTTACCCGCGAGAACATTCACACCCTCACCTTTCCTCAAACCGCGGATGGGGATTATGCGCGCCGCTATCTTTTGCCGATGATGATGGATGGCGCGCAGAAGTACATCAAGAATATTTACAACACGCAGATGATGCTCGCCAAAGTGGACGATGTCATTATTCCCCATCACTATCTCAGATTTTCATATTGATAATAGCTACACGGTTTCGCCGTACAGTCATTACGTCTCATACGGCGGATATGAGGAAGTGAAGCATCTCAACAATCCGCCTGTCGAGGTGTTGGTCAAATTGCTGATGCGACCTGTGGCATGGTATTTCCGCAACGCTGAATTGGACAAGGTGGCGTATGTGAACAACTATCTGCTTTCGACGAATCTGTATCCGTCAGTAAACAGCGACCAGTTATCGGCGTTGAGCGAAGCGCTGCCAGGGTGGTTTCCAGAGCGCGTGATCGTCTTCCGATCTGTGGATGCGAGAAAAAATCCGCACATTCTCGACATCCTAAAAGAAAAAGAATACGAGATGGTGTTGAGCAGACAGGTCTGGTACATGGACGCGGAAGAGGCAAGCCGCACGCGTCAATATAAAGAGGATGTGCGCGTGCTGCGCAAGCATGGATATGAGATCGTGGACGGCAAAGAGTTATCGGATGAGGAATTGGCGCGTTCGTTGAATTTATACAACATGCTGTATCTTGAAAAATATTCGTATTACAACCCGCAGTTTACTTTTGAGTTTATGAAACTCGCGCGTGACAATGAGATATTGCATCTGCGTGCGCTGCGCCGCGATGGACAGATAAACGCCGTGATGGGATTTTTCATCCGCAACGGCACAATGACCCAGCCATTATTCGGTTATGATACAAGCATGCCGCAGGAGGAGGGATTGTATCGCCTGCTGACGCTGATCACTTTGCAGGAAGGATTGCAACGGAATCTGCTCGTTCACGCCAGCGGGGGTGTGGGAAAATTCAAAAAGGTTCGCGGCGGTAAATCTGTGATCGAGTACAACGCTGTGTACCATAAGCATCTGCCCGCATGGCGGCAGAGACCCTGGAAGTTGATCAAGGCAATTTCGAAATACGCGATACCGTATTTTCAGAAGATGGA
>CAWHXC010000002.1:0-91085 GCA_963833175.1 uncultured Chloroflexia bacterium
GCAGGACTTTCGCTCGACCTTTTTTTCATGTCACCCTGAGCGGTAGCGAAGGGTCTCTACTTTTGAATTAGAGATTCTTCGCTTCGCTCAGTACTTTACCAACAAAATTTTGTCCAGGGAGGTGGTATTCTCCAGGGATGAAAATGGCACCAGACATTCGACTCAGTAAAGAGGAGCGCGAACAACTCCGAAATATTGTTCGAGCTGGGAAGAACTCAGCTCGTGTACAAACCAGGGCACGCATCTTGCTTCTGGCGGCAGAACGCAGCATTAGTAGCCGAGGTGGAAAAACTCGTCGGAGTAACTCCAACAGTACGATTGCAGCGGATCTGCTGGTCAGTGCGCGAACGGTCTCACGGGTTCGACAACGCTTTGTGCAAGAAGGATTGACAGTTGCCTTATATGATCGAGCACGAAGTGGACGACCGACGGAGATCGATGGAGAAGCCGAGGCCAAGTTGGTCATGTTAGCCTGTTCGGAGCCGCCAACGGGTCGGAGCCATTGGTCTCTGCAATTGCTGGCAGATCGCATGGTGGTACAAGGGTACACCGAGCACATTTCGGATACCTGGGTGTTGAAATTGCTAAAAAAAACAAACTACGACCCTGGACGATCAAAAGCTGGTGTATTCCCAAGGTGAGTACCCGTTTTATCTCCAAGATGGAAGATGTTTTGGCGGTCTACCAAAGACCTTATGATCAAGCGTATCCGATGGTCTGCCTGGATGAGAAAGGCAAAGAATTGCAGTCGCAACGAGTAAACTGGCAAGGTGAACTGCCTCAACCGGGTCCACAAGGAATACGTCAAGATTACGAATACAAGCGCGAAGGTAGTGCAAACATCCTGTTGATCTGTGAGCCATTGAGAGGCTGGCGTCGAGTCGCAGTCAGCCAAGATCGCACTGCTCACCCCTTGGCTCGCCAACTTCGCCAGTTGGTCGACCAAGATTTTCCCCAGGCTCATAAAATTGTTTTAGTCAGCGACAACTTGAACATTCATGGTATTTGGTCGTTATATGACGAATTCAAACCTGAGGAAGCCAGGCGGCTTGCAGAGAAAATCGAATGGCATTACACACCTGAACATGGCTCGTGGCTCAATATGGCAGAACTCGAATTGTCTGCCATGCAACGCCAATGTCTGAACCGCCGTTTCGCAGATTTCCATACGCTTGAACAAGCATGCCAAGCATGGGTAGCGACTCGCAACCAGAATCTTGCCAAGATCAAGTGGCAATTTACTAATGCAGATGCACGCATTCGCTTACATCGCTTGTATCCACAGTTACTGGACAAATCTTAGTTGGTAAAGTACTCAGAATGACAAACTAAAGTCATGGAAAGAAATAATTTTCCACGAAATCAAAAACCCGCCTCACAAAAGACGGGTTTACTCGTTACTTTTTACTCGTTACTTTTTTACTTCTCACTGCCCTTACCTGCTCTTCCTCGGCGCGAGTCGATTCCTTCCATAACTCTTCGGCGTGGGAGCGGGGCGCGGTGGGCGGCGAGAATCATCTCGCGGGGCGCCTCTGCCTCGGTTGTCACCAGCAGTCTTCGGGGGGGCGGCTGCGGTGTAGTCGAATCCTTCGAGCATCTCACGTTTGAGCGGACTTCCCATAATGCGTTCGAGAATTCGAATCATATCGCTGTCTTCGCCTGTGACCAAAGTAAAGGCGTCACCAGTGCGTTCTGCGCGACCTGTGCGCCCAATGCGGTGGATGTATGCGTCGGCGGTGTCGGGCATATCGTAGTTGATCACGTGCGAAATGCTTTCCACATCCAGACCGCGCGCGGCGATGTCGGTGGCGACCATGATCTGATGCGTGCCATCTTTGAAGCCCTTGAGCGCAGATTGGCGTTGTCCCTGCGAACGGTCGCCGTGCAAGCTGGTCACCTTGTGCCCAGCGCGTTCAATTTGCTGCGCCACTTTTTGTGCGCGATATTTCGTGCGCGCAAAGATCAGCACGGAATTGGTATCTGTTTTCTTAAGCAGCGCCAAGAGTAATTGCGACTTCAAATGCGACGGTACGGGATACAACGCGTGCGTCACGGTATGCGCGGGGCGGCTGATGCCCATTGCGATCTTCTGCGGATTCTTGAGCGAACTCGCAGCGAGAAGCTCCACTTCCGATGGAAACGTCGCCGAGAACAGCATGGTTTGTCGGTGCACGGGCAAAGCCTTGATGATGCGCTTCACATCGGGCAGAAAACCCATGTCGAACATGCGGTCGGCTTCATCGAGCACGAGCGTTTCGACCTTATCCAAACGTGCATGACCCTGATTGACGAGGTCTAGAAAACGACCTGGGCAAACGATGAGGATTTCTGCTCCCTCGCGCAGTGCCTTGACCTGGGGCGCGGGACCCACTCCCCCGTAGATGGTTGCGCTGCGGAGCTTGGTCCCAGCTGACAGCGCCTTCACGACATCGTGAATTTGCTCAGCCAGTTCGCGCGTCGGTGTGACGATCAGTACACGAGTTACATGCCGTGGACCTTCGAGAAGTCTGTTTAGAATGGGGAGGACGAATGCGGCAGTTTTGCCTGTGCCAGTCTGAGCCGTACCGATAATGTCACGTCCGCGCAGGGCGGCGGGGATGGCTGCTTCCTGAATGGGCGTGGCGGTGTCATAGCCCGCCTTTTTGATTCCCACCATGAGGCGCGAATCGAGATTAAATTGTTCGAAGTTCAAAATATTCCTTTTCTTCAGAAGTCTATCAATGTTGGGAAAGTGAGCGAATGCTCAAATAAAAACAGCGCGGACTGCTGATCTAGTGAGTCAGCGGATTTGTAATGTATAAATCAGGGACTCGGTAAGTTAATTGTAGAATGATTATAGCACTGAAAAGAACCAATTTTGGTCTTTTATGCCTAACAAAATTTTAAGCGATGAATAACAGGATCACTCCAGTAATGGCGAGCAAAGTTCCAGCAATGGCTTGCCAGCCGATTTTTTCCTTGAAGACAAAGTAACTGATCGGAAGCACGAAGATCGGCGTGAGCGCCATCAATGTGCTGGCGACCCCAACTTCGGCGTTTTGTACCGCCAGCAGGGATGCCGACACGCCCAGCACAGGTCCGATCAAAGCGCCGAGAGCCAGCAGGCTCAACACTTGCGGTTGCTTGCGGACAACTGAAACCGTCTCCTTTGCCTGCCTTTGAAAGACCGCCCAGATCCAAATGAAAATTACTGCGGCAAGCATACGGATGGCATTTGCCTGAAAAGGAGAAAAATCTCCAGTCATTCCCTGCTTCGAGAGGACTAGCCCAAGCGCCTGTCCAAGCCCTGCCAGGATGCCAAATATCACGCCGCGGCGAGTCTGTCCGTGCGGCGTGTTGGCAGGCTCTTCATGTGACATCACCACCCAGCCGATCCCTGACAGTGCCAGGACGATGCCAGTAATTTGCAGTGAGGTAAGTGTTTCGCCGAAGAATACCCAGGCAATGATCGAACCGAAGATCGGGGCGAGGCTCAATAGCAAAGTGCCGAGGCGGGGGCCTATCGAAACAAATGCCTGGAACAGGAAGGCATCGCCGAGTGCAAGTCCGATCACGCCCGAGAGGCTCAGCCATATCCAGCGCGAAGGATCTGCTGAAAAAGGCAGCGCTTCATGAAAGAGAATGAAATTTATGACGACAAGATAAGCCAACGCAAACAAGAGTCTCATGCGGTTGGTGACCTGTGAACCAACCATGCGCCCTGTCTTTGTAAAAATGATCGCTGTCATCGCAAAGAAGAAGGACGTTGCAAGAGCTGCAATTTCACCGATAAAGTTCATTTTTCTCCTGAAAATTATACGCCTGGCTGACTGCTACTGTCTTTTCCAAGCTCTGCCCTGGTCAACAAAATGACCGCCACCAAAATCAATCCACCGCCAACCAGGACAATTGGCATCAATATTTCGCCGAAGAGCCACGCCGCAAGCAGCACGGTGACCACTGGTTCCAGTGTCGAGAGCATTGCCGCGTTGGTGGGGCCAATTCTTTCAAGCCCCGCCAAAAATGTGACAACGGGAATAATGGTTGAGAATATGATCATGCCAAGCATGGCAACCAGCCTGAATTGCTCGTGGGAAAATGCGCGCCGTTGACGAAGGTCAACATCCCATAGACTGCGCCAGCGGATGCAAAGATGATCGTCGAAGATTGCACGGCTGAGACATGCTTCATCACGCCCGTGCCGACAATGATGTAGACCGAGTAGATGAGCGCAGCAGCAATTGCCATCAACGCGCCGATGAGCTGACCGCCGTTTGGGTCAACGGTCAATGCGGAACCGACGAGTGCCAGAACCAATGCGATGACCTTTATCGCGGTCGCTTTTTCATGCAGCACAAGGGCGGAGAGAATGAACACGAACATCGGGTAGAGATACAAAAGCAACGCAACCAATCCAGAGGATGCGTATTTGATGGCGGTCAGATACATGAAGGATTGGCCGACGTATCCCAGCGCACCCATGCCGATGAGCTGCCAGAGAATCTGTCCGCGTGGGAAATGCTCCTTGCGCAGAAGCAGGACAACGGTCATAAAGATCGCAGAGATGCCGAATCGGATGAATAGCACGGTGAAGGTATCCATCCCGTCTGCATAGGCATATCTTCCAAAGATGGCAAGTGTCCCAAAAGAGGCGGCGGAGATGGCGATGAGCAGGATGCCGATAAGTCGTCTCATGTTATCGAATCATGCTTTGAAGAAATGCGCGGATTTGGCCAGCTGTCTCATTCCATGATGGCTGTTGAATGTAGCGCTTGCGGGCGTTGAGGGAAAGATCAGTTAGCAGATTTCGGTCGGTCGCGAGTTGCGAGATATAAGTTGCGAGTGTTTCTGAATCGCTTGGATTAATGAGGAAACCAGTTTTTTCGTGCTGGATAATTTCACCCGCCGCGCCTGCCGTTGTGCCGATTGCCGGCAGACCAAATGCCATGCCTTCGAGATAAACAATTCCAAAACCTTCATAAGAAGATGGGACGATCAGCACGTGCGCTTGCTTGAGTTTTTGTTTGAGCGGTTCATTGTCGAGCGCGCCGTGGAAATGGACAATGGACGACAGACCATTGTCCGTGACGAACTCTTGCATTTGTTTTGCATAATTGGGTTCGGTGGTTAGGGAGCCGACGATATCAAGGTTGAAGGTTGAAGTGATGAAGGATGAAGAGGGCTTCGAAGAAGAGTATGAAGTCCTTTGCGTTCGATGATGTTGCCAAGAAATAAAACGCGTAATGGGTTTTGATTTGCGCGTGTCTTTATTTCTTCTTCCGAAATCACCTCGCCAAATCTATCTGTGGGTGGATAGGCCACAACCGCTGGTTTACCATTCCCGATTAAACTATTCACCACTCCCTTTGTCGTCTTTGAATTGAAAATAAATCCATCCACGCTTTGTAGATATTTTTTCTCAACCACACGATAAATAGCGTTTTGCCATTTGGGACGCAACTCAGAACATCGCAAATGATGGACAAGCGAAACAATGGGATAGGGATGTCTTCCAGAGTTTGCGGCGATCAGCGAAGGGTGATTTAGTTCATCTTGAATCAGGATATCCAGATTGGCGGGCAACTTGAAAGAGAAATTATCTGTCAGATGTGCCGCGTAATTTCGCCATGGAAGCGAGATGATTTCAACCGTATCACCCTGTGCGCGTAAATACTCAACCAGTTTGCGGTCGTACATATATCCGCCGCTGAGCGTGTCAAGCGAGCCGTAAATTACTAAACCCAGTTTCATAGCTTTGTAGTTTCGTAGTGAGTTCGTCCAGCAACTATCAAACTACTCAACTGTTTGACCTTTGAACTACATACGCTGCCCACGCGTTTTCATGTTCCCACAGCACGACCTTGAGCGCGGAGATATTTTTTGCTTTGATTTTGTCACTTAATGTTGTGGCGAGGATCCGCGAAAAATGTTCAATGAATGGATTTAGCCCTGCAAATTCAGGTTTTTCATTGAGCATTTGCTCTTTGTAATAGCAAACCACATCATCGAGATGCTTTTCCACATCCACAATGTCCACGAGGTAGCCATGCTGGTCGAGCTGACTTCCTTCGAGTTGCAGTTCAAGGATGTAGTGATGGGAATTGGGGAAGTTCTCGGGTCCCCAGTCTCCACCAATTAGGAAATGGCGTGCAATAAATTCGCGGCGAACTGCAAGAGTATACATGGCTGTGCTCCAGTGTCGGGTGTCAAGCGTCAAGGTCTATGGCTTGAGTGCCTGCATGATGAGTTGATTATTTTTTCTCGTAATGGGCATGGCAAAGTCAAATACATTAATTCGAGTGCAGTAATCCAGGTCTGATTTTGGAAGTTGTGGATGGTCGGTCATATGCTGAAGCGCATCTCGTGACGTGATTACACGTTGGATATATTCTTCTGCTTTCACTGTCTGCCCCGCGAACTGCTTTTCCAAAAACTCGGCGCAAGCCAGGTCTTCAGCATTGTCCGCTCCACCTGTGATGACGAATGTGACTTCTTCAGGATTCAAGCGAAGCACGTAATCCATTGTAGCTTTTGCAACCACGAAACTGGTGGCAAGCATTACGTCTGCGTTGACACTACGCACTGCGCCTTGAGTCCCAGCGCCTGTGCGTTGGATGAGGATGATTCCCGTCAGGTCATGTTCGAGGATGCGGGTGGGGGAGTTGCCGAAGTCAAATCCCTCAGGAGGAAGCCCGCCTACTTCGCCCATCGCCTTTGCGTTTGGGATTCTTGATCTCATTTCCAATGCCTCCTCCAGTGTGCTGGCAAGGCGAATCTCTTTTGCGCCGCGTGAAAAGGCATAAGCCGCTGTGGAGAACGCGCGCAGTACGTCAATAATAAGGACAATACCGCTGGCGGTGTGACAGGTTTCGAGGGAGGTGTAATTAAATTTCATGCGGAATAATCGAAGATAACTTGTATCGTGTCCTGTGGATTTTCATCCAGCAGGTGGTAGGCTTTTTCTGCGTCATTCAGCGAGAACCTGTGTGTGATCCATTTCTCTGGTCTGATTCGTTCCAAAGCCTTCCAAGCCACATCGAAGCGCCGTGACTTGTCCCACCTGCCTGAAAGTTCTGGCGAAATTGTGCTGACTTGTGAAGAGATCAGTTTGATCCGTGAGCGATGGAATACACCACCGAGGTTGATCTCCGCGCGTTTTTGCCCATACCACGAGCCGACGACGATCCGTCCGCTGAAGGTGGTTAATGCAATGGCGTCGTTCAAAGTAGATGGGGAGCCGCTCAATTCAAAGGTCAGGTCAAATGGGTTAAAGGTCGAAGGTCGAAGTTCATCTGGCGCGAGACTTTTTACTTCTAACTTTTTACCTTCAACCCGTAACGCCTTTCTCCTCAACTCAAACCGATCCACCGTAACCAAACTCTCCAGCGGAAACTCACTTAGCAGCGAAGCAGTCAACAGTCCAACCACTCCCTGCCCTAAAACCAAAACCCTTTCGCCCAAGATTGGCGCAGCATCTTGCACCAAATTCACGGCGGTTTCCATGTTGGGAAGGAAGCAGGCGGTTTCGGGGGGCAGGGAATAGGGAATAGGGAATAGGGATTCGGTCTTTGAAACAAAATGTGAAGCGTGCGGGTGAAATGCAAATACGATCCTATTTACCCACTCACTATTTACCTCTTTCCCAACTTCCACTACCCGCCCCACACACGCATACCCATAAGCCAGCGGATATTTCAATTCACTGCTCACATTGTCATGCAGATCGGCGATGTGGGGGAACTGTCCGCGATAGACCAGCATCTCTGTCCCTGCGCTGATGGCGGAGCAGATGGTTTCCACGAGAACCTCATCTTCTTCGAGACGGGGGAGCGGTATTTCTCGAATTTCAGTTTTTTTGGGAGCGATGAAAAACAGCGTTTTTGCTTTGGGCATAACCAGAGTTTACCGCTTGTTGCATAATTTACCAAACGCTTTGACAGAATTTGCAGGTAAAAAATCAAACCAAATTTATTTACTTATGCGGCACTTTGTAATATAAAAGATGACAGCTGCCCCGCAGGGAAACTGTCATCTTTTTCTCCAAGCCTATCTTAACGCTGGAGGTTTGGGCGGATAATTAGGCATATCACGCCGAAACTCATAATTCTCCATGATCGCTTTGATCACGGTTTTTTGTTCATCTGTAACTTCTTTAAACTCGAACCCCACGTTGAAAAACTCAGGGCTTATATCCTGCTGATACCACACCACCCGTGCAGGTATGGTGATGCGTGACATGCTAATATTCGGCAGTTCAGGCAATTCAATGGCAAGCGTGATCTCCGTATTTTCTGTCATCAACGTATTGCCGATCACCATTGCCCCATTTAAATGCAGGTCGCCCAGGTATCCAAGTAAATATCCGCCGTACAGGTCGAAAACCTGTGTATAGGCCATCAAATTTTTGCGTTGTTCTTTACGTCGTTCCTGCATATGCACTCCTTATCTTATAGTTTACATGAACTAATATTCAAAGAGTATTGCTATTATATGGTAAAAATAGCCCATGCGATGGATCTATATTTCCCCTCATTTGGATGATGCTGTACTTTCCGCAGGCGGCCTTATCTACGAACAAACACGTGCGGGCATGGATGTGGAGATCTGGACGTTGTTGTGCGGCTTCCCTCCCAGCGAAGAATTCTCTCCCTTTGCGCAGGTGCTTCATTACCAGTGGGGAATTCCCGCTGCCGCAGAAGGGATTTCAGCCCGCCGAGCAGAAGATGTAAAAGCCGCCAGCATTGTCGGCGCGAAAACAGTCCATTTTGATTTTTTGGATTGTATTTACAGGCGCGGCAAAAATGGAGATTGGCTGTACAACTTGGAAGTGTTTGTTCCTCCACATGAAGACGATGGGGAGTTGCCCGCTCGAATGGCAGAATCCATTTCCGCCCGCCTCAAACCGACCGATCAACTGGTCTGCCAACTTGGGCTTGGTTCACACCTTGACCATGTGATCGTGCGCCGCGCCGTGGAATTGCTCCAGCGTCCCGTCCTTTACGATGTGGACATTCCCTACCTGTTTAATTTCCCTGGCGAATTAGAGCCGAAAACAGCCGGGATGAAGGCAAAAACCCACAGAATAACCGATTCAGGCGTCAGGTCATGGCAGGATGCGATTGCGGCTTACGAATCCCAGCTCAGCGGCCTGTTCGATAGTCCCGAAGTGATGCGGGCACAAATCGAACAATATTGGTCGGAATATATCGGAATCCGATTGTGGTCTTCCGCCTAGACAAAATTGCAATACATTTGGTACTTGAAACTCGTTTTGAATTATGATATAGTAATCACGCATTTCCGGACGATACCACCGGAAACTTTTTAATCACTTGCATCTCTGTAATAGGGGTGCAAAATTCTATATAGCAGGACAATACAATTATGACAACCAATTTCCTTACCAAAGAGGGTTTCCAAAAGCTTCAAGAGGAACTGGATCATTTACGCACCGCCAAAAGACAGGAAGTAGCCGAACGCTTGCACGAGGCTATGGAGGGTGGGGAACTGATCGAAAATGCAGAATATGAAGCAGCCAAGAATGAACAGGCTTTCGTTGAAGGCCGTATTCAGGAATTAGACCTGCTTCTGGCCACTGCGCAAATCATCGAAGAAAATGGCAAAGCCAAGAAGCATGATGCCATCCAGGTCGGCTCAAAGGTAACCATTAAAGAAGGCAACTTTGAGGCTGAGACCTTTATCATCGTTGGTGCGGCGGAAGCCAACCCACGCGAAGGCAAGATCTCGAACGAATCCCCGATCGGGAAAGCCATTTTAGGTCACAAGTTGGGTGATGCCGTAAAGGTGGAAACCCCCGGCGGCACCTATAACGTGAAGATCATCAAGGTCGGCTAATCATTACAGGACGCGACTTTAGCCCCGCGTGCCTACGCCGCGGGGCTTTTTTTGTCTAATAAAAGACCCTAAAGGTTTCAAAAACCTTTAGGGTCTGACACACCAAGTGACAGAAGGTTATATCAACATGGCAGAATATTCAACCCTTGAAAAAATCCGTTTGCAGAAAATCGAAGAACTCCGCGCCGAGGGAGTTGACCCATATCCCACTCGCGCCGAGCGGACTCATACCAGCACGCAAATCATCGCGGAATTTGAAGCCGCTGAAGCAGCCGCTGGCGCTTCGCCTGATTCAAAACCAGAAGTAAAAGCTACGCTTGCGGGACGCATCCGCGCCAGCCGTGCGATGGGCAAGGTCTCATTTGCTCATATTGAAGACATGGGCGGCAAGATACAGTTATTCTTCCGCGCCAACGAGTTGGGCAAGGAGCGCGTGGATTTTTTCAACAAGATGTTTGACCTGGGCGATTTTATCCAGGCTTCGGGTGTGATGTTCCGCACCAAGACGGGCGAGATCACGCTGCATGTGCATGACTTCAAACTGCTTGCCAAGTCTGTGACCCCTTTGCCCGCTGACAAAGATGTGACCCAGGAAGACGGCACAGTTATCCGCTACGCAGGGCTTGAGTCTCCTGAACTGCGCGCGCGTCAACGCTATGCCGATCTGGCGGTCAACCCGGATGTGCGCGAAAATTTTCGCAAGCGCGCCGCGTTGATCAGAGCCCTGCGTTCCTTCCTCGACGATCATGATTTCCTCGAAGTGGAAACTCCGATCCTGCAGCCGTTGTATGGCGGGGCGGCAGCGCGTCCGTTCGTGACACATCACAACGAACTTGAGCAGGATATGTATTTGCGTATCTCGTTTGAGTTGTATCTCAAGCGTTTGCTGGTCGGCAACCTGGAGCGCGTCTACGAAATTGGACGCGACTTCCGCAATGAAGGCGTTTCCTTCAAACACAACCCTGAATTCACGCAACTGGAATTTTATTGCGCCTACGCCGATTATTTGCAGGTGATGGAATTGACCGAGCAAATGGTGGCCTTCGCTGCCGAAAAAGTGACAGGCTCCACAAAGGTCAAATTTGGCGAGCACGAGTTGGAATTCAAGCCGCCGTGGAAACGGGTTGAAATGCGCACGGGTATTCTCGAAACCAGCGGCATTGATATTGCCGAGCATAAGACCGCCGATGACTTGTTCAAAGCCATCGCCGCCAGGCATGGAAATAAAGTGCCTGATCCAAAATCTGCGCGCGGCAAGATGATCGACTTTCTGGTTGGAGAATTCCTTGAGCCGACCTTGATCCAGCCGACTTTCCTGTACAACTATCCGCGTGATATTTCGCCGCTGGCAAAATCCATCCCCGGCGACGCGCTGACCGTGGAACGCTTCGAAGGGTACGTCGCTGGCTTTGAGTTGTGCAATGCCTTCACCGAGTTGAACGATCCGCTCGACCAGGAGCAGCGCTTCGTCGAAATGGCTCACGATTATACAGACGATGAAGAAGAGAAGCATCCGCTGGATGAAGATTATCTGCGTGCCATGCGTTATGGCATGCCGCCCAACGGCGGCTTCGGCATGGGTGTGGATCGCCTCGCCATGCTGCTCTTAAATAAACATTCCATCCGTGAAGTGCTTTTGTTCCCTGCCTTACGCAAGGAAGAATAAAATAACTCATAACGTCCCACAGGTTTGCAGAGACAAACTCATTGTCTAACAGAAGCCTGTGGGATGTTCCCATTAAAAAAATCCTATGAACAAAAAAACAAACCTTATCCTCGGCGATATCCTTGCCATTGCCATAGTCACTCTCATTGGTTTTGCCACGCATGACGAAATTGATTTTCCCCATGTCTCCCGCATGGGAACAACGTTTTTTCCCTTGTTGATCAGTTGGTTTATAGCTGCCACCTGGCTTGATCTATTTGACGAGCGCGTGATTTCAAATCCCCAATTGTTTTGGCGTATTTTGGTCGCCATGCTTTTGGCTGCGCCGCTTGCTGTCGTTTTGCGTGCGGCTCTGTTGCACAGTGTGGCCTTGCCTCTTTTTGCGCTCATCCTCGGGGGGACTGCCGCTTTGGGCATGTTGACATGGCGGGGAATCTTTTTTCTCATTGCAAGCAGGACCGAAGATATAATGTAGCGCGAGATGCCATCTTGCGCGGACATATCCTCAACGCCCCGATCATTCCCACCTTTGCGATTGTTCCCACAGCGCCATCCGCGTTTGGGATGTCGTTGTGGCGTGGGTTGGCTTGGGGATGATAAAAAGGAAAAAATAATCCCACCCAGGTTCTGAGTGGGATTTTGTGTGTGTGGAACCTAATACAATCGGTTTTAAATCTTCGAGATCAATCATCCTGTGATGCGTTGGTCCATTTATTGTGTTTCAGGCTGTAAAGCCAGGTCTCTCCCTTGTATTGGTAGTAGTTAGGCCCATCCTGCCCACCGAACAGTATGGTTTTATTTGCGTTATTTGCGTAGACCATGCTGTAACGGGAAATGACACCGGGATTCTTCAGGGGTTGCATTTCCTGCCAGGTGTTTGTATTCAGGTCATAGACCCATGTTTCATCATTGCCATAGTCGTAGCCGCCATACATAATGATCTTATCGGCCTTCTCATCGTATGCAAGCGTCTGGTAATCGCGAACTGCCGGGCCATCTTTCTTGTGCTTAAATTCCTGCCAGGTATTTGTGTTGTAATCATACGTCCAAACCGAACTATCTAATGATGGGTTATAGTTCCTATTCCAGTCACCCCACATGACAATTCGATCAGCCTTCGAGTCGTACACCATGCCCACATAGTTTCGCCCTGTAGGATGTACTTTTGGTTGCATGTTGGTCCAAGTGTCTGTGTTGTAATCGTAAACCCAGGTTTCATCTACAAACCGGTAGTCTGTTAAAGTGAATCCTCCAAACATGATAATTCGATCCGATTCGGCATCGTAAACAATGCGTTGCCCAACCATGATAATCTTCGGCCCATCTGCCAACTGAGTCCACGTATCCGAGTTGGCGTCATACGCCCAAGTTTGCAGTGTGCTAAAATCATCAGCGAGAACTGAAAGGATGCTTCGGTCGGCTTTGGAGTCATACGTCATATCTCCGCCGCCACCCCCGCCCGGACTGGTCGCTGGTGACTTTTCAACCCACACATTTGTGATGGGGTCAAATATCCATGTGTCATGGGCGGTGCTATTTGGCTCTTGCCAAACTCCGATTTGACCTCCATACAAGACAACCTGCCCTGACTCAGAGTCATAGGTCATCTGGTTATATCCCCGCGCAACGGGGGCCATACTCATGCTATCACCTGCAGTTAGAAGCAGGAACATGATAACTGTAATGGCTAGAATTGAAACAAATCTTGCTGTTTTCATGACCATCCTCCTTTCGTCCACTCACAAAACACCCCTTGGGGATATTTCATGTGAAATGGAAATAAAAAACGAAACCAGACCCTCAATGGGTGGTTTCGCGTATGTTGGTTGCCAGGACCGGGAAATATCCAGGCGAACTACAATGTATAAAGTCCTGATCTTATTGGTTGTGCAAAATCTGTACAAAGTCAGTGTAGCACTTTCCGTTTGGGATTTCAAGACGTTTTTTAAAAAATTCGCATTCAGCATTATAGACAGTATGTCCGATGCGGTAAAATAGCCCTATGGACGAAATTGCGCTCGTACAATCAGCACAAAGCGGTGACCTTGATTCTTTCAACACGCTTATCCTCCATTATCAGGACCGCGTTTTTAATACCGCGCTTCGTATTCTCGGTGATGAAGATATTGCCCAGGATGCGGCGCAGGAAGCTTTTATCTCCGCATTCCGCAGTATCAGCACTTTTCGCGGCGGATCATTCAAGGCCTGGCTTTTGCGGACTGTGACCAATGCCTGCTACGATGAACTGCGCCGCCAGAAACGG
The DNA here is from genome assembly GCA_963833175.1 of uncultured Chloroflexia bacterium. Taxonomy (GTDB): domain Bacteria; phylum Chloroflexota; class Anaerolineae; order Anaerolineales; family Villigracilaceae; genus Villigracilis. Next base: position 13,764 of record CAWHXC010000002.1, read on the forward strand.
CGTCCCACCACACCGCTTGAACCCGAAACAAATGATGGCGACGAGATGGATTCTCCGCGCTGGCTGGCTGACCCCAACATGACCCCGTCGGAACAATCCGAAGCGGATGAACTCGAACACGCCATTCAACATTGTCTCGATACACTTCCTGCAGACTTTCGCACCGTGGTCGTGCTTGCCGATATTCAAGGCATGGATTACAGCGAAGTAGCAACTGCCGCGCATGTTCCGCTTGGTACCATCAAGAGCCGCCTTGCGCGCGCGCGTTTGCGATTGCGTGAGTGTCTGCGCGGCTTTGAGGAACTTTTACCCTCATCTTTCCGTCTGGAAGAGGAAAGAATCTCATGAAAAATTTCCGCGAAATTGAACAACTCTCTTCTTATTTGGATGGACAACTCAGCCCATCTGAATCTGCGCGACTGGAAGCCCGCATCGCTTCGGACCCCGAGCTTGCATCTGCTTTCAATGACCTTCGCGCCGCTCGAGGCATTCTCCGCAAATTGCCCTCTCGCAAAGCCCCACGTAACTTCACCTTGACCCGTCAAATGGTGGGACTCAAACCGCCTTTGCCGCGTTCGTATTCCTTCTTCCGTTTTTCAACTGCATTTGCAACCGTTCTTTTGGTGCTTACTTTTGCGGCAAATTCAATTTTGCCAAATATACACTTTGGTGCTGGTGCTCCTTTATCTGCATCTGCTCCCCAAGGTGCTTATGGACTTGGAGGTGGCGGCGGCGGAGGTGACGGAGGCGTTGGTGGAGGACCCGCTGCAACTGAGGCTCCTGCGGCCGCAGCAGAATCTTCCATCGCAACCGAGGCTCCCGCTGCAACGGAAGCTCCCTTGGCAGAAGCCCCTGCACTGAAAGTGACTGCCCCGCCGACCGAAGAGTTCAGTGCAGATACAGCCGCCCCTGAAGCGCCAACTGCCGAAGCGGCGGGAACTCCGTCAGAACCGCAGGATCGATCTCGAGCACAGAATGAAACGCCTGTTTCAGTCGGATGGCAGATCGCTTTGCTGGTTTTGGGACTGGTCAGCGGGATCGTCATGCTGGCAATGCGTCGATCTGCAAAACAAAAGTGGCAATGATGGCTAAAGACAGCCACATAAAATTTTGTCCGCGATGTGCTGCCGAAGTGGAGCATATTGATAAGTTTGATATGGTGCGCCCAGTTTGTCCGCAATGCGGGTGGATCTATTTTCAAGACCCGAAAGTTGCCGCGGCTGTCCTTGTGGAAAAGGATGGCCGTGTTTTGCTGGTGAGGCGCGCGAACGAGCCTTTTCGCGGACTGTGGACTTTGCCCGCTGGTTTTATCAATGGCGGCGAAGACCCTGCCGAGGCGGCGGCGCGTGAATGTTTGGAAGAGACAGGCTTGGGCGTGCATGTGACGCGTGTGCTGGACGTGATCTCAGGCAGGGAACATGAGCGTGGCGCGGATTTCATCATTGTCTATCATGCCGAAGTCGTCAGCGGTGATCTGGTCCCTGCTGATGATGCCGATGCGGCGGAGTGGTTTGCGCGTAATGACCTGCCTCCGCTGGCTTTCAAGGCAACGCAGCAGGTTTTGGGGAAAATATAAGTCAACCTCACCTAACCGCTTCGCATCCCAGAGGGGAAGGGTTGGGGATGAGGGTGGTTATCAAATCCATTACAATTTCTGTTAATGTGACCCATGTATCTTCCTCTTTATTTATTTCTGGTGTATCCTTGCGCGATAAATTCATACTAACGTGATAAAAAAAGGAGACTTGGTTATGAGATCACAATATCGTATGTTGTTCGCTTTTGTTGCTTTATTATTATTTGTGAGTTTGGCGTGTTATGGAGGCGGTACACCTCCTCCAGTTGCCACGCAATTGCCTGCCAACGAAGAGCCGCCTGCTGCCGCTCCGACTGAACAACCTCAGGAACCTCAGCCAACTGAAGAACCTGTGATTGTCGCAACTGAGCCGCCAGTTCAGTCAACAGATGCCCCGGACTTTTTTACCGAGGAATTTGATGGCGATATTAGTAATTGGACCTACTTTACGAGCAAGAATGATGTAAGCGCTGACGACAGCGGAGTTGAACCTTATACCGAGAATGGCTTTCTTGTATTGGATCTCAGTAAATGGCTGAATGTTTATGTGATGTACGATCCTTATACATATACCAATGTGCGAATCGATACGCGTGTGGAGAATCGCGGTACAAACAACAATAATATTAATCTTGTCTGCCGCTCTTCCGATGAGGGTTGGTACGAGGTGGCTATTGCAAATAATGGTTTATACGACCTTTACGCTTATGATGGTGTCAAGGGCGCTTATGTCAGATTAGCGAACGGCGGGTCGAATAAGATCAAAGCAGGCAAGGAAGTAAATGAATATACTTTCATTTGTAATGACCGTAACTTGATCCTGGAAATTAATGGCTTTGAAACGAAAAAATATACTGACAATCAATTTGTTTTTCGCGAAGGGCAGATCGGCGTTGGCGCTTCATCTTTTAGAGATATTCCAGTCAAAGTTGAATTTGACTGGGTAAAGATCAGCGAGCCGTAGATAGTTCAGCAACCCTAGACTTCGGAAATCTTCAAGATTTCCGAAGTCTTTATGAATAAAAGAGACTGGAGGAATCCAGTCTCTTTTATCAATTTTTCTAATCACGGTTTGAGTTATTTTCCCCAAATGGGATTATTAACTGGCAGGAGTGGATTCTGGTTGAAACATACCAGTTGACAGCCAATACGCGCAGTCTGTACCCAACTTCTCTCTTGCCATCTGTTCATATTGCTCAATGTCTTCAGGGTAAAGCACATCTTTCCACCTGCCATTCATGCCCTTGTTCATGAATGTTTGTGCGCCTCCTTCAAAAATGCTTCCTCCAAAAGGGGCACTCATTGCTGCATTTGCTTTCATATACTCAAAAGAACAGTGTTCAAGAATTGCATCCCACTTTGTCTCATCAATGGCAATTTCAAGAAATGCTGCTATTCGACGTATTTCGCCAGGCATATCCTTTTTGAGATCTGAAAAGTGTAAAAACATCACATTGGGGAGATCTTTTATCTCCCACCATGAAAGAATGTGCTCCCAATAAGGCCACCACGGATATCCATCCTTCGTGAGCCAGTCCCGAAAGTATTGGCGAATGGACGGCGAAGCAATTCCCAGGGGAGGTCCGACTCGTTCTGGTGTGTTATCAATACTTTCAATAACTTCCGTCTTCATATTCCGATGATGATTGTATAAACTCCATAGTACATCCCGCCCATCCCGCCCAACATAGATGTATCTGGCTTTTTGTGAGAACACAAGTGTGTCAACTGGAAGATGACTCTTCATAAAACGACGATGGGTCTGACCTTCGACCATTGCCAATCTTTCTTCTTTGGCTGGAAATCGACAGTCAAGCCACGGAGATGCTTCTGATACGTTTATGTGCTCCGCTCCATTCCATATTAACTGTGCTGTGATCTGCTGAACCCAGGTCGTGCCAGATTTTGAATATGCACTTATGACGATATCGTCATTGCGAAAATTGAAATCATTCCAAACAGTCGAGTCGAGTAAATGATGCCAATGTTCCCGCTCTTTTTTGGGATACTTATCTTTATTTGGTTCCATATTCCTCCTTGGGAATGTACAGCGCTTCCTACTCCCACTCACTCCGCTTCGGGGACTGACGTAACGGACAGTGTGGGCAGGCGCGGTTTATTAGGGAAGACGCTCGATGCAGGCACATGTTGCTGGTACAGGAGGGGCGACTCGACTTAGAAATTCTGCTGTTTGAATTTCTTTAATACGCCATCCTTTATCTGCCGTAAAACGTGCTTGTAATTCATCTGCCATAATCTGGCGGGGCACATTCGGCACTGGAAATTCGATTGCAAACTCGTGCAAATAATAGAAACCATTGGGAAGTAATATGGATGCAATTTCGTCAATTAATTGGTCGCACTGGTCGGAGTTAAACAAATGATAAAAACCAGAATCTACAATCGCTCCAAACTTTTTTTGAAGGAGTGAAGGTTTCAGAGCGTCTGCTACCTGGAAATTCAGAAGTTGCGCTGTTTCATGAGGGAGAGAGCTAATTTTGGCTTGAGCATTTGTAATGGCAGATTCGACAAAATCGATCCCGACAACTTGATGTCCGAGTTGCGCCAAATAAATTGCGAGGTCACCAGAACCACAGCCAATATCCAAAATTGGATTTGCAGGTGGATACTTTTCAAGAAGCGCAGCCATTGCAGGTTGAGGCGCACCAATATCCCAAGGCGCAATGTCCTGGTAAACCGAATTAAAAAAAGCAAGCGGGTCAGAACCAAATCTACTCAAGATAAATCTCCATGTTGTGTTTTTATTGCGAAGCGCCTTATGGTTTGGTTTCGCCAAATCCACGCACAGTTCAATTTACCCCAGCACGGTCAAGATTGTGATTTCTCGGTGGGATGTGCGAGATGATCTCACGTGACCGCTGAAGGTTTTTGCGTTTTACAATCCTCGGGATCGTAATCCCTTGCTGGCATCCTAAAATCGGTAGACCACCGTACGGTTCAGTCTGCGCAGTGTGGAGTTGACCTCCTGGACACGCATTATGGCCCGCCACCACAACGGGAATCGGGAAAATGCGACCTGTCCGCTTGGCCTGAACTCTTTGATCAATTCCAGCTTCGGCTCAAGCTGCTTGATATCCTGAGGATCATCAAGCCCCCACTTATAGGTTGCACCTGTACCCCCAACGTTTGAGCCTACTTGTTTGAGTATCATGGGATGAACTACATCGAAGATCATCTGCCCGCCGGGGAAGTGAGCGACCACCGTATTGAGCAGAGTTTTTACATCCGCTTCGCTCACGTACATCAGCGTTCCCTCGGCGATAAGCAACGCGGATCGGTCCCGTGGAACCTCATCCAACCAGCGCAGATCGTTCAGCGGTGCACCGATCAGGTGATAGTGGCCCGCAGACGCAGCTTCCCGTTCGGGCAACAGTTGGCGGCGTAGATCGATCACATCGGGGTAATCCACATCGAACCACTGGATACTGGCGGGCGGATCGATCCGGAAAACACGGCTGTCCATGCCGCAGCCCATATGGAGCACGGTCGCATCCGGGTGATCAGCAAGATAGCGGTTCGTGAGCATATCAAAGGTTGCGGCGCGCGTGGCGATGATGGTAGGTCCGATATCTTTCCACAAGTTCCATGAAGCCACTCCCTTGAGGGTCTTACTCATGTCATAGTCGATGCGCCGCATGGCTTCTTCAGCCCAGGGATCACGCAAGATGGGATTTTTCCACTGGCTCTGGATTGCTCGACCGCTCAAGGTCATGAGCATCGTTTCTTTTTCTTTTGTGAACTGGATAATTTCTGTTGTCATTAAACACTCCTTGGTAAATCGTTTGCTTCGTGTCCTTTGCCTGTTGGATCCGCTCTATCTGTGCTTGCGCTGCATCTCCCTCCGACAAAAAAGTGTACGGCCCAACTACGATTTAACCAGACGGATTTCTGTATAACCGCCGGTGATTCACAAACATTATAAGCCCCTTAATTTCTTAAGCGGCAATAAAAGTGTTGCAGACTCTCTATCATTCCCTCGACTCTTATTCATCTGAAATTAATATATGCATTCTCTTTTATGCTACAATAATTCTATGATTGACCTTCGCCCCTCCCCAATTGCGGGCACGTGGTACGAGGGCAACCCCAAAGCTCTCGCCGCCCGCGTAGATAAATATCTCGGCGCCGTCCAACTTCCCCAACTTAACGGAAATGTTATAGCCGTCATTGCCCCTCATGCGGGGCATGTCTATTCGGGCGCAGTCGCTGCCTATGCCTTTGAAACACTCCGCAGCCTCACCCCTGATCTGGTTGTCATCCTCTCGCCTTATCATACTCTTGCGCCGCATCCATTCATCACAACAGAACACCAGGCCTACTCCACCCCATTGGGAAATATCGAAGTGGACCGGTCTGCGCTGGCGGAATTACAATCCAATCTTGAAATTCCCATCACACCTATTGCCCACGATAAAGAACACTCGCTTGAAATAGAACTTCCGTTTTTACAGCGTGTCCTCAAGAACGAATTCAAACTTTTGCCGATCATGCTCCGCGAACAGGAAGTGGAAACTTCGCGAAAACTGGGACACGCCCTCGCGCAAACACTTAAGAATAAAAATGCGATCATTGTCGCATCCACTGACCTGTCACATTTTTACGACCAGCAAACCGCAAAAATTCTTGATGAGGAAATGCTCAAACGTTTCGAGTCTTTCAATCCCGAATCCATTTTTGATGCAGAGTACATGAGCAAAGGATTTGCCTGCGGCCACGCGGCTGTCGCATCCATGTTATGGGCGGCGCAGGAACTCGGCGCGAACAAAGTGCAAACCCTGAAATATGCCACCTCTGGCGATGTCACAGGAGATTATTCATCTGTTGTCGGATATGGTGCGGCGGTAGTATTGCGCTAAACTTCCGAGGTCATTATGACCTCGGAAGTTTTATAATCAGCCCATGTTTGCCCGCCTCGCCGTCAACGTCCCCAATATCACCAACCTCTTCGATTATTCCATTCCAGCGGAACTCGTTCCTCACATTCAGGCAGGCTGTCTCGTCACTGCGCCATTTGGGAATCAAACGGTGCAGGGGATCATCGTGCAGCTGCTTGACTCTCCCTCGGTGGAGAATCCCAAACCGATCATTGACCTGCTCGACCCTGCACCCGTTCTGACTCAGCCCCAGCTTGATCTTGCGATCCTATTGGCAGAGTCCACGCTGAATCCGCTTGCCTCCATTGTCAGCCTGATGCTGCCCACTGGGTTAAGTCAACAGGCGGATATTCAGTATTCAATAATCAGAGATCAATCATCAGACAGTGACTCGCTTGTAACGAAACGTTTGCTCAATTTATTGCGCGAGCGTGGCTCACTTCGTGGACGCCAGATCGACTCCCACTTCGCAAAAGTAGACTGGCGCAAGACCGCGCAGGTTCTTGTCAAAAAAGGTATCCTTTCCTCGAAGCATGTCCTGCCTGCTCCACGGGTCAGACCAAAGTATCTGCGCGTTGCCCAGCTATCGGTCCCGCCCGAAGAAGCGGAAGCGGCGATGCCCACCCTCGGCACAAAGCAAACTCTGGCGCGTCGTCAAGCCGCCTTGCGATTCCTGATCCAACAGCCCGAAGCCATCAACCTTTCATGGGTCTATGCCGAGACAGGCTGTAATCTCGCCGATTTGCAGGAACTCGAAGAACGCGATTTGATCCGCTTGTTTGAAAGCGAAATTTTCCGCGACCCGCTCGAAAATATTGGCAGGCAAATAAACAGGGAATCAGCCACGCAAGCTTTGGAACTCACGCCTGAACAATCTATCGCGTTAAATCAAATTTTGGAATCTGTTTCATCCTTTATCCCTCATCCTTCATCCTTTCTTCTCCACGGCATCACAGGCTCAGGCAAAACCGAAATCTACCTCCGCGCCGCCGAGGAGACCATCAAACACGGCAGGCAGGCAATTATCCTCGTGCCCGAGATCGCGTTGACTCCGCAAGCGGTGCGCCGTTTTCTCTCGCGCTTTCCTGGGCAGGTGGGACTGGTCCACTCGAAACTGTCAGAAGGGGAGCGGTACGATACGTGGCGGCGCGCTCGTTCTGGAAAACTAAAGGTCATCATCGGCGCGCGCTCGGCATTGTTCACGCCATTGCCAAATGTTGGCTTGATCGTTGTGGATGAATGTCACGATGCTTCTTTTTATCAATCTGAGCCGCCGTATTATCACGCGGTTACCGCCGCGCAGGAATACGCGCGTTTATGCGGAGCGGTCTGCGTGCTGGGTTCAGCCACGCCGACTGTGGAACAAAGATTTCAGGCAGAAACTAAAAAGACCATCAAACTGGATCTGCCATTTCGTATTGTCCAAGCGGGTCTGCCTCCCGTGCAGGTCGTGGACATGCGCGAGGAACTCAAAACAGGCAACCGCGGAATCTTCTCGCGCCTGCTGGCTGAGTCACTGGCGGAGACGATTTCACGCGGCGAGCAAGCCATCCTCTTCCTCAATCGTCGCGGTACAGCTACGTATATTTTTTGCCGTGACTGCGGACATGTGTTGAAATGTCCCAACTGCGAAACTCCGCTGACTTTACATGCAGAAAATAAAATTCATTTGCTCTGCCATCATTGCGGATATACACGTCAGAGACCAAAGACCTGCCCAAATTGCAATAGCGAACAGATCCGCGAGTATGGGCTTGGCAGCGAAAAAGTGGAAGCCGATGTGCAAGCCATGTTCCCAAATGTCCGCACGCTGCGCTGGGACTGGGACACTACGCGCCAGAAAGATGCGCACGAGATCATCCTGACGCATTTTTCGAATCACCAGGCAGATGTGTTGGTCGGAACGCAAATGCTCGCCAAAGGACTCGACCTGCCATTGGTGACTTTGGTCGGGATTGTGCTTGCAGATGTGGGACTGAATCTGCCCGATCCCTTTGCGAGTGAAAGAGTTTTTCAAACGCTGACACAGGTTGCTGGTCGCGCGGGCAGGTCAGCGCTGGGCGGCAAAGTAGTTTTGCAAACTTTCATGCCCGAGCATTACGCCATCCAGTTCGCTTCCAACCATGATGTGAATGGGTTCTATGAACGCGAGTTGGAGTATCGCAGACAGTTGGGTTATCCGCCGTATGCAAGGCTTGTGCGGCTGGAATACCGCCATGCCGACCCACTCAAAGCGGAGGAAGAGTCACAGAAAACAGCGACCAGGCTCAAGGTTAAGATGGAGGCGGAAGCTCGTCATCAAACAGAATTGATCGGTCCTGTCCCATCCTTCTTCTCAAAAGTGGATGGCATCCATCGCTGGCAGATCATCGTGCGCGGACCTGATCCCGTTTCGTTGCTGCGCGACATGAAATTAAATGACTGGCGAATTGAAGTTGACCCGATAAGTTTGCTATAATCAGCGCACCCTAAAAGGAGTATGAATTATGGAAAGTTTTTCACGCGGCTGGTCTTTCCTCAAGCAGGCTTGGGAGATGGCTTTCAAAGATAAGGATCTACTCAAGCCTTCGATCTACGCGCTTGTGGTTGGATTGATCGTTTCTGTGCTGGGGATCATTCCAATTGTCATCGCGTATTTGATTTTTGGCGGTAATGCCATTGGTAATTTTGTGCTGTTTACGATGGGCAGTATATTGGTATTTGTTCAGTTCGTGGTGACTTATGTTTTTTCAGGCATGACTGTTTACCTGATCTATGGTTATCTTACCGAGGGTGACGGCAGAATGGATAAGGCATGGGAAATTGTGCGCCGTGACTTTTTTGACATTCTGACCCTGGCGGCGGCTTCGGCTCTGGTGAGCATGTTGAAAAGTTCATCTCGGCGTAATGGCAGGGATAGTCTCCTATCCGGCCTTGTGCGTTCGGCGGCAGGTGTGCTTGAAACCCTGTGGACGGAAGCCGCGTTGCTTGTTTTGCCAGCAATGATCATTGACGACTTGAACCTCAAAGATGGTTTGCGCCGTATTTGGGAAATTACCAAGGAAAATGTTTTGCTGATCGGTATCAGCACAGTGGGCGTACGCTTGGTGACTGGGTTGATCAGCTTTATATTTAGCGCAATTGGTTTTGTGGTCGCGGTTGGCATTGGTGGCGGGTCCGCTTATCTCTCTGGCGGTATTACAGCGGTTTCAATTGTTGGGATTGTGATCGGCGCGCTAATCTTTTTCTCGTTTGTGATGGTGGCAAGTATTTTCAGTTCGTACACCAATACCGCTTACCACACCTGCCTGTATATCTGGGCGCGTGAAGTGGAAACTGCAAAAGCAGATGGCAGTTCTGTGACGGTAAAAGCTCCCGCTCCATTAGCGGCAGCGCTGGCGTAATTTAAATTATCGACACTGACGAGGAGGATGTTTTCTCGACGAAGCAATCTCCTGATAACATTGGAGATTCCTTCGACAAAACTATTTGTCCTCGAATGACAGGATAAAAAGGAAATCCATGCAACCTGAACCTCGTCGTGAAATGATCACCTGGCAGGAAGTTGATAAATTAATCGACTACCTGCTTCCACAATTCAAGCGTGAATTTACCGCGATGGTGTTGATCACTCGCGGCGGAATTATCCCTGGCGGAATGCTCGCTGAAGCCATGAACATCACGCACATCCTGACTGCGGCTGTGGATTTTCCCGCGCAGTCCAAGACGGAAAAATCCAACCTGATGGTGTGGCCTGAGTTTATCCAATTCCCTGCGGAAGATAAATTGCGCGGACGCCCGACCTTGATCGTGGACGATGTCTGGGGTTCGGGACGGACGATCACTGCGGTGAAGAATCGTGTCTCTGCGGCGGGTGGATTCTCTGAAACCTGTGTTATGCATTTCAATCCATACCGCAACCTGTTTGGCAGTGTGCGCCCTGATTATTACGCGGCTGTGACCGATGCCCGCATTATCTACCCGTGGGAGATCAGCCGCGGCACTGACCAGGTTATGCTGGGCGAGATATAAGTGAGTAATAAGTAAAAAGTGAAATGCTTGCCTTTTATACGGAAAAATCCACTTCTCACCTTTTACTTCTCACTTCTCCCAAAAATATATGAAATCAATTGAAACAACCATAAAAGAGCGAATCAAAGTATTGCGCGGCAACGAGTATTTTGATGACCTTCCTGAAACCATGTTACAGGAAATTTCTGCACACATGCAACTGCGTGAATATCAGCGCGGGGATGTGCTCTTTTGGGAAGGTGACCCTTGCGACGGCTTATATATTGTTAAGCAGGGGAGTGCAAAGATATTCCGCCTCTCGCCCCAGGGACGGCAATACATTGTCCGCGTTTTGCAGGAGAAGGATACTTTTTCGGAAGTTCCCGCTTTTGATGGCGCGCCAAATCCTGTCAACGTGGAAGCGCTGGAGAATTGTCTTGTGTGGGTGATCGATGACAAAATGCTGCGTGGGCTTGTCAGTTTGCATCCGCAATTTGCGCAGAAAGTGTTGGTCAATTTCGGGCGGATGCTGCGCGGCATGGTGTACAAGGTCAGCGAGATGGCTTTCTATCAGGTGACGCATCGGCTGGCGCGACTGATCGCGGAAATGTCGGAAGAGAAATCCGTGCCGCAGACACAGGAACAACTTGCGGCGCGGCTGGGAACTGTCCGCGAGGTGGTGGCGCGTTCACTGAAAGAGTTGGAGCGAAGCGGCGCGATCAAAATTGAGGGTCGGCGAATCCAAATTGCGGATAAGGAAATTTTTAGTCAGTGGTCACAGCCGAGTAATTAATGGGCAAAGTAAAAAGTGAGAAGTAAAAAGGAAGACCATAAAAGCGGTCTTCCTTTTTTGTGAAACTGTGAAAGATGATCGGTCTCAGTTTAATGCTTCAAAGTTTGAAACCGAAAGCGAGAGTTCGTCATCTGCGGCGGCTTTGATGTAGTCGAAATAAATTTCGTTGGGGAAGCCGTAGGTTGGGTCGTATGTCACAGTGACTTCCTCTGCGTCGCCTGCCAGACCAGCTTCCAGCGTGGAAAAGATGCGGTCTATTGTCGCGTAACGGGAGAATGTCTCGTAGCCTGGATCAGTCGCGGCGATGGGAGTCCCGTCAGATGCGTTCATCGAAATGATTTCGCCGTTTTGCACTTCAACTGTGATGGGCATTTGATCACGGAATGGACAGAAGCATCCGATATTAAGAGTGAAGCGATAATGCGTGATGCCAGAGTCCTGCCATGTTTGGCGGTTTTGTTCGAATTCTGAGCGAGTGCCGAAGGAACATGCGGCGAGAATAAAGGCAAGTAACAATAAGATTATTTTTTTCATAGGTTCTCCTTTGCATTATTAACGCAGCATCGATAAAAAAGTTCCAACAAAAAAGTACGCCATCCGCGAAGGATGGCGCACTTTTTACTTCTTACCTTTTACCAGTTACTTCTACGGTGCAGGTGTTGGTGTTACATAATACGTGCCAGTGGTCAGCAGGGATGTATCGCCGATGGACTGTGCCGCGAGCATTTGTGCCTGACGTGCGCGGTTCGTGGATTCAGCCAGAGTCTTCAAAGCATATTCGGGGTTATGGAAGCCTGTGCTGTTTTCAGCGGAAATAATGTCCCACATGTACTGTGCTTCGCGATGAAGTTTTCGCGCCTCATCAAGTTTTGCAGGATCTGCATTGCCAGCAGCAACTGCGGCTTTGATGGCGTTGATCGCGTCAATGATCGCATCTTCGGTTGTGTCCTTGGTGGTGGCAACTTGATCCTGAATCTCATTCACACGACCGACAACATACTCAGTATCGGTGTGACATTGACCACAGGATTCCTCAGGATTGAGCAATGGGCTATGCACATCATGCGATGAATATTTTGTCGCGCCATCGCTTGTGTACGGCATGTGACAATCAGCACAGGAGACACCCGCGTTGTAGTGAGTGGAACCAGCGGTGAAGGTCTCATATTCTGGGATGCTGCGCCTTGAGCATGGGGGTATCGGTTTCAGGATACACCCAATCTTTGAATCCAATTTCTTCGTAATAGGAAAGGATTTCTTCAACCTTTGTGCCGTTGTCCCATGGGAAGGTGAGATATTTGCCGTCGCCTTTGAAATAATATTCAACGTGACAGTTCGCGCAAACTACGGTCCGCATTTCCTGGCGGGTGAAGGTTGTCCAATCCTTGCCCTGACGTTCAAAGGCTTCCTTGAGCGCGGGGTTGGTCACGATCAGGCGCATGGTGTTTGCTTCGTGACAGTTGGCGCAGCCGATCGTGTTGGTGATATTCGGCGTCATTTCATTGAAGGTCATCTTGTCGTATGCTTCCATGCCCATTCTGTCCCATAAGCCAGGGTTGTCAGCAGATTTGCAGGAATAGCATGTGGCAGGTGTGTGCTTGGGATCGGAGTCATCCAAATTCAAACGTTTGGTCGCGCGCACATCTTCCAGCATGTTGATGTGACCACGGTCATCGTTGTAATCCTTGCTGAATGGGTATCCAGCGAACAGGATCACCTGACGCGGGTCACGTTCGAGCCATGAGAATTGCGAAGAGCCGCCGTAGGTCGTATCAACATTATTCGTCTTGGTCTTCATCAAAGTGTCATATTGATTGGGGAAGTTGACCGCCCACACGGTCGAATCAGGTTCCATGGGCGTGATCTCAACCAACGGTTCCATGGCGCGATTTTCCGCAGGTTGATTCTTCACATAAGCCAGTACGCCCACCAACACAACAGCCAGAACGATCACAAGTCCCACCAGAATAAGATTGGTATATTTTTTCATTGAAACATTCTCCTTTATTTAATCGGATAAAGAGCAGAGTCTTGATAGGGTAGGCTTGAAGCCCCGCGTGTGCCGTGCGCCACACTACGATGACAGTCCCAGCAATAGCGGTCAAAAGGTTGTGCGCCCATCACAACAGTCTCTGCAGTTGATTCATGACAGCGGACACAATTCTCCTGAATGATCCCTTTTGTTTTATCATTCGCGCGGATCGCTACAGGAATGTTCCCTGAAACAAAAGCATATGTGTCCTTTGCGCCCTGTCTGCCTTTCTCGAAGTAATACACTGCAATATTATCGTGCGGCAAATGGCAATCGGTACACTCTGCAAATTTTTCATGCCCGCCGTGATACCAGTTTTCGTACTGTGAATCCATAACGTGGCAATTGGCGCAAGTCTCTGGATCATGTCCCCCATAAGCGAAAGCATCGGTTGCAAATACAAAATAACCCAACGCCAAGATCGCGGCCGCAATGGCAATAAAAAATGGAAATTTCGACATTGGCTCTCCTTGGATAAAATTAACGTGTGCTTAATATAAATCAACTTGAAAATTTAGATTGTAACTTTTGTCACATTCTATCAGCGAAAATTAATTTTACATTAGAGGCAAATTTACCCTAATTTATCGGATATAGAAAGTGACAATGCTCCTTTTTTGGATGTGACCCCCGTTCTGTACCCCGCCCAAAGCTGATTCAGTTTCAATGAGTTTTTCTCACCCCAGAACATCTTCTCATACCATCTCTGCCAGTGATACAATCCAATTATTATCAACATTGGAGCCTGAATGAAAAAACCTCGTCTGCGCGGACGTTATCTCCGCATCCTTACTTTTTTTGCGGGCATGATCGCCCGTTTCATCTATTGGGAAATTCATCCTTCGTAAGATCGGTTTTCGTCAACGTGTAAAAAGTACGCGCTCCGAGCGTTTTCGCGGTGAAGCAATTCGATTTCGCGCGCTGGCGTTACGCATGGGCGGCGTGATGATCAAGGTCGGGCAATTCCTGTCTTCGCGTCTTGACATCCTTCCGCCAGAGATCACCGACACCCTCGCAGACTTGCAGGATGAAGTCCCCGCTGAAAGTTTTGCGGATATCCGTCAACTGGCTGAGCATGAACTCGGCGCGCCCTTGTCGGAAAAATTCGAATGGTTTGACGAGAATCCTCTCGCAGCCGCATCCCTTGGTCAGGTACACAGAGCCAGGTTGCGGGCGGGGGAAGATGCGGATTTTTCGAACGTCGTCGTAAAAGTTCAGCGTCCCAGCATTGCATCCATCGTGGAGATTGACCTGTCTGCCTTGAAGCGGGTGGGGAAGTGGCTGATGTATTATCGTCCCATCCGCGAACATGCAGACGTACCTGCGTTGTTGCGCGAATTCTCTGACACCGTCTACGAAGAGATCAACTACAAACATGAAGCCGATCACGCCGAAACCTTTTTTGAGAATTTCAAAGATGATAAATTTGTGAATGTGCCGCGTGTTGTACGCAGCCTTTCCACATTGCGCGTGCTGACACTTGAAGATGTATTTGCGATCAAGATCACCGATTACGATGCCATCACCGCCGCGGGCGTTGATCGTGGCGAGGTGGCGCGTAAATTATTGGATACCTATCTCGAACAGATTTTTGAGGATGGATTTTTTCATGCCGACCCGCACCCAGGTAATTTATTCATCACGCCGTTGCCGCCCGCGAAAAACAGCAAACGCAAAACTGTCCGAAGGAGCTGGCAATTGACCTTTGTGGATTTTGGCATGGTGGGTCATGTGCCAGAGAATCTTCGCAAAGGGCTGCGCGAGACGGTGATCGCAGTTGGCACACGTGACGCGGCGCGTTTGATAAAGTCGTACAAGGAGTTGGGATTTTTATTGCCGAGGCGCAGATACCCAGGCTTTGGAGCAGGCATCCGCCGCAATATTTGACCGCTTCTGGGGCATGTCAATGAGCGAACTGAAGAACGTGCGCCCGAATGAGGTGCATGATATCGGTCACCGTGTGCGTGATGTGATGGTGGAGACGCCGTTCCAGGTGCCGAATGACCTGCTGATGTTAATCCGAACGATTGCCATCCTTTCGGGCATGTGCACAGGTCTTGACCCGAACTTCAATTTATGGGAACAACTTTCGCCGTACGCAGGCAAACTCGTGCAAGAGGAAGCCTCGTCCGCGTTTAGTGTGGACAATATTCTCAAGCAGGCTGGCGAGGTGTTTCAAGCTTTTATTGCCCTGCCATCTCAAGCCAGCCGCCTGCTCGCGAAAATGGAATCGGGCGGGTTGGTGGTTCAGTCGCCGCAGGTGACGCGCGAAGTCCGCACGCTGGGGCGTTCGGTGGACCGATTGACAGGCGGAGTGATATTTGCCGCGTTCCTGGTCAGCGGAGTGCTGTTAATTAATAGTGGGAACAGTCAACTTGGGGGAGGCTTGCTGGGAGCCGCAGGCGCGACTTTGTTGTGGGTGATGTTTGGGGGAAGAGGCAGGGATTAAAATTCACGTCATTGCGAGGAGGGTGCTCTTCCCGACGAAGCAATCCCCTCATTGTTAGGAGATTGCTTCGGGCGAAGAGCAAAGACGCCCTCGCAACGACATATTACATTACGCTTTTTCGTCCGTCTTTTCAATTGCTGCATCGAGCAAACTGCGGAATGCAAGCATCATCTCTCTGCGTGCTATGCGGCGGTGTTCCATGAAGCCTTCGGGTAACAAACCTTTAATTGCCTCGCGCATTTCTGCGCGAGCTTTTTTGTAATGTTCGCGGGTTTCTTCGGGAATCTCGTGTTTGAATTTCTTTTCGCTATTGGTTTTCTTGGTAGCCATGGGGTACTCCTTTCTATCTCTATATCCATTATAGCACTCGGAAGATTAAGGTGCTTTAGTGACGGTGGGCGTGGTGATGGTTCCAACTACGATATTGACCGAAAGGGTATCACCAAAGAAAATGCCGTTTTCATCGGTCATGCGCCATGAGCTTTGGATCAGCCCGGTTTGTCCGGTGGGGACAACCAATTCAATGGAAAGCTCGCGTTTTGCGCCAGCGGGAATTGGCTCGGTCAAGACGAGGGGTTCCCCTTCCATTGGGTCACCCCCAAAATGGGCGAAGGTGAAGCCAGGCGCCCAGGCGCATCCGCCGCTGTTTTGCACGAACCATGTTTTGGTGAATACTTCGTTGGGCTTCATTTGCGTCCCATCAGGGATGGTGCGGTCTTCAATATAGAGCAAGTTGTAGCAGGGATTGGCAACAGCCGGTGTTTCAAGCGTGGCGGTCACATCCGCTGTGGGGGTGAATGTGGGCGTGGGGGTAACAATTGTCAGTGTGGGGGATGCTGTCGGAACAGTGACCAGCGTCTCGGTCAGAGATGCGGCGTATGTCTCAACCGCTTCCGTGCGGACCGCGTCCGCATCCACAGGCTCTGCTTGCTGTGTTGTTCCCCATGAAAAAAGCAAAGCCCCTACGATCACGATGATGACGATGGGAAGGATTTTTGTTTTCATGGCTTTAAGTATACAACATTTAGGGTCTGCTGATTAAATTTCAACGCCAAGCCAGATGCGGATGAAGTAACCGATAACGAAACTGAATGCGGCAACGCCAAGGCTCAAGCCTGCCATTTCGAAAAAGCGCGTACGGAAGGATTCGCCTTTGGCGACAGAGATGTAGTAATTAAATACCGCAATGATGAGGACGGCCGTGACGAGCGCAATGGCGAGGTCGAGATAATAGTTTGCGAAGAGCAGATAAGGCATGATGAGCAGTGTGACCGTGATAATGTAGGCGATGCCTGTATACACGGCGGCGCGAACAGGATGTTTGCCTGTGTCTTCCGAGCGGGTGGAGAGATATTCACTGGCGGCCATGGAAAGGGATGCGGCGATGCCTGTGATGAGTCCTGAAAGGGCGATCAATTTTACGTCTTGCAGGGCAAGTGTCAGCCCGGCGAGTGCGCCTGTTAATTCCACGAGTGCGTCGTTTAGGCCGAGCACCACTGATCCCGCATAACGAAGCCGTTCCTCATCCAACATGCCGATCAGTTGTTGTTCGTGCTCGTTTTCTTCTTTTTGATATTTTATGGCTTCGGGGATTTCTATGGAAACATCGGCATAATTATTTTGTGCGGCTTCCTCTCCCATTTCCATGAGTTTGACCCCAAAGGTAAACCCGAACAGGATATTGACGATGTAATAAAACCAGACAAAAAACCAGCGCGGCTGTACTTCCTCGTTGGTGAATTCCTTCCAGCCGTTGTAGTGACGAAGTTCGTCTTCAGCAATTTGGTCGAGGATCTTTGCGTTTTCATCTGGTTTAATGCGGTTCGCAAGACGCTTATAAATATGATATTCAGTTAGTTCAGTTTGTTGGAATTGGATCACTTTTTTGC
Organism: uncultured Chloroflexia bacterium; assembly: GCA_963833175.1. GTDB lineage: Bacteria > Chloroflexota > Anaerolineae > Anaerolineales > Villigracilaceae > Villigracilis. The sequence goes on from CAWHXC010000002.1 coordinate 31,388, forward strand.
GAGTATCTGCGCTGAGTTGCATGGTGGTTTTCCTTCTCTAAAGTGTCGTTCAAAAGACTTCGGAAATCTTTTAGATTTCCGAAGTCTGGTTTATCCCAAAGCCTGATATTGCATGGATGCGTATCGCCCATACGCAAAATGTTCCAACTGACGTTCAATGTCATTCAGCAAAGCGGATGCTCCGATGCGGAACAGATTCGGTCGCATCCACTCTTCGCCGAGTTCTTCCTTCATTAGGATCAACCAGTCTAAAGATTGTTTGGCGGTGCGGATTCCGCCTGCGGGTTTGAAGCCGACTTTATAGCCAGTGGCTTCATAATAAGTGCGGATGGCGCGCGTCATCACCAGGCTGACAGGGAGGGTGGCGTTGGTCGGCTCTTTGCCAGTGGAAGTTTTGATAAAGTCTGCGCCTGCCTGCATACAGACGAAGCTGGCGCGCATCACATTTTTTAGTGTGCCGAGTTCGCCCGTTGCGAGGATGGATTTCATGTGCGCGGGTCCACAGGCTTCACGGAAGGCTTTGACTTCCTCGTACAATGCGCGCCAATTTTGAGTCAGCACATGCTGGCGCGAGATGACAATATCAATTTCAGAAGCGCCTGCTTTAACAGAGGCTTCGATCTCGGCGATCTTCTGATCGAAGGGAATCAGCCCAGCGGGAAATCCTGTGGAGACTGCGGCAACTGGAATCCCTGAGCCTTGCAATGCTTCCACGGCGGTTTCCACCATGCTGTGATAAACGCAGACCGCGCCGGTGGTGATGGGCTTTTCCACACCCAAAGCTTTCATCAAGTCCGCGCGGATGGGGTAGCGGGCTTTCGCGCACAAACGCCGCACCGTGCCTGGAGTGTCATCGCCTGAAAGCGTGGTCAGGTCAATATTTTGGACAGCCTGTAAAAGCCAGGCGGCTTGATATTCCTTTTTGACCGTCCGTCGGGTGGAAATGGTGGCGGCGCGCCGCTCAACGGCAGAGCGATTTACTTTGGTGTCCTCCACAGGTCCGAGGTCAAATGGAAGGATCGGAACACGTTCACTGTGAATTGTTGCAGGTTTTGTATCGAGGGTTATAGTCATGGGAAAGCTCCTAATAATGTCACCTGTATTATACAGCGTGAACCATGTCATTGCGAGACGGTGTTCATCTGCTGCCAATGAATTTCTTGTTTTTCACTTCCCTTCTTACTTCTCACTTTTTGCTTGTATACTTGGGGATATGCAGCCCACTTTCGTCATCGCAGGGAAATTAAATCGCGAATACATCCTGCCCGCTTCGAACCCGCCGCTGTTGGATTCGCCTGGTGGTAGTTTGTTATATGCCGCAGGCGGACTGGCTGTTTGGGGAGATGCTAATGCGGGCTTGCTCGGGCGTGTCGGCGAGGATTATCCGCGCCAATGGGTGCGCGATCTCGAAGAACGTGGTTTTGACACGCGCGGCATTCGTGTACTTCGTGAATTGCAAAATGTTGATCTGCGTACCTTTGTCGCATTTTCCGATTCAAATGAGCGAAGTTATTCCAATGCGGTCTCGCATTTTGCCCGCCGCCAACTTGTCTTTCCAAAATCATTGCTCGGATATCAGTCCACTGACGATTCACGCAAAGACCTGCGTACGCCAGAACTGATCTCGCCTGCCGCTGTGGATACGCCTAAAGAGTATCGGGATGTCCGCTATGTGCATCTCTGTCCCTTTGACTTTGTCAGCCAGAGTCAGATGGTCAACCTCTTTCGGGGCGGATCAAGCCAAACCGTCAGCCTGGACCCTGCACCCGGCTATATGACTCCCAGCTTTTGGCGTGATCTGAAACTCGTCCTACAGGGCGTCACGATTTTCCAACCGTCAGAAGAAGAATTGCGCACACTCTTCTGGGGCGAGACAAATGACCTGTGGGAGATGGCGCGCAAGGTCAGCGAATACGGTCCGCAGATCATTGTGATCAAACGCGGCTCACTTGGGCAAATGTTGTACGATGTGGCAGGCAACCATCGTTACGAGATCCCCGCGTATCCATCACGCCTTGCAGACCCAACAGGCGCCGGCGATGCTTTCTGCGGTGGTTTTCTTGCAGGCTTTCAAAAGACGAACGACCCTTTGATGGCTGCCTTGTATGGCAGTGTGTCCGCTTCACTCAAAATCGAAGGAAGCGGACCTTTTTACGCGTTGGGCGTTTTGCCGGGTCTTGCCAATGCCAGATTGCACTCGCTCAAAGAAACGGCGCGAGAGATATAAATACAAAGATGAATGATGGAGGACACCTGCACTGCAACGAACGCGGTGAGGTGCAAGTGTGAATGATGAATAAAAACCTGAAACCTGAGACCTTCCAACCTTCCAACCTGATCGACCTTGCCATTCAAATCCAGCAGATCGCTGCCCCTACTTTCGCAGAAGGCGCACGCGGAGAATTTGTGCGCGGACTTTTCGTGAAAGAGAATCTCAAAGATGTTTCCATCGATTCGCTTGGGAACGTTTTTGCGCGTTTACCAGGCAAACAGAAGAAAGCCAAGCCATTGATCATCTCTGCCCACTTGGATACTGTCTTTCCGGGCAGTGTCAATTTACGGGCCAGGATAGAAGCGGGGAAAATAGTCGCGCCAGGAATTGGGGATAATTCGCTGGGTGTTGCTGCGTTGTTCGGCATCCTCTGGTCTTTGCGCGAAAGAAAGATCGAGTTGAAGCATGATGTCTGGTTTGTGGCAAATGTCGGCGAGGAGGGGCTTGGCGATCTGCGCGGGATGCGCGGCGTGGTGGAACGTTTTAACACTGATGTCATTGGCTATCTCGTGTTGGAGGGACTCGCACTTGGGCATGTTTATCACAGGGCAATCGGCGTGCGGCGTTATCGTGTCACAGCCAAAACTGCGGGCGGACATTCATGGGCGGATTACGGTCAGCCATCGGCGGTGCATGAACTGGCGGCGCTGGTCACAAAGTTGACTGCGATCCGTTTGCCGCGTGAGCCGCGCACTACCATGAACGTGGGCACATTTGGCGGCGGTACAGGCATCAACGTGCTGGCAGCCGAAGCAAAATGTGAATTGGATTTGCGCTCGGAAGATCCGAAGACGCTTTTGAAATTGACTTATCAGGTGGAGAAATTATTCAAGGATGCCGAGCGCGAAGGCGTGAGGATGATGGCTGAAATTATCGGCGAACGCCCTGCGGGAGAAATCCCAGCGGATCATCCGCTGGTGCAGTTGGCAGTGGCTTGCACACGCGAGCAGGGTGTGGATGCCATCCTTACAGTAGGTTCCACAGATGCGAATATCCCTCTGAGTCTTGGCATCCCCGCCGTAGTGATGGGAATTTCCACAGGCGGTGGCGCGCATACCCTGAATGAGTATATTGATACCGATCCAATAGGGAAGGGAATGGATGCATTGGTGAGGTTTGTAGAGAGTGTCGGTGAGAAGCAAGGGGAGTGAGAAGTAAAAAGTGAAAAGTGTGGTGAGCTTGTAGTTGTGCAAACAAAAAAGACTTCCAAAGCATCATTGCCTGGAAGTCTTTTTACTTCTCACTTTTTACATTTACTCTTAACTTATCACTTCAGACCCAAAATCTCGTACACTGCCAGCGGTTGTGTTTTGCCTTTTAGGTTCATTTCCGCGTGAGGTTTGGCAATCACGTCGTTCTTTACCCGCTCGTACGCTATCCTGCTGATCAGAATTTGGTTCCTGGCTGAGTTCTCTTGAATGCGCTTGGCAGTGTTTACACTATCGCTGATTGCGGTGTATTCCAGCCTTTTTTCTGTGCCGATCAAACCCAGAACGGCGTCACCGCAATGGATGCCTACGCCAAAGTAGAGATGGGAATCAGCGGGCAGTTCCTTGTATAAGTTCTCAATGGATTCGCGAATGATCAATGCAGTTTTGACTGCGCGTAGGGTGTGGTCAGGTTGAGGGATGGGGGCGTTGAACCATGCCATAATGGCGTCGCCCATAAATTTATCAATTGTGCCTTCCTGCGCGAGAACGGCATCTGCCATAGCCGCCAGGTAACGGTTCAGGATCTTCACCAATTGTTCTGGTTCCTGGCTTTCGCTAAAGGTGGTGAAACCGCGAATATCTGCGAAAAGCGCGGTGATGTCGATGCGCTTGCCGCCGAGTTGTAAACTGTTCGGGTCAAGTTGTTCGATCACGGCGGGCGAGACCATGCGCTCAAAGAGTCTGCGCTGTGCTTCGAGCTTCTTTCTTTCGGTCAGGTCATCCAGCACGATAGCAACACCCTGGGTCTTTTGTCCCGCGTCTTTTAAAGGAGAGAGATTGAAGCGCCAGTCCACGTTGCCGCGGGTGGGTGAGTAATGGCTTATTTCCAAATCTGCGATGGCTTTGTCGGTCTCGCGCACCTCTGTCAGGTGCGGCTCAAGTTCCTTCGAAACAGAAGCAAGCGTCTCGTTAAGCAGATGACCGATAATGTCGCCCGAAGTGGATCCTAAAATCGTTTCAGCGGCGCGGTTGGTGAGGGTTATCTGATTCTGAATATTCGCTGTGATCACGCCGCTGGCGATGGAAGCGAAGATGTTATCCATCAGGTTCTTGAGCCCGGTCACTTCCTCGAGCGTGTGTTTGAGGGATGAGAACAGACGCGCGTTCTCGATCGCAACTGCGGCCTGGTTTGCAAAAGCAACCAGCAGGTTCCGCTCTGACTCGGCAAAAATGCCCGTGCGGATGCGGTTGTCGGCATAGATCACGCCGATCAGGTCATTTTTTACTTTAAGCGGTACACATAAAATGGAGCGCAGGTTGAAGGCCACAATGCTTTCCTGCCCCATAAAGCGCTGGTCTTCCTGCGCGTTGGTGGTGATCAGGGGTTCGCCTGTTTCGATGACACGCCCTACAACAGATCTACTCACGGTCAACTCGGAGGAATTGATCGATTCCATTTCCCAGTTGCGCCCCATGCTCGTAACCATTTCGCCTTGATCATTGCGCAGCATCAGAAAGCCGCGTTCTGCCTTGGTGAGACGCACGATGTTGTCCATCACGATGCGAAGCACCTCATCCAATTCAAGCGATGAATTGACAACTTGCCCTATGTTGGCGAGGGCCAGCATATTGCTGTGTTCGTGTTGAAATGCTTCGATTTTTTCGCTGATGTGTGCCAGGGTTATTTCAAGATAGTGCAGGTCATCTGCTGTGTTCTTGGGAAGTTTGAGTTTTGCGGCTTCCAACTCGGCGCGAATTTTTCCCGCTTGCTTGCCAAGTGTCAGGAGTTGATCGGGTATTGTCGTAGGGCGGGTTTGTTCATTCATAAGCATTAAAATTACTTTATTGATTATAACGGGTATCGTGAAATTTCAAGGCTTTTTTACCCAATTTTTCCAGGTCTTTAGCAGGATGGTTATGGCGGCACTGCGGGCGAAGACAAGATTTCCTGGGCGGGGAGTATAGGTTGCTATGTGGTATTCCTGTAAAAGTAACCGTATTTGGTCTTCTGCAGAAGGCAGGTGTTCGATCAAAACTTCAGCGCGTTCCTGTGATGTGGCGTGCGCCGGCAGTGATTGACCCAGCCAGAACAAGCTTAAGTTAATGGCTTGAAATGAGCGTTCAATAGGGGAAAGATTTGTCCAGCGTATCCAGCGATTTACCCAGCGCGGTGGAACGCTTCCACGCCGCTCATAACTGTTTGCCAGGTATTCCGGCAAACGTTCAGTAAGAGAGTAACGTCGAATGATGAAGATGCCTAGTCCCAATGTCAATAGTATGAGCGCAATGATCAGGATACTTGCATAAAAATTTCTTTGATTTGCCGCTAAAGAGTTGTCAAGTTCTTCGTTGTGCAAGGATCTGGGATCCACTGTAGGGGAAATGGGAACCAGCGGATTTGCATTTAAATCCCCCTCCAGGTCTTGGCCGGGAGTTGTTTCATCATTGGCGGAATTTTTTGTTTCAGGGCGTTCAATGGGGAATTGATTGCTCGTTGGCTCAAATTCAACCCAGCCGATGCCTGGGAAATACACCTCAGGCCAGGCATGTGAATCTTTGTAAGTAACAGTATATTGACTATCCAGTTCATTAAAGGCGCCTTCCACAAAACCAACTGCCATGCGGGCGGGGATGCCGATCGAGCGCAGCATCAGTGTTTCTGCGCTGGCATAATACATGCAGAATCCTTTTTTGTTATCAAATAGAACCCACAGCACAGGGTCCTGGTCTTTAGGGAGAGAGTCCTTGATCTCCGACTCGTATTTGATTTCTTTCCTTAAATAAGAAGTGATGGCTTGTGTTTTATCGTAAACAGTATCGTAGGGCGCAGTAATTTCCAGCGCCAGTTCGCGCAATTGCGGAGCGATGTTTTCGGGGACTTGCAAATATCTGTCTGTGACCCAGGCAGGATATTCGGTCTGGGCTGTGCGCAATTCCTCGATGGATGGGTCGGCGATCAATGTGCGGACCTTGTACTGGCTCCCTTCCAAAAGGCTTGTGGTGGTAACCCAGGCAGTTACATCTTTTATCTCTGCCGAGATGGGCGTTGAGAAGATGTTGGCACTTTTGCTGACCCAGATTGTTTCTGCAGGCATATATAATAAGTTTTGTTTTTTTCTGCTGTTGGTGAATGTGTATTCATTTTCATGACGGTCATTTGGATATTCAATGGTCAATTCATCGATCGCGGGGATGAATGGCTCACTTGAAGTGGATGCATTTGTCCAATGACCGTCGGTATATAGATCGTATGCTCTGCCTTTCCAGTAACTACGGGTGGGGACAAACCCATTTTCTTGTACATCAACCGTGAATATCGGAGTATCGCCTGTCGCCGCTTTCTGACCAAGGGCAAGCGCGCGCCCATAAAAATCTCCGCCTGTGGTTGTCCCAGCATAGGGTGAGTCCAAAGCGGTGACCGCATTGGAGAATTTTTTAAAAATCGGCTGTGAGAAATCCTCCCATGCCTGAGCCGCTGGTTTAATCCCATCGATCCAGCCTGGCAATGACCATGCGATAAACACCGTAATTACAGTAACGGCCAACGCTCCCCGTTCAAGGTTTTTCATGGCATCATCTGTAATCAGAATATGTGCCTTATTCCAAAAGGAACGGTTTTGGAGAATGTACATTCTGCCCTGCAGGAGCAGGGCAACGAAGATAAAAAGACCCAGTTCCCAAATATGCTTGGATTGCGCTGCATCAAACGCGTGTACGGTCAGTATCGCCAGACTTGACGGTATCACTACAATCAAAAAATTCTTATGACGGGCTAACCAATAGCCAGCTGATAAGCCGATGGACCAATATACTAGCGTAACAATTGAAACAAAAAATAGTTGATCTTCGACAGGCTTGTTTCTGATAAACAGGTCAACTGAAATGAATAAACGACCAGACAACGCTGCAAGATCGCGCCAGAATAGTTCGGTTCTTTCTGTGGCTTTCAGCAATTGAATGGGGATTAATACGAGTGTATACCCCACTACGAGACGAATGACCGTTTGGCGGGAAAAATTACTGTATCCCAATGCAAGCCCTATTATGAGACCGGCAAATCCCATGGCTTGCGTGAAATAAAGAAAAGGCGTCCAGTGAGTGGACGCCAGCCGCGCGCCCGAAATTTCCACAATTGCAACGGCAAGCAATACGGTACGCCAATCCAAAAGACGGTCATTGGACGAACGTTGGCCAACCTTACCGGGCGCAGGTGAAATTTCCATGCTTTGAGTGTACAATAAAGACAGCTTGTTCGTCAATTGAAAAATGCACCAAAGCAAAGGAGGATTATATGCAGGTACTTATTGAAAATGGTATTGCCTTTATTATCGCCCTTCAAGCCGCTGTAGGGGATTGGTTCATTGTTCCCATGCGTTTCTTTAGTTATTTTGGCAATGAAGAATTCTTTATGCTGGTATTGCCGTTGATCTACTGGAGCATTGACTCAGCTCTTGGCTTGCGAGTGGGGTTTATTCTTTTAACAAGCAATTTGCTCAACAATGTTTTCAAATTAATTTTTGCAGGTCCGCGCCCATATTGGGTGAGTTCGCATGTCCGCGCGCTTTGGTTAACTGAAACATCGTTTGGCATTCCTTCCGGTCATGCACAAATTGCGGCGAGTGTGTGGGGAATGGTCGCGGCATATGTCAACCGGACCTGGGTTTGGGTCGTTTCGATCATGGTAATATTTTTGATCGGTTTTTCACGCTTGTATCTCGGCGTGCATTTTCCACATGATGTGATTTTTGGGTGGTTTCTTGGTGTGCTGACCATCTGGATTTTTATGCGTTTTTGGGACCCAGTCAGCGCGTGGGTTGGCAAAAAAACTTTGGGTCAGCAAATCCTGATTGCGTTTGTCGCGTCGCTGATCTTTATTGTGGCGGGATTTGGCTCTTCGACTTTGAGAAGCGGATATCAAGTCCCTGAAACCTGGATTGAAAATGCGCGTCTCGCCGGCGCCGAGTTGCCTGATCCTGTTAACCCAAACAGTAGCTTCACCTCGGCAGGGACTCTCTTTGGGTTGGCGGCTGGTGCAGCGTGGATCATGTCAATGGGCGGGTACCAAGCCTCAGGTCCAGTAGGGAAGCGTGCCATTCGTTACGTTATCGGCTTGATCGGAGTCCTCATCCTTTATATGGGGCTGGGTGCGATATTTCCGCGTGGCGATGGTTTCATCTTTTATTTATTGCGATATATCCGTTATGCGCTGTTAGGCTGGTGGGTGAGCGGGGGTGCGCCGTGGATCTTTGTAAGGTTTAAACTTGCCGAGCGCGCTGATTCCATCTGATATAATCGCCGTCATTCCTCCAAATTATAAGGGTTCGTATGACGCTCGAAAAAAATACTCTCGTTCATAATCGCTATCGTATTATTGAAATTCTTGGTCAAGGCGGCATGGGGTCAGTTTACCGAGCCATAGATGAAAATCTTGGTGTGGCAGTTGCCTTGAAAGAAAACCTTTTTACAACCGAAGAATATATGCGACAGTTTCGTCTTGAGGCGGTTATTCTGGCGAACCTGCGGCATCCAAATATGCCGCGCGTTTCTGATCATTTTGAATTGGGAGATCAGGGGCAATATCTGGTAATGGATTTTATCGAAGGGGAAGATCTGCGCAATCGTATGGATCGGCTTGGCATGATCACTGAAGAAGATGCTGTGCAGATCGGCGCGGCGATGTGTGATGCGCTTGCTTACTTGCATTCTCGTAAACCCCCTATTTTGCATCGTGATATTAAACCTGGCAACGTAAAGATCACGCCGGATGGTCACATCTTCCTGGTGGATTTTGGTCTTGCGAAAGTGTATCAAGGGAACAACCAGGCTACCACAACGGGCGCGCGCGCAATGACTCCCGGCTATTCCCCGCCTGAGCAGTACGGCACCGCGCGCACTGATCCGCGCACTGATTTCTATTCATTAGGCGCAACCTTGTATGCGGCATTGTGCGGGGTGATCCCGGAAGATGGTCTTGCGCGTGCGATGGATAATGCCCAGTTAACTCCGCTGCGTAAGCGTAACCCAAAGGTTTCACGTCGTTTTTCCGCTGCAATTGAGAAGGCGATGGCGGTTGATCCCAGTGATCGTTTTCAGAGTGCAGAAGAATTCAAGAAGGCTTTGCTCGGGGCCAGTTCCAAAACCCAGCAGGTTCCAGGCAATCATGTGGTTGCGCCGCCTCCCGCTGATGCTTTCCTGCCAAACGACCCGAATGATGCAGTCAATTCTGTGGCTGCCACCAAAGAAAAGACACCCCGCCCACCCGTGGTTGGTCCTGTACATCCACCATCCAATGGCGAGGATCAACCATTTGTTTCTCCACTTAAGAGACAAAAAGAACGGGAACGCAAACGCCGTAAGGTTCTGGTCCGTTTTGTGCTTGTTTTGTTATTATTGTTGATAGCAGGCGTGCTTTTTTGGGCCCCAAGTATTTTGCCTGCCGATGTGCGCGGCATGATCCCATTTCTTGTGCCGACCAGTACGGTCACACCTTCCGTAACACCATCTCCTCTCCCCACACAGACTCTCACAGCAACCGCCACCTCAACGGCTGTTCCGCCTACTGCTACTGCGACAGCTCTGCCGACGAATACTTTGCTTCCTACTGTGACTGAAACTGTAAGTGTTGTTGATCCAACAACGACTGTCACAGCTACTGCAATTGCCACTGCAACTTTATCAGTTACTCCTGTCGGTGGTGGTTCGGGACAGATCGCGTATGCATCAGATCGTACTGGCTTGCCGCAGATATTTCTCACTGACCTTGCAAGCCAGTCTTTGGTTCAAATTACAAATATGCCCGAAGGCGCGTGTCAACCTTCCTGGTCTCCGGATGGACAAAGACTGGTTTTCATCTCTCCATGCAAAGGCCAGGATGAAATTTATTATGGCGCCGGCTTGTATATTATTAATGCAGATGGTAGTAACCTGATCCCGATCGGCACTGTTCCAGGCGGTGATTTTGACCCGGCATGGTCGCCCGATGGTAATTCCATTGCGTTCACTTCCCTGCGTACGGGCCAAATGGGAATATTTATTTTAGATGTGAATGATTTATCATCTGTAACGCAGATTACAAAAGGTATTGAATCGCGTCAACCTGCGTGGTCACCGGATGGAACTCAGATTGTTTATGTGGTTAAGCGATTTGGCGTATATCAGATCTGGCTCATGGGTGCAGATGGCACCAACCAAAAGCAGATCGTTCGCAGTGGCGTTTCATTTTCCGACTATCTGCCTACGTGGGCGCCTGATGGGAGCCTGATTTTATTTAATCAGCGCTGTGCCATCAAATTCTGTTTCCCATATCTTATGAGTATCTCTGGCACTGACCGCTCCAAGGAACAGGGGACCTTTGTGCAATTGGATGTTATTTCGATAGAAGATGTGGAATACTCTCCTGATGGTTTCCGCCTCGTATATGAAGGAGAAGGCGGCGATGAGAATAATGATATTCTCTACATGACCGTTACAGGCGCAAACAACACCCGCATTACGACAGACAGTGGTTTGGATTTCGACCCCACCTGGAGACCCTTCGGGAATTGACCTGCTCGTGAAAAGTAAAAAAGCCAGAGAACAATTCTCTGGCTTTTTTTATACCTTTCAAAAATATTAATACTCCGCGTGCTGAATTGAAATAAAATAGAAATGAACGCCACTTCCTTTCGGAGTAAAATACACCATTGTAGGACTGCCTGAATGGGGCGGTCAGTGGCTCATGGTTTATACTGCGAGCAAGAATATAGTTTTTGCAGGCATCTGATGATTCTCGAACACGAAACCTTATTACATAAACGCTATCAGATTCGAGAGAATCTCGGTCAGGGGGGCATGGGATCGGTTTACCGCGCTATTGATGAAAATTTAAGCGTGGATGTGGCGGTTAAGGAAAACCTTTTTACAACCGAAGAGTACGCCCGTCAGTTTCGTTTGGAAGCGGTTATTTTGGCGAATATTCGTCATCCGAACCTTCCGCGCGTGTCGGATCATTTTGTCATTGCGGGGGAGGGTCAATATCTTGTAATGGATTTTATTGACGGCGAAGACCTCCGTCAGCGCATGGAACGGGTGGGTATTCTTCCCGAAGAGGAAGTGATCTTAATCGGCGCGGCCATGTGCGATGCGCTTTCCTATTTACATGCGCGCAAACCACCTATTTTGCATCGTGATATAAAACCAGGTAATGTGAAAATCTCTCCAGATGGGCATATCTTTCTGGTGGATTTTGGCCTTGCAAAAGTCTATCAAGGGAATCAGGCAACCACTACTGGCGCACGCGCAATGACGCCTGGATATTCCCCGCCCGAGCAATATGGCACTGCACGTACCGACACACGTACGGATATATATTCATTAGGCGCCACCCTCTATGCCGCGCTGACCGGGGTCATACCAGAAGATGGTCTTGCGCGCGCGATGGATAACGCTCAACTCACACCTCTCAGAAAAAGAAACCCAGATGTTTCCCGCCAACTTGCGGCCACAATTGAAAAAGCCATGGAAGTGGATCCCAGTGACCGCTTCCAATCTGCAGATGCCTTTAAAGTTGCCCTGCTCAACTCCAAATCGCTGACACAGCAGCTACTTGGCACATATACTGTCGCGCCGCCACCCTCAGACGATGAAAAAACGAGCAACCCCGCGAATGTCTTAACCCATTCCACGCCGTTGGGCGAACATGCTTTTGTATCCCCACGCAAAAAACAGCTTGAACGCGACCGACGGAACATGCGCTCCCTGGTTGGCATATTACTTGCAATCCTTGTTGTGGGTATTCTGGGCGTTGTATTTTTCCTGCCAAATTCAATGCCTGCTGTAGCACGGAGGATGTTCCCGTTTTTGCCGCTTGCTGCCTTTACTGCCATTCCAACCGAAAATATTTCTGTTACCCAGGCCGTCCCTAATGAAATCATTATTGATGCAACTGCAACTTTAGCTGCTTTACCTGCTCAGACACAATCTATACCTTCCCCTGTCAACCAGGCTATCATTCCCACGCCCATTGGGGCCGATTATTTACAGATCGCGTATGCGTCAACTCGCACGGGTGTTGCTCAAATTTATCTTACAAACATTTTAGGCGACCAGGCCATTCCCATTACAAATATGCCTGGCGGAGCATGCCAGCCATCCTGGGCACCCGATGGAACAAGATTAGTGTTTATTTCCCCATGTAATATAAAAAAAGATACTTACCCGGGATCGAGTTTATATATTATTAATGCAGATGGTTCCGACTTGCGGCCATTGCCCACTGCTCCCGGCGGTGGGGATTTTGAACCCGCGTGGTCGCCGGATGGGCAATACATAGCCTTTACCTCCCTGCGCGATGGATATATGCAAATTTATTTGTACTCACTTGATGGCAGCGATATCAGGCGTTTGGTATCCACAGAAATTAAAAAACCAGCCCGCCAACCGTCATGGTCGCCAGATAGTAAACAAATCATTTATTCATTTCAAAGAATCGCAACATATGAATTATGGCTGATGAGCACTTTTGGCTCAAACGAAACACAGTTTTTTACAAGCGGTGATGAACTTTCCAATCAATACCCTGTCTGGTCACCGGATGGAGACTATATACTCTTCAGTCAGCGCAGTGAGACCGAGTTTTCCTTCCCCAACCTGTTTTCCATTAAGATCGGTTCTGATAACCCAGCCTTGCAGATCCCCATGGGCGTGCTTTCCGTCGAAGATGTGGATTACTCGCCAGATGGGATTTGGATTGCCTACGAGAGCGGCGGCGACCGCGGCTATCACGTACATTACTCCACACCCTCAGGCGCGAATCAAGCCCGCATCACAGAAGACGTCACCTTCGACGATTTCGACCCCTCATGGCGGCCCATTCCAAAACAACCTTAACTTTTCCCATGAACGGCAGACCCCAAAGGCTCGCTTCGCGAAAACCTTTGGGGTCTTTTTTATAAACTCTTACACTCCTCTTATTGACGCTCTCCATTTTCGCATGTAGACTTATATTGTTATGCCCGAACTTACCGAAAGACAACGAACCATTCTCCTGCTTCTCATCCGTGACTATATTGAGACGGCGCAGCCTGTCGGCTCAAAGCGGCTGGTGGAACGATTCCATCTTGATTTGAGTCCTGCCACCGTCCGAAATGAAATGTCCGCGCTGACAGAGATGGGCTACCTAAGACAACCCCACACCTCCGCAGGTCGCGTGCCAGCGGAAGAGGGCTATCGTGTCTTCGTTGAGCAGATGGTGAATAATGCAGAATTGCCCGCTTCGGTACAAAATACCATCTCGCACCAATTCTTTCAGGCGCGCCCCGATGTCGAACAGTGGATGACACTCGCCGCGTCTGTGCTGGCGCATCAATCGCAGGGCGTGTCGCTTGTCACTGCGCCGCACGCGGAGACGATCCGCTTTAAGCATATTGAGTTGATCTCCACGCAGGGGCGGCAGGTCTTAATGGTCATTGTGATGGAAGGTGGCGAAGTCAACCAGCAGGTTTTGACTTTAGCCGAACCTGTTACACAAACTCGACTAAGTCAGGCGGCAGCGCGTCTCAACTCGCTGTTGGCTGGTCTTTCCATCGAGGCAATTACCGCACTTTCATCTTCATCCCGTGCTGATGCGCTTGAGCAGGATATCATCACGCTTCTGGTTCAGGATTTGAAACGCACATCTGAAAGCGCTTCGGGTGAAATCTACACCGACGGTCTGACCAATGTTTTGGGCGAACCCGAATTTGCAGAATCAGACGAAGCCCGCTGGGCGATGCGTCTATTTGAAGAAAGGTCAACTTTGCAGGATCTGCTCGCGCGCGCATCCACAAATAGCAGTGTCGGCGGATTGCAGGTGCTGATCGGCGGCGAAGGCGGGTGGGAGGAACTTCGTCAATGTTCAATGGTGATCGCAAGGTACGGCGCGCCAGGTTTGGCAACAGGCACATTGGGCGTGCTGGGACCGATGCGAATGTCCTACGCGCGCACGATTCCCACTGTGAGATATGTGGCAGGATTATTAAGTAATTTGGTGAATGATAGTATAGCGAACGAATAAAAACGATATTCGATAAATCGATACTCGGATGTCGAATATCGAATTTCTAATATCGAATTATGAGAGTGAGAGCAATGACCGAAAAAAAGAAACACAAACACGAAGAAGAAGTGATTGAGACTGAACCCACAGCGGAGACAATGCCCGTTGATGGTGACCAACCCAAAGTCGACGCGGAGCGGGAAGCGTTGCAAGCCAAATTGGCGGAGGCTGAATCCAAAGTGTCTGAATATAAAGATGGCTGGGCAAGGTCTCAGGCGGAGTTTCAAAATTATAAAAAACGCATCGAGCGTGATAACGCGTTGACATATGCCAACATGAAGGGTGATATCCTCAAAAAGGTTTTGCCTGCGCTGGATGATCTGGAGCGTGCTTTGCAAAACCGCCCCGTTGACGATGCGTGGGCGAGCGGCATTGAGCTAATTGCGCGCAAGTTGCAGAATATTTTGGAAAGCGAAGGGGTAAAGCGCATCGAGGCGAAGGGTGCGGCATTTGACCCGAATTTCCACGAGGCAATCACACACGAGCCATCTGAAGAAGTTGAAAGCGGACACGTTATTGACGTGGTGCAGAATGGGTACATGCTGGGTGAAAGAGTAATTCGACCCGCGTTGGTAAGAGTGGCACAATAAAAACGTGTCAGGTTTCACGTGTCAAGTGTCAGACTGCTTGAAGGTGATGTGCCTGACACTTGATACTTGACGACAGGAGAACTTAGGAGCAATTATGGGCAAAAATTATAGGAATTGATCTAGGCACTACAAACTCGGTTGTGGCAGTGATGGTTGGCGGGGAGCCGATTGTGATCCCATCAGCGGAAGGTGAACGGCTTGTGCCTTCCGTGGTGGCGGTGAATAAAAATCACGAGCGTTTGGTGGGACGTGTGGCGCGTAATCAGGCGATCACAAATCCGAACAACACCATTTTTTCAGTCAAGCGTTTTATGGGTCGCAAGGCTGAAGACCCGCAGGTGGAGCATACGAAGAAGCGCGTGCCCTATGCGGTGACCGCCGCGGATAATGGCGATGTGCGCGTAAAGTTGGATGACAAAGATTATTCGCCGCCTGAAGTTTCAGCGATGATCCTGGCGAAGATGAAGGCAGATGCTGAAGCGTATCTCGGCGAACCTGTAACGCAAGCCGTGATCACTGTCCCCGCATATTTCAACGATGCTCAACGCAACGCCACCAAGGATGCAGGCAAGATCGCAGGTTTGGAAGTGTTGCGAATTATCAACGAACCAACCGCTTCCTCTCTTGCATATGGTTTGGATAAAAAGAAAAATGAAGTCATCGTGGTCTATGATCTTGGCGGCGGCACGTTCGATGTATCCATTTTGGATGTGGGCGAAGGCGTGTTCCAAGTCCGTGCCACGAGCGGAGATACCTTCCTCGGCGGCGACGACTTTGACTTGCGCATCATGGATTATTTGATCGAGACTTTCAAGAAAGATAATGGCATTGACCTGCACAACGACCGTCAGGCTTTACAGCGTTTGAAGGAAGCGGCTGAAAAGTCGAAGATCGAACTTTCGACCATGATGCAGACCGAGATCAATTTGCCCTACCTGACTGCGGATGCGAGCGGACCGAAACATTTGGTGATGACCATGACCCGCTCCAAGTTGGAACAGATCACCGCGGACCTTGTCGACCGAACGATTGCTCCTGTCAAGCAGGCATTGACTGACGCTGGATTAAATGCAGGCAACATTGACGAGATTGTCCTTGTTGGCGGCATGACCCGTATGCCCGCCATTCAAGACCGCGTGCGTGCGTTCTTTGGGAAAGACCCGCACAAGGGAGTCAATCCCGATGAGGTGGTTGCGATCGGCGCGGCAATTCAAGCAGGCGTGCTCGGCGGCGAAGTAAAAGACATTCTGCTGTTGGATGTGACTCCGCTGACTCTCTCCATTGAGACATTGGGCGGCGTTGCCACAGCTCAGATTGAGCGCAATACCACCATTCCTACACGTCGTTCACAGGTATTTTCAACCGCGTCTGACAATCAAACGCAGGTGGAAATTCATGTTTTGCAGGGTGAGCGTCCGATGGCGAGCGATAACAAGTCCTTGGGCAGATTTACTCTGGATGGGATTCCCCCGTCACCGCGCGGCGTTCCCCAAATTGAGGTGACCTTCGATGTGGATGCGAACGGCATTATGAAAGTCAGTGCGGCGGATAAGGCCACAGGACGTTCACAACATATTACAATTACCGCATCTTCTGGCCTGAGTGACGCCGAAGTTGAAAAGATGCGCAAGGATGCCGAGGCACATGCCGACGAAGACCGCAAGCGCAAGGATCTGATCGAAGCGCGCAACAACGCGGATAATACGGCTTATGCGGCTGAAAAAGCCATCCGTGATTTTGGCGATAAAGTACCTGCGGAAGTCCGCAGCGAGATCGAAGCCAAGGTTGCAGAGACAAAATCTGCGGCACTAGGTGAAGATGTAGAGAAGATCAAAGCTGCCACCGAAGCGTTGGGACAGGCGGTCCAAAAGATTGGAGCCTCTGTCTACGAGCAGGGAC
Organism: uncultured Chloroflexia bacterium; assembly: GCA_963833175.1. Classification (GTDB taxonomy): domain Bacteria; phylum Chloroflexota; class Anaerolineae; order Anaerolineales; family Villigracilaceae; genus Villigracilis. The sequence goes on from CAWHXC010000002.1 coordinate 48,374, forward strand.
AGGCGTCGGGTAGCGGCGAAGCGGGTTCTAATCCAGATCCAGAACCAGATCCAAATGCAGGACCTGAAGTTGTCGATGGTGAAGTGAAGGAGTAAGTCAATCCGTCATTGCGAGGGCGTTCTTTTTCTTAGCCCGAAGCAATCTCCAGTATTGTGTGGAAGATTGCTTCGTCGGGAAGATCACCTTCCTCGCAATGACGGGATGTAAATTATGAGCAATCGCGATTATTACGAAGTTCTAGGTGTTGGCAAGGGCGCGTCGGATGATGAGATCAAAGCCGCGTTCCGTAAACTTGCGCGTCAGTATCATCCTGACGTGAGCAAGGAAGAACATGCCGAAGAGAAGTTCAAAGAGATCAACGAAGCCTACGGTGTGCTTTCGGATTCGGATAAGCGCGCGCGCTATGACCGCTTTGGCAAAGAGGGACTTGGCGGCATGGGCGGTTTTCAGCATGATTACTCCACAGATTTTGGAGATTTGTTTGAAGAGATCCTCGGCGGTTTTGGTTTTTCGTCGGGACGCCGTCAGGCACGTAACTCTCCGCGCCGTGGGCGTGACTTGCAAATGCAGGTCACGTTGACTTTTGAAGAGGCTGTCTTTGGCGTTGAAAAAGATATTGAGTTCCAGCGCGAAGAGACCTGTTCACGCTGTTCTGGTTCAGGCGCTGAGCCTGGCACAACGCCGACGAAATGTACCACTTGTAATGGACAAGGTGAAGTGCGTCAGGTGCGTCAGACCTTTTTAGGTCAGATGGTGCAGACTGCTACCTGCCCCACTTGTAATGGGCGCGGCCAGATCATTTCGTCACCGTGCAAGACCTGTCGCGGCGCTGGTTTGGAACGCAAGAATGTCAAGAAGAAAGTGCAGATCCCCGCGGGTGTGGATGTGGGAACGCAGATCCGCTTGAATAATGAAGGCGGCCCAGGTGCGTTTGGCGGTCCCAGCGGAAGTTTGTTCATCGTGTTGGATGTGAAGCCGCATCAATTCTTCAAGCGCCGCGATAATGATATTTTGTTGAACCTTGATATCAATGTGGCGCAAGCTGTGCTCGGCGCGGAAGTGCATATCCCAACGATAGATGGCGAAGAAAAGTTGAAAATTCCTGCTGGCACACAGCCCGGGAAGATCTTCCATCTCAAAGGCAAGGGCGTGCCGCATGTCCGCAGTAAACATCAGCGCGGCGATGAGATCGTGATGGTGAATGTAGCCATCCCAGCCAAGTTGACCAAGGAACAGCGCGAGTTGTTCGAAAAACTGGCTGAGAGTTTGGGAACATCGGTCAAGCCGCAGGAAAAGGGATTCCTGGATTGGTTGAATGATGCGTTTGGGGGGTAGGGCGGTAGTTGGTGAGAAGTAAAAAGTAAGAAGTGACGAGCAGATGAAAGTCTGCTCGTTTTTGTTTCGGTGTGAATGATTGCTTTATAATGTTTCAACCTTATGATGAAAACTCTTTTACGCTTTTGGCGGGTCATGCCCATGTGGGTACATTTTCTTGCCGCAAAATTAGTCCGTCCACAGATTCCGTGCGGCGGTGGCGGCGGTCATTTTTGATGAGCAGGGACGAATTCTTTTATTCAAGCATACTTATCGCAAATTCGAGTGGGGTATTCCCGCAGGCGGACTTGAACATTACGAGCAGCCAATTGACGCGATCAAGCGCGAGTTCTTTGAAGAGGCGGGAATGCAAATACAGGTTGAAAGATTACTTGCGGCAGTCAGTTCACAGGAAGACCACCACATCGGCATGATCTATTTGTGCAAAATCGCGAGCGGAGAATTCAAAGAGTCGCTTGAGATTTCTGAGATGAAATATTTCCCTGTCAACGAAATGCCCGAAATGATGCTCACTACTGAAAAAGAATTGATAAAATGGGTGGTGAAGGAAATAAAGGAAAAATAACTTGGTAAATATTCTCCTCGTCGGTTTCGGCGGATTTATCGGCTCAGCCCTGCGCTACGTCGCAAGTGGATATGTTCAGCAAGCCACGAAAAGCATTGACTTTCCGTACGGCACGCTGGCAGTCAATGTGATCGGATGTTTTGTAATTGGTTTTCTCTCTCAACTAGCTGAAACCCGTGGTGCGTTTACGAGTGAAGCAAGGTTGTTTGTGTTTGTCGGCATTTTAGGCGGCTTCACCACCTTTTCATCGTTTGCAAACGAAACGTTCAATCTGGCACGTGACAGCCAAACAATGAATGCACTGGCAAATATCGGCGCGAATGTGATCATTGGTCTGTTCGCCGTTTGGCTTGGTCGCACCGTTTCATATTTGATCTGGAGGTAACCATGCACTTACCTGAAGAAGGCTCCTTGATGCGTATCTTCATCGGCGAATCGGACAAATACGCTGGTAAGCCGTTGTATGAATGGCTTGTCCTTCAAGCCCGCGATCAGGGTCTTGCTGGCGCAACTGTCTTGCGCGGCATCATGGGCTATGGCGCAAACACACGTGTTATTCAAACCTTCAAGATCGAACGCCTCTCCGAAGACCTCCCGATCATTGTCGAGATCGTGGATACAAAAGAAAATCTCGAAACGTTTCTTGAATTGATAGACCCGCACATTAAGGCAGGCATGGTCACGCTCGAAAAAGCAGAGATCAAATTCTACCGTGCTGACAAAAAATAATTAAATTTACTGGAGTTGTAGAATGAATTGGCTAGAAGTTTCACTGACTGTAAACGGCGAACTCGCCGAATCCGTTGCGGATGTTTTTGCCCGTTTTGCGCCCAACGGTGTGATGACCGAGCAGGGCGTAAAGTTCTTGGATGAAGAGGATGAAGGCACGGCAACGGGTCCCATCACCGTCCGCGCTTATTTGGAAGTCAACGAGCAATTGGAAGAGACGCGACAAAAACTTGAAGAGTCGCTTTTCTATTTGGGGATGATCACTCCCGTGCCAACTCCCACGTACAAGCAGATCGCGGATCAAAACTGGATGGAGGCTTGGAAGCAGCACTACAAGCCGATCCTCATCGGACAGAGACTCCTCATCCTGCCAGCGTGGCTGGAATCCCCAGAGCCAAACCGCATCCCGATCAAAATTGACCCAGGCATGGCGTTCGGCACAGGCACGCATCCCACGACACAACTGTGTTTGGAGTTGATGGAAAAGGCGATAATGGATATTCGAGAATCGGGAGTTGGAGACCGAATATCGAATCCCGAATATCGAGTTATCGATGTCGGCTGTGGTTCTGGAATTTTGTCCATTGCTGCGTTAAAGCTTGGTGCAGACAAAGTATTAGGTGTGGATATTGATATTGAGTCTGTCAAAAACTCACGCGAGAACGCGGATACCAACGGAGTGGGGGAGGAACTAATTCTCGGGCAGGGGTCAGTGGCTGAGGTTTTGAGTGGCAGCTTCCAGTTTAAGTCTGCTCCGCTGGTGGTGGCGAATATCCTCGCGCCTATCATCATCCGCCTGTTTGATGCGGGTCTCGCAGACTTGGTCGAGCCAAATGGCGAGATCATCCTGAGCGGAATCCTAGCCCATCAGGCAGAAAATGTCATCGAAGCCGCGCAGGCAAAGGGTCTGAAACGAAACGATCAACGTCAAATCGCTGATTGGGTTGCGATATCCTTGAAACGATAACCTGTAATTTTCAACCTGCAACCTTCAACTTTTTTGTGCTATCATACGAACCATCATGAACCGTCGCAACCTGGTTTATTACCTGCTCTTGAATGTCTTTGTCTCCGCAACGGTGACGGTTGGTATTCTCTTCTGGTATGACCGAAACTATCGCGCTGTGACCCAGCCCTCGGTCCTGCAGGCTGCGCCGCTCAGCGGTGACTCGGACCCAGTATCCACTCTCAACCCGCAGACCGATATTGCTGTGAAGATCACCAGTATCGTCGGCGCTGGGACTTTGAATTCAGAGATCGTGGTTGTAAAATTTGAAGGCGAAGGTGAATTGAATTTGGCAAGCTGGCAATTGAAAGATGAAGACGGCAATATATTCAAGTTCCCCCAGCTCACACTTTACCCGAATGGCGCTGTGCAAGTCCACACGGTCACGGGTACGGATACCGTCATTGACCTGTATTGGGGTCTAGGCGACGCCGTATGGAGTTCTGGCGAGAATGCCCGCCTATTTGACGCACAAGGCAATCTGAGAGCTGTGTATCGCGTTCCGTAACGATGTTCGATACTCGATAGTAGGTTCTCGAATATCCAATATCGTCCTTTGACTTTCAACTTTCAACCTGACACCTGACACTTAAACACTTGACACTTAAATCATGACCCAAGCCCTTTATCGAAAATATCGCCCCAAAGGATGGGACACCGTCATCGGACAAGACCACGTTGTCCAGACGCTGACCAATTCCATCAAAGCGGACCGTGTCGGTCACGCCTATCTTTTCGCGGGTCCGCGCGGAACGGGCAAGACGACTGTCGCGCGTCTGCTGGCGAAGGCTGTCAACTGTCTCAACGAAGACCCCGCACAAAGACCCGACAATACTTGCGATTTCTGCAAAGCCGTCAACGAAAATCGTTTTATGGATCTGATCGAAATTGACGCGGCTTCCAACACATCCGTTGACGATGTCCGCGACCTGCGCGACAAGATCAACTTCTCGCCCTCGCAAGGCAAATATAAAATCTACATCATCGACGAAGTCCACATGCTTTCGACTGCGGCGTTCAACGCGCTACTCAAAACACTTGAAGAGCCGCCGCCACATGCCATCTTTGTCTTAGCCACAACTGAAATTCATAAAATCCCCGCAACCGTTTTGTCCCGCTGCCAGCGTCACGAGTTCCGCCGCGTGCCAGTGGACGAGATCGTCGCCAACCTCAAACATATCGTCGCCGCTGAAAATCTCACCGCCGACGATGAAGCGCTCACGCTCATTGCTCGTCAGTCAGCGGGGGGCATGCGCGACGCGCAATCCCTGCTCGACCAGCTCGCATCCACAGGCACGAAGATCACGCTTGCCCTCGCGCAAACTGTCCTCGGCACCGCCACAAGCAAAACTGTTCTCGACATCATCAACTCCATCCTTGACCATCAGCCTGCGCGCGGTCTCGAAACCATTCACCGCGCCCTCGACTCTGGCGCCGACCCGCGCTCGCTTGCCCGTCAGATCGTTGAATATCTGCGCGGTCTCATGCTCATTCAAATGGGCAATATCGACCAGGTCGAAGCCACGCGCGAAGTCAAAGCAGCAAATGGACGCGCACGCAAAATCATTCAGCACCACCGATGTTCTGCGCATGATGAAAATCTTCAACAATGCTGCGACGGATTTGCGCGGCGGCTGGCAGCCATCCCTGAGCATTGAACTTGCCCTCGCAGAAGTGATGGACGCCCCAGCAGAATCTCATCAACACCGCCGCGCCGCGTCAGACTAAGCCTCAGCCTGCTTGCTGTTTCAACAAGCAGAATCCCAGCCCGAAGTTAAGAGCGAAGCGCAAAAGCCTGTACCGAGCCAATCCGAAGTTTCTGAAAAACCAGTCATCAACTCAGGCGACATCATCAAATCCTGGAAACATCTCGCCGCATCTTTGCCTAAATCCCAGGCGAATTTGTCTGCATTGTTGAACTCAGTCAAGATGATCGACGTGCAAGGCAACACGCTTGTGCTTGGTCTCGCCAGCGACGTGCTTGTCTCAAAGATAGACAAGCCCGATCAGATCGAAGCCATTCAAAAATTGATCAAAGATAATTTCAACGTGGAACTATCTGTTCGTTGTATTGTCACCAACGCCAAAGGCAAGGGAAAAGTCCCTGCCAATGTTTCGCAAGACGGCATGGTCGCTGCTGCCATCCAACACGGCGGCGAAATTGTGGATATGTAAGTAAAGACTGATATTCGTTAGTCGAATATCGAATATCAATTTTCAAATATCGAGGTAATTATGGCAAAAGGATTTAATCGTGGACCTGCCGCAATGGGCGGCGGACAATCAGGCATGATGCAGCAACTTCAGAAACTGCAAAAGCAAATGGAAGAAGAGCAAGCCAAGCTTGCCGTTGAGACAGTCACCGCAACAGCAGGCGGCGGCGCGATCAAAGTCACCATGACAGGTGACCAGAAATGCCGCGAAGTGGTCATTGACCCTGAATTGCTGAAAGATGCAGACGCCGAAATGCTGCAAGATCTGGTCTTGTCCGCTGTAAACATGGCGCTTGACCAGTCACGCGAACTCGCCAACCAAAGGTTGGGTCCGCTTTCGGGTGGATTGCCGTTTAAAGTTTGCCAGTGTCATGTATAAGGTTTCAAGTACGTTCATCACCTGAATCCTGACACGTGCGAACAGACACCTGACACATGCTTCTTCCTGAATCTATTCAAAGTTTGATTACCGCCCTTGAACGCCTGCCAGGCATCGGGCCAAAGTCTGCTTCGCGTTTGGCTTTCTATCTTTTGCGCGCCTCCGAGGATATCTCCCAGGACTTGTCCACGGCATTGGCAAACTTAAAAGTCAACACAGCCTTTTGCCAGGAATGTTTCAATATCACAGAAGCAGGGCGCGAACGCTGTGAGATTTGCGAGTCACACAAGCGTGACGGCTCACTTATTTGCGTTGTTGAAGAAGCCTTGGATGTGCTTGCTCTCGAACGTACTGGCGGCTTTCATGGCAAGTACCATGTCTTGCAGGGAGTTTTATCTCCCATCGAAGGCATTGGGCCAGATGATCTCAAGATCAAACAGTTGGTGTCCCGTGTTGCCAGTGGGGGGGTGAAGGAAATCATCCTCGCCACCAATCCCAGCATGGAAGGTGATGCGACCGCGCAGTATTTGCAGTCACAACTCAAGCCGTTTGATGTGCATGTCACCCGCCTCGCACGCGGACTCCCCGTAGGTGGTGACCTTGAGTATGCCGATCAAAATACATTATTGCGAGCGTTGTCTGGAAGACAGGAAATGAATTAATCAAAATGCCCCGCACACTTGCGGGGCATTTTTATTTTACGCTTTCAAGGGGATTACGCGAGTGCTTTGATCGAAGATGTGCCTGCAAAGGTTTAAGTCATCCTCATTATAAGCAAGGAAGTATACTTTTTGAATTTTTGTTTGCGGGTTTTCTTCCAGATAGGAAATAGCCGCATCAATTAGCTGGTTGGCAACTTCATCGGCATCCAGTTGTGTAGTGCCCGTGCCCATTAGTGGAAAGAGGATGGATTGAATGGATTCATTTGCCATTTCTTCAGAGTCTACAAGTTTCAAGCTATTGCGAATACATTCCGCAACTTCTGCAATTGGCATGTAGCCCCTGCCAACCTGCCCGGCAACAGCAGCGGCATGGAAAATCTTTTTTACATTATGTGTTTTCAATAATTCGCCTGATCCAGTTGGGATGACGATACCAGCAGGCACATCTGAACCGCCCGCTGCTTCGCGCAATTCATCAGCGATAAAATCATTGGTAACTCTGCCCGCTCTATCCTTTTTTGCTCCAAGATAACGGATTGTCGCTGAAATGGATCGATCGAAATGCCGTGCCATTTGCATGTTTGTGTTTTCAGAATTTACCCAAACATCTATCTCTTTTATATTTTGAATATCTCCTGTGATCATGCCAATTTCCTTCTCAGGAATTTTTGCGATCTGGTATAGGGTCCGCTCTTTGGTGGTGATCTTTTTGGACTTTCTTTCTATCTTTAGGTTGTCGAGATATTCGTGCACAAGACTGTCCACAGACTGCTTTTCCAGTCCATTCTTAACGTATTCACTGATCATCTTCCTGCTGGCATTGAGCTTTTCATCGTTGTCAATGTCGTACCCCAAAATGTTCAACCCGTTTATGTTGAACGGAGGAGGCAGGTTGCTGTTCTTGCGTATCACCAAGGTAACATGTTTGTTCAAGGCATGGCGGACGCCGAGTTCATAATAGACATTGGGATTCATAAATGAGACATCCACAACCGCCACGTCAGCTTCGAAAATGCCATTAAACATCTTTGCATGGATCGAACCTGTGTCAATGATTTCATCGCATCGGTCGCAGATCATGCCAAGCGACTCAACGGCTACCTTTATTAATTCATGATATACGTAGTTAAAATCAATTTCGGTTTCGGCGCCATCGGGACTTTTTTCTTTCTTTTTACCAAAAGGCATGATCACAAAACATTTTTTATTTGCATATTTATTGTCCATGATGTCTCTCCTTTAAATTGGTTGTTTATTTCAACTTCTTTAGCTGTTGGCTTTCCAGCCAATAAATCCCGACAATCGTTTTTGCATCATTGATCTCCCCAGTTTTTATTCTGTTGAGAGCATCTTCTAACGTTATTTCGAAAGAGATTATATCTTCACCATGGTTAATCAATCCCCCTGTCTTATTATATTTTGCAAATTCTCCAGAGACTTCGGCGTAATATAAAAATATTTGTTCTGAACTTCCTCCAGGAGAAGTGTAGAAAGTACATATATGTTCAATGGTAGAGATAGTTAACCCTGATTCCTCCTGCAACTCCCTGCGCGCTGATTCTTCTGGTGTCTCACCTGGGTCGACCATTCCCGCTATTATTTCCGTTACCCACCCATGACCATTGCTGTATGTTGGGTAACGGAACTGATCGATCAGTATTATTTTTTGTGTATCCAGATTAAAAACCAAAACAGCTGATGAGTTGCCTCTTTCAAGAGAGAATCGACGAATAAGGGGACTCATCTCTCCGTTAAATTGTTCAAAGCGAAGATGAGCTTCCTCTACTTTGAAAAAATCATCCAAAACATATTTCTTTTCTTCAATAAGGACTTTTTTCATTTCAACCTGCCTTTTTCAAAGGAATATACTTAAGTATAACCAATTCATCGGAAAAATTCACAAATTAATGGACGTGTGGATGTTTTTGGCGCGCGGTTTGTTCGGAGACTGCAGTCTTGAGTATGCAGATCGCAGTGCATTGTTGCGTGTCTTATCTGAAAGAATAGAAAATGAATTAATCTTGAGGCAAATAAAATGTTGTTATTCAGAGTGTCACATTGAGGGTTGAAGAAAAGACACGAAGTCAATTATTCATGATGATGCTAATTGGCTGATTTTTTTGTTGGACAGGAAGGGCGTGGCGTCCTAATTCTTTAAGGTTGGGCTGCGATTTTTTAAGGTTTGAATGTCTTGTAATCTATTGACAGGAAAAAGGAAATGCATATAATTGCCCTTCGCCAGTAGAAACGAAAAAGATTTCGTCACCCAGACAAATCGATTACAACTGAGTAACCGTCTCACATCAGAGACTCAAAGCAAAAGTTTTGCAGTCTGATGAACCGATGCGAAAGAAAAGCATCGGTATTTTGGTCTGTGTAATACCTTGACAGACGGTTATAGAGCAGATAAAATATCGTCCGCTCAAATGGCAAGCACCTTAACAACTGAAAAGTGATAGGAAACAAAATTTTTGTTGAACCAGTAAATCCGTAACTTTTACACTCGCAAGAGTGAAGTTTTTTGCGGAGAGTTTGATCCTGGCTCAGGATGAACGCTGGCGGCGTGCCTAATACATGCAAGTCGAACGAGGTGCTTGAGTAGCAATACGAGAGTATCCTAGTGGCGAACGGGTGAGTAACGCGTTGGTGACCTACCCCAAAGTGTGGGATAACAGTTCGAAAGGACTGCTAATACCGCATGTGGTTATTGGATTTAGAAACTGATAACTAAAGGAGCAATTCGCTTTGGGAGGGACCTGCGTCCCATCAGCTAGTTGGTGAGGTAATGGCTCACCAAGGCTACGACGGGTAGGGGACCTGAGAGGGTGACCCCCCACAATGGAACTGAAACACGGTCCATACACCTACGGGTGGCAGCAGTAGGGAATATTGCACAATGGGCGAAAGCCTGATGCAGCAACGCCGCGTGTGCGATGAAGGCCTTCGGGTCGTAAAGCACTTTTCTGAGGGATGAGCAAGGACAGTACCTCAGGAATAAGTCTCGGCTAACTACGTGCCAGCAGCCGCGGTAAAACGTAGGAGGCAAGCGTTATCCGGATTCACTGGGCGTAAAGCGCGTGCAGGCGGTTCGGTAAGTTGGGCGTGAAATCTCCTGGCTTAACTAGGAGAGGTCGTTCAATACTACCGGACTTGAGAGTGATAGAGGAAGATGGAATTCCCGGTGTAGTGGTGAAATGCGTAGATATCGGGAGGAACACCAGTGGCGAAAGCGATCTTCTGGATCATTTCTGACGCTCAGACGCGAAAGCTAGGGTAGTAAACGGGATTAGAGACCCCGGTAATCCTAGCCGTAAACGATGTAAACTTGGCGTCGGTGGCTTAAACTCCATCGGTGCCGCAGCTAACGCGATAAGTTTACCGCCTGGGGACTACGATCGCAAGATTAAAACTCAAAGGAATTGACGGGGGCCCGCACAAGCAGCGGAGCGTGTGGTTTAATTCGATGCTACACGAAGAACCTTACCCGGGTTTGACATGCAAGTGGTAGTGATCCGAAAGGTGAACGACCCGCAAGGGAGCTTGCACAGGTGTTGCATGGCTGTCGTCAGCTCGTGTCGTGAGATGTTCGGTTAAGTCCGCTAACGAGCGCAACCCTCGCTGTATGTTACATGTGTCATACAGGACCGCCGGTATCAAGCCGGAGGAAGGTGGGGATGACGTCAAGTCCGCATGGCCTTTATGTCCGGGGCTACACACACGCTACAATGGCCGGTACAATGGGTTGCTAAACCGCGAGGTGGAGCCAATCCCCCAAAGCCGGCCTCAGTTCAGATTGCAGGCTGCAACTCGCCTGCATGAAGCTGGAGTTGCTAGTAAACGCGCGTCAGCTATAGTGCGTTGAATACGTTCTCGGGCCTTGTACACACCGCCCGTCACGTCATGGGAGTTGGTAACACCTGAAGCCGGTAGCCTAACCGTAAGGAGGGCGCCGTCGAAGGTGGTGCTGGTGACTAGGACGAAGTCGTAACAAGGTAGGTGTACCGGAAGGTGCGCCTGGATCACCTCCTTTCTAGAGTTCTTGAGCGGTTTCTAAGGAAATTTGCTCTACTCATGTTCTACAATGCCCATACGGTGAACTTGGGCGCTGGAACGCAGGAATGCGTTTCCTATCACTTCTCAGTTGCTAAGGAAAAATCCCGGGCTTGTAGCTCAGTTGGTTAGAGCACTGTGCTGATAACGCAGGGGTCACAGGTTCGAATCCTGTCAAGCCCACTAACCAGGCGAGTCCTGGGGATGTAGCTCAGTGGGAGAGCAGCGCCTTTGCAAGGCGAAGGTCGCGGGTTCAAATCCCGCCATCTCCACTGAGAGTTTGTAGTAACGGAGAGAAGTAATAGTTTGTTAAACGGTAAAAAGACATAAGTTCGTAAAACATCCCGCATGAAAAGGTTATCTGATGACCTGGCGGTGGATGCTGGGTCGTTTTGTGTCTAAATGAATATTTTGAAGGGCGACCGATGCCCTTGATCGAAATCGAGAGCGTCGGTCACCGGTCAAATGGTGAATGCACCTTAAAAACTGAATAGCAATTGATGTAAAGCCGATAAAGTAATTTATCAAAATGTAATATATCAAAAGAAAAGTATCAACTTCTCCGTATCACGTGGAGAAGCTATTAAGAGCTTATGGTGAATGCCTTGGCGTCAAGCGCCGACGAAGGACGTGGGACACTGCGATAAGCCTCGGGAAGCCGTGTACAGGCGTTGATCCGAGGATTTCCGAATAGGGAAACCAACTGTTGCGAACCAACAGTATCCCTGGTTGAATATATAGACCAGGCGAAGGGAACCTGGGGAACTGAAACATCTAAGTACCCAGAGGAAAAGAAATTATTCCCCCAGTAGTGGCGAGCGAACGGGGAACAGCCCAAACCGAGTCTGCTTGCAGAATCGGGGTTGTAGGACCGGTAATACGGAAGTTACAAAACAATCAGTTAGCGGAAAGGTGTGGGACAGCCTGCCAAAGAGGGTAATAGCCCCGTATGCGAAAACTGATCGTCTTCCACCGTGTTCCTGAGTACTGCCGGGCACGCTAATCCGGCAGGAATCTAGGGAGTCCACTCTCTAAGGCTAAATACGCTTGACGACCGATAGTGAACTAGTACCGTGAGGGAAAGGTGAAAAGTCCCCCTGTTAGGGGAGTGAAATAGAACCTGAAACCATAAGCTTACAAGCAGTTGAAGGGCTACGGCAAGTTGAGCCCCCTAGAAATAGGGACGTTCCTTGTCATGCCTAACAGCGTGCCTCTTGGAGAATGAGCCTGCGAGTTAATTTCAGTGGCGAGGTTAAGGGAGTAACACCCGAAGCCGTAGCGAAAGCGAGTCTTAATAGGGCGTATAGTCGCTGGAATTAGGCCCGAAACCGTGTGAGCTACCCATGGGCAGGGTGAAGCGAGTTTAAACACTCGTGGAGGCCCGAACTCACTAACGTTGCAAAGTTAGGAGATGACCTGTGGGTAGAGGTGATATGCCAATCGAACACGGAGATAGCTGGTTCTCCCCGAAATAGCTTTAGGGCTAGCGTCATGCGTTTAGAACTGGAGGTACAGCACTGAATGGGCTATGGGGCTTACAGCTTACAGAACCCAATCAAACTCGGAATGCCAGTTCTCCATAGCATGGCAGTCGGACTCCGGGAGATGAGTTTCGGGGTCGAAAGGGAAACAGCCCAGACCATCGGCTAAGGTCCTCAAATCTATGCTAAGTGGGAAACGAGGTGAGGTTACTGAAACAACCAGGAGGTTGGCTTAGAAGCAGCCACCCTTTAAAAAGTGCGTAACAGCTTACTGGTCTAGTGACTTCGCGCGGAAAACTTAACGGGGCTAAGCATAGTACCGAAGCCATGGGTCTCAACATTAGTTGGGGCAGTAGGGGAGCGTTCTGTCAGCGGTGAAGGTCGATCGTAAGGGCGACTGGAGCGGACAGAAGTGAGAATGCAGGCATGAGTAGCGTACAAATATGTGAGAACCATATTCGCCGTATATCTAAGGTTTCCGACGCCAGGTCATTCCGCGTCGGGTTAGTCGAGTCCTTAGCCGAGGCCGAGAGGCGTAGGTGATGGACATCCGGTCAACATTCCGGAACCGCTAGGAAGTGCGATGGGAGGACGCAACGAGGTAGGCCAGCCCATTATTGGATTTGGGTGCGATCCATCTAGGCGTTGAGATTGGTAGGTAAATCCGCCAGTTGAGCTGAGGTGAGAGCGAGCCGTAAGGCATAAGTGGTTGAGCCTTGTTGCCAAGAAAAGTCTCTAAGCATAACTTCCCAGCGCTCGTACCGCAAACCGACACTGGTAGATGGGTAGAGTATACCAAGGCGAACGGGAGAACTCTGGTTAAGGAATTAGGCAACATGACCCCGTAACTTCGGGAGAAGGGGTACCCTCCTTAGTGTTAAAGCTTCGGAGGGTCGCAGTGAAATGGCTCTGGTGACTGGTTAACAAAACCACAGGTCTCTGCTAAGCCGTAAGGCGATGTATAGGGGCTGACGCGTGCCCAGTGCCGGAAGGTTAAAGGGAGAGGTTAGCGCAAGCGAAGCTTTGAACTGAAGCCCCGGTGAACGGCGGCCGTAACTATAACGGTCCTAAGGTAGCGAAATTCCTTGTCGGGTAAGTTCCGACCCGCACGAACCGCGTAACAATTAGAGCACTGTCTCGACGAGAGACCCGGTGAAATTGAAATGGCTGTGAAGATGCGGCCTACCCGCAGCAGGACAAAAAGACCCCGTGGAGCTTTACTGCAACTTGGCATTGTATTTGGATATGATCTGTGTAGGATAGGTGGGAGGCTTTGAAGCTGGCGCGCTAGCGTCGGTGGAGCCAATGGTGAAATACCACCCTGATCATGTTTAGATCCTAACCCCATTCCGTAATCCGGATGGGGGACCGTGCCAGGTGGGCAGTTTGACTGGGGCGGTCGCCTCCCAAAAGGTAACGGAGGCGCCCAAAGGTTCCCTCAGGTGGAATGGAAACCCACCATAGAGTGTAAAGGCATAAGGGAGCTTGACTGTAAGGCCAACGCGCCGAACAGAGACGAAAGTCGGGCTTAGTGATCCCACAATACCGAGTGGAAGGGTTGTGGCTTACCGGATAAAAGCTACCCCGGGGATAACAGGCTGGTGAGATCCAAGAGTCCATATCGACGATCTCGCTCGGCACCTCGATGTCGGCTCATCGCATCCTGGGGCTGGACAAGGTCCCAAGGGTCGGGCTGTTCGCCCGTTAAAGCGGTACGCGAGCTGGGTTCAGACCGTCGTGAGACAGGTCGGTCTCTATCCGCTGTGGGCGTAAGGGATTTGAAGGGAGCTGCTCCTAGTACGAGAGGACCGGAGTGGACAGACCTCTAGTGTGCCAGTTGTTCCGCCAGGAGCATCGCTGGGTAGCCATGTCTGGCAGAGATAACCGCTGAAAGCATCTAAGTGGGAAACTCGCCCTAAGATTAGATCCCTGTAATCCCGTAAGGGAGTAAGACCCCAGATAGACTATCTGGTATATAGGCAGCATGTGTAAGCGCAGTAATGTGTTAAGCTAAGCTGTACTAATGGTCGAGGGCTTCCTTTACGTGATGCGGAGAATTTGGTACTTTTCTTATAATACAAACATCAATTTGCTGTTCAGACCAACATTGTGAAAATGTCCCTTGGTGATTTGAGCGACGTGGGTACACCCGGTCCCATACCGAACCCGGCAGTTAAGCACGTCAGCGCTGATGGTACTTGGAGGGCGACCTCCCGGGAGAGTAGGTCATTGCCAAGGGGCTTTTCTTTTATACATAACACGCGCGGGATTTTTCTATCCGCGCGTGTGTTGCGTTTTTTTCATCTGATTAGCTTTAGGTCTTATTTATAAAGTCCTCGGCCGATAATGTGTAGCGGCTGATTTTTTTGACTATTTTATGTAGAAAGTAGGTGATTTCGTTGGCTTCAGTAAATTTACGTAACGGCGAGTCTCAGGACTCTTTGCTCAAGCGCTTTCGCAAGAAAATAGTAAAGAGCGGCATTTTAAGCACGATCCGTGATAAGCGTTGGTTCGTCTCCAAGAGTGAGACGCGCCGCATGGAAAAGAAGAAAGCAATTCGACGCATCAAGCGCCGTGCATCCAAGGATAATGAATAGATATAGAGGCGTGTATGACAAAAGAAGAAGGCAAAATCAAGGTTGACGGTCTCGTGATCGAAGCCCTGCCAGGGACTCAGTTCCGTGTGCGGCTTGATAACGGTCATGAAGTGCTTGCCTATCTTGCGGGTAAAATGCGTAAGCACTATATCCGTATTTTGCTTGGGGATCGCGTCTCCATGGAAATGTCACCTTATGATCTGACGCGCGCCCGCATTACCTTCCGTCAACGCAAGAACGCTTCTGCTCCTGTTGGAAATTAATCCCCTGATTTGAGATAATAAAAAGTCCTCCGTTTTTGCGGAGGACTTTTTTATTTGCAGATATCCGAAAATATTGATGAGCAGATCAAACCAATTGAAACTGAATCAATTTCGGGGTTGGAATGGTCCGCTCTGAGTCTGAGTTTTATTACGAAAAAGGGGGGCATCCAAAAATACGGTAGTGTCTACAAAATCTAATATTCAAATTGAAAAAAATGCCATAGGGGAAAGAATTCAAGTTTTGTATGTTTTTTGCTTAGAATCTTCTCATCTTCGCATGTATCGTGTATAATGCAAATTATCAGTTTCGGTTAGCGGCATTAATTGCATCGCTTTAATAAAAACGAGGAGTTCGAAGCGCATCTTTTGATCTTGAGGTCATCTAGTTCGTTTCAGGTCTTACCTATAAATCCTCGGCCGATTCTGCGGAACGGCTATTTTTTTGCTATTTTATGTAGAAAGTAGGTGATTTCGTTGGCTTCAGTAAATTTACGTAACGGCGAGTCTCAGGACTCTTTGCTCAAGCGCTTTCGCAAGAAAATAGTAAAGAGCGGCATTTTAAGCACGATCCGTGATAAGCGCTGGTTCGTCTCCAAGAGTGAGACGCGCCGCATGGAAAAGAAGAAAGCAATCCGCCGTCTAAAGCGGCGCTGCATCCAAGGATAATGAGTAGATATAGAGGCGTGTATGACAAAAGAAGAAGGAAAAATCAAGGTTGACGGTCTCGTGATCGAAGCCCTGCCAGGGACTCAGTTCCGTGTGCGGCTTGATAACGGTCATGAAGTGCTTGCCTATCTTGCGGGTAAAATGCGTAAGCACTATATCCGTATTTTGCTTGGGGATCGCGTCTCCATGGAAATGTCACCTTATGATCTGACGCGCGCCCGCATTACCTTCCGTCAACGCAAGAACGCCTCTACTTCTGTTGGAAATTAATCCCCTGGTTTGAGATAAAAAAAGTCCTCCGTTTTTGCGGAGGACTTTTTTCTTTATGGCAGATCCCTGAACGAATTCAGGACATTCATATAATTTGCCCGTTCAAATGCTGCGGGTTCTTTCACGGATTTCTGGCTCATACTTCCCTGCATTTGTTTGATGGAGGCATATTCCCGTTCCTTCATCCAGGTCTCCAGCCCGGTCAACATGGACGGGATGACTTGTTCGCCGTTTCGCAGGAGATTTGACGCCATCATGGCTACTTTCGCACCCGCCATCATGGATTTTAGTACATCGTTCGCTGTATGTACGCCACTGGTCAGGGCAAAATCTGCATTGATCTTCCCATGCAAGATCGAAATCCAGCGCAGAGGGAGACGCAGTTCTGCAGATGTGCTTAGGTCAAGGCTGGGTACGATTTTTAGTTCATTTAGGTCGAAATCTGGCTGGTAGAAGCGGTTGAACAGAACCAGTCCATTTGCCCCAGCTTCGACAATTCTACGCGCAAAATTTGGCAGGGCTGTGATAAATGGGCTGAGTTTTACTGCCAAAGGAATGGATATGGCAGATTTTACTTCTGCCACCAACTCCACTTGTGCGTTTTCCAGTTCCTGGGCGGTGAGATCAAGATCGGTCGGAATGTAATATAAATTTAATTCCAACGCATCTGCGCCAGCATCCTGGATCTGTTTTGCATATTTTGTCCAACCGCCTTTCGAAACGCCGTTCAAGTTTCCGATAACGGGGATATTCAGAGCTTTCTTCAAGCCAGCCACTTGATTTAGATACTTCTCAGGACCAACTGAATACGTGCCGCCGTCAGGTAAATAGGACATCGCCTCGGCAAATGAGTCAGTTCCACGGGTGAGGTAGTGGTCCAGCTCAAGGCTTTCGTGGATGATCTGTTCCTCGAAGAGGGAATACATCACAATTGCAGAGACACCCGCTTCTTCCAGCTTGCGTGCCCTGTCAATATTTTTTGAAAGGGGAGAGGCTGAAGCCACGAGAGGGTTTTTTAGGTTCAAGCCAAGGTAGGTGGTGGAAAGATCGGTCATGATTTTTTCTCCTCGGTGTCATTTCCATTGTAGTGCATTGATGCCATCTGTTGGTAGAGAGTCCAGCGTGATTTGGCATCGTGTTGAGCTTCTTTCATCAATTCCTCGGCGCGGGTCTCATCTATTTGAGTGAGCATCTTGTAGCGTGTTTCGTTGTACGCGTATTGTGACAGGGGGATGCTTGGTTCTTTGGATTCGATGATCAGCGGATTTTTTCCTTCTTCAGCGAGGCGCGGATCGTAACGATACATGGGCCAGTGACCCGATTGTACAGCTAGTTTTTGCTGTTCGAGACCTTTCGCCATATCGTAGCCGTGCGCAATGCAGTGACTGTAGGCAATGATGAGCGACGGGCCATCGTAGGCTTCCGCTTCGATGATGGCGCGCAGTGTCTGCTGGTCATTGAAGCCCATTGCAATGTGTGCCACGTAAACATTGCCATAGGCCATTGCGATCAAGCCGAGGTCTTTCTTGCCCATTCCCTTGCCGCCCATTGCGAATTTCGCAACTGCTGCGCGAGGCGTGGCTTTGCTGGCTTGTCCGCCTGTGTTTGAATATACTTCGGTGTCCAGCACCAGGATATTGACGTTGCGTCCTGAGGCGATCACATGATCCAAGCCGCCGTAGCCGATGTCGTATGCCCAACCGTCGCCGCCCATGATCCAGACGGATTTCTTCACGAGGCTGTCTGCGATGCTGACCAAATCTTTGGCGCGGTTGTCGCTGGACTTTTCCAGTTTGGCTTTCAATTGGGCAACACGTTCGCGCTGGGCTTCGATACCCGTTTCATCTTCCTGTTTCGCGCTTAAAATTGCGTTGACCAGTTCTGCGCCCAGTTCCTTCTCAAATTGAGAAAGCAGTTCGCGCGCATATTCATTTTGTTTGTCAATCGTCAGGCGCATGCCCAAACCAAACTCGGCATTATCTTCAAACAGCGAGTTCGACCAAGCGGGACCGCGTCCCTTCGCATCCACAGCCCACGGGGTGGTGGGGAGGTTGCCGCCGTAGATGGATGAACAACCCGTCGCATTCGCAATGATCGAGCGGTCGCCAAAGAGTTGGGAGACCAATTTCACATAGGGTGTCTCACCGCATCCCGCGCACGCGCCGCTGAACTCAAACAATGGTTGTAACAACTGTGAATTCTTGATCGTGGATGGATTGAATAACTTTCTGTCCATGTCTGGGATGGTGTTCAGGAAGAATTCCCAGTTCTTTGTTTCAGTTTCGCGCAAAGCAGGCTGCGGGGCCATATTGAGCGCCTTACGCCCTGCCTGGCTCTTATCCTTGGCTGGGCAGACTTCCACGCACAAAGTACAGCCTGTGCAATCCTCGGGCGCGACCTGCACGGTGTAGGCAAAGCCCTGAGAGAATTCCTTGAACTTCGAAGGCATGTGCTTGAAAGTTTCAGGCGCGTTTGCAACCAGTTTCTCATCATATACTTTGTGGCGGATGACCGCATGCGGACAAACCATCACGCATTTACCACATTGAATACACAGGTCTGCTTCCCAGACGGGAATTTCGAGCGCGATGTTGCGCTTTTCCCATTGAGTTGTGGCAAGCGGATATGAACCGTCTACAGGCATCGCGGATACAGGAAGACTATCTCCGTCAAAGGTGATCATCGGTCCAAGCACATTTTTGACGAAATCAGGCGCGTTGCTCGGCACCGCAGCACGGCGCGTCATCTTTGAGCTTACCGTGGCTGGGACAGTGACTTCATGAAGATTCACGATAGTAGCATCCACAGCCTCGAAGTTCTTCTTCACGACAGCTTCACCGCGTTTGCCATAGGTCTTTTCAATGGCGTGCTTGATCTCTTCAATGGCTTGTTCGCGCGGAAGGACACCAGAAATGGCGAAGAATGCCGTCTGCATGATGGTGTTGACGCGTTGTCCCATGCCTGTCTGTTCAGCAACGTCATAGCCGTTGATGACATAGAACTTGAGTTTCTTTTCGATGATGGCGGTCTGAACTTCGCTCGGAAGGGTATCCCAGACTTCATCTTTTCCAAACAAGCTGTTGAGTAGGAATACTCCGCCTTCTTTAGCGTATTTCAAAATATCATAGCGCTCAAGGAAGCTGAATTGATGGCAAGCCACAAAGTTTGCCTGGTTTGCTTCGATGAGATATGGCGCGTGAATGGCTTTTGGTCCAAAGCGCAGGTGAGAGATGGTCATCTGACCTGATTTCTTCGAGTCGTACACGAAGTAGCCTTGCGCATAGTTGTCGGTTTCTTCGCCGATGATCTTGATGGAGTTCTTGTTCGCGCCTACTGTGCCATCTGAGCCGAGACCGAAGAACACACAGCGTACGGTTTCGGAATGTTCAATGGAGAAGGAAGTGTCTACATCAAGGCTGGTGTGGGAAACATCATCGTTGATGCCGACTGTGAAGTGATTTTTGGGTTTTGCTTTCTTCAATTCATCCAGCGCGGCCTTGAACATGGCGGGAGTGAATTCTTTGGAGGAAAGCCCATAACGTCCGCCGATGACTTTGACATCTGACCTATCACCTTCGGCTAAAGCATTGACGATATCCAGGTAAAGCGGCTCGCCCATGGCGCCTGGTTCCTTGGTGCGGTCGAGAACGGCGATCTTTTTCACGGAAGCGGGCAATGCCTTCATGAAATAATCCAATGAGAACGGGCGGTATAAGCGGACTTTCAACACACCAACTTTCTCGCCTTGTTCCACGAGATAATTGATTGTCGCTTCGGCGGTATCTGCGCCTGAACCCATGATAATGACCACGCGTTCAGCTTCAGGATGACCGACATAATCGAACAGGTTGTAATGCCTGCCTGTGACTTTAGCGAATTCGTCCATCATGGATTGCACGATTGCGGGGGTGGCATCGTAGAAAGGGTTGACCGTTTCGCGTGCCTGGAAGTAGACATCAGGATTTTGCGCGGTGCCACGCAGGACAGGATGCTCAGGGGTGAGTCCTCTTGCTCGATGGGCACGCACCAGGTCAGTGTCGATGAGGGTGCGCAGTTCATCATCCGTGATTTGGAAGATCTTGGAGACTTCGTGTGAAGTCCTAAACCCATCAAAGAAGTGGAGGAAGGGCACGCGCGTTTTGAGCGTGGAAGTTTGGGCAATGGCGGCGAAGTCATGTGCTTCTTGCACAGATGCTGAAGAAAGCAAAGCCCAGCCTGTCTGGCGGACAGCCATCACATCCTGATGATCTCCGAAAATAGAGAGTCCCTGCGCCGCGAGTGAGCGAGCCGCAACATGGAAGACGGTGCTGGTGAGTTCGCCCGCGATCTTGTACATGTTGGGAATCATCAACAACAAGCCTTGCGAGGCGGTGAATGTGGTGGTGAGTGCGCCTGTTTGCAAAGCGCCATGCACCGCGCCAGCCGCGCCGCCCTCAGACTGCATTTCGATCACGGCGGGTATTGTGCCCCAAATATTCTTTTTGCCTTTGGCTGACCACTCGTCTGCGAATTCGCCCATGTTTGAGGAGGGGGTGATTGGATAAATTGCGATAACCTCACTCAAGCGATGCGCGACGGATGCTGTGGCTTCGTTGCCGTCAATAGTAACTACAGGTTTCTTCATTTTTTACTTGCTCCTTTGAAAGCAGGGATTTGACCTTAAAAAAATTTCAACTTCCAAGTTTATCGCTCCCTGAGTGCATTGGTTAGTTATAAATGACCCGAATTTACCTGAAAGTTGTCATATATTGGACAAAAATTGTGGAATTAAAATAGGCTGACGGCAGAATATCTGCTGTCAGCCTATTTTAGTACTTTTTTCGATTATTTTTCCGTTGGAATTTCATCCAGCGTAAAATAAATATACAAGCCGCGTTTGCGCGCCACCTCAACCATTAAGTCTGCGCCTTGCGAAGCGCCGCCTACTCTAAGAACTGCATCGCATTTTTCCAAAAGCCGTTCTGCGATAGGATGAAAAATTTCGTTGAATGGCTCATCCCCAATTTTCTTGGAGCCTGCCAGATGAACCAGCGGAAGCGCGAACCATTCGCCAAGCACAGGAATATGTCCCATACGGAAAATGGGCAATGCAAATGCTTCCATCAAGTGAACATTTGCAGCGATTTTTTCTGGATCATCATTTGTGCCTGAGCGATACGGACCTGCAATTAGGATAAACATATTATATTAGATATGACTTTGCCAATAACAACGCCGCCAGCGACTTGGCATCAGGCATCTCGCCTCTTTCTACCCTTTGAATTGCCTCTGCGAAAGAAAGTTTTTCCACGCTCAGAAATTCATCCGCATCTGCTTCGAGTGGATCGTGTCTCAAGTCGCGGGCTAAATATACATGCATGAACTCGGTTGAATATCCAGGTGCAAGATAAAAATCGCCGATCTTTTCGATTCTGTCTGCGGCGAAACCAGTTTCTTCGCGGATCTCACGTGCGGCACATACGGCGGGATCTTCATCCTTTTCCAAGGTGCCAGCGGGCAGTTCAAGCAAGTCCATGCCTGCCGCGTGACGGTACTGCCTCACAAATAGCAAATTACCGTCTTTGTCTATCGGAACAATGACCACAGAACCGCCATGCTCAATAATATCCAATTTTGTTTCGCCCCCATCAGGTGTTTTGAGCGTGTCGCGGCGAATTAAGAATGCGCGGCCTTTTAGTAAAGTCTCTGAGCGGATTAATTCAAATGGCATGATAGTTTCCTTATCTTGATTTTCGAGCTTCAAACGTCAGGAGAGGTTTGAAGCCATCGTCTAAATCTAACAAAAAAGCCCAAGCATTTGCTTGGGCTTTTTTATTTCAAATTAGGGTATTTGTAACTTTTGCCCAGCGGTCAATTTTGCTGAGACCGCAATACTGTTCGCGGAAGCAATTGCGGCAGGGTCAACATCCCCGAATTTACACGCTACGCTATAGACGGTTTCATCACTGGAGAGAACACTATAAGTGGTTGGGTGAGACGCCAACATGCGGCTGCCAGGGAATGCGCCACTCTGGGGGATGGTGAGAGTTAAACCTGAGTAATATAGGTCGGGGCTGGTAAGTCCGCTTGCACTAAGCAAAGCATCTGGGTCTACATTGAAACGGCGGGCAATACAATAAGGGAATTCACCATTTTGCAAAGTATAAGTTGGAGGACGCACACCGGAGGGAACAGCTGTAGCATTTGGAACTGGGGTACTAACTGGAGCAGCTGTGCCGGCTACTGCATTGGTTGGAGTGCTGGGCGCAGCGACTGTTGGGGCAATGACAGTGGTAGTTCCAGCCTGGGGGGTGATGACCGTTCCTACTGGTTGTGGTGTGGCTGGAGTGCCGCCATTTGCAACAGTTGTTTGTGCCACGGAAGTTTGCTTTGCAAATTCCTCGATCATATCCATCGGATTTCCACCCGTAGCTATTGGCGAAACGAACAAATCAGGTGGAAGTAAAGTTGGCGTTGCGGCAGGTGCGGAAGATAAAGACTGTGTGCAGGCAGAGATCATTACACTTGATATTACTATAATGAAGATTACCAGCAAACCGCGTTGATTTTTACTCATAGATTCTCCTCTTTGAAAATATTCAAATGCGATGGTAGCACATGAACTTTAAAGCGTCAAGCCGTTATTGCGGACTGCATTCAAACGACAATAATATACGATTAATTTCATCTTCGCTTCCTTCTTGACCCTTTGACTGCACCTGCTCCCAGGCAGAGCATACGCCGCGGCGGACTCGCTCATCCTCGGCGAGTGCGGCAGTGGATAATGATTTTGCAGTTGAAATATCACCAGTCAACGCGTAGGCTTTTATGAAGACAAGCCATTCATTCTGGTCTGTGGGTTTATATCCGAGTGAAATGGCTTCGTTGCCAAGTGAGACGACTTTTTGAGAATCACCCATTTGTTGAGCGAGTTCGGCCTTCGTAAAATAATAGCACCACTCATGTTTTGGTTCTGAGAAAAACATGGGAGTTGCAACTGGATTTGCATCTGTGATGATGCGTGAAGGGTCTGAAATAGGAATGGCGCTGGTCAGCACATCGGGTAGTTTGGAGTAGATTTGTCTGTCGCCTTGTGCTGGATCAAGCACACGCAGACAGCCTCCTTTTGGCATGTAAATTACAATCGCCTGGGATGTGTTTCCATTAAATGGAACTGTACGATAAGGGAAGGTGACGGGGATATTTGGTTCAAGCGCAGGAAGGGTCGACCCGCCGATGCGTTTTTCAGTATACAGCATCAAATAGGGCAACTCAGAGCGTGTATAGTTCGGCGCGTACATCCAATTTATTGGCGCGGTGAAGGAGGCGTCGGTTTCATAGTCAATGGGCATTTGGTGGGTGAGAAGCAGGGTGTTTGGTTCTATGGCTGGCATACGCCATGTCATTTGCCAGTAAATGTCGCGTTGATTTTCCCAGTCACGGCGGAAGATGTTTGCATTGAAGAATTGCTGTCCGATGCCGAGCGCGATGATCAGTGCGTAGATATAAGTTTTTATGCGATTATTTTTAAATAGCAATTCGATTACGCCGATCAGGAGAAAACTCCCGCCGATCATCATGGAGATCATGAATCTGTCGTAGGAAGATTGCAGGGTGAGCGGAAGACCTGCGGCTAATGAGGGCAGCCTTCCCAGTAAAATACCAAGGATGCCGATGATGATCAGAGAAATAGGCGCAAAAGGCGTTGTTCCCGTGTCATTCTCTGATTGCTCCATGTTTTTTAGATAAGGCATGAGAAATGCAAATGAAACACAAACCAGCCCAAGGGTTAGGAGCGAAGCGGGCGCGGATAGTGAGGAAAATGTCAGGGCGAGGACTTGTATCCAGACGTAGAATCCTGCCTTCCAGAGAGCATCCAGCGCCTCCTTCAAAAACGATAGTGCGGTGAGAGATTGGGCGGCTGTGATCGTGTAGGAGGCGTACGGCCCAAATTTGTAATAGTAAATGAGCCATGCCGCGTTGAGCATCCAGACTATAAGATAGGGCCACCAGGTTTTCAGGGTTTTGGCGAAACGCTCGATCAGACCGCCTTGAAAGAAGAAGAACAGAAAGAGGAAGCGCAAGCCTTCGAGACCGAAAAAATATTCTGTGGGGAAGATTCCGCAAATTTGCAGGAGCAATGCGATGATGGTGTAGGTGATCGGTTTTTCAGCGCGCAGAGCTTTGAAGGTGAAACCAATTGAGAGCAGGTAAAAAATAAAAGGAATAAGTTCCTGGTTGATATGTGTGAACGCAACCCAGTGCTGACTATAGCCCGGGAAGATAAGCATGAAGAAAGCAGCGATCAACGCAATGCGCGGGCGTTCGGGCCATATCTGTTTGAACATCCACCATGCTGAAAGGCCAAGGAGCAAACGAACTACGAGGGCAAAGATTTGCCAGTAGAACGGCACAGGCGGGATTAGGCTTGTGGTGAAATAAAAAATGGGACCGAGAAATGGGCGAAAGGGTGCAAAAGCTGGAATGAATTCGCTGGGGCCGAGGAAGCGCGCAATCCATGCGAAAGGCCAATCATCCCAGTAAAAACCAGTGAAAGGTAATAAAAGCCCATAAGCGATAAGGGTGATAAGGGCGAAAACTGCTTGAATATATTTTTGAGGTCGGCGAATAATCATCATGGTTTTGTAATTATAAGAGAATGTGCCTTTCATTTTTTGTTAGTTATAATGATTGCATTCTAAACCTTTTTATCAGTTTATGAAATTATATTTGGTGATATGTTGATGCCCGGTATTTCGGGAAAAGAGGTAATTAATTATGAAAAAAATTCTCCCGCTGCTATTATTTTCGGCTATATTATTGCAGGCTTGTAGTCAATCCACCCCACCAACTGCGGTGGTGAATACAGTGGAGCCAATTGTCGCTCCCAGTGAAACCGCAACACCCGAAAGTATGCCGACGGTTCAGCCGACAGATACACAGCCTGTGGTAGCACCAGTTACACATGTAACAATTCCATCCGCAGGGACCAGTGACCGCGCAACCGCTCATGATAATGAGAATTCGTTATACTACGACACAAAAAAAGTTAAGACTGGCGACGAGTTTTACAAGAATCGTTTTGAGCGTCCCTTCACATCGGTTAATATGGATTATTTACCCGATCTGGATATAGTGAATTTTTCGATCACAAGCGATGAGAATTTTTTCTACGTCAAAATTTCGATGGTTGAGCCTGATCCCGCAACGCAATCCCTGACAGGTTCCTATGGCGTTGAGATAGACCGTAACGCAGATGGTCGCGCTGAAATTTTACTGACGACCCGCCCGCCCTATTCCACCGAATTTACTGCTGACAATGTTGCGGCCTATCTGGATGTCAACGGTGATGTTGGCGGTGCCATTATCAATCGCCCCGATAACTATGCCAGTGATGGATTTGAAGCAAAAATTTTTGATCTGAGCCAGGGTATATACCCTGAAGGTGACCCTGATCTTGTGTGGGTGCGCCAGACCACTGATATTGATCTGCCCGCTGTTGAAATTGCTTTTGAGAAATCGATGTTCAAGGATGGCAAAGAGGCTTTCATGTGGAGTGTGCTTTCCAATGACGTTGCCATTGATCCTTCAATCTTTTACTATCATGATCATTTCACTCCTGAACAAGCTGGCGCTGCCAACACAGATGATCCCAACTATCCGCTCAAAGCATTGGCTGCTTTGGATAACACTTGCCGCGTGCCATTGGGCTTTCAGGCAACTGGGAATGAGCCGTTAGGATGCTATGTTAGCGGCGGCGAGGCTGAGGCAAAAGCAACACCAACAGCAGATGGCCCTAACTCCACTTGCGGACAATTTGTTGAACTTTGTTCGAAAGTGAAGTAGCGTATCATCCTGAGCGACACTTGCCCTGGCGGTCAGTGCCAGGGAGTCGAAGAATATAAAAAGCCTGACGAATTTTCGTCAGGCTTTTATCATTGTCTGGATATTTTGAATTGGCGTTTGGATGATGAGGTCACAGCCTGGCCAGACTGCGTCCACGCCCGCCTCTTTCGCCCTGACAACTGATTCAGCGACTTTGGCTTTATCTCCCCGATAGAGAGTCTCTACAGGATCAAGGTTTCCAAAAAGCAGAGTATCTTTCAAAACAATCCGCGCCGCTGCGAGATCAACTGTCTGGTCGATCGAGATGGCGTCTGCGCCAGTTTGCGCGAGAAGGTGAAGTGAATTCGTCACATTTCCGCACACAGATAAAACACGCGGCTTGGGCAACATCTCAATTAACAACTTTTCCGCAGGCAGAACAAATTGCTCATATTTGGCGGGACCTAAAAAAGCAGGCGACCCGCCCATATCGTGGATGGTGATAAAGTCAGCGCCTGCATCGCGATAATCCACGCCGACCTGGGCAAGCAATGATGCAAGATGAAAGAGCGCCTCGGTGACAGCGGCGGGTTCCTTCTTCATTTCAACGAACATTTTCCCTGCATCTACAACGAGCAATAGCAACGTGTACGGTCCTGGGATCATCCCACCAATAACCACATCATTTCCCACATCTTCCTTCAACAACTTAATTGCTTCACAAACCAACTTAATTCTTCCCCCATTTATAAAACTCTGCACGCTCTGCGTCTCTGCGGTTAGCTGCTTTACTGAACCAAATCCCGCTTTCCTCACCAGCGGAAACTCAAACTCCATGTTCTCGCGGAAGTTGATCTCCGCACCCAATGCTTCGGCTTCCACATACATATCCAATGGCAAAACTGCCGAGGGAAGTCCGCTCAACTTGAAAGTGCTGGCTGCCGCCTTCGCCATCTTTTGCGCGTCTTTATGTGTTTCGTGAAAAAGCAACCCTTCGCTCTGCAATCCCTCCGCAGTGACGTGGATCAACCCGCTGAAAGCAGGCTGCGAGTCAATCTTTTTCCCAGATAATAGATCGAGTATCTTTTCACGCATATTTCACCTTTAAACAATCACGGATTACAAATCCCAAAATATGCAACTCGTAATCCGTCACTGATCACTGTTTACTTCTCACTTTACCGCTTTCGCAATCGCCGCAATATGCTCAGGTGTAGACCCGCAGCATCCGCCCACGATCTTTGCGCCCAATGCGACATATTTCTTCGCAAAGTTAGCCATGTCATCGGGTCCCATATCATAGATGGCTTGCTCGGTTTGAATATCCATGCGCGGAATGCCAGCGTTGGGTTTTGCCCACATCGGGAAGTTTGGCACGGTATTCGCGTATTCTGTGATGATGGTTTCCATATTCTCAAGTGTGGTTCCGCAGTTCGCGCCGATGACATTCGCGCCCATTTCGGTGTAGCGCTTCATTACATCTTTTGGCTTCACGCCCATCATGGAACGTGTGCCGCGGTCGTAACTAAATGACACGACAATTGGCAGGTCGGTCACAGACCTTGCACCTTCAAATGCCGCCGTGGTTTCTTCGAACGCGAACATGGTTTCGATCACGAGCAAATCCGCGCCGCCTTCAGCCAGGGCTTTGGCTTGTTCTGCAAATGTGGCTTTGACCTCATCCGCTTCAAGCGGACCATACGGCTTGATCAAACCGCCAACAGGTCCCATAGAACCAGCGACCAGCACATCGGTCCGCCCTGATGAGGCGGCGGCTTTGCGTGCCAATTCCACCGCACGGATATTTACTTCAGGCGCACGATCCTGATATTTTGAATCTTTCATTCTCATGCGTGTGCCGCCAAAAGTGCAGGTCAAAATAATATCCGAGCCAGCTTTGACGAACATGCTCTCAAGTTCAAGCAAAATGTCCGGGTTGTCAATGATCAGGTCTTCGGGAGCCTGCCCCGCCTTGAGTCCCATCTTTTGCAAATTGGAGCCAGTCGCCCCATCCGCAACGAGAATTTCCCCAGAGTTAAGTCTTTCCAAAAATTTGTTCATCCTGCTCTCCTATTTTTTACCACGAAGTGTCACAAAGGGGCACGAAGGTTTTCTTTGTGACACTTCGTGCCCTTTGTGGTTAAAGTTTTTATTTGCTTATAAATTTTTTCGCCAACGAATCCGCCACACGATTGGGAATCAAATATGCGATGTGTGGAAACGGCTCGCTCATGTGCGGGAAACTCGTGGCGAGCATGAATTGATTTTGGAACTCAGGGTCGGTGGGCAATTCAAAACGTTCCACTTTGCGAGTCACTGGACCAATTTCGTTGCGCTTCTCCACATTCAATAACGCAATGCGCGCGCCGTCACCTGCAGCGTTGCCGACTGCGTACACATTGTCCAAATCACAATCAGGGATCAGCCCGATCAGCATGGCTTTTTCCTTGTCGATGTAACTGCCGAAGCCGCCCGCGAGAATGATTTTATCAGGTGATTCCAAACCGAAGCGTTTTAATAATGTGCGCGCCGCAACGAAGAGCGCCGCTTTCGCAAGTTGAATTTGTCTCACATCCTGTTGGGTCATGGGGATGTCGCGCCCGATGGATGTTTCTTCCGCCCAGGCAATGACATACTCCCAGCCGCTTTCGCCTTGACGAATACGCGTCGACTCCAGCCCTGTCTTGAACTTGCCCCGAGAATCAACGATCCCCGCCCGGAATAATTCTGCCACTCCGTCGATGATGGCGGATCCGCAAATCCCTTTGACCTGACCTTTGAATTCAGCGTGATCCGTATTCCAACCATCCACGCCGATGACTTTATATCTTGGCTCAAGAGTCTTTTCATCGATTTCAATGCGTTCCATTGCACCAGGCGCGGCCCGCATTCCATATTCCACGTGTGCGCCTTCGAGGGCAGGTCCCGTGGGCGTGGATGTGCATAACAGTCGCTTGCGATTTCCAAGCACCAGTTCGGCATTTGTGCCAACGTCAATCAACAGCCAATTCTCATCCTGTTTGTGCGGCTCTTCCGCAATGATCATTCCGCTGGTGTCTGCGCCGACAAATGATGCGATGGTCGGCAGGACATGAATATTGCCAGCGGAATTGATGTGCAGTCCCAATTCACGCGCTTTCACATCCACTGACTTGTGAATTGCTGGCACGAATGGCGCAAGTCCCAGATCTTTTGGAGGTAAATTTAACAAAAGGTGATGCATCGTCGAATTGCCAACCAATACCATTTCAAGAATATCTTCAATTATTATGTCATTGCGAGGGGTGTTTTTCCCCGAAGCAATCTCCTCTTCCGTAAGATCATTTTCATCATCAGAAGACTGCTTCGTTCCTCGCAGCGACATGTTCGCCGTCTTCACTGCCTGCTTCAATAATTTGTTCAGCGTGGAGATAATAGCCTTGTGCAATTTCTCTAAACCATCTGGATGCTCGATGGTGTATTGAATGCGGGACATCACATCTTCGCCATACACGATCTGCGGATTCATTTCTGATTCCGCGGCGAGGATTTCGCCTGTTCGCAAATTGCATAAATACAAAGCGACAGTCGTTGAGCCAATATCCACAGCCGCGCCGTAACTATCTTCGTGATACCCAGCCTGGACTTGGACAACTTCCTTATCCTGCCAGACTGAAACCGTCACATTCCATTTTGCTTCGCGCAGAGTGGAGGATAAAGTCCGCAGGCAGGTGTAATCAACTGTGAAATCTGACCAGCGGGGGAGATGTTCCTCGCCGCGGCGGACAAGTCCCATGGATGTTTCCAATCCTTTGGCGAGACGTTCCCAATCTGCAATCGGTCGCTCCAAATTGGGCGGAGTCATCGAGACGAGATATTTCCGAATTGACGGCTTGATCTCGATCTCGCGCTGCGTGGCTGATTTGCGGACGATCTGCTTATTCCCACGGCTTTCTTCAGGGACATTGATTAATACGTCGCCCAGTATCTTGCATTGACATGAAAGGCGCACCTGTCCCACTTCCCAGCCTTTATCTTTTAATAGCTTGGGTCTGCGGGCAAAATACGCAGCTTCTTCGGAGGTCACAGGTGAAACGTGGTCACGCCTTGAATCCATGTTGTACTTCTCGAAGCGGCCTTCTTCGATTAAAACCATGCACTTGCCGCAAGTGGCATTCTCGGCGCAAATGGATTCGATCTCCACGCCCAAGTCACGCGCGGCAGAGCGGATGGACTGACCTTCTTCCACTTGTCCGCGGGAGCCAGAGGGTTGCAGGATGATGTTGTGTTTTGTCATTTGTTTTTTGTGATTTTTTATTTTCTTAAACGACGATTGACGATAATAGACCATGCTATTCTGCTGCCAATTGTCCACGGTCTATGGTCTGTGGTCCTTTTCGGCGTGGTATCTCTATTTTCGCAAACTCAATTTCCAGTTCAGCGAGAAGCGCATCCGCAACTTCTTCGGGGGCGCCGTCGCGTTCGATCCAATCGCCGCGCTTATATTGAGCGGCGTAATCATTTGTTCCAGTTAATCCTTCAGCCATTGCATAAGCGTCAATTGCATTTTGGATCCTTTGCGATAATTGCTTCTTGACCGTTGTGCCGTTATCTTGAACAACGATGGAGGAGGGGATGTGCTTCCAATAAAAAATTCGATATTTTGCCATGTCTGATATCCTCTTTAGAAATTATATATAATTTTAAAGAGGGATTTTACGGGACTATTGGCTATGGGTCAATGGAAAAATCATTCATTTCCACTTCGCGCTGAGCGTAGTCGAAGCGCAGTGTAAAAATGTCCTTCGACTACGCTCAGGACGAGAGTGCACTCCCCGCCAGCCAGCCTGTTGTCCATGAGGATTGAAAATTGAACCCGCCTGTGATGCCGTCAATATCCAATACTTCGCCCGCGAAGAACAGGTCTTCCACAATGCGGCTTTGCATGGTTTTGAAATCCACTTCATCTAAATTCACACCGCCGCAGGTGACGAACTCTTCTTTGAATATCCCCTTGCCTTTAATGGCAAATTCACCCGCGGTTAATTCTTCGGCAAGTTTTCGCATTTCGGCTTTTGAAATGTCGCCCCAGTTTTTGTCGCCGATGAATTGGGTCAACTGTTTCCATAACCTGACGGGGATTTGCGAGAAAGCAGGTTGAGCCGCAATTTTCTTACGCGCGTTTTCATGCCAGTCTTTGTTGCGTTGTAAAACTTCCAGTGCAGAATCAAGCTTGTAGTCGCCGAGCCAGTTGACAGTTAAGGTGGATCGGTATTTCTTCTCAAATAAAATGCGCGCGCCCCAGGCAGAGAGTCGCAGTACGGCGGGTCCGCTCAAGCCCCAGTGGGTGATGAGCATCGGTCCGCTTTGCGTGAGCGAATCCATTTTGAGGGTCACGTTCTCAACTGCCACACCCGCCAGCCCGTCAATTCTTTTATCATTGACGTTGAAGGTAAATAATGA
Source organism: uncultured Chloroflexia bacterium (assembly GCA_963833175.1). GTDB lineage: Bacteria > Chloroflexota > Anaerolineae > Anaerolineales > Villigracilaceae > Villigracilis. Next base: position 79,836 of record CAWHXC010000002.1, read on the forward strand.
AGGCACGGTCTCTTCAATGGAATGCCCAAGCGATTTGACGACTTCGCGCGTTTTGGGATCACTGCCCGTGGCGATCAATAATTTTTTTGTTTGGAGGGGATAAACTTCGCCGCCTTCTCTAACCTCAAGCCTGAATCCAACCCTTGAGATTTTTTCCACCTTTTGCAGGCTCGTGCCAAGATGCAGTTTCACCCCAGCATTTTGCGCCAACTCACGCAGACAATCTGCTATGGTTTTCGATAAATCAGTGACAGGGAACATGCGATTGTCCGCTTCGGTTTTCAACTTCACGCCATGCGATTCAAACCACTTGACCGTGTCTGCGGGTTGAAAACGGGTGAATGCGCCGCGCAAAGCCATGCCGCCACGCGGGTAAAAGTTGACCAGTTGCGCGGGGTCGAAGCAGGCATGGGTTACGTTGCACCGTCCGCCGCCAGAGATGAGCACCTTGCCAAGTGGCTGGCTGGATTTTTCAATAATTAATACGCGCAGTTTCGGATTTAATTCTGCACAACAAATCGCCGCGAAGAACCCGGCAGGTCCGCCGCCGACAACAATTACATCCCAAATTGACTGATTTTGTTTTGACATGGTTGATAAAAAACCTCCCTGTCAGTATACACTGACAGGGAGAATAATGGTTTGATTTCTCTTAATACTTTTATAGCAAATCTGAATTTAAACTCGTATATTGAAGTAGAATTAATATATAAAAATGAAACATTGTCGGTAAACAAAGCTAAAAATGTATTTTATGAATTTTACTGTCATCAAGCAATTGGACCAGGTCAAAGGTAAACTTTATGAGTCAAGTTCCTGATAGCCATTTAGTATCTGAAGAGGGATATCGAAATATCTTTGAATCCGCTGGCGATGGGTTGATCATCTATGATGTAGAGACGGAATTAGTGGTTGAAGCAAACCCTGCTGCTTGTAAGATGCACGGCTATTTTCGCGAGGAATTCATAGGATTGAATCCAACCGCCTTCATGTTCCCTGAAAGCCATGACGTGTTTAGTGAACATATACACATGGCTGAACCGGGCACCAGGTTTGAAGCTGTCGTAGTTCATAAACGCAAGGATGGCACGCCGTTTCACGTCGAGGTACGCAGATCGGCGATCAACTTTCAAGGTCGAGCCTGCTTGTTGAGTGTTATTCGAGATGTCAACCAGCGTATCCAAACAGAAAAGATCCTAAGCGAAGAGATAGAAGCACGAAGGCTTGAACAGGCGACCCTGCTCGCGATCTCACATATATTGGCGTCCACACTGGAACTCCAGCCAGGCTTGATCCTTGACCAGTTGCGAAAGATCATTGAGTACACACATGGCGGATTGTTCACATTGGAAGGCTCTTTGTTGGTTACTTTGGCGATGCGTGGGACAGGACAACTGGAACAATCGTTGCCTATTCATATTCACTTGAATACCCCCGAAACTCTGGTTGCATTATTCAACAGACATCAGCCCATTCGCATTGCCGATGTTTGGAGCGACAACCCACAAGCGCATTTTTTGCGTTCGATTCTAATCGATGAGGCTACTGTGTTGTTGGAAGGGATGCAGTCATGGATGTGGATACCGCTGGCAGTGCGAGGCCGCATTATCGGCGGTGTGGGTGTGGCGCATGAGAAAAAAAATTACTTCACGCCCCATCACGCTGACCTGGCCTTGAGTGTAGCCAACCAGGCCGCGATCACCATGATCAACGCAGAATTATATGGACATGCTCAGGAACTCGCGGTACTGGAAGAGCGACAGCGTCTGGCGCGCAACCTGCACGATGCCGTCAATCAATCTCTCTTCTCAGCGGGGCTAATTGCCGAAGTCCTGCCGCGTCTATGGGACCGGGATCAGGAGGAGGCGAGGCGCTCGCTTGAAGACTTGCGCCGTTTGACGCGCGGTGCGATGGCCGAAATGCGCTCACTTCTGGCTGAACTGCGACCATCAACATTGACCGATTCAGACCTGGGTGACTTATTGCGTCAGTTGGGGAATGCTCTCGAAGGCCGCACCAACATCCCCGTAGCGGTTACCGTTTCTGGTGAATTTATCCTCCCTCCTAACGTGCAAGTAGCCTTCTACCGTGTGTGTCAGGAATCGCTTAATAACATCGCAAAACATGCCAAAGCCAGTCATGTTGAGGTCGATCTGAAGCAGGATGAAGCCATGATCGAATTACGCATTCGTGATGATGGCAAAGGCTTTGACACTGAACAAATATTTTCAGGTCATTATGGGCTGGGTATGATGCGCGAACGCGCGGATGCCGCCGGGGCGCAGTTGACCGTCACAAGCCAGCCGGGCCGCGGTACTGAACTGACGATCCGCTGGATTACACCCATCAACGGGGCGCAGCACGAGGAGACTGTATGACAATCTTACCTTCCCAACCGATTCGCGTAATGATCGTTGACGATCATACAATGGTACGTAGAGGCTTGGCGACTATCTTGAAAGTTTTCGATGACCCTTCGGCAGGCTCAGGGCAAGCTCTGCAACTGGTGGGTGAAGCCGAAAATGGCACAGAAGCCATCAAACTCTGTGGTGAAGTACAACCAGACGTGATACTGATGGATATGGTCATGCCAGATATGGATGGGGCAACCACAACACGCGTCATCCGCCAGCAGTTTCCACAAGTACAAATCATTGCGCTGACTAGTTTTAAAGAGGGGAACCTGGTCAAGAACGCGCTGGAAGCTGGAGCGATTGCCTATTTGCTCAAGGATGTCTCAGCAGATGACCTGGCTCGGGCTATCCGCGCAGCACACTCTGGCCGCGCCACACTCTCACCAGAGGCTGCCCAAGCCTTTGTTGAGACATCCAATTTGCCGCCTGTGCCTGGCCTTGACCTTACAGAGCGCGAACGTGAAGTATTGGCCTTGATGGTTGAGGGGTTGAACAATACACAGATCGCTGGCAGGTTGACCGTTAGTCCATCCACGATCAAATCTCATGTCAGCAATATCCTGTCCAAATTAGGGGTTGCCAGCCGTACCGAGGCTGTGACACTCGCCCTTCGTAATCATATCGTCTCCTGAATCTTTCTCCCCCAAGTGGCGGATATAAACCCTCCCCAGACGCAGGATGCGCCTGGGGAGGGTTCGTTGTATCATGAGATAGATAAACAAAAGGAGTATTCCATGAATAGTACATATATTATTATCGCTGTTGTTCTGATACTGGTGGTCATGGGCGTGATCTTGGCGCCGATCTTTTCCCGCCGTAAACGTTCGGAGCAGCTCCATGATCAATTCGGAACTGAGTATGATCTCGCTGTGGAAACCGCGGGGAATGAGAAGAAAGCACATGCAGAGCTAAATGAACGACAGAAGCATGTCAAGGCTTTGAACATTCGTCCACTTTCCATTGAAGAGCGCGAGCGTTATTTGGCTGATTGGGCGGCTGTCCAATCAGAATTTGTCGACGAACCCGGAAAGGCGATCGAAGATGCGGATGGCTTGATCATGGAAGTGATGCAGCTTCGCAACTATCCGATCTCTGATTTTGAACAGCGGGCAGCTGACGTGTCGGTTAGTTATCCTGCTTTGGTGGGTAATTATCGCGCCGCACGCGAGATCGCGATCAAAAATAAACAGCATCAGGCAGATACTGAAGAATTAAGGCAGGCATTGATCTATTACCGATCTTTGTTTGAGGAACTTCTTGGAACAGAAGCAATCGTAGTATAGGAGAAATAAAGATGAATGAACAGAAAATTATAGAACACGTGAATACCTCAAGTATCGTTGAGCAAACAGATCAGGATACGAACAGCTTGGTAGAAAATTCGGATTCTTTTGATCGCCAAACTCCTGTAGTGGACGGCTCTCTTATCGACGAGACGTTGGTGGAGAAGATCGTTACTTACGACACCCTTCTTAACAGGAGTTCTGAATCATCAGAAGCATTGCTTAACCATGTCGAATCGGAACAATTTCGCGCGAGTTGGACTGAGATTCAAGGAAAATTTGTCGATGAACCACGTTCTGCGGTCCAGCAGGCAGATACGCTGGTATCTGAGGTGATCGCGAAAATTACCCAGATGTTCGCCAGTGAACATAGCTCGCTGGAAAGCCAGTGGAATCAGGGCACCGAGGTCTCTACTGAAGAACTCCGCCAGGCTTTGCAGCACTATCGCTCCTTCTTCAACCGTCTGGTTCTGAAAAACGAAGAATAAATAAACATAGACCACAACATTTTTACTGGAAACGGCCGTTATGGTTATTGGCAACTGGTACCGGACATTAATTTGATTTCTTTCCAAAAGTGGCGGATGCAAACCCTGCCCAGCCAATGGATGTGGCTGGGCAGGGTTTGTTATATGACCAGACATAGTTGTTTTTGTAAGGTTTCACGTATAAAGCAGGAAAGTTGGGAGTTAATCATGCAAAACCTGAAAGATTCGGAGCTTCGTTATCGCCGCTTATTTGAAGCCGCCCAGGATGGGGTTTTAATCCTGGATGCCGAGACGGGGATGATCGAAGATGTCAACCCGTATTTGATGAAAATGCTCGGCTATTCGCGTGAAGAGTTTGTAAAAAAGAAGCTTTGGGAAGTGGGCGCGTTTAAGGATATTAAAGCCAGCAAGGATGCCTTCGAAGCCTTGAAGGATAATGAATATATTCGTTACGAAGATCTGCCGCTTAAAGCAAAAGACGGGCAGTTGGTTGAAGTGGAATTCGTCAGCAATGTTTATTTGGTGGGCAGCGAAAAAGTGATCCAATGCAATATCCGTGACATCACAGAGCGCAAGCACGCAGAGGCTCGTGTGCAGATAACGAATGACAAACTATTGGATTTGGTAAATGAACTCCAGCGGCGTGACAGGGAAATGCAGTTGCTCAATCAAATGAATGACCTGCTGCAGTCTTGTATGACGCCGGAGGAAGCCTACCGGGTCATTACCCTGAGTGCGGTGGATTTATTTCCCGGACATAATGGAAGTCTGGCGATCCTGCCCGGCAAGAATAACCATCTGGAAGTAGTGGCGCGCTGGGGCACCGAGGAATTCATGCCGTTATTCTTTTCTCTGGATGATTGTTGGGCGCTGCGTCGTGGTCGAATTCATGAGGTTTTAAAGCCGCAAGAGGGTTTGATGTGCCGCCATTTTAGCCATCCACCGCAGGGCGGCTACTTTTGCCTGCCTTTGACGGTCCAGGGAGAAACAGTGGGAGTACTGTCTCTGATCGATAACAATATTCCGAAGGGCGAGCACCCGCCTGGTCTGAAACAACTGGCTGTAACAGTCAGCGAAACGATCAAGCTTTCCCTCTCCAACTTGAAACTGCGTGATGAATTACGCCATCAGGCTATCCATGATCCGCTGACAGGTCTGTTCAACCGCCGTTATCTGGATGAGATTCTGCCGCGCGAGCTGCTTATGGCACAGCGGCGGAATGCTCCACTATGTGTGGTGATGCTCGATATCGACTACTTCAAACAATTCAACGATTCTTTTGGGCATGGCACTGGTGATTCGATCCTGTGCGGGGTTGCGGGCATTCTGCGCGAACACATGCGCAAAAGTGATATTTCATGCCGCTATGGGGGTGATGAGTTTGTGCTCATTTTCCCCAATTCATCCATCACCGATACGCAGGAGCGGATGGAACAGATCCGCATCCTCCTCAAGGGACTACAAAAAAAACATTTGGGTACTCAATCGCTGAACCGGATCACCATATCGGTTGGCATAGCGCATATGCCCGAACACGGGACAACCGAAAAAGAGTTACTGCAGGCAGCTGACGAAGCCTTGTACTCTGCCAAAAATGCCGGGCGTGACTGTATCGTTATTTACGAAAAAGTATCCCAAAGTTAATCTCCCCCAAGTGGCGGAGACAAACACTCCCCGACGATGGATGCGGCTGGGGAGTGTTCGTTGTATGATGAGTTCGTGTTATTGCGAACTATCAAAGAAAAAGATTTTTCGCATGGCTATAACAAAATACCATACTAAAGAAACGGAGACCGAAATGGGAATAATTTCATGGATTGTCGTTGGCTTGATCGCAGGCTGGTTGGCCGGATTGGTAGTAAAAGGCGGCGGCTTTGGATGTATCGGTGACATCGTCGTCGGTATAGTCGGTGGATTGTTAGGCGGTTGGATCGCATCCTATTTCTTCCACATGGGCGACCCGATCACAGGAATTAACTTGCAATCCATTCTGGTTGCCTTCCTTGGAGCAGTGATTTTCGTCATCATCCTGCGCGTGCTGACCGGACGAAGAGTTTAATTAAAGGATAAGAAAATGATTAACTTTATTATTTGGATCATCGTCGGTGGGTTCATCGGCTGGCTGGCCAGTATCATCATGAAGACGAATAGCCGGCAAGGCATAATAGCCGATGTAATTGTAGGCATTGTGGGTGCGTTTGTGGGAGGGTTCTTTCTAAGTCCGCTGTTCAACATTAGCACGATCAACGAGAGCAACTATAGCATCCCCGCCCTGCTGGTGTCATTGGGAGGCGCTATTATTCTGCTGGCGATCTCCAAGTTATTCCGTAACATCGGTGGGTTCCTGCTGGTCGTTGTGATCGCGCTGCTCATCTACACCTATGTCAGTTGCTGGTCATTGGATTCCACATCGGCGTTTTGCACTGGTGTTAGAGCACTGCCATTCTTGCAATAGCGCTTTCTCCCCCAAGTGGCGGAGATAAACACTCCCCAGACGCAGGATGCGCCTGGGGAGTGTTCGTTGTAAGATGAATGTATGACCCGCGTATATGTAGCCGATGCAAGACCCGAAGAACGCTCCGCACTTCGCTTATTACTTCTTGACCTAAAAATGGAAGTAGTTGGTGAAGCCGCTGATTGGTTTACCACGTTAGTTGAAGTGCCGATCAGCCAAGTAGACATGTTGTTGGTGGATTGGGATTTACTCCCAGAAAATGCGCCCAATGTAGCTCTTGATGGACTTCGAAAAGCCTGCCCGTCTGCGCTGGTTGTTGTTCTTATCAGCCATTTGGACGCTCGTAAGCAAGCCGCGCTCTCCGTCGGCGCCGACATATTTATCAGCAAAGGTGAGACGCCTGAACGTGTGGCTGAACGTTTGCGCATCGCCGCGGCCAGCGTTCGTGTTTAATGATGCCACCTGGCTGAAGGAGAGACTTGAAACCCGGCGCAGCAACGCTGTCCCGAGCGCCGGCACAATTTTGGACAGCATTTATCAAACGATCTGGAGGATCAAACCATGAACAAGGATATTTTGGAAGGCAATTGGAAGCAAATCCGAGGCGAGGCCAAATCTTGGTGGGGCAAACTCACCGATGATGATCTGGAACGGGCCGCCGGCAAGTTCGATGTTTTGGCTGGTTTGCTTCAGGAAAAGTATGGCTATACCCGTGAGGCTGCTGCCGATGAAATCGATAAGCGCGTGACGGAGTACGAAGCCAACCTGAAGAAGAATACCGTACCCAGTTAATTAATTGCATAAGGTCATCCACTTTCTCCCAGGAGGAGGAGTGCCCGCAAACCAATATTTGAAACATACATAAAGGAGAATAAAAAATGAACCTCATCATATACCTCATTGCTGGTGCGATCGTTGGCTATATTGCCAGCAGGATCATGAAAACCAATTCACAACAGGGACTGATACTCGACATCGTCGTAGGCGTTGTCGGCGCATTCATAGCCGGTTTCTTCATCAGCCCACTCTTGGGTATTGGGACCATCAATGATGCCATCACTATTCCTACCATGTTGGTGACACTGATCGGCTCCGTCGTTCTACTGTGGATCTACAAGATGATTCGCCGCTAACACAAGGTCGCTGAAGATTGAGAGCAGGGGGTCTACATCCCTGCTCTCAGGAATTATTTGCGGCAAAAAAACTTATTACTATAAGTGAAGATGGACGCCCATTGATTGAATTGAGCCCATGCTCAAAAGGAAATTTTAATAATGTCAAACGAAAATAGAGTATCAGCAGTTAGAACGTCACAAAACGAACCAGAACGAGAACAGCGTATTTTTACTTTTAAAGCCACTCAATTGGTCTGGTTGTTGTTCGGAATCCTTGGGGCGTTGATCGCGCTTCGCATTGGGTTGAAGCTGATCGGGGCCAACCCCGAAAGTCCGATCGTTGCCTTGATCTACGGATTTACCTACTTATTCCTGTTCCCCTTTGAAGGAATGGTCGCTTCGCCAACTGCCGGCAACATGGTGCTTGAACTCTCATCCATGTTCGCCATACTGATCTATGGCCTGATCGCATGGGCTGTGGAAAGAACCGTCTGGTTGATCTTTTACCGCCCGCGTGGACCAGTGGTAGCTGTTACTGAAACTTCAACCAGCGAGAACCATACTACCCCATAAATAAAATTGGTGATCAATAGTTCAGAAAATACCTGTTCACCATCACAATTCTAACAAACAGTCAGATACATAAATAATAAATAAGGAAAAAACATAATGATCAACGATAATCAAGTACCCCGATACCACAATAATACTTTAGACGTTTTAGCCGGCATGCTGATCGGCAGCCTGGCTGGCGCTTTGACGATGCTGTTGCTGGCGCCGCAATCTGGAGAAGAGACCAGGTTACAGATCCAGAAAAAAGCCATTGAACTGCGTGATCGGACCAACGTACTGGTGGAAGATACCATGGCACAGGTACGTTCAAGTACGAACAAGATCACGGTAGTTGGACGCGAGAAGATGAACGAATTAAAACAGCAAGGTCAGGGACTGGCGATTGAGCAATTGGATCACGTATCCGATGCTGCGCAAGCTGGGAAAAAGGCGATCCAAAATTCATAAAGCTGCCAGAGTTAAATGTCGTGAAAGTTAAATAATCAGGTTGGTATCAACTCAAAGGATAATTTAAAATGAATATGGGTCAGTTGAAATGGATTTTGCTTGGGATATTCCTAATAATCACAGGCCTGGGTCTTCTCGGCGTAGGCATGGGTGGGATATTAAGCATCATCGCAGGAATCTGCGCGCTGATCGCCGGTGTGTTGTTCATAATCAACCGCTGATCTCAGTCTAATAAGGGCACAGCCTTCTCGTATAAGAGGCTGTGCCCTTATTTACATACTATCTGTCATTATTGTTTTTCTGATTATTGTGAAATTTCTGTCGCAATTATTGCATTTAAACTTTTTTGTAAAAAAACCAACCAGAGAAAAAGGATATAAATCTTATGTTACCCATTGGTGATGATAATAGTGGCCGCAGAATTGTTCCGCTGGTTACTTATGCCTTGATCGTTTTGAACGTTTTATTCTTCCTGGTAGAAATGAGCGGCGGCGACGCTTTTATTATGAAGTGGGCTTTCGTTCCGAGCCGCTTCCTTGCCAATCCTGTAGCTGATTTTCCAACGTTGTTCACTTCCATGTTCATGCATGCCGGATGGCTTCACCTGGGCGGCAATATGCTTTACCTATGGATCTTCGGTGACAATGTGGAAGACCGTTTCGGGCACCTGAAATTCCTAATTTTCTACCTGTTCTGTGGGCTTACAGCAACTTTTGTGCAGATGGCGGTTAACCCCGCATCAGACGTGCCGAATTTGGGCGCATCAGGGGCGATTGCAGGGGTGCTTGCCGCTTATATTTTGATGTTCCCACAGGGAATGGTCAGAGTGATGCAGGGCCAGCGTGTAATCCAAGTGCCCGCGTTGATCATGATCGGATTCTGGATCGTTCTGCAGTTATTCAGTGGGTTTGCCTCCCTTGGTGCCGCTGACACGGGCGGTGTGGCTTACATGGCGCATATCGGCGGATTTGCCGCAGGACTTGTGCTGGCCTTTTTGTTTAGAGGGAAAACAATACAGCGACGGCTGGCAAGTTAAATAACAATAACAGGCTAAACATGATACTTGACCCACCTTCACAGCCATATGATTGGACATTCCGACGGGTCGTAGGGGCGACTCTGCTGCTTGTTTCTGTCATCTTTGGTTTCTGGCTTCTCTATCGGTTTAACCAGGTTGTTTTCATATTATTTATCGCCATCGTGATCGGTACAGTGATCAGACCAACCGTGGCCTGGCTGTATCAACGAGGACTTCCTCGGATTGCGGGGATCATTCTTGTTTACCTGCTGTTGTTCACCCTGTTCGTGGGTTTCGTGCTGTTATTGTCCCCGTTGATCGTCGAGCAAAGTGCAACGATTGCCGCCGCCGTGCCGGGCTATTACCAAACCCTGCGCGAGTGGATGTTGAATTATCCCAATCAATTAATTATCCGCTTAAGTGACTTCCTCCCAGTTACGCTGCCAAGCTTGAAGCCGGGCACAACCCAACAAAGCGGAGAGGATGTAATGGCTTCAGCAGGGCAGGTGCTGGGTTACATAACATTGGCGGCTAAGTTTATTTTTACGGTTATCGTGACCCTGGTATTGGCTTTCTATTGGACGCTTGATGGTCCTCGCAGCATCCAGTCATTCTTAATGCTGATTCCACAGGATCGGCGCGAGAACATCAGAGAACTGATCTCAGCCATGGAAGCCAAGGTTGGTTACTACATTGTCGGACAAAGTATCCTTTGCCTCGTTATCGGTATCATGGCGCTCGTTGCCTATTCGCTGATCGGGCTGCCAAATGCCCTGGTGTTGGCACTTGTAGCAGGCATGCTGGAGGCTGTACCGATGATAGGACCGCTGCTGGGTGCTGTTCCCGCGGCGATGGTGGCCCTGTCCCTTGGACCTGATAAGTTGGTTTGGGTCATTGTCGCGACAGTCATTATTCAGCAGTTGGAAAACAGTCTGTTGGTGCCGCGTGTCATGAGTAAAGCGGTGGGAGTCAATCCATTCGTCACATTACTGGCGCTTTTCGCCTTTAGTTCTTTCTTTGGCATTGCCGGGGCGCTGATGGCGATTCCGATGGCAGCTATTATTCAACTTCTACTCAATCATTTTGTCTTTCAGCCAACAACGATTGAGCCGGAGGTTTCGGCTGGACGTGATTATGCCAGCCGTCTGCGCTATGAAGCCCAGGATTTGGCACAGGACTTGCGCAAACAGGCGCGTCTTAATAAAAGAGGTTCAGACCTGCGGGTCAAGCAGATCGATCAAGTGATGGATGAGATCGAAACGATAACAACCGACCTTGATGCTTTACTGGCTCAGGATGACAGTACTTTGGATGCGCCATGATGAAGCAACTGGTAGTGATTGGTACAGCGGTGATGACCACCTTGCTTGCGCTGATGGTGCTGTGGCAATTCCGCATGGTGGTCGTTTACGTTCTGATCTCACTTGCGCTTGCGGCAACGGTCCGTCCATTCATTA
>CAWHXC010000003.1:0-52289 GCA_963833175.1 uncultured Chloroflexia bacterium
ATCAAAGCCTAGTTGTGTAGAAAAAAATGTAAAATGCTCTACCAAACCAATATAAATTAGGTCAACCGTATCATCCACTTTCAAGTTGCCTACGCCCCATAGTAATCAAATCCAAGAATACCAGAACTCTTAATCGTGCCGCAAATTGCGTTAAGTGTAATTGGAGCATCTTCGGATAATTCAGGATAACTTGGTAAAGAAACCTCATGGTAAAGAGGCGAGGTTTGGGAAGTAGCCAGCCTTTTTCCTATTTTGGAAATTATTAAATCTCGTATTTGTTTTGGGTCTTCGGTATTTTCATAAATGTCTTCCTTGAGATCCCAGAGTAAATTTGGGCTCACGCTCTTTTGATTCAGATTGATGTCGACAAACAAACGCGCTTGTTCAGAGTCAGAGAGTTTCTCAACGCAATTACCGGAATAAGATCTTTTTCTTCTCTCTGACATCGCATACCCAAATAGCCTATGCCTGTACCATAATAACCCAAGCAGCGCCATATGATCTTGGCAATTAAATCATGCCATTGTTTATATCCTTTCTATCAGCACCCTCATTGGAAACAACCTTCTCGTTGAAGTTTATTATCACGCTGTTTGGGAAAGGCATATTTTGCTTTTCAATATATTCATGGATCGCTTTAAGTTTTGCTGGCTCAATCATGCGTTGGTAAGTAAGAACAACCTTCTTTGCATCCTTAATATTACTTCCACGTCTGTGTACATAAGCAATTTTCAGCAACTGCTCAGGAGTTGCCATAAAATTATAATATGTTACTTTTCCAGCCGAACATTTTATTGCTGGCACCTTAACTGATTGTTGGTGTTTACGCTCTGGGAACATCATAGCGTAAAGCTGATAGCGTGCAGCTTCCCCAATTCTTTTAGTTTAATTCTGCCAATTGCTCTAAGTAAGAGATAGTGGAAAGATCCCAAATCTTTACAGATTTTCTCTTAGCCTCATCTAAGTCCTGTTCGCTAACAGAAATATTTTCTAGTGCAGAAAATCATCACTGGCTCAAGATAATCATTGTCATAATATTCCTGAACAATTCTTCTCAGGTGTTGTCTGCTTGGCGCTTAACTCAATGATTGTTTCCCTTATATTTGGACGAGAACCTTGATTTGTGTTTGATTTACATTCAACAAAAAAAATAAACTCATCAGATTTCGCAATCACGTCAAATCTTTTTTTGTTTGTTGCTTTGTTGACAAAATAACTTCGGGTTCGTAATCTTTATTTAACTCTTCAAATTCAAATGCGTTTAGCAACAACCAAAGCTTATCCTCAAATCTTCTCCACATCTCTTTTTTCTTTTTTATTTTCTTACTGGACTGCAACTCTTTATCAAGCTCCCATCCCCCAACAATAGTGTCTTCTTTGGACACACGAGCAAACACATACTCATTGCTCCTTTGACCAACCATAGAAGAAAGCTCGTCTCGGGGTTGCACAATGTTCGCAAAGGAAAAATTATCACTGGCTTGTTCGTTTTTGGTTCGTTATTCTCCCTGTTAGGGTCTTTTCTTTATTTCTCTTGATAGTTAGTAATAACCAATTCTTTTATCTTTCCGCGCTTATTGATACCACTATTTATTGCTCGAGCAGCATCTACCCTTTGAATATTGAAATCTTTGTACAATTCTTCAAAGAAATGGTCGTCTGGGTTTTCGTTTTTAGGCTCAGAATTACTCATCATCAATTTTGCGCCCTTTTTTAGAAAGCAACGCAAAATACTCAGCAAGTCTTTTTTGCGTAGTATCTCCAAACTCAAATCTTGAATAGGAGTTAAAACTTACATCTTTTAATGGACGATATGGTGGGTCAAAATAAACAAAAGTATTTTCATCTATAAAATCTTTACTCGCTGCGAAATCGCCACACTCAATTTCAGTTTTTTGAAGCAATAAGGAAACAGCGCGTAAATTTGGCGCATCACAAATTTTGGGGTTGTTATGGTCTCCAAAAGGAACATTAAAATTCACCTTTCAAATTAACTCGAAACAAACCGTTGAAAGCGATTGCGGTAAGAAACATGAAAGTTGCAGCTTGTGTTATCCAACCACCATGAAAATTTTTCAAATCAATTGCAGAAAGGTTTTCATTAAAGTGTTTTCTTTGTTCGTAAAAGAATTCTTTATCTTTAATGCACTCAACATGTGATAACTTACTTCTAATGTTTCAAGCTCAGAAATAAGACTTTCAACATCTCTTTGAATGGTCTTGTATACCAAAATGAGATTCGGATTTACATCAGAAATAAAAAATTCTTCAATCTGTGGGTAATTTTGTGCAACATGAAAAAAAAAGAGCACCACCACCGATGAATGGCTCTGCATATTTTTTTATTTCCCCTGAATGAATTTCTGGAGGAAACAAATCAGCAAGAGTTTCAAGTAATTGACCTTTACCACCAGCCCACTTCAAAAACGGTTTAGCAATTGCTGAAGCTTCGGGAAAGTTCACGAAATAGGTAGCTTGCAACTCGGAAACTTTTTTTGTTTTACTTTTTTCTTTAAGCATGAGTAAATAAGTCCGTCAATCTGAATTTTTGGTAATTGAAATTTGGCTATTCTTCGTCAAACAAACTTGAAACGGATACTTTCAGTGCTTTTGCAAATAATTGAACTTCTAAATCCAATACTTGTCTTTCGCCCCGCTCAATTTTAGAAATGAGAACCAATCAACTTGCCACCCAACCATTTCAAGTCGTATTGCGAGTTGGTCTTGCGTTATTCCTAATTTTTCTCGAATTTCTTTGATATCGTTGCCAACAACATTTTTCATGGTGTGATGATTATAAGGATCAAAAAAAAAGGATGTGACCGCTAGCGGTCACATCCTGAAATTGGTCAATCTTTATTTTCTACAGTTCAAAACTTCGTGGTTAATCAAAACCCCAACTCCTTCAAATTCTGCGCCTCGCTCCCCCCTTCCAGCAACTTCATTGCACAGCCACCATCACCCGTTCACGCGCTGCGGCAAATCCCAAACAGGCAAGGATGTCTTCCTTGGTCAGATATGGAAAATCCTGCAAAATCTCCTGCTCCGACATACCCGAAGCAAGATATTCCAAAACATCATAGACCGTGATTCGCATCCCGCGAATACACGGCTTGCCGCCTCTTTTTCCTGGCTCGATTGTGATAATGTCTTTGAATTGCATGGGACACACTCCATTCAACAATAACGTTTGCTCGTAATTGATTTTATCACTCTGCATCCAAGGCTAAAAACCAAGTCCCTACCCAGCGTTAGGCAAATGGCGCGATTTGAAATCCTCTTCAATCCGTTCCTGTAAAAAAATCTTGATCAAGGATTGATAAGGTACGTCGCGCTCATTCGCCAGTTGGCGCAAGGCATCCAAAAGTGATTCAGGCAGGCGTAACGAGATCGCCTTGGTGGACGGTTTCAAATTGGGGAATAACGCCCGCTCGGCGCCTTTCCAATCGAGATATTCAGAAGAATCGTTTTCGCTCCAAAAATCCCGCTCTTCCTCTTCATTTTTGAATTTAGGAATTTGCTTGCTCATAAATTTTTCGCTCCTTCTTGCCCATATCACGGGCGGGGAAGTAACTTGAATTTTATCATGCTCGAAATTTTCACATCTTGCGCCGCAGTATCAATAGTGGTATCATACGCACATGCCTAAAATTACAGACCTCATCGCTGAAATGAAACGCACCCCAAAGGGAATTCGCTTTCAAGACCTCTGTAAGGTTTGCGAACATTATTTTGGAGAAGCGCGGCAAACAGGCAGCAGTCACAGGGTATACAAAACTCCCTGGCAGGGCGACCCGCGCGTCAATATCCAGAACGATAAAGGCATGGCAAAGGCATATCAAGTCAGACAGGTATTAAAGGCAATTGAACGATTGGAGGAAGAAGGAAATGTTGAAAAATGACCGTTACACATATCGCATCACCTGGTCTGATGAAGATCAGGAATATGCAGGCTTATGCGTCGAGTTTCCCAGCCTGAGCTGGCTGGACGAAAATCCTGAAGCCGCGCTGGCAGGTATCCGCAACGTAGTTGCAGAGGCGGTAAAGGATATGAAGGCAAATGGTGAAACCCCGCCCGAACCGCTTTCCAGCAAACACTTTAGCGGCAAGTTTATGGTACGCATCCCACCCGAACTGCACCGTAAGCTGGCAATCGAAGCGCAGGAAGAAGGCATCAGCCTTAACCGTCTGGCAAGCGACAAACTCAGAAGGCAGGACGCATAAAACAAAAACAGGCTCATTCACAGAGCCTGTTTTTGTTTAAAACATTTAACTAAAACCCAAGCTCCTTCAAATTCTGCGCCTCGGACTTCTTCCCCCCGCCGCCCAGCAACTCCTTCCAAAACGCATCATCATACCTGCGTGACTTGACAGGCAGCGGCATCGGCACGCCCCAGCCCAACAGCAGAACTTCCTCTTTCGGTTGGAGTCGCGCCAGCATACCGCGCAGAGCGTCCCGTCCAGAAAGACCCGAAAGTACGGCTTGAATATCCAGGTCATCGCCGAGCCAGCCGCTGATGCGCGTCCCCAACTGGCTCATCACCTCGTCATAAATTTGCGACGGGCGCTGGTCCACGATCAGCAGGGTCACGTAATATTTGCGCAGTTCGCGCGCGATGGTCGCGAAGGTCGTCTGCGCCGCCATCTCACGGTTGAGCAGTTTATGCGCCTCCTCCACCACGATCACCAGCGGACGCGGCTCGCTCTTGCCGTGCGTCCTGAATTCATTGGTCTTCTTCTCCCACGCCGCGCGGATCTTGCGCGTCAGCAAATTCGACACGAGCAGATAATCCAGGTCGCTTTCATGTTCGCCATACGAAAGCACCACATGCTGACCATTCTCCAGCGCGTCGATGATATTCTTCACGCTGTCCGCGGCGGGCTTCTCGACGATATACGGCTTGCCGAACAAGCGCCGCAGTTTATCGTGCAGAGCCTCCGCCGCCATCACGTTCACGCCGTTGCTGTCCGCCCACGCCGCCACACTATCGGGATGCGGCACGCGCTTCATCTTTCCCTTTTCGTCCTCCACTTCCACCTCTTCGCGGTTCATCGCCTTGAAGCGCGCGAACCACTCATTCTTGAACGACCCGAACAAGGCGTTCAACGTGGTGGGCGTGGTCTCTTTCAGATTCAATTCACGGCTCAACGTTTCGATATCGGCTGTGGAAATGTCGCCTGTTGAGATTTCCAAATTAAAGTCGGGGACTTGCCCTCTGATGGTTGCTCCTGCTCCCAAGCCGACGACTTAAATCTTCGACTTGAACTTGGTCTTGAGTCCCGTCACGGCTTTTTTCGTGTCTGACGCCACATCGTCAAACCCGTACTCGTTATGCATGTCCAGCACCAACACCGACGCCTTGTTGTAGTGCATCAGCCCCGCCAGCACCAGCCGCGTCAAAAACGACTTGCCCGTGCCCGTCGCCCCAAACACCCCCGACGACCTCTGCACGAACTTCTCCATGTCAATGCAGACAGGATGTCCCTGCTCGCGGGTGTAGCCGATGATAAAGTTACCCGTCTCATTCGGGTCACCGAAAATCTCAGCGATGTCACCCTCGTTCGCCATCCGCACCTGCGAATGATGCGGCGGCACCGTCTTCACAGGAATCGGGTGCGGAACTGAATCGCCGATCTTCTTCACCCAAATATCATACTCAGGCGAAGCGGGGTCAGGTCCGCGCTCAAGCATCAACGCGGGCAGCACTTCGAGATTGGTATACAGAGTCTGTCCATGCAAAGCCTTCGCCAACGCCGCAGGCAATCGGTCAGACTTCTCATCCGCAAAACGGTCATCCGTCGCGCCGAGCTGCATATCGGTCACCAGACCATAGAAATGATAGTCCCCGCTCTCGATCACCACAAACGCCCCCTCCTGCACCGTCAGCGGGTCCACCGTCAACCGCACGCGGAAAGACTCCTTCAGTCCGCCGCCAACGATATAACCGATAATTTTATTTTCCATGATTAGCTCCTTTTTCTTCACCACAAAGGGAACGAAGGGTCACTAAGGAGAGCAAAAATAAGTTCTTAAACCTTTGTGTACCTTAGTGACCCTTCGTGGTTAAACTCTTTAAACTACAATTCGCTTAATCCCGTCTTTCAAATGAACTACATTGAAATTGATCAGAAATCCTAAACGAATTCCAGTCAGTTTCAAGTACGTAATCAGTTGAGCATCATAGACAGGATTCATTGTCTCAACCGATTTGAACTCAACAATTACACAATCTTCAACCAACATATCCAGCCGCAAGCCAGCGTCCATTTTTATATCTCTATAAGTCACAGGCAAAGCCACTTGCGTTGCCACCTGCAAACCGCTTTCCCGTGCCTCAAAAGCCGTGCAAGTTTCATAAACTGATTCCAGTAATCCAGGTCCAAGCGCAGTATGGACTTTGAACGCAGCATCCAAAACTGCCTTCCCAACTCTCTCCACATTCGGGGAACAGGCAAATAAATTTTCTTTTGCATATTTCCTCCTTGATTTACCACAAAGGTTTAAACCCTTTGGTTTTCCTTTGTGATCCTTCGTGACCCTTTGTGGTTAATCTCTTTACGAAATATCTGCTAAAGCGCCCAATGCGCTCATCAATGTTGGATAATCATCGCGCAATAATGCGATCAACTCCGCAACTGCTTTATCCTTCCACACATCTCCTGTTTTGCCGTGTGCCGCTTGTGCCTGCTGAATATGCGCGGCGATGACCTCGCCAATCGGGGCATCTTTTGCATTCAAGATATGACGGAAGTATCCAAATTTTTCCGTGAACTTAACTATTTCACTAGGGCTGCACAAATAGATCACATCCAAACTCAACGGCGGACGCGGCGGCAGAAGGTGATGCACCTTGCCATCCTGTTCATATCCCACCGCCAGCACAGACATCTCCACGGGCACAATGCGATTCTCACGGTTATCGCGCATCACATCATCGCTGACATTATTTGATGTCACCAATTGACGCACCAGCCCATCATCGTCAATGTGAATATCGTGGATGAGTCCATACACCTGGTAATTGTCGCTTAACGGTGCGCGCACCAATGCGCCAAAGGCAGGCACGGTCAATTGGGACACGCGGCAGCCTGCAATAAAGCCCGTTGTCCCAGCCCGCAGTAAACGTCCGATTTCGATTTGTTGTGTCATAAGTTCTCCTCCCGTCATTGCGAGGGCGCTCTTGTTCTTTGCCCGAAGCAATCTCCTAATCGTGTCGGGGATTGCTTCGTCGGGAAGAGCACCCTCCTCGCAATGACGAATTATCTACGGGTTCTTCCCTTCAAATCCTTCGCCGATTGCTTGTATGAACCGTCATCCATTTCTTCATCTTGATTGCGTAATTCCATTGCCAGCATATTTTCGATCTGCTGTTTCTCTTCATTCTTTACAACGGCAGTCTCATGCGCGCGATGCAATAAATATGGATACGGTTTGCTGCCCATCATGCGGCATTGCTCGACTAAAACGCCATGCAACAAATCCAGTTTCGATTTATCATCCGCCACCCACTTGGGGATTTCCACCCGCACCGGCCAGGGATGTCCCTCCGTGCCGACGTTTAGATAGAAGAAATGCAAAGACAGCACGCCCGTATATTTCTTCTCAGAAGTGGACTGAATCCCAAACACCGCCGAGCGATGACCTGGCGGCAACAATGGATTATTATTTTCGCCATACAGCCAACGGTCACTCACGCCGCGCAAAGGATGGAACTCACGCATTTTTTGGATCTGCTCATTATCAGCAGATGCAATTTCGAGCAGACGCACAACCAGGTCAGCGGATGGTTTATCCACATAGCCTGCGGTGATGACTCCGCGCCCTTGCAGACGGGAAAGCACGCCGAGATATTTTTGAACAATGGCTTCGTAGGAACTTGCGTCTTCGCCTTTTGCGCCCCATAATTCAATCGGTCCATCGGTAAATGTGACGACTGAGCCTTGCAAGCCTTTGGATAATTCATCCAGTTTTGTCCGTTCGGCAAGGTCACGTTTTAATGCGACCAACCCGTCAGACATGGGATAGCCGTTTGGCAAAAGGTCATCACCGTAAAGTAATTCGGTATCGGTAAATATTTCAGGCGTTTCACCTGAGTTAAGTTTCATCTGGATCGCGCCCACATTGACCACGCAAAACTGGATCGCGGCGTGACGGTCTGGGTTGATCTGCGAACCGTCAGCGGCGATTAAAGTGGCTTGAATTACAGAATTCAGGCGGCGGGTAGTGCGAAGCGAGTGACTCGTTCAGCGGATAAGCGCAGCGGGTGTTGGGATCTGTTAGTTTGGCTAAGTCCACTTTGGAGCGCAACACATCCAATTCAGACGAATAGGCTGCGAGTAAATCCCGTGCTTTGGTTCGTCGTTCATCCAAAGTTTTACGACGCTCGCGTGCGCCTGCGCCGATCTCTTTAATTCGAGCGAAGATTTGTTGATAGTCGATTGGCATGGTTTCTCAATTAGAACATTTGTGCAAAATTTTAGCCGTAAATGAACTAAAATACAAGTGCCGCATTTCCAATGAATTTGTGAGTACCTTGCGCCTTCCTTATGTCTATGCTAAAATCTCAAACGAACGGAAAACCCAATAGAGACGACATCGAAAAGTGGGTAACCCCCACTTTTCTGCTTGTAGTAATAGGAACAGGAGCAATGGAGCAGGGAACATGGCTAAAAATGAATTTGCATTAGCTTTCAATGAAGTGCTTGAAGAAAAACAACTCGCCAAAGATGTGGTTATTGCCGCAATTGAGTCGGCGATGGTATCTGCATATCGGCGGGCTGTCAGCGCGTCCACAGCTCAACATGTGGAAGCTAAACTTGACCCTGAAACAGGAATCGTCACCGTCTACGCCGAGAAGGAAGTGGTCGAAGATAACATTGTTGATGATCGCACTGAAGTGCTTTTGGAAGAGGCTCGCAAGGTCAACCCCGAAGCTCAACTTGGCGATATGGTAGTGGTTGAAACCACGCCCGCCGACTTTGGCCGCGTAGCCGCACAGACCGCGCGTCAGGTGATCCAACAACGCATCCGCGAGGCTGAGCGTTCAAATCAAATGGCGTATTTTGAGCGTCAGGTTGGTGAGATCGTTTCAGGCCTGGTACAGACCAGCAACGCCCAAAGCACAACCGTCGGCCTTGATATGAAGGCTGAAGGCGTAATGCCCAATAATCAAAAGATCCCCGGCGAAAGACTTAAGTTACATGACCGCATTCGTGCGGTTGTCATGGAAGTAAAAGACGGCACGCGTGGACCGCAGATCGTCCTTTCGCGCGCGCATCGCAATTTCCTGCGCCGCCTGCTTGAAAATGAAGTGCCTGAAATTTATCATGGCATCGTTGAGATCCGCGCGATTGCGCGTGAGCCAGGCGCGCGCGCAAAGGTGGCTGTCTCAGCCACACAAGCCGGCATTGACCCGGTGGGCGCGTGCGTTGGGATCAAGGGCGTGCGTATTCAAGCCATCGTGAAAGAATTGCACGATGAGAAAATTGATATTATCCAATGGGATCAAGACCCCATCGTTTATATTTCCAAAGCCATCAGCCCTGCGCGCGTAAACGGCGTTTATCTTGCTGATAGTGAAGGTGCACGCACCGCGACAGTTGTGGTGGGTGAAGATCAACTGAGTCTCGCCATTGGCCGCGATGGACAGAATGCGCGTTTGGCCGCGAAGCTGACCGGTTGGCGCATTGACATCAAGTCATTAAGCGAGGCAGCAAGCGACTCGCTTAAGAAATTGCTGAACAATGCCGAACTCGCCGCGCAGGTGCCTGCCGCCGTGGAGTCAATTCCACAAATACAGGAAATTCTCGCGAAGAAGGCAGAGAATCGTCCGCTCACACCGGAAGAATATACTGCGCTTGGTCAATTTGTAGACCGCGTGGAACGCCGCACGATCCAGATCAAGGAAGAAGCCGCCCGCGTGGAAGAAGCCCGCACTACTGCGGCACGCGCAGATATTCCTGAGGCGGCATTCACCATGCCGCTTGAGCAGGCTGGCATGAAAGAGCATATTTTCAACATCCTGACCGAGGCTGGTTTTGAGACTGTCGGCAGTTTGATGTTTGCGATCAAGACAGATGCCGATAAAGTGCTTGGGCTGCCGGGCATTGGCTCAAAAGCCATGCAAAATATTGAAGAATCGCTTGCCGCTATTACCTTCCCAGAACCCGAGGCGGTGAAGATCGAGGAACCTGTGGCTGCCGAGATTGTGGCGGAACCTGTCCAGGCTGAGGAAATACCTGTTGAGAAGAAACAGGCTGAAGGGAAGAAAGAAGCGAAGAAAGTCGTCGAAGAAGAAGAGGAAGAACTCGCCAAGGACGGCGTCGCATTGGACGAACTTTTCAAGATGAAACCTGAAATCTTCCAAAATGCAGGACCTGTGGAAGAGGAATCCAGCGGCGATAAGAAGAAAGGCAAGAAAGGCAAGAAGAAAGCCGTTGAATTAGAGTTCGACGAAGGACTCGGCGCAGTTGTAGGTCGCAAGATCCACAAGCGCGGCGATACCACTCCTGACAATGATTGGGAATAAATTATCCCTCCCCTTTTTAAAGGGAGGGACCTTCGGGTAAATTGAAGGTGACCAAGAAACCTGTCCAACGTGTAAAACATGTGCCCCAGCGAACTTGCGTGGGTTGCCGCGAAGTTCTGCCCAAAAGACAAATGGTGCGTATCGTTCGCGCGGCTGATGGGGTACAGGTGGATCCGAGCGGTAAATTGGCGGGAAGGGGCGCTTATTTGCACGACAAGCGTGACTGCTGGGTGCGTGGAATGAGGGGAGCTTTGGCGCATGCGCTCAAAGCTGAATTGACCGCAGAAGATCGCGCTCGATTGGAAGAATTTATGAATACTCTGCCGTCCCATCATGATGATGAGGCAGGGACCAACGGGTAAAACCATGTGAACGATTAGCCACTCGCTTACAGACATCTCGTTGGGGAATTAAGGAATATGCAGAATCTTGATATTTGGATTCGCAAACTAGAAGGAGGTGGCCTATGAGCAGTAACGGAAATAAGATTGAATTACCCGCCAACATTGTGATTCGTGACCTGGCGTTGAAGATCGGAAAAAGCCCCATTGACCTGATCAAAAAATTAATGTCGAATGGTGTCATGGCAACCATTAATCAGACCGTGGATTTTGACACAGCCGCGATCGTGGTTGGGGAATATGGCTTTGAGGCTGTTCTCGAAGCTGTGGAAGAAACAGGAAAAGAAGAAACAGGGGAAGTGCCCCAGTGGCGTCAGATGATCGCTGGGGAAAATGGCGCGTTGTTGAAACCGCGCCCGCCCGTGGTCACCATTCTGGGTCACGTGGATCACGGCAAGACCAGCCTTTTGGATGCCATTCGTCAAACAGAAGTTGCCGCAGGGGAAGCAGGCGGAATTACGCAGCATATCGGCGCATATCAAGTTGAAAAGAAGGGACGCCTCATCACGTTCCTGGATACCCCCGGTCATGCCGCGTTCACTCAAATGCGCGCGCGCGGCGCACAAGGCGCAGACATCGTTGTGCTGGTTGTCGCCGCTGACGATGGCGTGATGCCGCAAACCCGCGAAGCCATTGCACATGCAAAAGCCGCACGCGTGCCCATGCTGGTAGCATTAAATAAAGTGGATAAGGCAAATGCCAATCCTGATCGTGTAAAACAACAACTGGCTGAACTTGAACTCGTCCCAGACGATTGGGGCGGCACGACCATGGTGGTGCCTGTCTCGGCAAAACAAAATAAGGGAATTGATGATCTGCTGGAAGGCATTTTGCTCGTCGCCGACAGCAACGAGATCAAAGCCAACCCAGGTGGAAAAGTGATCGGCACGGTCATCGAAGCCGAGTTGGATAAAGCCAAAGGTGTGATGGCAACCCTGCTCGTCCAAAATGGAACACTCGAAGCAGGCGATATCGTTGTCGCAGGAACTGCATACGGCAAACTGCGTGCGATTACAGATTACAAAGGCAAACTGATCAAGAAGGCGGGTCCATCCACGCCGGTAGCTGTGATGGGTTTAAGCGGCATGCCCTCCGCTGGAGATATTTTCCAGGTCGTGAAATCTGAAAAAGAAGCGCGCAATATTGTTGCAGAACGTTCTGAAGCCGCCAAGACTTTATCTCAAACCAAGAAAAAGGTTTCACTCGAAGATCTGTTCGCCAATGTACAGGCAGGCGAAGCGAAGGGACTCAACCTTATCATCAAAGCCGACGTACAGGGTTCACTTGACCCGATCGTCAATGAATTGAACAAACTCGGCGAAGGCGAGATCGGCTTGCACATCCTTCATGCAGAAACTGGTAATATTGGAAATAATGACGTGATGCTTGCCGCCGCATCGAAAGCCATTATCATTGGCTTCAATGTCCAGGCGGATGTGGACGGACGCCGTCTCGCAGAAAAAGAAGGCGTGGATATTCGCCTGTACGAGATCATCTACCGCATGACCGAAGACATTGAGAAGGCTCTTAAAGGTATGCTTGAGCCCAAACTCGTGGAAAAGGTCATTGGCCGCGCACAAGTGTTGGATGTGTTCGCTGCCTCCAAATTTGGCAAGGTTGCAGGATGCAAATGCACCGAAGGCGAATTAAGACGCGGCGCGCGCGTGCGTCTCTTCCGTGGAGCGGATATGATCTACGAAGGTGATCTCTCCTCCCTGCGCCATGAGAAGGAAGATGTAAAAGAGATCCGCCAGGGTTATGAATGTGGTGTCGGTTTCAAAAGCTTCAACGATATTCAACCCGGCGACCAGTTGGTCTGTTATATTGTTGAATAATGTAAATTGGTGGTTTCGGTACGTCCTCTAAAATCATTCGGACTACTCAACCACCAATCGAAAATCGTAAATCAAAAATTGTAAATTAATTATGCCATCAGGAATTCGCTTACAACGCATTGCAGACCGTGTCCGTCAGGAACTCTCGGAGTTGCTTATCCATGACGTCAATGACCCGCGCTTGAAAAACATCTTCATCACGGATGTGAAGATCGATAAGGAACTGGCTTTTGCCGATATCTATGTCTCGGCGATCGAAGGCTCTGAGCGCTCCGCCGAGATCCTTGCCGGGCTTGAATCTGCTTCCGGTTACTTCAGGCGGATTCTCGCCGCCAAAGTAGAGCTGCGCGCCTTCCCAAGATTGCGGTTTCATTGGGATCCCACACCAGAGAATGCAGATCATATCGAAAAGGTTCTGGCTGAGTTAAGGGCAAAAGAAAAGAAATAACTTTAGGGGGTGCGTGTGAAACGCACTCCCTATTTTTTAAAAATTTTGGAGGATAATCATAAGTGGACAGTCAACTCATAGGGGAAATAAAAGATAGATTAGGCGTGGCAAAAAAGATAGTCATCGCTTCGCATGTTCGACCAGATGGGGATGCAATCGGCTCATTGCTTGGGCTTGGCCTGGCCTTGCACGATGCGGGCAAATCGGTGCAAATGGTCCTGGCAGATGGCGTGCCTTCTTCATTCAAATATCTTGAAGGAAGCAAGTTCATCGAAAAGGAACCAAAGGGCAATCACGATACTTTTATCACAGTGGATTGCGCGGATTTCAAACGTACGGGGAGCGTCTTCGCAAATTTCGGCCAGCCCGATATCAATATTGATCATCACAAGACAAACGAAAAATTTGGAAAACTGAACCTCATCGAAGCAGAGGAAGTCGCCACATCTGCGATCCTCACGAATTACCTGCCCGTCTGGGGTTTGACGATCACCAAACCGATTGCCGCCGCATTGTTAACCGGCATCATCACCGACACACTTGGTTTCCGCACATCCAACATAACGCCGGAAGCGCTTCGCCAGGCTGCGACGCTTATGGAAACAGGCGTGGATATGCCTGAGATTTACATGCACTCATTGGTGAGAAAATCATTCCCTGCCGCACGCTATTGGGGCGCAGGGTTATCCACCCTGCAGAGCAAGAACGGCATTGTGTGGGGCACACTCACCGTTGCAGACCGCAAACTGGCGGGCTACGGCGGCAACGATGATGCAGACCTGATCAACATGATCTCCGCAATCGACGGGAATAAGGTCGGCATGGTCTTTGTTGAACAAAATAATAATCATGTCAAAATTTCATGGCGCGCTTTGGAATCAGGCGTTGATGTGTCACAAGTTGCAAAACACTTTAAAGGCGGAGGTCATGCCGCAGCCGCAGGAGCAGACATCCAGGGAAGTTTGAGCGAAGTCCAAAAGGAAGTCCTCAAAAAAACACGCGAAATGTTAAATCTGTAAGGAAAATAGTTGAATTAATAGCCTTTTGTACCGTTGCAAAATCAGACAAAAAGTGTCATAATCAAATTGAAAATCAATCAAGGAGGAATATAGTATGAACAGTCAGGATATAAAGAACGCCATCTCCGGTGCTCTCGTTGTAGATAAGCCCGTAGGTATGACATCACATGATGTGGTGCAGGCAATCCGAAATGGAACAGGTCTGCGCCGCGCAGGTCATACAGGAACACTCGATCCCCGCGCCTCTGGCGTATTGGTCATTCTGGTTGGCCCCGCTGTCCGTTTAAGCGAATACGTCTCTGCCTCTGATAAACGTTATCAAGCCATCATCCGTCTGGGCGGCTCCACCGATACGTTTGACGCGGAAGGCTTGGTAACGCCAACGAAAGACCCCGTAAATGTAACCGAAGCACAGTTCGAAGAAGCGCTGCAAACATTTGTTGGCGAGATCGAACAAACTCCCCCGCCTTACTCTGCCGTAAAAGTGCAGGGACGCAAAGCCTACGAAATGGCGCGCGAAGGTGAGGAAGTGGAACTTGCTCCGCGTAAGATCACCGTGCATCACCTTGAAGTGCTTGAATGGGCGCCGCCTGAAGTAGTGATCGATGTGCATTGTTCGTCCGGCACATACGTCCGCTCGCTGGCAAATGATCTCGGCGTGATGCTCGGCTGTGGCGCATATCTTGTCGGCTTGCGCCGCACCAAGAGCGGAAGATTCTCATTGCGCGATTCAGTGCCGCTGCGAAAATTGCAGGAAGCCTTCACCGCAGGCAACTGGTATCAATACCTGATCCCTGCCGCAGAAGCGCTTGGCGATTGGCCCGCCGTGGAACTCAACCCCGATGAAGTTGAAG
This sequence comes from uncultured Chloroflexia bacterium, assembly GCA_963833175.1. Lineage (GTDB taxonomy): Bacteria > Chloroflexota > Anaerolineae > Anaerolineales > Villigracilaceae > Villigracilis. Next base: position 15,087 of record CAWHXC010000003.1, read on the forward strand.
GCGTGCGTCACGGTCATCGTGTCAAGGTTGTTGGCGAACCCACCGAGACAAAAGTCCGCGGCGTTAGTACACAGGGCGAACTGGTTGCTTTGATGGAATTGATCATAAATGAAGACGGCTCGCGCGAGTGGCAGCCCAAGAAAGTATTTTTCACTTCGGATTAAATATTTCGTCATTGCGAGGAGCGTGTTCCCCCGTTGAAGCAACTTCCTCACCACGTTGGAGATTGCTTCAGGGGGATGATGGCACCTCCTCGCAATGACATGAAGCCGCCGCCTGGCGGCTTTTTTATAATATGCGACATTATCATTCCCTCGAAGAAGTTCCTGCGAAAAACGCATGGCTTACCATTGGCGTATTTGATGGCGTCCATCGTGGGCATCGCAAGATCATCCGCAAGCTGACCACAGAAGCGCATGCAGACCATGCGCCTGCTGTTCTATTAACATTTGACCCCCACCCCGCCAGCGTTTTAACAGGGCAGGAAATTAAATGCCTGACCACGCCGGAGGAACGAGCGGATTTATTGGGCAGCCTCGGCGTGGATATCGTCATCACCCAGCGCTTCACCCGTGACCTGTCAGCTGCTACTGCTTTCGAATACATGTCCCAGCTCAAGCAGACTCTTGACCTCAAGCACCTGCTGATCGGGTATGATTTTGCCCTCGGCAAAGGGCGCGAAGGCAATGCAAATCGTCTCACCGAAATTGGCAGGGAATTGGATTACAGTGTCGAAGTCATCCATGCGCTGAGTGATGAAAGCGGTGTGATCTCCTCAACAGAAATTCGTAAACTTGTCGCTACGGGCAATGTAAGCGAAGCCGCAAAACTGCTTGGCTACAACTATCCCCTAAGCGGAGAAGTCATCCGCGGCGCAGGGCGTGGAAAAACCATCAACTATCCCACGGCAAACATTGATTATCCAAAACAAAAAGCCACCCCACCCAACGGTATCTATGCCTGTTGGGCTCATCTGGGGGATGAAAAATTTATGGCTGCAACGAACATTGGCTTTAATCCCACCTTCACCCCGGAGAGACGGACCCCCAGCCTTGAAGCCTACCTGCTGGATTTTGACCGTGATATTTACGGGCAACAGGTAAAACTGGAATTCGTGTCTCGCATCCGCGACGAATTGAAATTCAATTCGGTTGAGGCGTTGATCTGGAAAATTCAGGCAGATGTGGAAAAAACACGTGAACTGCTCACAGGGAAATAAATTTTATGAGAAAACGTTCCGGTATCATCCTGATCGAAGATAACAAACTCGCGCTTATCGAACGACGTCGATCGGACAGGCATTATTTTTCTTTTCCTGGCGGCGGCATAGACAAAGGGGAAAGTCCGCAGGAAGCGGCAATCCGGGAAGCGGAAGAAGAATTGGGGATCCTTGTTGAGATCAAGCAAAAAGTGGCTGTGGTGGTTCTTTGGGAAAAGACGCAGCATTATTTTTTAGCCGAAAAAATCAGCGGCGAATTCGGTACTGGCACAGGCGAGGAATTTGGGGAATATAATTCTAGCGCATGGCACATATCACCCGCTCTGGATGCCTTTAGCGGATGTCTTGACTCATAATGTCCTTCCCCGTGAATTGGCAGATTTGGTTGTTCGCTTTGCAAAAGAAGGCTGGCCTGCAGAGCCAGTTATAATCATTGATGAAAAGAGATGAATTGTAGAAAATAGATTGCAAGGAGGTTGCTTCGTCGGAAAGAGCAAGCGCCCTCCTCGCAACGACATGAATCTTTTGTTTCTTCATCCTTTCTTATTCATCCTTCATCCTTGCCCTTCCCATGCATATCCTCATCATTCACCAGGCATTCGCATCCATTAATCGAGCCCGGTGGCACACGTCACCATGAATTTGCGCGCCTGCTTACTGCACGTGGACATAAGGTAACGGTGATCGCTTCTCCCGTCAGCTATATTACGGGAGGACATACCTATCAGGCAAATTCAGAAATGGGAGGGGTAACGATCTTGCGCGCGGCCGTGTATGACGCGCATCACAAATCCTTTATTCATCGCGTTCTGGCTTTCTTTTCATTCATGTTCTCTTCTTTTTGGATCGGGCTTGGCGTAAAAAATGTTGACCTCGTTTGGGGCACATCGCCGCCCATTTTTCAGGGAGTAACAGCCTGGGCGCTGGCACGAATCAAGGGTGCAAAGTTTTTGTTCGAGGTGCGCGACCTGTGGCCGCAATTTGCGATTGCCGTCGGTGTACTGACCAACCCGATTTTGATTTTCCTCTCTGAGTGGCTGGAGCGATTCCTCTATCGCCGCGCTGACCGGGTGATGGTCAACAGCCCGGGATTTTTGGGACCAGTTACCAGTCGAGGGGCGAAGCGCGTGGAATTAATTCCCAACGGCGCAGATCCGTCCATGTTCGATCCAAATGACAATGGCGCAGACTTCCGCCGATCCAATCAATTGGAAAATAAATTTGTTGCGTTGTACGCGGGCGCACACGGCATGTCAAATGATCTTCAAATTATTCTGGAGTCAGCCAGTTTGCTGGCTGATGAAAAAAACATCCACATCGTTTTTCTTGGCGATGGCAAGGAAAAACCTGCGTTGATGGCGCAGGCAAAAGGAATGAATTTATCGAATGTGACCTTTTTGCCGTCCGTGCCAAAAACAGAGATGGCATCTGCGCTGGCCGGCGCGGATGCGTGCATTGCGATCCTCAAGCCGTTGGAAGAATATAAAACGACCTATCCGAACAAAGTTTTTGATTATATGGCGGCGGGCAGACCTGTGGTGCTTGCAATTGACGGCGTGATTCGTGATGTGGTCGAGGCCGCTGATTGTGGAATTTTCGCAACGCCCGGCAATGCAAAAGAAATAGCCGAAGCGATTCGTAAACTCGCCGCAAACGCTGAACAAAGCCGTGCGATGGGTTTAAAGGGAAGAAGATATCTGGAAGAGAATTTCAGCCGCGCTGTGATCGGAAATAAATTGGTTGATTTATTGGAGGAGTTGGTTTCAAGTCATTAATACCGGCAAGTTCGATCTTTGGGGAACATTTCATTTTTCTCTTCGTCTACTCTACAACGCCGAATAATTTTCAATAGGAGAAGAAGATGAAAACACGCTTCAAGATACTTGCCTTATTTTTGTTGTTGGGGGTGATGGTTCTTAGTGCCTGTGGAGCTTCTGCACCTGCAGCTACAGAAGCCCCTGCCATGGGAGCACCCATTCAGGGAGTTGAGCAACCTGCTTCTGTGGAAGGGTTTGGGCAGGCAGATGCCGCAAAAGTAGAATCTGCTCCGCCAGAGGACCTTTCATCCGCTCCAGTTTATGACACGGGTACTGCGCCCGATGTAAACGCAGACGGAGATGCGCAGCGCGCAGCCTACGCCGCCTCACACATGATCATAAAAAACGGGGATGTTAAACTACTCGTTGAAGATACCGATATTGCCATTGATCGTGCCACACAAGTCATCGGAGACATGGGCGGATATATCATCAGCTCGCGTGTGTGGTATCAACCACATTATGACGGCGAAAATTACAAATACGCCACCATCACCATCGGTGTACCCGTTGACCAATTTGAGCGCACTCTCAGCCGCCTGCGCGGGTTGGCTGTAAAAGTCCTCGATGAAACCGCTTCGGGCGAAGATGTGACCAATCAATTCGTTGACCTGCAATCACAGGTTACCAATCTCGAAGCCACCCGTGACCGAATCAAATCATTCCTCGATGAAGCCCAAACCACGGACGAGGCGCTGCGTATCAATGCGGAACTCACCAACGTGGAAGCCCAGATCGAACAGATCAAAGGGCAGATGAACTACCTGGAAGACCGTTCTGCCTATTCCACGATCACAGTCAACCTTGAACCTGTTCTGCCCGAACTGATCGCAACTCCCACACCCACACCGACACCCAATGTGTGGAAGCCCGGCGAAACATTTGAGAATGCCAAAAAAGCTGTCACCTACGCATATCAAGGCATTATAGATTTCCTGATCTGGGTCTTTGTTGTGCTTGTCCCCATCTTTGCCCCGCCTGTGCTGATTATCTGGGGTTTATGGAAATTCTTCACACGCAAATCGAAGAAGCCGCAACAGTGATAGTGATCAGCTGATTAGTGGTCAGTACCCCAAAAGTATCCGAGTTCTTGAAGAGCTTGGATACTTTGAGTTAAAATCGGAGCTGTTATTCGTAACGCTGCTGTAGTCAATGCCAAAAAGTTAAATAAACATCAGAAAGAGGAAAACTCATGGAAAACAAAAAAGTTGGTTTTGTTTCAATTGATGAATACATTGCAACCTTCCCTGAAGCAACACAAAAAATACTGAAGAAAATACGGGCAACTATAAAAGCCGCTGCTCCTGACGCGGAGGAAAAAATTAGTTATCAAATGCCCACTTTCACTCTGAAAGGTAATTTGGTGCATTTTGCCGCTTTTAAAAATCATATTGGGTTTTATCCAACGCCAACAGGAATTGAAAAATTCAAAAAGGAATTATCTGTTTATGAGGGGGCAAAAGGCTCGGTCCAATTTCCTTTGGATAAGCCAATCCCATATGACTTGATCAGTAAAATTGTGAAGTTTAGGGTAAAGGAAAATTTGGGAAACGCAGAAGCAAAGGCGAAAAAGAAAAAAACGCTGTCAAAAACCTAGACGTCTTAATAAACATTCCCCACAGCGTCTATTGAGATTTGATCTTTTGATCAAGGATGAGTTTCAAATCCTCCACGATACGATTTGTTTCATCCAAACTCCAGTCGCGGTTTTCAGGCTCTACTTTTTCGACAGTCAAGTCATCAAGCAAACGGCCAGCTCTGAAGTTGACCTCTGCAGAAATCAAGGGGTAATCCACAAGCAGACTAACAAGCGCGAGCGCGGTGGATTTCTCTCCCATGCTATTCAATAATTCCGAGACGCTCACCAGTATTTCGACAGTCGATGGATCGGCATGAATATCTTTGATCAGGTCAAGTTCCTGGAAAAATATCTGTGAAGCATAATAATATTCTTCATTGGCGGTCAAAACCCTGCCCAGTGTATTAAAAATAATGCGTTCCAACGTCTGACTATTAATATCGGGCAGGTAGGTAAGGGTTTCGACCAGCAATTCCTTTGCGCGCGGATATTCCTGATTGGCATAATATAAATTTCCCAGATCGTTCAAAGACTGGACAATTTTGTCTTTATCCTCAAGCTGTCTGGCGATCTCAAGGGCGTGTTCGGCAATAGGTATTGCCCCCTTGTAATCGGCCTCCATATAAGCTACCGCCGCCAGCCTGTTGATAAATTTATAAACAAGGGCAGTATCCCCTACTTTTTCTGCAAGTACCAATCCAAGCTGATATATCTCCTTGGAATCTTGACTATACCCGCTGGTACTGTGGGGACCACCCAGCAAGCGGTATGTTTCGGACCTCTCTTTGGGAAGGTCGCTTTCATTTATTCTCTGAAGACCATTTTGTATTTCACGCAACCCCGATTGCGGATCTCCGATCAGGTAATAAAATTCTCCCAAAGATTTTTTGGTTTGCACATAGCTCAACACCACTTCCGGGTCATTACGGGGTAATTCAGAAAGCCTTATGGTTAATAATTCCAGGGCGTCTATGGCATCCTTGAACCAGCCGTGATACCACATGATGCTCATCCACGCGGGGATGGCAGATTGAACCAATTTTAAGTTCCCCACCGCAACGGTGAGTTTCCATGCATAGTGAATATTATCAGCGTCAGAAAGGATATCTTCCAACAGAGACAATGAATTCTGGCTGTCCCAGGGCAATTTCAGAATCTCGAAGAAGGCCAAGATAATAGGAACCATGGCGTATTTCAACATCTGTGGCAAGGACAGGATTTGCATATAATTTATCTTGAAGATACTGCAAAAGCGACAAGTGCAAAACGTACCGTTGCGGCTTTTGACGTTGTATGAGTTTTTTGTTCAGCAGCGAATCAAGAAAAAAGGATGAGGCGCCTGTAATTTTTGAAGCCGCCAGCTGGGAAAAACCGCCTTTAAACACACTCAGTCCAAGCAGAGTTCTTCTCTCGGTTTCAGAAAAAAAGTTCCATACTGAATCAAAGATCGCGATCATGCTTTCATATTCCCCGGATACTTCGTCCTCCTGGGAAAGAGACAGGCTGTATTCAATGTGATGGGCGATCTGCTCACACGATAGTGTAGAAGCCCATGCTGAAGCGAGTTCAATGGCGAGTGGCATTCCATCCACCAAACGGCAGATATGGCCTATCGCAACAAGATCAGGTTCAAAGTCGGGGAAGATGCGGGCATTTTGCAGAAAAAGCTGGACCGAGGGATATGATCCTGCATCCGGTGAATCCCGGTCGGGCAGGGCAAGTCCATGTATTTCCACAACGGCTTTCTCAAGATGCAAGGCTTTGCGTGATGTGATGATGATCCGTAAGGAAGGTATGCGGTCAATTAATTGTGATAAAAAGTGGGGCGGCTCCAAGCCGTCTTCCAGACCATCCAATACCAGCAATATGCTTTTTGATGAAAGCTTTGCAAGAAATTGTTCGAGGGGCTCGAACTGTGGCTTGATCTTGATGCCCAGCTTCTTGGCAATGGCATCGGCAATCGATTCAGGGGGAACAATGGAGTCAAGCGGAACAAAGAAAACGCCATCCTCAAATTGTCCGCGGATCTCATCAGCAACCTGCAATGCCAGGCGCGTTTTTCCCACTCCGCCTGTTCCAAATAGCACAACAAGGTGTTTCTCATCCAGGAGCCGCTTTATTTTGATGATTTCAACTTCACGGCCCAGGAATAGCGAAAAATCCTGAGGCAGGCTGTTTAAATGTGAGCCAAAATGCACCCCTGTGCTGCTTGGGGAAAATTCTGAAGACATAAATATATTCTAATCTTTAATTGAAAGAAATGTCAGTATCAATGTCATCGAGTTTGCTCAACCACAATCATAAATCCAAAATCGAAAATCGTCACTCCCATTCAATTGTCGCTGGTGGTTTGCTCGTAATATCATACACAACCCGATTGATGCCTTCCACCTCATTTACGATGCGGTTGGCAACTCTTGCCAATAATTCATGCGGCAGGCGCGCCCAATCGGCTGTCATAAAATCCTCGGTGGTCACCACGCGGATCGCGGCGGCTTCCTGATAAGTGCGCTGATCGCCCATCACACCCACCGATTTTACGGGGAGCAAAACCACGAACGCCTGCGAAGCCGTGCCACCCTTCCCCAAAAATCCCTGCTTTGGATAATTCCTCCTGCAGGATAAAATCCGCCGCCCGCAGACGGGATACACGCTCCGGCGTACACTCCCCGAGGCAGCGCACGGTGAGGCCTGGACCTGGGAATGGCTGCCTCCAAACAAGGCTTTGACTCAGCCCGAGCGCTTCGCCCACCAGCCGAACTTCATCCTTGAACAAATACCGCAATGGTTCAACCAACTCAAACTCCATATCTTCGGGAAGTCCGCCCACGTTGTGATGAGATTTGATCTTCTCTGCCTTGCTTCGATCTGGCCCGGAGGATTCGACCACGTCAGGATAGATCGTTCCCTGCACCAGGAATTTTGGCTTGCCTACATTCTTTGCTTCCCGCTCAAAAATGCGGATAAATTTTTCGCCGACGATCTTACGCTTTTGCTCCGGGTCTGTGATGCCTTTCAGCGCGCCAAGAAAATCATCGCTTGCTTCAACCGTAATTAACTCCACGCCCAATCCGCCGCGCAGGGCAGATGCGACTTGCTCGCCTTCTTTATGGCGCAACAAACCCGTATCCACAAAAACGGTAATGAGTTGGTCGCCGATGGCTTTATAAACCAACGCTGCCGCGACCGTTGAATCCACACCGCCGCTGACCGCCGCCAGCACGCGCTCCTTGCCAACCTGCTCTTGAATCCGTTTGACGCTTGCTTCGATAATGGATGACGGAGTCCAATCAGGTGTGACACCGCAAATGTCAATTGCAAAATGTTTGAGCAGTTCAGTCCCGTTGGGCGTGTGATGCACCTCGGGATGGAACTGCACGCCGAAATATTTTCTCTGCATATCACCCATCGCCGCGAAGGGACTATTTCCACTTTTGGCCAGCGCAACGAATCCATCAGGCATACGCGTGATCTTGTCGCCATGTGACATCCAGACCTGCGAGAGCACGGACAAAATGGAAGGCATTAATGGTTCAAGGATCGCAGGACCATATTCGCGTTCTGCCGACGGGCTTACTTCGCCACCGAGGGCATGAGTCAATGCTTGCATACCGTAGCAGATTCCAAGAATGGGCAAGCCTGATTCCAGGATGAATTTTTGGATATACGGCGCGCCTTCTTCATAAACGGATTTTGGTCCGCCGGAGAGGATAAAACCTTTGGGATTGATCGAGAGTATCTTCTCACGCGGGGCATCCCAAGGGAATAATTCGCAATAAACATTAACTTCGCGCACGCGCCGCGCGATGATCTGCGCGTACTGCGAACCGAAATCGAGAATGGCAATGGATTCTGTCATATATTAATCCCATAGGGGCGGAGTGACTCCGCCCCTACATTTGAGATGAAATGAAAATGCGAATAACGTCAGTCCACGAAAGTGATCTTATTATCATCCAATGAAGCGATGCACGCCAGAGATTCGATCTGTACGCCCAAAGACTTGAGTGCTTCGCGACCGCCTTCAAAATCCTTTTCGATCAGTGCGCCGATGCCAACAACCTTGGAGCCTGCAGCTTCTGCCAAACGCACCAGACCAAGGATGGTTGCGCCCGAAGCAAGGAAGTCATCAATGATCAAAACTTTTTCGTGGTTGGCAAGATACTCAGGCGAGATGATCAACTCGACCATGCGCCCCTTTGTATGCGAAGGCGCGAGCGTGAGATAGACCTGGTCGGGCATGGTGATCGGCTTGGTCTTGCGTGCGTACACTACAGGTAACCCAAGGTGAAAGGCCGTGGTCAGCGCAGGCGCAATGCCAGAGATTTCGGCAGTGAGGATTTTTGTCGCGCCGACATCCGCAAATCGTTTGGCAAATTCACGTCCGCACGCATCCATCAACGCCGGGTCCACTTGATGATTGATGAAACTATCCACTTTCAAAATTCCATTTCCCAGAACTTGACCATCGCTTAGGATTCGATCTTTCAGTTGTTTCATTTTGCCTCCACATTGACTAGACAGATTTTCAGCGATTGTACAACGTGATATATGGATTCACCAGAGGACAATCAGTTTTCATTTTCCGTTTTTGTTACTCATTCCTGATTAAGGTCGTTAAAATAGACTGTGTTAGAATTCTTTGCGTGACAGATAAAACAATCATATTGCTGGCTTCCAATTCTCCGCGCCGCAGGCAATTACTTGCGCTTGGGAACTGGAAGTTCACCGTCGCCGTCTCAGATGTGGATGAGACTCAGCTAGAAAACGAAACACCCAGGGATTATGTTTTACGACTTGCCAAAGCCAAAGCGCTGGCTGTGGTTGAAAAAGCACATCACGAAAACATTATTATCGGTTCGGATACTGCTGTGGTGGATGGGAATTCCATTCTTGGCAAACCAAAAGACGGGGAGGATGCCGCGAGAATGTTAAAGCAATTGCGCGGACATACCCATCAAGTCTATACGGGAGTGGCATTCTACCGCGTCAGTGATGGAAAAATGCTGACCGAGCTTTGTGTGACCGATGTGCCGATGCGCGCATATTCAGACGAGGAAATCTCGGCTTATGTCCAAACAGGCGACCCACTGGACAAGGCCGGCGCCTATGCCATTCAACATCCCGATTTTCAACCCGTTGAATCCATGCGCGGATGTTACGCCAGTGTCATGGGACTTCCCATGTGCCATGTGGTGCGCGCCTTGCGTTCATTTGACGTTCACGCAGAGCGCACAGCGGATGTGCCAATGGCTTGTCAAAATTTACTGAATTATGAATGTCCCGTTTCGAGCGCGATCCTGCGCGGCGAATAAAAACGACCCGTCGTTGCGAGGAAGGCATTCTCCCGACGAAGCAATCTCACATTATGAAAGGGATTGCTTCGCAACGATGGAAAAGGAAACAAATGAAAGCACTACGTTGGGTAAATTATATTCTGATACTGGTTTTTCTTTCGGCATGCGGCTCTAATGGAGCCGGGCCGCTCCCAGCTATTTTTGCAACTTCCCCTCCAACCCAAACTCTGGCCCCCGCCCAGGTAACGATCATCCCTGCGCCCGATGCCCAGGCAGCAGTCACAGCATTTTTGCAGGCTCTGCAAAAGGATGACTATGCCAGCATGTACAACATGTTGAGTCAGTCCAGCCGCGATGCGATCACACTGGAGGATTTCTCCAAACGATATAACGACGCGCTAAACACCATGAGCGCCGCCGATATTGAATATTCCATCAACTCATCCCTGCTCAGCCCGGATGCGGCTGAAGTAGCCTATAACATTATCTATAAAACCGTGCTTGCCGGCGATCTTCAACGCGATATCGTTGCGCATCTTGTCAAAGAGGATGGTGCCTGGAAAGTTCAGTGGGATGATAGCCTGATCCTGCCTGAATTGGCCGGCGGAAATCAGCTCGCCATGGAATATAGCATTCCCGCGCGCGGCGATATTTATGACCGCGAAGGCCTGCCGATTGTCTCCCAGGCAGACGCCTTCGCTTTTGGTATTCAAACTGACCAGATCGACCTCGAAATGATCAACACACTCGTCACCGACCTGGGAAAGTTATGCGGATATGACCCTGAATATATCCGTGACCAGATCGATGCCGCCGGCCCAGGCTGGTACCTGCCCATGTGCGAAGGCACGCGCGAAGAAGCCCAGCGCCTGCTTTCCATCAACCCAGGTGGATTGGTCATCTCCGATGAATACAACTCGCGCTACTACTTTAAAACTGGCCTCGCCCCGCAAGCGGTGGGGTATACACAACTCATTTCACCTGAACAATTGGACAAATACCGACGGCTTGGCTATAACGGCAGTGAAAAAGTGGGGCAGGCCGGCATTGAAAAATGGGCGGAAGATTATCTCGCCGGTCAACATGGCGGCATCCTGCGGGTGGTCGGCCCCGATGGACAGATCATCTCGACCCTTGGAGAATCCAGCCCGCAACCCGCAGACTCAGTCTACCTGACCATTGATGAGAACATGCAATATTACGCCCAGCAAGCCCTTGAGTTTTTCCGCGGCGCCATCGTCGTTATGGAAGTGGATACAGGGCGGGTTGTCGCCATGGCATCCAGCCCGGATTTCGACCCGAATCTTTTTGATCCAAACAACCCAAACAACAGCGGGCTGACCAACCTGATGAATAACACAAATCAACCGCTCCTCAACCGAGCCACGCAGGGACAATATCCGCTTGGCTCGGCGTTCAAGACCATCACCACGGCAGCAGCGTTGGAGAGCGGACTTTACCTCAAAGATACGCCCTACGACTGTCAATACGAATTTACTGAACTCCCTGACCGCACCCTCTACGATTGGACTTATGACCATTGTCAGGATGCCATCGCTGCTGGAGATTTTTGCGACACCTCATCCACCAAGCCATCAGGTTTGTTGACTTTACAGGAAGGCTTGATGCGTTCCTGCAATCCATATTTCTGGCACATCGGACTCGACCTGTTCAACTACGACCGTAAAAATGATATCGCCAATATGGCGCGCGCCTTCGGCCTTGGCTCCAAGACCGGCATTGACCAGGTGGAAGAAGCCAGTGGACAGATCAATGACCCGGCAACAGATATAGATGCTGTCAACCAGGCTATTGGACAAGGTGATATGCAGGTGACCCCACTACAGGTGGCGAGATTCATGGCTGCCATCGCAAACGGCGGGACCTTATACAGGCCCCAGATCATCGAGAAGATCCAGCCGGTTGAGGGTGACCCAAAACTTGTCTTCCGCCCGGAAGCCAATGGCACGCTTCCCTTACGCAAAGAGAACCTCGACATCCTGCGCGAAGCCTTGAAAATGGTGACGCAAAATCCGCGCGGCACGGCGCACTATAATCTGCGCGGATTGCAATTTAACGTATCTGGAAAAACAGGCACCGCCGAGTCAGGCAATGGTGATTCGCACGCATGGTTTGCCGGCTATACCGAAAATAAAGCAAATACGAACAAACCAGATCTTGCAATTGCGGTGATCGTTGAAAACCAAGGTGAAGGTTCAGAGTATGCTGTGCCAATTTTCAAAGCAATGGTCGAAACCTATTATTATGGCAGTCCCCAGTTTGTTCCATGGTATGGTCCCATCGGTGAGCCTCCTTATACACCCACTCCGCCTGCCTTTGCGCAGTAGATTCTCCTCACCCTACCTTCTCCAAAAGGGAGAGGGTTTCAAATACAGGTAAACATTTGACAAACGAAATTCAAAAACGTGGTCTGATCGTCAAAGCCCAATCTGGTTTCTTTACAGTGGAAACCAGTGAGGGCTTTGTTATTTGTCGGCTGCGGGGCAAGCTCAAACAGGGACGAGCCATGGGTGATATTGCGGCACTCGGCGATTATGTGCAGGTCACGCTTTTGGATGATGGTTCCGGGGTGATCGAAAATGTCGAAGAGCGCAAACAGGCCATCGTCAGGTTGGACCCGCGGCCGCAGGGGATATATCAGCAAGTTTTGCTGGCAAATGCCGATCAAGCCGTGTTCGTCTTCGCGTGCGCGAATCCAAATCCAAAATTTAGAATGCTGGATCGTTTCCTGGTCATCACTGAAAAGCAGAAGATCCCCGCGGTGATCATCGCAAATAAAATCGATCTTGTGGAAAACCCAAAAGAACTTTTTAGCATTTATGAATCGATCGGCTATCGCGTAATTTACACATCCACAAAAACACACGTGGGGTTGGATGAACTGAAAGCGCAATTGCAAAAGAAAGTCAGTGCGCTTGCGGGACCCAGCGGTGTGGGAAAATCCAGTTTGTTGAATAAGATCCAAGACGGGCTGGGACTGGCAGTGAACGAGATCAGCATAGCCATGAATAAAGGCAGGCACACCACGGTCACACGTCAAATGTTCGCGCTGGATGGCGGCGGATATGTGGCCGATACACCGGGCTGGAAAAGCCTTGCGTTGTGGGATACCGAAGCCGAAGAGATCGATGCATACTTCCCCGAACTGCGCGACCTCGTGCCGAATTGTCAGTTCAGCGATTGCACGCATAAACATGAACCCGGCTGTGCTGTGCTTGCGGCGCTGAAAGCGGGCACAGTTCATCCCGAAAGATACGATTCATATTTGCGGATTGCGCGCAGGGCAAGAATAGACAATTTACGATTTGCGATTTTTGATTTACGATTAAGACCTTGAACCTTCAACTTGTAACCTTCAACCAATGACAGATAACTGGAATATGCTCGGACATGAATGGGCTGTGGATATGCTCCATCAGCACGCGGCACGCGGGGATGTACGCCACGCGTATCTTTTCTGCGGACCTCCCGGACTGGGCCGGCGGACTTTGGCATTGCGCCTCGCCCAGGCATTGAACTGCACAAGACCCATCGCCGCAGGGATTCCGTGCGGAACATGCCGCGATTGCAAACAGATCGAAGCCATGCAGCACCCCGACATGAACGTGATCCAGGCATTGGATGGTGACGGGCTGCCAAAGGAAGGCGGCACGCTCAAAGTGGATCAGGTGCGTGAAGTGCAGCATGCATTGTCACTGAAACCGTACCAGGCAAAATATCGCGTGGCTTTGTTCTTGCGTTTTCAGGAAGCCAATGACAACGCCGCCAACGCCTTGTTGAAGACTCTCGAAGAAGCTCCCGCGCACGCCATCCTATTATTGACTGCCGATACCCCCGAACAACTCCTGCCGACCATTGTCTCGCGCTGTGAAATATTGCGACTACGCGCACTGCCTGTCAGCGCCATTGAATCGGATCTGCTCGCACGCGGCGTGGATGAAGAACGCGCCCGCCTGCTGGCGCACATCAGCGGCGGCAGGCCCGGGTACGCACGCAAACTTGTGGACGATGCGACCGTGCTTGAAAAACGCGAAGAACGTCTGAACGATCTGCAAACCCTGCTCCCCGCCCCGCGCGTGGAAAAATTTTCCTACGCCGACAAACTTTCCAAAGACAAGGATGTCATGCGCCAAACCATCCTGATCTGGCTATCCTACTGGCGCGATGTGATGCTGCGCGTGGCACAAGCTGAGACTCCGCTGATCAACATTGACCGCAACATGGAAATTGAATTCCTCGCAGGCCGTTTGGACTTATCCACCGCGCGCCGCGTGGTCAGTGACCTCGAATCTACGCTGGAAAAGATGGATAAAAATGTGAACTCGCGTTTATTGGCTGAAGTCTTATTATTGGATTGGCCGAAAGTTTAATGGAGTACCAAATGCCTGAATCTACACTTGCGAAAAAGATGAAACTCAAACCCGGTCTCAGCGCCGTGGTGATCAATGCGCCGGATAAATATTTGAACGAGTTGAAACATGACTCGGAAATTTCGGAAAGCCTGAGCGGAAAGTACGATTGGATTCAGATCTTCGTAAAAAGCAAAGCAGAGTTGGATAAGCTCTTTCCAAAAGTTCTAAAACTGCTCAAACCCAATTCCATCCTATGGATCTCATTTCCAAAAGGCGCTTCCAAGATCCAAACCGACCTGACCCGTGACAAAGGCTGGGATGTGATCGTCGCCGCAGAATTGAAATGGATCAACCTCGTTTCGGTTAATGAGACCTGGTCCGCTTTTGCGGTGCGTCCCTATAAAGAGGGCGAAGCCAGGCAGAGTTTTAGATAAAAGTATTAACCATGTAGATTAATTTCAAGGAAAACAAATTTAGAAATATTTTAGGAGGTCGTTATGTGTCGAAGCATTAAACCCTTGCGCCTGCCAGACCGTCCCGCCACCGAGCAGGAAATTCAGGAAGCGGCGCTGCAATATGTAAGGAAGGTCAGTGGGTATCGAAAGCCTTCAAAAGCAAACGAAGAAACATTTCAAAAGGCGGTCAATGAAGTTGCCGAGGCAACGAGGAAGATGCTCGAAATGTTGCCTGCAAAATAAAAAAGGAGAATCCCATGCCCCTTGACCCCTCTTACAAAGAACTCAACCGCGCATCCACGGAGCGCATCAAAAATTTAGCCGCCAGCCTGACTGATGAAGAAATGCAAACCCGCGTCGGCAAGCATTGGACCGTGTCCATTGCACTGGCGCACCTTGCCTGGTGGGACAGGCGTGTGATGTACGTGCTGGATATGACCGCGAAGGATGGAAAATTGTTCATCCCTGAAATTGACGTCTTCGTGAATGACCTGTCCCTGCCGTTGTGGGCGGCCATTCCTCCGCGTGAGGCGGCGCGCATCGCGATTGAAACCTCGGAGTATCTCGATCAACAGTTGGAAGGTTATCCTCCGCTGCTGCTTGAGGAAATCTACAACTACAACAAACGCTGGGTTATCCGCGCTTTGCATCGCAACGAACATCTTGATGAAGTGGATGCGGCATTGAAGCGTTAGTTAGGAAAACCTCATTCGATCAGGAATTTATAAGTTTTTTCCTAAAATCTAATGTACAATCCCAGCCATGCCATTGGTGTGGATTTCCATTTCCTTTATTGCAGGAATTATCTTTGCCAGCTACTTTTCCGTGTCTGCATATTTGTGGCTCGGTATTGGACTTGCCGTATTATTTATTTTTATTCTATTCCGTCTTCCACGATTCTCAGATAATTCAATTTCAAAATTCTTCACGCAAAGCGTTCATGCTTTACCCTTCATCCTTGTAATTTCCTTCTTCTTTGGTGCGTTCTGGTATCAATTCCGCCAGCCGAATATTGATCCGTTCCATGTCGCTTTTTACAATGACCGCGATTATGAAATGCTGGTCACAGGCACACTCGTAGAGCCGCCTGATTATCGCGACACATATACAAACCTCCAACTCCAAGTGGAAGCCGTGGATTCAGGCAGCGGCGATATGCCCGCAGAAGGCCTGCTCCTTGTGCGAGTGCCCGCGCTTGTAACTTATGAATATGGTCAGCGTGTGCGTGTGCGCGGTGACTTAAAGACTCCGCCAGAAAACGAAGAATTCTCCTATCGTGATTATCTTGCGCGACAAAACATCCACTCGTACATGTCCATTGCCGATGTGACGGTCCTGCCAGGCAATGAAGGCAACCCCATCTTTGCGCGAATCTACAAACTAAAAGATAAGCTGCTTGAGAATATTTATCGTTTATTTCAAGACCCTGAAGCGTCCCTGCTGGCGGGTATTTTGCTCGGCGTGGATACCGGCATGACATCTGAATTGCAGGAAGCATTCAAGAACACAGGCACTGCGCACATTATTGCCATCTCTGGTTTTAACATCGCCATCATCGCGGGGATCTTCTTTTTCGTTTTCAAAAATATTTTTGGCCAAAGGCTTGGCGCAGTCTTTGCGATTCTCGGCATCATCTTTTATACTCTTCTTGTTGGGGCAGATGCGGCAGTCGTGCGCGCCGCATTCATGGGAAGCATTGCATTACTGGCGCTTCAACTCGGCAGGCGCAACGACGGGCTGAACGCGCTGGCAGCAGTTGCGCTCTTAATGGCATTTATCAACCCGCTTGTGATCTGGGACATTGGTTTTCAGCTTTCCTTCCTCGCCACCCTGGGACTTATTCTTTATGCCGAGCCCTTCTCCAACTACACCAGCAATCTTATTGCCAAATTTTCAAAACATGATACGAGCACTTTTGCGCGTATCATCAATGACTTTGTCATCCTGACATTTGCCGCGCAACTCACAACCATTCCGATCATGGCCTATTATTTCAAACGCATCTCGCTTATTTCGTTCGTCGCCAACCCGCTCATTCTGCCCGTACAACCCGCAGTGATGGTCGCCGGCGGGCTGGCAGATTTCACCAGCCTGATGATCTTTCCACTCGGGCAACTCATCGCGTGGTTTGCGTGGCCTTTCGCCGCCTACACCATCGGCATGGTGGAATTATTCAACCGCGTGCCTCATGCATCCATTTATCTTGGCAACTCGTCCATCTGGATGGTGCTGGCATTTTACATCGCGCTCTTTTCCGTGACCCTGAACTGGCAGCGCATTAAAGACTGGTTCAACGCCCTGGGAGATTCGCTTCGACCCGTCATACTGGCAGCCACGCTGATGTTCCTGTTCGCTTGTGCAATGCTGATGTGGCGCGCAGCTTCGGTCACTGGCGACGGACAACTTCACATCACATTCCTCGATGTCGGTTCAGCCGATGCGGTCCTCATCAAAACGCCCGAAGGCAGGAACGTGCTGATCAATGGCGGTCCAAGCACCTCGGAACTCTCTGACGAGCTTGGCAGACGGCTTCCGTTTTTTTCGCGCACACTGGATTGGCTCATTGTCGCATCCACGCAGGAGGAACAACTGGCCGCGCTTCCGCGAGTGGTGGAAAGGTATCCGCCTGAAAATGTTTTGTGGAGCGGAAATGTGCAAGCCTCGTACCCTGCCCAGGAATTGGATAAATATTTCGCAGAACACGAGATCCCCGTCAGCCGCGCGGAAGTAGGACAAAAGCTCGAGCTGGGTGGCGGCGCATCGGTCGAGGTCCTGTCTGTCGGTCCAAAAGGCAGCGTGCTTCTCATCGAATATAAAAATTTCCGCACCCTGCTTCCCATCGGTCTCAGCGAAGGGACACTCGAAGAGTTGGAATATGGCAACCTGATCGGCAGTGTGGACGCGCTGCTGCTGGCAGATTCGGGCTATGCGCCTTCAAATCCGCCCGAACTGATCGGGAACGTAAACCCGCAGTTGACGGTGCTGAGTGTTGCCGCTGGCGACCCCGACGGTTTGCCCTCGCAGGAAGTTTTGGATTCTCTGGACGGCTATTCCCTGTTGCGGACAGACCGCAGCGGCTGGATCACGATCATCACCGACGGTCGAAAAAATGCGCGTGGAAACAGAGCGCGGGCAAAGTGTTACGCCTACTCCCTGATTATCACTTATGGGCTATCTTCTCCTTGCAGGCGGCGCGGAATTTGGCGGACGAATGTCCGAGCCTGATCTGCGTGCTATTGAACTGGCAGGCGGATTTGATGCTCCCATTTGCATAATTCCCACTGCTGCTGCGCCCGATAACAATCACAAACGGGCTGGGAATAATGGCATCCGCTGGTTTAAAAGTTTGGGCGCAAAAAATGTCTTCGCTGTGGATGTGATCAATTCTGTCAGTGCGAATGACTCATCTCTTGCTGCTTCCATTCGCGCCTCGCGCCTGATCTATTTACTTGGAGGCTTTCCACGTCATCTGGGAGAGACTTTAAAAACAGTGCCTGCTGGCGCGCTGCGTTGGATGCCTACGAAGAAGGCGCGGTCATTGCGGGAAGCAGTGCGGGGGCAATGGTTTTATGTGAGCATTATTACGATCCCTACGAAAAGAAGTTATTGCGCGGACTTAACTTGATTTCCAATGCGTGCGTATTGCCGCATCACAATAATTTTGGAAAGTCATGGGCGAAACAACTGATCCCATTATTGCCCAATGTAACTTTGATCGGCATTGATGAAGGCACGGGCATGGTCAATGATATGGATGGCTTGTGGCGCGTGCATGGTGCGGGCGAGGTCACGCTTTATCGTGGTGCACAGGTTGAAAGTCACAGCCGGGGCGGGGTATTCTCATTTCAATAAAAAGGTTCTGCGGGGAAAAATTCAGGATCATTTTCTAACCAAACTATCATCTGTCTACAAGGAAGTTTCTTTAGAATAAAAACATCCTACAAGTATCTTATTAAATTTCTTTTGGTTCCGAGGAGAGTTTCACATGACCAACTTTTACAAATCTGTCCCTGTTCGTTCTTCCGAGATCACACCGAAGCAGGTTTATCTTTCGCGGCGTGATTTTATGAAAGCCGCAACGGTTGCTGCCAGCGCGGCACTTTTGGCCGCCTGCGCGCCGTCAGTGACTGAAGAGTCTCAGAACGCCGCACCAGCCCCAACGTCCAACGCGACCGATGAGTTGGGAAATCCAGTCAACAGCTATGAAGACATCACCAATTACAACAACTACTACGAATTCACTACTGACAAACAAGGCGTGGCCAGGCTTGCAAAGGATTTCACACTAGCGCCGTGGACAGTTGAAGTGGGCGGGCTGGTCAATCAACCCAAAACATTTGGCATCGAAGATCTGTTGAAATTGTTCCCGCAGGAGGAACGCGTCTATCGCTTGCGTTGTGTGGAAGCCTGGAGCATGGTCATTCCGTGGACTGGTTTTACACTCGCGAGTTTGCTCAATATGGTCGAGCCAACCTCGGACGCAAAATTTGTGCGCTTTGAAACCGTGTATCGTCCTGAAGAAATGCGCGGACAAAAAAGCTCACTCTATCCCTGGCCGTATCAGGAAGGATTGCGCCTCGATGAAGCCATGAATGACCTCACAATTCTTGCCACTGGATTATACGGCGAACCCAACGTGGCGCAAAACGGCGCGCCGATCCGTTTGGTTGTGCCGTGGAAGTATGGTTTTAAATCCATCAAATCGATCATAAAGATCGAGCTGGTTGCCGAGCAGCCCGCCACGATGTGGAATGACATTGCCCCGAACGAATATGGCTTTTATGCAAACGTAAACCCCGATGTGGATCATCCGCGCTGGTCGCAGGCATCCGAGCGCCGCATCGGCGAACTCAGCCGCATACCCACACTGCCTTTTAATGGCTATGGCGAGCAGGTCGCTGCGCTTTATGATGGCATGGACCTGAGCGTAAATTACTAAAGAAGACCCTCACCCTAGCCCTCTCCTAAAAGGGAGAGGGGACTCCCTTCCCTATTTTTTTGGGGAAAGGCTGGGGATGAGAGCATTCATCAATATGAAAAAATTCCCCTACACACCTTTGCAAGTTGCCATATTTATTTATGCCTGGTCATGTCTTGCGTTTTTGATCTTCGACCTTGTCACAGGCAATCTCTCAGCCAACCCCATCCAGGATCTTGAACAACGCACCGGCCGTCATGCCATTACCCTGCTTGTTCTGACGTTAATGTGCACGCCCATCAATACCATTTTCAAATGGAGAGAGCCGCTCAAACGCCGCCGCGCACTTGGCTTATACACTTTCATGTACGCAACCATCCACGTCATCATTTTTGCCGACCTTGATTATGGTCTCGCGTGGAGCCGCTTGATCAAGGAAGTCGTTGAAAAACCGCGTCTCATTGTCGGCATGCTCGCATTCGCCCTGCTGATCCCGCTTGCGATCACATCATTTGATATTTGGAAAAAACGCCTCGGCAAAAACTGGAAACGCCTGCACCAGGTCATCTATTTTATTGCGCCGCTGGTTTTTCTTCATTACCTGTGGAGCAAAAAAGGCGACATCCTTTCATTGCAGGGTGAGATTCTCAAACCGATGATCTACGGACTCATCTTTGCGATTCTTCTTATCTTTCGGATTCCCGCGGTACGAAAAGCGCTCGCATCCTTCTCAACCCGAATGCTGGCTCTGCTGCCCGGAAAGAATCAGCAGCCCAAAGTGGATACGCCTTAACGCACTTACCACAGAGAACACAGAGTTTAAATTTAATGAAATCTCTCCGTGACCTTCGTGTTCTCTGTGGTGAAATTTCTTTAGAATATTCCGCGCAGCAGCAACAGCAATCCAACGATCGCCAGCGGAATACCGATGATCGCACCAACGATCGTCAGGCTGACGATCACACCTACAACGATAAAAACGATGCCAAGCACCATTGCCACGAAGCGGCCCGTCATTTCAACGATCACGGCGAGAAGTTTCCATAATGCCGCGAACGGCCATAAATACCAGGGAATATGTTTTTTAGTTTCAGTTGTCATTTGAGCCTCCGAGTTGATATACGCAGAAATTAATGAAACGATGCTATCACCTGCTTCTAGCGCCGTCCCCGGCGCTGGGTTTGCTTGCAAAACACCGCCGAGACGGCGGTGCGAGCATATAAAAAACCACCAAATTTGTTTTGCTTTATAATCCTATCCATGAAAAAGAAAGCCAAGTTTAATAAATACTGGTTGATCCCGCTGGGTCTCGCGCTTGCCATCGGCATTTACTATCTCCCGCCTGTGCACAGCCGCCTTGCCTGGCGTCTGGACGCCGTGCGTACGCAGATCATCTACTTTTTTAATCCACCCGGCGACGTTGTCTTCCAACCCAGCGGCGAAACAAACCTCACCATCGAAACCGCTATCGTGACCGCGCGCGCTGAATTCCTGCTGACATTAACCCCGCAAACAACTCCAACCCTGACTCCCACGCCCGGGCCGACGCTCCCGCCAACGGTCACATCCACGCCTTTGCCGAAGGCAGTCAATTTGGAAGGCGTTACCTACGTTGACCAACATGAACGCTGGAACTATTGTGGCCCCGCCAATTTGACCATGGCGCTTAACTACCTGGGCTGGACAGGCAACCGTGACGATGTTGCAAAAGTCGTCAAACCTGGTTCCGGAGATATGAGCGTTAACTTCATCGACCGCAGTAAAGACGATAAAAATGTAATGCCTTATGAGCTTGTGGATTTTGTCAACGAAAATACAGAGTATCGCGCACTCATGCGGCAGGGCGGCGACGAAAATCTTATCAAGCGCCTGATCGCGGCGGGTTTTCCTGTAGTTGTGGAAAAAGGTTATTACGAGCGCGACACAACCGGCAAGATCAGCTGGCTTGGACACTACCTCTTCACCACAGGCTATGACGATGCGCGCGGCGGTTTTATCGTGCAGGATGCATACACCAAACCCGGCAAAAATATATTAAGTGACTATGCCGCCTACCAGGATGGCTGGCGCGCATTTAATAATCTCTTTATGGTGGTTTATCCCCCTGAACGCGAAGCAGAGTTGATGTCTGTGCTTGGTCCCTGGCAGGATGAAACCTGGGCTGCGCAACATGCGCTTGAACTGGCTGAAAAAGATATCAAGACCCTGAATGATAACAATTTGTTCTTTGCCTGGTTCAACAAAGGGACAAGCCACGTCGCTTTAAAACAATACGTGGATGCCGCCAGCGCTTACGACAAGGCCTTTTCTCTCTACGCAAAATGGAACACAGAGAAGCAGGATCGGCCTTATCGCATCATGTGGTATGAAACAGGTCCCTACTTTGCCTACTTTTACTCGGCGCGTTATGCCGATGTGATCAACCTTGCTGATACTACTTTGACCGACCCTGCAAGCAAAGCGGAACGCACTCTGGAAGAGTCCCTGCTTTGGCGCGGACGTGCCTACTATTTGAGCGGCAATACTCAAGCCGCCGTGGACGATTACCGCAAAGCATTGAAAATTCACGTGGACTGGATTCCCGCCGTGCAAGCGCTTCAGGATTTAGGACTTCAACCTTGATGAATCGTTAAAAAGTTGGCAGGTTGAAACGTTCAAACCTGCAACGTTTCAACCTGTGACCTTCCAACGGATTACCCTATGAAACTACTTCATTTCGCCGACGCACATATTGACATGGCCAACTATGGCCGCCACGACCCTGAAACGGGATTGCCCATGCGCGTGCTTGATTTCCTCAAGTCACTGGATGCAATCGTGGATGCGGCCATCTCCGAAAAAGTGGATATGGTCATCTTTGCGGGCGACGCCTACAAAGACCGCTCCCCCGCGCCGACCTTTCAACGCGAATGGGGCAAGCGCATCATGCGTTTGTCGCAGGCGAAGATCCCAACTTTATTGTTGATCGGCAATCACGATATTTCCCCATCCATCGGGCGCGCCCATGCACTTCAGGAGTTTAAAACTTTACAAGTGCCGTTCGTGAAAGTGCTGGATAAGCCCTGCCTGTTAAAATCGGATGAACTCTGGGGACTGCCGATTCAAGTCATTGCCATGCCGTGGATCACGCGCTCGGGGCTGATGGCTGCGACTGGAGAAGTGGACGCCACTGAAGCATTCTCCCGCATCGAAGGCAATATCGGTGACTTAATCGAAGGCTGGATCGAAGAAGCAGACCCGTCCCTGCCGATCATTCTCACGGCGCACGCATCCATTGAAGGCGCAAAATTTGGCGGCGAACGGCTGGTGATGCTTGGCAATGACCTGGTGCTTTCAGGCAGTTTGGTGAAAAATCCAAAATTCAGTTACGTTGCCATGGGACATATCCACAAGCCGCAGGATGTGAATGAAGGCTATCAGCCGCCTGTCATTTACCCTGGCTCCATCGAGCGCGTGGATTTTGGCGAAGCAAAGGAAGACAGGTTCTTTGTCATTGCGGATATTGAAAAAGGAAAAGACACCGAAGTTAATTGGGTGGAACTCAAAGGGGTGAGAAAATTCATAGACCGCCGAACAGTTCTCAGGCATGCCCTGAGCAAAGCCGAAGGGTCGGGTGAGAACGTGACCGATGTCCTTAAAGACGCATTACCCAGCCCGAAGGAAATGTCTGGGGCCATTGTCCGCCTCTTGGTGGAATATCCAAGAGAATGGGACACGTTGATAGATGAAACTGCTTTAAGAAAATACACCGAAAACACATTTGAATTTCATTTGGTCAAACGCCCGCAAAGTGAAGCCCGCGTGCGCATCGCCGAGGGACAGGTGGTCAGCAGTTTGAGTCCGCTGGATCTGCTCGCGCAATACTTCGATGCCTCAAAGGCAAAAGACACAGACGAATTGCAAAAACTGGCACAGGAAATTATCTCAGAAGACACACTCGATACCTGATACCTGACACTTGACACCCGTCACGTGACACTTGATACTAGGGCATCTTAACGCCGAGAGGTCATTATGCCCAAAGAGAATTCAAAGTATCGCTGGTTTGTTGTTGCTGTTTTCTTTTTCTTCATGCTCCTGCACCAAACCGACAAGTTGATGATCGGCTCGTTACAAGTACAGATCAGTGAAACATTTAATCTTAATAACAAACAATGGGGATTGGTCAACTCGGGCGCGTTGATCGTGGCCACCATTCTTTACCCGCTCTGGGGATATTTATACGACCGTTATTCGCGCACAAAACTACTCGCACTTGCATCTTTCATTTGGGGCGCCACCACATGGCTCAACGCCATCGTGCGCACCTTTGGCGGATTTTTAGTCACACGCGCATCCACTGGCATTGACAACTCATCCTATCCTGGGTTATTCACTTTGATCGCCGATTATTTCGGACCAAACTTGCGTGGCAAGATCTACGGCATTTTGCAGCTCGCGCAGCCGCTTGGGTATTTGATGGGAATGATCCTCGCATTGATCGTCGCGCCCATGCTCGGCAGTTGGCGCAATGTGTTCTATATCACCGGCTCACTGGGGTTGGTCCTCGCAGTGGTGATCTATTTCGGCGTAAAGGAAATGCCGCGCGGACAAGCCGAACCAGAATTTGAGAACATGCCTGAGATGCAAACCTTCAAATTCTCCTGGGCGGAAGCAAAGGATATTTTCAAGAAGAAGACCATGTGGTTTGTTTTTCTACAGGGTTTCGCGGGCGTCTTTCCGTGGAACGTGATCACATTCTTCTTCTTTGCCTATCTTGAAACAGAACGCGGCTACGACGCGAACAGCATCCTCTTCACCATGGCGCCAGTCATCCTCATCCTCGCCAGCGGATATTTTGTGGGCGGCGCGCTCGGTGATTTTGCCTTTAAACGCACCAACAAAGGCCGCATCATTGTCTCTTGTGCAGGTGTTTTGTTCGGCGCAATCTTTATGTATCTCGCCATCACCACGCCCATCGAAAATAAGAATCAATTCTTTGTTTTGATGTGCATCACCGCCCTCTTCATGCCGCTGGCATCTTCAAATGTCATTGCGACAGTTTATGATATTACC
This sequence comes from uncultured Chloroflexia bacterium, assembly GCA_963833175.1. Lineage (GTDB taxonomy): Bacteria > Chloroflexota > Anaerolineae > Anaerolineales > Villigracilaceae > Villigracilis. The sequence continues at coordinate 39,800 of CAWHXC010000003.1, forward strand.
GTGCCTGAGGTCCGTTCGACCGCGCAAGCCTCGGAATACTTTGTTGAAAACGCAGGCGCGGCCTTTGCGCCGATCCTCACTGGCGTTGTTGCCGATCTATACGATCTACAAACCGCCATCCTGCTGATCTGCACCGTGGCATGGGGGCTGTGCTTCCTCTTCTATCTCGGCGCGCTCTTCACCATTGACAAAGACTCGCACGATCTCCGCAATGAAATGGCAAAACGCGCGAAAGCCATGTAATCATGTTTTGTAGGGGCGGGGGCACCCCGCCCCTACATTTTGTTTATGCAAATCACACAGATCGATCTCAACAACAAAAGGCAAGTGGAGGATTTCCTCCATTTGCCTTTTTCCATTTACAAGGATATTCCTCAATGGGTGCCGCCCCTGCAAATGGATGAACGCCTCAGGCTTACCCCAAAGAGGTTCCCGTTCTACAAGCATTCCCACGCCTCTTTTTTTATCGCTTATCCTGTAGACGAATCAAACCACCCCATAGGACGCATCGCTGTTTTGGACAATCGTCATTACAACGAGTACAACAAGGAATCCACTGCATTCTTCTACCTCTTTGAATGTGAAAATAACGCCGAAGCCGCAAGTGGATTATTCACCGCCGCCTTTGACTGGGCGCATTCCCGCGGATTGACAAAAATTCTCGGTCCCAAAGGCTTCACTCCGCTGGATGGATTCGGTCTGCTCGTCAAAGGCTTCGAGCATCGTCCTGCTTTTGGCTTGCCGTACAACCCCGCCTATTATGTGGACTTGATCGAAGCGCAAGGATTTGTCAACGCTGGCGAGACCGTTTCTGGATATCTTGGCACAAACATCCAATTCCCCGAGCGCATTCACGAACTTGCAGAACGAATCGCCAAACGTCGCGGCTTGCGGATCGCACGCTCCAATACCCGCACTGAATTGCGCGCACTCATTCCGCACATCAAAGAACTCTACAATTCATCCCTCGAAGGCACCACAGGCAACACTCCACTGACCGATGAAGAAGTTGATTCACTGGCAAACCAGATCCTGTGGCTTGCCGACCCAAAGCTGATAAAACTCGTGATGAAAGACAACAAGGCCGTTGGCTTCCTCTTCGCCTATCCTGATGTGTCTGCTGCACTGCAAAAGACCAAAGGAAAATTATTCCCCTTCGGCTGGCTGACCTTGCTGCGCGAACTCAAACGTACAGACTGGCTCAACATCAACGGTGCAGGTCTGCTCCCCGAGTATCGCGGATCAGGCGGCACGGCAATTCTGTACAGCGAGATATTCAAGTCGGTAAGGGATTCGGGTCAATTCAAACATGCCGAAGTGGTCCAGATCGGCGTGGAGAATGAAGCCATGCAGCGCGAAATGGAAAACTTCGGGATCGATTTTTACAAGACGCACAGGGTCTATCAGCGGGGAATTGATTAAAAATACTTGGGCGGTGGACCATGGTCCACCGCCCAAAGTTTGGGTTGGTCTGTAAAAAAAACCAACCCTGCGGACTTATCGTGATATATCCACGCTTCCGATCTACGGTCCCGGTTGAACCGAGGCTTGTTGCACCAACAATGTAAAAGCCGCACCAATCTCCTGGGTATTGAAGTTACAATGACCGTAGCGATTGACCGGAATAACGGTCAGCATATTGCTGTTGCCAGCTTGCGCTGCCAGATTGCCATATATCACTTCATGCTGGAAAGGCACTACCGGGTCAAATGTGTTGTGCAGGGTTACGAGCGGACGCTGTAATACGCCGCTGGTCTGATAGAAGCGGCGCATGTATGCCTGAGCACGCCCATCAGACTGAACGCGCTCGATGCCGGCGTTAAGCGGCATCATCGAATGATCCAAAGTAAACAGTTGACCGGTTATCATAGGGCATTCCACCGGCGGTGGAGAGAAGATCATTCGTTTCCCAGATGCTGTAGAACAAAACACTCAACGCAGTGCCAACAGACGAGGTTTGTTGATTCAGCGGGTCGAGTGCCGCGCCGCTGACACTGTATAGGTGGGCCGTTGCGGCGGGGTTGGCAGTCATTGCGCCAACAATCGTTTGTTGAAAGGTTCCCCAATTGAGAAAAGCATCAGGCGGAACATCCTTCACACCAAACGGAAACACATCCGGGAAGAAATAATCGAATATGACCCGGAAGTCGCTCAGGTATTGAACTTGATAAGGACCGCCGCCGACTGGCCCGCACAGCGCCAACGCGCCGGCGTACTTATCTGGAAAATGTTCGATCATCAATGCCGCGATCTCACCCCCCTCCGAGGCGCCGATGAGGTACACCTTTTGCAGGGCTGCGGGCGGCACGAGCGTTTTGAAATGCTTGATCAGGTCATTCAGGTCCTTGCGTGCCTGTTCGACGGCATAACCGTTCTTGTGGTAACTGGTGGTGGCAAAGGCAAAACCCTGAGCCAATACCATTCCAGGCAAGAAGGTGCCATCGGTCAGAAACAGCTCGGTGACAGGCAGCGCCAGCGGGGATTGTTCCGGCACATAACCATGCGCGTACATTACCAACTGGCCGTTCCAGTTGGGCGGGATACAAATGAGAATCAATTGATCGGCTGGGTATTGTGGATCGTGACTCGGCAATGAGCCTTCCTGGCAGATCGGCGGCCAGGGTGATTGAGCGGACGCTGCTGCTGGGGCGCCCAAACTCATGGCAATTATCCCCACTAAAACGATAGAGTTGAAGGAACTTATCCATGAAACACCTCCTTTCTGTGGACATGGACTGATTGTTGATGGAACCGCTACTACCCCTCTATCGCGACACTTGCCGTTAATAAGTTTTATAACTGTGCCAGCACCTCCTCCCAGCGAATTCGGGCGGCGGACCAAGGTCCGCCGCCCGTTGTGTTGAATGATTTACTTTTTATTGGTCAGGTCTACGGCGTCACGAAGTCGACTTGTACATAGCCATTGGATTTCAAGGTGATCGACTTTGACAGGCCAAACTCTGATAACTTGATCGTAAACGTGGTCGGTTTACCTGTGTACTTGTATGGCCACATATACCAGCCGTCGATATCCGTATATACGGTACTCATCAGCTTGGTGCCTTGATAGATCATCACCTTGGCATTGCCTTTCGGGTTCTCCAGGTTATTCTTGGCTCCGCCGCCGATTTCGGGGTTCTTCTTGAACACGTTCATGGACTGGACAGTGTGCGACAGGCCGAGATTATCTTCAAAGCCATACGTTTGCCCGTCTTTGATAAGGATAACGGCGGGTGATGTCCCAAATTGGATCGCATTGTTGTAGCCATCCTTGCCATATCCGAGAGTACCCTTGAGGCCATAGTCCAAGTGGATGTTGGTGTAGACGAAACCACCAGCAGGAATTTCAGGCAAAGTTACATAAATGGTGTTTGTCGTGACGCCAACGATTGGTGATGGTGGGTAATCAGCCAAAGTCACAATGGCCTGCTTGGTATTGAAGATCTCATTCTGCGGCGTCAGGCAATACTGGCCATTCGTCGATTTGACTATTACACCACTGTAGGCATGGACTGGCACGGCACCTTGCGTAATGAACGGGTAGGGCAATGTGATCTCCACCACCGGGGTTACCGCATGGTCAGTCTCGTTCGAGTAGAAGATGTTGTAGTAGAACTGGCCTGGGTTGGTGGCATTCAGCTTGTAGCTCGGTGCACCCACTGTCGGTGTGAATAGAAGGCGGAAGTCGTTGGCAGGTGTGCTTGTATCGTAGTCGAAGGTGCACAGCGAAGAACTTGTTACTAGGCTGGGCAAACAAACCTGAACAGTTTCGCTGTCTGACTGACCAGTTTCTACGATGGTCGCTGTGTTGTCATACTTCTCGCAGATCTTGTTCGCGGGTGGATCGATGGTGCGAGTGTATGTGAACTCCTTGTATGCCCAGGACCACTATCATTCGCTGTCACCGGCCAGGGAGGTCACCTGCATAGGTGTCGGTGACTGTAACAGTCTTGTTGACGTCATTATCGGTTTCTGGGTCAGTGTGAAGTCCTTCTTACTGAAGCGGTGCCAGTGGGCGTGGAGGCAGCAGCCTTATCCCAGGTAGCCGTGGCCGTGTTCGTGCCGGTGTAGCTGGTAGAGTGCCTTAGTCGTACGAGCAGGTATAAGTTGACATTGATCGAGCCGCCTTCGGTACGATGGGCAGATGGGATCAACCTTACAGAGACCTCCATTGGTTACGGTGTCGGTCAGGCCGGTGGGCATGATGTCTTCCCAGTCATTGGGGTTGGTGATGGTGATGATACCACTGAGCGTCCAGCCACTATCTTTGAGCCAGTTGGGAGACCAGGACGGTATAGTTGAAAGTCACTGGCGTATTAATAGTTGTCGCATAGTTCTTATCGACACTCTTATCGATCTTCCACAGATATTCACGGTTGAAGGAGCCAGTGGCGGTCTTGGTGACGGTCAGGTCGAGGCCACACAGACTTCCACAGTCTCCTTGTCCCTCTGGTTGGTTCGGTGATGGTGGCGGTGTTGTCGTACTTGGTGCATTTACCGCCCACACCTTAGAAGTCGTGCGCTCGTAGGTTGAACGTATGTTTGGTAAACGGATCGCTGTCCGTGGCTGTCACTTCGCCCAGTGCGCCACTTGAACGAGTCGGTGACATGGATAGTTTGGTTTGTGTTTCCAACCTGGCTGAGGGTGAAGTCCTTCTCGCCAGAAGCGGTATCAGATGGGAGTGAAGGGCCAGGGCCTTGTTCCAGGTGACCGGTGGCGGTGTTCTTGCCACTGTAGCTGGTGGGTCCTCCAGCGGGGGAAGGTACAACTGGTGAGTTGACATCGACCGAGCTCGCCCTTCGGTACGAGAGGCAGGGTGGGGATCTGTTACGGTACAGGTACCGCCATTGTCCACCACGTCGGTGATGCCGGTGAGCATGATGTCTTCCCAGTTTGTTGGGGTTGGTGATGGGTGATCTTGCCGTTGAGTGTCCAACCCTTGTCGGAGATGCCGGTCTGGGCCACTATCCACAGTGTACCTTAAGGTGGTAGGAGCCGCCTTTCTGCGAACTTGACCAGGGTCTTGTCCGTCAGCCTTATCGATGCTCCACAGGTAGGTGCGGTCAAAGGTGCCAGCTGCCGTCTTGCTTACCGTCAGGTCCTTGCCGACACAGACTTCGACAGTTTCGTCGGCAGACTGGTCGGTCTCGGTAATGGTGGCAGTGTTATCGTACTTGGTGCACTTGCCAGACCACGCCAAGAGAGTCGTGCGCTTGTAGGTGAAGGAAGCGCTGGCAAACGGAGCGGTATCGGTAGCTGTCACTGTGCCGAGGGCACCCTTGAAGGAGTTGGTGACATGGATGGTCTTGTTGGTGGTGCCAAGCTGGGTGAAGAGCGAAGTCCTTTCTCTAGGCGTTGGCCGTGTCAGATGGGGTGAAGGGCCAGTGCCTTGTTCCAGGTGACGGTGGCAGTGTTCTTGCCACTGTAGCTGCTGGGTGCAGTTGTTATACGGAACAGGTGTAGTTGACATCAACCGAGCCGCCCTTGGGCAGAGAGAGGGGCAGGTGGGATCCCACGGTACAGATGCCGCCGTTGTCCACCACGTCGGTCAAGCCAGTGAGCATGATGTCTTCCCAGTCATTCGGGTTGGTGATGGTAATCACACCGCTGAGCGTCCAACCTTTTATCTGAGATGCCGGTCTGTGGGCAACGTCCACTGTGTAGGTGAACTCATAGGAACTGCCTTCTGCGAGCTTGACCAGGGTCTTGTCGGCATTCTTATCAATCTTCCACAGGTAGGTGCGGTCAAAGGTGCCAGCTGCCGTCTTGCTTACCGTCAGGTCCTCGCCGACACAGACTTCGACAGTTTCGTCGGCAGATCTTGGTCGGTCTCGGTAATGGTGGCAGTGTTATCGTACTTGGTGCACTTGCCAGCCACGCCAGAGATCGTGCGCTTGTAGGTGAAGGAAGCGCTTGGCAAACGGAGCGGTATCGGTAGCTGTCACTGTGCCGAGGGCACCCTTGAAGGAGTTGGTGACATGGATGGTCTTGTTGGTGGTGCCAAGCTGGGTGAGAGTGAAGTCCTTTTGAAGGCGTTGGCCGTGTCAGATGGGGTGAAGGGCCAGTGCCTTGTTCCAGGTGACGGTGGCAGTGTTCTTGCCACTGTAGCTGCTGGGTGCAGTTGTTATACGGAACAGGTGTAGTTGACATCAACCGAGCCTGCCCTTGGGCACGAGTAGGCAGGTGGGATCCGACGGTACAGGATGCCGCCGTTGTCCACCACGTCGGTCAAGCCAGTGAGCATGATGTCTTCCCAGTCATTCGGGTTGGCGATGGTAATCACACCGCTGAGCGTCCAACCTTTATCTGAGATGCCGGTCTGGGGCAACGTCCACTGTGTAGGTGAACTCATAGGAACTGCCTTCTGCGAGCTTGACCAGGGTCTTGTCGGCATTCTTATCAATCTTCCACAGGTAGGTGCGGTCAAAGGTGCCAGCTGCCGTCTTGCTTACCGTCAGGTCCTTGCCGACACAGACTTCGACAGTTTCGTCGGCAGACTGGTCGGTCTCGGTAATGGTGGCAGTGTTATCGTACTTGGTGCACTTGCCAGCCACGCCAGAGATCGTGCGCTTGTAGGTGAAGGAAGCGCTTGGCAAACGGAGCGGTATCGGTAGCTGTCACTGTGCCGAGGGCACCCTTGAAGGAGTTGGTGACATGGATGGTCTTGTTGGTGGTGCCAAGCTGGGTGAGAGTGAAGTCCTTTAGAAGGCGTTGGCCGTGTCAGATGGGGTGAAGGCCAGTGCCTTGTTCCAGGTGACGGTGGCAGGTGTTCTTGCCACTGTAGCTGCTGGGTGCAGTTGTATACGAACAGGTGTAGTTGACATCAACCGAGCCGCCCTTGGGTACGAGAGGCAGGTGGATTCACGGTACAGATGCCGCCGTTGTCCACCACGTCGGTCAAGCCAGTGAGCATGATGTCTTCCCAGTCATTCGGGTTGGTGATGGTAATCACACCGCTGAGCGTCCAACCTTTATCTCTTTATCTGATATGCTGGTCTGGTTAACGTCCACTGTGTAGGTGAACTCATAGGAACTGCCTTCTGCGAAGTCTTGACCAGGGTCTTGTCGGCATTCTTATCAATCTTCCACAGGTAGGTGCGGTCAAAGGTGCCAGGTCCGCCGTCTTGCTTACCGTCAGGTCCTTGCCGACACAGACTTCGACAGTTTCGTCGGCAGACTGGTCGGTCTCGGTAATGGTGGCAGTGTTATCGTACTTGGTGCACTTGCCAGCCACGCCAGAGATCGTGCGCTTGTAGGTGAAGGAAGCGCTGGCAAACGGAGCGGTATCGGTAGCTGTCACTGTGCCGAGGGCACCCTTGAGAGGAGTTGGTGACATGGATGGTCTTGTTGGTGGTGCCAAGCTGGGTGAGAGTGAAGTCCTTTGAAGCGTTGGCCGTGTCAGATGGGGTGAAGGCCAGTGCCTTGTTCCAGGTGACGGTGGCAGTGTTCTTGCCACTGTAGCTGCTGGGTGCAGTTGTATACGAACAGGTGTAGTTGAACATCAACCGAGCCGCCCTTGGGTACGAGAGGCAGGGTGGGATCGACGTACGATGCCGCCGTCGTCCACCACGGTCAAGCCAGTGAGCATGATGTCTTCCCAGTCATTCGGGTTGGTGATGGTAATCACACCGCTGAGCGTCCAACCTTTATCTGAGATGCCGGTCTGGCAACGTCCACTGTGTAGGTGAACTCATAGGAACTGCCTTCTGCGAGCTTGACCAGGGTCTTGTCGGCATTCTTATCTAATCTTCCACAGGTACAGGCGCGGCTCAAAGGTGCCAGCTGCCGTCTTGCTTACCGTCAGGTCCTTGCCGACACAGACTTCGACATGTTTCGTCGGCAGAAATCCTGGTCGGTCTCGGTAATGGTGGCAGTGTTATCGTACTTGGTGCACTTGCCAGCCACGCCAGAGATCGTGCGCTGCGTAGGCGAAGGAAGCGCTGGCAAACGGAGCGGTATCGGTAGCTGTCACTGTGCCGAGGGCACCCTTGAAGGAGTTGGTGACATGGATGGTCTTGTTGGTGGTGCCAAGCTGGGTGAAGAGCGAAGTTCTTTGAAGCGTTGGCCGTGTCAGATGGGGTGAAGGCCAGTGCCTTGTTCCAGGTGACGGTGGCAGTGTTCTTGCCACTGTAGCTGCTGGGTGCAGTTGTATACGAACAGGTGTAGTTGACATTCAACCGAGCCGCCCTTGGGTACGAGAGGCAGGGTGGGATTGACGTACAGATTGTCGCCGTTGTCCACCACGTCGGTCAAGCCAGTGAGCATGATGTCTTCCCAGTCATTCGGGTTGGTGATGGTAATCACACCGCTGAGCGTCCAACCTTTATCTGAGATGCCGGTCTCGGCAACGTCCACTGTGTAGGTGACTCATAGGAACTGCCTTCTGCGAGCTTGACCAGGGTTTGTCGGCATTCTTATCAATCTTCCACAGGTAGGTGCGGTCAAAGGCGCCAGCTGCCGTCTTGCTTACCGTCAGGTCCTTGCCGACACAGACTTCGACAGTTTCGTCGGCAGACTGGTCGGTCTCGGTAATGGTGGCAGTGTTATCGTACTTGGTGCACTTGCCAGCCACGCCAGAGATCGTGCGCTTGTAGGTGAAGGAAGCGCTGGCAAACGGAGCGGTATCGGTAGCTGTCACTGTGCCGAGGGCACCCTTGAAGGAATTGGTGACATGGATGGTCTTGCTGGCGGTGCCAAGCTGGGTGAGAGTGAAGTCCTTTGAAGCGTTGGCCGTGTCAGATGGGGTGAAGGCCAGTGCCTTGTTCCAGGTGACGGTGGCAGTGTTCTTGCCACTGTAGCTGCTGGTGCAGTTGTAGACGAACAGGTTGTAGTTGACATCAACCCCGAGCCGCCCTTGGGTACGAGAGGGCAGGGTGGATTCGACGGAGCAGGATGCCGCCGTTGTCCACCACGTCGGTCAAGCCAGTGAGCATGATGTCTTCCCAGTCATTCGGGTTGGTGATGGTAATCATACCGCTGAGCGTCCAACCTTATCTGTGGATGCCGGTCTGGTCAACGTCCACTGTGTAGGGAAGCTATAGGACTCGCCTTCGGCGAGCTTGACCAGGGTCTTGTCGGCATCCTTATTAATCTTCCACAGGTAGGTCGCGGTCAAAGGTGCCAGCTGCCGTCTTGCTTACCGTCAGGTCCTGCCGACACAGACTTGACAGTTTCGTCGGCAGACTGGTCGGTCTCGGTAATGGTGGCAGTGTTATCGTACTTGGTGCACTTGCCAGCCACACCACTCTCGGTCGCGGGTCGTAAGTGAAGGTGCCCTTGGCAGGAGCAGCAGTGCGGGTTAGTCGCTGTTACGGTGCCCAGGTCGCCACCATAGGAGTCGGTGACATGCACGGTCTTGTTGGTCGGCCAAGTTGGTCTGAGCGTGAAGAACTTTGCTGCCTGTGGCTGAACCCTCTGGCGTGAAGTGAAGTCCTTGTCCCAGGGACCGGGTGGCAGTGTTCGTGCCCAGCTATAGCTGGTCGGTGCAGAAGCAAACGAGCAGCTGTAGATCAATCAGGTCTGCGAGCCACTGGCTGGAACGTACAGCCGTGCCACCTGTGACAGTACACGCGCCGCCATTGTCAACGCATCCGGCAGGCATCTCACAGTGATGGCTTCCCAATCGTTCGGGTTGCTCACTGTGATCGTGCCAGACAGCGTCCAGCCAGCATCCGTGATGCCAGTCTGTTCAGAATAACAGTGTAGTTGAAGGTGTAAGAGCCGCCCTCGGCGATCTTGACCAGCGTCTTGTCGACATCCTTGCCGATCTTCCATGGTAGGAGCGGTTTAAGGTGCCAGCCGCAGTCTTGGTGACAGTGAGTCTTTGCCGACACATACTGTGACCTTCTGGGTGTCGGACTCGACCGGTCTGTTGAGCTTGGCTGTATTGGTGTAATCGGTGCACGTGCCACCACACCGCTCTTGTCAAGCGAGTAAGTATACTCAGGGGGCTCGCCATCAGGATATGCCATGTGCCCAGTGTCACTGGGATTGGCAGGACGGTCTTGTCATCCACTACCGTGATGGTCTTGTTGGTCTCGGTAGGCGTGGCTGTTGAGAAGTCAACGCTTGCGCCGTGCCAGAGGCTGAACCATTCGGTGTATCGTAGATCGTCTTGACTCCACGCTGGCCGTGGCGGTGTTGGCTCCAGTCGCGGGACTCGGAGCCGCTGCATAAGTACAACTGTAATCCAACACAACATTGCCATTGGCGGGAACTGTAACGTTCATTCCACCTAGTGACGAAGCAGCGCCGCCGTTGTCAATCGCATCGGTGACATTGACACCGGAAATAGCGAAGCCGTTCGGGTTGTTGACCGTGATCTTGCCAGCCACTGCCCAAGTGCTGTCGGTATATCCATCCGGCGTCACCTTGACGGAATAGTTAAATGGTTGCAGTGCCGCCTTCAGCGATCTCGATCAGCGTGTCATCCACGCTCTTGTCGATCAGCCATTTGTAAAGTCGACCATAGGAAGCGGTCGCAGTCTTGGTGACAGTCAGATCTTTGTTGTAAGTTCGGGTGTTCGTGAACGACAAGTGACTGTTCCACCGGCGGGACCGTGAAACTGCCCGGAGTGCCGCTAGCGCAGCTCGCGCTGGTCAATGTCCATCCGGCCAATGGGGTTTCGGCAACACTGTAGGTGCCCGGCACGATATTAGTGTAGGTCTGCGAGCCGGGCCACTGGAAGTAGTGATATTGAAGCTCGACGGGAATCCATTTCCGCCGGTGGTAGTGTAAGCGAAGGTTGCATCGCCACCGAATGGTCTTCTTGACGATGATCGTTCCGGCTTGGTATTGGTGTAGGTACAAGTCACGGTCTCATTGGAAGCGAAGTTGATCGTGGCAACAGCGCCGCTGACTGTAGTATTGCTAGTCGGGTCAACACACACCAGACTGGTGAAGTCCCAGCCTGTCATCGGTAAGCCGAGTTCCGACGGCATAGTATGTGCCCGGGGGCACATCCACAGTCTGGCTGTTAGGCAAAGTCGCGTTAGCATCATCATCCAGCGAGAAAGTCAAGTTGATGGTTCCACCAACGTCGTTATTTATATTAAAGTTGAAATCTTGAGCATCATCCGGAACGGCATTCTTGATAATGGTAATGTGACCGTTCGGGATCCGGTAACGACTGCCGCCTGCATCTGGTTGTCACGCTGACCAACCGATGCGCCATCAACCATATCAAGCGCTACATGATATGGCGAGCCAGAGATGGAACCAGCACCAGTGGTGCCATTGTAGATCTTCCATTGGCTGCCGAGAGACACATGCGCGCCAAACCAGAGCGCTACTCCGCAGGTAGTCGTGTTGCCCTTATGTGGCACATGTCACCGAGTTGGCGACAGTGAAGGAGATGTAATCACAGTCTCGCTGTCACTGGTGTAAGTGCCCTGACCATCGTAGGGTCGTCGCACTGGTCAACGTACCGCCGCGCATCTTGAATTGCCGGAGACCTGCAGCGACATCAAAGCCAACCGCATTCGGGTCTACCAGGGATGTTTCAGCGTATGTCTCAGCTGGTGGTTCTCGCATCCGCCAATATCCCTGGCAGCGATCAGCAACCGTAATCCAATCCTTCAGACCAATCCCAGGTGGTCAGAAATCGTAGGCATGCTTGCCGCCCTTGGTCGTTCCATATTTCAATGTAACTGTGTGAGTACTGCCGGGACGAAATCGGTCAGCCATACACGTTGAACCGTAGCATCACCTTCGGTAGTAGATTGCGTTATTGCTGTGCAGGTTTCCATTGATCCAGCGACAGCCAGGTGTCGCCGAAGAATAACCGGCGCCAAGATCATTTGGAGCACTGGTCATACGTACCGATAGCGAGGTCAGTGAATGTGTGGTGACAACCCGGCCAGTCTGCGCGCCCTTTGCTGTCACATAGTACTTGTCAACGAAGTTGGTAGGCAGATTGAAACTATCGGTGATATCACCATCAGGTTCGACAACCACCACGTCTATGTCGCGGTAGATAGTCGGCACAGCGTCAACAACCGTGATCGTGACTGTTGTATCGCCCTGCCAGTTCCCGCCAGTGAGTGTTACGAGACCACCCGGGAGCATAGTTGCTTTATCACTTTGAATAAACGGAACAAGAACTTGGGTCTGGGACAACTGTCGGCCCTGAGTTGACAACAGTAGGTTCGACAGTCGGTTCCGCAGTTGGCTCCTGAGTCGGTTCAACAGTGGCTCAGTCGGAGCAGGAGCCGCGATCACACTAAGACTGACGGTGGCAATGCCGCTTCGCTCCAATCACCGGCCCAGCCGGATCCATAAGCGCGAACCTCATAACTTCCCGCAGAATTCGAGCGGAGTGAGTCGAAGCCCACATATCCTGTTTCACTCGCTGTGATATCAGCCCAATTCACAACGGCGCCATCCAGATTCTTCGCGCAGGATATAACCGCCGGAGTAAAGGCCGCGCCATGGACATGTACGATATCACCGGTCACATATTCGGTCTTGTCGGTTGTTAGAAAAGGCAC
>CAWHXC010000004.1:0-65118 GCA_963833175.1 uncultured Chloroflexia bacterium
TGGGAGCGTTTAAAGGATCTTGGTGACGTAAAAAAGCCATTGAATTTTATGAACAGGCATTGGTCATTGACCGTGAAATTGGCAACCGAAGGTGAAGGCATTGATCTACGCAATATTGGAAATCGATACAGAATTGGTGATACAACAAAGCCATTGAATTTTATGAACAGGCATTAGTCATTGATCGAGAAATTGGCGATCGCAGTGGCGAATTATCTTTCTTAAAATACTGGTTGCATTCGTTAAGTGAAGAATATCAAAAAGCAAAAGAAATTATCAGCAAGCCATTCAAATTGCAGATGAAATTTCATTATCCACAGTACAACAATACGCACGTTGGGGATTGGCACAGGCTTATCTTTTCCAAAATGATTTGGTCAATGCCCGCGCCACCATCGAAGCCGCGCTTCAATATGATGTGCCAGAAAACAATCACGATGCAACCGCCCTGCACGGAATCATCGCTTTGCGGCAAGGGGAAAGGGAAACCGCGCAAGAGGCTTTTACCAAGTCCATTGCGCAGGCGGATGAAATCCTTGCCAAGACGCCCGATTATTATTCCGCGCTGGATGCGAAGGGGTTGGCGTTGTGTGGGTTGGCAATTTGTTGGGGCGGACGGCCGTCACGCCCGTACCGCAGATCCACGGTCGACGCCCTACGGTCGATGATGCCATCGAAACCTTCCGCAAGGCGCGGAAGATTGCGCCACATGCGGGGGTGGTCAAGTCCGTGCTGAGGTTGTTTGATGAGTTGGTCAAGTGTGATGAGGAGGGGGTGTTGAAAGGGGTGCGAGAGGTGATTGCGGGTTCGTGACCCCCATCCCGCCGCAGGTTCCCCCAAATCCAAAGGCGGGATTTGGGGGAAGGGGAATTTTCTGTTTTTATGAATATTTTAATTTCTTCCCATCGTAAGTTTCATCCTCCCCCAATTGCGCTCTCCAATTGGGGGAGGTGCCGAAGGCGGAGGGGGTGTTGAAGGATGTACGAGAGGCGATAAATACCCCGTTGGTTGAGTAGGGCGGGTGCTCGTCTCGCCCGTACACTTGCACCGAACGCAAGTGCGGTGTCGAAACCAATATGTTACAGCAAATTAAAAGGAGTCTAAATGTTACCAACCAATAAAGATAACAACGACACACAGCCCAGCTACCCCAGTATTTTCAACGACGTGATCGGACCAGTGATGCGCGGACCATCCAGCTCGCATTGCGCCGCCGCTTTGCGCATCGGGCGGATCGCCAGAGACCTGATGGATGCCAGGATCGAAGAGGTGCTCATCGAGTTTGACTCTGCGCGGCTCGCTGGCTACAACACATAATGGTCAAGGCTCTGATATGGGTCTGTTCGGAGGTCTCTTGGGCTGGGAGGCTGCCGATGAAAGGCTGGCAGAATCCGCTCAGGCGATTCAGGAAGCGGGTATCAAAGTCCAGTTCGAGATCAAAGATATTAAGGCGAAGCATCCCAGCACCTATAAGCTAACCCTCAAAAATTCCACAGAGCAGCACACCCTGGTCGCAATCTCCACAGGCGGCGGGATGATCGAGATCGTGGAGATCGACGGCATTGAAGTGTCAATGGCTGGCGATTATTATGAAACCCTGATCTACATAGATTCAAACGGCAGCGAGATCGTAAAATACCTGCAGGAAAATACACACGCCGACAAGATCCTTCTCTTGAGCGGCACGGATACGCAGATGATCGAGGTCAAAGCGCAGAACTTCCTGGAGGATGGGATCATTTCCGCGCTTCATGCGCAATACGATGTCAAGTACTTGAAAACCATCCTGCCGGTACTGCCGGTGATGTCCAGCCAAAACACCCGCATACCATTCATTACCTGCGATGAAATGCTGAAATATAACGCGGATAAAAACCTTGCATTGTGGGAACTTGCGGTCCACTATGAGAGCGCCCGCGGCAATATATCCCACGAGCAGGTATTTCAGCAGATGTCTGAGATCGTGCGCCTCATGCAAACATCCATTTTCGCTGGAATTGCCGGGACAAAATATGCCGACCGCATCCTCGGCCATCAATCCGGGCTATTCAAAACGCGCATGGAAAATCAGCAGCTGCTCGATGGCGGAATGTTGAATCGGATGATCCTGTATGTGACCGCCATGATGGAGGTGAAAAGCTCAATGGGTGTGATCGTCGCCGCTCCCACCGCAGGAGCATGCGCGGGATTACCCGGGGCGTGTATCGGAGCAGCGACTTCGCTGGGATTATCCATGGATGAGATGACGCGAGCCATGCTCGCCGCAGGCATGATCGGTGTATTCATCGCTGCTCATGCCACTTTTGCGGCAGAAGTTGGTGGATGCCAGGCTGAATGTGGTTCCGGCTCAGGCATGGCAGCTGCGGCGCTGGTCACATTGGCAAATGGCACGCTCAAGCAATCTGTGGATGCCGCTTCCATGGCGCTCCAAAACACCGTGGGGATGGTTTGTGACCCTGTCGCCAACCGCGTTGAAGTTCCCTGTCTCGGGAAAAATGTATTGGCAGCCAGTAACGCCCTGGCGTGCGCCAATATGGCGCTGGCTGATTATGATGCCGTTATTCCATTGGATGAAGTCATCGAAACATTGGATCGCGTCGGAAAAAGCATTCCTCACGAGTTACGCTGTACAGCACTTGGAGGACTTTCAATAACAAGGACTTCAAAAGAAATTGAAGAAAGGATGAAAAAACCAACTTAATGACCAACTCCCTCACTCCCTTCTTTCAGCCCAAAGGCGTCGTTATTATCGGCGCATCCACATCTCCTGAAAAAATCGGCTACAGCGCGGCGCGCAACCTTGTCCAAAGCGGATATCAGGGCGCGATCCATTTTGTCAGCCAAAAGCAGGGGCAACTCTTCGAGCGTCCGCTGTACACCAGTCTCGCGCAAGTCCCCGACCCCGTTGACCTGGCGATTCTCCTCGTCCCGACCCAGGTCACGCCGCAGACCATCGAAGATTGTGCAAAGCGCGGCATCAAAGCCGCCATTATTGTCTCAGCGGGATTTCGCGAAGTGGGCGCGGAGGGAGCGGCACTCGAACAGCAATGCGTGGATGTCGCGCGCAAACACGGCGTCCGGCTGCTGGGTCCCAACTGCATCGGCACCATTGACACGCACCTGCCGCTCGATACGAGCTTCCTAAAGCCGCCCATGCCAGATACGGGCGGTATCGGGTTGATCTCCCATTCGGGCGCGTTCTGCGCCGCCATTATTGATTGGGCACGGCAACAGGGCTTCGGTTTCTCGCGCATCGTCAGCCTCGGCAATCAGGCGGATGTCAACGAGACGGATATGCTTCCCGTGATCGCGGCAGATGAGCACACGCGAGTCATCGTGCTTTACATGGAGAGCGTTGCGAACGGAGTCGAGTTCGTCAAAACTGCGCGTGAAGTGAGTAAATTAAAACCTCTGGTTGCGTTGAAGGTCGGAAGATTCGAGTCAGGGCAGAAAGCGGCTGCGTCGCATACGGGCGCGCTGGCTGGCTCGGAGGCGGCGTTTGACGCAGCCTTTGCGAAGGCGGGTGTCTTGCGGGCGGATACCATCGAGCAGGTCTTCAACTGGGCGCGCGCCTTGGAATCCTGTCCACTGCCGAAAGGGCGGGATATGGCGATCCTGACCGATGCAGGCGGACTGGGCGTGATCGCCGCCGATTCACTCGAAACCTTTGGCTTGAATCTTGCCCAATTGAGCGAATCAACCCTGAAAGCTTTATCTGCCAGCCTGCCCCCCTCAGCCGCCATCCACAACCCAGTGGATATGATCGCGTCGGCTTCGCCAGAAAATTACGCCCACTGCCTAAAACTTTTGCTCGATGATGAAAAAGTAAATGGCGTGCTTGTCATCCTGGTTCCACCGCCGTTGTACACCGCTGAGTCTGTGGCCGATCTGATCATCCCGATCATTCAAGGAGCAGACAAGCCTGTTATCACCGCACTGATCGGATCCAACTATATTGAAACAGCGCGCGAATTATTTAACGCTTCGAAGATCGTCACCTATCCATTTCCTGAATACGCCGCATCCGCTTTGGGTGTGCTCGCGAACCGTGCGGAATTTCTCGCCACGGAGGCGCTACGCCGCGAAGAATTATATACTCCGAGTCTTCCTGGCTCCGTTGTTAATTTATCTGCTGATGAACTGGTTGCCGCCTACGGCATCCAAACCGCTCCCATCAAACTCGCACGCAATGCCGAAGAAGCGGCTGCAATTGCAAACGAACTTGGCTTCCCGCTTGTGATGAAGATCGCCTCGCCTGATATTTTGCATAAGTCAGATGTGGGCGGCGTGCTGTTGAATATCAAAGACACCTCCTCGCTCCAGAGTGGCTACGCGCAAATGATAAGTCACATCCAGTCGGTCAAGCCTGACGCGAAAATCGAAGGTGTGCATCTCCAGCGTCAGATCGCAGATGGGCAGGAAGTCATCATCGGCGCGGTGCGCGATCCGCTGTTTGGTCCGCTGATGATGTTTGGCTCAGGCGGCGTCGAGGTCGAAGGGCTCAAGGATGTCGCATTTGCTTTAGCACCGCTGAATCAGGCTGAGGCGCAGGAAATGATCCGCAAAACCTGGGCTGGTAGAAAGCTGAAAGGCTTCCGCAACATCCCCCCCGTTGACGAGGAATCTGTCATCGATGTTTTGATCAAATTATCTTTTCTCGCCTATGAACATCCTGAGGTGGAAGAGATCGAGATCAATCCATTGCGGGTGTTGAACAAAAGCGCGGTGGCGGTGGATGTTCGGGTAAAATTGCGCGCATGATAAATTTATCAAACATCACCTATTACCCCATCAAAGCCTGCCGCGGATTTGACGTGCCCGAATCGCGCGTGGAACGCATGGGGCTTGCGAACGAC
Organism: uncultured Chloroflexia bacterium; assembly: GCA_963833175.1. Lineage (GTDB taxonomy): Bacteria > Chloroflexota > Anaerolineae > Anaerolineales > Villigracilaceae > Villigracilis. The sequence continues at coordinate 4,857 of CAWHXC010000004.1, forward strand.
CGCCGCATGATGGTGGTGACGCCTGAAGGCGAATTTCTCACCCAGCGCGAACACGCAAAACTTGCGCTCATCACCCCCGCGTTGAAAAATGATTCGGTCACACTCTCCGCGCCAAATTTTGATTCGATCCATTTTGTAATTCAAAAGTCGGGCACGCCCATGCCCGTCAATATTTGGAAAAGCAAAGGTGTCAGCGCCATTGACCAGGGCGACGAATCCGCGCAATGGCTTTCCGATTGGCTCGGCGTTTCGGTGCGCCTCGTGCATGTGGACTAAAATTTCAAGCGCAAGTTGAATTCAGCCTATGCCATCAGCGCAGAAGACCACACAGGATTTGCAGACGGCTACCCGATCTTGATCATCTCTGAAGCATCGCTTCAAGACCTAAACTCGAAGCTAGGCTCGCCTCTCCCGATGAATCGATTCCGCCCGAACATTGTTGTGCAAAATTGCGATCCTTTCGCAGAAGACACCTGGAAACGCATCCGCATCGGCGACGTGGAAATGGCGCTCGTCAAGCCATGTCCGCGCTGCGAGGTAACCACCATCGACAAGGAAACCCTCGAAAGAAACAAGGAACCGCTCAAAACATTAGCCACCTATCGCAAACAAAAAGGCGGAGCAATGTTCGGCATGAATGTTATTCCGCTGAACGAAGGCGGGATCAAAGTCGGCATGAGAGTGGAAGTTTTGGAATGACCAGCATTTCACGAAGAGACTTTTTGAAACTTGGCGGCGCGGCTTTATTCGGTATTTCCGCAAGCAAATTCATCCCTTTTCAGGACGATGAACCCAATTTCACTGCGCCACTCATCTGGAACGGAAGCCGCAAATTCAAGCGTATGGCATTCACCTACGACGATTGCTACCTGCTGGATAAATTGCAAGACCTTGAAGTCCTGCTGGACGAATTCCCTGAGTTCAAAGTGACCTTCTTTCCTGTCGGCGCAAAAATACTCGACCTAGATCAAGATGATAAAGGCATCTGGAAACGTCTCGTCGACAAAGGGCACGAGATCGGCTATCACACCTTTAACCATGTCAACCTCGGGGTCATGTCACGTGCCGGCGCACTGGCGGACTATGATAAATGGTACAGCGCATTGACCTCGGTGCTTGGCGCTGAATACAACATGCGTTTTATGCGTCCTCCATACGATATCATCAGCAAAACCATGGACGTACTTTGTCAGGAGCGCGGATTGGTTGCCACGCTATTTTCCGTTGGCGGCGGCGGCGACCCTAATGCTGTGGTGAAAGCCGTTCAAGAAAGCAAAGGCGGCGACATTGTCCAAATGCACATCCGCACCCAGGATTACGATTCCAGCGTGCAATTATTCCCCTGGTTAAAAGAGAACAACTGGGAGTTGGTAACAATGAGCAAGCTCTACAACGATTATCTGCGCGAGCAGATCAACTCGGATGGATGTGACGCAAATACGGGAACCCCGTTGACGAGAACCTGCGTGGAATAATGCTGAAAGTAGTAAAAAGTGAGAAGTAAATAAGGCGGCAATCGTTTTGAAACGACTGCCGCCTGTTTTTTTATTCAGGGAGATCAGCTCACGGCTGATTGGAATTAGCCCCCTCAGACACTGCCTGTGCCGCACGAAGACGCTGAACTCGCACCCAGCGAGAAGGAACCCACCGCTGGCTTGGATGCAAATGTAGACATTTTCTTCTTCACCTGGCTGCTTCCACAGGCAGGGCAAACCACCTCATCAATACTACTGAGGCTGAATACAAGGTCTTCAAAAGATTTGTTACACTCGGTACAGACAAATTCATAAATTGGCATCGTTGCTCCTGGATCGAAAAATCGAAAACTTGTTATAACTCCAATAAAGTTGGATGCCTGAAGCACAAAAAAGTTACAGCCTGCAAAGAATTCCTTTGGTAATATCCGCCCGTTTCGCCTCATCAATGAACACATGAACAACTTTAGAACTGTCTCCCAAATTATAGAACCTCAGCTCGCCCTCGAAGGCGCGGGCGTTTTACTGCGCCGCTCCGTCTCTCCGCGTGCCAGCAACGAACACGACCCATTCCTGCTCTTCGACCATTTTGCATTCAACAATCCGCTCGAAGGGCCTTTGCGCGGCTTCCCCATGCACCCGCATCGCGGCATCGAAACCGTCACTTACATTCTGGATGGCTCCGTCAGCCATCGCGACAGCCTCGGCAATGCAGGCGTGATCGGTCCAGGCGACGTGCAATGGATGACCAGCGGGCGCGGCATCCTGCACGAAGAAATGCCTCGCCGCGGCGAAAGCGGAAATATTTACGGTTTCCAGCTTTGGGTCAATTTGCCCGCCGCGCAAAAAATGGGTCAGCCCCGCTATCAGGAAGTGAATGCATCCGCCATCCCCACCATCGAAAAAGACGGTGCAACAATTCGACTCGTGGCGGGAGAATTGGATGGGATCCGCGGTCCCGTGACAGAGATCGCCGCCTCGCCGCTTTACATGGACGTGAAGCTGGCTCCTGGTTCGAGATTCATTTACCCCATCCCAAGCGGACACACTCTCCTCGCCTACGTCTTTGAAGGCACAGGAGAGTTTGGCAATGATGTCGTAGAATCCGTCAGCATGGTCGTCTTCAACGACGACGGTGATCAGCTCGAGGTAAAAAGTGAAACAGGTGTCCGCTTCATGTTGATCGCAGGCGCACCATTCAAAGAACCCATCGTCCCTTATGGACCATTCGTCATGAACACCGCCGAGGAAATTCGACAGACCATCGCCGAATTACGCAACGGCACATTCATTCAATAAAAAAATGGGCGCATGAGCGCCCGTTTTTTTGTCAGTATTCCATTACGGCTGTGAAATTACAAGATTGTCAAAAGAAACCTGTACACCACCTTCGTCCAGTGAGCCCACAAAAAAGCCAACAATTCCTGTGTTAAAGCGGGCATCCTGTACTTCCCCTAAAAACTGATCATTAACGTAATACTTCATATTTCCGCCAACCGCAGTGATTTTGATGCGGTTGGTCTGCGCCCCTTGCTTGATCGCAGATGACTCTGTCCAATCAACGAGAATTTCAGGTTCTTCGCGCTCCGCGCCATCCACTGTAAAGACATAAAAACCGTCACCGCTGATCAGGAAAGTGTAAAACTCTTTTGCGTCAAGCCCAAGGCGGAAAATTACGCCATAGGTGTTATTGTCAGGGCCGCCAACCTGCGTTGCATCAACCTCCATGACGAAATCCGAATATTCAACTTGCGTGCATTTTGTCCACGCAACAAACAAGGGAGTCAGCACACGCATATTAAATTGACCATTCTCCACAAAACGCTCCACATCTGTTGTGGAATCAAGAGTGCAAGAGTTGGTAAATTCACCATCTTCAAAAAGTACAATTTTTGGCGTTGGGGAAGGCAATAATGTAGCCGCAGCTAATACTTCAGCTGTTGGGGCAAGAGTGGGAATTGTCATAGCGGTGGATTGCGAGGAACAAGCCTGTACAACCGCTATAATCAGCACAGAAAAAGAAATGATCTTTAAGTTTTTCATTTTACTCACATAAAATATAAATGGAAGTTGAGATTATACTTTATGCAGTTTTTTTGAAAAGAAAATCATAACGAAGGAGCAGCTCAATATGACGCAAGTTTTATACGGTCCTCGCCTTGGCAGGGAAGGCAAACTACGCGTGGGATGCAGCGCAACGATCTTTGATTCAAACCGCGAAAAAGTATTGCTCACCCAGCGCACAGACAACGGACGCTGGTGTCTGCCAGGCGGAGGCATGGAATCTGGCGAAAGCGCGGCAGAAGCATGTGAACGTGAAGTATGGGAGGAAACTGGTTTGAAAGTGCGCGCCACCCGCTTGATCGGCGTGTACAGCAACCCTGACCAGTTGGTGATCTATCCCGATGGAAATAAAGCCTTCTTTGTCGTTATGAGTTTTGAAGCGGAGATCATCGAAGGCGAATTAGGGTTAAGCGACGAAACCACCGCTTTTGGATATTATTCCCTGCAAGAGATGGAATCCATGCCGATGCATGGTCAACACAAACAACGGGTGGAGGATGCGCTGCTCGGAGGAGAGGCTCTGATAAAATAAGCATTATCTTCACTTGAGGGATAAATTTTGCCGATAAATTCGTGGCGGGTTATTTTTATTTGAAACATTTTCATCGGAGACTTTATGTTCAAAAATATTTCGGAACGGTTTTATCAATGGAGCAAAGGCTGGCTTATCTTTATCCTGTTTCTGCTCGACGCTTTCTTCTCAGGCTTTTTACTTCCCCTTGTTCAAGGTATGATGCAGGATGGAAAAGGGGGCGTCAAAGCGCTTGACCTGATGCTTTTTGCCACACCAGCAAAAATATTCGCCATGATAGAAAGATACGGCGAATATAACCGTCCGTTCTATCGCACCGTGGAACTGACGGTGGATATTATTTATCCCATCATCTATTTATTTTTCTTTGGATTGCTCATCTCCTGGCTTTTCCAGCGCGGATTTGCATCGAACAGTCCCATGCGGAAATACAACATCATGCCTTTGGGCGCGTGGTTCTTTGATCTGCTTGAAAACATTACCATTGTGATCTTGCTCTCGGTATTTCCGTCACAACCAACAGCACTGGCATGGATTCTCACTTTAGTATCCACGATCAAATGGCTCTTCGTAGGCGCAACTATTTTGTTGATGTTGGTTGGTTTCGTCATGGCGATAAAAAATAAATTCAAGAAACAGCAATAAATGCTACCAAAAAGCCCGTCAAGCAGGACGGATCTTTTTCATCATTCATCATTCATTCATCCTTTTATTTCCTTCCACCACACGCCTGTACACTCAGGCAAAATCACCCACTTGTTTTCCTTCACCTTATCGCCCAATTCGTCACCAAAGAAAAAGCGGGACAAATATTCAGCTTCATCAAGCGACTCGAATTTATAATCAGTGCGGATCCATTTATGCTGGAAACCGACTTCATCGAGCCAGGGATAGTAATCCTTGAGATGTTCCAATTGAATTGGCGATTCGTTCCCCGTGCCAAGTGATTCAAACAGGACGATGGTGGCTGTTCGGTCTTCAGAACACGTTTCATTTCACCCAGCCATTTTTCCAATTCACTCCGCCACGAATCAGGGTTCCAGACTGCGAGATAAGCCACGCTCCAGCCAGAAACCACGAGGTCAGCGGAGGCATCTTCCACAGGCAGTTGACGGTGATCGGCAACATCCACCTGCCAGTTGACCAATCCGCTGGCGATGAATTTTTCGCGGCACACCCGCAGCATTTCCTCAGAAATATCAAAAGCGCGGACAGCGGAAACATGCGGAGCAAGCAAACAAGCCAATCGTCCAGTGCCAGCGCCGAGATCATACACAACACGGTTTTCCAGAGAAGTTATCTCACGCAAAGCACGCATGATATTTCCCTGATAATCTTCACGAGCGATCAACGCCTCGTATTTGTCCCCTTCAGTTTTATAGATTTCTTCTTGTGTAGGCATGCAAGAATTATAATATGACTATGACTCAACTTTCCCCATCCGCACAAAAGATACAGAATTTATTAATTTCCCTTGGCTATGATTACACTGTGATCGAGCATGCCGAGTCCACGCGCACGGCGCAGGAAGCGGCAGACCGCGCAGGCTGTGAACTGGGGCAGATCGTCAAGTCACTTATTTTTCGCGGCAAGACCAGCGGCAAACCTATTTTGGTTTTAACCAGCGGCGCAAACCGCGTGGACGAGAAACGAATCAGCGGGTATGCGGGAGAAACCATCAGCCGAGCAGATGCCGATTTCGTGCGAACAGTTACGGGCTTCGCCATTGGCGGTGTGCCTCCCATCGGTCATGCAGGGGAAATGGAAACTTATCTCGATGAAGACTTCCTCTCTTACCAGACCATCTGGGCAGCGGCAGGAACGCCCAATGCCATCTTTGAATTGAAAACCGAAGACTTGCAAAAAATGACGAACGGAAAAATAGCACAGGTGAAATAATGGAAAATATATACAACTATCTAAAGCTAAGCGACAGTCTGTTTAGCAGTGGAATGCCAACCCCGGAACAAATTCCGTCCATTGCTGAGAACGGAGTGCAGGTTGTGATCAACCTTGCCACATCCAAATCGGAAGGCTGGATATCCAATGAAAAGGAGTTGATAGAAGCGCAAAACATCGCCTACTACAGCATTCCTGTAGATTGGGACAATCCAACAATGGATGATTTGAACAAGTTCATGGACATCATGGATGGACACATGCACCAGAAAATACTTGTTCACTGTCAGGCAAATTACCGCGCCACGGGTTTTATCGCATTGTATCGATACAACCGCCTGGGCTGGGCAGAGGAAAACGCCTTCAAAGATTTGCGAAAAATATGGAATCCCGCCGATTATCCCATCTGGAAAAACTTTATCGAAAAAAGCCTGAGGGCACAGTCTTAAGCATTTTTTGACCTTGAACCTGTCATGATATTCGCCACGATCAGCACGCCTCACGCTTCGCGCACGCCCCAACCTGCTCTTGTCTCGAATGGCAGAGTCTACCCGTTACCTTTTGCAGACATGCGCGCAGTCATTGAGGTTGGCGCACAAGAAGCCGCCACTCGCGCATCCAATAAATCCTTCGCAATGGACGATGTAAAATTCCATGCGCCGATTCACCCGACATCCTTACGCGATGCATATGCCTTTGAGCAACACGTAAGGACCGCCAGCCAAAACCGCGGCCGAGATGTTCCAGAAGCATGGTACAGGTTTCCAGTCTTTTACTATACCAATCCACATAGTATCTTTGGCCCAGGTGATGAAATTCCATACCCGCATTACACTCAGGCATTGGATTTTGAGCTTGAGGTCGCAGTCATCATCGGCAAGGCGGGCATTAATATCAAACCCGAAGATGCCCAAGAGTACATCTTTGGCTACACGATATTCAATGATTGGGCTGCGCGGGATGTGCAACAAGTTGAAATGAAGATGGGGCTTGGCCCTGCCAAAGGGAAAGACTTTGCCTCGTCTTTAGGACCAGTTATCGTGACGAGCGAAGCGTTTGCCGATAGAACAGTCAACAGACCTGGCGTGTACGATCTCAAGATGAAGGCAAAAGTCAACGGTGCTGAAATGTCCAGTGGAAATTTAAAGGATATATTCTGGTCATTCGGCGAGATCATCGCGAGAGCATCGGACACATGCGAATTACAAGCTGGCGATGTGATCGGTTCAGGCACCGTAGGCACAGGCTGCCTATTAGAATTAACCAAGGCACAAGGCCCGTGGTTAAATGAAGGCGATGTTGTAGAATTGGAAATTGAACGGATCGGTATCTTGAAGAACACAATCGGAAAGACTGGAGAGGCAAATGAAAAAAATAGATTCGCTCAACGCAGATATGTACACCAGTGATGTGTTTCAAATTCTATTCGACTATGAAGTCTCGCGCTGCAAGCGATACCCATCCCCGCTGACCTTGATCCAACTCGAAATGGCGCCCATTGCCATTAGTGCAGAAGCGCTAAGCGCCGCACCTGGTATTTTTTCGTCTGCGCTTAATACGCATCTCCGCTCAGTGGATATTCCATCGAAAGCAGGAAATGTTTTCACGTTGCTGCTGCCTAATTCAGACAAGCATGGCGCACACGCAGTCTGCGAGAGATTGTTATCGGTATTCAGAAATAAATTTGAAACTCCCGAGGGAGACTCCATTGTATTTTCACTTTATATCGGAGCCACCACCCATGATGGCGGACATTCGATCACAAGTGCAGGCGTCCTCCAAAAAGCAGAGGAAGCGCGAAAGCAATCCAAATTAAAAGGCGCAAATACCTTTGTCTTTCTTTCGTAAACATTCCATGATTTGAGGATGGTATATCCCAAAACTTTGACCGGAGAAAAATCATGAAGAGAATTTTGTGGCTGTATCTTGTGATGGGAGTATTAATTTCATCCTGCAATATTCCTGCGGCAGGGGCACCTGATCCGCAGATCGCCACAGCCGCCGCTCTGACTGTGCAAGCCGCACTTAGCGCTGTGGTAACACCGCTTGCAAGCCCAACTGCAAACACTTCGGTAGTCACCACTGCAACAAAAGCCGTAAGCACACCAACTTATTCCCAGCCCATGGCAAGCGTGGGGGATGTCACCAACTGCCGTAAAGGTCCAGGCAAAGACTACGAACGTGTCACACAGATTTTCCCAGCAGAATCAGTGAAGATCATTGGCTTCTTTTCGCCAAACTACTGGATCGTTTCCACCAAAGATGGAGATTGCTGGCTGTCTGGCGAGTTCACGACACCTGTTGGCAGTATCGCATCTGTGCCAACGGTCAGTGCGCCGCCCACGCCAGAAGGAGGCGTGCCGGAAGCAGCGTCATTCCAAAAAAACAACGGATGGACATTTTTTTGCTACGGACCTGGCCAGGCAGATATCACCCTCTCCTGGAATGACAATGCTAACAACGAGTCGGGTTACCGAATTATGCGTGATGGCGAAAAGGTTGCTGAACTGCCCGCCAATTCCACGTATTTTGCAGAAACGATTGATCTGCTCTCAGGGAAAACCGTAGGATATCAAATACAAGCCTACAACGAGAGCGGAGAAACCAATAGCCCAACAGCAAACATAACTTGTCCATAAAAAAAGTTTTATATAAAAATAGCTCGCATCCATAAATGGACACGAGCTATTTTCCTTAAGAAGTATAGATTACTCCTCCCCCATCTGCTCCTTCGCTTTTTTCGTTTGTCTGCCGCGCTCATCGGTGGCAAGAATTCGCTTGCGGATACGAAAACTCAATGGCGTTACTTCCAGTAATTCATCGTCCGAAAGGTATTCTATCGCTTCATCCAAACTCATGGAGCGCGGCGGGGTCAGGCGGATTTCCATATCGCCGCCTGATGCACGCATGTTTGTAAGATGTTTCTTCTTGCAGACATTGATCGGGATATCCTGTCCGCGAGCATTTTCTCCGACCACCATACCTTCATAAACCTGCACGCCCGGGCCTATGAATAAAACTCCGCGTTCTTCTGCGCTCTTAAGTGAGTAGGCAGTAGTCGAGCCTGCTTCCCAGGCAACAATTGAACCTCTCGTGCGTGAAGTTATCGGGCCGGCTAATTCGTCGTAGCCATTAAAGATCGTGTGCATCACGCCTTCGCCGCGTGTGGATGTAAGGAACTGGTAGCGGAATCCAAGCAAGCCGCGCGTCGGGACGATGTAGACAATGCGTGTCATCCCCTGACCCGCATCATGCATCTCGGTCATTTTGCCGCGTCTACTTCCAAGCATTTCCACGACAACACCGACAGTTTCGTTGCTGGTCTCAACATGCACTTCTTCGTACGGTTCAAGCAAAGCACCATCATCAGCCTTGTGATAAATAACTTCAGGCCGTGAGACCTGGAATTCATAACCTTCGCGTCGCATGGTTTCGATGAGGATGCCCAAATGCAATTCACCGCGGCCTGAGACTAGGAAGTTTTCGGCAGAATCGGTGTCTTCAACACGCAAAGAAACATTGGTGCGAAGTTCATCATACAAGCGCTCACGAAGTTTGCGAGATGTACCCCATGTCCCTTCTTTGCCTGTAAACGGAGAGGTGTTCACACCAAATGTCATACGGACAGTTGGCTCTTCCACTTTGATGGTTGGCAAGGCAACAGGATCATTCGGGTCGGCAAGAGTTTCACCGATGGCAATACCTTCAAGCCCGGCCAACGAAACAATATCGCCCGCTTTAACTTCATCTATCTCGATCTTATTCAAACCTTTAAAAGTATATAGATAACGCGCGGTTTCAGGCAGGATCGTTCCATCTAATTTCATGCGCGCCATTTTTTGCCCCGCCTTGATCGTACCCGCAAAGACGCGGCCGATAGCGGTCACACCGCGGTAATCATCGTAACCAAGCATGGTGACGAGTAACTGCAAAGGTGCATCAGGGTCCACTTTGGGGGCGGGGATATGCTTGAGGATGGTATCAAACATCGGCTGCAGATCAGGTCCGAGGTCAGGGGTAAGGCCAGCGCGTCCGGCAGTGGCTTGAGCGTAGATGACGGGAAAATCCGCCTGGTCTTCAGTCGCACCGAGTTCGATGAACAAGTCAAAAGTTTCGTTGAGCACGCGCGCAGGCTCTGCATCTTTGCGATCTACCTTGTTGATGACAACGATGGCTTTGTGTCCCATCTCAAGTGCTTTCTTTAACACGAAACGGGTTTGAGGCATGGGGCCTTCAGCTGCATCAACGAGCAGAAGCACGCCATCCACCATGTTCATCACGCGTTCCACCTCGCCGCCAAAATCTGCATGGCCGGGTGTATCCACAATATTGATCTTGATCGGTTTATTGGTGACAGGTTCGATCAGGGAAATGGCAGTGTTCTTGGCGAGGATGGTAATGCCGCGCTCGCGTTCGAGGTCATTGGAATCCATCACGCGTTCTTCAACATGCTGATGTTCACGGAAGGTATGAGATTGACCGAGCAATCCATCCACAAGGGTGGTCTTGCCGTGGTCAACATGTGCGATAATGGCGATATTACGGAGGTCAGTTCTTTCGATTAGCATAGGATTCTCTTTATTCAACTGGAAGGATACGCAGACAATGAAAACCTGACAATGGACATTATAAAATTGTCCGTTGTGTGTGATCTATCGTCCAAGGTGAGACACACAAAAACCCCCGCCGGGGAAAAGGCCGAGGGCTTGAAGTCAGTAATTCGGCGAGCAAGATGTATATTATCAGAGAGTGATAGATTTGGGTAGGGCAAGGCAAGAGGCGAATCAGCCAATCAAATATTTAAATTTCAAAAAAGTTGATGCGCGCAAAAACCTATTTCGCATTAAAATCAAAATCTGGATAGTAACATTCAACATCATGGAAATGTACCCTTACTACACCGGTTATATCATCATTCTCCTGGCAAGCAGTGTAATTGGTTTTCTATTGCTTATAAGGGTTTGGGAGTTACGTGCCGTATCAGGCGCATACGGATTAATGCTCGCTATTGGGTGTTCAATAGAATGGTCGTTAACCTACGCAATGGAAATTTACAGCACAAATATGGCGGATAAGATCATGTGGGCCAAGTTGGAATATTTTGGCATTTCCTTTGTGGCGCTGGGCATGTTCATTTTCGCCATGCACTACAGCGGTCATGGTAGTTGGTTGACCCCCACACGCACAGCTTTGCTTTCGATCACATGCAGTTTCAGTTTTATTTTTGCCTTGACCAACGATTGGCACCGCCAAATCTGGCCCCGCATTCAATTTGCTAACGACCTGCCGTTCGGTCCGCTTGAAGTCAGTCATGGAGCAGCTTTCTATTTTCTGGTGATTTTTCAATATGTTTTGCTTGCAGCAGTAACAATATTATTTTTTCAAATTTCAACACGTACACAAAGTCTTTATCAAAGTCAATCGCGAATGATGCTTGCAGGAATGATATTTTCATGGGCTGCAAATTTTATATATATTACAGGCTTAAATCCCTTCCCATCACTTGATCTGACCCCGGTTGCGCTGACAATAACGAATATACTCCTATCCACTGGTTTTCTGCGCTATCATTTCATGGACTTGCGACCCATCGCTCACGATTCTGTATTCAATGCCATGAAAGACGGCGTGGTGGTACTGGATTATAAAGAACGCATTGTTGAAATCAACCCGGTTGGCGCATCCATTTTTCATGGTACGGGCAATCTGATTGGGCATGAGATCAAAACCCTGCTCCCAGACTGGGACGAATGGCAGGCAGCTGATCCAGACGGGGAAATCAATCAGGAAATCTCGTTTGGATCGGCAAACGGCAATTCCTTAACCTATAGCCTGCGCACCACCTCCGTGCTTGACCAGCACGGTAACCGTAATGGGCGCATCCTGCTCATCAGTGACATCACCGAACAAAAACAAGCTCGCGAGCAAATCATGGAGGCAAGCCGATTGAAAAGTCAGCTTCTGGCAAACCTCGGTCATGATCTGCGCTCACCTTTGGGAGCAATTATTGGCTACGCAGAGATGCTGAAAGACGGCTCATTTGGCCCAATGAGCCAAAATCAGGTAAAGGCTTCATCGGAAATTCTCGATGGCGCAAATCAACTGCTTTCATTCATCAACAATTTAATTAGCCAGGCACAGATCGAAACTGGCAAGATCGTTTTACGAGAGTATCCCTTTGATGTGGAAGAGATCGTTGGTCCATTACTTTCCACTCTAAATTTTCACGCGCACAAAAAGGGACTAACACTTGAGGAATATATTGATCCCGCTTTGCCAAAACAACTGGTTGGCGATCAATTCTGGTTGCGGCAGGTTGTGATAAATCTTGTACACAATGCGGTTAAATTCACAGAGAAGGGTTCTGTAACTGTGCGCTTTATCAAACGGGGAATGGACTATTGGGAAATCCAGGTGATCGATACAGGAATTGGTATTCCCCCCGAAGCACAAAAGCGGGTCTTTGAAGCTTTTGAGCAAGTGAATAGCATGGAAAACTCCAAACAGAGCGGGTTTGGGTTAGGACTTTCCATTGTCGCAAAGTTGACTTCAATTATGGGCGGAAGGATCGAATTGGAAAGCGAAGCGGGCAAAGGCAGTACATTTACAGTTGTTCTTCCACTGAAAGAATCTATAGAAGAATAGAAAAGTCTATGCCAGCTAAATCGGGAAATAAATAAAACCCAGCCCAACTTACAACCGCCCAGCCTTGCCAACTTTCTTCAAATCACGATAGTGCCACCAAACCTGCCAAATGCGAAATGCGGCTTCTGCTTGAATTTTAATCGACATTTTTGATTTTCCCCAACGACGGTCGGCAAAATAAATGGGCGATTCGCCGATCTTGAATTCAAGGATATGAGCAAGGTATGCCATTTCCACAAGAAAGACATATCCGCTTGATTGAATCCGCTCAAATGGAATTTGCTGTAAAGTTTCACGCCGCCACATTCGATACCCTGTTGTTACATCGTGCAAAGGCAGGCCTAAGATCGTACGCGCATAAAAATTACCAAAAGCTGAAAGCATCCTGCGCCAGACAGGCCATCGTTCGTCCACAGAACCGCCCTTCACATAACGAGAGCCAAGCACAACATCATTAGCCGCTAATAGACTGGCCATTCCTACCAACGCTGAAGGAGCATGAGAAAAATCTGCATCCATCTGGACGATGGCCTGTGCATTGCCATCCGTCTCCAATATTTTTTGAAATCCGTTCAAATACGCAGAACGCAGCCCAAGTTTGCCGGGACGATGAAGCACATCCACTCGACCAGGGTACACCGCAGCTAAGTCATCTGCAATACGCCCGGTGCCATCGGGACTGTTGTCGTCTACGACCAGTACATGCAGATCAAGTGGAAGCGAAAATAAAGCGGAGACCAGTTTGGGTAGGTTCTCCGCTTCGTTATAAGTAGGTGTGATAACCGTAATTTGCAAACAAACTCCTATTTTTTAAGACGCACCAACTCTGTTTTGATCTGATTTACTTCGGTAAAGTTGTCTTTAAGTGACGGAATTTCAGCCAATTTCACACCGAGGCGATTTCGACTCTTTATCATTTGCTCGCGATCTTTGATCGGATAAAAATATTCCACAGATTGCTCAAGCCGAACGCGAAGCTTTTCGCTCAACGCCATAAGATTCGAAGGCGGAAGGACGAGTATAAAATCCGTACCACTTATATGACCCAGAAAATCCTCAGACCGGCTTACTTCGCGCATTGTATTCACGATCATCAAACTGATCGCGCGCAAAACATCGTCTGATGCAACAAAGCCATAAGCTTCGCGGAAAGAAACCATATTGTCAATTGAAACAAATAAAAGCGCCACACCATCTTTTCCAAGCACTTCAGAGAGTTTTTCATCGACCAATGCGCCTTCCGGCAAGCCGGTGACAGGATTGGTCAACGATCCCTGGCTCACACGCTTGAGCGCATTTCGCACGCGCAGACGCAATTCCTGCACATCGAAAGGCTTGGTGATGTAATCGTCCGCACCAAGCTCCAGTCCTTGCAAACGGTCTGAACGGTCTCGTTTTTCGGTAAGGAAAATGATAGGAACTTCAGCGGTACGGCGGTCACTGCGCAAGCGGCGGGCTACTTCGTAACCATCAATGTCAGGTAGACGAATGTCCAGGATGACAAGGTCAGGATGAATGGTCTGACAGGAGCGAACGCCATCTTCGCCCCAATTGACAGCGAACACTTCGTAACCCTGAACGCGGAAATAAGCGTTCAGCATTTCAGCCACGTCAAGGTCGTCTTCAATGATGAGGATTTTTGGCTTAATATCTGTCACTTCAGACCTTCATTATGATGATGATTTTATGAAATTGGTTCTTTTTGTACAATGAATTCGCAAACATTATCACCAATAGCAATACATTTGGATTCGTTTACACGGAATTCATTGCCACCGGATACCCACTTAAGGCTTTCCTGCAACAAACCTGTGGAAATAAAACAAACGGGTTTGTCTGCGCCTGTGCGCCCCCAACAACATGGGCATTTGTGTATCGTCCAGATCCACTCAGTATCTTTCTCTTCCACTGTGGTTTGTTGATCACTTAACTGGCTGAAGATTTTTGCAAAAGCTGGCAGACCAATTCTCAGCTTGGATTGAAGCGGGAGGACTACAAATGCCAAATCCGCCGCACCAGCCAAAGCGCCAAAATTCCTCAACGCGTCAGAGAAGGTTGCACGTCCCGCTCGAAGAGCAAGCCCACGCCCACCGCGCGGACCATACATCTCTTCCAAGGCAGAACCGATCGCAGAAAGCTCGGAAAAATCAAAACCTTTATCGAGATTGTCGGGGGGATAATTTTCGATGTAATTATTTAAACCCGCCAAATTTAAAATGGCATTCAAACCATTCTTACCCATCACTTCTTCCAAAGATTTGATGGTAATCATGCCAAATTTATTGGGGTAATACAAACCACTTTTTTGAAGGGGGCTCATAACAACTCCACTAGATCAACTTCGCCAGATCTTCGGCGGCGCGACGTATATCAAGGAAGATCAGGCCAAGTTTGGCCTGTTCGCGTACTAACGCAGTGAGTACAGCTTCTTCACCGACTGACACCAATACAACATACCCCTTCAAACCTTTAATGTAAACTTGTTCAAGGGAACCACGTCCTAATTCACTTGCAATACGTTCACCTAAAGAAAGCATAGCCGCAGACATGGCCGAAACACGATCCTCCTCTACTCCTTGCGGAAGGGCGGACGCGATACTAAGACCGTCAACGCTAACTACTGCTGATGCTTCAATATCAGGTGACGAAGCCTGCAATTCACGCAGGCGATCCACCATTAGTTGCGAACGATTTTTTGACAAACCAACCCTCCTGTAGGGAAGTTGAACGCCCATCTACTCAGAGCGTCGATTTTAATTATTGCAAGACTATTTTAGAACATGGCAATCATTGTGTCAAGTTCGGTGTATTATAGCTTACAAAACAGTAAGTTATCTACATCTGAGAATGCTGCGCTTGACATGCCTTTTCTACCTAGCGTATAATCCGTTTTATTCATGCAAGCGGGTGTAGTTCAGTGGTAGAACGCTTGCTTCCCAAGCAAGATATCGTGGGTTCGAGTCCCATCACCCGCTCAAGCTCAAGTCGAGGATTTGCTTGCCTCGACTTTTTTCTTATTTGTAAGGTTGCTGTCATGTAGGTATTTTTTATCTTACAGTAGAATTCAATTCGGAGATAATTCACATGGCGTTAGAAGACAAAAAAGGTACTATACTTTACGTGGAAGACAATCCTGATAACAGAAGTTTAATTCGCAGGGTGCTGGAAGCAGAAAACTATGCTGTCGTTGAGGCTATTAACGCAGCGCAAGCGCTGGAAAAACTTGAAAACAGTAACATCGACCTGGTGTTGATGGATATTAATATGCCCGACATGGATGGCTACACACTTACAGCAAAAATCAAGGCAATTAACAAATTTTCAAAAATCCCCATTGTCGCGGTTACTGCAAATGTGATGCGCGGCGACCGCGAAAAATCGCTGGGGGCGGGATGCGATGGCTATATTCAAAAACCAATTGATATTGATACTCTTTCCCAGCAGATTGAGCGATTCATTATAAGGAGCACAAATGTCTGACCAAATTCCTGCCGTATCTGACACACAACCCATCCGCAAACCTAATATTCCAAAGGATGCGGCTGTGTTGGTTGTTGAAGATAATGTTTCCAATTTTGTGCTAATTGCGCGTATGCTTGGCTACCTGGGCATCCATTGTGAGTGGAAAACATCGGGTTACGAAGTTGTGGAATACGCAGACACACTACCCCGCCTTGACCTTATCCTCATGGATATTCGCCTGCCCTATGAAGATGGTTATGGCGCATTGAAAAAAATCCGCGCTTCTGAACGATTCAAAACAGTGCCCATCATTGCAGTAACCGCAGAAGCCAGTCTTGAGCAAATGAAAAAAGCAAAAGACTCCGGGTTTGACGGCTTTTTAGGCAAGCCTCTTGACCCTGACCGCTTCCCCGACCAAATTCGCCGAATTTTAAGTGGAGAGCCGGTCTGGGAGTATAGTTAATCCATTGATGACAACTCAAGCGACGCCAAAACATGACTCTAAACAGAAAAGATTTAAGGGCAGCCTGGCGGGAACTCTTGTACGAACGCTATTAATCTTTACCTTCATTCCCCTTGCCTTAATGGCAGGTGTTGCCTATTTTCGTGCACGCACACTTTTACAACAACAGGCAGTTACCCAATCTCAAAATCTGCTTTCTGCACAACTCAACATCATCGACAGCGAAGTAACCAATAAAGAAACCCAGCTTGAGCATTTGTTGGAAAGCAGTGACTTTAAAGTTTAACGGAACTTGCACTACACGCAAACCCAAAGACTAATGAGTTCCTCGAAATCCGCAATGGCATCCTTCAGGAATTCAACAACCTGAACGCACAGGAAAATTCGCCCTCATTCGATCAATTTCTCTTACTGGATACAGATGGAAACATCAAAATTGCAAGCGATCCAAATTGGCAGGGGGGAACGCTCGACCCTTTGGTCTTAGTGCAAACGAAAGATCTCCATTCTATTGCTGCCTACGGGCTTTCCCCTATCTACGAGAATGAATTTATCCTCGCTACTGTACTGCCCTATAAAACCGAAAGTGGTTCCTTGCTTGGAACAGTTGTGGGGATTACTGAAAAGAAAAACCTGCAAAAACTTTTTCAACCTTTAAATGGCTTATCGCCGCTGGCAACTACTTATCTCGCTCTGTTAGATCAGAAATTAGTTTACAGCGATCCCGAAACAGGTGAATTTAGACTTGTCGAATCAAATTCGCAAAATAAATTTAATTCAATATTTCCTGAACTAATGACACAAGAATCGCCGCAGCCAAGGACATTGGATATTACTACATCCAATGGCGAGGACGCGCTTGTACAACTTCAATGGTCTCCAAAAATACAAACCGGGGTTGTGTTTGAAACAAGGGCCGGCGATATTTACGGCCAAATAGAAAGTTTGATTCCTTTCACGGTCCTTCTTATTTTAGGCACATTGCTGGCGATAGGTCTGGTAATGGTTGTCGGCATCAACCGCGTGATCAAACCGCTACGTTCGCTTTCAGACATCACACGCGGTTATGCTGATGGAGATTGGAGTCGTCGCGCCGAAGTATTAAGCAATGATGAAGTTGGAATATTAGCCAGTTCATTCAACCAAATGGCTGATGAATTAGGGAAAGTGTATCGTTCGCTTGAGCAAAAAGTGAATGAGGGCGAGCGTCAGATCCGCACCACTGCAGACGTGGCGCAAAATATCACGACTTTTTCAAATCTTGACGAAACTTTCAACAAAACTGTTGAACTGCTCGTTCAACAATTCGGCTTTTACCAGGCAAGTATTTTTTTAATAGAACGCAGCGGAAAGAATATTGAATTCAAAACAGGATTCGGCCCAGCCACGGAGAATCTGGTTAAAAAGAAATACGGGTTGGAAGTTGATTCAGAATCCATTATAGGGTGGGTTAGCGCAAATAATCAGGCTCGAATTGCGTCTAATGTAATGGAAGAACCGCTTCATTTAAGGAATGAGCTGCTCCCCGAAACCCGTTCCGAAGCCAGTGTGCCAATTTCCATCGGCAACCTGGTCCTGGGAGTGCTGGATGTGCAAAGCACGGAAGTGGACGCATTCAGCCCTGAAACAGTCATTATGTTGCAGACTTTAGCCAGCCAGATCGCAACAGCCATTCAAGCGGTTGGATTGGCAGAGACAAGCCAAGTCAACTTTGAAGAACTTGCGCGTCTTTATCGCTCAAGCAGGTTGATTGCAGAAGCGAATACCGAACAAGAGGTCCTGGAAATCAGCAGTCAGATCCTTAAAGAAGCGCCCTACCCTATTATCTTGTTCCAGATAAAAAATAAAAAA
Source organism: uncultured Chloroflexia bacterium (assembly GCA_963833175.1). GTDB lineage: Bacteria > Chloroflexota > Anaerolineae > Anaerolineales > Villigracilaceae > Villigracilis. The sequence continues at coordinate 23,248 of CAWHXC010000004.1, forward strand.
CTGGCGATATTCCTGTTCACGGATGCAACGAGAGAGAGCACTACGCCAAACATAAATCTTCCAAAGTTTAGGGAAGCAAACATGGAAGAGATCGAAAATTACCTACTCGGCGGAGAAGTTTTTGCCGCATTAAATAGTGATGATATTCCCGGTGCATTCGAAGACATTATGCGAGAGTTGGGGCTTGATAGCACCGCCTATTTGCCAATAAGAAAAAACGGTACATTGGCGGCAATCCTTATGGTTGGTGGGCGAAGTCAGAATCTTTCAAATGCCACGATGCAGCCATACATCAACCTAACAGACTTGATGTCAATCACAATGGAAAAAGCCGATGCAATACAGCAAACAAAAAAGCATCTGCACAATGTAGAAGCGCTTGCATCCCTTACCGAAGCGATCTCTACGGCATCCAATCAACAGGTTTTCTTCAGAACCTTGCAAACCAAACTACGGCAAATCATCGGCAATTACAATATGAGTGTTGCACTTTACGATGAAAAAAGTAACACCATCAGTATTCCATTCAATTATGAAAATGAAAAGATTTCCACAATTAGAATCCTTTCCGTTAGGAGAAGACTTAACATCCATTTTAATTCGTACCTGTCAACCATTGATGCTTGTGGAAGATACTGAGCACAAAGCTGCCGCACTTGGAGCAAAGATGGCTGGCAAACCCGCCCGCTCATGGATGGGAGCGCCCATGCTTGTACAAAATAGACCCATCGGCGCGTTGGTCATTCAAGATACTGATAATGAACACGCCTTTAATGAAGAAGACCTGAAATTCTTCAATGCCATCGCCGGGCAGGCGGCTGGTGTAATGAACAACACCCACCTTCTCGAAGAAAGCCAGCGTAGAACCATCCAACTGGAAACTGCCGCAGAAATTGCGCGCGACATCAGCAGTTCACTTAATCTCGACGAGCTTTTGGTCAAAGCAGTAAATTTTATTCGTGAACGTTTTGATTTTTATCATGCATCTGTTTTCATGCATGATCTACAAGGGGAGTTCACCGTAATCCGCGAGGCAACTGGTGAGGCTGGCATTCAAATGAAACGAGCTGGCTATAAGATCGGCATTGGATCCAAATCCATTGTCGGTTTTGTAAGCAGCCGAGGTGAACAACTTGTAGTGGATAATACGGCTAAAGATGCCACCTACTATGCAAATCCCCTCTTCCCAAATACCCGTTCGGAAGCCGCTTTCCCACTAAAGGTCGGCGAGCGCATTTTGGGTGAAATAGATGTTCAAAGCATTCATCCCTATGCATTTACCGAGGATAAAATACGAAGTTTACAAATCCTTGCAGACCAAATGGCTATTGCTTTGGTCAACACAGAACTATTTTCAGAAACACAGGAACATTTATCTCAACATCGCCTCTTGCATCACATCACAACAACTGCGGCATCTGGTACAACGCTTGAAGAGGCATTGGAAAGCGCGGTAAACGGGCTGCAAGTAACCCTTGGCGGGGACCGTGTAACCATCCTTCTGACAAACCGAGAAAAAAATACCCTTGAAGTAAAGGCTTCCACTGGCTATGCGGAAGACATCACAAAAGTGGAGATTCCAATTGGAAGTGGCATCACCGGCTGGGCCGCAGCACACAAACGTCCGCTTCGGGTAAAAAATGTCGGCGAAGATCCACGCTATATATTAGTCAGCTCAAATACACGTTCCGAGTTAGCCATCCCGCTGGTTTATCGTAATGAATTACTTGGCGTATTAAATGTGGAAAGTGAATTGATTGACGCATACACCGAAAATGATGAGGAAATGCTTGGCACCCTTGGCGGGAGCCTTGCAGCCATCATTGCCAACGCTCGCCTGCTGGAACAAATCCGCGTACAAGCGGAGCGAGACCGCTTAATTTATGAAGTAACCAGCAAGATACGCAGGTCAACGGATATTCAATCAATTATGGCCGCGACAGCAAGCGAATTAACGAGACTCACCGGAGCACGCTACGCCAAGATACAGATCAAACCTGTAAACAATACGAAACAGGAAGATACTCAATGATGGAAAGTAATCCTTCCAAAGACACATCAGCCACTCCGGAAGAGGCAACCCGCCTGATGTACAAGAACTGGCGTGAACAGTTCGCAATGCCACTTCTAATAGGTACGCTAATATTAGGCGTATTCGTCTTAATTCCTTCTGTACAAAGCGCCGGCAACATAATTATCAAGGCGATCTTTATTATCGCCTACGTAGCAACGGGTATTGTTACCGTTGTCCGCTTTTCATATTCTGTACGTATCGGTGTTTTTCTTTTTGTAGTCTACGCACTTGGCGTAAGTGAATTATTTAGATACGGGATTTTAGGCGACAGTTCATTCTTCTTGTTAGGATTAATCGTTTTAGCCACCCTGTTACTTTCACCACGAGTCGGCATAATTGCAATGGCTATAAATACCCTTACAATCATTTTGGTTGGCTGGCTTATGCTAAGTGAAACGATCGCGCCACTTGCCCCTTTCACGTCTCCTGCACTCTTCCAGGACTGGGTAAGTGGCGGTGTCATGATCATCATATTTGGAACAATAACCATCCTGGGGCTCCAACGACTCGAAAAAGCTTTTCTGGAAACGCAAATACAAATTGATACGAACTTAAATACGATCAAGGACGAGCGCAACAACCTTGAAAAAAAAGTTCTGCAACGTACTCAACAATTGCATAGGGTAAACGAAATTGGGCGCACGATCACAGCCGTACTAGATCCTGAAGAACTGCTTTCCCGAGCCGCGCAGTTGATAGGCGATGAATTTGAATGTTATTACACTGCCATCTTTTTGACAGATACCTCAGGTCAATGGGCCGAACTAAAAGTAGCGACTGGGGATGCAGGTAAAGTATTGAGGGAAAACAAACATCACCTGGATATCAACGGAAAAAACGCGATCGGCACTGCCATACGCACAAAACAAGCTCGCATCATGTCGGACAGCGGGCCTGATCCTGTCCGATTTGATAATCCCCTACTCCCATACACCCGCTCTCAGATCGCGCTGCCGCTTATCATCGGCGAACAGGTTATCGGCGCACTGGAAATGCACTCGACAAAGGAAAATGCTTTTTCGCAACAGGACGCAGACACATATCAAAATATGTCTAATCAAGTAGCGATTGCGCTCGAAAACTCGCGCCTATTCACGGAAGCGCAACAAAGCATCCATGAAATGAGCGCAACGCAACAACAATATTTACAAGGAGTTTGGTTATCGCTCGCATCTGAACAGAAACTCGATCACACAATTGGGGATCGTGATTCAGCTGGCAATCAAGAAATTAACATCCCGCTTACCTTGCGCGATCAGATCATCGGACAGGTCAATATGGCAAGTTTGGATGAATGGACACCCGAGCAAAAAGACCTGATCGAATCCATTGCAGCACAAGCCGCCCTTGCACTGGAGAACGCGCGTCTGGTGGAGGAAAGCCAATCTATCGCGATACGTGAAAGATTGGTAAACGAGGTTACTTCAAAAATTTGGGCATCTACAACCATGGATAGTATCCTCCAAACAACGGTTCGAGAGTTGGGACGTGCACTCGAAGCGGCTGAAGTTGATATAGAAGTATCGATGGATGATAATAATGAATAACAAAACACCATCTTTCCAAACCTCCAACCAGGAGGATATTAGTTCAGATACCCTTGATTACAAAGGCTGGCGTGAACGATTTATTGTGACCATTCTGCGCATTATATGCGTGCTAGGCATTGCTTTAATTGCGATCTCATTTCCAACTGCAACTGCCACGGATCGGATTTTGTTTTTCAGCCTTTACTTCGCTTTGCTCATGGTTACCATTTTGCGGGTAAAGTATTCGATACGCGCTTTCGCCCTGGTTTTTATGATATACATCATCAGCGCAAACGCTATCCTTGCATGGGGACCGTGGATTGATGGAAGTCTCTTTTTTGCGGCCTTTGTAACTTTGTCTGCCTTGTTGTTCGATCAACGCATCGATATCATCGCTTTGGTGATCAGCATATTTACATTTGTAGTAGTAGCCGTTTTGCAACAATTGGGCATTCATGAGCTTAACGCTAACGCACCCGCCACCACAGCCATTGATTGGATTACATACACAATTGATTTCTCCATTATCAGCATAATCCTCATTGTTGCCATCAACCAGTTCAAAGGCGAGTTTATCCACGTAGTGCAGGAAATACAAAGCACACTCAAGATGATCTCAACTGAGCGGATGCAATTGGAAAACAGAGTACATGAACGTACAGATGAGCTGGAAACACGGGCCATACAGCTACGTTCTTCCGCCGCCATCTCCAAAACAATCGCAGAGATACAAGATATTTCCGATCTAATGGAAACGACAACGAGGCTAACATCGGATCAATTTGGGTACTATCATGTGGGTTTATATTTATTGGATGAACGCAAAAAAACTGCATTCCTGCAGACTTCCTCTTCCATGACCGGAAAACAACTTATTGGTCAGGGTTTTCGTATAGAACCAGACAGACTTAACCTATTCAACCTGGTTGTTCAATTTAAACGTCCCTATATCACATCGGACATTGATGATGTAAATTTTGTTCGCGACGTTAATTTTCCACTCACACGCTCACGCATGTTGTTACCACTTACAGTTCGTAATAACGTAATCGGCATATTGGATATGCACTCTGACCAATCTCAATCTTTCACTACACAAGACGCTGAAGTGTTGCAAACACTTGCTGATCTGGTGGCAATTTCCATTGACAATGCCCGCCTTATTAATGAAACAAAAAATTTGGTGCGCCAACTGGAAACAAACACATCCATCCAAACTCGCGAAATATGGACAAAATTCACAAGCCGCCACAAACCGGCGTATCAATATACCCCAGCGGGGGTACGTCCACTCTTCGCGAACAACAAGCAGGACAACCCGGATGGGTTGCGCGTTCCCCTCGTATTACATGGACAGAATATTGGTAACATCATCTTAAAAAGAAAAGGCTCCACACGTTCGTGGTCTGAGCGCGAGCGCGTTTTGGTGGAGAAAGTCGCAAACCAGGTGGCGCTTGCACTTGAAAATAGCCGTCTCGTAGATGAAACTCAAAAAAACGCTGTGCGTGACCAGGTAATCGCAAATATTTCCGCCCGTGTTCGAGAAACTCTTGATGTTGAGTCAGTATTACGCACTGCCACAACTGAATTACGCAGGGCGTTTGACTTAAAGGAAGCTGAGATCACTATCGGTACCCCAGACAGCGCACCTATAAAAAAGCACACAGATGCGCTTCAACTAAAGTAATTAAGGCTGAATCTCCGATGAATATTTGGAATGGAAGAACCGCACAAAGAAAAGGTGTAGAAGGCAAAGCGACCTCAATTCGACCTTTTTCAGAGCGAATTGCCTAACATTAAGAGGAATTTTACACACCAATGTCTATTACCCGGCCGCTATCGAAGTTAAAAACTCCGCCTCCAACAAGAGGAGTTTTTCGTCGCCACATAAGCTTGAGGATTAAACTGCCATTAATAGTCATTTTTTTGTTGTCGATTGCTCTGCTGATTTCGACAATCCTTAGCATCAGGGCAACTCGAGCAGCTTTAATTGACACGTTGAAAAACGAACTGACAGCTTATGCAGATTCAAAAGCCGAACTTATCCGCTCCAACCTGATTTGGACAAAAGGTGTGGCAACAGATTTAGCCGCCTCCGCCGAGACGGTCAATTATGATGAGGAGAGCATCAAAAAAACCATCAGCAACACCCTGGCTCACAATGAACAGATATTTGGTTCAACGATTGCTTATGAGCCTTATCAATTTCAGCCTGAACTTTACTACTGGGCACCTTATTATAGCCGTACACCCAACGGCGATCTGCAATTTACCCAACTTGGGAATCGTGAATATGACTACTTTAATTGGGAATGGTATACCCTGCCCAAAGCAAAGCTCGTGCCAGTTTTATCTCCCCCCTATTTTGATAAGGGCGGCGGTGAAATATGGATGGTTACCTGGAGTGCGCCATTTTTCGATGATGAAGGAAAGTTCAAAGGTGTTGCAACAGCCGATATCGCCTTCTCGCAAACACAGGATATTGTAAACAATATATCAGTTGGCAAGAATGGTTATGCCTTTTTACTGGATCCCCAAGGAATGATTTTGGGGATCGGCGATAATGGAAGCGAACACCAAATAATGGCAGATTTCTTATTAGCCGCCGCGCAGACATCACAAAATGAAGACTTGGAAAACCTGGTTTCTGCAATGACGGCTGGCGGCAAAGGCTTTGCCGAAGTAGAGGATGCGCAGGGGCAATCATTCTTTGTGGCCTACACACCTATTGGACTTGACACTGGTTGGTCGTTGGGGCTAGCTTTTCCGCAAGCCGACCTTTTTTTGAAAGCTACGCAACTTCAAAATACGCTTATTTTTTATGCGGTCATTTTGATAATAGTCTTTGGCGCCCTTATATATCTATACACCCTTTCCATTACCGAACCACTCCGCCGCTTAACCTTGTATGTCAGCCGTTTCTCGCCAGAGCAATTGCGTCTGAACAAGGATCAAACAATAGAACCAGTTCAAATTCATACGCGTGATGAATTGGAAGACCTCGCTACAGTTTTCCATGAGATAACCACTAATCTGGTACACGCGTTCGATAATTTTGAAGAACGAATTACCGAACGCACGCGCGAAATTGAGCGCCGTAGCAATCTATTAAAAGCTGTAGCGGGTGTCGGTAAAGCCATTACATCTTTTCGTGAACTTTCTGAACTTTTACAACAAGCCACATACCTCATCCACGAGAATTTTGGATATTATCATGTCGGCATCTTTTTGCTGGATGAGCATAAAGAATACGCAGTGTTGAGCGCCGCCAACAGCCAAGGCGGACTGCGCATGTTGGAAAAGAAGCACCAACTCAAAGTTGGTGAAACAGGCATCGTGGGGTACGTCACTCAAAATGCAAAGGCTCGTATCGCATTAGATGTTGGTAAGGATGCCATTTATTTTGACAATCCTGATCTGCCGCAAACGCGCTCTGAAATGGCACTCCCGCTTATGGTAGGCGGGCAGATCCTCGGCGCTTTGGATGTGCAAAGCACGGAACCCCAAGCCTTTTCTGAGGAAGATATTTCCACGTTACAGATTCTTGCAGAGCAAATTGCCGTTGCCATCCAAAATGCAAATTTATTCGACGAAGCCGAAAAAGCACTCGAGACTTCCCGCATGAGTTACGGTGATGTAAGCCGCGATGCATGGAGCAAAATCCTGCGCAACCAGCCACGAATTGGTTTCCTTGCCACCCCCCCCACTACAGTGCAAATCCATTCTGAGAACCTCGAGGCCAATCTCGCCAAGGCAATTGAAACTGGAGACCTTATTATCGGAAGCGATGGATTAACGATAAGCATGCCGATCAGAGTGCGCGGACAAACCATTGGCGCCATCCGTCTGAAAAAATCCGCGATCGCAGAATCGTGGACTCAAGATGAGACCAACCTAGCAATAGCGTTATCAGACCAATTAAGCGGGGCATTGGAAAGCGCGCGTCTTTATAAAGAATCTCAACAACACGCCGCGCGCGAATCGCTCATCTCGGATATTTCTGCACGGATCAGCGCCATCTCGAATACAGAGACTATCGTGCGCGAAACAGTGCAGGAACTTGGCCAGACACTTGTAAATGCATCGGTTACTTTCCAATTGTTAGATCAACCAAATGGACAGAAACAGGCCAAGGACGATATCCCCCCGAAAGAACATCAGGACAATGTGAATTCGTCGAATGGTCAAGATAAGCAAAGCGAAACATTGGATAACACTAGAAAGGCGAGAGAGTAGGCATGTCAAATCTTCAGCCTGTAAAAAATCAAGAGCGAACTTTCTCACAACGAGCCAGACAATTCTGGTTGAGAATGATTGAACCCCACCCATCGGTAACTGAGATTGGCGAGTTCCATCGCGCACAATTGCTTTCAACGCTTACTCTGATCTTGAGTGTGTTTTTATTCTGCGCACTCTTTTCACGGCCAAATAGTATTGGTGTTTTCCTTGTGTTAGGCGGCATTACTTTAACTTCATATACCCTCAGCAGAACACAATACTATCGTTTCGGAGCTTATATCTTTACCTACGCATTCACAGCGGTCGGATTTATAAGGATTTATCAAGGGACTGCCAACTCCGTTGATTCGTCCATCTTTTCAACTGTGATCATTTCACTTATCTTTTCCAGTGTATTACTTTCACAAAGAGGTTTCTTAACCCTTGCCATCCTAACAACTATAGCCACTTTTACAGCACCTTTGTATTCCAATTCACCAATTACAGAAGTTGACAACTTCGCCCGCACGGGCGGCGTGGTGCTCGTGATCGGGGCAATATTGTATGGCATTCAAATTTTCCGCGCGAATCTGGAAAAAGAGAGCTTGAAAGAGTTAAGTGATGCAAACCGCGAACTTGAAGATATTGCAACAAATCTTGAGCAGCGCATCGGAGCGCGCACTCTTGAACTGGAAAGAGCCAATCAACAGGTTCAAGCAAGAGCCGCCCGACTTCAGATCATCTCGGAAATTTCACATGAAATTACCTCCAATGTAGACCAACAACTTAAAGAGTTGCTTAATCGCATCACACGATTGATCAGTGAAAAACTTGGTTTTTATCATGTTGGCATTTTCCTGCTTGATGAAAACCGAGAATTTGCAGTGTTGCGCGCCGCCAACAGTGAGGGTGGTCAACGTATGTTGAACCGTCGCCATCAATTAAAAGTTGGCGGCATTGGCATCGTAGGGTATGTCTCGCAAGGCGGACGCCCACGCATTGCACTTGACACTGGGTCAGATGCGGTGTTCTTCAACAATCCAGATCTTCCTAGAACGCGCTCTGAAATTGCCCTGCCTCTAAAATATGGCCCAACAATTATTGGCGTATTGGATGTGCAAAGCACCCTCCCCTCCGCGTTTAACGATGAAGATACAAATCTATTAAGTACACTCACTGACCAGATAGCCATTGTTATTACCACCATACTGACCAATGAACGCGGCGGGCTTGGGTTTTCTTCACAAAATATGATCAAGCGCGGCGAAAGTCAGAATATACAAAGCGGATATTCCTACCTTCCAGATGGGACGATTTCCAGCGCGACTCTCACCAGCAATTCCATGATAGACCAAGCAATCGCAACTGGCGAAACCGTGATGTTGACTCAGCCTGCGAAAAACATTCCTGCCGCCCTGGCTGTTCCTGTCAAATTCCGAGATCAGGTAATCGGCATTATTCATATTGAAGCCGCTGAACCCGATCGAAAATGGACAGAAGATGAGGTGATCATAGTACAGGCTATTTCAGACCGCGCCGCATTCGCATTGGAAAATGCCCGCTTGTTTGAAGAAACAAGACGCCGCGCAGAGCAGGAAGAAACCATCGCAAGTGTCACCACTCAGATCGGCGCTTCCACAGATTTCAACCGTATCCTGCAAACGACCATTCAGGAACTTGGGCGAGCTTTAGGCGCTTCGCGCTCATTTATTCAATTGGGCACGCCGCCTGAAAATGAAAATATAGCTGAAGAAAACGCACCCGTTAATACTGTTAGATAAAAGGTTAATATGAGTCAGAGCAGATCAGAACAGAATATTTCAGGCAAAAGAAACCATGGCCTCTCGCTGCAAACGCGATTAGTGTTATTTACTTTATTTGTAGCCCTGGTCCCCCTGATCTTCATTGCAATACGCGATACCATTCAAACACAACAGGCACTAACAAAAAGTGCTGAAACTTCCTTAAAAGCAGGCGCAACACAAACAGCGAATAGTTTGGATAACTTCATTCAGAATTCATTGATTTCAGTTGGTGCTGAAGCACAATTAGCTGATCTCGTAACCTTTTTATCAGCATCCCCAGCCGCCCGAACCGGGACCCTCATGCAAGAACGCACCTTGAATCTCCTTAATAATCTAGGCAAAAAAGACAGCGCCAATATTATTTCTTATGCACTTGTGGATTCAAATGGGGATGTAGTGCTGGACAGTGCCACGGATATTCAATATAACGAGTTGGAAAAGCCTTATTTCCAACAAGCGCAATTTAGTCCCAAGCCAATCGTTACTAATGTTACATATGATGAAGATGGAACAACCAGCTTAACCTTTGCAAGCCCGGTCTTAAATGCAGTTGGCACTCATATTGGAGTACTGCGAGTGAAATATAACTCAGCCGTTTTGCAGGATGTCATTCTCGATAGCGTGGGACCATCCGCCGACACATCAGTTGTCCTTCTCGACCAATTCAATATTCGCATGGCAGATAGTCAAAACCCTGAACTAATTCAAAAATCCATTGTGCCGCTAAGCCCAGTCGATTATGCTAAAGCTGTGAATAATTTTCGTCTTCTGGATACTTCACCCGAAGAACAAGCCACAAACTTTCCTGATTTCAAATCAGGAATTGACAATGCTGTCAATCAACCTTTTTTTAGAGCCGATATAACCCCAGAAATACCCGGAGATGACACGATCGCAGCTGCATTTCTGCAGACCCAGCCATGGATTATCACCTACAGCCGCCCAACATCCATTTTTCTTGCTGACGTCCAGAAACAGATCCGCACAAATATTAGTTTAGTGCTCATCATATCAATTATCATATCAATAGCTACCGCACTGATTGCCAGGTCGCTAACAAATCCACTTGTCTCATTGGCGAAAGTCGCAGATTCAATCTCACAAGGTGACTTAAACGCGCGCGCCACAGTCAACACATCAGATGAAATCGGTCTACTTGCGTCAGCCTTCAATTCCATGACAGACCAGCTTCAATCCACACTTGTTGGGCTGGAAGAACGTATTTTTGACCGTACAGTTGAGCTAAAGAAAAGCAATGTTGAACTGGAGATCATCTCTGAAGTTGCGCGTGAGATTTCTGTCATTCGCGATCTGCAAACATTGCTTGCCGTTTCAGCAAATCTGATCCGCGAGCGATTGAATTATTATCACGTGGGCATCTTCCTCGTTGATGAGCGCGGCGAATTCGCCTTCCTACAGGCGGCTAGCAGTGTGGCCGCAGAAAAGCTGCTCGAACTTAAAATTAAGTTTCAGATTAGTGGAATGGATGCGCTGGGAAATACGCTGCGCGCTGGTCGAGTATATTATTCACCAGATATTCGCCAGGATAAGGTACTTGCACAAAATCCGCTCCTGCCTGAATCAGTTTCAGAGGCGATCCTGCCATTACGCATCCGCAATATTACTATTGGGGCTTTGGACATTCACGCGAGCAATAACACCTCACTTGGTGAGCGCGAAATTAACACCTTAAAATTACTTGCAGACCAACTAGCCGCCGCCATCGAAAACGCTCAACTTGTTGCAACAAGTTGAGCGCACCCTAAATACGCTAACCAATACAAGCCGCTCTCAAACTCAACAAATATGGCGAACCGCCATCGATCAGCGAGAGCGCCCTGCTTATGAATATGATGGTTTGCAAGTGAGGGCAGTACCGCAAGACCTTCCAGTAAACCTGTTAAAACAATTGGAAAGTGGAAAGCCTATCGTCTTTAAACAAAACGGTAAAGTTAATGATGAAGGAAATGAGTCTAAAAACACACTTTTGATCCCATTATTAGTGCTCAATCAAGTTATTGGCGTCATAGGTCTTGAACAGGAAGATCCAAATCGCAGTTGGACAGACGAAGAAATTTCCATCGCGCAGGCTGCAGCGAACCGCACCGCGCTTACACTGGAAAATGCCCGCCTGCTCGAAGAAAGTCAGCGACGCGCAACAAAGGAACGTACGATTTTTAATGCATCTGCGCGTATTGGCTCCGCCGTGAACATTGAAAATATTTTACATATAACCGCGGAAGAAATAGAACGCGTTTTAAACAGCTCAGAAGTCATCCTGCAATTTACAAACGATAAAAAGTCATAACTGCATAGATGATAAAGGCATAAACATTTTTCAGGAAAATCATGGATAAGAGACAAAATCGCCCAAAGATCAGTGAAGCCCTGCGTTACGCCATAATTGGCGCACTCTTTGGTCTGACATTCCCTCTGGTTGGGACATTTGCCAGAGTGCTTTTGCTTCAGATTCCGATCAACATATCTAATATGATCTACGTTCAACGCATAGACCCGTTGTTATGGGTTGTGAACACCGCCCCCCTCGTTCTTGGCTTATTTGCGGCATATGCAGGTTATAAACAAGATCAGCTAACCAATATCAACGAAGAACTCTATCAACGCGAATCTGAGTTGAAAAACAACCAGGCAACTCTTGAGCTACAGGTCTATGAACGCACTGCTGAATTGCAACTCGCCAACCAATATAATGAACGCCGTGCCAAACAATTCGAATCCATCGCTCAGGTTTCGCGCGCCATCATCCAAACTCAGGGTCTGCAAGATATACTGCCGCAAATCACGCAAGTGATCCATCAGCAATTCAATTTTTATCATGTCGGCATCTTCCTTCTGGACGCGAATAATGAATATGCAATTCTTGTTGCTTCAAATAGTGATGGTGGGCAAAAAATGCTGGCTCGTAATCATAAGTTGAAAGTCGGGCAAATTGGTATTGTAGGAAATGTAGCCGGAACTGGTGTGCCTCGCATCGCACTAGATACAGGAACTGACGCCGCCTATTTCAACAACCCCGATCTGCCGGAAACTCACTCCGAAATGGCATTGCCCCTCTTCCGCAGCGGACAACAAATTATCGGCGTTATTGATGTGCAAAGCACGGAACAAAATGCATTCGGACAGGAAGATATCCAAATTCTCACCACACTGGCAGAGCAGGTCTCCATAGCCATCACCAATGCAAGCCTTTATGAAGAGACACAAAAAGCCCTGCTTGAATCTGAAATGCTATATCGCCGTGATATTCAGGCAGGCTGGGGAAAATTCACCCAGTCGCGAAAACTTGTGGGGGTTCGCAGGCAAGGCATGAAATCAAACCTGCTCATTGAACCGATGGAATTACCCGGGGCCTCGGAAGTGACTTTTTCAGGAAATGTTTATCAAAAGAAAGCGGACAACAATGACAAGTCCTCGCAAGTGACAATTCCCATGAAATTGCGCGGCGAAATCGTTGGGCTGCTCAATGTCAAAACAGAGGAAAAACGCAAATGGTCTAGCGATGAAATAGATATCGTCACTGCCATCGTGGAACGCGCCGCGCTTTCCATTGAAAGCGCACGCTTATTGGAAGAAAGCCGTACCGCAGCGGAAAAAGAACGCGCGATCAGTGAAATGTCCGCAAAGATCAGCGCCGGTACTGAGATTGAAACGATACTAAAAACTGCTGTTCGGGAATTAGGAAATCAAATTGGCGGCGCCCAGATTACAGTCGAGATGGGGAGCGAGAATGAGTAATCAAGCATCAGGTATCATGCCTAATAAATTATCAACTCCAAATGAACAGCATATCCGCAACGCATATGCTGCAATTATTATTCTGAGTGGTGCGATCATCCCGACCATAGCATTATTTGCATATTTTGGCTTTGTCAATGACCAATGGCAGCTTTTGGTTATTGCAGGTGTGTTGTTGGTCGTCTTGGCTATTGATGCCATTTTGATATCTCTGATTCGGCAGGGAAGATCGAACCTGGCGATGATAATCTTGATGTTCAATTTCATTATCGTTGTCCTGGTTACAACACTACTTGTGCAGGGACTCGGTTTGGTTATTGCCGTTGCCACGATCTTGGTTATTGTTTCCATCAGCAACCTGACAATGCCGTCTCGATATGCATTATCTGGCGTAATTGTGGCAACATTGGCAGGCATCGGATTATTGCTATTGGATATTAGCCATCCTGGAACCCGACTGTCTGTGCCCCAAATTGAATTTTACTCGCCATACATTGCCGCCTTCCTGGGGTTAGGTTTTATCATCATTGGGCTGCGTGAATTTCACAGGTTTAGCCTGCAAGTAAAAATTGCTGTAGGCACCCTTGCCGCTGGCGCTATAACAGTAAGTGTTCTTATAGTGTTCGGTCTTAATCGCTCCAGCCTAATTACAACCAGTCTTCTAAACCAATACCAAAGCTCAACCATCGAAAACATACAAAGACAAACTTTAAGCAGCGCGAAAAATACCGCTGTTCAGACAAACGATTTGTTTGCCCAATTGGTCAATGATATTAATGTTATGACCAATTACCGCGCAAATCTTGAATCACAAAAGGAAGCACTTGGCCAAGGCACATATTGGAATGCCAGTACCCAGCTCGTGCAGTTACCTGGCGGCCAATATGACAATTCAGACGCAGACCCCAGGTCTGTTGTTGTCCCGTCCACAGTCAATATGGACGAAGCCCTGATTGCCGACTTGAACACAACAGCTTATTTCGATTTCTATGCTTTGGATTATCTCAAAAACCGCCCGGAAGTGATGAGCTTTTATTTCATCAGCAAAGACGGTTCTACGTCTTACTATCCAAACATAGACCTCGCCCATAAATTACCCCCAAATTTTGATCCGCGCACACAGCCGTACTATACAGTCTCAGAGCCCGCCAATGACACAATGCGAAGACCAAATTGGGTTGGTCCATATCAAGACCCGGCCGGACAGGGAATGATCGTTACTCTTTCAGCCCCAGTATATTTTGACGACGATTTCATAGGCGTAATGGGCATTAATATCCAACCCCAACAATTTTTGGGAGAAATTGCAGACATTAAAATTGGAGAAACTGGATACGTTTTCCTAGTGGACGAAGTGGGTCGCATTCTCGCCATGCCCCCTCAAGGGTATTCCCTCTTTGGAGTGCAGCCAGATAAACCTTCTGTAGATGGAACACCTGAACAATCAATAATCGGAAAAGGTTCAGATAAACTTCAATTTGTAGTTCGAGAGATGATGAGTGGTCGTACCGGACTTGAAACCATCTCATTAAATAATGAAAAATTATATTTTGCTTTTGCGCCGCTCTACACACCGAATTTCCGTCTTGGGTTTGTAGTACCTGAAAAAGAATTTACCGCCAATATGATAGCAGCCAAAATTAAAGCGCAAGATCAGATTCAAAGCACACTCCAGGAAATGACCGTTATCCTCATTTTCCTCTTAATTGGATCGATCATCATCAGCTTGCTTGTCGGCCAGATCATCACCCGTCCTCTCCTTCGCCTGACAAAGACCGTCGAAACCATCAGCGAAGGCGATCTTGCCGTACGCGCAAACATCACTACAGAAGATGAAATAGGTATACTCGCGCGATCATTTAATACCATGACAGAAAAACTAAGCGAAAACCTGGCAAACCTTGAAGGGCGTGTTTCAGAACGCACCCAGGAACTGGAAAGCGCAAATGAAAGAAATGCCTACCGCGCAAATCAATTTGAAGCCATCGCCCGTGTAGCGCAGACAATCAGATCCACTCAAAACCTGGAATCTCTCCTTCCGCTAACCACGATAACCATCTCAGAACAATTCGATTTTTACCATGTTGGGATCTTCCTGCTGGATGCACGCCGGGAATATGCAGTATTGGTTGCGGCAAACAGTGAAGGCGGAAAGAAAATGCTGGAACGCAATCACAGTCTGCTCGTCGGTGGGACCGGCATTGTAGGCTTTGTGACCCTTAGCGGACAACCCCGCGTCGCGCTTAACGTCGGGCTGGATTCTGTTTACTTCAACAATCCCGACCTCCCAGACACCCGCTCCGAGATCGCCCTGCCCCTGCGCATCGGCTCCGAAGTTATTGGCGCACTAGACGTACAAAGCAAGCAAACAAATGCCTTTACCCAGGAAGATATAAACATCCTCTCAACCCTGGCAGATCAAGTTAGCATAGCTATCCAAAATGCGCGCTCATACCAACAAACCCGCGAAGCTCTCGCGCAGGCTGAAGCCGCATCCATCCAACTAAGTGGACAACAATGGAATCAATTCCTCCTACGCCAGGATGTAAAAGGGTTCACTTTCGATGGCGTATCTACAACACAAGTCACAAAATCTGACAAAAAACGCCCGCACAGCCTTGCGATCCCACTCACTTTGCGCGGCGCAAAAATCGGTTCCATCAAACTCAGCGCCTCAAACCCCGATCGTATGTGGACAGACGATGAAATCGCAATGGTCCAGGCAGCGGCCGAAAGAACTTCATTGGCGCTTGAAAGCGCCCGTTTGCTTCAAGAAGCTCAAAAACGCGCCGCAAAAGAACGTGTCATCGGAGAAATTTCTGCCAAAATCGGTAGTTCAAGCAACCTTGAAACCATACTCCAAACGGCGATTCAAGAACTGGGCAATACCCTGCCAGGAACAGACATTGCCATTCAATTCAAGAATAACCAGGAGACTGAATGATCAAAAGATTGTTTAGCCCGCCAGTATTTGATAACGAAGACGACAACTTCCGAGCGAAGTTCATTAACGGTTTCGCCTGGAGTGTAATTTTATTACTTACGATCAGCTTGATACCTGCCTTAGGCCCAAATGCAGACGAGAACGCCAGCACTACGATTATTTTTCTTGCAGGTTTGATCCTTGTTATGATATTGTCGCTTTATATATTGCGAAGGGGTAATCTAAATGTTAGTGGTTTGATCATAGTAACCTTCGGCTGGCTCGGACTTGGACTGCAAGCTTACGCAGCGGATGGCGTAAGAGACATAATCATAATCGCCTACGTTGCAATCAGTTTGCTTGCCAGCATTATTATTAACTGGCGTGCAGGCAGTATAGTTATGATTCTCAGCATCGGGGTACTCTGGGTTCTGGCAATCCTCGAAGTAAATGGGTTTTTACAGCCGCGTTTTCAAGAACCAATTGCATTTTCACGTGACCTCTCCTTCGTGTTCGTTGCAATCGCAGTGTTGATCTATTTCAGCACAACCAGTTTAAGAGACGCAAGCCATCCGCGCAAAAAAAAGTGAACAGAACTGCTCGCTTCAAATAAAACCCTGCAGGAACTTAACCAAACATTGGAAGAACGTGTAAACCAGCGCACAGCCGAACTAAATAACGCGAACAACATCAATCTGCAACGCGCCCGTCAGTTTGAGGCAATTTCGCAAGTTGTACGTGCAATTTCATCCATCCAGGATCTGGAAATACTCCTGCCTCAAATCACAAAAGTGATCAGCGAACAATTCAACATTTACCATGCAGGTATCTTTTTATTGGATGAGAACCGCGAATTCGCGGTCTTACGCGCGGCAAATAGCGAAGGCGGCAAAAAAATGCTGGCGCGTAAACACAAACTGGCAGTCGGGCAGACCGGCATTGTCGGCTTTGTAACTGCCACCGGTCAGCCGCGTATTGCGTCGGATGTAGGCACAGATGCCATGTTCTTCGATAATCCAGACTTGCCAAACACTCACTCAGAAATTGCGCTACCGCTGCGATATGCCGGGCAGATCATCGGCGCGCTTGATGTGCAAAGTACCAAATCAAATGCGTTTAATCAGAATGATATTGAAATATTGATCACTCTCGCAGACCAGGTTGCAACTGCCATAAAGAACACCCTGGCATGTTGAAGAAGTCCAAAATACTGTATCCAAATTTCAAAGCTCCTCAAACGAAAAGACCTATGAATCATGGAAAGTAATGCAGTCAAGGTCATCATTCGGATTGGGATTTCAACTTATTGGATCCACCATCAAACCTTTGGATACCCCATTGGAAGGCAAACACATCCAACAAGCGCTGGCACAAAACAAGACGGTATTATCTGTCGGCGAAGAAAATGTTTCTTCAAGTCTTGCAATTCCCATACGCCTACGAGGACAGACCGTTGGGATTATAAATCTACGCACAAACAACAATTACCAATTAACAAATGATGACACCGAGATCGCAGAGGCTGTCGCCGAGCGTCTTTCGCTTGCCATTGAAAGTGCGACATTGCTTCAATCCACACAACACCGTGCAGATATTGAACGAGTCACAACTGATATTTCTTCAAAGATCAGTTCATCCACCCGTTTTGAGACCATCCTGCAAACAGCCGCCCAGGAACTTAGCAAGGCGCTAGGCGGCTCGGATGTGCTGGTACAGATCGAACCAATTGCCTCGAAAATGATTTCAGCCCAATAGCTAGGAATTATTCCTCGATTTGCTCACGGAGCTTGTAATAACGAGATTATCTATGAAACAATCTTCCTCCCAACAAAACCCATTTATTACGTCGCTTTTTTCGAAGCGGGTAAGTTGCGCACCAAATTAATTCTTGGCTTTTCGCTAATCTCTGCTATTGCATCACTTATCACAGCGCTCGCGATTTACACAACCACCCAACGTCAAATTTTTGAGAATTTTCGCCGTCGCGTTCTTACTTCTGTTGCAATCACTGCATTACAACAGAACGGGGATGAATTTGAGAAAATCGCTTCAGCAAATGAACCGCTTTATGAAAAGGTACGCCTGCAAAATCTAAATATCTTGAGATCAGATCCTGATTTCGTTTATGTTTACACCATGAGAAAGGACGCACAAGGCATCTATTTTGTTGTGGATGGTAACGAATTCGACGCCGAGGGTTTTTCAGCGTATGGGGAAAGATATTTGGAACCATCTCCTTTCCTTGTAGAGAACTTCAATTTGATGACTATCCAATCGTTGAACCTGAACTATATACTGATGAATACGGTTCATTCATCAGCGCCTATGCACCCATACTAACCTCTGACAAGCGCCAAGTGGGTGTCATTGCCATGGATATCGCTGCAGACACTATTATCCAGGAACAGAGACAAATCCTTATCCAATCCACCGCAGTTTTTCTGGTTGTACTTGCGCTGGGTATAATTCTTGGCAATTTTGCGAGCAAGGCCATTGGCAAAACTAACTCAAGGTGCTCTCGCTATTCAGTTGGGTAAGTTTGATCAACACATTGATATAAATACTCAAGATGAAATCGGCGACCTGGCAAAAATATTAACGGCATGGCTGGTGAAATCCAAAGCTTGATTAGCAGCCTGGAGCAACGCGTAGCCGAGCGCACAACCGACCTGGAATTATCACGCCAGCAAAGTGTAAAACGCGCCAATGAACTTCAATCGATCAGCGAAATCTCAAAAATCATTACTGGCGAACAAAAACTGGAAAACCTGCTCCCGCTCATCACCCGCCTTGTAAGCGAACGGTTCAATTTCTATCATACAGGAATCTTCCTGATTGACAGTACACACCAATTCGCCATACTACAAGCGGCAAACAGCTCAGGTGGAAAAATCATGTTGGAGCGCGGACACAAGCTCGAAGTCGGTGAAAGCGGCATTGTGGGCTATGTTGCAGCGATCTGGACTTCCCCGCATCTCACTCGACGTTGGGCAGGATGCTGTTTTCTTCAACAATCCCGACCTCCCAAACACCCGTTCTGAAATGGCGCTCCCCCTCAAAGTATATGACCGCACTGTAGGGGTGCTGGATGTACAAAGTGAGAGCCCAGGTGCATTCACCGAAAATGACGTCAATACGCTCAGCATTTTAGCTGACCAAATTGCAATCGCCCTGGAAAACACGCGGTTATTCACACAAACACAACAGGCATTAGACGAAGCGCAGGCGCTTTATCGTCAAAACTTGCAGGAAGGCTGGAAAACATTCAGCCGCGAAAAAGAATTTATCGGCTACCAGCAAAGTTTAACAAGCGGCAAAAAATTGACGGAGATCGTTGAATCAGACGAAATCCAACAAGCCATGAATCGCGGAGAAGTACTGATCTTTCATGCAGATGGAGTCACACAAGAAGCTTCCATCGTTGTGCCGATCAAACTGCGCGGACAGATCATCGGCAATATAAAAATCAAAGCGCCAACCAAAAACCGCCAATGGTCAGCTGACGAGGTAAATCTTGCCGAAACAATTTCCGAGCGTCTTTCAATTGCTCTTGAAAATGCGCGCCTGATCCAGGAATCCCAGCGTCAGGTAATCAAAGAGCAGACCATCAGCGAAGTCACTGGAAAGATCGGCGCATCCATCAACTTGAAAAATGTACTACAAACGGCAGTTGAGGAATTGGGCCGCGCCATGCCAGGTTCGGATGTTATCATCCAATTTAAGAGTGACGATAAATAGAGAACAATATGAACAATAGTTTCATTTCGTCCCAAAAAAATAAAGATAACGAAGAAGAAAAACGCTTTGGTTTTTGGGGAAATCTGGCGCTTTCAAGAAAATTACTTTTAGCATTTGGTGCCATGTTCGTCTTTGCCGTGGTCATCGCCGTGGTCACATTGAATGGCTTGAACAGGACGCAAGCCGCTTATGAAAAGGCATTGGCTGAAGGCATTGAAATTCGCACGCTATCTGAACAGTTGGAAGCCAGCCTCCTGCAAGCGCGTTCCAATGAGAAAAATTTTCTCCTGCACTGGCGTGAGGAGGGATTTTATACGGCAAGATTAAACTATGCAACTCCTTATATGAAAAATGTCGCTGACATGCGTGCTCAACTTACTCAACTTGCCGCTTTTGGATCTGAGATGACTTCAACAGACTCCATCACCCAGGCTCAATATGAGGCTAATATTGCTTCCTTAAACCAAAACGTGGATGCATATGAGGAAAGTTTCAATGCACTAGTGAGCGCATACCAAAACAAAGGCTTTGATGATTTAAGCACAGACTTGGAAAGTCAGTTCCGTCTCACGGCCAGGCAACTGGAAGGAAAATTCTCTGGTCGGGCTGGAACCGAAATTGGATTGGAGGGATTGCAGGCTTTGTTTTCCCGAATTCGCCTCAATGAGAAAGACTATCTGTTATCTACAGACCCAAATTATATAAATACAATTCACGCGGTAATGCCCCAATTAAAAACCCAGATTGAATTAAACGACCAACTTGATCCTGCGGAAAAAACTGAACTACTTATACAGGCAGATGAATACGTGGCTGCAATCGATGCCCTGGTGGAGTTGGACAAAGAAATCGCCACATACAACGAAGATTTAATTAACGCTTCCAGTACGGTGGAAGCGTTGACGGCAAAAATCAAAGATCTCGGGGGGCAACTTGCCACAGAAGATATTAACACGGCGCGTGCAAACAACGCCCAAACTCGCACAATATCAATCATGACAGTGTTAGGAGCGCTTGTTCTTTCCATCCTACTGGCTGTTACCCTTTCACAACAACTGACTCGTCCCATCATTTCTTTGACCAATACTGCACAGGAAATTGCAGCGGGCAAATTTGATATACAGGCGCCAGTGAATTCAGGGGATGAGATAGGAATTCTGGCTCAAACATTCAACATGATGACCGGTCAATTGAGAGGTGCTCTTCAAAACCTGGACCACCGCGCCAGGGAATTGGAACAACAAACTACGCAACTTGAACTCACGAGTCAGCAAAGTGAAAAACGCGCCCGTGAATTGCAAACCATTGCAGAGATTGCCCGCTATATTTCCACAGAAAAAGATCTGAAAAAGCTTCTGCCTTTGATAACCCAAACTGTCAGTAAACAATTCGGGTTTTATCATGTCGGGATTTTCCTTCTCGATGATAGTAGAAAATATGCCGTCTTGCTCGCTTCGAATAGCCTAGGTGGACAGAAAATGCTTCAGCGTCAGCACCGTCTTGAGGTCGGCCAGACCGGCATTGTGGGAAACGTGGCAGCTACAGGCATTCCTCGTATCGCTTTGGATACAGGCGCAGATGCCACTTTCTTCAACAATCCAGATCTGCCACAAACACGGTCGGAATTGGCACTACCTCTAAAAATTGAGAAAAAAGTAATTGGAGCCCTGGATATTCAAAGCACGGAAATTAATGCCTTTTCGGACGAAGATATAGTGGCATTGACAACCCTGGCAGACCAGGTAAGCATTGCGATTCAAAACACCCGCCTATTCAACGAAATCGAAAAGTCTCTCGCCGAATCAAACGCAATCCAACGTCAATATTTGCGCGAAACATGGACAAAATTACCCAAGGAAGAAAAAATTAGCGGTTACAAATATTCCATTGCAGGTGCAGTCCCATTAGAAGAAGAACCAGAATTGACCATTCAAGAGAACAAAAAAAATAAGCATGAAATAAATGTCCCGATCATCCTGCGCGGTGAAACAATCGGAACCCTCACTGTCCAGGTTCCAAAAAGCGAACATGTCGGCACAGATCAAATGGATTTGATCAAAGCTGTGGCAGAGCGCGTTGCTTTATCTGCTGAAAATGCCCGCCTCTTCGAAGAGACAACCCGCCGCGCGGAACGTGAACGCATCGTCTCTGACATTGCATCCAAGATCGGCACATCCGTGCGCACGGAAAGCATTCTACGCACAACTGCAACAGAGTTGAGCCATTTGCTGGAAGATGCGGATATTTTTATCGATCTTCACACAACAAAAAAAGGGGATACCGAATGAGATTTGAATCTATCCCTCCTTTATCGTTTTTTAAATCTCCTCTCAATAATGGAATGGGTACTTCACGCCTGTTAATAATTAAAAGGTTAATATGAGTCAGAGTAGATCAGAACAAACACATAATATTTCGCGTAACACAAATAACGCCACCTCGCTGCAAACGCGATTGGTTTTATTTGTGTTATTCGTAGCACTGGTTCCCTTGATCATCATTGCGACACGCGATACCCTTCAAACACAACAGGCGCTGACAAATGGAGCCGAGGCTTCCTTGAAATCAAGTGCGTTACAAACAGCGAACAGTCTGGATAGCTTCATTCAAACAACAGTGGATTCAATTGCAGGTGATGCTCAATTTGTTGATTTCAAATCCTACCTGACATTATCCCCATCAGCTCCGCCTATCGAGGAAGCACGTGCCCTGGATCTGCTGAATAGATTAAGGGATAAAAGTGGCAGCCATATTGTTTCATATGCACTTGTGGATACAAAAGGAAATGTTCTGCTGGATACGTATGCTTTGAATGCTGGCAACAACGAGTCGGGAGAAGCATATTTTCCACAAGTGCAATTTAGCGATAAACCGATCGCTTCAGTGGTTACATATTCAGAAGATAAAACGCCCATTATTACTTTTGCCAGCAAGGTCGAAAATATTAATGGAGAGTATGTAGGGATCTTGCGCGCGAAATATAATGCGGCCATTCTGCAGGATGTTATTACTGACAGTGTGGGTTCATCCACCGATGCGTCTGTTTTACTACTGGACCCGCTCAATATTCGCATGGCAGATACCCAAAATCCAGAGCTAATACAAAAATCAATAGTACCGCTTGAACAGGTCGATTATTTACTCGCCAAAGACTCCCATCGTTTTCTCGATACTCCCCGCGAAGAACAAGCCACAAACTACCTCGATCTTGAGCTGGCGCTTGACAATGTAGCAAACCAACCCTTTTTCAGAGCTGACATAAGTCCTGATACAGCGGGAGACGATACCTTCGCAGTGGCATTTATGAAAAACCTGCCATGGACTATTGCCTATAGCCGCCCAACATCCGCTTTCCTTGCAGATGTTCAAAAACAAATCCGCATAAATATTATTTTAGTTATTACCATATCAATTTTAATTACGATCATCGCGACTTTGGTCGTTAGATCCCTTACCAGCCCAATTATTTCCCTTACGAAAACCGCAAACGCCATTTCACAGGGTGATTTAAGTGCGCGGGCTGAAATAAATTCAACAGATGAGATCGGATTGCTTGCGAACACGTTCAACGAGATGTCCTCACAAATACAAGAGCTGGTAACAGACCTGGAACAACGTGTAGAGCAACGTACTACAGAACTGGAGCAACGCACCGTAGAACTTGAAAGAATCACCAGCCAAAGCGAAAAACGCGCAGATGAATTACAAACGATCGCAGAGGTGGCAGGGTATATATCAACCGAAAAAGACCTGGAAAGTCTCCTGCCGCTGATAACGCAAACTGTAAGTGAGCGGTTTGGTTACTATCACATTGGCATCTTCCTGCTCAATGAAAATGGAAAATTCGCCGTTTTGCGGGCGGCAAACAGCCCCGGCGGACAACGAATGCTGGAAAGACAACATAAGCTTGAGGTCGGACAGGTCGGCATTGTGGGAAATGTGACATCTACGGGAAGTCCGCGTATCGCGCTGGACACAGGCGCAGATGCTGTTTTCTTTAACAACCCCGACCTTCCAGAAACACACTCCGAAATGGCTTTGCCGTTAATCGCGCGCGGAACGATCATTGGCGCTTTGGATGTACAAAGTACAATCCCAAACGCATTTACTGAAGCAGACATTTCCATTCTTGGCTTGTTGGCAGATCAAATAGCCATTGCAATTGATAATGTTCGACTGCTTGAAGAGACCCAAAACGCTCTTAAAGAATCACAAGCTGTTTTTCGTGAATACCTTGCCGATGCGTGGCAAAAGAAAGCAACATCTGAAATCCTCGGGTATCATCAGACTCTCGCAGGCGGTCAGTTGATCACTGGCAAGGCAGCCAAAGAAATTGACATCCCTTTCAATTCTGAAAAAGATACCCTTGCCGTGCCCATTCGACTCCGCGATCAGGTAATTGGCACACTTAATATCCGCCCAAATAATAATGGCAGAACCTGGAGTGCTGATGAAATCAATATTGTGCAGGCAGTTACAGAGCGCCTCGGACTCGCCCTGGATAACGCCCGCCTTTTTGAAGAAACATCCTCCGTGCCTCACGCGAGCATCTCGTTTCAGACATTACCACGAAAATCCGCAGCACGAACGATCCGCAGGAAATGATCAAAACCGCGGTCGAAGAGTTGAAACGCGTGCTGGGCGCCACGCGCGTCGAGATCGTCCCCCAAAAAATTGCCCCTCCACCGGATAAATAGACTGGAAAAAGGTAACCATGATAAAAATAATTGCTGTATCCAACGAAAAAGGTGGTGTAGCCAAAACCACGACCACCATCTCTCTTGGCGGTGCTCTTATCAATTTGGGGTATAACGTTCTACTCATCGACCTTGACGCGCAAGCCAACCTCACACTCGCGCTTGGGCTTGAGCCAGGTGAATTTGAGATTACTTCAAGCAATATTATGCTTGATAATGCTCCTCTATTAAGCGCGCGACGAAAAACTGTTGTGAAAAACCTTGACCTAATTCCTTCCAGTTCGCGCATAGAAACATCCGAACAGTTCCTGCCCGTACGCACAAATTACACTACCATCCTGCAGCGCGCCATCGCAAATGCAACCGATCTGGACTATGATTACATACTTCTTGATTGCCCTCCCGCGCTCGGGGCAATCACTCAAAACGCGCTCACTGCGGCAAACCTCCTGCTCATCCCAACCCAGGCGGAGTACTTCTCGGCATACGCTCTGCGCAACATGATGGCGCTTATCCGCCGCATTCGGGAAGAGGACAATCCCAACCTCGCATATCGCATCCTTGTCACAATGTTGGATAACAGAAATCGCACGCATCGCAATATTCACGATCAACTTCGCTCAACGTTTGGCGAAGGCGTATTTAATACAGCCATCGAAATAGACACAAAATTACGTGAAAGTTCCATTGCTGGTTTGCCGATCTCGCTTTACAAACCTAGCTCGCGCGGCACCACACAATATCACGTACTCGCTCAGGAGTTAATCGAATATGTCAAAGAAACCGAAAATAGACAAGCGGCTTGACAAGCTCTTCAAGGGCATTGTTCCTGAAGAAAGCTACTCAAAGCCGCAGGACAACTCAAATGTCCGAAAGGAAGAGCCGCTTCCGTCTGCGGATTCTTTGATCGCCTCAGAACCGCGCCCGGAAACTGCCTCAAAAAAGGCTGAAGCAGTTTCCCCCCCGATGCCAGCCCAAAGTCACACACCAGCGCAGATATCATCTGAGTCTATCGTCGCCACACAGGAGAACGAAAATACAACTTCCTCATACTCGATAAATATACAAACCGGCTATCAAGACTGGGCAACCCTGCGCGTGCTGGATGAAACCAATCAGCGCGAGTGGACACCAGACGAAGAACTGCTTGTTCAACAAGTCTCCGATCAATTGTCACTGGCGCTTGAAAATGCACGTCTATTCCAGGAAGCTCAAAAATTCAAACTTGGAATTGACAGGACAGACAATGCGGTATTCATTACCGATCCTGAAGGTGTAATTCAATATGTAAACCCTGGCTTTGAAAAAGTATATGGATTCAAAAGTGAAGAGGCATTGGGGAAGACACCCCGAATTATAAAATCTGGAGTTATCCCGGATGAACAATACAAATATTTTTGGGGAACGCTTCTAAATGGAGGTACGGTCTCAGGCGAACTTATCAATAAAACCAAAGATGGCCGCATCATCCCCATCGCTGGAACAAACAGCCCTATTCTTGATGAGAGTGGAAAAATCCTCGGCTTCCTTGCCGTGCATCAGGATATTAGTGAGCGCAAAAAAAACGAGGAAGCTCTTGCCAAATCTGAAGCGGATCTGCGTGCATTATTCAGTTCCATGGAAGATATTGTATTGGTTTACGATCGAGATGGTCGGTATGTGCGCATTGCCCCCACCAATCCATCCCTTTTGATAAAACCACCTGAAGAGCTTCTTGGCAAGTTGATCCATGAAGTATTTCCAAAAGAAACAGCAGATCGCTTTCTCATCGCAATTAATAAAACCCTGGATAGCGGCGAAACCAGTCAGATCGAGTATGAGCTGGCTATAAGAAATGAAAGCTATTGGTTTTTGGCCAACCTCTCAAAACTCGACGAAGGGAATGTGTTCTGTGTGGCGCGTGACATAACAGAACGCAAAAAGTCAGAAGAAGCGATCAGGCGTCGAAACGAATATCTCGCAGCATCCGCCGAGATCAGCAAGTTGGTCACATCCACGCTGGACCTGAACTCGATCTTTGCCCGAACCGTAAACCTGATCACTGAACGATTTAACTTCTATCATGCGGGTATTTTCATCGTGGAAGAAACGGGTTTTAACGCCGTCTTGCGAGAGGCAACCGGCCGAGCCGGCGCAGAAATGAAGGAGAGAAGGCATACGCTCCAGCTTAATGAAAAATCCATCGTCGGCAAAGTTACCCTGGATGGACAGGCTGTGGTCGCAAATGATGTTACGGTTAATCCTTTACATAAGTTTAACCCTCTATTGCCTGAAACTTGCGCAGAAGCTGCTCTTCCCCTGCGAATTGGAAACCGAATTATCGGCGCAATTGATATTCAGTCAAAAACAATCGGCGCATTCACAGAAGATGATATCGCTGTGCTACAAACACTTGCAGACCAGGTAGCTGTAGCCATCGACAATGCGCGCTCCTTTGAACTCTCGCAGGAAGCCGTAATGGAAATGCGCGAGATTGATCGTCTAAAAAGCCAGTTTTTGGCAAACATGAGCCATGAATTACGCACACCGCTCAACTCGATCATCGGCTTCTCACGTGTGATCATAAAAGGGATTGACGGCCCTGTCACCGAATTACAGCAACAAGACCTGACAGCTATCTATAATTCGGGGCAACACCTGCTTGGACTTATTAACGACGTACTTGACCTCTCCAAGATCGAAGCAGGCAAGATGGAACTGGCATTTGACGAAGTGAACATAGCCGATGTGACCAGCAGTGTACTTTCCACCATGAGCGGACTTATCAAGGATAGGCCGATCCAAATGAAACGCATCATCCAGCCGAATCTGCCAACAGTCCGGGCAGATGCGATTCGCGTCCGTCAGGTAATGATCAACCTGCTTTCGAATGCATCCAAATTCACAGACGAAGGCGATATCCTCGTAGAAGTCGGACTCAAACCTGGCCCCACTGGCCGTAATGAATTAAGAGTAAGCGTAACCGATAGTGGCCCGGGCATCGCCAAACAGGACCAGACAAAACTTTTTCAAGCTTTCTCACAAGTGGATGACTCGCCCACCCGCAAAACAGGCGGCACCGGACTTGGGCTATCCATCTGCCAGCACATCATCAACATGCACGGAGGCCGTATCTGGGTTGAAAGTGATCTGGGCAAGGGAAGCACATTCCACTTTACGTTACCGCTCTTCCGCAAGGAAAAAGAAGGCGAATCCACCTACGGCGGCAACAAAGTCATTCTTGCAATTGATGATGATCCCCAGGTAATTGGGTTATACGAACGTTATTTGCACCCGCAAGGGTATCAGGTTGTCCCATTGTCTGACCCATCGCGCGCAGTAGAGCGAGTAAAACAACTTAAGCCCTTTGCTGTGACCCTGGACATTATGATGCCTGGTATAGATGGTTGGCAGGTCTTGGATAGTCTAAAAGGCGATCCCGACACGCGCAACATCCCTGTCATTGTTTGCAGTATCATTGAAGATTTGGAAAAAGGATTCAACCTTGGCGCAACGGATTATCTTGTTAAACCCATTTTGGAAGACGACCTCGTCAACGCACTGGATCGCCTAAATGCCGATGGTTCGATCCGCGATGTGCTTGTGATTGACGATAATCCTGACGATCTGCGCTTGATCGGAAAAATCCTAACCGATGATGGCAGATACAAAGCCATACTCGCAGAAGGCGGGCGTATGGGCTGGGATATAATCTCCTCCGGAAAACCGCCGCATGCCGTAATTCTTGACCTGTTCATGCCTGAAGTGGATGGCTTCAAGATTTTGGAGAATATGCAGGCATCTCAAAACCTGCGTGATATTCCCGTAATTGTCATTAGCGGTATGGATCTTTCACCAGAACAGAAGAATCAATTAAATGAATTCGGTCAACGACTGTTATCAAAGGGATCTTTTAACGAAAAAGAATTACTTACATCCATTCAGCGTTCATTGGATAAAGTTCACACAAAAAATAATTAGGAGTTGCCATCACCGTGTCTTTTATCATCAAATGCCTTGATTGTGGGCACAACGCGCCGTACTATCCCACCTCCACAACATGCCCAAAGTGCAACAGCCAATGGCGTGAAGCAGAATATGATTATGAGATGATTGGGAAAACCCTGCCAGCCAAACTGGCAAGCCGTCCCTTCGATCTTTGGCGTTATCGCGAATTATTACCTGTTCGTAATCCTAATATTAGTCTGTCACTCGGCGAAGGCGGCACTCCGCTAATCCGTGCCTTAAATTTAGGTATGATGCTGGGATGCCCCAATATTTACATCAAAGATGAACGCCAGGGGCCGACCTCCTCATTCAAGGACAGGCAGGCTTCAGTTACGATCGCCGCATTGAAAGAAGCGGGAATCACAGAAATGGTAGCCGCATCCACGGGTAACGTTGCGATCTCCTATTCCGCATACGCATCCCGTGCTGGGATGAAATTATGGGCATTTGTCACAAGCCTTGTGCCTGCGGTGAAAATGCGCGAAATCGCGCTCTATGGGAGTCAGGTCATCAAGATCACCGGTTCATATGACCAATGCAAGCAGGTCGCATCTGAATTTGCGCGCCAACGCAATTTATATCAGGACATGGGCGCACGCACCATTACTTCCATTGAAGCCATGAAGACTATTGCATTTGAGATCGCAGAGCAGTTAACTGCAATTCAAGGGGCAGATGCCGATACCACAGCGCCCTGGAGAACTCCCGACTGGTATGTACAAGCTATCAGTGGGGGCATGGGACCCCTCGGAGTTTATAAAGGTTTTCGTGAAATGAAATATATGGGATGGGTGGACCGCATCCCCGCATTCGCGCCTATTCAAGCAGAAGGCTGTGCTCCAATGGTGGACAGTTGGAAAAAGGGATTGGAAAAAGCAGAGCCTGTCACAAACCCAAAGACCCGCATCGAAACACTTGCCACTGGTGACCCCGGTCGATCTTACGAATTCCTGCGCGAATATGTAAACAGCACAAACGGCGTTTTTGAAAGCGTAAGTGATGAAGATGCTTTCCGTGCCATGCACGTACTGGCAAAGATGGAAGGCATTTCTGCTGAGCCTGCCGCCGCGGTTGCATTTGCGGGCCTCTTCAAATTAATCCGTGCGGGCATCATCAAACCGAGCGACACCGTTGTTGTCAACTGCACAGGTCACACCATGCCTGCTGAGCCAAGCATCCTCGGTGATAATTGGTCGCGGGATGTGAAATTCCCAACGAGCAAGGAAACCCCGCAGGAAGGCTTGCTCTCTGCGCTAACACAAGTTGCCCCGGAACGATTCCCCAAGATCGCCATTGTGGAAGATACTGCCGAAGCACGCCGCCTGATCCGCCGTATTTTACAATCGCAAGGTAGTTTCACTATTTTGGAAGCCAGCAACGGACGAGAAGGTCTCGAGTTGATCCAACGCGAACTGCCAGACCTCGTCATCCTGGATCTGATGATGCCGGAAATGGACGGCTTCAGTGTAATCGAAGCCCTGCGCGCCAAACAGGAAACAGCCACCATCCCCGTTATCGTTGCAACAGCAAAAGAACTCACAGCAGATGAAAAGAGCAGACTCAGTGGTCAGATACAATCCCTGATGCAAAAGGGTGATTTTCTTAACGACGAATTTCTTGAAGAAGTTAAATCGATTAATAAAATAATCCATTCCTCCTTTCTTTATTGATCTTAAAGGCTGGTATCTTTGCAAAAAAAACAAACGGCGGGAATTTTAGCCGCTTTCAGTTCAGCAGTATTTCTTGGGCTGGCGCCAGTTTTCGGAAAACTAGCAATCACGCAGGGATTTACGCCTTTTGCGGTCGTAGCATTACGCACTGGTTTTGCAGCGGGCATACTCCTGCTGGCAGTTGCACTATTCTACCGAAAGTATCTTTACATCTTCCCAGTTGCCCTGGCTGGGTGTGCTCTTGCAGGCGCTATCAACGGCTTCGGTTCCCTGTTATATTATCTTGCGCTGGAAAGACTGGACGCCAGTGTCGGCCAATTGCTTTATTCACTTTATCCATTCTTCGTTGCGCTTTGGCTGATTCTTGACCACCAACCCCCAAGTCGTCTCACATTCTTTCGTGTGGGCCTTGCCACAATTGCGGTACTACTCCTTACATACGTGCCTAATAGCTCGGTAGATCCGACAGGTGTGCTAATGATGATTGGCGCGGCAATACTCTACGCCATGCACTTGCCTATCAATCAACGTGTGCTTTATGAAATCCCCGCACCCACCGTTGCGCTCTACACCCTGCTCGCAATGAGCGCAGTTGTCATTCCTGCATATTTATTATTTGACCGTGCCTGGCCGTCACCCAACGTCCCGTGGCTGCCTGTGGCAGGGCTAACTTTTGTAACTATTTTTTCGCGCATCGCCCTTTTTCTCGGGGTAAAAAAAATCGGCGGGATGCAAACAGCATTATTAGGACTTGCCGAACTTTTGATCGCGATCATCTTTAGCCACCTTTGGCTTGGCGAAGACCTGACCAAACTCCAATGGCTGGGCGCGGTTGGACTCGGCTTTAGCCTGATCCTGGTTATGTTCGAAAAATCAGTGGTGCCGACGCATAGTGGCAAGACCGGCTGGTTATCATGGATCCGCGCACCGGATTTGCCAAAGGATATGTTTGGTCCTTATGAATGAAAATAAATAGACCCTAAAGGCCTTTGCAACCTTTAGGGTCTATTTATGAACTTGATCTACTTATTTGCTTCGTATAAATAACCTGTCCCACGCACACTCACCACCCGCTCAGACAATGATGGGAACTGGTCCAGTTTATGCCGTAAGCGGCTAACCAGCGGACGCAATATCTCAGGCGCTTCACGTTGTGATGTGTCATAGCCCTGAACCAACAACACCAATTCACGATGGGAAAATACCTTGCCTTCATTCTCGATCAAAATCCGCAACAATCTTCCCTCGGCAGGCGTGAGATGTTCCACTTTGTTCTTATGCTTTATCTGACGGCGGGAAAGGTCAACAACAGTGCCATCTTTGAGCGAAAAGACCACCACAGCCTCATCCACATCACTGTTGACAGCAGAATTGCTTACGCGTGACCTTGAAGAGTGACGCGCCAGCCCCTTCTTAACACTTGCCAGGATCTGTGCCGGGGAAGCAGGCTTTAGCAAATAGTCATGGATGCGCAATCGTAAAGCCTGAATGGCTGTCTCTGTTGAACCGAATGCAGTAAGCAAGATCACCTCTGTTTCAGGTGAAACTTGATTAACCACCTGCACCACTTCCAATCCGTCCATGCCGGGCATGCGCAAATCCACGATCATCAAATCTATGGGATGCGTGCGGACATATTCCACAGCCGCCTGCCCATTGGGCGCAGACGTTACATTGTAACCTTCCAACTTGAGAATATCCGTCAGAGATTGGCGCGCAACGGGTTCATCATCAACTACCAAAATATTAGACTTCATTGTTATCCTCCTATCGGTAAAAATATACGGAAACAAGCGCCGGGGCCTCGCTCGGGAAGCAATTCCAACGTGCCGCCATGTGCAGTTATTATATTGTAACTCACAGTAAGCCCCAGGCCTGTACCTCCATCTTTTGTGCTAAAGAAAGGCTCAAAAATATTGGCCTGTTTTTCCTTTGGAATTCCACTGCCCTGATCTTGAAACATGATCTCAACACCGCCCTTTAAGAGTTGGGTTTTGATATTCAATACTCCGCCCTCGGGCATCGCATCCACCGCATTCAAGATCAAGTTGATGAATACCTGCTGCATCTGGCTTCCAACTGCCTTAATAGTTGGGATTGTTCCAAGAAAATCAATGATCACTTTCACGTTTGATTCTGCAAGCTGTTTTGACATTAAATTTAATATATATTGAAGCATCTCGGCAAGGTCAACTTTTTCGAGAGCGCTTGTGCCGGGGCGGTAAAAATCCAACATGCGGCGGACAGTAAGGATTAATCGCTCGAGTTCTGTACGGGCAAGATCAAAATATTCCTTGCGCTTTTCTTCGGGCAGATCATCACGCCCTGCAAGATGCAGGCAGTTTTGAACGGCTTGCAGGGGGTTATTCACTTCATGCGCGATGGATGCACTCAATCGTCCAGCGGCAGCCATCTTTTCGGCTTGAAGTAATGCCTTTTGAGATTCTTCCACCTTGCGGACATAATCCAATTGCTCGGCATAAAGACGGGCGTTTTCCAACGCGGCGGCGGCTTGACGCGCAAGGATCTGGAATAATTCCAGGTCTGATTCGCGAAGTGGCGGCTCATTTACATCACGGGCGGCGTACATGACCATGCGAAGGTTCGGGCGGAGAATCGGCACAAGGATCGCCGCACCAAGATTCAGACTGGTGAGATGCGATCTCAGGGTTGCATCACCCGGCCCGCTGGCATTGATCAGCATGGGCGTGGCGGATGTATCCACGCGGGAAATCAGATCAAAGAATTTTTTTGGAAGTTCCATGCCGCGTGAAGCCAATAAAGAAAAATCCTTGCCATCTGTATTTTGTTGGTAACACGCGGCGTGCGCACAATGCAGGTGCCCACAAATGGCGCTGATGATGAGATCAAGCAGCGGCTCGCGGCGCGTTTCAGAGAGCAGGGATTCGGTAACGGAGAAAAGCGGGCGCAGTGCCTGCGTGCGTGCGGCATCACGTTTTTGCTGGCTGTCGGCAAGCGCCAATTTGACCGCATCGATCAATTCACTGCCTTTGCTAAACGGCTTGAGGATGAGTCCGTCCACGCCCTGCCTGAGGGCGCGAATGGCTGTTTCCACTGTGCCGTGACCGGTCATGATCAACATGGCGGCATCGGGCTGAAGGCGCTGTGCGTGCTGGATGACTTCAAAGCCATCCACTTCAGGCATGCGGATGTCAACCAGTAGGAGGTCGATTTTATTTTCTTTTAGATAGCTGATGGCTTGATGCGGGTCGGTTTGAGTTTCAACTTTATACCCAGCGCGCGTGAGAATGCGATTGCATAGAAGCGCAATACCGGGTTCATCATCAACAACAAATACAAAAGGCGTTTCCATAATTAGATCGGCAGCCAGACTGCGAATGTGGAGCCTTCATTCGGCTCGCTTGAAATTTCGATGCTTCCGCCGTGATCGGTGACAATTCCATAGGTTACTGAAAGTCCCAAGCCTGTACCGCCGCGATCTCCTCTCGTGGTGAAGAATGGTTCGAAAACACGATCCTGGTCTGCGGGCAGAATGCCAATGCCGCTATCCTTGATCGCCATGATAACCCAATCACGGTCTTCGCGTTTGGCTGTATTGGTAGTAACCAGCAACTCACCGCCTTTGGGCATGGCTTGCAATGCATTATGGATCAGGTTTAACAAAACCTGTTTCATTTGATTATGGTCAATGGAAACCCAGGGCAGGTCTTTATCAAGATTTAGAATTAAGTTGACGCTGTTTGTTTGGATCAGATGCCTGGTGAGCGCAATGACATCATTTACAACTTCGTTCAAATCGGCGCGGATGCGGGTGAGCTCGCCCTGACGGGAAAAATCAAGCAGACGGCGGACAACGTCACTGGCGCGGCGGGCTTCACGCGAGACCATTTCCAAATCGGAGCGATACGAGGAATCCTGCGGGATTTCTTCGAGAAGAAGTTCCGAAAAACCTGTGACCGTTGTCAGCGGATTATTCAACTCGTGGGCAATGCCAGCCGCCATTTCTCCGACTGCAGCAAGCTTGGCAGCCTGGATCAGGCGGTTTTCTGCGGAACGCTGTGCTTCGATGCGCGTATTTAATTCCAACTCGATCGCGCGCAACTGGCGGATGGTTTCCTGCAATTTTTGATATTGATTTGCGCTGGTGATCACTGAAGCAAGAATGCCCGCGAGCGATTCCGTCGCGATCAAGTCGTTGTGTGAGAAAGCATTTTGTTCGCGGCTTTCCACGTCAATAATGCCGAGGATGTTTTCGCCGTCTTTCAATGCAACACAAATTTCAGAACGCGCTTCCCAACCTTTGAGTGCCACATACATTTTTTCCTGTTTGGTATCGTTGATCAAAATACTCTCGCCAGTTTGCAAAACACGACCTGTGATGCCGTTGCTTGCAAGGAATTCCCGCCCAGCTAACGCGCGAGTAACGGTTTCAGATTGTGTGCCGCCGATGCCTTGAATGGAAAATTCCCCTTCGTCGTCAATCAGCAGGATGGCGGCTAATTCGTATTTGAAGTATTGCGCCACGAGGTCAGCCGTAATGTAGGCAACCTCTTTTTTATCGTTCAAGCCGATGACCTGCTGCACCACTTCATGGATCAGCCCCAAACTGCGCGCACGCCCTTCGGCTTCTTCACGCAGACGTGTGTATTCGATCAACCCCGCAAGATGGCTGGTGATCACCACCATCAGGTGTTCATCGTATTGACTGAAAGCTTCGGCGCGCAGGTTTTCAATGATCAGTACGCCTATGGCTTGTCCGCGATATCGAAGCGGAACGATCAACAGGGAACGCGCGCCTTTATGCACAGGCACGTATCCCTCCTTGATCGTATCCACGATACGGCGCACGCGTCCTTCTTTTAGCACGGGCTGAATGGAATGTCCCGCGAGTGATACGCTGATGACAGTCAACTTGCCTTCGAACATGCGGTAGTCGCGCAATACACGCCCATCGCTGGAACGCAGAAACAAAGCGATCAACTCTGTATTGAAAGCGCGCGAGAGCAGGCCAAACATACGCCGCGCAATTTGATCCAAATTTTGGGCGGAGGAAACCGTGAGAACGAAATCGTTAAGCAAGCCGAGGCGGCGAAGATGCGCGGCCATTTCAGAGAATGTAACCAGCACTTCGACGGAGGGTGAAACACGCAATGTCAGATCACGCAACTGCCCCAACTCAGTACGTGAAAATTCCGTTTGCCGCCAAAGGGCCACAGCGCCGATCAGGCGCTGGCCGATGACCAACGGCAGGCATATCCAAACCTTTGTACCTGATTTTAACGAGCCGTACGGAAGATTATCCCAATTGGGTTGTTGGCGGGTAATGACCACATCGGATAAGGAGCGGTTCACACGACGGAGAATTGGGTTTTCGTCGATCAGCATGGACACGCCTTTGGCTTTTGTGTCGTTCCACTCGGCTTGGACATCAAGCGACTCGCCGCGACGGATCGCCAGCCATGCACCCTGACAAGGTACCGCCTGCACGAAAGTACTTAAAATCTTTTCAATGGCAAGAGGCAGATCGGAGGCGAGACCAGATTGCAGGTCAGGCAGGAACGGTTGATTGGGAGAAGTTGAAGAAATAGACAGGAGCGAGGCAGTTAATTTCCAAATCCGCTGGGCATCGGCAGATTGTTCATCTGCACCGACCAAAATGGCTTGTGAAGATCCAGCAATGGGAAAAGCAAAAAAGCGCTCAGCTTCGAGATTGCTTGCTTCAGGAATGGCACTGGAACGTGAGTGCCCCCCGCTTAGCGCGCCGCACAACCAGGTGTCGATGTACGGCTTTGTCAGGAGGCTCATCAATTCATTCTGCGCGGATTTATTAAGATGGTAGGTCGCGCGCAACAACCAAGCTCCGCCAACACGCTCTGCCAGAACAGCCCAAACGGCTGATGAGAGTAGTGCTGCATCTTTGAGCGGGGTTTCAATGCCTGTGTCGGTTTGCATGGCGCTGTGTCAAATTATAACCTTACCTGTCTAATTACAACTCCATTTTATTCAGCACCTCTTTCAAAGCCAGCAATTCCGCCTTGGACAGGGTGACACCCTTGCCCATCTTCGAATGATCCGCCGACCATTCGCGGATATCGTATTTTGCCTCCCTGTCGTTCCAACTGATCAGGTTAACTTCCTTTGCCCAACCAGATTCAGACTTGGAAAGCATGCCAATATTTTTTATAATTTCGTATTTGATTTCAGCCATGGTATCTCTCCTTATAATAATGCTCAGGCTCGACAGGTTTCATCGTGACCTGGGTCAATCATAAGTCTGTGGAACAAAGCCTGCCTAGCCGATCAAACCTCGCAGAAACCAGTCGGCTTTGACTTCAACTGTTGCTTTGTTAAGGGTTAAGCCTCAACAAAGCAAGCTATAGACCATTTCTATTTCGCAACTTACCGATTAAATGCCCATCCCGTTGTGCCAATGACAATAACGAAAAAGGCAATAAAACAGCAACAGCCGACAACTGCCAGCCCGACCTCTATCCAGCCCATGATGATCCCTGCTGTGGCGAGACCATCACCCCCAGCGATCGCTGGGACCGCGCGTGTCTCCTTGCGCGCCGAATAGCCCGTCAGGATTGCGACGATGCTTCCAATAAGGGGCAGTATGGTAAATCCCAATATCCCGGCAACCAGGCTGACAATTGCCAACGTGCTTGTAGGTAAAACGTCATTGCTCACATTTTGTGGATCAATCTGTTGATTTATTTTTTTCTCCTTGAAATATTTTCATAACTCATTCCAAACAGCACGGACCGCGCTCATAACCTGCCAGAAAACTCCGATACGACACTCCGAAATGCCTCTCTTTAGGACAGATACAGGCATTCTCTTATCAATCGCCAGCCCAGTCTTGATTATACGGGCAGTATGCAAGAATTATAAAACCGGCAAACTTCATCTATGATATTACGTATATTCTTGTAAAAAGTGTCATCAAAAGGAGAGTCAAATGACCACAGAAATAAACTCAGTTGAAGAAAAGCCCTGTGAAAAGAAATGGACCAATCACAACACAGCATCTGCACCTGTCTATGGGTTAGGTATGATCGGCGCGCTGGTCTATTTCCTACAAAAGGCAGATACATTCCAGGCGGGAATATTAGGCTTTTTCAAAGCGATCTTCTGGCCTGGGATATTGGTGTATAAACTTTTGAAGTACCTGGAAGCATAGTACACCGCATCCTGTGGAATCGCCTAAACCGCACAAACTTCGCCTAGCTCGAACACAAGACTTACGCTGAGACGCGTCGGGTCTTGACTTCAACTATTCGAAAAGTGGCTCCATTTGAAGCCGCTGACTGAGAGCCTGCATTTGATCATCGGTGGGACGGGATGCAAAACGATGAGCGGATTCAAGGATACGCGGCAGGAGGTTAATATCGCCTGCCGTGTTCAGGAAAACCTGCGGGTTGCCAAAGACCCAGTGCATGGCAAGATCTATATCTGCCTGCTCTTCAAGCGGACGATACCAGGTGGTGCGGTTCTGCTGCACATCCTTCCACGGTGAGTGGAGGATGCCTTTGATCGTTTGCACGGCAATATTACGTTCCTTACAAATAACGAGCAGCTTGTTGAAATTTTCGGCGTAGCGCGGATTTTGCATCATGACATAGCTATATGGAAGCAGAACAGAATCAAAGTCAAATTGGGCGAGCGAGCGCAAATGAAACTCTGGCACAGGCACGCCGTGACCCGTCACCCCGATAAAGCGGACAAGCCCTTCATCACGCGCCTGTATGACAGCCTCAACCACCCCCCCTGGACCGAAGGCTGTTGTCCAATCAGGTTCTTCATGCAAGCCGTGGAGTTGGATCATATCCACCTGGGAAACATGCAACAAGTCAAGTGAGCGGCGGATCTGGTCGTATGCGGCTTGCTTCGTGCGTTCGCCTGTCTTGGTGGCCAGGAAAAACGGTCTGCCGTGACGTCGAATCCAATCCCCTAATAATTGCTCGGATTTTCCGTAGCTGGAGGCTGTATCCACATGGTTGACTCCATTTTGCAGGATCAGATCCATTGTTGCATCAACATCTTTTTGCGGCGTATCCCAAAAAGCAGCAGCCCCAAAGATAGCTCGAGTACTTTCGTGACCAGTACGACCGAAAAGCAGGGTAGGTATCATAGGTTTCTCCATTTCAGCGCGGACAGCAGCCGCATAGTTAAATTATTTTGCATTTCAAAGTAGATGATACCCCAAAGTGAATCGAGCAGGAAGACCGCTCAGTCTCACTTCTAAAAGGCGAAGGCGCTAGCCGGATTAGTCACCGTGATAAGCCGTATCTGTTCTTGTGTGATCCCGCGCTGTAATAATGCAGGGATAAAATCCTTTACCAGGGCTGTGTAGCCTCGATAACCCTCATCTGGCAGTCCATCAACGCGGGCAGGATTGTACCAACCCGCATCGTGCGAGAGCAAAAGTTGACTTGTAAAGCCAGCTTCGATCAGCTTTAAAGTAGTCTCGAGCAATTCTGGCTGAGACTGGTAAGGTGCTCCAACCGAGTCGAGTTCAACATAAGCGCCGCGGCGGGCAGCATCTATCAGGATCGAAATATCTGGTTCCGTTTGCGCGTGGACCCAGATAAAACGACGCAGGTCGAGACCCGCTTCTTCCAGGATATCCATTTCCTTCCTGGCTACTCTTCCCCCGACCGTGTGGCTGGCAATCACTGCGCCCGTGTTTTGACTCGCCTTGACTGCAGCTTTGAGGTTTCGTATCTCCAGCGGTGTAGGACCATCATCGCTCATCGCCAGCTTGATGAAACCTGCCCGAATGGAAGTCCCTTCGATCCCTTTTGTCAGTTCTTTCGTCCATAGTTCTGTCAGAGCATACTCGCTGATTTCACGCAGACTATTTGGAATGTAGGCGTCTCTATATATCCCGGTCGGCGCAATAATGTGAATGGGGGTCGCCTCTGCCAGGCTTCGCAATACCGAGAGGTTCCGCCCCACGCCCACTGTAGAACATTCCACCAACGCGGTTACGTCAGCCGCAGAGGCTTCAGCCAGATAAGGTTCCACCACCTTTACCACCGCAGACGGTTCACCCTGTGCATAATCAGAGACCTTGGGTCCTCGCAGATCGGTAAAAAGATGTTCATGGGGAAGTATAAAACCCAGCGCGTCCATCTCAATGGGACCTTTGATGGTTTGAATTCTTTTCACCATATTAGACTACTCCTTGTTCCAGGTAATATCGATGAGGACACTCTCTTTCACTACTAACTTGCTTGTCTTTGCAGAATCCAATTCTACCCCTTCAATCAGCCTCTCCCAAGGTAGGGGAGGCTTTCTTCCATTAATTGCGGCGAAGCATCATTCCTCTCGAATTTCTTTTCTCCAGATCCAGCCTGCAAGGAAAAGTAAGCCGATCAACGCGGGCAAGCCTGCAATCAAGACATACGCTATCCAGGGAAGTCCCTGCATGAACACCACATACCAGATCGCCCATCCGATGAAAAGCACCGCGCCAACCCATTCCCACTTCCAGGCGATGATAAGGGCAATGGTCAACAAAATGGAAGGGATCAGGTGCATGAACAATCCGACAATGGTTTCCCAGAAACCAAGCTGCATGTCGAAAATATCCAGCGCGAACAGGCTAATAAATAATATAAACAGGATGCCTCCGATACGCGGCGTCCAGAACAAAATTTGTTTTAGAGTTTTATTCATGGCGTCCTCCATAATCATAATAGCACGCCAATTCCCCATATTCAAATCACTCCCCTTTTTGACTCTATTTTCCCTGTTGTGACTTCACAATACAGGTCTGCTGCACGGCCTCGCATGCTTCAAGCAACGAAATCCTCCTCCATTGCCGACTTCAATATACTCACATAAAATATCTAACTACAACCAACGCCAGCGCAATGAGCGCATAAGTAAATGAAACGGGCTTATTAGCCATGCTAAGGTCCATCCAATCATCGGGCTTTTTCTCTTCCCAAGGAATTTCTTTAGTCTCCAGTTGTGTGTGATTAAACCTGGCCAATACCTTAACTGGAGAGGCCAGGTATATTCTTGCTGGTCCGCCAAGAAACAGAATGAAAAAATATTGAATTGGCACAACAATGATTATCCATGACAGAAAAATCACCAACATCAACACAGCAAAAACGATGAACATCAGTGAATCAAGAATTGGGATCCCAAAGACGGAGTTTCCCTCTTCTGGTTTGCGCTGCTGTTTTTTACCAATTGCGCCAAGTGAGATGCTTTGAGCGCCGATCAATTGCAGGTATGAGCCAAAATACTCACGCGGATTGGCAGAAATCAATCCTGTATTCTTATTAACATCCCATGCAAAGGTAACCAAAACGGACGCTGCAGCGATCAATGAGCCGTTTTTTAGATACCACTCGAAATATGAAATCTTGAAGACAAGATTGAAAACAAATTGGTTCAAAGCGATCAGCGCCAAAATAACCAAAAAATAGAACCAGCCTTTTTGATATATTTTCATCAGGAGCTCCTTTGTTTATGATTGATCTAAACTTTCTTGTTGTTAAGCCCGCCGACAGGGTAGGAGCAACTTACTTCTTCTCTCGCCCGTAGACAGCGGTCCACCTTCCCTTTTGCTCTGGATCAAATTCATACAACTTCTTGAGGTTGGAGGGTATTTCACTGAAATCCCTGATCCAAAGGACCTGCACTCCCAACGCGCCGAGTGTATCTTCCATCGCCGTATCCAACTTTGAGATGTTACTCTTCTGCAGGATCGCAAAATGCCGCCCCACCTGCCTACGGATTTCCCTCTTCTGTTCATCTGAGATCAAGCCGCGTTTCATCAAATCGATGGGGATGCTCATTTTGTTGGAGATGGCGTGCAGCCGTTCGAGTTTGGAATAATGCAGCATCCGCCTGATATTTTCATCCTGCATGGAGAGACCGATGAACAGACAGGAATACTCGCGCAGCAGATAGAGAAAAGTGTAATTAAAGATTCGGTTGGGCTGGTTGAAAAAGTCATAGTAGTCTTGTTCGGTGAGTACAATTCCTTCCACGGCGTTGAGGGATGAGTCAGGTTCACCTGCGGCGTAATGCAGGTAGCCGTGCATGTGATACAGGTTGAGCTGACCTGGATACACATTTGCGGAGGAATCCTCCACGGTGCGCATCAGGTGTCTTGTGGTCAATGTGGATATATAAGTTTGCAGCAGGGCATCCACGTTCAGAGTCGCCACGGCGCGTATCTTCGGGTTTACCTCAAACCTGCTGCTTGTCTTATATTTCTTGCGGACGAGACAGAGAGCCCCCACACTGCGCAAGGTTGGGTTGGGTGTATATCGCTTTTTCTTCAGCCTTAATTTTGGGGGTACATAGCCCTCCCGCACAAAGCGGACAAAGTCCCAGTGGTTGTATTTATCAAAGCGGATTTTATAGAAGGGAAAGTCTGCATACAGTGTATCGCGTATGCCTTCAATAAACTGATCGCGAGTTTTGCAGTGTTCTTCGATGAGGCTGGCAATCACTGGATAGGA
>CAWHXC010000005.1:0-87419 GCA_963833175.1 uncultured Chloroflexia bacterium
AATTACACAGGAGAAATCCTGTGTTAAGCTGGGGTGGTCAATCCCTTACAAACCCTGTCCCTCCTTACTGGCTGAAACGATACACATGTGCCCTCAATGCCATGAGATGTTCGCCTCACAAATATGTAAAAATACTTTCTTTTTGAGACCTTTCAATAATGCAAACTTATTATACAACAATTTGTGTTCATTTTCACACAGATTTCAGAAAGTCAAACTGTAAATGTGGACACCGCTGATGATGTATATATTATCCGAATGGTAAAATACTTAAATGACTAATACTCCTGTCTCGAATGCTCCTGGCGAGATCACGATCATCGGCGGCGGACTGGCTGGCAGTGAAGCCGCCTGGCAAGTCGCCCAAAGCGGATTCAAAGTACGGCTGTACGAAATGCGCCCTACGAACCCCACGGGCGCACATCTCAGCGGCGACCTTGCCGAACTGGTCTGCTCAAACTCGCTTGGTTCAAATTTATCTGACCGTGCCTCTGGCGTATTGAAAAACGAACTCAGACATTTGAATTCAATGCTGCTTGAATGTGCCGAAGCCACCGCCCTCCCCGCAGGCGCTGCACTGGCAGTTGATCGTGAAGCCTTTGCGCGCATGGTTACACAAAAAATTGAAAGCCACCCAAACATTGAGATCATCCGCGCAGAGATGAAGGAAATTCCCCATTCACCCGTCATCATCGCCAGCGGACCGCTTACTTCGGAAAGCCTTTCAAAGTCCATTGCAAAGCTCAGCGGCGAGGAACACCTTTTCTTCTTCGATGCCATCGCGCCGATTGTTCACGCCGAATCGATCAACATGAATATCGCCTTCCGTGCCTCACGCTATGGCAAAGGCGAACAGGACGAAGGCGATTACATCAACTGTCCGTTCACAAAGGATGAATACTACGCATTCGTCACTGCCCTGCAAAGTGCGGAGCGCATCGAACTGCATTCATTTGAAGAAGCCATTCGCGAAGGCGTGAAGGCGGGACAATTCTTTGAAGGCTGTCTGCCGATTGAGATCATCGCCGAGCGCGGAACTGATTCACTGGCTTTCGGTCCTATGCGGCCTGTTGGTCTTGCGCGACCCGCGCACCGACAAAAGACCTTTTGCAGTCGTTCAGCTTCGTCAGGATAATCTCGCTGGCAGTCTTTACAACCTCGTTGGCTTTCAAACCAATTTGAAATTCCCCGAACAAAAACGTGTTCTGCGTATGATCCCAGGTCTGGAAAATGCCGAGTTCGAACGCTTCGGTCAAATGCACCGCAACACGTTTATCGCCTCGCCAAAACTTTTGCGCCCCACCCTGCAACACATCACCCGCGATGATCTTTTCTTCGCAGGTCAGATCACGGGCGTCGAAGGTTACATGGGCAACATTGCCACGGGTCTGCTGGCGGGCATCAACACCGCACGTCTGCTTGGGAACAAGCCCCTCTTTACACTTCCGCACGAAACCATGCTTGGCGCGCTTTGCCATTACATCACCCACGCCGATCTGAAAGATTTCCAACCCATGAAAGCCAACTTCGGAATTCTGCCTACGCTTGAGCTTGAGAAAAGAACAGGCAAGCGTGAACGTGGTCAACTGTATGCAGACCGCGCCGCGATCACACTTTCAAATTATTTGGGGGAAAATGACTAAACGGGCAGTTTTCATTTATTTGACATTCATCGGCTCTTTGCTGCTTATCACCCTCGGATGGTACACCGCATCCTTTCTGAACGCCAAAGCTGATTCGGCGTCCTTCGACAGTTCCCACGCCTATGCAGACGTGCAAACACAAGTCGCCTTCGGGCCGCGAATTCCTGGGTCGGCTGGCCATGCCCAAATCCGCGAGTGGATGCGCACAGAGTTGGAGTCCGCTGGCTGGATGGTCGAAGTCCACGAATCAGAACGCATGGGACATCCGATCTACAACATCATCGCAAAAAGAAATGACGAACCACCGCAGATCATCCTCGGGGCACATTACGACACGCGCATGATCGCAGACCAGGACCCCGACACAAGCAAACGCAGCGAACCTGTCCCTGGCGCAAATGACGGCGCCTCAGGTGTGGCGGTTCTGCTTGAACTTGCACGTTCCCTGCCCGCTGATACGGTCCCCGTTTGGCTGGTCTTCTTCGACACCGAAGATAACGGCAAAATCGAAGGCTGGGATTGGATTCTTGGTTCACGCGCCTTCGTTGAGGAAATCCCCGTCCAGCCAGAAGCAGTCGTCATCGTGGACATGATCGGCGATGCAGACTTGAATATCTATCTCGAAAGAAATTCCAATGTCGCCATTCGCAATGAGATCTGGTCAACCGCTGAAAAACTTGGTTACGACAAACAATTTATTAATCAGGAAAAACATGGCATGTTGGATGACCATACCCCCTTCCTCGAAGCTGGCATCCCCGCCGTAGACTTGATCGACTTTGACTATCCCTACTGGCACACCACGCAAGACACCCCCGACAAA
This sequence comes from uncultured Chloroflexia bacterium, assembly GCA_963833175.1. GTDB lineage: Bacteria > Chloroflexota > Anaerolineae > Anaerolineales > Villigracilaceae > Villigracilis. The sequence continues at coordinate 2,467 of CAWHXC010000005.1, forward strand.
GTCTCCGCCGAATCCCTGCAAGCCGTCGGTGAAACATTATGGAAATGGATCGTGGAATATTCTCGCTGAGCGTAGTCGAAGCGCGATAGCAAATGTCCTTCGACTGCGCTCTGGACGAACTAACTTCCATAAAATATGGTCAAAAGAACAAACAAGGCGTAAACTTAAGTCAATGACATTAGCAACTTCACTACAAAAAATACACGCCCCCTGGGTGGAACGCATTTCGCGCGAACTGGCTAGCGGCGAGGGTGTTCGCATTGGCTTTGCAGAACAACTGGAACGATTTTACGAACTACTCGAACAAGCCGTCATGACAGGCGATACAGCCTGGCTGGACCCCGTTCTATATGATTGGGGTCACGCGCCTACAGAAACAAACCTTGAAGAAGGCGATTACTTCGTCTCCTTTGTAATGAACCGCATGATCGCCCTCACAATAGAAGTAGCGCGCGCAAAACTCAATAAAACGGAAGCGCTCGAACTGCTCGCGGCGGTCATCCCGATCTTCACACACAGCCTGAGCATTGTTATCCGCTATGAAATGGAAACACGCGTCGCACATATCTCCGACGATCTACATAAAACGCAGGAAAAACTTCAGGAATTGGATCGCAATAAATCCAACTTTATTTCAGTCGCAGCACATGAACTAAAAACACCGCTAACCCTCATCGAAGGCTACTCCACCATGATGGTGGATATGGCTGACCAATCAGAAGAATCGCCGATGAACGACATGCTCAAAGGCGTGAACATAGGCGTCCTTCGCCTGCGCCAGATCATTGACGACATGATCGACGTTTCATTGATCGACAATAATTTACTGGCGCTCAATTTTCAGCCCGTGTGGATCAGTCACTTATTAAATCTGTTGGGCAATGAGCTGAAAAAGCCTGTCGCCAGCCGCAAGCAAAACCTGGTCATCAATAAATTCGATGGAAGCGACCTGATGATCTATGGCAACTCGGAGCGGCTCTATCAGGCACTGTACAACGTCGCATCCAACGCCATCAAATATACGCCAGACGGAGGCACGATCACCATTAACGGACGCCTGCTGCCCGGTTTCGTTGAGATCATCATCACTGACACAGGCATCGGTATCTCAGCCGAACACCAGGCCACGATCTTTGAGAAATTCGGTCAACTCGGCAGGGCCGACCTGCACTCGAGCGGGAAAACAAAGTTCAAAGGCGGCGGACCAGGTCTTGGTCTGCCCATTACACGCGGCATTATCGAAGCGCATGGCGGCACGATATGGGTTAAATCGGAAGGATACGACGAAGTAAAATTAAAAGGCTCAACTTTTCACATCCTGTTCCCTTCACGCACCGAAGCAACAGACCCAATTATCACAAAATTTTTTGGTCATTTTGAATCAGAAACGGAAAACAGTGGCAAAGAAAAACCCCCAACCAACAACCCCTCCGCGTGAACGCGCCTTTCTCGTCGGCGTCGAGATCCGTGGAAATAAACAACTTCTCGCACTTGAAGATTCACTTGCAGAACTGGCCTTGCTTGCCGATACCGCAGGCGTGGACGTGGTCGGCGAACTCACCCAAAGACTGGATCGTCCGCACGTTGTAACCTATATCGGTCCCGGCAAAGTAGAGGAATTAATTGCGCTCGCGGAAGAAACCCTCGCGGATGTGGTCATCTTCGACGATGAACTTTCTCCGCGTCATCAACGCGAATTGCAAAAGGCGCTCGGCAACACCGTCCGCCTGATTGACCGCACCGCGCTCATCCTCGATATTTTTGCCCAGCACGCGCATACCAGCGAAGGCATGTTACAGGTTGAACTCGCGCAATATGAATACAACCTGCCGCGCCTAACTCGCGCCTGGACCCATCTTGAAAGGCAGGCTGGCGGTGGCGGCGGACGGGCTGGCTCCACTGGCGGAGTGGGCTTGCGCGGTCCCGGCGAAACACAGCTTGAAGTGGACAAACGCGCCATCCGCAAGCGTATCACGCACATCAAGCGTGAACTTGAAAAAGTGGAAGCTCATCGCACACGATACCGCGCACAACGCAAACGCTCACGAATTCCAACAGTCGCCCTTGTTGGCTATACGAATGCTGGAAAATCCACCCTGCTTAATCGCATTGCAAAATCTGAGGTATTTGTGGCCGACCAGTTATTCGCCACGCTTGACCCTACCACCCGTCGCGTGCAATTACCCGGTGATGATCTGGCTTTATTCACTGATACAGTCGGTTTCATTCAAAAACTCCCCACCGCGTTGATCGCTGCTTTCCACGCCACGCTCGAAGAGATCGCAGAAGCAGACTTGCTCCTGCATGTGGTTGATATTTCACACCCCAACGCCCTCAATCAATTCCAGGCTGTGCAGGAAACATTGGCTGAAATTGACGCGGGGCATATTCCAATGGTCACAGCGTTGAATAAAGCCGACCTTTTAAGTCACCCAGAAAATGCGCGCGAGATATTAAAGAATTTTCCCAAAGCCGTTTCCATCTCCGCGCTGGAAGGGACAGGCATCAAAGATCTGCTGCATTTGATCAGGGAGGAGCTATTCGAAGCCTACACCCCAATTCATGTGCGGCTTCCCTACAAACAGGGCGCTTTAATTTCCCTGTTCCATGAGCTGGGACAAGTGGAACGCGTGGAACATGAGCGCGGCGGCATGGTCATGCAGGGACGCATCCCAGGCAGGCTTTTGGCGCAATTTGCTCCGTGGCACGCGGAACCTGTTGCAGTCAGAGAAACATTGGGCGACTTTGAAGAAGATGATGGTTTGGAGGAAGAATAATGTCAAAGTTGTTAGATCGCATCTCTGAATTTCTGGCGCATCGAAAAGGCCTGCTTCCCATCATCGGGCTGTTCCTGATCCTGACCAATTTGATTCTCCAGTTTATTTTCCCCGGTAACTTTCTGGCGACAACCAACCTCTTCCTGCACGTCGGATTGATCGTCGCGATCTTCGGCTTGATGTTAGCATGGGCTTTGTAAAACCAATTGTTAAAATCACCACATGCCTTCGTTGTTATCAGGTCAAACGTTTCTTAACCAATATCACGTTGAAGAATTCGTGGCGCTCACGCCGCTTGGGGAACTTTACCGCGCAACTGACACACGCACCAACAAACCGCTGGCATTGACGCTCCTGCCAAAAACAGTTTACGAAAGTGCCGAAGCACTCAAAAGCCTTGACGCACAATCGGCAAAACTGCGCGGTATTTCTCATCCCAACCTTGCTCCATATCTTGGCTTATACCAAACACCCACACTTGCCTTTCTGCTGGAAGAATGGATTGACGGTCCATCGCTTAATGAAGTACTTGGCAAAGCGCCGTTAACGGTCAATGAACTTCTCATTTATATAAAAGCAATTTGTTCAGCGCTTGAAGCGTTACACAGGCAAAATTATTTACATCTGAATCTCGCGCCCGAATTAATTCGTGTCAACAAACAGGGTGAAATATTATTAGGCGGAATTGGCACGGCACGGCAAAGCGGCAAAAAAATAGATATGGACAGGCGGAGCAAATATCCGCACCTTTATGTTTCGCCCGAACAATTCAACGATCAACCGCTCACTACCGCTTCAGATACATACGCCCTGACGGTACTCATCTACCAACTCGCTACAGGCATGTGGATCAACGGCAAGTCTGCGCCAAAATCAGACGACGCCATAAAAAAAACGCATCTCGAGTCAACGCCGCCCGCGCCCATTTCGCTGAACAAGGAAATCCCAGACCACTTCTCGCGCATGATCCTCTGGGCGCTTCGCAAAAAGCCAGAAGACCAACTCAAGACCACCACCGAACTCCTCTCATCGTTAACACTTGCCGCTCATTCCTCTGTGGATGAAGTGCCGCTTCGCATCACGCCGACAACTGGCCCTGTGACCTCAGATATTCTCAGCCGATGGGAATTCCTGCCGCCACCCAAGTTAAATATTCTTACCCAGGGGGTTCCCCCACTTGAAGACCGCATGGCTGAGATCAAAAACGTGCAGGCGAAAAAAAGCGGAACGCGCATTGGCGTTATGTCAATTTTTATATTTGTTCTGGTCGCTGGCTTTGCATCCCTGTTTTGGTTTGTGCGCCCTGCGCCCGTTCCAATCCCCACTCCGGTGCAATTTACTCCCTTTGCATCAAATTACACGCCACCCCCTACGTTCACCCCGCTTCCACGTCCCACTGACCCAAACGGCGGACGCATCGCATTCACCTGTACGCGTGGAGATTACAACCAACTGTGTATGATCAACCGCGACGGCACTGGGCTAACGCAGCTTTCCGACATGGAGGCAAGCAATTATTATCCCGTCTTCACACCTGATGGCAGCGCTTTATTATTCGCGTCCAACCGCAATGGGCCATTTGACTTATATCTTTTGTTGTTCGGTGAAAAGCAGCTCTTTCAAATTACCGAAAATGTGGGCAACGTTGTCTCACCCGATTATTCTCCCGATGGACGCAGGATCGTGTTTGCAAATCAGGTTGGAGAGGGTCCCGCAGCCGTTTGGATGGTCAATGCGGATGGATTAAATCCACACCTGGTTTACAGCGGGGCAGATGATATCGTTGCAACGGCATGGTCGCCTGATGGAGAAAGGATCGCGTACGCGATGTCTGTTGGCATCCCGCAGGAATATGAAATTTTCACGATGGATACAGATGGAAAAAATCATCTCCGCATTTCGCAGGGATTGGCAGGCATCGGTGGAAGCATAGACTGGTCACCAGACGGCAAAAATCTTTTGGTCTATGCAGGCGTATACGGAGATAAGAATATTTTCAAGATCGATGTCGCAACAGGTAACTACACCCAAATCACAGATGGCGGGAATAACGCAGGTGCGTCCTATTCACCGGATGGGCGATACATTGTCTTCAATTCAATGCGCAACGACGACCAGGCCGATCTCTACATCATGCGCGCAGACGGCTCAAATCAGGTTCAACTTACCAATGATCCTGAACCAGATTGGGGAGCAACGTGGACACAGTGAATTTCTGACAGCATTTTGATGGCAATTTTTCGGATTCCAGGGAATTCAAAGCCGAAGAATTGCCCAATGGTTAAAATCAGTTTCGGGCGACATCTGATGCGTTTTTTTATCCCCCAAATAAGAGTGACTTTTTTTGCATTCAAATCGGTTCGCAATAAGTTTTAATAACGTGTAAGGGGGTTTTCAATAACAAATCAGTAACAAATATAAAACAATTGATATGACTTAAAACCTTTACATGCAGGATATTTAAAGTATTATTGAAACATCAATGGCGTTTTTCCCGGCTCGACCACCGGGGAGGGCGCTGTTCATCTTTAATCCCAATGAAAAGGAAGTTATATGAATGTCAAAGCAACCAAGTTCCTATCTGTCTTCTAAGTTAGAAGGCCGCCCGAAGGCCAATGGCAATGGAAACGGAATCTTTTCGTTAGAGCCGATCCGCAAGGGTGAGCTCGTAGCCGTTTTCGGGGGCGTCGTGTATGAATGGGACGCCTTTATCCACCTTCCCGAGATTGAACGCAGTTTGTGTCTTCAAGTAGAGGATCGTCTTTTCCTCGTACCAAGACCGATCGGCGAAGGAGATTATGTCAATCATTCCTGTAATCCGAATGCAGGTCTTTCGGGTCAGATCGGACTCGTTGCAATGCGAGACATTAAAATTGGCGAAGAAGTTTGTTTCGATTATGCCATGTGCGATACCATGCCCTACGATGAATTTGATTGCGGGTGCGGAAGCGCAAATTGCCGCGGACACGTCGGCGGCAATGACTGGCAGAAGCCTGAGCTTCAGAAACGTTACGCGGGCTTTTTCTCTCCACACGTCCAGCGCAGAATAGACGCGCTGCGCAAAGAGAAACTCACTTTTGAACAAGCCACGCGCATGGCAAAAGCGCCGAAGTTCGCCACACCAACTCCTTTGTACGAATAACAAAAAAGACAGCCTTGTGAAAATCACAAGGCTGTCTTTTTTGTTTCTGTGAAATATATGTGATCATTGTTTCGGACATTTTTTTATCATTGCCCCGCTTGCAAAAAGTCCCAGCCACTTTTGGTGAAATACATCGTTAAAAATTTGTTGCGCTCGGCTTCGGTCATGTACCGTGGACGCGCATAATCTGTAAGCCAGGCAGTGACCAATTCCACGCCGAGGTAACGCCCATCATAAAAAACGTGGCGGTCAATAAATTCGTTTTCTGTAAAGTGAGGTCCTTTTTTTACCATCTGATCGAAGAATAGATTTCCCAATCCATAATGGATAAATGCGCCGTTATAGAATTCCATTACTTGCGGCACATGCGCCTGGCTGCCGCTGACGATCACTGCGCCTGCGTCTGCCATCCTGCGGAAATCTATCAGCTGTTGCGGACGGGCTTCGGGAGAGTCGAATTCGTGATATTGATAAGTGGAGATCGGCAAGTATCCCTGCGAACGATAATAAGCGATCTGCTCGGTCATGTAGGGAAAGTCACATGGCACTGCGCCCGGCACGGTATCCGTTGCGCTGGCGTAGATGGTCTTGTAATTGCAGCCAATGAACATGATCTTATTGCCGTTCACTTCCATCAATAGGGGTTTGCGGCCATCTTCCACGTTATAACCACCGCCGTAATATGGAAGGTTATTTTCCTTGTAAATATCAAGCGTTTCGTACATGGCGACCGTACCGTAATCGGCAAAATGATCGCCTGAAAGTTCCATCACATCTGTGCCCATATCGGTGATGAGTTCCATATAGCGCGGCGCACTGCAAAATACCTGGTCTGGCTGGTTTGGGTCAGGCTGGGGGCAGCCCGAATAAAATGGCACTTCGTTATTGATGTGAGTAATATCCGCCTCGCGCAGCATGTCGCGGATCACTTCGCCGGGATACAAAACACCTTTGCTATCCATTGTTCTCGCGGTTGCACGCACTAGTGCGGTGACACCGGTCATGACCACGGTCGCCAATTTATTTGGGTCGCGATTCTGATAGGAGAAATCCAACTCATCTGGAAGCTGGCACTGATCCACACACATCAGGCTATATTTCACAGTCAACGGGTAGACGACGGGATCAAACTTCTTTTGGATCGGTGATTGACCATCGATCATCAACACTTTCCATTTGGGTTCGATCTGCTCAAATGGAATGATCGCCCATGATGGCATTTGATTCCATGCAGCGTCCAGCAATTGATCTGCCGGTACAACTTGCACAACACCTTCCGCAGGAGGCCCCCACGTTTCGGTGAATGTCGCGAGCGTGGATTCTTCCATCAGAAGCGGAATCCCTGCAAAGGGTCCAAACGAAGAACCGCTCCATATGGCAAGCAACTCCTGCGAAGCCACGTTATCAGTTAAAGTTGGGAAAGGTGCAACCAGCGCGTACGTCCATGTGGAGACATGCATTGCGTCTTCAGTGGTCTGCGCCACATCAATGTATAAGTTTGCAGCGGATTGTTCTGTAGCCAATATTTGAAATCCCCAACTTTGGAACTTATCACGCAAAATTAATGGAGTGGCTGGGCTTGCCCATACCTGCGCGGCGTTCAGAACGACAGGGGTAGGCACTGCTGTGGGAGGCATAGGGGTGGTGATGGTTGGCGCAAGCGTAGGGATTTGGACAACAACAGCCGATGCTATTGGAAATGTCAAAGTAGGAGGCGGGGGTGGCGCGCCCCACAAGGAAGGCTGGCACGCAACCAAAGATAGAATGCTAATTAAAAGAAAACTGAAACGCGTTACCTTATGGCTGCGCTTTTTTAATTTATGTGAATAGAGAAAAGTCATGTTAGGCGCAAGGGTGTATACAAAATAGTTTTCAAGGTTTTCAGAATTAAAAAAGCGGGGCGTCTTCATGCCTCGCATTATATGAAGGTTACTCTGTTAGATTCAGAATAACTTCAATACAGTTTATACTAATTATGAAGTCGCAACGAATGATAATCGATTAAGTGAAAAACTTTTTAATGATTCTTCATCAATAGTCGTCCCAAGTCCTGGGCCGTGCGGAACGTCAATGGTTGAATCTGAATTCAGCACAAAACGTTCGTTGGTAATGTCGCGCGCATAATAGCGGTCCGATGCGGAAATATCACCAGGCAGGATAAAGTTTGGCAATGTTGCCAGAGCCAGATTCGAAGCACGACCGATACCTGTTTCCAACATACCGCCGCACCAAACGGGCATTGAAACCTGTTTGCAAAGATCATGCACCAGCACAGCCTGACTCAACCCGCCCAACCTGCCTGCTTTGATATTGATCACGCGGCAGGCATTCATCTCAATTGCATAACGCGCATGACGCGGGGAAACGATACTTTCATCGAGGCAGATGGGCGTTTCAAATTGTTCCTGTAATTTTCGATGATCCCAAATGTCATCCTCAAATAAAGGTTGTTCGATCAGCAATAAATTCAGTTTATCGAGCGGCTTGAGTATTTTTACATCATCCAATGAATATGCGGAATTTGCATCCACTTGCAGGCGCAGGTTTGGGAATTCCTTGCGAACGGCGGACGCATCCTCGATATCTCTGCCTGGTTTGATCTTTATCTTCACCCGGGCATATCCCTGCTCAATGTAATCCGCCGCGCTTCGCACCAAGCTTTGAGCTGATTCCTGAATTCCGATCGAGACCCCCACTTCAACTTTTTCGCGCACACCTCCCAATAATTCGCGCAGGGATTTGCCTTCGCGCTTCCCAAGCAGATCCCATAACGCCATTTCAACGCCAGCCTTTGCAAGATTATGACCACGAATCCCAGAGACAAGGGTTTGAAAGTCTGCGGCATCTTTTACATCTCTGCCAAGCATTAAGGGAATGATGAAATCCTTGAGAATGTGAATGACTGTGCCTGTGGTCTCGTAGTTATAACCAGGGTCGCGGGTGGCAACACATTCACCATACCCAGTAAGCCCCTCAGATTTTATTTCAAGCAAAACACATTCACGGTCTATCTCGCGCCCAAAAGAGGTTTCAAACGGCGAGACAAGCGGCATACTTAAATGATGCAGCGTAATGGAATCTATTTTCATTGTGATGAATCAACCTTTACATCAGCCTGCTCATCGCCCATTTTCAAACCGCGCAAGGCATCATCCAGGCTGGTGGATTCCAAACGCATACCGGGCGCAGGCGTGCCGCAATACGGGCAAATATTCCATGGAAGTTCCATGAATTTCGAACAGTTTTGGCAGGCTTTCTTTAACTTGGTGTGACAGTTCGGACAGATCTGCCAGTCTTCTTTCACGCGCCGTTCACAGCCAGGACAAAGCGGAAGATCTTCCAGCGCCTGAAGCAATGCTTCTTCTTCCAAGGTGCGCTGATATTCCTCTTCCAAAGTGCGCGGCGGGCGCAAAATAAGATAAACCAATGCACCGGGAAAGTTCAATACTGCCACGAGCAAAGCGGCAAGCGCTTGGACCAATGGGTCACGCGCACGCGAGCGAATATCGCGATACGTCCACACGACCAGGCTGATCCACAATGCGGCAAGAAATGCGCCGCCAAATGCGGTCAGTACGAGAGTTAAACTACTTAGGAAAACTGGGTCAAAGGTCATTAGAAACTCCGGGGAACCACAGATGCGACGTATTTTAATCCATTATCCAAGTTGAGACCGACAGGTTTTTTTCTGAGTTAGGGAGTTTGGAAATTAAAATGCCAGTCTGTTCCATCTTGAGTGTAAGTGGAAGTGACTCCCATCACTTCATAGAATGTGCGCCCAGGGCGCAGGTAAATGGGATTTCCTGTCAAGGTAGTGAGCAGGAGAGGTTGGTCTTCATCTGTGCGATTCCAGATGGCAGGAGTTGCCACGCCATCACGGAATACATAAGCATTTCCGGAAGCCAGCAAATCAATGTGAAAGACTTCATCATGAGCATCGTATGGATTTGCAAAAATATAAGGCACGAACAATACGACTACATTGTCCGTTGTCACTGGCAAGCCCGTCTGTGCGTCCGAAAGTGGCGCGTACGCTTCAGGCTTATTCTTGACCCGATCATTGGCCTCCTGATAGCGGAAGTATTTATGTGTAGCGGGATCATAATCCCAATAGTTATAGCTATAATCGGAAAAAAAAGAATAGATGCGGGTGGCGTCTAATCCGCCTGCTGCGACCTGCTCTGTAAAGAAACCGCCGCGCAGGATTTGCTTTGAGTTATCAATTCCTTTCTTTGCCGCACAAGCCGCCCACTTGGCTGTATTAAAGAAGGCATTATTATAGCTATCCCGTCTTCCCGGGCCGAGCACAACGGGCGGACATATACTATTATTACTGTACACGATCACAAGAAAATCATTCAAAGTGCTGTTCTCCAGGTATGAAAGCTCACGCGGGTCAGCGCCTTTGAATACAAGGAAGGCATGGTACATGCGCGCAACATGCTCGTCAAAATACCGCCCCGAACGCACTGGTCCAACCATCGGCAAATCATTTCCATACATTACAGCAATAAATCGCGTGTCACCCCATTCGATATAATATTCATAAACCACGTCAGCCAGAGACAACCCGGATTGCGGACGAATATAATCTGGAGCGTTCGCAATTTTGACGACCATCGGCCTGCGGTCAAGCAGCGAGGGGTCACTGACGGGCAAACCTGTGAGCGGATTATTTGTGTTAAGCAGGCTAAAATCTGGCAAGTCTCCGCCTGGTATCGGAATGACCATAACAGGCGTGGGCAGGTCTTCAACTACGACATATTTTGTCGGGTAGGGAGTAAATGTCGGCTCAACTTGCGGCGTCATTGGCTGGAGAGATGGATCAACAGGAACATCGGGCTGGGGTTGAAAAGGCGTCAGCGTAGGAAAAACTGACAGGTTTTGCATCACAGGAGCAGGCGCCGCCAGGCTCGGTGAAGAAGCGCAGGAAACCATTATCAAAGTAGTTAAAGTCCAAAAGATGCTTTTTAGACCGATTGGGTAGTGGTGTCGAAAAGTCATATTTATGATTGTACCAAAAGCAAAAAGCCAAAGAGACATGGCAATAAAACTGATACAATTGTTTTTCCCATGTTGATCTTAATCTCTTGTTTACTCCTTTTTGTAACCGCGCTGGCGTTGATCGTGCTGCAAGTGACCCAGCCGAATGCTCGATATACATGGCTCGTAGCAGTCGGCGGCGCAACGTTGGCGCTGATCAGCGTGTTCGCTTGGCTGACGCAAATGCCGTTCGACCTTGCCCTGCCCGCATGGCAACCAAGCAGTGTATTCTTAAATCCGATCTTGTTTCGCGCAGATAAGCTCTCGTGGCCTCTCGCGTTGAGCATTACAGCACTTACCTTAACGATCCTACTGACTGCCATAACCCGCTCGGCGGTCACAAATTCGTTCACGTGGGCTGGCACTCTTTCGCTGGGCGGAATTGGGCTGCTGGCGGTTACGGCAGACAATCCGCTCACATTACTATTGGTATGGGCTGCGCTGGACATTACAGAGCTCATTACACAATTACGGTCTGTAGACGGGCCAGCAAACAGTGAAAAAGTTGTCATCTCTTTTTCCACGCGTGCGCTTGGCATTGGCTTATTATTGTGGGCAAATATTGTCAGCATCGCCGAAGGAAAACCTTTTGATTTTCAATCCATCGCGTCGAGTACAGGTCTATTTCTTGTCGCTGCGGCAGGTTTACGCCTGGGCGTGCTTCCCTTGCATTTGCCCTATTCATCCGAATCCACATTGAGGCGCGGTATTGGCACATCGCTCCGTTTGATTTCAGCATTATCAAGCATTGTATTATTGGCGCATATCCCTGCCGGGAGTTTAAACTCGGCGCTCACACCATTTTTACTGGCTCTTGTAATCATTGCCGCGCTTTACGGCGGTTGGATGTGGTTACGTGCCCCCGACGAACTAACAGGCCGCCCGTATTGGATCATCATTTTAGCCGCACTTTCGGTCATATCTGCGCTCAGCGGCAGTCCGCTCGGCGTGGTGGCCTGGGGCTGTGCGTTGATACTTGTTGGTGGCGCTCTATTTCTGGCTTCAGTTCAACAGGTTTGGCTAAACCGCGCCCTGTTGATCGGAGTCTGGAGTCTTTCGTCCCTGCCTTTTTCTTTGACCGCCAGTGCATGGCTTGGCAATTTGGGTTTCTTTATTCCATTTGTGATCGTGGCACAGGCCCTGCTTATGGCTGGGTATGTTCGCCATGCGCTTCATTCTGCTGGGCGCACATTGCTCAACTCACAACCAGGCTGGGCAAATAAAGTTTACCCAATTGGAATTATTTTACTGATCGCATTTCAAGTTTTACTGGGATTGATGGGATGGGACGGAGCGATGCAAATCGGCGCATGGTTGCAAGCCCTGCTCGTTTCAATCCTAACCTTTGGGCTGGTTTGGGCGACACCGCGTTTTCGCATCCTCAACCCGATCCGCGCTCACTGGGTAAGCAGCCCTGCGACTACAGGCATATCCACTCTTTATAGCAGCTTGTGGGTCATATATCGCGCACTTGGGAGAATTAGCCAGGCCATCACCGTAACCCTCGAAGGAGAAGGCGGCGTTATGTGGACATTGCTTTTTTTGGCGCTCTTTATTTCATTACTAACGCAAGGGACTCCATAAAATGGCAACTGACATTATCTCCTGGATCGCAGTGGGCGTAATGCTGGCAACATCCATCGCCATATTTATCAATCGAGATTGGCGACTGAGTCTCGGCGCGCTGGCAGTGCAATACGTTGCCGCCTTCTGGCTGATTTCGCGCCACCTGCCCTTTGTAATGAGTTCTGCAAAACTGATCACAGGATGGATGGTGGTCGCTGTGCTCGGTATGACACGCCTCGGACTGCCCTCTGCAGGAGATGAAAAAGAAGAATCCTTTTCGCCACGCGGACAATGGTTCCGTGTGATCCTCGTATGCATTATCGCATTGGTTACTTTCGGGGCCACGCCGCGCATAGAATCTGCGATCCCTGGGCTGGGCTGGCAGGTGATCGCAGGAAGCCTGATCTTGATGGGGGCAGGAGTTGTGCATCTTGGCTTAACTTCTGAACCATTGAACGTAATCATCGGCTTGCTCACAATGCTGACAGGATTTGAAATCCTATATGCCGCAGTAGAAAGTTCGATCCTTGTTGCGGGGTTGCTGGCTGTCACAACTTTGGGGTTAGGCATCGTGGGGTCATATTTATTGATTGCAGGGAGTTTTCCAATTGAAATGGAGGACAAAGGATGAGCGCCCCCATTATCTGGATATTAATCCCTTTCGCAGCAGGGTTTTCACTTTTATTTTTTTTACACAACCGCTATTCTCCATTGATCGGAGGAGCCTTGTCAATGATCCTGGCGCTCGTTGCAGTGATCTTCCCCATTGACACTGCGCTCCTGCTTGGTTCTATCTCCATAAAAATTTCAGCATCTGTTCAATTCTTTGGGCGCAGTTTTGCACTCAACACGGCAGATGGCCCGCTGATTGCCATCATCTACGGCTTAGCCGCATTATGGTTTTTTGGTACAGAGGCATCCGGCTCACCCAATCGCTTTGTTGCAATTGGATTAATGATCATGGCGCTATTGACCGCCTCGATTGCTGTAGAGCCATTCCTATTTGCTGCACTTCTGCTTGTTATGGCAGCAATGCTGGTCATCCCATTGCTTGTTCCCCTATATCAAAAACCCGGGCGCGGTGTGATCCGTTTTCTTATCTATCAAATTCTTGCCATGCCGTTCATCCTCTTTTCAGGGTGGATGCTCGCAGGTGTGGAAGCCAGCCCAGGGGCGATTGGCGCCACTTTACTAGCTGGCACGATCCTTGGTCTGGGGTTTGCTTTCCTTTTGGGCGTCTTCCCGCTCTATAGCTGGATACCTATGTTGATGGAGGAAGCCTCGCCTTATGTGACAGGCTTCCTGCTCTGGGCGCTTCCCACCTTCACAGTCATCTTTGCGCTCGGCTTTCTAGACCGTTACACCTGGTTACGTACTTCCCCGCAGCTTTCAAGTGTCCTTCAATTCGCGGGGGTTCTGATGGTGGCAACCAGCGGTTTTTTTGCATCCCAGCAAAAGCATATTGGGCGGATCATGGGCTACGCGGCAGTCGCAGAGTCAGGCTTGTTCGTGCTGGCTATGGGATTGAGATCATCGGAAATTGTAAATATCACATTCCTTCTGCTCATCCCGCGCGGATTGGAATTGGCGGTCTGGGCTTTGGCGCTTTCCATCATTAAGCGCAAAGCTTATTCTTTACGCTTTGGCGAAGTTCAAGGAATGGCGCGAAGTTACCCCATAGCAGTTGGCGCATTAATATTGGCGAATCTATCTATGATCGGCTATCCATTACTTGCGGGCTTTCCGCCGCGCCTGGCGCTATGGCAGGAGTTGGCGGGTCAGTCCCTCGCAATTTCCTTTTGGGTATTTGTCGGCTTGCTTGGTCTGCTGATCGCTGCCATTCGCACGCTGGCCGTATTCGTGATGGCAGAGGAGAACACTGCCTGGAAGTTGAACGAATCCTGGGTCCAACTCACCATGCTCGGGCTGGGCGTGATCGGGCTTTTCATCCTGGGTATGTTCCCTCAAGTCCTGCAGCCTTTTATCATCGACCTGCCTGCCTTATTCAATCATCTCGGTCAATAAATACGATTTGCGGGCGTGCTATAATTTAATTCTTCTATTCCTCTATAACTATCGGAGATCAACATGGATTTTGAACAGATCATCAAGCGACTCGACTGGTTGGAAAAGCTGCAACGCGAAAATAAGGATTCACTTGCCGCGTTAAGTGAGCGCATAAATTCCTTCGAAACCTCGGTCAATGCTGTTTCCAAGCAGATCAAGCCTCTCAACAAACAGGTTGCAGAACTCGCGCCTGTAATCAAACGCGTGGACCAGTATGAAGAGATGCTGACCAAGCAACGCAACGATATTATAAAAATGATCGAAGAAAGCGACAAAAAACACACGCGCACTGAAGGTGAGATTGCAAAACAACATCTACCTGAATTACTTGAGATTAACAAGTCCATTTCACAGTTAAAGTCAACAACCGCCGCCGGCCTGGCTGAATTCAAAAAACAACTCAAAGAACGTGGAGATGAAATGCTGCGCTTGAGAGATAATGTGAGTGATTTCAAGACACATGTTGACCAAGCCGCACGCTCCAACGAAGATGTCCTGCATGCCTTGAAAGCCATGGACGAAACGCGCAAGAACGACCTGAAGCATATTACTGATATTCAAGGTGAGTTGACCGCCATCCGCAAACGCGTGGACGAGAACCGCGATAAATACACCATGACCGCCGACAGCGTGAAAAACGTTGAAAATCGTTTCAAGGATTTGATCGCATCTGAACTGGAACGCAAGCAGGCACAGACCGCCTTCCTCGAACAACAAGCCATCGCGCAGATCGACCGCGACCGCGCCTGGAAGGAATGGAAGGAAAAATACGACACCTTCAAAAAAGAATCTGCAGGCATCGACGGTCACATTCAAAGTCTGGACGAAGCTCTGCGGGGCGCAAAACGAGCGCAGGAAACCTATCTCGAACTCAACACCAAACTCGAGCGCCGCATCAACGAAGTGACCGAAATGCAACGCCTTGCGGAAGACCGCCTAAGACAGGAATGGGTCAGTTTCAAAGTGGATGATCAAAAACGTTGGACTGGTTACAGCCTTTCCAATGAAGAGTCCTTCCGCGACATCCGCAAAGATTTGCAAAAAACAGATGGGCGCATCACGCCATTGAATGACGCCACGCAGATTTTGCAGGATCAAATGCACCAGGTCACCGATACCACCGAAAAAGAATTGCAGGAAATTATGAACGTAGTGCACGAATGGATGACCTCCTATCAACGCATTATGGGACATGGCAAGAAGCCAACGAAATAAAACCTGAGAGATCATGCGAGTTATCGGCACTGCAGGTCACGTAGATCACGGCAAATCCACACTTATTGCGGCGCTGACAGGCACGCACCCCGACCGCCTCAAAGAAGAGCAAGCCCGCGAGATGACCATCGAACTCGGTTTCGGCTGGCTCACTTTGCCCAACGGCGAGGAAGTCGGCATTGTGGATGTGCCGGGGCATCGCGACTTCATTGAAAACATGCTCGCAGGCATCGGGGGAATTGACGCGGCATTATTGGTCATCGCGGCAGACGAAGGCGTGATGCCGCAGACAAAAGAACACCTGGCGATTTTGGATCTATTGCAGATTCCCGCTGGGCTGATCGTGCTGACGAAAACAGATCTCGCTCCCGACTCAGAATGGCTTGATCTGTTGGAAATGGACATTCGCGCCGCTATTAGCGAAACCGTCCTGCATGATGCTCCCATCATCCGAGTCTCTGCAAAAACCAAAACGGGACTCGACAATCTCATCACGACCCTCAGCAAAATACTGGAAGAAAAACCCGAGCGGCTGGACCTCAACCGTCCGCGCCTGCCGATTGACCGCGTCTTCAGCATGAGCGGATTCGGCACGGTTGTCACAGGCACACTCAGCGATGGTCATTTCACCGTGGGTGATGAAGTGGAAATTTTGCCGAGCGGTTTGAAGGGCAGAATACGCGGACTTCAGACTCACAAGAAAAAAGAAGAAACAGCCATGCTGGGTTCGCGGACTGCGGTAAATATCTCAGGCATCAACACGGAATTGATCCAGCGCGGCGAAGTGGTAATCCACCCGAACCAATATCAGGCAACCAGAAGAGTTGACGCGCGTTTTCGGCTGCTCAAAGACGCATCATCATCCATCAAACACGGCAATGAAGTGAAGTTTTTCGTGGGCGCAAGTGAAACCATTGCAACGCTTCGCTTGCTTGGCACAGAGGAACTTCTCCCAGGCGAAGAAGGCTGGATACAGCTTGAACTTCGTGAGCCTGTCGTCACCGTGCGCGGAGATAAATATATTCTGCGCCGCCCATCTCCCAGCGAAACTCTCGGCGGCGGCGTGATTGTTGACCATCAACCCAGGGGCAGGCATAAACGCTTCAACGAAAACACGCTCAAGTCACTTGAGTCCCTTACGCAAGGCTCGCCAACTGATATTTTGCTCGAAGCCGCACTTGCCTTGAATGCCGCGCCAATAAAAGAGATGGTCACAAAATCACGCCTGGACTATATCCAACGCAGAAGCCGCACTTCAGGAATTAATAAGTACGGGGCAACTCATTGTTTTGGAAAACGGTGCACAAACAACTGCAAGCAATTCCCTTGCCATTGCCCTGCCCCACTGGAATACGATAAGCGGGAAAATTTTGCAAACCATTGAAACGTATCATAAGGAATTTCCATTAAGGCGCGGCATTCCACGCGAGGAATTAAAAAGTAAACTAAAACTCCCGCCTCGTATTTTCAATGTCATTATTGGCAAACTGATCACCGACCACTCAATCACTGATTACTCTGTCTGGCTGGCAAAACCCGACCATGAGATTAAGTTCACGGGGGCAGACCAACTCAAAGTCCAGGAATTGATGCGGAAGTTTGATCAGAATCCGTATGCCACACCGAGCGTCAAGGAATGTCAAGGTGAGGTTGGCGAAGAAATCGTCAATGCGCTGATCGAACTGGGCGAATTGGTGGCAGTCTCACAGGATGTGATCTTCCGTAAAAGAGATTATGATGCGCTGGTGGAAAAGATCCGTGTCACGATCCAAAAAAATGGAAAGATCACGTTAGCTGAAGTACGCGATACACTGGACACAACCAGAAAATACGCGCAAGCTCTACTCGAACACCTGGACTCCATTGGCATTACCATACGAGATGGCGATTTCAGAAGGTTGAAGAATTCATGATGTCTTTCAAAAAATTATTCAGCGCTCCAACTTTCGACGATGAAATTAAAACGCAACAAGCCTATATGTTGCATATTATTTTGTGGGCGCTAATCCTTGTCCCCATCCCATATGTCATCTACGCACTTCTCGTAACCCCTGAAAGTTCCAACAGAACGCTTCTACAGGTGGTATTTGGAGAAGCAGTTAATGTATTTCTTCTGTTTATCTTAAACCGCGGATATGTGCGTGCGGCATCCATTATTCAAGTAAGTGCGTTTTGGTTATTCTTTACCATCTCTGCGGTCACTGGAGGTGGTGTGCAAGGCGAGTCCTACATGTTGGGGTATGGATTGGTAATTGCCATTGCAGGAATTCTATTGGGCGGAACGGGTGCAACTGTATTCACCTTTTTGTCCATCGGCGCAGGCGCTTGGATGGTCTATGGTCAAATGCATGGAATATTCAATTTTGATCTTGACAGTTCCCCGCTCACTACATGGGTTGTCAGTCTTGTGCTTTTCCCAGTAGGCGCGATACTTCAAAACCTGACATCCCGTAAAACAAGAACTGCATTGTCCCGTGCACAGGCAAGCGAGGAAAAATACCGCCTGATCTCACAGGTGAGTTCAGATTACACTTTCGCCACTGAAGTACATAAGGACGGAAGCGCAAGCTTAAACTGGGTGGCTGGTGCATTCGAAAAAATGACAGGGTACACCTATGAAGAATATGTAGCAAATGGCAGTTGGTCCGGACATATTCATCCGGACGATGCTGAAAAAGATGCGCAGGATATGGAAAAACTCCATAAGAATCAGGATATTAAATCAGAAATTCGCACATTTACAAAAAATGGTGAAATTCGATGGGAGCGTATTTTTGCTCACCCGGTTTGGGATAAAAAAGAGGATCGTCTTATACGAATAGTGGGAGCTGTGCAGGATGTAACCACACAAAAGCAATCCGAAGAAATGCTGAAGGAAACTCTCCTGCAACAAACAGCCATCCTAAACAGCATTCCTGATATGGCGTGGTTGAAAAATAAAAACGGGCAGTATGTTGCGGTGAATGAGCAATTTGCAAAGACGGCTGGCAGAAAAATTGAGGATATTGTAGGTAAAACCGACTTCGAAATCTGGGATGTGGAGTTCGCCAGCAGGTATCATAAAGATGATCTCGAAGTCATGGAAAGTGGTCAACGCAAAAGTGTTGAGGAGATCCAAATTGATAACACAGGCAGAGAGTATTGGGTGGAAACTACCAAAACACCCATCATGAACGAGCTGGGAGAAGTGGTCGGCTCCACTGGTATTGCCCGTGAAATCACTGAGCGAAAAATAGCCGAACTCGAACGCGAAACTCTGATTACCGAATTAGAGGCAAAAAACGCGGAACTTGAAAGATACACTTATACAGTTTCACACGACTTAAAGTCGCCGCTTGTAACCATCAGGGGGTTTCTTGGTTATCTTGAAAAAGATGCCCTGGCAGGAAATACACAAAAAATTAAAGATGACGTTAAACGCATTGAGAATGCAACAAAAAAAATGCATGCTCTGTTGAATGATCTACTGGAGCTTTCACGTATTGGCCGCTTGACAAATCAATCCACCGATATGCTTTTCACAGATATTGCAAAAGACGCAATAGACCTGGTACATGGACAGATCGAAGCAGGAAATGTGTTAATTGAAATTCAGGATACAACAGCCATCATACATGGCGACCGTACGCGCCTGACCGAAGTTATACAAAATTTAGTGGACAACGCAGTAAAATTTATGGGCGCTCAACCCTCGCCACACATCACGATCGGCGCAACCGAAAATGAAAAGAACGAGACCGTTTTCTTTGTGCAGGATAATGGCATTGGCATTGACAGCCAATATCATGAGCGTATCTTCACTTTGTTCAGCAAACTAAATGCAGATACTGAAGGTACAGGTATCGGCCTGGCGTTGGTCAAACGCATTATTGAAGTACATAAAGGGCACGTTTGGCTGGAATCAGAGCCTGGCAAAGGCACGACATTTTATTTCACTTTACAATCAGACCTGACAGTTTTTGCGAAGCGAACCTGCCAGGTCGAAAGGAGAACTCATGTGCGGAAGATTTACACTTACTGTTGACCCTGCAGAATTACAAGATACCTTTGGCGATTTTATATTTCCAACGCAATTTACGCCGCGCTACAATATTGCTCCAATGCAGCCGATTCTCGCCATTCCCAATGACGCCAAAAACACCGCCGATTTTTTCCTGTGGGGATTGATCCCTTCATGGTCGAAAGACCAGGGCATCGCGAATAAACTTATCAACGCGCGCGGAGAAACAGTCGCGGAAAAACCATCTTTTCGCGGCAGTTTCAAATACAAACGCTGCCTCATCCTTGCGGATGGGTTTTATGAATGGAAGACCCAAACAGGCGCTGGCGCGAAAACAAAAACGCCATATTTCATCCACATGAAAGACCGCCAGCCTTTCGCCTTTGCAGGATTGTGGGATGAATGGCACTCTCCCGATGGCGGCACGCTCCGCACCTGCACCATCATCACCACCGAACCGAATGAATTAATGTCGACCCTGCATAATCGTATGCCTGTGATTTTGGATAAAAATAACTATGCGGATTGGCTGGACCCCGCGCCACACGCAAAGCATCCCGAAGGCTTGCTCCCGCTCATTCGGCCTTTCCCAGCTGACAGAATGTCCGCGTACCCCGTTTCAACATTGGTGAACGCCCCCGGCAACGACCGCCCAGAGTGTATTGTGCCAGCTTGAAAAATCCACATCCGCTGACAGCGTTCCTCGAAAATCGATCATCGGTCCGCCCACAGTATCCCGATTTATTCGGGAGAATTTAATGCACAAACTTCGCATCCTTCTCTCACAACGCTTCCCTGCCTTCGCCTCAAGCGATTTCGCCATCTTCTGGGTGGGTCATTTGATTTCACTGATCGGCACATCGATGCAGAACACAGCCCTGCCTTTGCTGGCGTATCGCCTCAGCGGACGTCCCTTTGACCTGGGGTTGATCGCCTTTGCAGTGACATTGCCCACTTTTTTTCTAGCCATCCCTGGCGGCGTACTGGTCGAGCACGTGGATAAGCGAAAAGCCATCATCTTCCTGCAAACTATTATGATGCTGGATACTTTTGTGCTTGCGTTCCTCACCCTGAGCGAAAAAATAGAGATCTGGCAAATCGTCATCACATCCCTTATTCTCGGCATTGCCACTGCAATTGAAATCACAGCACGCCAAGCCATGTTGATCGAGTTGGTGGGGCGCGAGTCACTGCCCAACGCCATCGCTCTGCAATCCACCGCCTTCAACCTCGCACGCGTTTTGGGACCAGCACTGGTTGTGCCCATACTTCTACTTTTTCCAAAAAACGGCGAGGGATGGATCTTCCTTCTAAATGGCATCAGTTTTGTCGCCATTATCATTAGTCTGTTTTTTGTGCACACACGTTACAAAGTGCCTGTTGAACCCCGTACACGTTCGATAGCAATCGAACTTCGAGAGGGAGCACAATATCTCTTCATTAGCCCCTCAGTTGGCTTGCTGGTTATCATTGCGGCTACACTGGGAATATTTGCCTTCCCCATCACCCAACAACTACCCGTTATTTCGACAGATCTGCTTGGACTGCCGGGAGATACAAATGCCATTGTTGATGTGCGGAATGGCTTTCTGTACACAGCGCAAGGAGTAGGCGCATTGATCGCGGCTTTTTCTATCGCGATGAATAACAGCGAGCGCCGACGTGGAAGTCGTCTTATTTTAGGCGAAGCCGCCTTCATTTTCGGCATGATAGCCATCCCATTTGCACATTCATTGTGGTTTGCCATGGTCGTAATTGCATTAATGGGCTGGGGCGCAGTCACACAACTGGCCACCATGAACACACTCATCCAACTTCAAGTTCCAGATAATTTACGCGGACGCGTGTTCAGCATCTACTTATGGGCTTTACAAGGCGTTACGCCGTTCGGCAGTCTCCTGATCGGATTGATGACTCAGGAGCTTGGCCTTTCCGCCACTGCCATGCTCTGTGGATTGCTCTCTCTGGTCGTGATTGGCGGGATTCAACTTTTTCGCCCCATCGTCCGTCAAACAACGGGTTAACGCAGGATTAGCGTTTGATTTGCAACTTGACTTTGATTTTTTGCCCGTGTTATGATGAACCCCATGCAAAATAATTTCGATGAAGAATCACCTGATTCTGCTAAATCAGATAAAAATAAGGGACAGGCGGATATTCCTCCCATTCCAACAAGACAACCTGGTTTGATCGCGCGCTGGATGAATAGCCTTGTACAAATGGGATTGGGGGAATCTCTGCTACGGGTCGGAACAAACCTGTTTTCCATTATTGCGATCCTGATCGTGATCTTGCTTGCCCAGGCTTATTACCGTCAGACGCCGGGACCACTGTCAGCAAACAGCAGCCAGGCTTCGGGTCCTGCCCCGACCGCTGTAGTCGATATCAACTTGATCCCTGCGGTGGATATTCCCATTACTTCAGGCATCTCGCGTGCGGCACAACTGCATACGAATGTTCCTTCGCGCCCTCGCCAGGAGCTTACAAAATACACCGTGCAGGATGGGGACACAGTCTTTGGGATCGCTGAAAAATTTGGGCTTCAACCTCAAACAATTTTATGGGGCAATTACAATACTTTGCTGGATGATCCGCATTCTCTAAAACCCGGACAGGAGTTGACGATCCTTCCTGTGGACGGCGTATATTGGGAATGGCTGGGTGGAATTCCTTTTGGAGATTGGGCTAAATTCTATGGCACTACTGCCGCAGACATTATCGAATTTCCCGGTAATCATATTGACCCCAATACGGTCGGGGACTATGAAAACGCAAATATAAAAACCGCCACCTGGTTGATCATTCCTGGCGGATCAAGGGAGTTTGTGAATTGGAGTGCGCCGCTTGGCGTGACACGTGAAAACCCCGCTTCTGCGCGCGTGCTCGGGCAGGGTGCTTGTGACCCGGTCAGCGGTGGCGCGGTGGGATATGGCACGTTTGTGTATCCAACCAACAAGCATTTTCTTTCAGGTTTTGATTATTCTGAAAAAACAAATCATCGCGGCATTGATCTGGCAGGCAGTGAAGGTGAAGGTGTGTATGCGACAGATGCAGGCGTGGTGGTGTATTCAGGCTGGAACGACTATGGCTATGGCAATATGATCATGATCGACCATGGAAATGGTTTTCAGTCGTTATACGCCCACTTGAGCGAGCTATACCGCGGCTGCGGACAAAGTGTTGGTCAGGGCGAAGGGATCGGCGCAGTCGGCTCCACTGGCCGCTCATCTGGCGCGCATTTGCATTTTGAGTTGATGACTTCGACCTGGAAAGTCAATCCGTGGGATTATTTACCGCCGCCTTAATCACTTGCCAAAGCATAAGGCCTATACTATAATCTCTGTCGCTTCAACGGGTGCGTAGCTCAGCTGGTTAGAGTGCATGTATCACACACATGAGGTCGAGGGTTCGAGTCCCCCCGCGCCCACAAATAACAGACTGCCTAGCCTAGCTGGGTGGTCTGTTATTTTATATAAACTCCCAAATGATTCGCTACGGGTCGCTCGCGCATTGGAATGTAACTATCTATCGGGGAATTCAAGATAACAGGCTCACCATTTTCTCCCTCAATGACCATTGTGGATGACCCGCCACCGTCAAGGCTCATGGCATTGAATGCGCCGAGGTCTTTTAATAGGTCTGCCAATTCTGCAAAAGTTGCACCCTTGCTGTAAAAAGGCTGTCTGCCATCCACTACGACCAGGTATATATAACGTCCGTTGCGATTAGTTCCAATTGCAGTGCGTGGATCAATTTCAGCATCATCCAAACCGGGAATGATCTCGCCGCCTTGTATCAGCATACGGTCGCCAGAAAGCGCATGAAAAATTTTATTCGGGGGATTATTAAAAGTAAGTTCATTTCTACGGCTTATGTACAACGTTGGTTCAGGGCGAATATCCTGCAATCCGTCTGCATAGCGGTCTCCATACGCGGCGGAAAACCCATTAGGCGTGACAGGATCACCAACATGCGGGTAATAATCAGCGGGACTGCGTGACCACCATGGAAAAAATCCATCTCCATTGATGGCAATTTGCACATCAAACTCTTCCAAAAACTGGGAGGTTGTACGTGCTTTAAGAACGCCGCCGTCAACATCATCTGGCGGTGTGACCATGAATTGCGGCTTTTTATCTTTTTTATCAATCACCAAAATATGCGCAACCATGGAATGTGGAAGGTAACGAACGATACGTTGATAGGTCACACCATCCATGATTTCTTCTTTTACGGCTACAGGCGTTGGGCGGCCACTGCTGAAAAGAAAATAGCCGCCCATAAAAAGCATCAAACCCAGCGAAATGAACAATAAAAAGCTAAAAATCTTTTTTGATAGCATTTTTGTATTTTAGCAGGACGGGATAAATGGAAAATAAAAAGAGACAGGCGATTGCCTGCCTCTTTCACTACGAAATCCCTACGTTACCACCACTTCCTGCTCCGCCTTGCGCATGGACTGAAATGAGGCGATTGCCACTTCCAGCATCGAAAGGTCGGGAGTGCGCGTGGTGAGATGCTGCAATGCCAGGTTTGGTTTGATCAACAATTGGACAAACGGGCTATCCAAATGATTCGCTGTCCAGCGGGTGTATTCGAGGGCGATGCCTGCAAGAATGGGAATGAATAAGATACGCGTGGCAAGACGCCAAAACATTGGCATAGGACCTAACAAAGTGAAAACCAATATGGACAGCAAAACCAGCGTAAGCAGGAATGCCGTTCCGCAACGAGCATGTTCAATGGGATAGTTCGCCACGACTTCGGGAGTCAACTCTGCGCCTGATTCGAAGGCGTTGATGGTCTTATGCTCCGCGCCGTGATACATGAAGAGACGCTTCACATCGGGCATGAAACTGATCGCCCAAATGTAACCGATGAAGAGCAGCAAACGCAGGACACCTTCAGCCAGATTGTTGAGCCAGGGACTCCAGCCGAGATAATGTTCGGCTAATCCGCCAATGCCTGCGGGAAGCAAAAAGAAGAGTCCAATGCCAAGGGTTAGTGACAGGCCCAGGGTTAGGTAAAGAGCGGGGCCTTCCAGTTTTTCATCCTCGCCAGTTTGGGTGTTTGCTGAAATCGTCAGGGCGTTCATTCCCAACCCGAGGGCATCCCATAAAAGAATTGAGCCGCGCAAAAATGGGACAGTAGTGATTTTCGAACGATAAACTTTTGCAAGCTTTTCTATGTGGATCGCAATCGTGCCATCGGGCGCACGCATTGCAATGGCATACGCTTTTTGCCCGCGCATCATTACGCCTTCAATAACCGCTTGTCCGCCGTATGTGATAATTCTGTCTTCCATATACCTATAAGTCCTTATCGTATTTTAGAGACCTGACAGGTTTTTAAAAACCTGTCAGGTCTTATTAGTTTAGTTATTTTGAAAAATTGAAAAAGAAATGGATGAACGCATCCATATTCTTGTGCCAGGTTGGCAGGTGCATACGCTCATTCGGCGAGTGGACATTGTCATCGGGCAAGCCGCCGCCAACAAGACCAAACTCAACGCCGCAGATGTTTTGCAGCATGGCTACTACGCCAATCGAACCACCTTCACGGCGATATAAGGGCTGCCTACCCCAAACGGTTTCCATTGCCGCAGCCATGGCGCGCACGCCGTTGGTATTAATATCCGTAATTGCCCACGGGCTTTCATGCAAAAGTTTCACTTCCCAGGTGATTGACTTGGGGGCATGCTGTTTCACGTATTGTATCAATTGCTTTTCAACAATAGCTGGATCTTGATCTGGCACGAGGCGACAGGAAATTTTTGCCATTGCTCTGGCAGGTAAAACTGTCTTTGAGCCAGGACCAGTCCAACCTGAGAGCAATCCGTTGATTTCAAGAGTCGGGCGGGCGCCTGTGCGTAACGCGGGTGTGTATTCTTTTTCACCCCACAAGGCGGGCACGCCGGTTTGTTGCAAATAACTTTCGGGAGTCGTGGGAAGTTTTGCGGTTGCTTCACGCTCCTGATCGGTGACAGGGCGCACAGAGTCATAGAAACCGGGCAAAGTGACCGTGCCGTTATCGTCGTGCATGCCAGCGATCAATTCCGTCAATGCCTGCGCAGGATTATGCACCGTGCCGCCGAACAAGCCTGAATGCAAGTCACGCGGCGGGCCATAGACATGCAACTCAAAGTAGGCAAGTCCACGCAAGCCAAATGTGATGGTTGGTTCCTCCGCAGAGATCGCGCCTGCATCGGGGTTCAAACAAAAATCGGCTTTAAACAAGTCTTTATGCCCTGGCAGAAAACTCGCCATATGCAGGGAACCAATTTCCTCTTCGCCTTCAAGCATGAACTTCAGGTTGACGGGAAAATCACCCGCTTGCATAATGGACTCGACAGCGTTGATCGTCGCCATCATTTGTCCCTTCATATCTGAAGAACCGCGCGCAAAAAGATAGTCACCTTTCACTGTCGCTTCAAAAGGTGATGTCTCCCACAATTCAATCGGGTCAATGGGCTGAACATCGTAATGTCCGTAGATCAAGACAGTCGGCGCGCCAGGCTTCTTCAACCAATCGCCATACACAACGGGATGTCCACCCGTTGGCATGAGTTTTACGTTTTCAATTCCGATCTTGCGCAAATGATCTGCCGCCCATTCTGCGGCTTTTTCAACCTGCCCTTTATATTCTTCATCGGTTGAAATCGATTCGAGTTTAATGAACTCGGATAATTCTTTTGTAAATCTCTCACGGTTTTTATGAGCATACTCAATTGCATTTTTTGCGTCAGACATGATTACTCCTTCAAAATTCCGTCTCGGAACACTTGTGGAAAGGTATTGACTATCCTCTTGGATGGGCTAAACAATTTAAGGATTGACCGTTGGTACAGGAGTTTGCTCAAGCGTGCGCCGCGTAACAAGATACCATTCCGAGATCAATGCTAGGCGGTCGCTTGTATCATACATCGGCGCAACCTGCACACCCTGCACTTGCGAATCCACGCCATAAGAGTAGGCGGGATAAAACAATGGCAAGGAAGGCATGTCCTTTACAAATACAACCTGAAAATTACGGTACAAACGTGCGCGGGATTCAAAATCCGTAACTGTGCGGGCGGTCTCGAGGAATTCGCTTGCCGTGCGGTTATCCCATTGCGAGTAATTCTGTCCGCCAGTGGCTTCAGATTGGTGCCAAAAAGGATAGGGATCTGGGTCAGGTGTGCGCATGGTGTTTAAGTCTGCAAGCGCGGCTTGATAGTTGCGTGTCGTAAGGAAGTCATTCACCAGCAAATCATAAGGCACAGATTGCAAATCTACTTTCACACCGATCTGTGCTAAATCTGACTGGATTGCCTGCGCGATCTGGGTGTGTACCGCATCGTCGGAATGAACCATCGTAAAGTTCAGCAATTGACCGTCTTTGGCGCGCACATCTCCGCCACTGGCAGGGAGCACAAATCCCTCATCTTTTAATAACGCCGCGGCAGCATCGGGGTCATAATCAAAATGTTCGATATCGTTATAGTAAGCCCATGAACCCGGCAAAATAGGACCATCTGCAACAATTGCCTGTCCCTGCATGATGCGCGAGACAATATGCTCACGGTTCACGCCAAGCAAAAGTGCATGTCGAATATTTTCATTTTGCAAAAATGCCACACCGGGATTATTAAGGTTTAAGAAGACCAATCCCATTTGCGGCAGGCGGCTGGTATAAACAGAGAATGCCGGCTCTGCCAAAGCAGACTGCAAAATATCAGTTGTGAGCTGGCTGACACCAAGCACTTCGCCTTGTTGATAAGCGTCAAAGGCAGTTGCAGAGTTCGGATAATAACGAAAGACAACTTGCTCGATAAATGCACTCGGCAAATAATAATCTTCATTAACCGCGAGTGCAACACCAGTGATCTGTCCACCACTGGTTATAAGGCTATCAAATTTGTACGGCCCTGTGCCAACGGGATTCAAGTTGAAATCAGCACTCGCAAGCTGGTCAGCAGGGACAAACTCAAGTAAGGTGCTTAGGTAAAACGCCAAAGGTGGCATAATCTAGAAATGGTGCAAATGGTTCGGGAAGTTTGAATTGAAGTGTTTTGTCGTCCAGTTTTTTTACTTCAATTTGGGACCAAAGATCTTTGATATCCTGCGGGAAAAGCGAGCCGTTACTTTTGATCAGATCGATGGTGAAGATAACGTCATCCGTTGTAACTGGCTGACCGTCATGCCAGACTGCATTCGGCCTGATCGAGAAATTGTAAAGCGTGCCATCTGAGGAAGTTCCCCACGATTCAGCAAGGTCTGGCTGAGGTAAACCGTGTGAATCAAAACGGATCAACCCACTAAAGATCAGCCGATCAATGTCTCGGTCAGCTGGGTTATTCCAATCCAGCATGGGATTCAGCCGCCCCATGGAGCCGATCAATGCTTCGGTATAAATACCACCGGGCGCAGCTTCGGGTAAAAATGGAGTACTTACTGGTTGTTGACTCAGCAATAGCAAGGCTACGATCACAAGTGTGACCGCTACAACCAATATCTGCCAGCGTAATTTTTTCATAATATATAGGGAAATAAAGAAAGGCCGCCGCCACCCCACGTTTGGGGCAATGGCCCGGCGGCCTTTACGGGTTGGTGCTTATTATCCTCCGTTGCGGATAATAATAAAGACGAGACCAAAGAAAATCACAGACAGCGAAATTGTCACCCAAAATAGGATGCGTTCAATACCGCGGCGGGCAGTGAATACGCCGCCAGTGTCCGCGCCAGTCAGCCCGCCCAACCCTGCGCCCTTGCTCTGCAGGATGACGCCAAGGATTAAACCTACTGAGGTTATAATCAGCGCAATATCCAAAAACTTTAACATATGATGTGCCTCCTTGAATTTAGCGGACAGATTATACCTGTTCAAGAAGTGAATCGTCAACAAGGATTCGGCGCAATTACAAGAAGTTTTTAAAGCGAAAAACAGATATGGAGAGGAATTTCATGCACGAAATCGTTGTCAATTTGCACATGCACACAAGATATTCCGACGGAAGCGGCACGCACAAGGATATTGCCGCCGCCGCGCTAAAAGCCGGCGTGGACGCGGTGATCGTGACCGACCATAATGTGCTGGTGCAGGGTTTTGAAGGATATTACAAAGAGAAGACCAAAAAGATATTAATGCTGATCGGGGAGGAATTACATGATCAGGCGCGTGTCCCGCAGAAGAATCATCTGCTGGCATTTAACGCACAGCGCGAGCTTGCCGCTTTTGTGGAAAATCCTCAACTGCTTATTAATAAAGTACGTGATGCGGGCGGAATGTCTTTTCTCGCGCACCCCGATGACCCCGCCGCGCCTGCGTTCAATGAAACGGACATTTCGTGGGAGGATTGGTCGGTTCAAAATTACACAGGCATTGAATTGTGGAATGCGTTGAGCGAGTTGAAAACAATCGTGCCAACAAAATTGCATGGCGCGTTTTATGCGTTATTTCCCGCATTTGTGGCACACCATCCGATTCCAGCCACAGTTACGAGATGGGATGATTTACTTGCACAAGGTCAGCGTGTGGTGGCTATTGGCGGCTCGGATGCGCATGCACTGCACATGAGCCTGGGGCCGATCAGCCGCGTGATATTCCCCTACGAATTTCACTTCCGCACAGTAAATACTCACGTACTACTTGCCGAGCCTTTAAGCGGCGAGGCAAATACAGACAAGAAACTGATCTACGAGGCAATGGGCCAGGGTCACTGTTTTGTTGGATATGACCTGCCCGCCCCCACTCGCGGATTCACCTTCACGGCGCAAGGTCTGGATAAAAGCGTCATCATGGGCGATGAACTGCCCGCAAAGAATGGGGTCACTTTACAGGCAAAAATCCCTTCTGGAGCGGAAATCCGTTTGCTGAAAAATGGTGCGGTTATTCAAACTTGGAAGAATAAATTATCCTTCGCGCATATCACCACCGAGCCTGGCGTGTATCGCGTGGAGGTTTATCGCAGGTATCTTGGGAAGTTGCGCGGATGGATTTATAGCAACCCGATCTATGTGAGGTAGTGCGCAGGATGTGAGAAAAGTGAGAAGTAAAAAGCGAAGGGATGATGCGGGTGATAACTGCCACAGTGGAAAAAATGCCCTTCGGACAGGATCAGCCAACAGTTAAATGCGAAGCGGGGTTTGTCATCCACAAGAGAAGGTTTTGTGGTAAACTTCGCCCCGCTAAATTAGGTACGTTCCAACGTGCCTTTCCGTTCCCGGCAAGCCCACGGCTTGAATAGGAACAAACCCATGGAAAGGAGGTTTTCCCTATGCGTAAGTATGAATTAGTTTGTGTGATCCAGCCCGATCTGGATGAAACTGCTTTTAACGGCGTGGTTGAGAAGGTTAAAGGCTGGGTCAGTGATTCGGGCGGAAGTATTGACAAGGTTGATGTTTGGGGCCGTCGCAAGATGGCTTACATCATCAAGAAGCACCGCGAAGGTCAGTATGTTTTGTTCAACGTGACCATGAATCCTGCCGCGACTTCTGATCTTGAACGCAACCTGCGTTATCAAGAACCGATCATTCGTCACATGCTTTCTGTTGCCATTTAGTTTATTGTTGCATTGCCCGGAATTTTACCAAGGAGATCTATTATGAGCCGAGGCCTTAATAAAGTTCAGATCATTGGGCATCTTGGAAAAGATCCAGAGATGCGTTACACCCCTTCAGGAAAACCTGTTACCACTTTTTCCGTGGCGGTCAGCCGTACGTGGAATAGCGCGGACGGGGAACGCCACAACGAGACTGAGTGGTTCAATGTGGTGGTTTGGGGTAACCTTGCGGAGATATGCAAGCAGTATCTCGTGAAGGGACAACAGGTCTATATTGAAGGACGTTTGCAAACCCGCCGCTGGGACGGCAAAGAAGGCCAGAAACACACCAGCGTGGAAGTGGTGGCAAATGAAATGATGATGCTGGGCGACCGACGTGATGCAAACGATAACCATCAGGAAGTCGAGTCCACCTCCGCCGACAATGGTTCTGCCATGGCGGAAGATGAGTTTCCGTTCTAGTTTTTTTTGGAGTAAATCATGAGTGAAGAACGTAGTTATTCGGGTGGCGGCGAAGGCGGCGGTGACCGCAGGTTTTTTGCCAAGCCCAAGTTTTGTCAATTTTGCGCGGATAAGCTGTTGGTCATTGATTACAAAAAGACCGACCTGCTTCGCAAATATATAACCGAAGAAGGAAAAATCCGTCCACGCCGCCAGACTGGCGCATGCGCCAAGCACCAGCGTGTGGTGGCGGCGGCTGTCAAACAGGCGCGCCATGTGGCATTCCTGCCTTTCAGCGGCAGATCATTGGACGACGGCCGTTCCTAATTGCCGAAAGAATTTCGGGGCATGGGAGTACAAAGCATCCATGCCCCGAAATTATGTTTATATATCATCATTACTCAGTGTCATTCTGAGCGTAGCGAAGAATCTCTAACTTCATAAGGTAGAGACCCTTCGCTACGCTCAGGGAATCACTATGAACTGTGTAACATTAATTTATACCTCTTTCTTGAAGGAGTACGAAAATGACTATCGATTCGGGTCATAAGCCCGCTTTGCATAAGAAACACGTTGCGCGCCTACAACGTGAAAAACAACAAAGTAAAATAATACTTATATGCTTTCATTGGCATTGTAGCGGCTGTTTTGCTTTTGATTGCCTATGGATTTTATGATGTCAATTATCTTCAACGCCAGCGCCCTGTTGCAAAGGTCGGGAAATATGCGATCCTTGTAAATCAGTTCGAGCCGCGTGTGCGCATGCAACGCCAGCAATTACTGGCGCAATACAATCAATACGCGCAATACGGACAGATCTTCGGCATGGACGTGCAGAGCCAATTGGATCAGATCCAATCACAACTTGATGCACCTGAGACCATTGGCCAATCTGTGCTGGATCAAATGATCAACGAACAATTGATCCGTCTCGAAGCAGAAAAACGCGGCATCACGGTCAGCGATGCGGAATTGGTTGAAGCCAAGGAAAGTTCATTCGCATATTATCCGAACGGCACACCCACCACTGCGCCAACCCCGACAGAAGTGATCATGCCTGCGATACCCGCAGAAGCATTCGACCTGGTTACGAAGACCCCAACCCCTGCCGCCACTGCCACAGTTGAATTTACGCCAACTGCCACACTGGTACCGGAAGCAACTGCAACCGCAGGCCCCACGTCCACACCGGAGCCAACAGCCACTCCTTACACACAGGAAGGTTTCGAGGGCAGATTTAGCGAGTCTCAAAAAGCAATGAACAAACTTGGTCTCAGCGAAAAGGATTATCTTGCACTTTTTGATCTCCAAGTACTACAAACAAAAGTACAGGAAGCAATCACGGCTGATGTGCCAAGCACAGAGACTCAAGTTTGGGCGCGTCATATCCTCGTTTCGGACGAAGCAGCGGCTCTTGTTGTCCTGGAAAAATTAAAGAATGGCGAAGACTTCGCAGCTCTTGCACAGGAATATTCCCAGGATACTGGTTCCGCTGTAAATGGCGGCGACCTGGGTTGGTTCAGCACTGGAGCCATGGTTCCAGAATTTGAAACCGCCGCATTCGCTTTGGAAAATTCAGGCGATTACACGCTGGAACCTGTTAAGAGCGATTTTGGATATCACATCATCCAATTGATCGCGAAGCAGGAACGTCCGCTCACTGCTGATCAATTGAATGCCGCAAAAAATAAAGTCTTCACAGATTGGCTTACGGCCGCCCGCGAAGAATACGGCGTGGAAACTTTTGACCTCTGGAAGCAATACGTCCCAACCGATCCTAATTTTGTGACGATGGCGACTGATGCTGCAATTGCACAAAAAACCGCATTAGCTGAAGTCACCCAGGAAGCTACTGCTATACCGTAATATGCAATGATGAAGGATGGTCGAAAGACAAAAAAATCCTAAAATCATTTTCAAGTATTTTGCAATAAAGAAGCCCATCTCAATTCGAGGTGGGCTTCTTACTTTTTACTTCTTACCTGTCACGTTATCCCCTCTTCAACATATCATCCGTGACTTGATCGAGGCGCAGGCTGATGATCTGACTCGCCGAGTCACGCCCCATCGTCACGCCGTAGATCACATCCGCAGCTTGCACGGTATTGCGATTATGCGTGATGATGATGAACTGCGTTTCCTTGCTCAAATCCACGAGCAGGTCGCGGAAGCGGCCGACGTTGGCTTCATCGAGCATCGCATCCACTTCATCCATCACGCAGACGGGGGTCGGCGAAACCTTGAGCAGTGCAAAAACCAACGCAATCGCCGTCAAACTTCTTTCACCGCCAGAGAGCATCGCCAGTCCCTGTTCACGGCGGCCAGGCAGGCGCGCTTCAATTTCGATACCAGTGTTAACAAGGTCTTCCGGGTCGGTTAAGGCCAGTCGCGCCGAGCCGCCGCCAAACAAACGCACAAAGGTTTCACGGAATTGCTTATCCACCGCATCAAACGTGCGGACAAATTCTTTTTTGGTGATTTCATCCAACTCGGCGATAACCTGCTTTAAGTCCACTTCGGCTTTTCGCAGGTCTTCCACCTGAGTCTTCATGAACGTGAAGCGTTCACTTTCCTGATCGTATTCCATTTTCGCATCCGGGTTGATCGGACCCATGCGGCGCATCTGCGCACGATAATGATTCAACTGCTCTTCAATTTCAGGGGCAAGTTCTGTCACGATCGGCAATTGCTCGACCATGCCATCCAAAGGCAAAGGCACAGGACCAGAGACATCTGCTGCGTAATCAAACATCACCAGACCAAAATCATCTGTAATTTTTTGGTGCAGGTTATCCAAGGCTTCCTGCTTGCGCATTTGCTCCAACTGTACCTGTCCAAAGGAACGCTCTGTATTTGCAAAGATGCGCTGGGCATTCGTTTCTGATTCCTGCAAACGCTTCTCTTCCTGCTCTGCCGTTTCCAGATCTTTTTCAGCAGGGTCGATCAACACACGCATTTCTTCGATCTGGCTCTGCAAGTTGTTTTCATTTTCGCGCAGTCTGGTCTTTTCAAGATCCAAACCGTTCAAGGAAATTTCGGCTTCGTGCAAACGGGCGCTTAATTCAACCCGACGTGAGTCAAGCCGCGTAATTTCCTTCACACGCTCATCTTTCTTTGCAACCGCACTCGCCACACTTTGCTCAGCCACAGCCACGCGTGTGCTCCAATACGAAGCCTGCTCCTGCAATTCATCCGCAGAAATCTCGGTGAACTTCGCATTGATATCCTTCGATTGTGATTGCGCATCCGAAGAGAGGCGTTCCACTTCAGCTTGAGACTCAATTAATTTTTGCTGGATCGAAGCAAATTCCTGCGCCTCGGCCTCCAACTGGGTCAACTGGTTTTTCTGCCACTCAAGCTGACGTTGTGTCGACTCTGACTCCAGCCCGGCCTGTTGCTCGGTCTCCTGGCATTCGCCTAATCTGACACGGGCTTCGCGCGCATCGGTATCGGCTTGCGCCAGTTCGCGTTGTGCGCCCGCAAGCTGATCTGATAATCGTTCGACCAAATCATTTGATTCAGCGAGCCGTGCGATCAGTCCACTCAAAGCGGATTCGAATTCCCGTTTTTGGCGCGGCCTGCTCAAGGCGGAGGAAGAAGCGGTTTTCCCAGCGATGACCAAACCGTCGCCGCGGAACACTTCCCCACGCAGGGTCACGACGCGCGCATGAGTCGGCAAATCCTGAATCAACCTGCGCGCCGAATTTCGGTCACGCGCGATCAGGGTCTGACCCAGCATCAGCCGCACAGCGCCGCGCAAGTCATCGGGTGCGTTGACCAGTTCAGACGCCACACCTAAATAATCATCCGAGACTTCCGAAGTCTCGCGTAGCGCCCTGTGGGTAAAGACTTCGGAAGTCTTATCATCCAACGGCAGCAATACCGCGCGCCCCGCGCCATCAGATTCCAGCAAATTCAAGGCATCTTCAAATTGATTCGCATCGAGCAAAACTGCATCGAGCGTGTCACCAAGCGCGGCGGCAATGGCGGTTTCAAGCTCAGCAGGGACATCGAGCGCCGCGCTAAGCGCACCGCGCGCGCCCGTGAGCCTGGACTGGCGTGCGGCATCCAACAAATAACGCGCGCCTTCGGCATATCCCGCCAGGGATTGCTCAGATTGTTCAAGCACTTCAAGCTGAGCCTTCAACCGTGAATGATCTGATTCTTCCTTCGTGCGCTGTTCAAGTGCGGCGCGCCGCTCGCGTTCGATGCGGTCTGCCTCATTCTTCCTGGCGACAACTTTCTGTTCAGCTTCTTGCAAAGCGAAGGCGGCTTGTTCACGTTCCCTGTGGGCTGTTTCATATTGAGCCCTGGCTTTTTCAAAAAGAGACTCGCCGTTCGCAATGGCAACTTTGGTTTGCTCGATCTTTTGCATTTGCAATTCAATACGTGATTTCAACTCATCCAGACGCGCGTTATTTTCGGCGCGCTGTTGGCTGAAGCTTTCAATTTGATTGCGTGTCAGCGCAAGCTGTTCTTCCAATTCAGCACGCTCAGACTGACGCGTCTGCAAAGAGCTCTGTACGTTCGCAAGTTGGGATTTCGCTTCTTCATATTCATTTTGAATACGTGCCACATCCTGCTCGGCTTCGCCATAACGTTCATTGGCGAGGTGCAGTTCATCTTTTGCCTGTTCCTGATCGGAAAGTACGGAGGCTTGAGTATTGGTCAATGAGCGGCGGCGTTCTTCGAGCACAGCCAGTTCGCGGCTGATGGCTTCGTGTTGATTGTGCAAATCCGCCGATTGACGGTGCCACGCATTCAACTGGGCGCGCAGACCTGAAAGCCGCTCGCGGAAAGCTGCGTATTCTGCCTGTGTCGTTTCGTAAGCCAAACGCGCATCACGCACTCGCGCTTCCTGTCCGCGGACAGTCTCGCGGACATCGGTCAGGTCACGCTGGGCGCGATGCCAGTGGAAGCCATACCATTCGCGCAGGATCATTTTCATATCCGCCTGAACGCGAGAAAAATCAATGGCGCGCTTTGCCTGCCGTTCCAGACTTTTAATGCGCGGTTCAAGTTCCGCCATAATATCAAGTACACGTTCGAGGTTGCGTTTGGTGTTGTCAAGGCGCTTTAGTGCATCATCACGGCGCGCACGATACAACCCCACACCTGCGGCTTCTTCAAACAGGCGGCGGCGATCATCCGCTTTCAAGGCGAGAGAGGCATCCACCAAACCCTGACCGAGGATCGTATAAGTCCGCTCGCTCAAACCAGCCTGCGCGAGCAATTCATTCATCTCACGCAAACGCACGTGCTGAGCATTGATCAAATAATCATTGTGCCCATCACGATGGGCGGTACGTGACAGTGCCACTTCGGAGAAATCCACGGGCAGCCATTGCTCGGTGTTATCAAAGGTGATCGTGGCTTGCGCCATGCCCGCACGCGCGCGATGCTCTGAACCAGAGAAGATCATGTCTTCGGTTTTCTTGCCGCGTAAAAGCGTGTACGATTGCTCGCCCAACACCCAGCGCAGAGAATCGGCAATGTTCGATTTGCCTGAGCCATTCGGCCCGACAATCGCGGTAATTCCGCTCGCGAATTCAAAGACGGTCCGCGAAGCAAAAGTTTTATATCCTTGCAGTTCGAGTGATTTTAGGCGAAGAGGCATGTTTTTATTTTTGATTTCCGATTTTGGATTTACGATTTTCTACGTCCTTCGACTGCGCTCAGGACGGAATTAGATTACTCCCAAATTTTTCAGCGCATCCTGCGCAGCGGCATGTTCGGCATAACTTTTGCTCGGGCCTGCGCCGTGCCCCTTTGCTACACCAGCAACCTCTACAACCATTTCAAAAATAACTGCATGGTCGGGTCCGCTGGTGCTGACCACGTGATAATGCGGCGAGCCGAGCTTTTGTGATTGCGTCCACTCCTGCAGTTGACTTTTTGGGTCGTGAATTTCGCTGAGAATGATCTCGCGGGCATCTTCCAAAATAGGATTAACGAACGAATTCACTGCGCCGAGGCCTGCATCCAAATACAAAGCGCCGACTAGCGCCTCGAAAGCAGAACCAAGCAAATTGTCGCGGTCGTGACCGCCCGAGGATGATTCTCCGCGGCCCAGCCGAAGCGCACGTCCCAGATCCAATTTGCGCGCAAACTTCGCAAGCTGTTCATTACGGACAAGCGCCGAGCGCATTTTGGTCAAGTCACCTTCGGGCATTTCAGGGAAACGGTTATACACCCACGCGCCGACTATGAAATCCAATACAGCATCGCCGAGGAATTCAAGACGTTCATTATCTTCCACCGCTGGATACTCATTGACGTAGGAGCGATGGGTCAGCGCACGCGTCAGCAAAGCTAAATTGGAAAAGGACAGACCCAGCCGTCGGCTTAGGTCAGAGGCGGGCTCTACATCCCGCGCATTAAAATTTGCCATACCAGGGAACCTCCCAGAACTCAGGGAGCGCCAAACCCCCATCCCAAATGGGGGTAGAAGTCTCGCGGTCCATCAGTTCCAATAAATTTTGAACGGCCTGAATTGTAACCTGAATTTTCGGGGAAAGTCGTTTTTTAAGATAAAATCGGGAAGTTCCTTTAGGAGGCATTGTGACTGAAGTCAGCAACGAAACGAGATTTTTACACGCCATCGAAATTGGGTTAGGCGCATGGCAATGGGGTGACCGAATTATTTGGGGTTATGGTCAAACACATACCGACAAAGAAATTCGCGAATCATTTGATGCTTCCCTAACTCTCGGCGTTCGATTTGTGGATACCGCCGAAATCTATGGCTCGGGCTACTCGGAACGATTGCTTGGTCAATTTTTGAAGGAAATAGACCAGCCCGTGCTTGTAGCGACCAAGTATTTCCCATGGCCGTGGCGGCTGACAAAAGGATCCGTTCCGCGTGCACTAAAAGGAAGTTTGGAACGCATGGGATTAGAGTCGGTGGACTTGTATCAAATCCACTGGGCGTCGCCGCTCATGAGCCCCGAAACGATGATGGAAGGTATGGTGGAATGTGTGAAGCGCGGCTTGACTCGGACTGTGGGTGTTTCCAACTTCGGACAGAAACACATGCTGAGGGCTTATTCAACCCTCGCACAGCATGGAATTCCGTTGGCGTCCAACCAGGTGCATTACAGCCTGTTAAACCGTGTAGTGGAAAAGGACGGCACGCTCGCACGTTGCAAAGAACTTGGCATTCGTTTGATCGCATATTCTCCACTTGAAAAAGGCTTGCTGACAGGAAAATACACTTCAGAGAATCCCCCACCTGGAGTACGCGGTTCGCAATATACTGAATTGCTCAAGAAACTTCAACCTGTGATCAAGCTTTTGCAGGAGATCGGTTTAAATCATGGTGATAAAACTGTCTCGCAGGTTGCACTTAACTGGCTGATCTGCAAAGGCACACTGCCCATTCCGGGCGCGAAGAATATAAAACAAGCGGAATTAAACGCAGGTGGCGCAGGCTGGAGATTAACCGAAGAAGAAGTTGCAAAACTGGATGAGGCTACGGATAATATCCGCGAATATAAAAAAAATTAGAATTTATAGAGTGGGATTTTTTCGAGAATCAAAAAGGACACGGCGACTGCGTTGTGTCCTTTTTTAGTTCGATCATTTATATGTACGTGTTTGGCAACCCATTGCTTGCCGTCTTCGGTCAAACGCAAATACTGGAGGGCGTCATGAATATATGGATTAACGCTATTCCAATAAAATGAAGCATAGTTCTTACGCAAATCATTGTTGACATCACCATACGTCCGCTGATATACCGTCCGCAATTGCTCAACGAACATGTCAATGGTTAATTCCTGCCAGTTGATCATATTTACTCACCTCGGTGTTAAAATGGATGGACATTTTAATGTGAATCAGAAAGTCAGGCAGAATGACAACAACAAAGCCCCCGCTCATCCTCATCGTTGGACCGACTGCTGTCGGTAAAACAGATCTCGCCATTCAACTTGCGGAAAGATTGAATGGCGAGATCATCTCTGCTGATTCACGTCTCTTCTATCGCGGCATGGACATTGGCACAGCCAAGCCTTCCCGCGAAGAATTGGCGCGCGTGCCGCATTATTTAATTGATATTGTCAACCCAGATGAGACGTTAAGCCTGGCAGTTTTTCAGCAAAAAGCAAAAGACATCATCGCGGATATTCACGCACGCGGCAAACTTCCCTTTTTGGTTGGCGGCACGGGACAATATGTTCGCGCTGTGACAGAGGGTTGGACACCGCCAGAAGTCACAGCAGATGAACGAATGCGAGATGTGTTGGAAAAACTGAAAGAAGAGAGAGGGCTGGAATGGCTACACGCTAAACTGCAATTTCTTGATCCAGAGGCGGCGGCAAAAATTGACGCACGGAATGTGAGACGAACGATCCGCGCGCTGGAAGTTATTTTGACAACGGGTCGGAAATTTTCAGAGCAACGCGGACAGGTTGACTCGCCATATCAATTAATAACCATCGGGCTAACTCGTCCGCGGCCTGAGTTGTATCAACGTGTGGATGAACGCATTGACGCCATGTTCGCAAATGGATTGGTGGATGAGGTGAAAGGTCTGCTTGAAAAGGGATACTCACCCTCTCTGCCAAGTATGTCGGCGATCGGGTACCGGGAATGTGTCAGCGTGGCAAAAGGCTTGTTGACAGAGGAACAGGCTAAGGTTGAGATGAGGCGCGTGACTCGGATTTTTGTCCGCAGGCAGGCGAATTGGTTCAAGGAGTCCGATCCAAATATCATGTGGTTCAAAGTCAAAGATGGAGTTGGAAAAGAAATCGAGACTTATATTCGCCAATTGATTGACTTTTGATTCTTGATTGTATATACTTCAATTAACCCTGAAGGAGGAGCAACTATGAACAACCGTCCGTGGCTTGCGCATTATGACAAAGGTGTGCCGCAAACAATTGATTATCCGAAAGCGCCGCTGTTCCATTTTTTAGAAGAGGCTGCGCGCAAGTATCCTGACCGTGCCTGTACGATTTTCAAAGGCGCGGTCATTTCATACAAGGAGATGAACGCGCAGACTGACGCGATGGCTGCTGCGCTGATCGAGATGGGTGTGAAAAAGGGAGAGCGGGTGGGAATCTTTATGCCGAATTTGCCGCAATTTGTGATTGCCTATTATGGCATTCTGAAGGCAGGCGCGGCGGTGGTGGCGATCAATCCCACCTACCCAGTGGACGAGATCATCATGCCCGTGGATGATGCGAACATTGAGATCATGTTCACGCTTAGCCGTTTTTACGACAAGGTAAAAAAGGCGCGGGAAAGATCAAAACTCAAGAAGATCATTGTCTCGAATCTCAAAGAGGCTTTGCCGCCATTTACGCGTATGTTGTTTACATTGCTTAAGGAAAAGAAGGATGGTGATCGTCTCCACGAGCTGGCAAATGGCGATGTGTGGATGAAAGACCTGCTTGCAAAACATGCGAACTCTGCAAAGCCAAATATAGAAGTATCTCCTGATGACACTGCGCTATTCCAATATTCTGGCGGAACGACAGGCGTGCCAAAAGGCGCAGTTGCCATGCACCGCAATGTGGTTGCAAACACGCTTCAGATCAAATCATGGATGCCTTCACTTGAGCCAGGCAAAGAGGTGGTGTTGATGGGCATTCCGTTATTCCATGTTTATGGCATGGTGGCGGGAATGAATTTTGCGATGGCAAATGGCGCAAGCATGGTCATGGTGCCGAATGCCCGTGACCTGAAAGATGTGTTGGACAATATCAGCAAATACAAGGCGACGATTTTTCCCGGCGTGCCATTGCTATATAACGGCATCAACAATCACCCTGATGTGAAAGCAGGCAAATACGATCTTTCATCCATCAAGGCTTGTATCTCTGGTTCCGCGGCGTTGATGCGCGAAACAAAGGAACAATTTGAAAAATTGACAGGCGGCAAAGTATTTGAAGGATATGGTCTCTCGGAAGCTCCAACCGCCACACACTGCAATCCGCTGGACGGTGTAAACAAGACAGGCTCCATCGGCATGCCCCTGCCTGATGTGGATGTGAAACTCGTCAGCCTGGACGATGGTGAAACGGAACTTGCCCAAGGCGAGATCGGCGAGATCATTGTCAATGGGCCGCAGGTGATGAAGGGTTATCACAACATGCCAACGGAAACGGCCAACAGTCTGCGCCAGATGAAAGACGGCAAGACATGGCTATTCACAGGTGATATCGCCCGCATGGATGAAGACGGCTATTTCTACATCGTTGACCGCAAGAAGGAACTCATCAAGCCCGGCGGATTCCAGGTCTGGCCGCGTGAAGTGGAAGAGGCGATCATGGCGAACCCCAAAGTGTTGGAAGTTGGTGTCGGCGGCATCCCTGACCCGCAGCGCGGCGAGACTGTCAAAGCGTGGGTTGTGGTAAAGCCTGGTGAAACTTTGACAGAAGCTGAACTCAAAGCCTTCTGCAAGGAACATCTTGCCCCCTATAAAGTGCCCACCCATTATGAATTCCGCACTGAATTGCCAAAAACAACTGTTGGAAAAATTTTACGCCGTGAATTGGTGAGACAGCATAAAGAGGGAGGAAAGTGAGGGGAGTAAGAAGTGAGAAGTAACAAGTAAAAAGTAAAAAAGTCCTCTGAAATTTCAGAGGACTCTTTTTTGCTTCTCACTTATTACTTGTTACTTTTTACACTTATTACGCAACCTGTGGTGTGCCACTCTTCTTGCCCAATGGTGACGGGAAGAGTTTTTCAAAATCTTCGCGGTTGATGGATTCAACTTCGAGGAGTTTCGTTGCGATCAGTTCCAATTGCTTGCGATATTTCTTGACAAGGGATTTGGAAAGTTTGTATGAATCTTCCACGATCTTGCGGACTTCGCGGTCAATTTGCTCGGCGACGGCTTCGGAGTAATCTCGTTGTTCCGAGATTTCGCGTCCGAGGAAGATCATCTCTTCCTTTTGACCGTAGGTCATGGTGCCCATTTCGGTACTCATACCCAGGCGGGTGACCATGGCACGCGCCATGCGAGTCACCTGCTCAATGTCATTGGATGCGCCCGAAGTAATATCATCAAAGATCAATTCTTCTGCGGCGCGGCCGCCAAGAGCCATTGCCAGAGTGGCAAGCATTTTCTTGCGTGACATGAGGATGCGGTCTTCGTCGGGGCGGAACCAGGTAACGCCGCCAGCTTGTCCACGACCCACGATAGTCACTTTTTGCACGGGGTCTGCTTCAGCGATGGCATTTGCCACTATCGCATGACCAGCTTCATGGTAGGCAATGATGCGCTTCTCTTCATCGGAGATAAGGCGGGATTTGCGTTCAGGTCCCATCACTACGCGTTCAATGGCTTCTTCCAATTCCGACTGTCCGATGGACTTCTTGTTGCGGCGGGCAGCTAAAATAGCGCCTTCGTTGACAAGGTTTTCCAAATCAGCGCCAACGAAACCGGGCGTGCCTCGCGCAACAGAAGCCAGGTCAATTTGAGGATCCAACGGCTTGCCTTTGACATGCACTTTGAGAATGGC
This sequence comes from uncultured Chloroflexia bacterium, assembly GCA_963833175.1. GTDB lineage: Bacteria > Chloroflexota > Anaerolineae > Anaerolineales > Villigracilaceae > Villigracilis. The sequence continues at coordinate 44,729 of CAWHXC010000005.1, forward strand.
TTCGCGTCCTTTTACATCAGGACGATCCAGCGTCACGCGGCGGTCAAAGCGACCGGGGCGCAAAAGTGCAGGGTCAAGAATATCGGGGCGGTTGGTTGCGGCGATAATAATGACATTGGTGTCAGTATCAAAGCCGTCCATTTCAACAAGCATTTGATTCAGCGTCTGCTCGCGTTCATCGTGTGAACCGCCGAGTCCCGCTCCGCGCTGGCGGCCTACTGCATCAATTTCATCTACGAAAATGATACAAGGAGAATGCCGCTTGGCCTGATCAAAAAGGTCGCGAACGCGGCTCGCGCCTACACCAACAAACATCTCAACGAATTCAGAACCAGAGATGGAAAAGAAGGGCACGCCAGCTTCACCAGAGACAGCCTTTGCCAACAGGGTTTTGCCCGTTCCAGGAGGTCCAACCAATAAAACACCCTTCGGAATACGCGCGCCAAGCTGAATAAACTTCTGAGGCTCTTTTAAGAACTCGACAATCTCTGACAGTTCCTGCTTTGATTCCTCTATCCCAGCCACATCAGCAAATGTGACAGTAGGGTGCTCACCACTAAACATGCGCGCGCGGCTTTTACCGAAGGACATGGCCGCGTTATTGCTGCCTTGCGCCTGACGGAAAATAAACCATAGCACGCCGCCCATTAACAAAATAGGCAGGAGATAAAATGCTCCACTTAAAACACCTGTCCACAAGGAAGGGGGACTCACTTGAACGACCACATTTTCAGGGGCGAGTTGTTCTGCGGTAACGCCAAGATTGCTAAGTTGTTCAACCAACGTAGCATTAGGCTCTTTACGAGATTCAACGCCTGCATCTTCTGTCCCATTGGTGTAAACCACGGTGAAGGTATCGTCGTCTTTAATTAAAATTCGAGCGACCTTACCTTCTTGTATGGCTTTCGCCACCTCATTGATAGTAAGTGGTTTTACCGTGTTGGTATTCTCACGGAAACCCATGTAGAGCATGGCACCGATAGCGACGATCAGAAGGAAATACACAAAAAACGATTGACTACGGGAATTCACGGAATCCTCCAAATATGACTTGCGACTGGATTATACCAAGCCAACCCCCCAGACGGTACGTACAGGGGAAATTTATATGATTTTCTAATACGTTCTTTATCCAGCCGAAAACTGGTTGCAAAAGCAATAGACACAGGTTTTCCTGTAAGCATGTACGAGATTTAGCACCAAATTGAGATGTGCCGAGTCGCTCAAAACATACTGGCGGACAACCCAATGCGATCACCACCTGCTGGAAAATATAGAAACAAATATCCGCATTGCAATGCCGAGTGTTTCCGTGTTCACTCATCTAAATTCACTCAACGACCTTGCTTCATGGGAAAACACAAATTTAGTTCGTCTATAGACCCAGCTAGATGGCTCGTCCCTATTCCAACACCAACTCTACGGGACAATGATCTGACCCCATCACTTTTTCGTGAATGATCACATCTTTCACACGCGGCATAAGGTTTTCGGAAACCAGGAAATAATCCAACCGCCAGCCAATGCCGCGTTGACGGGCATTCATGCGATACGTCCACCAGGTGTATTCAACTTTATCGGGGTACAAACGGCGGTAGGCATCCACAAAGCCATGGTCTAAAAACTTTTGCACCCACTCGCGTTCTTCAGGCAAAAAGCCAGAAGTTTTTTCATTCTGTTTTGGATTCTTCAGGTCAATTGGCATGTGAGACGTGTTGAAATCGCCGGTAATGATGATGCTCTCGCCGCGCTGGTGAAGTTCATCGCACAAGTTGAGCAAATGAGCATAAAACGCCAGTTTATAATCCACGCGCTCCTGTCCGCGCTGCCCATTCGGGAAGTAAATGTTGAAGAGACGGCAACCAGCCCCAACGGTCTGAATGACGCGCCCTTCCACATCGAATAAATCATCTCCCATGCCCATCACGATCTCATCGGGCTGGGCTTTATAGAAAGTGGTTACACCGCTATAGCCGGGACGCTGTGCCGCATTCCATGCGAAAGGAAGTTTCAACGCTGTCCGTTGTTCTTCACTCAATTGTTCTTCCCGCGCCTTCACCTCCTGCAAACATAAGGCGTCAGGGTCTTGCATGAACGCCCAATCCAAGGCATTTTTTCCCAGCGCGGCTCGAATTCCATTCACATTCCATGTAATGATTTTCATTGATTAATCCATATTTTTTTTATGGTAAACTTGCTTCGAAAGACAGGAGAAAAATGAACAATACAACTGTCAAGCATATTGTTTGCATTGAAGATGAGACTGAAATGATCGAACTCATTCGGCTCATCCTGGGTCGCCACGGGTTCGATGTGCACGGCGCGGCGGGTGGAAAAGAAGGTCTCGAGATGGTCCGAGAGTTACTGCCTGACCTTGTATTACTCGACTTAATGATGCCTGAAATGGACGGATGGGAAGTATACCAACAAATGAAAGCCGATATTTCCACTCGTGATATTCCCGTCATCGTCGTCACTGCCAGGGCGCAGAACATTGATAAAGTGCTCGGCTTGCATATCGCAAAAGTGGATGATTACATTGCCAAGCCATTCGGTCCACAGGAACTGGTGGACAGCGTTGAAAAAATATTAGGCAGTAAACTATCATCCTGACATCATTTTATTTTTAGACAGGGCGGCAGAACAAGCCGTCCTGTTTTATCATTATTACACCATGCCGCGTCCCATCATCATCCACAACCTGAATAATCCGATTAAAAATCCCGCACACGTGGGATTTTGCAACTCATTCCTGTGCAAATTGCGTGGACTGATGTTTCGCTCTCGCCTCACGCCTGACGAAGGCCTGCTCCTGGTCGAAAAGCGGGATTCACGCCTCGACACATCCATCCACATGTTCTTTGTCCCGTTTGATCTGGCCGTCTTTTGGATCAACTCTGAAATGACGGTTGTGGATAAAGTCATCGCCAAATCATGGCACCCTGCTTACTTTCCTAAAGCAAACGCGCAATACACCCTGGAAATACACCCAGACCGCTTTGGAGATTACGAGATCGGCGACAAAGTTGAATTCAAGAGTGTATAAATAAAAAAAACCAATGACCAAACGTATCCTCCCACTCTTCCTTCTTCTATTTTTGATATTCCCTTTTCAACCTGTGCATGCCCAAACCAGCGGGCCTGTTTACATTGTCCAACCCGGTGACAGCCTCTCCTCCATTGCATCAGACTTCAATATTTCAGTCAGCGAACTGATAGCCGCCAACAACATCGCCGATCCCAACCAGCTGGCAGCTGGTCAGCAACTCATTATCCCCGGTCTCGAAGGTATAAGCGGTGTTGTCGACAAAACGCGGATCAACATCGGCGACTCATATCGCAGTCTCATGCGGCGTACGCAAATTTCTGAAGACCTCTTCCGCAAACTGAACCGAATTGTCAGCCCCAGTGAATTATATGTCGGGGCGCCAATCATCATTCCGCAACAGGAAGCTACATCCCAACTCAGCGGCGTGCGTCAAGAGACTGGTGAATCCCTGCTTGAATTGGCTGTAAAACAAAACACAGATGTGTGGACGCTTGCTCATTACAATAGTTTGCAAGGTTCATGGGATAGCATCTCAGGCGAGCCTCTTTTCTCGCCTGGTGAAAACGGTGAACAAAGCACGAGCGGTTTGCCTTCGGCTTTCATTAGCGCAGAGATACGCGACCTACCCATCAAGCAGGGCGGCACAGGTGAGATCAAAGTAAAAACCATTCCAAATGTCACACTGGACGGAAATCTGGTTGACCATCAATTACATTTCTTCCCGACGGAAGATGGAACACAGGTTGCGTTGCAGGGTGTACATGCGCTGCTCCCACCGGGCGTGTATCCTTTGCGTCTGGAAGCAACTCTTCCAGATGGAAGCAAGCAATCATACGAGCAAAACATTTTGATCGTCTCGGGGAATTATCCCGACGACCCGCTCCTTTATGTTGACCCAATAACCATTGACCCCGCCGAGACAGAGCCAGAATTAAATAAGCTTATTGGTATAACCAGTATCGTAACCCCTGAAAAACTCTGGACGGGTGATTTTTATTCACCTGCATCCCAGTACGCAGAGGCGACTTACTTTACATCGCGGTATGGAAATCGCCGTACCTATATTGGCACTGGCACGGATACCACTGTTCAGGGATTTCACACAGGTCTCGACTTTGGCGGCGGAACTGGGCTACCCATCACTGCCCCTGCGCGCGGAAAAGTTGTATTTGCAGGGCCTTGGACCGTAAGGGGTAATACAACCATCATTGATCATGGCTGGGGTGTATACAGCGGATTTTGGCATCAATCCAAGATTAATGTGCAGGTTGGTGACATGGTGGAACTAGGTCAGGTGATCGGGGAAGTGGGAGGCACAGGCCGTGTCACGGGTCCGCACTTGCATTGGGAATTGTGGGTAAACGGCATACAAGTGGATCCGTTTGATTGGTTAGTCAATACATACCCGTAAATGCCTCAGTGGCGCAAATGTTTGGTGCACAGGAACAAATATCAGTTTAGGCTCGAAACGGTTGCACGTCATCTTTATTTATGTTAAACTCGTCACACTATGAGCAATATGGTCAACTTCCTAAAGCAAAGCGATATCTTTTATCAATTCACGCCGACGCAATTGGAGTTGGTGGCAAATTTGTGTCAGGAAGTTGTGTTCAATGCCGGGGATCTAATTTTTCAGGAAAATAGCGGCAGCAAGGAATTGTATGTGATCGCGCAAGGCGAAGTGGATATTTTGATCAATCGCGGCATGGGGAATACCGAGAAAAAAGAAACCGCGGTGGCGAGGCTTCGCAGGGGGCAGTCGTTTGGTGAAGTTGCATTAGTAGATGAAGGCTTGCGTTCCGCGTCGGCACGCGCGTCGCAAAAAGATACCCGCCTGCTGATCATCCAACGCGAAAAACTGATCATACTCTGCGAGACCTACCCTCAACTTGGCTATCGCTTGATGTATAACCTCGCCGCAGACCTCGCGATGAAAATCCGCAACACCGATTTACGAATTCGCGAACAACTTTTATACAAACCGTCTGACAAAATATAAGCCTGAAATCATAAAAAATATAAAAAACGCACTTGACCTATTATAAAAACGGTCTTATTATTGAAACTTAATAAAAATGTAGGGTCTGTGTGTTGGTCGTTTTGAAGCAAGGTCTGAAAAATCCACGTTGAAAGGGTTTTTTGGGCTTTCTTTATAATAGTCGAAACATTCAACTCAGAAGGAGGTGAGGCTGACATCGTAAGCATTGTCTGCTGTTTTTGGTAAACCCGCATATAAATAAGCGGGATGTTGAAATTCACCTAACAATTTTGGAGGAGTAAGAAAAATGAACAAGCGTTTACTCGCTTTACTATCCGTGTTGGTTCTCGCCAGCATGATGCTCGCCGCCTGTGGTAGCCCTGCCCCTGTGGCAACCGAAGCCCCCGCCGCAGCAACTGACGCCCCCGCCGCTGCCGCTACAGATGCACCTGCTGCCGCTGAAGCAATCACCCTCAAGATCGTCTCCAGCTTACCCATGACTGGTTCTTCATTGACCCAGACCCAGACCATCGTCAACGCCATGCAGTTGCGCCTCGAACAGGCTAACTATAGCGCTTGTGGTGGCAAATATGCCCTCGAATACGAAGCTTGGGATGATGCCTCTGCCGCTCTCGGCAAGTGGGATCCCGCTGTAGAAACTGAAAACGCCAATAAAGCCGCCGCTGATACCGCCATCGTTGCGTATCTCGGCACATTCAACTCTGGTGCTGCCAAGCTGTCCATTCCGATTTTGAACGCCTCCGGCCCATTGGTTATGATCTCCCCAGCCAACACCAATCCTGGTTTAACCAAAGCTGACAAGGATCTCCCTGGCGTAACCGATTCCTATTACCCAACTGGCGTACGTTCCTATGCCCGCACAGTTCCTGCGGATGACATTCAGGGTAGGGTTGCGGCCAACTTCACCAAGTCCCTCGGAGCCAAAACCGTTTATATCCTGGACGATCAAGAACTTTACGGCAAGGGTATTGCTGATGTGTTCGAAGCTACAGCCAAGGAAATCGGCCTAACCGTTCTCGGCCACGAAGGCATTGACCCGAAAGCCGCCGACTATAAGGCTTTGATGACTAAGATCTCCACCAGCAATGCCGGTGGTCCACCAGATGCGATTTACGTTGGCATGGTCGTTGATAACAACGCCTCCCAACTTTTGAAAGACAAAGTTGCCATCATGGGCGACAACGAAAAAGTCAAGTACCTTGGTCCCGATGGCATCCAGACCCAAGCCTTTATTGATGGCGCTGGCGCTGATGTTGCCGAAGGCGCTTATGGTTCCGTGGGCGGCCTTCCCCTCGAAAAACTAGGCCCCAATGGCCAACAATTCCTTAAGGACTACGAGGCCAAGTTCGGCGCTTTGACCGAGCCCTATGCTGTATATGGCTACGAGACCATGAACGCGGCACTCAAGGCGATTGAAGATGTCTGCGCCGCTGGCGGCGACCCGACCAATCGTGAAGCTGTTCGCGCTGCGGTATTCGCCATCAAAGATTTTGACGGCGCTCTCGGCACGTGGTCGTTCGATGCAAACGGTGACACCAGCTTGACCGATATGACCTTCTATCAGGTTCAAAATGGTGCCTACGTTCCCGTCGGTACATTCAAGTAGTAAATCCTCGCACTTTCGGGGGCGGCATTTTGTGCCGCCCCCCATCCTTTTTGAAGAGCATATAAAAGAGGAGAACCATGGAAACCACCAGAAAAAAGTTTAACTGGAGGCGATTTGTTGTCGCCACACTTGTTCTTTATATTGTTTTCCTACTTGGCCCGATCGTAGGGCTCGATGTTCCAGTTGTTTTTGCGGCGATAAAAGCAAATCCGCTGCAGTTGGTTCAATTTCTGATCATTGGACTTTCCAATGGTGCGATCATCGCCATCATCGCCCTGGGGTATACGATGGTATACGGCATCATTGAGCTGATCAACTTCGCACACGGCGATGTGTACATGATCGGTGTTTTTACGTCGCTGACCGTTCTTTCTGTAACAGGCACACTGGAAAGTAAAGACCCGGTCAAAATACTTTTTGGTCTTATCCTGGCACTACTTGTTTCTGTCGCTTTTTGCGCACTGCTTAACGCTGGCATTGAGAGGGTGGCATATAGACGTCTACGCAACTCTGGGCGACTGGCCCCATTAATCTCTGCAATTGGTGTGTCTTTCATTATTGAAAATATCGGCCTGATGTGGGCCGCTCAAGCCTGGCTCGTTCCTACTTTTGGTACAACGGGCGGTGCGTCTCAAAAGGTTTTTCCAGATATGCTGAGCGCACTTATGATAGCTTCTGGATTTAATGGGGGGAACGTTAACCTGCTTTCATCAACTGGAATAGCTCTTCGATTTACGATCAAAGACTTGATGGTGATCGTCCTGGCGGTAGCATTAATGGCCGGTCTTTATCTGTTCGTACAACGCACAAAACTTGGCAAAGCCATGCGTGCTACCGCTCAAAACCGCGACGCTGCCAAAATGCTTGGCATTGATATTGACAAGGTTATCTCCGCCACATTTCTGATCGGCGGTGGTCTTGCGGGCGCGGCCGGTCTGATGGCTGGTCTTTATAACAATAACGCATGGTGGTTCATGGGCTTTCGCGCCGGCCTGCAATCCTTTACAGCAGCAGTACTGGGCGGTATCGGTAATATTCTCGGTGCCATGTTGGGAGGCTTCCTGATCGGATTACTGGCGTCCTTTAGTGATGGCTATTTGAACGCGCGCTGGACAAACGCTATTGTTTTTGCGACACTCGTATTAATTCTGCTCTTCCGTCCCACCGGCTTACTCGGTGAAGAGACGGTCCAAAAAGCGTAATAAGAGGACTCTCCATGAAAAACATAAGAACAGGAATTGTCTTCGGTTTCATAGCTGGCTTGCTTACATTTCTCTTTGGAGGGTGGTCGGTAGCCTTAATTGGCTGCTTAATGGGTGTCGGTCTTGGAATGGGACTTTCCGGAAGATTTGAACGCAAGGATCCGCTTAAAATAGCAATCGCGGTGCTGCCTACTGCGTTGGTGGCGGGTGCAATTCTTGTTGCCCTCAGTCTTTACCAAAATAGTGTTGTCCAAGATGCCATTGGGAAACGCCCGGTCTCCGACAATATTGTCTTGTATGCCAACTTAATTGGCTTTTTGGGCGCTGTCCTATTTACTACTTTGCTGAGCGCCTTGCATGGCCTTCCCGAAAAACAAGAGCAGTCGGTCAAAATGATACTGCTCGCAATATTGATCATAGCCTTCCCCTTCATAGATAAATATACCAACCTTCGTTGGACAGCGCAGATCATCTTCGCGCTCATCTTTGTTATTCTGGGACTGGGACTTAATATTGTAGTAGGTTATGCGGGTCTGTTGGATCTTGGGTATGCGGCATTTTTCGCGATTGGTGCATACACAACCGGTATCCTTTCATCTAACCAACACGGCATACATTTGAACTTCTGGTTGGTGGTTCCGCTCGCCGCTGGGATGGCTGCACTTTGGGGACTAATGCTTGGCGCTCCCACTTTGGGTCTACGGGGTGACTATCTCGCGATCGTTACCCTCGGCTTTGGTGAAATCGTACCTGTTTTATTCAGGAACTTGATCGACGTAACCATTAAAGAGCCAATCTCATGCTGGATCCTGCCAGGGTTTAATAACCTTATGGGAATCAACGCAACCATGAAATGCATCACAATAATGGAACACGTTGATCTCACAGCGGGTGAAAAAGGGATCAGCCCCATCGGCAGACCCGTCCTGCCAATCATAGGAGCATTCAAATCGAGCGATCCCATCCCCTGGTATTTTCTGATCATCGGGATCATTATTTTGTCTGTTTTCATCATGCGCCGCCTGCGGGTAAGTCAACTCGGTCGCGCCTGGATGGCGATCCGTGAAGACGAGCTCGCCGCCGCTCAAATGGGAATTGACCCGAAAAAAACAAAATTGGCAGCCTTTGCATTGGGCGCAACTTTCTCTGGGTTTGCAGGTGCCTTCTACGCCTCATATATTGCAGGCATCTTCCCGAGCGTTTTTGACTTCAGTGCATCCATCATCATTCTGGCTTGCATCATCCTGGGAGGCATCGGCAATATTAATGGCGTGATCGTGGGAGGGTTGGTACTCATGACGGCAGATCGCCTCTTCCTCCCCGCGCTTAAGGATTTTCTTGCTTCCCTTTTAACACACACAATTCTGCCTTCAATCAGCAATCCTGTTGTGCAATTGGCAGTGAAAGATAATGCAAACCCGATCTTATACAGGTTCCTGCTCTTTGGGTTTACATTGGTGTTTATGATGTCCATTCGCCCTGAAGGTTTGATTCCCAACACACAAGTCCGCGCAGAATTGCATCCGGATGAATTGCTGCCCGTTACAGAAGCAGATTCTTCGATAGCCAAAATTTCGGTTAAGAAATAGGAGGCGGACATGAATCTCTTCGAAGCCAAAGAAATTACAATGGTATTTGGCGGTTTGACCGCGGTTAACAAGGTTGATTTCAATATAGAGAAAGGCATGATCGCCAGTGTGATCGGTCCAAATGGCGCAGGCAAAACGACCTTCTTCAACACGATTACGCGGGTTTATACCCCTACAAGCGGTGAAATGACATTTGACGGAAAAGACCTCTCTGGTTTGAAACCGTTTAACATCACGGCCCTTGGTATTGCGCGCACATTCCAAAACATACGCCTCTTTGCGAATATGTCGGCAATTGAAAATGTATTAGTCGGTCAGCATTGCCGTTTGACTTCAAATTTGCTTGGCCAAATTTTGCAAACTCCTGCCAATAAAAGGGAGGAAGCAGATGCGCATGCACGCGCACTAGACATGCTTGAATATGTGGGCCTTCGTCGAAGTGATGCCGATGTTACAGCAAAAAACCTCTCCTATGGTTTACAGCGCCGATTGGAGATTGCACGAGCGCTCGCATCCAAGCCCAAGCTTTTACTCTTGGATGAACCAACCGCTGGCATGAACCCGAATGAAACAATTGACCTAACCAACTTCATCCAGCAGTTACGTAAGGAACTTGACCTGACCATTCTGTTGATCGAACATCACATGCGTGTGGTAATGGCAATTTCAGACCGTGTATCCGTATTAGATTACGGTGAAAAGATCGCTGAGGGCACACCTTCTGATGTTCAAAAGAACGAACGAGTGATCGAAGCCTATCTGGGTAAAGGCACATCCACAAAGTAAAGGCGAGGATCAAATGCTTGAATTAAAAGATGTCCATACTTACTACGGCAATATCCACGCCTTAAAAGGGATTTCCCTCATTGTGAACGATGGTGAGATCGTCTCCCTGATTGGTTCGAATGGCGCTGGTAAAAGCACCACCCTGCGCACCATTCAGGGGTTGAACAAACCACGTTCAGGCTCAGTTGTGCTGGACGGTATTGAATTGCATAAACTCCCAGCACATGAAATTGCAACACTCGGCGTGGCCCAAAGCCCTGAAGGCCGCATGATCTTTCCACGCATGACTGTAATGGAAAATCTCGAAATGGGCGCTTATGTTCGCAAGGATCTAACCTCTTTCAAAGATGACATTGACCATGTCTTTTCGCTTTTTCCTCGATTAAAAGAACGTATCGGCCAAAAAGGCGGAACGCTATCCGGCGGTGAACAGCAAATGCTCGCGATGGGACGCGCACTCATGGCAAAACCAAAAATCCTATTACTGGACGAACCATCCATGGGTCTTGCTCCAATTCTGGTCGAGTTGATCTTTGACATCATCACAAAACTCAACCAGGAAGGCACCACTATTTTATTGGTGGAGCAAAATGCGCTCATGGCTCTTTCGATAGCACACCGCGGTTATGTACTCCAAACAGGGGAAGTGGTACTGGCGGACGAGGCATCCAAACTGATGAAGAATGCCGAAGTTCAAAAGACCTACCTCGGCGTTGAATAAAAAAAGAAAATAAATAACCATCAGAAACCCGTTTGCAAAAACGGGTTTCTTCTAAATATCATGAACCTACCAAACATAGCAGACATAGTTATTATCGGGGGCGGTGTAATGGGAGCCAGCGCGGCTTACCATCTTGCGCAGCGCGGATTAAATCGTATTATCCTGCTGGAAAAGGAAAATTTCTTCGGACAGGGAGCAACAGGCAGATGCGCGGGCGGGGTGCGCTACCAGTTTTCAACGGAGATCAATGTCAAACTCTCAATCGAAAGCCTGCCGATGCTTGAAAGATTCAAGGATGAAATTGGGCAGGATATAAGTTATAAAAAATGCGGCTATCTTCTGGTCGCCACCAATCAAAAGGATGTGGATGTTTTCAAACATAACGTCAAAATGCAAAATGGGCTTGGCGTGCAAACCGAGCTATTAAGCGGTGACGAAGTCCGCAGGCGGCTGCCGCTGATGAAATTTGATGACGCACTCGCTGGCACATTCAACGCAAAAGATGGAATTGTTGACCCAAACAGCGTAGTGATGGGATACATCGGCGCGGCACAAAGGATGGGCGTGCAGGCTTTCACGGGCGCAGAGGTGACAGGAATCACTGTCAGCGGAGATAATGTTGAAGAGGTGCAAACAACCATCGGCGTGATTAAGACGCGGATGATATTGAACGCGGCGGGACCCTGGGCAAGTCCGATCGGAAAAATGGCGGGGGTCAAACTTCCAGTCATCCCCCTCCGCAGGCAAATGTTTACGACGAGTCCGATAAAAGAGATCGGGGATGATTTCCCGTTTGTGATCGATTTTGCAAAATCGCTTTATTTTCACCGCGAAGGTGAAGGCCTGCTGATCGGCATGAGCAATCAAAATGAACAGCCTGGTTTTGATCAAAATGTGGATGAAGACTTTGAGTTGGTGCATCTTGATGCCGCCATCGAGCGCATGCCTTTGGTGGAGAAGGCGCAGCGTGCATCCCATTGGGCAGGATTGTACGAAGTGACGCCAGATGCACACCCAATTTACGGTGAAACAAATGTGAATGGTTTTTACGTTTGCACAGGTTTCTCTGGGCACGGGTTCATGCACGGGCCGATCTCAGGGAAATTGATGGCTGAAAAAATTCTGGATGGAAAATTTTCAAGCGTGGATGTTTCGATGCTCGACCTGAAACGCTTCGAAGAAGACAGATTAATTCAAGAGTACAATGTAGTTTAATATTATGCTCAAGCCGTCGTCCTCGGCGGCGGGGACGCCGCCTAAAGCAGGTTAGAGCGGGTAAAATATAGTATGACATCAGCAGAGATCATCACAATCGGAACGGAAATATTACTCGGCGAGATCGTAGATACCAACACACGTTACCTCGCGCAAAACTTGCGCGGACTTGGGCGTGGACTTGTATCGCACGATCACCATCGGAGATAATGAAGAGCGCATTGCAAGCGCCATTCGCGAATCAATGGAACGCGCCGATATTGTCATCACCACTGGCGGGCTTGGACCAACAATTGACGATCCCACACGCGAAGCTGTGGCAAAAGCCGCGGGCGTTGAAACTGAATTTCGTGAAGACCTCTGGCAGCAAGTTGTCGCAACCATCGCGCGCTATGGACGCACGCCGTCTGAAAATCAAAAACGGCAGGCGTATGTTCCGAAGGGCGCGATTGGAATTACAAATCCTGTTGGCACTGCGCCTTGTTTCATTGTTGAAACCGAACGCAATGCAGTTATTTCACTGCCTGGGGTACCAAATGAAATGGAACATGTTTTACATGAGTCCATCATTCCTTATTTGCAAAAACGATTCAACTTAAACGAAGTTATCAAAGTGCGCGTGCTGCATTGCTCGGGACTTGGCGAAGGCATGATAGATGAAAAAATTGCAGACCTTGAAATGCTGAGCAATCCCACGGTTGGTCTTGCCGCGCACACCGGCGTTGTGGATGTGCGTATCGCCGCGAAAGCAAAAAGTGAAAGTGAAGCAAATACCCTGATCGCCGAGATCGAGTCTCAGGTGCGCGAGAGACTCGGCTCTGTCGTCTTTGGCGCAGATGAGGATAAACTGGAGGAAGTCGTGCTGGATCTGATCGCCCGCCGCGGCTTGACTCTGACCGCCATCGAATCAGGACTCGATGGGCTGTTGGCGCGTACGCTGCGCGTTCCACACACCGCATCCCTGCCTAATCCTTCGACACGCTTCGCGTCAGGACAAAGTCTGACAGTTGATTCACTCATGCAAGCATTACGCGCCGCCCGAGCTGACTCACATGCAGATATCGCTCTGGGCGTTTCCGTATATCCCGAAGAACGCGCCGCTGAAATGGCAATGATCTCATCCAAAGGTGAAAAGACCCATCGCATTACGTATGGCGGACCTCCGCGCAGTCTGCCGCGCTGGGCAATGAACCTGGCTTTGAATTGGCTCCGCACGACCGTTGAGGAAATGGGATAATGTCTGCCCCACGCCGCCGCAAAGAATCCATTTGGGTAACATTTGCATGGACGTTAAACCTTATAGGGTTGGGCGGTATCGCGCTTGTAGCAATTGCGTATCTGGCGCTGCAACCTGTATCTGCCGCGTCGCGTGGATCACAACCGATCTCCACATCCGCACTCCCCGCAACCTACACGCCCGATCCAAATTCACCTTTTTATTTACCAACCGTGACTGCCAATCCACTCTCAACATTGATCGTGGTGCAGACCCCCACGCCATTTGTGCTCGCGGGAGGAATTCGTCCATCGATCATTGGATATTCAGTTTCTGGAAGACCGATCGAAGTTTACACATTTGGCAATGGTGAAAGACAACGCATGATCGTGGCGGGCATTCACGGCGGCTACGAGTGGAACACCATCGCACTTGCCGATGAATTGATCACCTATATTTATGAAAATCCAAATATCATTCCAAGCGATGTAAAACTTTACATCCTGCGCAACCTGAATCCAGACGGTGATGCGCGCGACAAAGGCTATGACGGACGAGTCAACGATCACGGTGTGGACTTGAATCGCAACTTTCCCATCAACTGGGCGGCTGAATGGGACCGCGACGGATGCTGGGATTACGGTCCCACAACGGGTGGAACTGGTCCTGGCTCCGAGCCAGAGACTCGCGCACTGATGGGATTCCTGCAAACTCATAAAGTTGAAGCATTGATCAGTTACCATAGCGCCGCCCTCGGCGTTTTCCCTGGCGGTGAACCCTGGGAAAAGAATTCCATTCAATTCGCAAAAGACCTGGCAGATGTAACCGATTATTCATTCCCACCGCTGGATACTGGATGTATATTTACAGGCACACTTGCAGATTACGCCGTGGAACGCGGCGCAGTTGCCGTGGATATGGAATTATCAACGCATACAAAAACAGATTTCAAAAGGAATCTCAAAGCAGTAGATGTGTTGTTAAAATGGGATAAATAGCACACCAGACTTAGGGGCGGATCGCGACGCGAAACAGCCCCCTGCAAAGATCAAATACAAAAGGAGCTTGAATGACTCAAAAAGTAGACACCCTTCTCACAAATGCCATTGTCCTAACCATGGATGGCAAATTGAATCAATACGACCCAGGTGCGGTGGCTGTCAAGGATGACGTGATCGTTGCCGTGGGGCCAGAAACCGAAATCACTGGGGAATATTCGGCAAACGAAACGATTGATTGCGGCGGCAAAGTGCTCATGCCTGGGCTGGTCAACGCACACACACATGTACCGATGACCCTCCTGCGCGGACTCGAAGATGACCTGCGCCTCGATGTCTGGTTGATGGGATACATGCTGCCCGTGGAGCGAGAATTCGTCACCCCTGAATTTGTGAGGCTTGGAACCTTGCTCGCCTGCGCCGAACAAATCCGCAGCGGCGTGACAACCTTCAACGATATGTACTTCTTTGAAGATGACATCGCCCAAGCCACAGCCGATGCAGGCATGCGCGCAGTCTGCGGGCAGAGCGTGATGAAATATCCCGCACCAGACGCACCCTCGTTTGAAGTCTCGCTTGCATACGCCCGCGAGTTCATCAAAAAATGGAAGGGACACCCACTCATTGTCCCAGCGGTTGCGCCGCACGCGCCCTACTCCACCACACCTGAGATCCTGCGCACATGCGCCAATCTTGCCAAAGAGTTCGATGTGCCTTTGCACATTCATATCTCCGAAACAGCCTTTGAAGTGCAAACCATGCGCGAGGAACAAGGCATGCCCGTTGTGCCATATGTCAAAAAACAGGGCGTGCTCGAAGCAAAAGTAATTGCCGCCCATTGCGTTCATATTGACATTGGCGAAATCAGAACTTTGCAGCATGTGAACGCGGGCATCGCGCACAATCCATCATCAAATCTTAAACTCGCTTCAGGATTTGCTCCCGTTCAAAAGATGCTCGAAAACGGACTCAATGTGGGAATCGGAACGGACGGTCCCGCCTCGAACAACGATCTTGATATGTTCGAAGAAGTGCGCCTCGCCTCCTTCGTTGCCAAAGCCTCCAGCAATGACCCGACTGTCGTCCCAGCGGCGACTGCTCTGCTGATGGCGACACGCATGGGCGCACAAGCGCTTCACATCGGACATTTGACAGGGTCACTCGAACCAGGCAAACGCGCCGATCTGATATTGGTGGACACCTCCCCCGTCCACAATTCTCCACGCTTCCGCCGCAACCCGAACAATGCCTACGCCCAGCTCGTCTTCGCATCCAAATCCACAGATGTAACCGATGTGATGGTCAATGGGAAATGGTTAATGCGTGCGCACGAATTGCTCACGTTGAACGAAGCCGACCTGCTCAAGCAAGCAAGTGAAATAGCAAAGAAGATCGATGCTTTCCTGATCGAACGTGAACAGTCTGTGCTTTCCAAGTTGATCGCTTTGGGCGGATCGATGGAACAGGAATCTTTCGAGGTGCAGGTCAAGGTCAAGGTGACAGAACCAGACCAACTCGTCGAGAATATGAAGCGGACCTGAGATCGAGGATTGACGCGTACAAACATTATCATCAATATGATGAATACTACATGTTCGAAGATCCATCCCAAGGACGGCTGCGCTTCCGTGAAGATAATTTGATCAATGAAAAAGGCGATGTGGAAAACGTGCGTTCTCGCCTGACCTTGCTTGGTCAACAACGCGAAGGATGAAGTTACACAAGAAGTGTTGCTCTCGCGCAGCCGTTTCCTTGCGCCTGCCGTGCATACATCACGTTTCTATCGCGAATATTTCAGACCCGCGCAGATGATTGAAATTGAAAAAGACCGCTTGCGCTGGCACATTAGTTATAAAGAAACTGAATTCTTTGTGAACCTCGATCACATGAAGCAACCAGAAATGGGATACTTCCTTGAGATCAAGAGCCGCACCTGGAGCCGCAAGGATGCAGACCTAAAAGCAGAGTTGGTGAAGGAATTGCTAAATCTGCTTGGCGTCGGTCAGGCGGAAGTGGTGACACAAGATTACATCGAAATATTAACTGCTTAGTGAATATCAAGAACGTCCTGAAGGTTTCTTTGAAAAACCTGTTTGAGCCAATTAAACCTTCCAGACGGTGTATATCACTAGCATTGAGGAAAAATGAATTCACCAAAAAAAATCATTGGGAGTATTTTCGCGGTCTTGTTTGTAATCACGGCTGTGCCTGCGCTGATCTTTTTCAATTTTGACCGCAGGGCTTTCAGCGCAGAGACGTATCAAAAAGCTTTTGTCAATTCTGGCTTTTATGACAAACTGCCCACTGTATTGGCAGAAACCATGGTCTCTGCCAGCACAGACCAAAGCAAACTGCCTGTTGTGATGCAGGGAATGAGCCAGGAGGCGTGGGAGGCGTTTTTCCGTACCTTGCTGCCACAGGGAACTCTTGAAGTCATGAGCGCCGACGTGTTAAATTCGACGTTTGCATATCTCAACATGCAGACAGATTCGGTTCAACTCTCGCTTGTCCCGCTTAAAACCAGCATGGTCAGTGATACTGGTGTAGCTGCTATTTACACACTTTTAGACTCACAACCAGATTGCACATTTATGCAGATGGCACAAATTACAATTGACCTGCTGGCGGGGGGTGAGATGCAATTATGCAAACCGCCCGCAGAGGTATATTCCATGCTGGCGCCTGTAATACAGGGGCAAATGCAGTCCGCAGTGAGCGTAGTTCCCGATGAAATTACCCTGATCAGCAAACCGCCTGCAAATGATCCGCGTGTAAAGTTACGGATGTTGCGAATGGGAATGCGACTTAGTCCAATAATTCCGCTTGTGTTTTTGCTGTTGATGACGATCTTTACCGTCAATTCAATTAAGAGTTGGTTGAGGTGGTGGGGCATTCCGTTATTAATCACAGGTATTCTCGCAAGCCTGGTGAGTCTGATTGGCGCACCGATCTTTGGTGCAATCCTTCAACGCATTCTAGTCAGCAGAATGCCAGATTTCCTGCCCACGATCCTGTTGGGTTACGCCAATGACCTGGCATCTGCGATGCTGCAAGCATGGTTAAATCCTGTTCTCTGGCAGGGACTGGTAATCGCATTGATCGGATTAATAATGACCGTAAGTTCATACTTCGTCAAGGAAAAACCGATCACAGTCTAAATTTTCCGCTGATCTTAGGAATATTTCAAGGAGTTTGCATGTTTAACAATGAGCTTGCAAAAACAGTTGAAGATTTTTCAAGTTTACTGCTCCCTGTTTCCGAAAAGGATTTGGAACGCGCATGGATTTGGAAAGACCATGACGGGGAGGGAATTCGCTTTGCTTTCTTTGTGACGATCCAGGAGTTGCGTCAATTAGCTGTTACATTGGCGTCCAAACGAAAACCAGTGACACAAGCTCAGCACATTCTCGGTCAATATCACAAACAATATGTGGATTTGCAAGCCGCGATCTTCGGGCTTTCGGAAGAGGATGCAGGTATCAGACCCGCAGAAGGTGAATGGTCTGTACGGCAAGTCTACGCACACATCCTTGGTGCAGAAATTGGGTTTAGCGAGGTGATCAGTTACGCATTGGAAGGTCATCGTGCAGGAATATGGAAACCTGAACGAATGACGGATGAAGATGAAACACGAATTACTGGTCTGAGCGAAAAGGAATATGACACTTTGATGAGTGGCTCTTTCAAAAATATGCTGACATTCCATCATGAATTTCACCCAATGATCGTTCAAGAATTCAGCATGATTAAGGATAACGAACTTGAACTTCCATCCACTTTTTGGGAGGAAACACGCTTTCCCATTCGCCATCGGCTGCATCGCTACGAAGCGCACTTTATTCAACACACGATTCAAATAGACAAAACACTCGTTGCCATTGGACGGGCTCCAAGTGAGACAAAACGATTGATCCGCTATTTATTGGCGGCACTGGCAGAAGTGGAAGCGAATTTGATCGGCGAAGACATTTTGCAGGAAGAGTGTGCGCAATTGGCAAAAACAATCAACGCAAGAACAATGGAAATTCGGGAAATTCTAGCCCGATAAGCGAACAAAAAGAGCAGCGGCAAACTGCTCTTTTTGTTACTACGTGCCCCCGAAAAAACATCGGGACAATGTGAGCGTAGTCGAAGCACGATTGCGCAAAAGCCCTTCGACTTCGCTCAGGGCAAATCAAATTGTTTTACGTTGTCTCTGTCACCTTGTGGATGCTGCGTGGCTGTTCGGTGTTATATCCTTTTGCCACGGTCAGATGGTAGGCAAATAATTGTGCGGGCAAAATGCTCACCAATGGCGAAAGCCACTCGGGAACATCTGCAGGAATGGTCAACGGGATTTGCGCGAGAGCCAACGCCCTTTTGTCATTCGAGATCACAACCAACTCGGCAGAAAGATCGGAACGCAATCGCTTGAGCATTTCCAGCATCGAGTCAAATACTTTGCCTTTCGGCGCAACTGCAAAGACGGGATATCCGCTAACCATCATCGCAATCGGTCCATGCGCAAAATCGGCAGAGGAATATGGTTCGGCGCCGATGTAGGTCAACTCTTTCATCTTCAAGGCCCATTCGAAAGCGGTGGCATAGTTGAAACCGCGTCCCAGCACAACGGTCTGGTTTATATAGCGGTATCTCTGCGCGGCTTGAGAGATGAAATCATTTTGCTTCAAGGTTTGCTTCATCCAACCTGAAACCTTTGCCAGTTCATTCCAAGCCTTTTTATTTTTACTTAAAGCAGTGGAAAGCATGGCAACTGCCATCAATTCGCTGGTGTAGGTCTTGGTTGCGGCGACTGCTTTTTCTGGTCCAGTCTTTAGGTCGATGACAAAATCCGATACCTCTGCCAGCGGCGACTTTGGTTCGTTTGTGATTGAAAGTATCAAACAGCCCTGCTTCCTCCCTTCTTCCAGCACGCTGACAATATCGGGAGATTGCCCTGACTGCGAGATGCCGATCACCAGCGCATTCTTCAATGTCGGGGGCTGCTTGTAATATGTAAAAAGGGACGGGGTCGCCAGCGCCAGCGGAAGTCCATTTTGCGCGCCAAGCAAATAATTTGCATAGCGCCCCGCATTATCTGATGTGCCGCGCGCTGCAAGAAAAACATATTGAATGTCGCGTTTTTGGATTTCAGCGGCAATCTTCTCCACCGTCTTTCTCTGTGTGGCAAGCAGGGATTTGATTCGTTCGGGTTGTTCGGTAATTTCAGAATATAGCGTCATAATTTATTTTGTTCCATTTTCCAGGCAATTCTAGTTTGTCTGTTGGACCTGCACAGGTTGACCAACTCGCGCTGAATCATAAGCTGCCATAACAACTTCCACGGCGCGCAAACCATCCACGCCTGTCACACTCGGCTCTCGTCCATCACGGATGGCGGAAACAAACTCGCTGATCATTGCCTGATTCATATCCGAACCCCAGTATTGCCAGATGGGGCGCTGATTGGCGTGGCTGTAAACGGTGATGTTTTGCTTGAACCCATCCACGATGACCGCGCCGCGCTCAGTGACCATTTCAAAGGTCAGGCCGCCCCAGGTAGGCCAATACGGCGGACGACACCAGGATGTGTCAATGGTGGCAAACACGCCGTTCTGGAAAGTGATCATCTCCAGCCCGCCAGTTTCAACTTCCACTTCATTGGCGTGGAAAATTTTATTGGTCTGAGCATAAACTTCAGCAGCTTCACTGCCGAGATACCAGCGCATAATGTCCACCAGATGAACGGTGTGATCCATGATCGCACCGCCGCCTGCCAGAGTTGGGTCGACAAACCAGGCACGGTGCTTCGTTGGCAACTCACCTTGATTCGTGCCGTTGAAGCAAAAAACCTGTCCGAGTTCACCAGAGTCCAGTCGGGCTTTGACTTCCATCAGCGGGGCGCTGAAGCGCATAGGGAAAGCCGTCATCAACAGGACCCCGGCCCGGGCGCAGACATCCACAACAGCTTTTGCATCCGCGACATTGGTGGCGATAGGCTTTTCGCACAGCACATTGATTTTGGATGCGGCAGCCATCTCAACCAGTGGAAGATGCTTGGAATTTTCAGAGCAGATAATCACGCCGTCGGGTTTGCTTTCAAGCAGGGCTTCGTAAGTTTGGAAAAACGGTGCGTTGTATGCCTGAGCAAAACGCTGTCCGCGCGCGGGGTCTTCATCGGCAACACCACACAACTCCACACCAGGAATGGCACGCAGGTTGGCGATATAGGCTTCGCCATGATGATGAGCAAAACTCATGATGCCGATTTTCATGACAGCACCTCCGTGAGTAATTCGAGCGTGACGGCTTTTCCGGTGGCAGCTGATTGGATGGCCGCTTCGGCTATTTGGACTGCCGCCATCCCGTCTTCGGCCTCAATACGGGGTTGTTTTTCACCAAGCAAGACTGAGTAGAATTCTTTGATCTGGGTGGTATATGGACTCTCGGATACAGGGCTGGACGGTAAACCCACATCTGGAGAGTCGCTGCTAGTTTTTGCAACCAAATTCAAGATGGGCGATGTGTCGGCAGAGTCAAACTCGATCAAACCGCCATCCCCAGCAATTTCCAGATGGGTGCGAAATGTAGGCGGAGGATAAGCCCATGATCCAGTAATATGCGAAATCGCTCCGTTGCGATGCTTGAGGATAGCCAGACCATAGTCAACTGGGGCATTTGGGTTTGCTGTCGTAATTTTTTTTGCGTAGACACTTTCCACTTCCCCGCCAACCCAACGCGCGTAATCGAAATCGTGGATCATCAGATCCATGAGAATGCCACCCGATTTGGATTCGTCAAGAAACCAATTTCCAGCGGGTTTCTTTGGACGAAAGCTTCCGCGATTCAAACGGATGACGCCTGGCTTGCCGACCTCACCGCGCATAACACTTGATTTTGCCAGCGCATATTCAGTAAAAAAGCGCACCACATGCGCAACGAGCAGTTTGACGCCCGCTTTGCGACAGGCGATTATCATTTCACGCGCCTGAGCGGTGGTACGTCCCAACGGCTTCTCGCAGATGACGTGTTTCCCTGCGGCAGCGGCTTGCAATGTCATTTCGTGATGCTGATGTGTGGGAGTACATATATCCACCACATCCACATCGGGCAGCATGGATGCAAGATTGGGATAAACCCTGGCGTTGTACTGTTTCGCCAACGGCATAGCTTCATCGGCTGTTTCAGCCACAATTCCAATGATTTCGGCTTCCGTCTCAGCCCAGCCTGCGGCATGAGTAGTCCCCATAAAACCTGCACCAACAATTCCAACTTTCATTCCAGCCTCCTTGAATTTGGAGATTTATTTGAGCGCGCCAGCAGTGATACTGCGGATCATCTGTTTGGAGAAAACCAGGTAAATGATCAGGATGGGGATCATTGCCAGTGTTAAGGATGCGAGAACGGCATTCCAGTCGCTAACAAATTGACCGAGAAATTGCTGCACGCCCAAAGTGACGGTGGCCGTTTTGGCACTGGGAGCCAAAATCAGCGGGAACCAAAGATCATTCCAAATTGGGATCATGGTGAAAATGCCAATAGCACCGATAGCTGGACGCACCAGAGGAATGACCAATCCAAAGATACGGTACTCGCTGGCCCCATCGATGCGCGCTGCATCTTTGAGTTCTTTCGGAACCTGACGCATGAAAGAACTGAGAATAAAAATAGTCATCGGCAGAGACTGCGCGATATAGACCAGAATAAGCCCAGTCAACGTGTTGACCAGACTAAAGCTAACCATCAATTTCAAGATGCCCACTGTGCCGAGACGAATGGGGATCATAATCCCAAGGGACAGGTAGATCGCGAGCAGCACATTGCCTTTGAATTTATATTCCGAAAGAGCAAAGGCAGCCATGGCACCGATAAGCAGAGTCAAAAATAAAGATGTGAGGGTGACGATCAGGCTGTTTGTAAAAAATGTACCAAAGTGGGAGCGTTGGATCACCGTTTCGTAGCCGATCAAATCGAAAGTCGTTGGTGTTGGCAGGGCAAATGGCGAGCCGAAAATATATTTTTTGGCTTTGAACGAATTCATCACGATCATAAAGATGGGAAACAGCGCGATCACTGTGTATACTATCAAAATGAGCTGAGGAATAGCCGCTTCAAGAAATCTGCGGGCTTTGTGAGTAGTTGATTCGGTATGTGGTGTTGTCTTCATGCTGACCTCACATTTCGATGTTCTGGACACGACGCTGCCACACAAAGGTGTAAAGCAAAACGCCAGTCAGGATAATCAGGAACATCATCGCCGCGACAGTTGAACCCATCGATGCGTCGCCAAGTTGAAGCTGTTGGCCAAAAAATGTCCGATAAAAGAATGTGCCCATAATATCAGTGGCAAAATCGGGGCCGGCATTGGCTCCCTTCATCGTATAGATCAGGTCAAAGGCATTGAAATTCCCCACAAAGGTCAGAATGGCAACGATCCCAACGGTCGGCAAAATCAGGGGAAATTTAATCTGCCAGAAAACAGCCCAAGCGGTTGCACCGTCCACCGTGGCAGCTTCCATCAATTCTTCTGGAATGGCAATCAGCGCAGCGTAAAACAGGATCATAGGGATGCCGATAAACTGCCAGACAGAGATCAAGCCGACAGTCGTCAAGGCAGTTTCGGGAAGTCCCAGCCAGGGTTTGAACAGAAAACCAAGGTTCACGAGTTCAAGAATGCTTTTGCTAACGCCCCAGAGTGGATTCAGGATCAAGTTCCAGATAAAACCGATGATTACCACCGAGAGAACGGTCGGCATAAAATACACGGTGCGATAGAAATTAGCACCGCGACGTTTCTCGTTTGAAATTAGCGCCGCCAGCAGTAGCGCAATTGAGTTCTGGACTACCATGTGTATGGCAAAGAAGATAAAGTTATTTTTTAACGCGCCGAAGAAGCGCGGAGCAAAGTTGGAATTGGTGAATAATTTGACATAGTTATTCAGCCCGGCAAAAACTTCCTGGTTATCGGGTGTAACTGTGTAAAAACTCATCCTGAGTGAGTTGAGCAAAGGATAGACCATAAAAATGGTGTAGATGATAACGGCGGGAGCAAGAAAGACAAGGATATAACTCGGAAATTTTTTGCGCTCGTACATGGGCTACCTCCAAAATTCAAAATGGAGTGTGGTGGGTTGCCGTTAAACGGCAACCCACCACATAAAATCATTCGTACTGGTTTACGGCTGGTACCACGAATCAAGGCCGTCTTGAATTTCCTGGGCGGCTTGTTCAGGAGTCAAGGACTCGTTCATCACCGCTGCGCTAACACGCCAGAGTTCGTTCTCGAGGTTGGGTTCACCGCGGGAAAGAATCTGGTATGAGTTGCGGATGGTGGATTCACAAGTCTGGCGCCAGCTCAGGAACTCATTGGCCAATCGGGTCGTCCAAGGTCACCTGGGCATTGCTCAGCGGGAAGAAGCCAGGCAGGGCATTGGCATACAACTTGGCAAATTCATCAGAGGCAACCCAGCTCAGGAAGGTTTTAGCTTCTTCCGGATGGGCGGTGGCAGCATTCATGCCGATGGCGATATCAGTGTGATCGCTGATGTAGCAGGTATCGCCAGCATTCTCAACATAGGGAGGGAAGATGCCAAGGTTAAAGGTGGCATCCTTTTCGAACTGGCTGATTTCCCATGAGCCGGTCGGGTAGATTGCGCCCTTGCCCAAGGTGAACAGACTTTGCGAATCAGGATACTTCACAGCCTGATAGCCTTCGGGCAGGTAGGGAGCCCAATCTTTCAGGTCTGTCCAGGTCTGGACATAAGCAGCATCGGTATATTTTCCGCTGCCGTCGATAAGAGCCTTGCGGCCTTCCTCACCCTTCCAATAGACTCGGGCCAATGTTCTGGAAGCCCATGGTGGCAGATTCCCACTGGTCAGCGGTGCCCATCACAATTGCGGTTTCGCCGTTGCTCTTGAGGGTCTCCAAAGCAGCAAAGAACTCTTCACGAGTGGCGGGTTCCTGGATGCCGTACTTGTCGAAGATATCCTTGTTGTAGAAGAAGCCGTGGATAACAGAGGCCATCGGAACGCAGAAAACATTCGAGCCATCGTCTGTGATCCAGGCGGACTTGGCAACATCACCAAAGTTTTCCATGCCAGAAAGATCGTTCAAGGAAGCCAGGTAGCCCTTATCGTACAGGCTCAAGGAAGCATCAAACGGACGGCAGGTGATCAAATCGCCAGCAGTACCGCCTTCAAGTTTGGTGTTCAACACACCGTTATATTCGGCGGGGGCGCTCGGCGCAAAGACTACGTTAATGTTCGGGTTTTTTGCTTCAAAAGCGGGAATGATTTGATCTTCCCAAATGGCCAGGTCATCATTGCGCCAGCTTTCGATGGTGATGGTAACTTGTTCAGCAGCGGGGGCTTCAGTTGCAACAGCAGGTGCTTCAGTAGCGGCGGGTGCTTCAGCCGCGGCAGGCGCTTCAGTCGCAACGGGAGCGGGAGTACCACAAGCCGCAAGCAACATACTGGCGAACACCAGTACTGACAACAAAGCAAACAGTTTCTTCATTTTCTTCTCCTTAATATTTTTATATATGGAATATTATACAGTCACAGGTTTGACATTGAAATATAAGATTTCTTATCAGCCTCCTTTCTAATGGATGCTTTGGACTTTATAAAGATCCTAGCTCATCCTGCGAATACGATCATTAACATCCTGTGCAAAGCGTTGGATAAAATCCTGGGCAAACGCAACAGGGTCTTTCGTTGCATCGCTCATCAGCGGACTCATATCCATCGCGTAAGACAGCGCGGTAGTTGCATCAACGCCGTGACTTTCAAAATACGTGGCGTTGGCGCGGCGGCGGCCCATTGAAGCAAGGTCATAACGTTTGCCGCCAGCAATTTGCGAATCAAAAACACCCAGTAATGCAAACTGTAAATTCTCATGATCTGATACATTCATCTGGACTTTGTCTGAATCTGACATCCAATCCAGCGCGCGCCAGACTTCACACCCCACGAGCCTGGCAGGACGTTCCGCCTGGTCCAGTCTTCGGATAGCTTCGATTACCCTGAGAGCGACTCCAACATGCGTATCGTGTTTATCCGCAAGGTTATGGGTGTAAACAACCTGCGGTCTGGTTGCACGCAAAATCTTCAGGATGTCTTCCACAGGTTCTTTTCTCGCCGCATCCTTAACGATCTTGCTTGGCAGATCGAGCATTACCTGTGCGGCATACTCACCCACAAAAGCCGCCTTGCGCTGCTCCTTAAAGCGGACAAGACGCATCTCATCATCGGTGTAATTCTTATATAGATCGTCACGCGGCGAACCACGTCCGTCAGTTACAACCACGCCTGTAAACCATTTGTCCTTTTGCTGAAAACACTCCAGGATCGGCTGTGCGGCCATGATCTCAATATCATCCTGGTGTGCGGCAAAGCACAAATGTGTTGTGCGTGAAAGCGCTGTTTCCACAGGCTCGTTATCGGGGACATAAACTTCGGCAGTATCAAGATAAAATTTCATAGATCATCCTTTTCGTCATTGCGAGGAGGGCGTTCTTCCCGACGACACTTGCGCCGTACGCCAGTGCGGTGAGCAATCTCACATCATGAGGAGATTGCTTCGGGCAAAAACCAAGAGCGCCCTCGCAATGACATCAATTTATTACTGGCAAACTCGCCGCCGCAACAGACTGGCCTACGCGGCGTACTTTTTCATCTGGCAAATGCAATTCGATCTTCGTCAATAATTCAGGAAATTCTGTTTCAAATACTTTCTTCGCGCCTTCGAGCAGTAAGTCACCGCCGCGGCCTGAGGTGCAACGTCCTAAAATTAGGACGTGCTTGATCTCGTAAAAGTCAGCGTAATGGGCAATGCCATAGCCAAGATATACACCCATGCTCTGCCATATTTTCAACGCACCATCATGGCCAGCCTCCAGTTTTTCCTGCACGAATTTCAACTTATCAGCATCTGTCACATCCGCAGGGATCTCGATTTCCGCTTTCGGCGCAAGTCGGAAGACACATTGCTGTGAAAAATAATTAGCGCCGCAGCCTTTATCGCCAGACCATTCTTCATCTGGCGCATTCGGACTGTAATCCACTGGCGCAAAAGCCAGTTCGTTCAGCCAGCCCATGATGTGTCCCTCGGCATTGACGTAGCCTGCGGCTTCGCTTGAGCCCAGGGCAATTCCCAAAACCGCATTATCTTCAATGGACATGGAGCCTGCCAAGGCAGTCACATCGCCGTCATTGATCACTTCCAGAGGCACTCCCATTTCTTCGCGGATGCGCAGGAACATATTTTTGATCTCACTAAATTTTTCCTGCGGAATTCCTCTGAATAGGGAAGCCACCATTGGGCGGTTATCAATATAAATGCCCGCGGAACTTCCACCAATCGCATCCACTCGCGGCATTTTGCTTGCGGCAGTTTTTAGCGCGGTCATGATCTCTCGATAGTGGTAATCTGGTGAGGAGTTTTGGCGGGGCTCCCAAACCACTTCTTCGCTGTAGATAGGATTCCCATCTACAACGGCGCTCACCTTTCTGTCGGAGGCGCCAAGATCAAACCCAATGCGATGACCATGCAAATTGCGGCCGAGCAGTTTCCCCGTCTCGCGCGAAGCGGGCACTTCATCCACATCACAGGCAATGACCGAAAAATCCTTCTCGTAAACCTGCTCGCCCATAAACTTGTAATCGAAACTTCTTGCACCACCCTTAGAATACATCTTTTTCAGGTGGTCTGCAATCTTTTGAGAACCGCCGACATAAAGCGTATGTCCGCCGCGCTGCCAAAGCAAAAATTTGACAATACGTTCGATGTATTGATAGTTGGCTTGAAAATTCGGATGACCTTCGGGATGGACTTTGGTTTCGAATCTTGCGAATTCACCGCCGCTTCTTTCGAGACCAAGCACCAGGCGTACTCCGACGGATTTAACTTCACGTTGAAAATTTTGATTTGCCAAAATGGCTGGACGAAAATTTTCATCGAGCGGAGGCTGTATGCGAGGGGCAACCAATTGCAAAGACATTAATTTTCCTCATTGAACAAAAGTGAATAATCGTCGAGCAATAGAAATGCAGAAGCGCCCAGGATGCAGGCGCGATCCAGTTTTCCAATTTCAAGTTTTGTATCTTCTGTCATGCGGCTAAATGCGCCAGTCTGCATGGCTGCACTGACGGCGTTCAACCATTCTTTGCCAAAGCGAGTCATATCACCTGTGAGCACAATTTTTTGAATATTGAGCGTGCCAATTAAATTCGAAAGAGACGAGCCGAGATAAAAGCCTGCTTTTCCGATCACAGTTTTTGCTTTTGAGTTACCCTCCTGAAAAGCTAAAAAGACTTCTTCAAGCGAGCCCATATTCATTTGCTGAACGACCGCCCGTGCGCTGGCGAGGGTTTCCAAACAACCACGCTGTCCGCATCGGCAAAGTTCGCCATTCTCCTGCACAACCACGTGGCCGATTTCCCCCGCGCCGCCACCATCACCCTGGAATAAACGGCCATTGATCAAAATGCCTGCGCCAATGCCATGGATAACGTTAACGACGATCAGGTTCTCATCGGGTGTATGGTCACTGCCATACACATATTCACCGATCGCTGCAGCCTGACTGTCATTAACAACCAGGACAGGAAGTTTGTATTTTTTATTAAGTAACTGGCTAAGCGGAAGGTCCTGCCATTTCAAATTCACCGCATTAATCACAACACCTTCACGCGTATTGACAAGGCCTGGCGTACCAACGCCAATGCCGACAATTGGCTTTAGTTTTTTGCGGGTAAGTTGGTCGAGGATTTTATATACAAGTTGAAGCGCATTCTCTCCATTGTCATCATGGACAGGTATTTCCACGAGTTCCTTGATCTCCCCCCGCAAATTGACAACTGCCCCGGTAAATTTATCCTGGGCAAGATTCAATCCGATCAAATAGCGCGAGTCAGCCACGATGCTTAATAAGATCGGCGATTTCCCGCCAATTGATTCTCCGCGCCCAACCTCTTCCACCAAACCTTCGGCGAGTAAACCATTGACTACCTCTGAAACCGTTGTGCGCGTGAGATGAGTCACGCGCGCCGTTTCAGCACGGCTGATCGAATCACGAGAAAAGATCGTCCTCAAAATCAGGTCGCGATTATGTTGCTTGGTAAGTTGGTGGGTGGCTTTTTTTGTTGACATGGTGATCGGAAAATCCAACAAATCAAATGCCTGCCATCTTTATTTTTATTTCTCTTACAAGCTCGCCATTAACAACATTCATGGAAAAATCTTCACCATGCCCCATTTGGGCATCCGATTTCACGTATGACATGTTGCTTTTACGAGGCATGGACGCGGCAGAGTGGACCTCGTCAACTCCGGCTTTGATCACAATTTCTTTTACGGTGGCTGGTGTTACGCCAGCCGCCATGATCAAGATGCGTTTTTGGGCATGCGACACGATCTTTTGAAGCATATCCACCCCATCATAGGGGTTTTCTGCCTGACCTGAAGTTAGTATTCTTTTTACTCCCAGTTCGATGAGTAAATCAAGGGCTTCAAAAACATCCCGAACTTGATCAAATGCCCGATGACAGGTAACGTCCATGCCAGAGGCTTCCTTGACCAACGATTTCATGACTGGCGAATTAATTTTCCCGTCTGCGGTCAGTACGCCAAAAACAACACCTGGCGCGCCAAGTTTTTTGGCGGCATGGATGTCTCGATGCATGATTTCGATTTCGTGGTCGGTGTACAGGAAGTCACAACTGCGCGGCCTGATCATCATAAAGACAGGCTGACTGACCTTCAAGGCCGCTTCCATAAATGCATACGATGGCGTCAACCCGCCTTCTCTCAGACTGGAACATAATTCAATACGGTCTGCTCCATTCTTGAGCGCAGTGGAAAACAATTCGTAATTATCAACACAAATTTCAAGATTCATAATATCGCCTATTGGATGTATTCTTCAATCAACCTGAAACAAGCCAATCACATGCATTCGTCCACAGTTTTGCGTACATATCCCAGAAGACAAAATTGCATCCCCAGTGCGGAGCGGGATCGGATGTATATGCAAGCACCCGCCCCTTCCCAAATTGACCAACCGAGATGGCCGGTGACCCTTCTCCTTTCCAGCGAGCCACCACATCACAACCGGGGCGCGGTTTGACAATATTGAAGCCAAGGACAGGAGGCATACTCGACAAATCAATCCCGTTGAGTATGGGATGCTCTGGAATCGCTCCTTCTGCAACAAAACCCTCCGTACTCTCCCGCAGATCTTCAACCTCCAAACATTCACATGGAAGTACATCCCGCAACTGCGTCCGCCCCCAGCCGCCCTTGCCCATTTCACCGTTAAAACTTAACCAACCGCCCAAAAACATCACGTTTGTGCCTGCATGAATGGCTTCAACAGTGAGTCGGATGCGGTCGGGAAATGTCAGGATTTTTGTCCCAAACAAATGTCGGTTGAAAAATTGGGGATGGAGTTGAAAGTTCTTCGCCTCTACATCAGAGAAAACGATAATATCGTATTCCTCAAGAACCTTTTCATACTCACCAGGGGGCATATTGTAAAAATCCCATGTTGGGACACTCACGATCTCGTGCCGCCCGCTGGATTGAACAGCCGATACCAGCCACTTGCCGTAGTTGATCAGATCCAGCCCTTTGGGAGCATGATTAAACGAAGTCTCTGCATAGACGGGGCCAAGTTGGACTGCCCAGTCACCGATGTAGTAGATTTTAGCCATTTCCAAACTCCCGTTCCGCAATTGTGCTGCCTGGCTTGTTGACAAATCGTCTTTGCATAACAAATCCTTGAGAACAATATCTTCAACAATGGTGTCTACACGCAAAAATTTATCAAGCTCATTATCAGTCAATACTTTGTAAATTCACTGGACTAACAAACATATTTTACAGATTTCAACATCAAAAGTCAAGTACCAATTTCTTGACAAAACTAAGATATGAATTAAAATAAAATTTAGGTAAGACTAAATTTTATTGGTTTACATTTAGGAGCTAGAATGAAATCCATATCCCGACGAGATTTTCTTAAAGTAGGCGGATTGGCAATTTTTGGTACAGCAGGTGCTGTGGCGTTAAATCAAAATCAAAAAGAGAGTCCGCATTCACATACCAGCCACGTCTCTACCCCAATGCAGCACGGTGATGCCGTTCTACCTGGAACAGTAGGCGAAGTAGATCATGAAGCAAACGGTTTTAATCCCACAGATATTTTGACCGACTTTGATTACGGTGAAGTATCCACAATGCCTGATGGCAGAACCCTGCGCGAATACAAGATCATAGCGCTCAATAAAGATATTGAGATCGTGCCCGGCATTAAGTTTGCCGCATGGACGTATAACGGGCGCATCCCAGGTCCAACACTGCGCTGCACCGAGGGCGACCATATCCGCATTACATTCCAGAATGGAAGCGACCACCCACATACCATGCATTTTCATGGCTTCCACACAGGCGCAATGGACGGCGTTCCAGGAACAGGCGCAGGCGGCAATGTTCAACCTGGCGAAACATTTGTTTATGAGTTCGACGCAGAACCATTCGGACTTCACCTCTACCACTGCCACATCTTCCCTTTGGCGCGTCACATTGCAAAGGGACTTTACGGCGCGTTCATCATTGACCCGAAAGCGGGTCGTCCCGCAGTTGACCACGAAATGGTGATGGTGATGAGCGGCTTCGATATTGACTTCGACGATGCAAACGATTTTTACGCGGTCAATGCGATTCCTTTTCATTATCAAAACCACCCCATTCAGATCAAGGTCGGTGAAACGGTCCGCGTTTATCTTGTGAATATTCTTGAGTTCGATCTAATCAACTCGTTTCATTTGCACGCGAGTTTTTTTCACTACTACCCCACTGGCACAAGCCTCACCCCCTCTGAATTTACCGACACCGTTATTCAGGGACAGGCGCAGCGCGGTATTCTGGAATTCAGTTACAAATATCCTGGTATGTATATGTTCCATGCCCATGTGACAGAGTTCGCTGAACTCGGCTGGAACGGCATGATCGAAGTGATGGAATAATTTATAGGTGCAACATGACTGAAAATACGACTAAAACATCCCGCTTCACTTTCAAAAGCCTCATCATGCTCCTGGTCCCGGTCATTCTCCTCGCTGGAGTGATCGCGCTCTTCCTCTCCACAGGCGGCGGATTAAGTCTCAGCAGCGCCGCACCCGTTGAAGGCTTGGATGTGGAGCGTTATGTCCTCAAACGAGGCGGCATCGATCTCTACGTCCGCAACACAGGACCGCAAGAGATCACCATCGCAAACATCATCATCAACTCAGCAGTGATGCCTTTTCACGTGGAGCCGAGTGCGAGCATCCAAAGGCTTGGGCGTGCTGTGATCCATTTTGACTATCCCTGGTCTCGCGGCGAAGCGTATGCAATTACGATATTCACGGACAATGCCATTCCGTTCAATGTAGATATCCCAGTTGCGTTTGAAACTCCACAGCCTTCGAGCAGTACATTTTGGGCGTTCACATTGATCGGCATATACGTGGGAGTGATCCCCGTCTTCCTCGGCATCTTCTGGTTCCCCGTTTTACGCCAACTTGGACGCCGCGCAATGACCTTCCTCATGGCTGCAACAGCTGGGCTGCTTGTATTCCTTGGTTTGGATACCCTAGCTGAAGCATTTGAAATTGCAAACAAAGTACCTTCTGCATTCCAGGGTATTGGCTTAATTGGCATTGGCGCGGTTGGGACATTCCTGCTGCTGGACGCCATTACAAAACGACAAACACAGGTCGCTGGCACTGATTCCGATCATAGACTTGCTGTCGCATTCATGATCGCAGTTGGGATCGGATTCCACAACCTCGGCGAAGGGCTTGCCATCGGCGCAGCCTACAGTGTTGGTGAAATTGCTCTCGGCACATTCCTGGTCGTCGGTTTTATTATCCAAAATATCACCGAAGGACTTGGCATCATTGCGCCTGTTCTGCGTGATAAGCCAGGCATTGGCAGACTCGCCCTCATGGGCTTTATCGGTGGCGCACCTGCAATCCTTGGCGCATGGATCGGTGGCTACACATCCTCGCCGTTTCTGGCGGTGCTCTTTCTTGGAATCGGCGCAGGAGCAATTTTCGAAGTGATCTATGAAATCACCAAACTGATTCAAAAAGATACCGCCCGCGAGTCCATGCCGATGACAATTTTTAGCGGAGTGATGACTGGCATGTTGATGCTTTGGGTTACAGGGCTTTTGATCAAATAACGAGACGAATATGGAGAGCCTAACTTTTCCCCTTCGCATTACTGGCATACTAGCCATCATAGGCGCAATGCTCTACGCCATTGGTGATGTACTCCTTCTAGCCAGTAAAGTTTCTATCGATGACTATCCCAAATTAAAACCGTTCACCAAACTTCTCTCCGATGCAGAAAAGATGGTGGCGCTTTCACCCAACCGTATGATCTGGGGCGCATTACTCGGCGTCTTTGCCACGCCTTTGGTATTGGCGGGATTCTGGCAGGTCTATCAAGGGCTTGCGGGCGCAAATGAAGCACTCGTATTAACAGCAGCCCTCTTGTTTGGAATTGCTTCTGTAATTGGCGCATTCGTACATGGGACGTTTTATTACATGGGCGAATACGTTCGGGCATTGAACATGGTCGATGAATTTTCTCAAGTTGTCATCGCAGACATGATCAAACGCCACCGCAAAGTATTGATGCTCACATACGCACCCCTTCTCATCTTCATCATCATTGCGTCCATTTTGTTTTCGGTGATGGTCGGCATGGGAAACACTCAATTTCCAATATGGATGGCAGCGATCAATCCAGTCACAATGACCATTGCATGGCTGTTGATCAAACGCATCCTTCCGCAATTTATCCGCGATGCAACAGAAGGCGCAGGCTTCAATATTGCTTATTTTGTTTTTTTCCTGTGTACAACTTCTACTCTCTGGAACGCATAAAGGAAATCTCATGTCAGAAGTTATTACCCAATCGATTCAGGATTATCTCAAACGAATTTATGAACTCACCGAAAATGGCGCGCCCGCCAGCACCAACGATCTCGCGGCGCGGCTTAATGTGGCGCCCGCATCGGTGACTGGAATGCTGCAAAAACTTGCCAGCGCCCAACCGCCGCTTGTCGTTTACAAAAAGCATCAAGGTGTTACGCTCACAAAAAATGGCGAGAAAGTTGCGCTTGAAGTGATCCGTCATCATCGCCTGCTCGAAACTTTCCTCGTCAATACACTCGGTTATTCATGGGATGAAGTCCATCACGAGGCCGACAAACTTGAGCATGTGATCTCAGAGGATTTCGAGGCCCGCATGGCAGAAGCCCTGGGACACCCAACTCGCGACCCGCACGGCGAGTTAATCCCTACTGTGGATTTGGTCATGCCAGCCGACATATCCTGTCCGCTCGCATCCTTGCGGACCGATGAAACTGCCACCGTCCGAAGGGTATCAGACGACGACCCGGCATTGCTCCGCCACCTGCGAAAGATCGGCGTGGTCCCCGAAGCGAAGATCGTAGTTAAAAATTATTCCGAGTTCGATGGCAATCTCACCTTGGAAGTCGAAGGTCAAACATCAAATGTCGTTTTAGGAACAGCCGTCACAACTCAGGTATTTGTGGATAAATAACAGAGAAAAAAATGGAAACTCAAACTATCTTTAGAATTATTTTGCCGCTGCTTATTATTGCTTTTGCCGCCCATCGCGGATACTATGTTAAATATCATAGCAAACCCGAAGATGCCACGGTCAAACAGCGCGAAGAAGGGATTATTTCAAAGCTGGCGGGTATGTTTGGCATAGCTGGGTTTATTTCAATGGTCTTGTATGTCATCAATCCCAGCTGGCTCGCGTTTGGCAATTTGTCATTGCCCACATGGTTACGCTGGACTGGAGTTGGCATTGCAATTTTAGGGTTTATCCTGCTTCAATGGGCACAAGTGACCCTCGCCAACAGTTGGAGCGACACACCCCGCATGATGAAAGAACAGACCCTCATCACAAGCGGGCCGTATCGTTTCATCAGGCACCCCATCTATACTGCTTTTCTGCTCATTCTCGGCTCCACCCTTCTTATCTCATCCAACTGGTTGATCGGGCTATGTTGGGCAGGGATGACAATTTTGGAAATCATCTCACGGATCGGTTTTGAAGAATCATTAATGATGGAATACTTCGGCGATCAATATCGTGAGTACATGAAAAAAACGGGAAGAATATTCCCGAAGTTAATATAAAACCTGGTGGTTTCGATACGCCTTCGGCTATCGCCTCAGGCTACTCAACCGCCAACGTTTATCTGAAAAAAGGAAACAAACCATGAACGAAAATATTTTTAGAATACTAGCCGCCCTTATCTTTTTCACGGGCATAGGCATCTCAAGCTACTATCGCCGCAAGGCAGATAAAGATACTGGAGAAAAGATCTCCCGCAAAGTGGACGGCTCAGTAATGATGACCGCCATCAAGATCGGCGGGCTGATCCTTTGGCTGACCCCGCTTGTGTATTTGATCAACCCAAACTGGATGGCATGGTCAAAAATTGGCCTGCCAAACTCGATCCGCTGGCTGGGAGTTGGACTTGGAATCTTTTGCGTGCTTGGGATTTATTGGCTATTTAGCAGCATCGGCAGCGGCATCACCCCCACCAGCGCCACACGTCAGCAGCATCAACTCGTCACCAGCGGACCATATCGCTGGGTGCGCCACCCGCTTTACACAGTTGGCTCATCCATGTTCATTGCATTTGGGATGATGGCAGATAACTGGTTCATCGCCGCGCTAGGTGTGTTAGCATTCATTGGAATGGCGATCCGCACGCCGAAGGAAGAAGCCAATCTCATCGAGAAATTTGGCGATGAATATCGAGAATACATGAAACGCACAGGTCGATTTTTTCCAAAATTAGGAAATGGATAAATATGAACATAACACTTTGGATCATGGCAGGAATCGCATTGCTCGTAATAACCTTTCTCCCACGCATTGGATTACTCGCAATCTATAAGACCTATCGCATTGCGCTGGAACGCGAACAAGTGGAAGATGCGCTCAAGCACCTGATCGACCGCGAACAACAGGGACGATACGCCTCATCCAAATCACTGGCTGGAACGTTGGACATGCGGCGCGGCACTGTAATGCGTTTGATCGAAAACATGGAAACACAAGACCTGCTCGAATCACGCGGCGCGGAGTTGCATCTCACCACAAAAGGCGAACGCTGGGCATTGCATGTTGTCCGCGCGCATCGTTTATGGGAACGTTATCTCACAGATGAAGCGCGCATGCCTTTGGAACAAGTCCATGGCGAGGCTCAACGCCGCGAGCACACGCTCACAGAAGCTGAACTTGATGATCTGGATGCGGCTCTCGGCTACCCGACACGTGATCCACATGGCGATCCGATCCCTACCCGTGATGGGATTCTGCTCAAGGCGGAGGGAATGCCGCTGACGGCGTGGCAGGCTGAGGGTCCGATGCGGATCGTACACCTTGAGGATGAACCTGCTTTAGCGTTTGAACAGATCCTGGCGGCAGGTCTCCGCCTGGGACAAACCATCCGCATTTTGGATCATAACCCGCAAAGATATTTATTGACCGATGGAGAGACTGAATATCGGCTTGCGCCTGCGGTGGCGGCGAATGTCAGCGTGGCTGCGCTGCCCGAAAGTGAAGTTGCAAGAGCAAGCTCGATCTCTCTGGCAGAGTTGACTTATAACCAGCGCGCCGAGATCGTGGTGTTGGATGAAGCTGTGCAAGGTTTTACACGCAGACGATTTTTAGACTTGGGACTTACGCCCGGTACAACGATCTACCCTGAACTGCAAAACTTTTTCGGTGACCCGCGCGCGTATCGTGTGCGAGGCACGTTGATCGCGCTGCGAAAAGATCAAGCGGCGCAGATTTGGGTGAAACCGATTTAGATTTCATGTCATTGCGAGTGTACTTTGCGAAGCAATCTCCTCTTAACATGAGATTGCTTCGGCGGAAAATCAACGCCTCGCAATGACATATGAGATATGGAGAAAAAAAATGACAAACACTAAAACCGTACTCCCCACCGAACATTGTGAAACCTGCCCTGCTTTCACGCAGTTGGAGCAGATGGGAATCAAAGTTGGAGATTTTGACCGCGTAATTGCTTTGGCTGGAAATCCCAATACAGGAAAATCAACATTGTTCAATACGTTAACTGGGTTAAAACAACACACAGGCAATTGGCCTGGCAAGACCGTAACGCGCGCCGAAGGCGGATTTGAATTCAACAAGATACGCTACAAATTAGTTGACCTGCCTGGCACGTATTCACTGCTTTCAGCTTCGCAGGATGAAGAAGTGGCGCGTGATTTTATTTTATTCGGACAGCCAAGCTGCACGATCGTTGTGACCGACGCGACTTCATTGGAAAGAAATTTAAATCTTGTTCTGCAAGTCATGGAAATTACCGAGAATGTTGTGGTTGCGATCAATTTAATGGATGAAGCAAAACGAAAAGGACTGGAAGTGGACGCACGCTCATTGAGCCGCGACCTTGGCGTGCCAGCCATTGCGATCACTGCGCGCGCTGGGGAAGGAATTCATACTTTATTGGGCGCAGTTGCAGATGTGATCGAAGGCAAAATAATCACCAAACCTTTACGCGTGGGCGGCACCCCTGAATTCCAAAAAGCCGTCAACGAGCTTGTGCCGATGATCGAACAAATGGCGCCTGGAATTCCAAACGCGCGCTGGCTTGCGATCCGTTTATTGGATGGCGATGCGCGCGTGCAGAAAGCCCTTTCAACTGGTGAACTGGGTGACATTGTCTCACGCCAGCAACGCGCAGATGTGCAGTTCAGCGCGAAGATGTCGGTTGAGGGCAGGCAGTGAGTTTGGAATTAGATATTTAGAGAGAAGGTAAACATGGAAGCAAATGAAATTTTAGCAAAAGCAGAATCATTACGAAATGGTCTTTCCACAGGGTTTCGCGATGAGATCGTGAAATCACTTTACACAGAAGCAGAGAATATCGCGAAGCGAGCTGTAAAAGTTGCCACCGATAAAAAATATGATTTTGATCAAAAAATAGATAAACTCGTCACATCGCCTATTGCAGGCTTGCCCATCATGCTGGCATTGCTTGGCTTTATCATCTGGCTGACAGTTACGGGTGCAAACGTCGTATCAGCCTGGATTGCGACCGTCTTGTTTGCTATCGGGACTTTTGGTCGCGAACTTTTCGTTCAAATTGGCATGCCGTGGTGGATCACGGGGTTCATTTGGGACGGCGTGTATCTCGGTCTGGCATGGGTTGTGAGTGTGATGCTGCCGCCGATGATGATCTTCTTCCCTGCCTTCACTATCTTGGAAGACCTCGGTTATCTGCCGCGCGTGGCGTTCAACCTCGATTGGATGTTCAAGAAGACAGGCTCGCACGGAAAACAATCGCTGACCATGGCAATGGGATTCGGGTGTAATGCGGCAGGCGTGATCTCTACTCGCGTGATCAACTCTCCGCGCGAACGATTGATCGCCATCCTGACGAATAACTTTGTCCCATGCAACGGGCGCTTCCCGACTTTGATCATGCTTGCGACTGTTTTCGTGGCGGCGTCCTTCTCCCCAGCGTTGACCTCCTTCATCGCCGCTGGGACAGTTGTCGGCGTGGTATTGATCGGCGTGGCAGTCACATTCGCCGCCTCGTGGATATTATCCAGAACGGTTTTGAAGGGCGAAGCATCTGCATTCACATTGGAACTGCCTCCCTACCGCAGACCCAATATCAGCCGAATTTTGTATACATCCGTCATTGACCGCACCATCTTCGTATTGTGGCGCGCCATGCAAACCGCCGCTCCCGCAGGCGCGCTTATTTGGGTCCTCGCAAATATTCACGTTGGCGCTGACAACATAAGCCTTGCGCAGGCAATTGCAAATTGGCTAAATCCATTTGGGTTATTGTTCGGACTGGATGGCGTCATTATTTTGTCTTACATTATTGCCATCCCCGCAAATGAGATCGTTGTCCCAACCATGATGATGGTGTATATGGGCACAAGCACGATGGTCAGCGGGCCGACGAACAATAACGCCATGTATGCCATGCTCGTCTACGGCCACGGCTGGACAATGCTCACGGCGGTCAACTTGATGTTGTTTGCGCTGCTGCATAATCCATGTGCCACAACTGTCATGACAATTTACAAGGAAACCAAAAGTTATAAATGGGCAACCTTGAGCGTGGTAATGACGTTGGGCCTGGCATTTACAGTCACGTTTATAACGGCAAGTATTGCCAGGTTTTTTGGTTGGGTATAGTTTGAAAAGTGACAGTCACCTTGGAGGTGACTGTCACTTTCTCTCCCAACTTGACAACCTTTTTCTTTCGCGGTAATATATGAATACTTGCTCAATTATTCATATATTATGAAACTCACCGAACTCAAAGCCATTCAACTTGCTGAACTCTTCAGCGCCCTCAGCGACGCCAGCCGCGTGCGGATCATCTCCCTGCTCATTGAAGGCGAGATGAGCGTCAGCGCCCTGGCTGATGGACTCAAAATGACCGAGTCTGCCGTATCTCATCAATTGCGCGGATTGCGTCAAATGCACATCGTCCGCACGCGCAAGGAAGGACGGCAAGTCTTTTATACACTTGAAGACGACCACGTTCTAAAGCTATACAGCATGGGGCTTGATCACGTTGAACACGGATAAATAATGCAGAATCACCCTCACACTCACTCCAATATCGGCGATTTCGCCAGCCAAACCAGAAAGCGTCTTGCACTTTCACTGGGAATAACCGCCGCATTTGTCATCGTTGAAATCGCCGCAGGAATCTTCGGCAACAGCCTCGCATTGCTCACCGACGCAGCACATAATTTTACCGATGTCATTGCGCTTGGCTTGAGTTGGTATGCGGTAAAACTTGCCACACAGCCCGCTCATGCAGGCAAGACTTTCGGCTATCATCGTGCGGGAATTTTGGTCGCGTTGGTGAATTCGACGACCCTCGTTTTGATCGCGTTGGGGATATTTTACGAAGCCTGGAAACGCTTCCTCTCCCCGCCTGAAGTTGATTCGGCGATCCTGATCGGAGTCGGCGCTTTGGCATTTTTCATCAACCTCGGCACAGCCTGGCTGGTCAAAAGCGGAAGCGAAAACGACCTGAACCTGCGCAGCACATTTTTACATTTAATGGGCGATGTGCTATCCACGCTTGGCGCGGTCATTGCAGGAATCATCATCGCATTCACAAACTGGAACTGGCTTGATCCGTTTATCAGCGTGTTGATCGGCGCATTCATCTTGTGGAACGCATGGGGCATTCTGCGTCAATCCATTCATATCCTGCTGGAAAGCACCCCGGAAAGCATTGACATGGGCTCAATGGTGACTGACCTTCTGAAAGTGAACGGCGTGCAAGGAGTCCACGACCTGCATGTGTGGAGCATCAACGAGAGCCTGCGAGCGCTCTCCGCCCATATCGTCACTGACGATATCCATGTCAGCGCAGGAGCATCGATCCAACGTGACCTGAACGAAATACTAGCCCATAAATACAATATCCGCCATGCGACCCTGCAACTGGAATGTGAGGGATGTACATGTAATGGAAATATACTTTTCTGTAATATCAGCGAACATCACCACGAACATGCAAATGTATAAAAAAGGCGGTCACCATGCAAGGTGACCGCCTTTTTTGAACACAAATTATTGTTGCACTGTTGGAAGCTGTTGGTTCTGCCAGCGTCCGCCGCCCATCATGCCTTGACCATTCATCATTCCCTGGCCATTGCCGCGGCGACCATACTGTCCGCCTTGTCCATTCTGCATCGGGCAATTGCCAGAATTGAAGCCATTGGCGGCCATGCGCTGAAGCATGAAATCTGCCTGTTCGCGGGTGACGACACCGTCAGCTACGGCTTTGTCAAACGCAGCGGTGTGGACTTCGGTCAAAAGTGCTGCGACATCCGCTTCTTTCACGCCGTTGTCCAACGCGATCTGATACATGGTCTTGCCAGAAGCAAGTGCGTCTTCGACAGCTTCTTCAGTGATGCCAAGTTTGGCAGCCAGCGCCTCTTCAACATAATCATGCATCGGACCATAGCCGCCATTCTGCATCATCCCGCCACGTTGAACAGGAGGTGTGACACCCTGTGCGAACACTGCACCCACACCAAGCACTCCCAGCGCCAATACTACTAAACCAACGATCAAAATTGTCTTTTTCATTTTTATAATCTCCTTTTTATTTGGCGGACGGGCCAAGAATTTGCCCTTCCGATGTTCAAAGGATACTTCCGCAATGTAAAGATTGTGTGAAGAAAAAGGCAAGATTGGGGAAAGAAAATAAGCGAATTGTTTTATACTATAGGCAGGAGACCCTAAAAATGGACGAAATGAAATATCAAAAAATTGGCGAAGCCAATAGCCGTGCCGAAGCCGAAGTCATCGAAAGCTTTTTGCAAGCCGAGGGAATTGACGTGGAACTGGTCGAGGAATCTGTCTCACATTCGACTTTTGTAGTTCCTCATGCGCTCGTCCAGATCTTCGTTCCCAAAGAACAGGCTGAGCAGGCGCTAAAACTTATCACACCCTTTGATGATGTCCAGCCAGAGAAAGACGACGAGGACGAATAACAAAGAACTCCGAGACTTTGAAAATCTCGGAGTTCTTGTTTACATCGCCTATTAATCCTCTTCCCCCGTCATCAACTTGATGCGTTCCCACGGCTTCAAGCTTTCATCTTCAGCCAGCAGGTTCTTCAAGTCATACAACTCGTCACGGAGTGCGGCGGCACGCTCGAACTCAAAATTCTTCGCGGCTTCCTTCATGTGCTTTTCCACTTCGTCAATGATCTTGCGCAGTTCGCCGTGCGGCAGTCCGTCAGCCGCTGTCTTATATTGCGCCTTGGCCTCGCCTATCGCTTTGGCGCTCATCATTTCGGTCAGCTCGTGGATCTCCTTGTGAATGCTGATCGGCATAATGCCATTCTCTTCGTTAAATTTCACTTGTTTGGCACGACGGCGATTGGTTTCATCCAACGCGCGCTTCATCGAATCAGTCACGCGGTCGGCGTACATGATCACGCGTCCGTTCACATTACGCGCGGCGCGTCCAATCGTCTGGATCAATGCCGTGTCCGAGCGCAGGAAGCCTTCCTTGTCCGCATCCAAAATCGCGACCAGGGAAACTTCGGGTAGATCCAAACCTTCACGCAAGAGATTGATCCCAACCAGCACATCAAATGTCCCCAGACGCAGGTCACGCAAAATGGCGATTCGCTCCAGCGTTTCCACTTCCGAATGCAAATATTGAACTTTGACTCCCAGCTCTTTCAGATACTTGGTCAGATCTTCTGACATACGCTTCGTGAGAGTGGTGACCAGGGTGCGCTCGCCTCTCTCTACCCGTTTGCTGATCTCTCCGACCAGATCATCCACCTGGCCTTTGGTGGGACGAACATCCACCTCGGGGTCCACCAATCCCGTCGGGCGGATGATCTGCTCAACGACCTGATCCGCGTGTTCCATCTCATAAGCGGCGGGAGTAGCAGATGTATAGATCGTCGAACCCATCACCTGCTCAAACTCATCAAACTTAAGCGGACGGTTATCCATGGCAGACGGCAAGCGGAAGCCGTATTCCACAAGCGTTTCCTTGCGCGAGCGGTCACCGTTATACATACCGCGGATCTGCGGCACGGTCATGTGACTCTCGTCCAGAATCAGCAAATAATCACTCGGCAGAAAGTCGATCATTGTCCACGGGTGTGAGCCAGGTGCCCGCCCATCAAGCTGGCGTGAGTAGTTTTCAATGCCTGAGCAATAGCCAACTTCCTTCAACATTTCCAGATCGTAGCGGGTGCGTTGTTCAATACGCTGGGCTTCAAGGAACTTACCGTTGTCTTTATAGTATTTCAGACGCTCTTCAAGTTCCGCTTCGATATTGGCAATCAATTCCTTCAAACGGTCGGTAGCGGTCAAAAATTGTTTGGCTGGGAAAATAGATACTTCATCTGGCTCTTCGTATATTTCACCGCTGACACGGTTGAACTCCATGATGCGCTCAACCTCATCGCCGAAAAAGGTGATGCGGTATCCGCGCTTGTCTTCATAGGCAGGGATGATCTCCAGCGTATCGCCGCGCACGCGGAAGGTACCCGATTTCAATTCCATATCGTTGCGTTGATATTGACTCTCGATCAACTGGCGCAGCAAGGCATTGCGGCGATAGATCTCACCCACTTTGAGAGTCACCGTCCCTTTGCCAAATTCTTCGGGTGAGCCCAAACCATAAATGCACGAAACCGAAGCCACGATGATCACATCGCGGCGGGAGATGAGCG
>CAWHXC010000006.1:0-20320 GCA_963833175.1 uncultured Chloroflexia bacterium
TTCGAGTTTTTCCAGCACCTTGAACAATGAGCCGCGGATACCGCTTGCGCGGTGCGCCCAAACTAAATCAGCGGAGATTCTTTCAAGACGGGCTAGCAGGAGTCGGATAAGTTGGATCGGGTTTTCATCCATATAAAAATAAAAAGTGCGTCCGTATCAAGTCGAACACGTACTCTATCCAGTGAACTATGGGGCGATACAAATAGTGCGGAAATATATCCAATCAAATCAACATTGGAGGTTATTCGATATCGTGCTTTTAATCAATTTTAATTTTACCAAAGTCTTTGGATTATTCAGTATAATCACCGTTCGTGCTCGAAAAATTACCCTACTAAACCTGTGCGACTTCAAGATGCCCGCAGACAAGTCCATGGATGCGGGTTGAACTTTGAAGTTGACGAGGCTTTATGAAAAAAAAATCTTTTGCAAATTATGAGAACCTTTTGTTATTCGTGCTTCTGTTGGCCATATCCGCATTGGTTTATTTGCCACGGATCAAGCAGATCGGATACACGAACGATGACTGGTATTTGATGTATTCAGCTAATGCCTACGGGCCACAGTCCTTCGTCGACATCTTCAGCATCGACCGCCCAGCGCGCGCTCTGGTGATGATCCCCGCTTACACTCTTTTTGGTGACAATCCACTTTACTACAATTTAAGTGCCTATTCGTTTCGGGTGATTTCAGCGTGGAGTTTGCTCTGGCTCTTGCAAATGCTTTGGCCGCGAGCGCGCGGTGCGACATTCCTGGCTGCCCTGTTATTCCTGATCTACCCAGGTTTTCTTTCCCAAGCCAACGGTATTGACTATCAATCACAGATGGTGAGCCTCGCAGCTGCAATTCTCTCAATTGCGCTTGGTATAAAAGCATCCATGGTTCAAAATACTGCCTGGAAATTTATTATTTTTCTGGCCTCTGTCCTGCTGGGTTGGCTGTATCTTGGTCTGGTGGAATATTTCATCGGATTCGAGATCGTACGCTTCGCGAGTTTTTACCTGCTCGCTTATCGTGAACAGGTTTCATGGAAGGAGAGAATCCTTACCAGCGTCCGACTCTGGCTGCCAAGCAGTATCATTCCAATAGGGTTTTTGTTGTGGCGCGTCTTTTTTTTCCAGAGCGAGCGGGGTGCCACCGATATTGGTTCACAGTTTGACCAATTCAAGGAACTCCCGTTGGCCACCGGAGTGCGGTGGATGCTGGGTCTGGCTACAAATTCGCTCGATGTGATGTTTCTTGCCTGGGGTATTCCGTTTTCCCAAATGATCGGTTACATTTCACGTCTGCGTGACTTGTTCATTGGTGTCGCCTGCGCTATTGCGATAAGTCTGTTGGTGATTTGGGTAATGCGCCGTTTGGATAGTGGGGAAAAATTGGAATCGGCAGAGTCTCGTGATTGGCGTATGGAAGTCTTGTGGTTTGGCGTGATTTTCGTGATCGCCGGAGTATTGCCAGTCATTCTTGTCAATCGTGGTGTGGATTTTCCCAGAACCAGTCGTTACGCCCTGGCCAGTTCTGCGGGCAGCGCATTGATCTTTGTATCCATTTTATATTTTCTCCCATCCAAACTTGTTCGCTGGTCATTAACTGCCCTTCTTCTAACTATTGCGGTGTTCACTCATCAAGCCAATGCGATCAGACTTGCAAATAACACGGCATCGACGAGATCGTTTTGGTGGCAGGTCTCCTGGCGTGTGCCGCAACTCAAACCAGGTACGACACTTATAGCTAATTACCCACTCGCCTCGATCGAAGAGGATTACTTCGTCTGGGGCCCAGCCAGCCTGATCTATTATCCCGAGGCGAGAAGCACAGAAAAAATTAATGTTGAAATTTCAGCCGCCGTCCTTAACAAATATTCCATACTCAAGATCATTTCAGACGAAGCTCCCAACTTTGTCAACCGCAGGCTGATTCGTTCTACAATCGATTATCAAAATATCCTGATCATTACCCAGCCATCTCAAGGCTCATGCGTTCAAGTCAT
This sequence comes from uncultured Chloroflexia bacterium, assembly GCA_963833175.1. Taxonomy (GTDB): domain Bacteria; phylum Chloroflexota; class Anaerolineae; order Anaerolineales; family Villigracilaceae; genus Villigracilis. The sequence goes on from CAWHXC010000006.1 coordinate 1,991, forward strand.
CGATGGAAATGCGCCACTACTCTCCCAATTCGAAGATACCGGTGTCATGGTCATTGCCCCTCATTCAGACACCAGCAATATTGTGTTGGATGCAGAATCACACACTCCGCCTGAGATTGTCTTCGGCCCTGAGCCTCCTCAAGATTGGTGTTACTACTTTGAAAAAGCCGATCTTGCCCGCCAGCGCGGTGACTGGGATCAGGTATTGGATCTTGGCGACAAAGCCCTGAAAAAACATCTCGCTCCTAACGACCCGATCGAGTGGATACCATTCCTTCAGGCTTATGCTCAGGCAGGAGATATTGATGCCATGAAGGATATTAATCGCATCATGAAGAAGGCTGATCCTTTTGTTCAACAGCAGGTTTGCCAAAGCATCCGCTCCATGAATGGATTATCGGCTTCAGTCGTCAAGTCTACTGATGAAATCTTCTGTTCAGAATAGGACTTCAAAAGTCAGTTGATGTATCTGCAATTACGCTCCACTTGTGGTTTGTTTTTATGCAACCAAGAAATAAATCCATGTTTCTCTTTTACTTCTCCATCACACTTGCCATTTGCTCCAGTGCGCTTTACCATTTTGTCGCCAAGAGCACACCGTCAAATGTAAATTTCTCGGTATCCCTTTTAGTGACATACGCTGTCGCGTTTACAGTCACTCTGTTCACGTTCTTTTTCTTCCCCGTAAAAGATGGTGTTATAGCGGAACTAAAGAAACTCAACTGGGCTAGCATCGGCCTTGCAGTCGCCATCGTTGGCATTGAATTTGGCTTCCTGCTTGTCTATCGTGCAGGCTGGCAGCTCGGCATCGCCGCGGTGCTGACCAATGTAGTTGCGTCGCTGATTCTGCTCCCTGTGGCAATCTTCTTTTTCAAAGATAAGATTTCGTGGGTTAATATTGCCGGGATTTTTATCTGTCTGATTGGGTTAATTATGTTGAATTGGAAAAAGTAGGAGTTGTATTTTGACCTTTGTGGTAAAAATAGCATCACGGAGAAAATAATGAAAAAGAAATATCTAACCATCCTTTCAATACTGATCGTCGCTGTTATGTCTGCCTGCGGACCCACCCCCGAACCCACCCTATCCGCAGCGGATGTCCAGGGCACGGCTGTTGCTGATGCTTGGATCGCGCTCACTTTGACACAAGCAGCGATCCCGACAGCCACAGAAACTCCAATCCCGCCCTTGCCCACAATTACACTCACACCGCTTCCCACTTTTACTCCATTCCCAACCCTTGTGCCTGCCGCTACCTTGCCAGATACTTCGGCAACAAATCCATGTGACGAACCGCCACCCATCAAACCCGAAGGTGATAAGGTGAAAATAAAATTCGTCAACAAATCAAGCGGCAATGTAACCCTCTCTTTTGGGATGACTCAGGAAAATTCATTTAAAGAATGTGGTACATACTCTTTCTATTTGGCGAAGTTTGACGAACCAGTTGTGGAAGTTTTGGCAGGGTGCTACTGGGGATACGGATGGGTGGATGGAAATGAGCCTTCAACTGCCCAAACTCCTGATGTTCTTTGTGTGACCGACACCAGCAAGACAACCTCAATTTGGATCACCTCTGAATTGATTACTTTCCATTAGTTGCAAAACTCTTTCCAATCAAAAACGGGCAGCAGACTTTACAACTGCTGCCCGTTTTCTTGCGCGGATAAAACCTACTGAATATTCCCCACCAATCCCAACTCTGGCGCGATCTTGCGCATTGCGAGAATTACGTTACCCACATGCTCCCAAATATCCACGCCAAAGTCCTGGGCTGCGCGTTCCATCTCAGTGCGGTCTGTGCCTGCGGCGAAGGCTTTGTCTTTCCATTTCTTTTTGACAGAGCTTGCTTCAAGGTCAAACAAGGAGCGGGAGGGGCGCACCAGTGCCACGGCAGTAATTAATCCCGTCACTTCATCACATGCGATAAGGGCTTTTCTGCGGAGGGTATCGCGCGGGACGCCTGTATGATCTGCATGGCTAAGAATATCCTGGATAATCTCTTCGCTCACACCCCGCTGACGGAGGATCGCCGAACCAGCTTGCGGGTGCTGTTCGAGCGTGGGATGTATCTCCCAATCAAAATCATGGAGCAATCCGAGCAATCCCCAGGCTTCGATATCCTCGCCAAATTTTTCGGCGTAAAAACGCATAGCGGCTTCCACCGATAACATGTGACGGACCAATCCTTCGTTTTTTACAAATTCACGTACAAGAGCAAGAGCCTCATCGCGAGTCATGATTTCTCCTTTTATAATTTTTTTGTGTACTAACTTCCAAACTGTGCGACCACACCTGCGATCAACATTATTTGACCAAGATGATAAGCGCCGATATTGTAGATGCGTCCATGTTGGATCGGGGAAACGAACTTATGCCATGCAAGAATAATATCTGAAATATAAAACAGCAATGCACCCACGCTGACCAGGACCGCCGCGCTGGCATCCCATGTGAGGTCGGTCAGTTTCATCATTGCAGATAACAACATTAACGAAATAACCACGCTGTAAATAATGATCGGTATCCGCATGCGGCCATGTCCATTGGCAGTGAGCGATGCAAGGATGCGGCGAGTGATTCGCATTCCGCCAAGCCCCACTATGATCGCTAAAACAAATCCCCACGCCGAAATCTCAGGGACTGGAATATTAAATCCAATCAGATATGCCACATGCGCCAGCAAAAAAACAACCAGCCCAGCCATAAATAACCGATCAAGTGAGATCATCAACAGCACATCGCCTGTAAGTGACAAAAGGATTCCCAACCCAAACCAAAGTGCGGCACCGCTTAGCCCAGTTGATGTCCATAGCCAGAGAAACAGGATAATCATCACAGCGGGTTTGGCGAGATATTCCAAACGCGGCCATTTTTTCCACAAAGCCAACGCTTCCAGCGCAGCGAATACAAGTGCGGCAATTAGATACATATTTGTTGTGTGCTCCTGTTGCAAATCGTACCATAATTTTCTATATGTAATTTGATGCTATACTGCAAACATGACAACTAAAATCGTACACCTCAACTGGAATCCCGAACAAGAGTTTATCCTTAAGGACAATAAAGATCATCAGATCATCCTGAAAAATAATGTCAGCCCGTCAGACATGCTGCCCATGGCGTTAATCGGATGCGCCTCGTATGACATCGTCAGCATTCTTGGAAAACAAAAACAGGACTTGCACGAATTAAAAGTCACAGCAGATGCCACTCAGGATGAAGACCCACCCTGGCGCTTTCGAAAGATCCACATTCATTATCAGGTCATTGGTAAGGGCATTGACCCTGAGAAGGTCGGCAAGGCAATTCTGCTGAGCGAAGAGAAATACTGCTCGGTTTACGCCACCTTGCGCGATGCTGTTGAGATCACACACGATTTCGAGGTCGTGGAAGGATAAAAATTAGCGCGGATCAGGAGTCCCGCGCTTAACATTTTGCCCAACTTACGTTTGACGCTGGTCTCCCGACCAGCGTCTTTTATATTACAAAATCCTGCTCAAAACTTCCACCAGCGCCTGCGCCAGTAAAATCTTGAAGATCAGCGCCACAGGATAGGTGCTGGCATAAGCAATCGACGGAAGATCGGTTTCGGTCTGACTGTTGGCTGATGCCAGTGCAGGCGGATTGGTCATGGAAGCGGTCAGTGAGCCCATAGCGGAGAGGAGATTTAACTTGAAAATCTTGATCATCACGATCAGTCCCGCCAGCGCGGAAAGCAGGGTGATGCTTGCGCCTGCCAATAGCAAAATCCAGCCTTGATCTTTTAATACATCCATAAGATGCGAGCCCGCATTTGTGCCTGCGCCCGCCAGAAAAAGCATCAAGCCAAGTTCACGCGTCAGATTTTTCGCGGCAGGCGGAACGTAGAGTCGGAACGGGCCGATCCTGCCAAAGTGACCGATCAGCAAACTGGTCAAAAAAACTCCGCCCGCCATGCCCAGTTTCACAGTCACGCCTTCGCCGAGCGGGACGGGGATCAATCCCACAAAAACACCGATCAACAAGCCGACAAGATACGCCGTCATGCTGGTTTCGCTTGCGCGGCGCGGCGTGCCTTGCGCCCTGCGCGCAAAAGCCTCCACCGCCGACTTCTCACCCACCACGCGGATGCCGTCGCCCATTTCGAGCGTCACATTTCCGTTCGGCGCGATCTCCAATCCCTGGCGGCGAATACGGGTGATGACCACCGTGAACTGCTCCCAAACACGCATGTTCGCCAATGTTTTGCCAGTCAACGACGCATCCATCACTTCCACATCCACGCTCAAGACCTCGGCGTTGACATCCATGCGCTCGTCAGTTTGCTCACCGAGCAGGAGGGTCATTTTGTCGAGTTCCTCCGCCGCGCCGACGGCCATCACCACATCGCCAAGGTGTAAGATGGATTCAGGTGTTGCGGCAAAGACATGCTCGCCATGCTTAATGCGCGAGAGGTTGACCTGCGCCAGCCGCCGCGGATTGACTTCCGCAACGGTGCGCCCCTCGCAGTTGGGATTGGTGATGCGGAACTGGAGCGCGACCAGCCCAGGCGTTTCGATGGCTTTTTCTGCCAGCCATTTTTTCTCTTCGATCTTTATCGGACGCTTGAGCAGGGTCGGCAAAAACTGAATCAGCAGTACCATGCTGATCATGCTGAATGGATAAGCGACACCGTATCCAACCGAAGCAAGCGCCGCATCGGCAGGGGAAATGCTGCGCAGGCTATCCAGCACGGCCGCAAGCGCGGGCGTACAAGTCAGCGCGCCAGTGTAAAGTCCCGCGGCAAGCGCAGGCGATAGTTTGAGCAGATAGGCGATCAGCGCCGTGAGGATTGCTCCGCTGGTGACGATGACCAAAGCCAGGATGACGAACTGCATCCCGCGCCGACGAAAGGTGCGAAAAAAACTGGGGCCTGCTGTCAACCCGACAGAATAGACAAACAAGATCAGCCCGAAATCCATCACTTCCTTGGACACGCTAAACCCAAAGTGACCAAAGATCAGCGCGGCAAAAAGCACGCCCGCCGTTCCCAGCGAGATGCCGCGCCACGACCATTGACCGATCCACGAGCCGAAGGTCAGGATGGCAAACAGGACAAACATTGATTCAGCAAATGGGTTCATAGGTAAATGGGTTGTAGCGCATAAAAAACTCTCAACGGCATTTTATGCGCCTGTCGGGAATATCATATCGCAATTAGCTCCGCCTCTTCCAGCACAGATTTCGCCCACGCAGTCACATCCTCGCAATAAACTTCCGCATTCCCCGTACGGACATCCAAAATCGTCTTTGTCCACGTGGATTTGGTGATAACAGGTAAACCATCTTTGGATGCAATTTTAAATTTGCGTTTGCCGCTATCCACCAAATCCCTATTCTGCCTGCGGATAAAAGCAGGCGGCTTATTTTCCACAAGGAACTCCCGCAATAATCCGCGCATGTGAAGCCAGCCTTCGCGGGTCAACTTGCTGGAGTGCTGAAGCATGTACGCGGCAACGGTCAAATGATGGACAACGCCATAGCCTGCATCCGTAAATTCCAGGACGAGGAATTCATCGAAACGCGGCTTGCATAAAATTTCAGGGGCACCGCATTCAGGGCAATTCATAATAACCGCTGGACTTCCGAGTTTTTGAAAAACTCGGAAGTCTTCAGTTTAACTTAATTCTTCGCGCCTTTATATATGGAGGAAGTCCCCTCGTTCCACAAGACCTTCTGCGTAATTCCGCTGATCTTCCAATCTGTATTTTGCGCAATCAATTGGAAGGTATAAATGCAGTGTGTAATGAAATCTTCCTTATCCGTTTTTCGCCAGACAACCATCGAAGCGCGGCAGGTAGCCGTGGCAGAATCGACGAATTGAATTTCGTAATTGCTCACCAAATGCTGTATCTTCAAAGGTTCCAATGATTCACGACGCAATCTTACGTATTCCTTCACGGAAATCTTCTCGGGCGGTGTGCCGCGCAGATCGGAATAATCCGAGTAGAACGTTTCAGTGAAACAGGATTCCAGTCCCCCCAATCTTTCATGTCGAAACTGTTGGCAAAATGAGCGATCAATTCCTGTATTTTGATTCTGTCTTCCATGAGTTATCTACCTTCCTTTGTATTGTGTTGGGCTCTGATCAGATACCTTTCGGCAAGGTCGCCTTTCCTGCTTCGGTCATTTTACCTTCTTCGATCATTTTGCGCGCGCGCTCGATATTCGTATCTGTCCACAGCGATTTTTGCCTGCGCGGCGTGAAACGTTTGGCGAAGCGTTGATCGTCCATACCTTTTTCGAAGCCGTCGATCCAGCCAAAACAAATAGCTTCTTCAACTGCCTCGGCATACGGGATGGATGGTTTCTGGGTAAATTTCTTATATTGGATCAACCAGATCTCTTTGCAGGTCTTGTGATTTTTTTCCAGCCACTCGCGGAATTCCTCACGCGTTGTTACATAAATTGTTTCGCCGATTTCCATGATTTTCCTTTCTTCCTATTTATTCAGCCACTTCAACATTCCCAGCCCTGCCGCATGTCCACTGGCGAAACATGCGGTTAGCAAATAGCCGCCTGTCGGCGCTTCCCAATCCAACATTTCACCTGCGCAAAAGATGCCTGGCAAATCGCGGATCATCAAATTTTCATCCAGTGCCTCAAACGTCACACCGCCCGCACTGCTGATGGCTTCATCCAACGGACGAGGCGCAATTAACGGGATGGGCATTTGCTTGATAAACGAAGCAAGCCGCTCCATGTTTGCAAAATCTTCCTTCGGCATGAACTCATGCAGCAACCCCACCTTCACGCCTTTCAAGCCCACCGTCTTTTCAAGATGACTTGCCATCGAGCGCGAGCCGCGCGGCTTCGATAATTTTTCAACCAGCCATTCATGCGACCTGTCAGGTGACATGTCGAGCATGATGACCGCCTTGCCTTTGGCTTCGATCTCATCGCGGATGGATGCCGAGGCCGCGTACACCAAACTGCCCTGCACACCATCCTTCGTCACGATGAATTCACCTCGCTGACGAAATGTCCCAAACGATAAGACCACTGACTTAAGCGGCTGACCTTCAAACCGTTCGCGAAAATGCGGACTCCATGCCACGTCAAATCCACAGTTGGACGGCTTCAACGCTTCCACCTTAACCCCAGCCTGACTCAGCCAATTGACCCATGCCCCATCCGAGCCGAGTTTTGCCCAACTGCCGCCGCCCAGTGCCAGCACCACCGCATCCGCGTGGACAGTTTTCTCGCCTTCAGGCGTTTCAAAACCAACGCTCAAGCCGCCGTCCTCGGCGGCGGGGACGCCGCCTTGAGCAGAATTAATAAATCCATTCCATTTGTGCCTTAGGTGAAAATCAACTCCCGCATCATCCAAGCGCTTCAACCACGCCCGCAACAGCGGACTGGATTTCATCTCTTTGGGAAACACACGCCCCGACGTGCCAACAAAAGTTTCGACCCCAAGTCCACCCGCCCACTCACGTATTTCATCGGGACCAAATGACCTAAGCATCGGTTCAATTTCCTCGCGCCGACTTCCGTAGCGGGAAACAAATTGTTCGAACGGTTCCGAGTGCGTGAGGTTTAATCCGCCCCTGCCAGCCATCAAAAACTTGCGTCCCAAGGATGGCATGAAATCATAAACATCCACTTTCACCCCATGTTGAATTAATACTTCCGCGGCCATTAGTCCCGCAGGCCCGCCGCCGATAATTACTGCTGAATGATTCATAGGGTTATTATGCCATAGAAAAAAGGTGACAGTCACTTTTAATAAGTGACTGTCACCTTGATTATCGAAATCAATGGAGATTACTTCAACACAGCCTGCATGGACCACGGCCCCGTCCATGTGACTGTGACGGGCAGAAGTTTTCCGCGCAGATTTTCTTCCGTCTCAACGAAGACGATCTTGTTCGTGGGAGTGCGTCCACGCCAGCGGGTTTTAACTTTATCTTCAAACAAAACTTCAACAGTTTCGCCAAGATATTTTTGATTGATCTCTGCCACGATCTGCTCCTGCAGATCATCGAGCATGTGCAGGCGGCGGAGCTTGTCTTCTTCGGGGACGTTATCTTCCATGTTGCGGGTGGCGAGGGTCCCCTCTCTCAGCGAGTATCGTGCCAGATGCGCCACATCCAGTTTCAGGTCAGATAGGACGCGGTAGGTTTCCATGAACTGTTCCTCTGTCTCGCCAGGGAATCCGACGATGATATCCGTCGCGATGGAACTATCAGGAATTTGAGAGCGGATCTTTGCCACGAGGTCGCGGTATTCCTGCTGGGTGTATCCGCGTTTCATATTGACCAACACCTCATCATCGCCCGCTTGAATGGGAAGTTCGATGTGCGGCATGACGCGCGGAAGGATGGCGATGGTTTGAATGAGGTCATCGCTAAAATAGTTGGGATGCGAAGTCAGGAAGCGGATGCGCTCGATGCCGTCTATTTCATGGATGAGGCGCAGCAACGCCGCAAGGTTGGGACCGTCGGGAATATCCTTGCCATAGCGATCCACGATCTGACCGAGCAGGGTCACTTCTTTTACGCCCTGCATCGCCAGCGAGCGGATTTCAGCCACAATGTCACCCACAGGACGCGAGCGTTCCCCGCCGCGTTTGGATGGGATGATGCAGAACGTGCAGGCATGTGAACAGCCGTACACGATCGGCACATGCGCACTGACCAGTTTTCCGCGCTCTGCAACGGGGAGGATCAACTCATTGTCCATCAACAGGAAACGGCGCGCGGTTTCCGCGTTTTCAAGTGAATGGACTTCGCCTTGCGTGAGATGCGAGATCAACGGACCAGGGTCAGATGGCGGCGAGAACACATCCACGAAGGGAAGTTTCGCGCGCAATTTTTCCGCGCCGCGCACGCCGACCATGCAGCCCATCAAATTGATGATGAGGTTGGGATTTTTCTTTTTCAGCGGCGCAAGCGAGGTGACGCGCCCGTAGGCTTTATCTTCGGCAGACTGGCGCACGACGCAGGTGTTTAAAACAATAACATCCGCTTCCTCGATGGTTTCGGTATGGATGTAGCCAAGATGCTCCAAAGAGGAACCAACCCGCTGTGAGTCGGCTACATTCATTTGGCATCCCTCGGTCCAGATGTGATATTTCATAATTACTCCTAAATTCTCGTAGGCGCGAATTATACCAAGTCTGTCGGGATTCGATATTACTTTTCGGTTGCAATGTCAGCAATTGGAATTGGGTAATTTAATAAAACAAGCCGTCGAAGATGACGGCTGTGGGAAACTGAAACGCTGGACGGCTTTACTGACAACTATAGGAACTAAGAGCTGGATCTGTACATATAAAATACTGAGTATCACATTGAGCCTGCGCCGAATACACGCCGCAAACAGTATCTGAGCCACCACCTGGCGGTAAACTGCTTCCCGCAACGTCAGACAGCGAGCCATTGACCTTACTGAACACGTTGCCAATGATGGGTCCGAGCACCATCAACGCGGCAATGACCACGATAGCGACCAATACCAGGATCAGCGCGTACTCGATAAGTCCTTGGCCTTTTTCGTCTTTTTTGTTTGAAGACAACATATGATAAATTTTCCTTTTGATTTATAAGATTCCAATAGGTCAAATAAATTTACTCGGACAAATTGGGAGAATATCTTTATATTACACACCTAGATACAAAATCAATAGTTAATCTTTACAAATCAGTTATTTTTTAGTTCTTCTTTCAAAAATGTTAATCCACAAGTAAATTTTCCTAGGTGCGAATTACGTCAAGTACGTTCTGAATTCGGTATTACTCTTCGATTACAATATTGTGGATTGGGATTTGAAAATAAAAGGTCAAGCCGCCGTTTGAGAGCAGCGTCTTGAGGCTCTAATAATGTGCGTTATACTTCACAATCAAACCGAAAACATAGATCAAAAATGAAACAACTCCTCCAAAACATAAAAAACGGAAATACCATAGTCGAAGATGTGCCAGTGCCGACTCCACGTGAAGGCATGGCATTGGTCAAAGTTGCCGCGTCGCTTGTTTCTGCTGGAACCGAACGCATGGTCGTTGAGTTCGCAGAAAAGGGTTATCTTGGCAAGGCGCGTTCACGGCCTGACCTTGTCAAGCAGACGCTGGATAAAGCCAAACGCGAAGGTGTTATGCCAACCGTGCAGGCTGTATTCAATCGTCTCGACCAGCCCATGGCGCTTGGTTATTCAACCGCTGGCACGATCGTTGCGCTTGGCAAAAATATGCAGGGCTTCAAGGTCGGTCAACGTGTGGCGTGCGCAGGCGGCGGGTATGCCACGCATGCCGAATACAACGTCGTGCCACGCAACCTGCTCACTCCCCTCCCCAAAAATGTGGATTTCGAATCCGCTGCCTTCACCACCCTCGGCGCAATTGCCCTGCACGGTTTTCGTTTGGCGGAACCTCAGCTTGGTGAAAATGTGGCAGTTATTGGCTTGGGTCTCTTGGGATTATTGACAATTCAGCTGGCGTCTGCGGCAGGATGCAACGTCCTCGGCATTGACCTCGACCCAAAGCGCATCAAGCTCGCCACTTCTCTGGGACTGGAAGCTGTTACCCGTCCCCAGGCAGAGTCAGCATCCCAGGCATTCACCCTTCGACACGCTCAGGGCGGCGCCCCCAGCCACGGATTCGACATCGTCATCATCTGCGCCGACACATCCTCCAACGATCCCATCGAACTTGCAGGCATCATCGCCCGTGACCGCGCCAAAGTCGTCGCCACTGGCGCAGTCGGCTTGAGCATTCCACGCAAAATGTACTACGAAAAAGAAATCGCCTTCATCAACTCCCGTTCCTACGGCCCAGGCCGCTACAACTCGAACTACGAAGAGAATGGAATTGATTACCCCATCGGCTACATCCGCTGGACAGAGGGCCGCAACTTCCAAGCCGTTGTGGATCTATTGGCCAGTCAAAAGTTGAAGGTCGAAAGTCTCATCACGCACCGCTTCCCGATCGAAAAAGGCGCACAGGCGTATGAAGTGATTACGGGAAAGAAGAAAGAAGCCGTTTCTTCGGCGTGTTGCTTGACTTATGCCAGTGAGAAGAAACGAAGTAAACGAGCAAAAAGATTGAGTTCCCGACTATGTTCACTCGCCGCTCGTCACTCGTTCTCGTGAAATTGGGAGTTCTCGGCGCAGGGCTATACGCAAATGCCACATTGCTCCCTGTTATCAAAAACAACAAAGACTTTGAGTTGGTCGGCATCGCTTCCTCAGGTGGTTTGCACGCGCAGCATTCTGGAAAGAAATTCGGATTTCAATACGCCACTTCAAGCGAAGATGAAATCATCAACGACCCGAAGATCAACACAGTTGCCATCCTCACCCGCCACGACTCTCATGCGGATTTGGTGGTCAAAGCCTTGAAAGCTGGCAAACATGTATTTGTGGAAAAACCGCTGGCGATCAATAGCGCTCAGCTTTTAGCGATTAGCAAACAGCTAAAAGCTAACAGCCAATCGCTGCTCACAGTTGGTTTTAATCGAAGATTCTCACCGCTTGCACAGCAACTTCATTTGTCACTCGCTACGCGCAATGAGCCGCTTCACGCCCACTATCAAATCAACGCTGGTTACCTGCCCCTCAATCACTGGACGCAAGACCCGAACCTCGGCGGCGGACGGATCATCGGCGAGGCTTGTCATTTCATAGATTTGATCAGCTTCCTCGTCGGCGCCCCCCCTGTCAGCGTGGCCGCGTACGCGTTGCCCGATCAAGGCAAATACCGCGAAGACAACGTCTCCATGACCTTCACCTTCCCCGATGGCTCCATCGGCATCGTGGATTATCTCGCCAATGGCGACAAATCCCACCCCAAGGAAAAACTCGAAGTATTCTGCGAAGGCATGATCGCGGTGCTGGATGATTATGTTTCTTTGACCACCGTGAAAGATGGCAAAAAGAAAGTGGAAAGCCATGCACAAGATAAAGGCTGGAGAAACGAGATTCAGGCTTTCGCGCGTGCGATCCGCGAGGAAGGCGAGCCGCCAATTCCGTACGAGCAACTCATCGGCGTGACCAGGTCCACGTTTGCTGCGGTCGAGTCGATTCGAAAACGCCAATCCATTGATATCTAATTTTCGCGGAGGAAAATAACATGACCCAGAAAACAGAACTTTTCAATTTAAGACCATCCATTATTACGGTATATGGCACTGACTGGTGCCCGGACTGCAAGCGCGCCAAGAATTTTTTTGTGGAACATCAAGTGCAATACACGAATGTGGATATTGATGAAAACCCGGACGGCGTCCCTTTTGTAAAAAATTTGAACAATGGCAAGCGCATCGTCCCCACCATTATTTTTCCTGACGGCGAGATCCTGGCGGAGCCATCCAATATGCAATTGGCTGTAAAACTTGGGTTGCAGTTGAAAGCTGTAAATAATAATTAATTGTCGGCCAAAAGGCGGGAGTATAATTAATTGATGAAAAAAATATTGATCCTATTGGTTCTCATATTTTTTCTTAGTGCATGTGACACTTGGGGAGTTGCGCCTCAACCATTTCCAGTTTGGACTGTTCCCCCCTCGCGGACGCCAGGTATTGTTACCGCCACACCGATCATAATCACTTTGCCTTTCACCGCGACCGCCAGTCCGGGGGTGACGGTCATTGTGCCTGTTACTCTCACGAATACTGAAACTCCTTCGCCTACGCTCACAAGTACGCCGATCACGCCCACTGAAACTCCAACACCCACTTTCACGTTCACGCCCACATTGACATCCACACCAGTGCAATCTGTTGCAGTGGATATTCTCGGCTGCAACACAAGCATCGACATTCTCCACGGCATGGGCGAAGTGACAAACGCGTATGTGACCGTAAAAAATACTGGCATGGTCGATCTGCCGAACACCTGTGCCCTGCTCCGCGCCATAGATGAAGACCGCGAACATCCCGATAAAAAAGTATGCGTCACCAACCTGCCTGTGCAATATCAGGTAACTCTCAAACTGACAGTTGATTCAACCTACAAACAGGACACCATGATCCAGGTTGATGCTTCATCGAATGAAGTTTTATTATTGCGCGTGGATAAGCCTTCCTGTACTGACATCGGCATCTTCGGCGGCGCACCTCCAGATCTGGGTGTGGTCAAACCGATCGAGTAGTTCCCGCCAAGAGTGATTAATCTCGTGGGCTTAGTCAAAAGATTTAACCACTGAGACCACAAAGAACACGGAGAAAAAACTCTAAAAAATCTCAGTGGACTCCGTGCTCTCTGTGGTGATGCTTTTTAGCCCATCTTTCCATATTCCAAAAAACGCGGAAAGGTTCAACGGAAAGGTATAATATCTTTATGGCAGATGAACAGATAAAATCCCTTGCACGCAACAAGATCGCCATGCTGATCGATGGTGATAACGCTCAGGCAGGCTTGCTTTCCCAAATGCTGGTGGAGGCTGGACGCTACGGCCAGGTGACTGTCCGCCGCATTTACGGGGACTGGACAACCACCAGCATGAATTCGTGGAAAGATACGCTTAACTTCCACGCCTTCCAACCCATTCAACAATTCCGTTACACGATTGGCAAGAATGCGACAGACAGCGCCATGATCATTGACGCGATGGACATCCTGCACTCTGGCGTGGTGGATGGATTCTGCCTGATCTCCAGTGACAGCGACTATACGCGTTTGGCTACCCGCATACGCGAGACTGGCATCTTCGTGATGGGCATTGGCGAGAAGAAGACACCCAAGCCCTTTGTCAACGCCTGCGATGTTTTTGTGTTCACGGAAAACCTTGCGGCTGAAAAGAAAGCGGTTCAGCAAAAGAACGTTAACCAGCAGAAAGCCAGGAAGACCAAAGTTGACGATAAAGAGGAACTTGACCCCATGCCAGTCTTAAGCCAGGCTTTTGAAATGGCGGTGCAGCAGGATGGATGGGCGTCTCTGGCAAACTTCGGCAATGCGCTCTATCAAGTGGACCCAAGTTTCGACCCCCGCACGTACGGACATAAACAACTCTCCAAGATGATCAGCAAGTTGAAAGACCGCTTCGACATGCGCACCCAGGAAAACGATGGGAATATGGTTTTTTATGTGAAGGATTACAATATTGTGGATTGGGTTTTGAAAATAAAAGGTCAAGCCGCCGTTTGAGAGCAGCGTCTTGAGGCTCTAATAATGTGCGTTATACTTCACAATCAAACCGAAAACATAGATCAAAAATGAAACAACTCCTCCAAAACATAAAAAACGGAAATACCATAGTCGAAGATGTGCCAGTGCCGACCCCACGAGAAGGCATGGCATTGGTCAAAGTTGCCGCGTCACTTGTTTCTGCTGGCACCGAACGCATGGTTGTTGAATTCGCAGAAAAGGGTTATCTTGGCAAGGCTCGTTCACGGCCTGACCTTGTCAAGCAGACGCTTGATAAAGCCAAACGCGAGGGTGTTATGCCAACCGTGCAGGCTGTATTCAATCGCCTTGACCAGCCCATGGCGTTGGGTTATTCAACCGCTGGCACAATTGTTGCACTTGGCAAAAATATGCAGGGCTTCAAGGTCGGTCAACGTGTGGCGTGCGCAGGCGGCGGGTATGCCACGCATGCCGAATATAATGTTGTTCCGCGCAACCTGCTCACTCCCCTCCCCAAAAATGTGGATTTCGTATCCGCGGCCTTCACCACTCTCGGCGCAATTGCCCTGCACGGTTTTCGTTTGGCGGAACCTCAGCTTGGTGAAAATGTGGCAGTTATTGGCTTGGGTCTCTTGGGATTATTGACAATTCAGATGGCGTCTGCGGCAGGATGCAACGTTCTCGGCATTGACCTTGACCCAAAGCGCATCAAACTCGCCACTTCTCTGGGATGGAAGCTGTTACCCGCCCCCAGGCAGAGTCAACGTCCCAGGCATTCACCCTTCGACACGCTCAGGGCGGCGCCCCCAGCCACGGATTCGACATCGTCATCATCTGCGCCGACACATCCTCCAACGATCCCATTGAACTTGCAGGCGTTATTGCCCGTGACCGTGCCAAGGTCGTCGCCACTGGCGCAGTCGGCTTGAGCATTCCACGCAAAATTTACTACGAAAAAGAAATCGCCGTTATCAACTCCCGTTCCTACGGCCCAGGCCGCTATGACTCTGAACTACGAAGAGAATGGAATTGATTACCCCATCGGCTACATCCGCTGGACAGAAGGCCGTAACTTCCAAGCCGTTGTGGATCTATTGGCCAGTCAAAAGTTGAAGGTCGAAAGTCTCATCACGCACCGCTTCCCGATCAAAAAAGGCGCGCAGGCGTATGAAGTTATTACGGGAAAGAAGAAGGAGCCTTTCCTAGGCGTGTTGTTGACTTATGCCAGTGACGAGAAACGAGAAACAAGTAAAAAGATTGAGTTTCCGACTACTGTTAATCGCAGATTATCACTCAGTTCTGTGAAACTAGGAGTTCTCGGTGCTGGGCTATACGCAAACGCCACATTACTCCCTGTAATCAAGAACAACAAAGACTTTGAGTTGGTCGGCATCGCTTCCTCAGGTGGTTTGCACGCGCAGCATTCTGGAAAGAAATTCGGATTTCAATACGCCACTTCAAGCGAAGATGAAATCATCAACGACCCGAATATCAACACCGTTGCCATCCTCACCCGCCACGACTTCATGCGGATTGGTGGTCAAAGCCTTGAAAGCTGGCAAACATGTATTTATGGAAAAACCGCTGGCGATCAATAGCGCTCAGCTTTTAGCGATTAGCAAACAGCTAAAAGCTAACAGCCAATCTCTGCTCATAGTTGGTTTTAATCGAAGATTCTCACCGCTTGCCCAGCAACTTCATTTGTCACTCGCTACGCGCAATGAGCCGCTCCACGCCCACTATCGAATCAACGCGGGTTACCTACCCCTCAATCACTGGACGCAAGACCCGAATCTCGGCGGTGGACGGATCATCGGCGAGGCTTGTCATTTCATAGATTTGATCAGCTTCCTCGTCGGCGCCCCCCCTGTCAGCGTGGCCGCGCACGCGTTACCCGATCAAGGCAAATACCGAGAAGACAACGTCTCCATGACCTTCACATTCCCCGATGGCTCCATCGGCGTCGTGGATTATCTCGCCAATGGCGACAAATCCCATCCCAAGGAACGACTCAAGTCTTCTGCGAAGGCGATCGCGGTGCTGGATGATTATGTTTCTCTGACCACAGTGAAAGATGGCAAAAAAGAAAGTGGAAAGCCATGCACAAGATAAAGGCTGGAGAAACGAGATTAGGCTTTCGCGCGTGCGATCCGCGAGGAAGGCGAGCCGCCAATTCCGTACGAGCAACTCATCGGCGTGACCAGGTCCACGTTTGCTGCGGTCGAGTTCGATTCGAAAACGCCAATCCATTGATATCTAATTTTCGCGGAGGAAAATAACATGACCCAGAAAACAGAACTTTTCAATTTAAAACCATCCATTATTACGGTGTATGGCACTGAATGGTGCCCAGACTGCAAGCGCGCCAAGAATTTTTTTGTGGAACATCAAGTGCAATACACAAATGTGGATATTGATAAAAACCCGGACGGCGTCCCTTTTGTAAAAAATTTGAACAATGGCAAGCGCATCGTCCCCACCATTATTTTTCCTGACGGCGAGATCCTGGCCGAGCCATCCAATATGCAATTGGCTGTAAAACTTGGGTTGCATTTGAAAGCTGTAAATAATAATTAATTGTTGGCTAAAAGGCGGGAGTATAATTAATTGATGAAAAAAATATTGATCCTATTGGTTCTCATATTTTTTCTTAGTGCATGTGACACTTGGGGAGTTGCGCCTCAACCATTTCCAGTTTCGACTGTTCCCCCCTCGCGGACGCCAGGTATTGTTACCGCCACACCGATCATAATCACTTTGCCTTTCACCGCGACCGCCAGTCCGGGGGTGACGGTCATTGTGCCTGTTACTCTCACGAATACTGAAACTCCTTCGCCTACGCTCACAAGTACGCCGATCACGCCCACTGAAACTCCAACACCCACTTTCACTTTCACGCCCACATTGACATCCACACCAGTGCAATCTCTTGCAGTGGATATTCTCGGCTGCAACACAAGCATCGACATTCTCCACGGCATGGGCGAAGTAACAAACGCGTATGTGACCGTAAAAAATACTGGCATGGTCGATCTGCCGAACACCTGTGCCCTGCTCCGCGCCATTGATGAAGATCGCGAACATCCCGATAAAAAAGTATGCGTCACCAACCTGCCTGTGCAATATCAGGTAACTCTCAAACTGACAGTTGATTCAACCTACAAACAGGACACCATGATCCAGGTTGATGCTTCATCGAATGAAGTTTTATTATTGCGCGTGGATAAGCCTTCCTGTACTGACATCGGCATCTTCGGTGGCGCACCTCCAGATCTGGGTGTGGTCAAACCGATCGAGTAGTTCCCGCCGAGAGTGATTAATCTCGTGGGTTTAGTCAAAAGATTTAACCACTGAGACCACAAAGAACACGGAGAAAAAACTCTAAAAAATCTCAGTGGACTCCGTGCTCTCTGTGGTGATGCTTTTTAGCCCATCTTTCCATATTCCAAAAAAGGGAAAGGTTCATCGGAAAGGTATAATATCTTTATGGCAGATGAACAGATAAAATCCCTTGCACGCAACAAGATCGCCATGCTGATCGATGGCGATAACGCTCAGGCAGGCTTGCTTTCCCAAATGCTGGTGGAGGCTGGACGCTACGGCCAGGTGACTGTCCGCCGCATTTACGGGGACTGGACAACCACCAGCATGAATTCGTGGAAAGATACGCTTAACTTCCACGCCTTCCAACCCATTCAACAATTCCGTTACACGATTGGCAAGAATGCGACAGACAGCGCCATGATCATTGACGCGATGGACATCCTGCACTCTGGCGTGGTGGATGGATTCTGCCTGATCTCCAGTGACAGCGACTACACGCGTTTGGCTACCCGCATACGCGAGACTGGCATCTTCGTGATGGGCATTGGCGAGAAGAAGACACCCAAGCCCTTTGTCAACGCCTGCGATGTTTTTGTGTTCACGGAAAACCTTGCGGCTGAAAAGAAAGCGGTTCAGCAAAAGAACGTCAACCAGCAGAAAGCCAGGAAGACCAAAGTTGACGATAAAGAGGAACTTGACCCCATGCCAGTCTTAAGCCAGGCTTTTGAAATGGCGGTGCAGCAGGACGGATGGGCGTCTCTGGCAAACTTCGGCAATGCGCTCTATCAAGTGGACCCAAGTTTCGACCCCCGCACGTACGGACATAAACAACTCTCCAAGATGATCAGCAAGTTGAAAGACCGCTTCGACATGCGCACACAGGAAAACGATGGGAATATGGTTTTTTATGTGAAGATCAAGGA
>CAWHXC010000007.1:0-39462 GCA_963833175.1 uncultured Chloroflexia bacterium
GGCGAGCGGAATTTGTAATGGACGTGGAAAAAAGCGTACACGGGTAGATCGCGGGTGACGGAATACTTGATGGGCGTTGCCTTTTCGGGGGCGGCAAAACTCATCGAAAGTGACAGGTTATTGCGGTGCGGATAATTGGGGTCGTAAATGAACAAGGTCAGGTGGTCATCCGTCACATCATAACCCGTCGCCAGCACCTGGTGATTATGTCCCAGCTGCGAGAGGTCAGCGCTCTTCACGCGCACCAATCCCAATGGGCAGGGCTTACCAGAGTCAAGCATTGTTTTGATGATCGGCCATTGCACGCGGATGGTCTGCCAGGCGCGGCCATGCGGGGCAAAGGTTCCACCCTGGCGGTTTTCATCGCCATCCGGATATTCGGGATGCATGAGAACGATGTAATCCAGGATACCCATCGGCAGGTTGAAACTATTCAACAAACGCCTGACGAAGTCTTCGAACAACGGACCTTCGGCGGGCGGTTTGGCAATGGGCGGGATCGGACGTTTGGCAAGGAAATGGTCAAGCGCGCAAAATACCATTCCCCCGCACAACCCGTTCGCTGCATTTCCGATCTCCACCTTTCCAAGCGGGGTCGGGAGCGAAATGATCGGAACGGATGGGAAGGCGTTGGCGAAATGGAAACCGTGTTGTTCTGGCACAAAGCCCGTCAACTGCATTGTCGGCGGCGGGACATTCGGTGAACTCTTCAGCGGGCTTGTGAACGCTTCGAGTTGATAGCTCACCTTGTCCCCCTGTCCGTGCCACCAGTCCACCTTGATTTCCTGCTTCCCGCGCGCGCCGCGTATCGGCTGTGAAGCCACCTTTGCACTGGAATGTTTGTCTGATTCGATAATGGTTAGCAAACAACCATGGTACGCCTCTCCCCTGGGAATGGTGAGAGAGAAATTGTCCGTACCGTGTCTTTCGACAAACAATGCGGACGTGTGTTTGCGCCTGTTGTTAAGTACCTTGGACATGGCAGCTCCTTTCACATGATATGAAAAAAAACATTAACAACGAACCTGGGCGGAATGATACAGTCAATTCGATGAAATTGACAAGGATAAAAAGAAAGTTCGTTGTGAATTTGACTCAGGTCAAGATGAAGCACTTCAAAAGATCCAATGCAATGCCTGTCAGGTTTGAGATGGGAAATGGGGGCTATAATTTATCAATCGCAAATCAAAAATCATAAATCGTAAATCCAAATGAGGTTCCCATGTTTGATCTCCCCGATAATGAAATTCTCCCGCTCTCCAAAGAACATGTCTTCTGGACGTGGTCTGCGCAAGCCAAAGTAAACCCGATCGCCATCAAGCGCGCCAGGGGCGTGTATTTTTGGGATGTGGACGATAAACGCTATCTTGATTTCAACTCGATGACGATGTGCGTCAACATTGGTCACGGAAATGAGCGCGTTATCAAAGCCATGCAGGATCAAGCCGCCGAGCTGCCGTATGCCGCGCCAGGCATGACGACCAGGATCCGCGCGCTGGCGAGCAGGGCGGTGGCGGAGATCACTCCGCAGGGCGCGTTGACCAAGGTGCTGTTCACCCTCGGCGGCGCGGACGCGAATGAGAATGCCATCAAACTCGCGCGCGGATATACGGGACGGCACAAGATCCTTGCGCGTTATCGTTCGTATCACGGCTCAACGGCGGGGGCAATGGCGGTCACAGGCGATCCGCGCCGCGTGGCCTGGGAGCCGAACGTGATGACGGGCGTGGTGCATTTCCTCGACCCGTATCGTTATCGCTCCACCTTCCACCGCACCAATCCCGATATTTCAGAAGCGGAATTTGCGCGCGATTACCTCAATCATTTGGAAGAAATTATTTTGTATGAAGGTCCAGAAACCATTGCGGGCATTCTCATGGAATCGGTGACGGGCACGAACGGCATCATCATCCCGCCGCAGGGATATATGCAGGGCGTGCGCGCCTTGTGCGATAAATACGGTATCGTGATGATCGCCGACGAAGTGATGAGCGGATTTGGCCGCACGGGCAAATGGTTTGCCATCGAGCATTGGAATGTGGTGCCAGATATCATCACGATGGCAAAGGGACTTACGTCCGCGTATGCTCCGCTGGGTGCGGTGGCGATGAAACCCGAAATTGCCGCGGCTTTCGATGAGCATGCTTTTGAAAGCGGGCTGACCTACACCTCGCATCCCATTTCACTGGCGGCGGCTGTGGCGAATATCAACGTGATGAAGGAAGATAAGATCGTTGAGCACTCCGCGAGCATGGGCGCAGTTTTACGCAAGATGCTGACCGACCTCGGCGAAGCGCATCCGTCTGTTGGGGAGGTGCGTAATATTGGCTTGTTCGGCATCCTTGAGTTGGTGAGAGACCGCAAGACCAAAGAGCCGATGGCTCCGTGGAATGGGTCCGCGCCTGAGATGGTGGCGCTGAAAAAATATTGCACCGATCACGGCTTGTTCCTTTATACCCACTGGCATACCGTGTTGATCATCCCGCCGTTGATTATCACGGAAGAAGAATTGAAAGAGGGGATGGATATTTTGGATAAGGCGTTGGAGATCACGGATAAGGCTGTGAAGTAATTTAAAAGCATTCACCACAGAGGTCACAGACGCTTCGCGCACAGAGATTTTTTAAAGGTTTCCTCTGTAACTTCGTAGACTCTCGGAAAGGTCTTCAAAGACTTCCAGAAGTCTTTTTTACTGATATGTTGATTTAAATCGAAACCAAACGCGTCCCGCTTTTTTGTTCGGGTAGTTCAATGGTGAACGTTGTGCCTTCGCCAGGCTCACTTTGCACTTCAATTTTTCCATGATGTGCGATGATGATCTGTTTTGCAATGGCAAGCCCAAGCCCGCTGTGGGTACGGTCTGTGCGGGATTTATCGCCGCGCCAGAATCTATCGAAGACGAAAGGCAGGTCGTCTTTGGGGATGCCTGCGCCTGTGTCGTGAAGCGTGATGAATGTCCCGTTCGAGGTGGATTCTGCGCGAAGGGCAATGGTGCCGCCTTGCGGGGTGTGGCGGATCGAATTGGAGATGAGGTTGGAAAGGACCTGGTTGAGCCTGTCGTAATCGGCATTGAGTTCGTGATTCGGGTCGTTGGTGTCTGTGGTTAGATTAATGCCGAAGGATGCAGCCTGGGAGGAAAAACTCGAAGTGAGATCATCCATCAGATCGGCCAGCAGGAATCGGGTGGTATGAAGCGGTAACTGCCCTGCTTCCGCCAGAGAAAGAGTTTGCAAGTCATTCACGAGGCGGGCGAGCAGTTGGGTCTCATCCAGCGTGTTGTTGATGTGGTCGGGGGTCGCCTGGTAAACTCCATCCAAGATCCCTTCGAGATTTCCTTGAATGATATGAAGCGGCGTGCGGAGTTCGTGGGCGATATCGGCGGTGAGATTGCGGCGCTGTTGATCGGCGCGTTCAAGTTCGCTGACCATGTGATTGAAACGCTTTGCAAGCTGTCCGAATTGACGGGGATAATGTTCGGGGACACGGACTGATAGATCGCCTTCAGAGACCGAATCAATAGCCGAAAAAATATTTGTCATGGGCCTGCCGAAGCGGCGGAAGGTGAAACTGCCAATGATGGCCGTGATGATAAAGAATGCGATGGGCACGGCGCAAACGAAAAGTAACATGCTTGCGTGAAAGCGACCGTCTCCGAGGGTGACCGCAAAATAAATAATGATGCCAATGGCGGCCAGAAAAAGAAACGTGATGCCGCCAAAGAATATTGCAAAGGGCCAAAAGAATCGCCGACCTTCCTTCCAGTGGCGGGGAGGGAAATGATGCGGGCGGGAGAAAGGCGGATGGTCGTGTGGGTGCATGGGACGGGTCAAAGGTTCCAGGTTGCAGGTTTAATATTCAACATTGAACCTTCAACCTGCAACATTTATATAACGATAGCCGATGCCGTAGACCGTTTCGATAAGCGGTGTTTGCGATTCGGCTTCAAGTTTGCGGCGCAGGTTTTTGATGTGCAAATCCACACTGCGGTCAACGCTGGATGCGGCTCCGTGCAGGTCATCGAGCAATTGCTCGCGGGTGAGGGTTTGTCCAGGACGGCTGGCGAGGAGTTGGAGCAATTTGAATTCGTTGGGCGTGAGGTGAACGGGTACGCTATCGTATGTGACCGTGTATTTTTCCGAGTTGATCTCAAGCAAGCCTACGCGGATGATGGCTGGGGTTTTGATCTCGCCGCGTGTTCGGCGCAGCATGGCACGCACCCTGGCAACCAGCGCGCGCGGAGAAAATGGTTTGGTGATGTAATCATCCGCGCCGATCTCGAGACCTGTGATCTGGTCCACTTCTTCGGCGAGTGCGGTGAGCATGATGATCGGCACGTCACTTTCGCGGCGCAGGATCTTGCACACCTCGCGACCGTCCATGACGGGGAGCATCAGGTCGAGGACGATCAGGTCAGGTTTTTCGCGGCGGGCAGTCGTCAGTGCAGATTGACCGTCAGCGGCAGTGATGACACGATACCCATTCTTCTCCAAATAATCCCGCGCGAGGCGGGCGATCTTGGGTTCATCGTCTACAACGAGGATAAGTTCCTGCATGGGGTGAAGTATAAAGTAAAAAGTGAGAAGTAATAAGTGGGAAGTGGGAGGTGAGAAGAAAGAAGTAATAAGTGAGAAGTAAGGTTGAGATAATAAGTTCTGGCAACAATGTGACATCGTTGCCAGAACTTATTCCTTTTTACTTATTCCTTGTTACTTTCATCAGGCTTTTCTTCGTGAGCGCGTTTGTGCCATTCCTCGAACATGGGCGGGACGCCGTTTTCCCAATTCCTGCCCCAGGGTCCGTGCTTGTGACCTTCCCAGCCGCGATGCCGCATGCCGCCGAAGAAGACCAGCTTCATCAAGCCGAAGATGAGGAAGAGGAAGAAGATGGAGCCGCAGATCGCGCCGAATGGGAAGAAGAAGCCGTGGTGACCGTACATGGGATAGCCATACCCGTAGGGGCGGCCATACATCATGGGCGGGACGGGTACAGGCTGTCCATTCTCAGCGGATTGTACGATGGCGGTTGCCACTGCGGGAGACTGTGAAATTCCCTGCGCCATACCAGCCCTGTAGACCATCGCGCCACCGCCAATGATCAACGCGGCGAGGAGCAGAAAACCGATAACTCTAAGAACAATAGAACCATTACGAGACATTTTTACCTCCAGTAGGTGATTGATTTGTTTTTTCTTTCGCCCCTACTTTATCAATCAAATGTGGAGGGATTGTGGACAAGAACGGGAGAGTTTGTGGAGGTCGTGTAAGAGGTGTATCATAAAAACGGTTATACCTTTTTATTTTTTCTTTCAATGATGCCTGCGGACAGGAAAAGTAGCCCAAAAAGAAAGAAGGGGATTGCAATGACGTTCAATGCAAATGGCATGCCTTCTGCGTAACTCATCCCAATGAGAAAGCGGGCGCTGTAGAGAATTCCCAATATTGTCAGAAGTATGCCGACCCCAAGCGGTGCCTTCCAGCCCAGCCACATTAATAAAATAACAATGGCAACGGGGAACAGATGCCCAATTCCGCTAGTGTCCCCGCCGACCATTTCGCCGATCCCCATGAATAGGAAGAAGGCAATTAATAGCGACATCAGAACCAGGGCAGTTATTTTCAGTCCTTTCGCGAGTTTCATCTCACACTCTCCTTTCACATAAACTATACGTCAACTGGCGGATGATTTCAATCAATATACAGACTTAGGGTGTAGAGTTTGTAACTTTTCACGCTTCCGAGCATCTGATACAATGCGAGGCGGTAATAATTAAAGCTAAAACATCGTCTTGTCTATGGTCGGAAAATCAAAATACATACAGGTGAAATTCACCTAATAGGAAAATACAATGCCCACAAATGGTAACGAAAAGAATGTAAAGGTATTAATTTTAGGGTCAGGACCTGCTGGGTTGGCGGCGGCTTTATATGCGGCACGCGCTGAGCTTGCTCCTGTTGTTTTGACGGGGATGCAATTGGGCGGTCAGGCCGCGTTGACTCACACCATTGAAAATTACCCAGGTTTTCCCACAGGTGTGGGCGGCCCAGAGTTGGGCGAGTTGTTCCAAAAGCAGGCAGAAAATTTTGGTGCGAAGGTTGAGTTTGATATGGCGCATAGTGTGGATCTGTCACAGCGCCCGTTCAAGGTCACAACTGATAGCGGCGAATACAAAGCGGATACGTTGATCCTGTCCACAGGCGCGAACCCGACCCACCTCAATGTTCCTGGCGAAGTTGAGTTGACGGGTCGCGGTGTTTCGTATTGTGCCACTTGTGACGGCTGGTTTTTCAAGGATAAAAAAGTTGTGATCGTAGGCGGCGGAGATAGTGCGGTGGAAGAAGGACTCTTTATTACCCGCTATGCTTCATCCGTTACTTTGATCCATCGCCGCGACGAATTGCGTGCCAGTCCCGTTTTGCAGAAGCGTGCCAAAGAACATCCCAAAATGAACTTCATCTGGGACACCGTTGTGACAGAGGTCGTCGGCACAGATAAACTTGAAAGCCTAAAGTTGAAGAATATAAAGACAGGCGCTGAATCCACTTTTGAAACGGATGGGCTGTTCATCTTCATTGGCCACGTGCCGAACACGCAAATGTTCCAGGGTCAACTTGAAATGAGCGACCTGGGCTATGTCATCGTGAACGATAAAATGGAAACAAGCGTGCAGGGTGTGTATGCCGCAGGCGAGATCGCCGATCCGCACTTCCGCCAGGTGATCACGTCAGCGGGGATGGGCGCAGCAGCTGCCATTCAGGCGACTAGATTCCTCGAAGCCAGCACAACTCCTTTAGGAGAATCAGCTCACAGCTGAGGATGAAGCGGCGCATCGCACCACGCGGATAGTTGATTTTGGTTAAGAAGCAAAATCTGCTCGAGTAGATTTATCTCATTAACCAAGTGCGGCGCATTCCATTTCAGAAGGACTCTTTTGTTGAATCAGAGTCCTTCTTTTGTTGGTCTTTGCTCTGATGTCTGCTTGTAATTTTCATCACAAAGTTTTGACTTATGTAACAAATTATGTAAGATGTGACATTTTGTACTATTAGTCTGTGATACTTTCGGATAAAATTAATCAAGTTTTACGGTGTCAAAACGCCAATCATTTTTACGGAGGAACAATGAAGAAAATTTCTATCGTAGGTGCAGGCAATACGGGTTCAACCACTGCTCATTGGCTGGCTGAACGCGAGCTTGCGAATGTCGTCTTGCTGGATGTTGTGGAGGGCATGCCGCAGGGCAAGAGTTTGGATCTGTTGGAGGCCATGCCCATTATCGGCAAGGATGCAAAGGTGACCGGCACGAATGATTACGCCGACACCAAAGACTCCGACATCATCATTATTACGGCTGGGATCGCGCGCAAGCCTGGTATGAGCCGTGATGATCTGTTGAAGACCAATGCGGATATCGTTGGCAAGGCCGCAGTGGAAACCTTGAAACATTCGCCGAATGCCATCTTCATTGTGTTGACCAATCCGCTGGATACGATGGCGTATCTGACCATGAAGATGACCAAACTGCCGCGTGAACGAGTTATCGGTCAGGCTGGCATTTTGGACTCAGCCCGCATGCGCGCGTTCGTTGCGATGGAAGCAGGCGTGAGCGTGGAAAATGTGCAGTGCTATGTTCTCGGCGGGCATGGCGATGAAATGGTTCCTCTCACCCGCCACTCCAATATCGCGGGTATTCCTTTGCGTGATTATTTCCCAGCCGATAAACTGGAAGCGATCGTCAACCGCACCCGTAAAGGTGGCGGCGAGATCGTGAATTTACTCAAGACTGGTTCCGCTTATTACGCACCTTCCATGGCTTGTGCGCAAATGGCTGAAGCGATCCTGAAAGACAAGAAGTTGATCGTGCCTTGCGCCACTCACATGCAAGGTGAATATGGCTTGAATGACATGTACTTCGGCGTACCTGTGATGCTGGGCGCTGGCGGCATGGAAAAGATCATCGAATATAAATTCGATGATGCTGAAAAAGCCATGTTCGAGAAGTCTGCCGCGTCGGTCAAAGAGACGCATGAGGCGTTGAAGAGTTTGGTGACATTCTAAATTTGCAGGGACACAACGCCAATGTGTCCTGCTACTATTGGAGGAAAAATGATCCTGCATGAAAAAATCTCAGCTCAGTTGCCCGCGTGGCGTGAGCGCATTAAGTCTCTTTCGAAAGAACATGCCGAAGTTGTTGTAGACCATGTAACAGTGGGGCAGATCGTGGGCGGGATGCGTGACATCAAATCCCTGCTGACCGATGTCTCATTTGTGGACCCTGCGCACGGCATTCTTTTCCGCGGCATGCCCATTCCCGAAGTGTTGAAGAAACTGCCCAAAGCACGCGGCGGTAAGATGCCGTTGGTAGGCGGTTTTTATTACCTGTTGATGATCGGTGAATTGCCGACCAAAGAGCAGGCTCAGGAAGTGGAAGCCGAATGGGCAAAGCGCTCTGCTGTGCCTGATTACGTGTATAAGATGCTCAAGACCATGCCGAGTGATACTCACCCGATGACTCTCTTCTCGCAGGCTGTTTTGGCATTGCAGAACGGCTCGGTCTTCGCCCACAAATATCACACGATGAAGAAGGATGTGTATTGGGAAGCGGCGTTGGAAGACAGCCTTGACCTGACAGCCAAACTTCCGATCATTGCCGCGTACATCTATCGCATGAAATATTTTGGTGAGACCAAGAAGCCGAAATATAATCCCAAACTGGATTACGGCGCAAATTTCGCTAAGATGATGGGCGTTGCAGATAGAAAGGGATATTCTGAACTTGCCCGCTTGTATTTCATCCTGCACTCTGACCACGAGTTAGGGAATGTTTCGGCTCACACCATGCACCTCGTTGGATCTGCTCTGTCTGACCCCTACCTTTCCTTCTCCGCAGCGCTCAACGGTCTGGCAGGACCTTTGCATGGTCTGGCAAATCAGGAGTGTCTTGGCTGGTTGATGGAAGTCCACAGGAAGTTTGGCGGCGTGCCAACCCGTGATGATCTTTATAAATTTGCCTGGGACACACTCAATGACGGTCATGTGATCCCAGGTTATGGACATGCGGTCTTGCGTGTGCCAGATCCGCGTTACATGGCGCAGTTGGAGTTTGCGAAGGCGCGCTTCCCTGACGATGAGCTGATTCGTCTGGCGGAAATGGTCTTCGACGTGGTGCCGATCGTTCTCAAGGAGCAAGGCAAGGCGAAGAATCCCGCTCCGAATGTGGATGCGATCTCTGGCACTTTGCAGTATTACTACGGCGTGCGCGATTTCGATTTCTACACCGTCCTGTTCGGTGTGGGGCGTGCCCTCGGTGTGACCTGCAACTATGTCTGGGCGCGTGCTCTGGGACAGCCGCTCGAGCGCCCGAAGTCATTGACGACCAAGATGCTGGAAGACGTGGTCGCGAAAGCCAGCCAGCCCGCGTAAATAAAACTTGTAATAAAAAGCTCCCGATAAAACGGGAGCTTTTTATTATTTAATATCGAGTTCTTCATTTATAAGGTCAAACTTCACAAGGCGGACAATGCGCGCCTTATTCCGTAAATACCAGGGAACCATTTGGCGGGCATCGTTCGCAGTTTCTGCTTCCACGACTGCCCAGGCTGTGTGATCGTTGTCTTTACAGCCCCATTCAAAATGATGTAAATACCCTGCGGCATAAATATCTTGAACGGCCTGGTTACAATTCTCGGCAGTGTGGGGTGATTCGATAATAAAGCGTTCCATAGTAATTTTCTCCTTTACCAATAAGAAATAAGATACGAAAATTATAGGACTATTACAATGATTTTTCAATAAGTATTTTTTACCTGTATTCTTTTGACAAGCCATTTGTGTCAACAAGTGTGCTGTCGTTGCGGATGTAAATGCCATTTTCCAGTTTTGTATATTGTTGATTTCCGCGCATGAATTCGGCAAGCGGAGCGAAGTTATCAGCGATGAGATCGGGTTGAAGTTGGCTGATGCTGTAGTCGTAGTCCCATTTGTTGTGGCCTGGATAAAATTCGCCGTGTGCCAGTCCCTTGGCGACAATGGGATCGTTCAAGCCGAGCAGGTCAATGGTAGTGCGTTGCGAGTAATAGGGGATCTGTCCCGCGGCATGGACAGCGATGACTGCTTCAGGGGATGTGTTTTCTGCAATGTGCAGGGCGAGTTTTACGCGGCGAATGTCCGCTTTGAGCAGGGGGGCGTTGTCTATTGAATAGGTGAACCATGGTTCTCCGCTGATGATGATGAGAATGATGAGGGCGAGGGGAATGGCAGGATTCACTTTGGGACTGGATCAATGCCGATTGGGGCTGTGCAGTTGTCAGGTCAGAAAGGATGCGGCTTGTTATCCAACTAAAAAGGATGATCAGCGCAGGCATCCCCTGTGTGATGAATCGATTCGCGGCATTCGTTTCGGGTTCGGCATAGTCGCCGCCGATATAGATGGAGTAGGCGCATTGCGCGAGGAAGATGCCAAGCAATAAAAGCGCTTCACGGTTGCGCTGAAGTTTGTAATAAAAGAGACCTGCGAGTGAAAATAAGAAGAGGAAAAGCGTGTCGCGTGTGGCGAACTGGTTGAAGACGAGGATGCCATGTCGGATGCGTTCGAGCGTGGCGAAGCCAGTGACTTTTTGGTAATAGGTCGTGGGTAGGAAGTCGCCGAAATAGATTTGTTGAAATAAAAGGATCGCAAGTGTTGTGACGATAACCGAGATAGCGGGAATGATTGCACTGCGTTTATTCTTTATGAACAGATAAAGCACGATCAACGCGGCGGGAATGATCGCATCGATACGGACGAGGATTGCAAGCGCAAGTACAATACTGACGAGAATGGTTTTATTTTGCGAGATCGCAAGCAGCAGCGATAGATCAATAAGCAGGGTCAGCAGCCCAACTTCCATGCCGCGCAGCGACCAGAAGACAAGCGGAAAATAAAACGCGGTAATGAACGCGGCAAGCAGGGGCGCATACTTTGAGTCGGGGAGTAGTGTCTCGGTGATCCTGTAGACGATATAAATATTTACCAGCAGGACGGCCGCTGATGTGAGCATGACTGCGAGCGAAATTTTTGAAGCAGGGATGGAAAAGAGATGCAGAAATCCCATGTATAACGTCCAGCCGAGATTGGTAAATCCTTCAACTGGCGCTTCGCCGATGTTCCACGTCAGCCCGTGACCTTGCGCGAGATGTTGGGCATAACGCATGGAGATCATGGCGTCATCAACAAGGGTGAAATAACGCTCACCTTTGATGACGAAGGATGCACCAAAAATGAGCGCCAGGTAGAAAATAGCGGCTGCAGCCAGAATTAGATTAAGTAATTTTTGCTCAGTTTTCATCGGCGCGAGTATATCATGCGGCTTCGCGTGGGGATGAGCCCGCCGTGCGTTCTATGCGGGTTGTTTATCGTACCTGTGGAGCGAGTGCTGCAAGTTCTACGCGGAGCTTTTCGATGATCGCGGCATTGCCGTTTTCATCGCCTTTCTTATTCATTTGCTCTTTTTTGTGTGATAGTTCAGCGCAGACTTGATAGAAGCGCGCGGTGACTCTTCCGCTAAAAACCGCTGTGGTTACTGTCCATGGCGAAAGCGCTTTTTGATATTGCGCCTGTGAGATCGAACCAGCAATGACCTCTGAGTGTAGATGAGTTCTTACGATCTCACGCTCCTTGTAGATCATCCAAATGATAAAGACAAGCATGATAGACCAACCGATCCAGTCCACAAAAGTGCCAGCGACAAGACCTCCCAATCCGCCAATGAGACCGCCAAAGGTGTTGTGGAATGCATGCGTCGATATTGCTATTCCCAAACCAGCCAGCGGCGCTATAAAAATGATCAGATTATTTTTATTTGTGCGTGAAAGGGCAAAACCGATGCCTGTAAAAGCGGTATAGAAGGGATGCTGCCAACCTACGATGATGACACGAATGAAGACCAGAAGAAATAGTCCGCTCCAACCGCTTTCCTGGTAACCGTTGCGATAGATATAAAGCGTGTTTTCGGTAGCGGCAAAACCAAGCGCGACAATCGCACCATAGATAATGCCATCCAGAATGGAATCAAATTCCTTATAAAATACAAAGAACACAATGGCAACTGCAAGCCCTTTGAGAAATTCCTCCACGATTGGCGCGACGATGGAAACCGTGCCGATCTCAGCCGCACTCTCTGAGCCAGTGAACATATAAATCCCCATGCCCGATGCGGTATTAATGACAAATGCACCGCCTGCCGCGATCACCACGCCCCAAAAGAAAGCCGCGCCAAGCAAAATTCTCGGTTCTTTTTCGTATCGGTCCAGCCAGTAGACAAGGGCCGCAAATAAGAACATCGGGACGAAACCGAAAAATAAAGATGCTAAGAGCGGCATTGCAATTTCCCTTTTATTTGGAAAGTCAACTCCGTGCTGAGCGCAGTCGAAGCACAGGGGGCAAATCAAATTGTCCTTCGACTCCGCTCAGGACGAATACTATCCTTGAAATATCAAAAGAGTTCTTTCCACGAGCGTGTATTCTGGCTCAATGCCTAAAGCGTTCAATACTTCTTCAGGACGCCCAGTTGCGCCGTCACGCGCGGCGAGTTTCATTTGCATCCACACTTTTCCATCCGCTTCGGTGATCACATCCAATGTTTCGATGAGCGGACGCAGATCATAAAATTTACCTCGACGCTCACGCGGAAGGGATTCAGACGCGAGTAAATCCTCGACCTTTCGGATCAACTCCGACCCGTCAACTGGTTCCGTCAAATGGACATCGTACGTCGCTGAGAGGACTTGTGTTTGCAGCGCAGGCTCGCGCTCGTCCACGCTTTCCACATGGGTGACTTGTATATCTGGCGGAAGGCTGTCTTTTAAACGAGCTGCAATTTCTTCAGTGGGAATCTCGTCATTGAAACGGACATCCAATACTTCGCCGAGTGAGGAAAATCCCAGCGGCAAAGCAGCGGCAAGGCTGATCTTCGGCTGCGGATGAAATCCCTGCGAATAGCTGAGCGGCAGATCCGCACGGCGCATGGCGCGTTCCCACAGCCGATGCAGGTCAAGATGACCTGTGTATCTTAAAGCGCCCTGCTTTGAAAATGTGATCCGTGCGCGCATGGTTATTTTATTTCCGTTTCGAGTGATTTTAGCCAGCGGTTGATCTCCATACTGGCTCGGCGATATGGCTTATAAGTATGCTCTGCAACACGGTGATAGAGATCATGGTCAAGGCATTGGTTGTGAGTTAACTTTATCATTGTGGTTAAGATGCTGGCATAAGCTGCGAGTTCCTGCTCCACAATATCATCCAGCCCAATATTCTTGTATTTATAAATTACAAGGTGGTTGATCTTTTCTTTTTCGCACAACGGAGATTCGTAATCTGGGTAGCCGTTATCTTTTTGGAAATTCTCAAATGCCGTATGAGATGTGCTTGTCCAATAAGATTCGCCATGCAAAATTTCATTCAAACGGTCGGCAATGAATTGTTCATGTGTGAGAATATCTGCCAGCAGATCCTTAATGGACAAATTCCCAAAAACACCCGCCATCGTCATCTGGCGCGTAAAGCCGACCTGATTTAGCAGGTTTTCAAATTTGTCGCGTTCACGCTGCAAGCGGGGCAGAAAGGTGATTTTATTCATAAAACTATTAATCGCCTACAACTGGCAACTGTTCACTGATCACTAATTTGCTGGGGCTTTTCACATCTGGACACTTCCAGACTTCCCCTGGGTTCTCGCGGCGCAGGTTTGCAAAGGTAGGCAGAATGCCGCAGGCGTAGCAATTCAAGCGACAGTCCACGCGGATCTGACCCTCGAGCGACTGGCGGAAATCCTGGAAAAGGAAGTTCTTGCGGACAGCAGCAGTGATATGCTCCCACGGAAAGACCTCATCCGTGCGGCGCTGGCGGTGCGTATAAAACGCGGGGTCGAGTCCGTGCTCTGCAAAGGCGGGCATCCAGGCTTCCTGTATTTTGGCTTCATCTCCCCAGGCGTCAAATTTCGCGCCCTTCTTCCACGCGCTGTAAATGACTTCAGCCATTCTGCGGTCGCCGCGCGTAAGCCATGCTTCGAGTAACGTGTCTTCAGGCCTTGTCCAACTCAACTTGATATTTTTATCCTTGAGCAGTTGGCGTTTGAGCAACGCCTGCTTTTCCAAAATATTCTCGCGCGTGTCGCAGGAAACCCATTGGAAAGGAGTCTGCGGTTTTGGTACAAAAGTGCTGACGCCGACATTTAGTTTCACTTTCCAGCCTGCAACTTTTCGTCCCTCGGCAATAATGAGCTTGGACAGATCCACGATAGCCTGTACATCTTCCAGCGTTTCGCTGGGGTGACCGATCATGAAATACAACTTGATGGTCGTCCAGCCGCGGCTGTAAATATCGCGCGTGGTGTTGATGATCTCTTCGTCGGGAATGAATTTGTTGATGATGCGGCGCATCCGCTCGCTGGCGGCTTCGGGGGCGAGTGTGAATCCGCCTGAGCGGTGTTGTTTCAATTTGTCCATCAAATCCACTGAAACAGATTCAATCCGCAGCGATGGAAGCGCGACGGTCAGTTTGCGTCCTTCAAAACGCTTGCTGATCTCATCCACCAGTTCGTTGACATACGTGTAATCAGACGAGGAAAGCGACATCAACGCGAGTTCTTCAAAGCCTGTGGAGCGGACTGCGGCATCGGCGGCATCGACAATTTCCTGCACGCTTCTTTCTCTAACGGGACGGGTGATCATGCCCGCCTGACAGAATCTACACCCGCGAGTGCATCCGCGCATGATCTCCACCGAAACACGGTTGTGGACCACCTCAATATTTGGCACGATGAACTTCACGGGCGGCGGAAGCAGTTTTGCCACAATGCGTTTTTTGACCAAATTCGGCGCTTCAGGAATGGTCGGCTGGACGTTTGCCACGGTCCCATCTTCAAGGTATGTGGCTTCGTAAAATTGAGGGACATAAACGCCTGAGATTTTAGCCAACGCAACAAGTAATTCTTTACGTTTGAAATTCGGTGATGCTTTGAATTTCTGGATCGTGTTGACAATGTCGTGGATTACTTCTTCGCCTTCGCCAATCGCGAACGCGTCGATGAAGGCATGCATGGGTTCAGGGTTGGTGGCGGAATGTCCGCCAGCGATGATGATGGGATGGGTCTCGTCGCGGTCTGCCGAGCGGACGGGAATGCCTGCGAGGTCGAGAATGTTGAGGGTGTTTGTGTAGAGGGTCTCGTAGGGTAGGGTAAAGCCGATCAGGTCGAAACAGGCCAGGGGGTGTTTTGATTCGAGCGTGTAGAGCGGAATCCCGTGTTCACGCATCAGCGCTTCCATATCGGTCCAGGGCGCATAGGCGCGTTCAGCCAGCGCGTCGTCCCGCTGGTTGACCTGGTCATAGAGGATTTTCAATCCAACATTTGAAACACCGATATCATAAATATCAGGGAAGACGAAGGCGACCTTGGTCTGAACTTTATCCCAATCTTTGGTGGTGCTGTTGAGTTCACCGCCAACATAACGACCAGGCTTTTGTACCTTTAAAAGAATACGGTCGAGTTTGGTCCCTATTTGTTCTGGAGTTAACATGGGCGAAATTATACTAGAATTGTCAAAATAATAGACCGAGGATCACATCCTCGGTCTATTTGATAATGTGCGATATTTGTTACGCGATTTTGCTTGTTTGCATGCGTTCGCGTCCCCAGATCCAGAGTGCGCCAAGGCCGATGAACATGATGAGTATTCCGAACAGCCAGCCAATGTAGGGCAAGGCGATGATCAGGGCGATGAGTATCACGCCGATAACCAGCGGCCAGACTTTGTTTTCAGCCAATGCAGGGTTGAAACGGGCGAGGATCAATTTGCCAGTGAGCCAGGCTACGACGATCTTGGTCAGGAACGAGGTGATGAGTACGAAACCGACGATCATGGTAGATAGGGTGAGGATGCCGAGCCAGATGACCGTTCCGCTCAAACCGCCAAGTGTGAGGACTCCGAAGAGTACACCGCCTGCGATCATCGCGACAATGACCACGAGGATGGCAAAGAAAAAGGCTGCATAGGCTACCACACCCCATCCAAGGCTCGCGGCAGGCCGGGATTGAACTTTTTCCATGAGGGATTTCATGAACATGGGGGCAAGCCAGCCTAAGAGCAGTCCGAAAAAGATCAAGGTGACGATGCTGCGGAGCAGATCGAATGTCCACGTCATTCCCTTTTCAGCAGGTGTTGGTTTGGCTTTTTGAACAGCAGGGTCAACAACGGGCTCGGTGCGCGTTACTTTACCGCTGACTGCATCTGCGGGAATGTTAACGTCCTGGGACTGGGTATATTCAAGGTCGCCTTCGATCTGTGCGTCTTCACCAATGTTGAAGCCTGGCTTTACAGTTGGGAATTGAATGTTGGCTTGTGGAATAAATATCGTAGGGGGCATGCCGCCTTCTTCGGGATCGCCGACTTGAGCATTGACATCCCCGCCAAATTCGCCGTTCAATTCCAGTGAGCCAGCGCCTACCTGCACATCGCCTGCGACGTTGCCATTGAGCAGGACTTGCCCGGCGCCGACGACAAGTTCGCCTTCAATGACACTGCCTTCCTGTGTTTCAAGGCTTGCGCCCCCGGCAACAACATCCCCGCCGATGGTGGCGGTCTCGCCGATTTGAAGTACAGCTCCTGCGATGCGGGCATCATCTGTGACTGTGCCGTTGATGATGACGGTCTGCCCGGCGGCGATCAGGTCGCCATCTACAGTGCCGTTGATGGTGATGGTCTGACCGAATACGATCAGGTCGCCTTTGACGGTTCCTTCGAGTACAAAGTTGTTCGCGGTGACGTATACGTCATCTTCAATGACTTCATTGGCTTTGATCACAACGTTTTCACCCGAGCGGCCATCAAAAGCGTACGCAGGTGTCGCAAAGGTTAGGGCCAAAAGGGTGATCAGGGAAAAAATGGAAATAAATTTATATAGGGTTTTCATGGGTTCTCCTTGAAAGCAAAAAACTTTCCAATGAAGGTATACGTTACCATCACTGGAAAGTTGCAATCTCGGTAGTTTTACGACAAATATCTAATTGTTCGAGGGATTTAGATGACATGCTGCCCTAAACCGACGGGTGATTCCTGCCTTCAGGACTTTCGTTGTGATTGAAAATCAAGGTTCATTCTGGTTGGTTTCCCCAAACTCCAGTTTAATAATTCCACGAACCAGCCGCAGAATTTTACATTGCCGCCCTCGATCATTTCCTTCAATTCTTCCACACTGTAATAATTTATCTCTTCAATTTCGATCGGGTCAAATTTCACTCTGCTGGGATCAACCATGCCTTCATACAGCGTGCTGATCTCATTATCGTTGACGCCGTAGTTCATTCTAAATTTTACAAGCGGTTTGATCTCGATCCCGTCCACTCCCATCTCTTCCATCATGCCGCGCATCGCCGCATCGCGATAACTTTCGCCAGCTTTGACATGCTCCGAGACCGAGCAATCCAGCATGGATGGGGATGCGGCGCGGTCTGCGCTTCTTTTTTGCACCAGCATTTTTCCATCCCGCGTAAATAAAAATACATGCACGCCGCGGTGCTGTAATCCAAGTTGGTGGACAGTCGAACGCATTTCCTGTCCTGTAACAATATCTTCGTCGTTTACGATGTCGAGGAGTTCATCCATGATTATTTTTCCTAAAGTGAGAAGGGAGAAGTAAAAGGTGAAAAGTCCGAGACATTTGACTTTTGACGGTTTTTCTTCCAGTTAATACACAATCACCTGATCAGCTTCGATTGTCCAGTCACCAAGCAAATCCATGCTGCCCATTTCCATGCCTTCTGTCAAATCTTCCAGCCCGAGACCTCGAGCCTGACAGCAAGTCCCTCAGGTGGCAACCTTTCCGCGTTTTGCCAGTGACTTGACCATACGTTCCACGTTGTAATAGCCTTCGGGGGTGTTTTGACCTTTGCGGGCGCAAAATACACCGTCGGCGACCAAAAATACTTTTATCTGCACTCCCTCGCGTTTGACTAAATTCATGGCGTGGCGAAAGGCATTATAGGAACGCTCATTGCCGTATGGTGCGTCATTCACAACGAACAAAATCTTTTTTTCCATATTAAACTTTCCTGATTCAAAAGATGGGATTTGCTTTTGAATGTATTGCAAAATGAGAATTTCCAATTTTACCCTGAATCAAAAAGGCTCCCGAAATCCACCGTACTCTGGCGTTTCGGAAGCCTTTCACATCTCACCTATTACTTTTCACTTCTCACAAGCCCTACCCAAATAACTCCATCAACTGCTTCACATGCACAACGCCATCGAAGCCCTTGACGTCGCCTTTGCGGAGTTCGGCTTTTTCGCCGTCTGCATCGCCCAGGCATGAGACGATCACATCGCCAGCGTTCACATCTTCTTTTTCAGTGTAGTGGTTGGTGGTGACGATCACATTCGCGCCCGCGGCTTTTGCGGCTTTCACTCCATTCTTGGAATCTTCCACTACGATCACTTCATCGGGTGCCAGTCCCAGCTTGGAGAGTGCCAGGTTGTAGATTTCAGGATCGGGCTTCTTCTTCTCGACCACGTCTCCAGCCAGCACGATCTCGAATTTGATATCCGTCAGGATTTTTTCGGTGATGGCTTTGGCGGCCTGTTCATTGGATGTGGTGCAGACGCCGATCTTGAGACCCGCTTCCATCGCCTCTTTCATAAACCGATGAATGCCCGGGCGCAAGGGGAGTTTGCCAGTCTCGATCAGTTCCACGAACAAGGCAGTCTTGCGCTTGTGCATATCCTTAACGAGAACGTCAATTTCTTCCTCGGTCAATGGCTTGGAAAACCCTTTGGTCTTCCAGTGGTGCTTCATGCGTTCCTTGCCGCCCGCGATCTGGAGCAGTTCGTGATAATACTCCACGCTCCATTCATCCGTGAAGCCGAACTCTTTGAAGGTCATATTGAATGACACGCGGTGACCATCTCGTTCGGTGTCAATGATCACGCCGTCCTGGTCAAAGAACACTGCTTTAATTTTTGACATGGTTTCCTCTCCCCGTCATTGCGAGGAGGGCGCTCTCCCCGACGAAGCAATCCCCGTTACAGTGCAGGAGGTTGCTTCGGGCTAACGCCCTCGCAATGACGAATGATGATTTACTTCTTCACACCAAAGAATTCAAGGATAGTATTGACGAACAACTCGTTCTCTTCTTTCGAGCCGACGGTCACACGGAACCAGCCGTCACTGCCATATTTCTTGCTTTCGCCGCGCAGGATAATACCTTTGGATTCAGCGTAAGCCAAAACTTCCTTACCTGTCTTGCCTGTTTCGCCACAGTCAAAGAGGATGTAGTTGGCTTTGGACGGCATGACATAGAAGCCGGGGATCACGCTCAAGGATTCAGAGATGAAGGATACTGCGTCGTTATTGAACTTGACGCGTTCTGCAAGTCCCTCGGTGTCTTCAAAGGCTGCAAGCGCTGCCCACATCGGAATTGTGCCCACGTTCCACGGGAGAAGTGAGCCAGCGATCTGATCGATCACTTCCTTGTCCGCAATGGTGTATCCAAAGCGCATGCCCGCGAGACCATACGCTTTCGAGAGTGTGCGGGTGATCAACACGTTCTTGTACTTCTTGGTCAACTGTACCTGAGACATGCCAAGCCCGGCATATTCCACGTAGGCTTCATCGATCACGAAAGGAATTCCCAATTCGGCGATGGTGATGAAATGCTTGGCGTCCATGAAGTTGCCAGTCGGGTTGTTCGGGTTCGCGACAACGATGATCTTGGTTTTGTCAGTGACAGCCTTGATGATGGCTTCAGGATCGTAGTGCATGAGATGATCTTTATAGATCATCGGCACAGAAACCATCTTCCCGCCCAGCAACGTGCCGCGCAGACCGTAAATGCCGAAGCACGGCGTGTGCTGGATGACTTCATCGCCCGGGGTGAGGAACATACGGAAGATATTGTCGTACACTTCGCTGGATCCATTGCCGATCATCACGTTGCCTGGACCATCGACATTGTTCATCTCGGCGATCTTGCTGCGGACAACCAATCCCTGGTCAGGATAGCGGTTCGCCATCTTCGCATACTTGACCATCGCTTCCAAAACCTTGTCAGACGGGGGAAGCGGATTCTCATTCGACATCATGCGGTGTAATGACGGATCTCTCCAGGCCTTCTCAATATGATCCGAGATGTACATCGGGATGCCCTTAACCCACGGGGCGTAGTATTCTTCAACTTTTTTCATGCTGTATGACTCCTTGGTTTTTTTAATATGTGCTGGTGGTCGAGTAACCCTGAATGGTACTTTGCGAGAGGGTATCAAGACCACATTTTTCTAATGCCTGTTCTTACGCCTTACCTTCACAACCCAACTTGTCCATCCAATGCATCACAGCTTTGCGGGTCGCGTCGCGGACAAAAACATCCAGTTTGCCTGGGTCATATTCATCGCGGTGAGCGGACAGATATTCCCATTTTGCATCAAGCAAGGTGTGCTTCAACTCGGTGGATACGTTGAATTTTGCACCGCCAGCCGCAAGCAACTTGACGATGTAATCATCTGGCAGACCCGTTCCGCCATGAACGACAAGCGGAGTCTTGATGCCATTGCTGTTCAACATCTTGTGGATGACAGCCATGCGCTCGAAGTCGATCTTCGGATTCTTGGTCTTGTACACCCCATGGGCGGTGCCAATAGCTGGGGCGAAGATATCCACGCCAGTGCGCTGCACGAATTCGACAGCTTGTTCAGGATTCGCCAGCTGCGCTTCATCTTCCGCAACTTTGACCTGATCTTCCACGCCGCCGACAGTTCCCAACTCGCCTTCCACCGAGATGTTGCCAACGCTGTGACAATAATCCAC
Organism: uncultured Chloroflexia bacterium; assembly: GCA_963833175.1. GTDB lineage: Bacteria > Chloroflexota > Anaerolineae > Anaerolineales > Villigracilaceae > Villigracilis. The sequence goes on from CAWHXC010000007.1 coordinate 20,830, forward strand.
AACTTCCTTGGTCTGGCGGATATTTTCTTCGTAGGACTGCTTGGAAGCATCGATCATGATGTTTGTGTAACCGGCATCCGCGCACTTCTTGCAGTAGTCAACAGTGGTGCAATGATCGAGATGCAGGCACACAGGCACAGGCGCAGATTCAGCCAACGTGCGATAGATATTCACCATCATTTGAGTTCCCAAAAATTGTGATGGTTTGACTGAAGTCTGAACGATCACTGGCGCCCGTTTTTCGATGGCGGCATCGATCACTGCTTCAAATTGCAGAAGGTCTGTGACGTTGAATGCACCCACAGCCCATCCGTTTTTTGCGGCATCGATCATGATCTCTTTTGCATTTACGATAGACATGTTATTCTCCTTATTTAGTGAACTTTGATTTATCTTGTCATTTCTTTTTGATGACGGGTCGCCATCCGTTCTTGAATAAAACCTTCCAAACCAGTGAAGCCTTTTGAAAACGCTTCAACCGTACTAACCGTTGACGGGTGATCATTGAACTGTTCCAGAGCCAGACCATTCGGGTCGTACGCCTGAATACAGTAGGGGATCTTTAGCAGCTTGTCCATCACATCCTGTGGTACTTCCTTTTCGATCTCAGGCTCGAAGATAAGATCTTCGCCAATATCGAAAAGGGGTTCCAAAACGTACGGCGGACAAGTGTAAACGATATCTCCGCCAGCGATCTTCTGAACATCCCAAAATCTCATTTTTCCAGCGACCACAGGACCGGCGCGCATCGAACAGGCAAGCATTTTACTGGCATAACCGCCGTCTGTCAGCATTTGGTATGCGCGGCGGAAAACTGAAATGCCGAACCAATGCTTGTCCTGCCAGGATAATTTGATGTTTTTTCTCTCTGCCTGAACATCCAAAACTTCATGTTCTGTCAGCCGTCCGATCATCATCGTGATGACTGCGCGCCATTTGCCCATGTCAACTTTGTTCTGTTCAGCTATCCTCATCCCTTCCATGGCAGCGTTGGCTGATGCCATGATCTGAGGCAAAGTAAAGCAGACCGTGGTGTTGGTGCTGATGCCTCGTGAGGTCAGAATTTTTACAACTTCGATGCCCTGCATACTGGCTGGGACTTTGATCATCACGTTTGGACTAAGGGCGCTCAATTCTTCAGCATCGTGTACCATCTGATCGGTTTCGGTGAAGAGCCGTGGATCTAATTGACCCGACATCCATCCAAACCGACCGTTGGTGGCTTCGAAGATGGGCATGTACATCTTCGCCCCACGTTTCACTACTTCTTTATAAGTCAGCCAGACCAATTCTTTTACGCTCAAGCCAGAATTAGCCCGAACCGCATCATCCAACCACTCATTCCAAAATTCGGGGTCAGATTGGACCGCCTGCCACGAAAGGGATGGATTGGTTGTACAGCCTCGAAAAATGCTTTTGACTGGAGTCTCTGTGTTGTACAATCTTGAAAGTTGTTCCTCCAGAACCGCTTTGTGCGATGGTTTTGCATTATTGAGCATCTTCCGTACCCACTGGTCATAGACTAGGGGGGACGAATCCCACCAAATTTCCATGTCAGGATGGGTCTTTGCTAACCGTTCAACAGGACTTTCAAACATAGCACACCTTCCTTTCTCTACAGATGCCTTTTGAAAACCTTATTGTGGCTGGATGATGCTGATGATCTTATCGGCTAATATTCTTTTTTCCGGCATCCTTCAGCCACTGGTCCCAGCGATAATCCGTCATGTGCTGGCGGACACGCCCAAACCACAAATCTGCATAGCCTTGGAAATCCTCTTCCAACTTGGAAATACCTGTTTGTGTCGTGCCCCACATTGATTCATGCAATTCAGACATCGGCCACATCAGACGCAACCGCGCATACTGCTTATCGGTCACTTCACCGAAATACTCGTACAGGAAGATTTCAACCTGCTCTTCATTCAAGCGATGGTGATGTGAGAAGTTCGCCAGGTCAAAGAAGATATCTCCCATGCCTGCGTATTCCCAGTCTAACAAACGGAGTTCGCCAATATCGCCAGGTACATCTTCCTCAAGCCAGTTCAAATTAAGCAGATCGTTGTGGCATGGGGTTGGTATGTATGGATCTTTCAGCAGTGTCTTCTCAATTTCCTTTGTCTTCTGCATGATCCAATCCCAATCATGTGGAAATTTGGCGTTATTCTTTTTGGAGATCTTCTCCAGCATCTCCACGCGTCTGAAGACATTGAACTCACCTTTCAATTTCGGCGCTCGCTTGTGGAAAAGTCTGATCTTTTTTGCCACGCGCGCAAGGTAATCAGGCTGTTTGATCACATCGGGCGGAATGACCTTCCCATTCACAAAGCGTGTCACGATGTAATTCTCAGGCTCAATAAAATATACAACCTCAGGCGCGATCCCCATCTGGCCCGCCGCGTAATTTGCCGCATATTCCACGTCACGTTTAATTCCCAGTTGTTCCGTCCCCTCGCCCGCGAGTTGAATCACATACGACTTGCCGTCTGCGTCAACTTTGAAATTCAAGTTTGTGATCCCGCCGCTCAACGGAGTCTTCTTTACATTCTTCAACTCGGCAAGAAACGGAACTTTTTCAATCGCATTATCAATTGCCAGTGCTGCCATGAAATATAACCTCCAAATAGGATTAGGATTTTGGCTTGTTTGTAAACTTCCTTTTAGCTCATTCGATACGACAACCTCCATGTTGTATCGTCATTGCGAGACGGCGATCTTCCGTCGAAGCAATCTCCTATTGTTGTCGGGGATTGCTTCGGGCAGAGCGCCCTCGCAATGACAAACTGTTTACTGACGAATTCTCTCAGCTTTGGGATCCCAAAGCACTGCCTGCGCCACCTCCGCGCCGACTTTTTCACCGAAATATTCGATCTCCAATTTCGTTCCAACCTTCGCGTATTCCATGGGAAGATATGCATAAGCAATGGATTCGTTCACCGAATAACCGAACCCACCCGAAGCCACCCAGCCAACGATCTTATCGCCAATGCGGATCGGTTCCTTGCCAAGCATGATGGTGCGGTTATCAGAAATAGTCATGGCGCACAGTTTGCGTTTAATGCCTTCGGCTTTCTGTTTCACCAAAGCATCCTTGCCGATGAAATCTGCCTTATCTAATTTCACTGCAAAGCCAATACCTGCTTCGTACGGAGTGTAATCGGGAGAAATCTCACCGCTCCAGTAACGATAGCCCTTTTCAAGGCGCAGGGAATCTATGGCTTTGTAACCAGCTGCCACCATGCCTTCGGGTTTACCCGCTTCCCAGAGCGTATCCCAGAGCCTGAGGCCGTACTCTGTCGGGCAATAAAACTCCCAGCCGAGTTCCCCAACATAGGTCACGCGTGAAGCCTGGACGGGAATATCCCCAAGTGTTATCTGCTTGCTGGTCATATAGGGAAAGCCCGCATTGGACACATCATCCATTGTGACTTTCTCCAAGATCTTACGCGCCTTCGGTCCCCACAAGCCGATACAAGCCAGTGAAGAACTTATATCTTTAATTGCCACGGTGCCGTCTTCGGGCATGTTGAGGTGCAACCACGACATATCGTGTTGACCAAACGCCGTGCCTGTCACAATGAAGAAGCGATCTTCCGCGAGACGGGTGATGGTAATGTCGCATTCGATACCGCCACGTTTGTTGAGACATTGCGTGTATACAACTGTGCCCACAGGTTGATCGATTTCATTTGCGCAAACGTAATTGAGGAACTTTAACGCACCCACGCCGCTTACTTCAAATTTATTGAAAGATGTCTCATCAAAGAGACCTGCGTTCTCGCGGGTCATCAGGTGCTCGTGCCCGATGGCGCGTGACCAGTTATGGCGCGCCCAGCCTCTCGGTTCGTGGCCATGTGTGGATAATTCTTCATGCGGCTTGAACCAGTTTGGACGTTCCCAGCCCATTTTCTCGCCGAAGTAGCAACCGAGGTCGCGCAATCGGTAATAGGTGGGGGAGGTGCGCACGTTTCGTTTTGACATACGCTCTTCGCCAGGGAAGTGAATATCGTAGTATTGCGTGTAGGTTTCGAAAGTGCGGGCTACAGTGTAATTAATGCTATCGTAGTTCGGACCAAAGCGACGCACATCGAGCCGCCACATATCCCATTCGGGGTTGCCGTCGATGATCCACTCTGCCATCACCTTGCCGATACCGCCCGCGCCTGCAAGTCCATGCGCACAGAATGCGCACGCCACCCAGAAGCCTTTGACGGATGTGGGGCCAAGCAGGAATTCGCCATCGGGTGTGAAGCCTTCAGGACCATTCAATAGTTTGACAACTTCTGCATTCTCAACCGCAGGCACGCGCCTGATCGAGTTTTCCATCAAGGGGGTGAAGCGTTCCCAATCGGGAGGGAGTAATTGGAATTTGAAATCTTTGGGAATGCCATTCATGCCAAAGGTCGCGGGCTGACGTTCGTAACCGCCTGTGATCAATCCGCCGACTTCTTCGCGCCAGTAGACCAGCAGATCGGGATCGCGCAGATTTGGGAAACTGTGGGTCACGCCTTCGATGGGCTTGGTCATAATGTAAAGATGAGCCATCGGGACGACGGGCAAATTCAACCCGACCATTTTGCCGACTTCGCGTCCCCACATGCCCGAAGCGTTCACAACAATTTCGGTTTTGATCGTGCCTTTGTCTGTGACCACTTCGCAGACACGTCCGTCTTTGAGGTTGATTCCTTCAACGCTTGTATTCGTGAATATCTTTGCCCCGCGAATTTTTGCGCCGACTGCCATTGCGTTGGTCATGCCCGTCGGGTCAATGCTGCCGTCGTTGGGTGTGAATGCTGCGCCGAGCACACCTTCAATTGACATAAGCGGGAATTTGTCCTGCGCTTCTTTGGCAGAGATCAATTCCATCGGCACGCCGAAGGAACGTGCCATGCCAACAAGACGTTTGTTTTCTTCCATGCGTTCAGCAGAGGAAGCCAGACGCAGCCCGCCGACTTCGCGCCAGGAAGTATCCACGCCTGTTTCGGCTTTGAGCTTACGATACAAGTCTGTGCTGTAATGCATCATGCGGGTCAGGTTTGCATCTGAACGCATCTGGCCGACAAGCCCCGCCGAGTGCCATGTCGACCCTGCTGTTAATTCGTGCCGTTCAAGTACCACGACATCTTTCCAGCCCATGAGGGTGAGATGATAAGCAATGCTTGCCCCCCCCACGCCTCCGCCAATGATGACAACTTGCGCTTGTGTTGGAAATTCGGACATAATGATGTTCTCCTTATACAATGTTGTAGGTCACGTCAAAAACGTGACCTACGAAGTTTTTTGCCAAATCGAATCAGGACTTGCCATTTCTGCCACAATATCAAAACTGGAAATTGCGCCGAGGGGGAATGCGTCTGGGTCATCTTTGTCAACCACTACGAGCCGGTGATAATGATTCTGGATCATCATATCTGCTGCTTCGCGCAGGCTGGCGTGGATGTCAATGGTCAAGGCAGGATGCATTACATCGCGCACGATCAAGTTTTCACCAACGCCTTCTTTTACAAACCGCAGGAGATCATATCCGCTGACCACGCCGAGAATTTTCCCCTTTACATCCACCACCAAAACAGAACGCCAGCCAGCGGAGGTCATTGCGCGCGCGGCGGAGACAACGGATGTCTTTCCACGGCAAACCAGAATGGCGTCAGACATTACATCGCCAACGGTTTCACGTTTTGTTTTAACTTCACTTGCTATGCTGGCTACAAAGTCGGAGAGTGAAATAACGCCGATGGGTTTTCCATTATCGGTCACGAGCAGGCGGCTAACACCTTTTTCCATGAAATGGGCTACTGCCTCAGCGAGGGGAATGTTTGCTTCAACAGAATCAACTGGCTGGGTCATGAGATCCGCGGCAGTTAATTTTCGCATTACCGCCAAACTTTCAGAATCTGAAGAAAGCCATTCGCCTGCCATTAAGTCAAAATCTGAAATTACCCCCAGAATACGCCCATCGCGGTCAATGACAAACAAAGCATGGACTTGATGTTGATTAAGTAATACGGCCACTTGCCCTAATGAGGCGGTGGGCTTGCATGTGATGATACCCGGGTGCATTAAGTCTTTTACAAGCTTGGTCATTGTGGGCTCCAAATAGAAAAAGACCTGACAGGTTTTCACCGTTGAGTAGCCTGTGACTTACAATAACTGCGATTGGCCAGGTCTGATATGAACTGCTTGAATTATAATTAAAAAATCAAAAACTTGCAAATTCCTTCAAATTCTTATATAATCCTTCAGATGAGCAAGCCTCTTATTCCAGCCCAGCGACGCGAACGAATTCAAGAATATCTGGCAATCCATCAAATTGCTCGCTCGGTGGACTTGTGTGATTTGCTGGATACATCCGAAGCCACTGTCCGCCGCGACTTGGAATGGCTGGAGCAAAAAGGAATTTTGGAGCGCACACACGGGGGAGCGATCTTAAGTCAACGCATGATCTTTGAGCAGGAATATCAACAGCGCGCACAGCACCATCCCGAACAAAAAAGAATTATCGGCGAACTCGCTGCCTCGCTTATTGAAGCAGGCGATATTGTTTTTATCAATAGCGGCACAACGGCTACACAAGTCCTTCAACATATTCGCAGAGATCCGAGCATCACTGTTTACACAAACAATGTCAGCGCCCTTGCGGATGTTGGCGACCCGGGCTTTCACTACTATTTGACCGGGGGCGAGTTCCAATCACGCTCCAAATCTTTGGCAGGTCGCTTCGTGCTCGACAATTTGGGCTTGGTCTATGCCAATAAGGTGATCCTCGGCGTTGACGGGATCAGTCTTAAGCACGGTTGTACCGTGCCAACTGACCCAGAAGCGGAGGTGGTGCGCCGCATGATCGAACGTACCAATGGACAGGTGATCATCGTGGCTGACCATAGCAAGTGGGGCGTGGTGTCTAATTTTCAAGTTGCTGCCATTAATGAAATTAATAAACTGATTACGGATGAGGACTTTGGCAAGTCCGCTGTGGAAGACCTTGCAAAATATTCAATTGAGGTATTGATGACGAGTGAGAGCATAGGCGTGTAAATTTACAGCCTGCTTATTTCATAAACAACAGGTGAACCATGAAGGATCAAGCACAGATTGTAATTATCGGCGGGGGGATCGTGGGCGCACAGATCGCATATCATCTTGCAAAGATGGGGCGCAAGGATGTGGTGCTGGTTGAGAAAGGCGAGATAGCCAGTGGGGAATCATCCCATGCGGCGGGGTTGGTGACGCAATTTGCCACGTCGCAGGCGTTGTTGAAGTTCCGCATGTATAGCATTGAGTTGTACAGTGAATTGGGTTTGTTCGATCATGTTGGAAGCGTCAGAGTCGCTTCGAGCAAGGAACAACTCAAAGAGTTGGAACGAAGCGTCAGCCGCGCGAAGGCTTTGGGACTTGACGTGGATGTCATCTCTGCCGATGAAGCGTTCCAGAAAATGCCGCAGATTTCCAAAAAAGATCTATACGGTGGAATCTATCTTCCGCGTGATGGACAGCTTGACCCGTACACCACAACAACTTCGATGGCGAAGTTTGCCAAGGAGTTGGGCGTGGAAATTTATACCAATACGCGTGTGACGGGCATTCAATTATCAGCGCAGGGAAATGTTGAGGGTGTGGTAACAGATAAGGGCACGATAAAGTGCGAGATCGTCATCAATGCCGCTGGGCTGTGGGCGCCGCGCATCTGTGCAATGGCGGGACTTTCCGTCCCAACCACTCCAGTCGATCATCAACACATTGCGCTCAAGGCTGTGCCTGGGCATGAGTTCACGCACGAGACGCCCTGTTTGCGCGACCCTGATAATTTGGTTTACATGCGCCAGGAGCAAGGTGGACTTGTGATCGGCGGTTACGAACCCAGCCCGATCGCGCGCTGGATCGATGGCGTGCCGTGGGAGCATGGCGGCACGACCTTGCCTTCCAATTTTGATCAATTTGAAATGCTGCTCGAAGGTGCAATTCGGCGCTTGCCGTTTTTGGATCAGGCGGGCATCATCACGTTGGTCAATCATCCTGGCGCGTACACTCCCGATTGTCAGCCCATGCTTGGACCGATGGCAGGCGTGCGCGGATTTTGGATGGCGGCGGGTATGTCGCTCAACGGCTACGGCGGCGCGGGCGGCATCGGCAAGTTGATCGCGGAGTGGATCATCGGCGGCGAAATGCCGATGGATGTCTACGGTTTCAATCCCAACCGTTTTGGCGATTATTATTCCGACCCAGTCTATGCGGCGGAACGCACAAAAGAAAGCGTGAAATATTATTATCGTTTACGCTTCCCGCACGATGAGCATGAGTTGGCGCGCCCGCATCGTACCAGTCCGATCCATTATCGTCTGCTGGAACACGGCGCGGTCTTTGGAGAAAAATTTGGTTGGGAGCGCGTCAATTATTTCCAGCCTGGCAAGCCTTCGCGGCGTATGGGCGAAGATCAACGCGAATGGGGCTGGAGCAGGCCACCCTTCTTTGAGCGCATGGGCGAAGAACATAAAGCCACCCGTGAGCGCGTCACCTTGTTTGACCTGACCTCCTTCGGAAAGATCGAGGTCAGCGGCGCAGGCGCATTGAAACTCATGCAGCGTCTCACCGACAGCAACGTGGACAAGCCCGTTGGCAGCGCGGTTTACACTCAGTTCCTCAACACGAAAGGCGGCATCCAGTCTGACCTGACCATCACGCGCATGGCGGAAGATCGTTTTTGGGCGGTCACGGGTTCTGGCTTCATCGGCAACGATCTCGCGTGGATTCGTATGCACGTTGACGAAAATGACGGCGAAGTAACTATCCGCGACATCACACAGGAATACGCCTGTCTCGCGTTGTGGGGACCAAAGGCGAGATTGACGTTGGAGAAGATTACGAAGAACGATGTCTCGAATGCGGCGCATCCATACTTAACGACGAAGTTGATCCACATCAATGGGGCTGGGGTGTACGCTCAGAGAGTCAGTTATGCGGGCGAGTTGGGCTGGGAACTTTATGTCCCATATAACCGCGCGACCATGGTCTTCGACATGTTGATGGAAGCAGGCAAGGAATTTGGAATTGAAGTTGGCGGGTACAAAGTGTTGGATTCGCTGCGTCTTGAAAAAGGATACCGCTATTTCACGACCGATATTACCGTCTCCGAAACACCCTACGAAGGTGGACTTGGCTTCTGCGTTGATCTGAACAAAGGTGATTTCATCGGGCGCGATGCGCTGGTCAAGAGAAAACAGGAAGGTGTCACACGGAAACTCTGCACGCTTGTCCTGACCGACAAAGATGATTTCACTCAAATCTACGGTGGCGAAGCTATTTATCACGAAGGCAAGGTGCTGACCCGCGTCCGCAGCGGCGGATATGGTTTCACGTTGAAGAAAAATATTCTGTACGCCTATCTGCCAATTGACCTTGCAAAACAAGGCAATCGCTTCAGCGTAGACCTGATCGAAGGCCGTCAGGAAGCAGAAGTGACCAACACTGTGTTATTTGACCCCAAAGGCGAGAGAGCGCGTGCCTAACTCTAAACCTCCAGCTTATATCGGCTTTGGCATGTTGACTCCCGTCTACATCATGGCGCTGGATAAACTGCCGAAACACAATACTGGTGCCATTGTCCATCAGGTCAGCGAATATGTTTATGATGACGCTGCCATCATCGCGTGCAATTTGCGTCAGTGGGGAATTCCTACTGGCATGATCGGCACAGCCGTCGGCGATGACCTGCTTGGACACTACGTCGCAGATACGTTGGATGGCATGGGCGTACAAGGCGAAGTGCGTTTTACCAAGAAATACAAAACGCCGCTTGAGGTTAACATATCGGATAAATCGGGCGCGCGCACTTATTTCTGGCAGCGTTCGCCTGAGATTTTGCAAACGCTCGACACAGCGGATCTGTCCATGCTGAAAGGCGCCAAGTTATTGTATGTGGATTGGTACGATGGCGACCATATTATTCGCGCGATGAATGAAGCCAGGCGACACGATGTGCCAGTGTTCCTGAACCTTGAACATGGACATAACGACCATGAGATCATGGAAAAATACGCCAGCCGAGCTACGATCTGCCAGGCGGTAACCGATGCTGCACAGATCGGAAAAAAAAGCGCCATGCTTTCTGTCGCAAAGAAATTGCTCAAAGCAGGCATTAAGACGGCCATCATCACGATGGCCAGTCAGGGCTGCATGGTTGTTCAGGATGATGAGATTGTCCGCATTTACGCGCCGAAGGTCAAAGCAGTGGACGGTTCAGGTGCAGGCGCTACGTTTTCATCAGGTTTTATTTACGCGTATCTAAAAAATTGGAGTTTGGAAGAATCCGTCCGTTTTGCGATTGCAGCAGCCTCATTGAAGGTTACACAATCTGGGTTGAAGATGTTTCCCGTCAAAGAGATCAAGGCAGTGGCATCCAAGTTGCGCGTGGACCGCATGGTGTATCGTGATAATCGATTCCATGAAATGGATAAATTAATCTCGCAAGCCCAGCAAAATCCGCTGGTGAAGGAAAGCAAAAAATTCGCGCAGAGGCTTTTGCCAAAGAAGAAAGCAGAGAGAAAGAAGATCAAGAGATCGTTGGTTGAATAGTTGCGCAGAAGAGTTAAATAGTTGTATAGTTTGATTGTTGCTCGATAAAAAATTTATTGGAAGGATGGAGGAGCTCATGTCATTTGCAACTTTACTTACTCAGGAACAGGTTGAACGCATTCACGAAGCCTCATTGGAGATCCTTGAAGAGGTTGGATTAAAGGTTCGTTTCGAACCAGCGCGCGAAATGTTTAAACAACATGGCTGCGCCGTGGAAGATGAGCGGGTCAAATTTCCGCGCGCGGTAGTTGAAAAATATCGCAGGATGTACCCGCCGTCGTTCACCTTTTACGCGCGCGACCCGAAATTTGATAAAACGATCCCACAGGATAGCCCGGTCATTGTAACGGCGAGTTCTGCTCCAGATATTTTAGACCCTGTCACGGGTCGGGAGAGACGCGCTGAGTCAGGAGATGTCGCGCGCATTGCACATCTCATCAATGAACTTCCAGGTTATGATATTTTCTCCATTTCCACTCTAGCGGATGATGCACCAGCGGATCAATTCACAATCTCGAGGTTGTATCCTGCCCTCAAGTATTGTCTCAAACCGATCCGTGTGACTACCACCGACCGCAAAGATACAGCCAGCGTAATGAGAATGGCGTATATGGTCGCGGGCGGGGAAGAGGCGTATAAGGAACATCCTTTCCTGACGCATCATTACTGTCCTGTTGTTTCGCCGTTGACAATGGATAACCTGTCAACTGAAAATGTGATGTATTTTGCCAAAGAAGGGTTGCCTGTTTATCCGACCATTGTGCCAAATGCGGGGTTGACTTCGCCGATGTCGATGGCGGGAACTCTCGCACAAGGCAATGCTGAATTCCTTGCCGCGGCAACTTTGATGCAAATGGCAAAGGAAGGTACGCCGCTGATCTATGCCACACTTGCCACAGTGGCTGATATGCGCACAGGCGCTTATACCTCCGGGGGAATTGAGTGCGGTATGTTGCACATGGCTTTTGCGCAGATCGCGCATTTTTATAATGTGCCGTGCGGCGGCTATATTGGCTTGACCAACTCCAAGATAAACGATGCGCAGGCGGGATACGAAACAGGCATGTCCGCAATGGGCGGCACGGTCAGTGGAATGGATATGTTCAACATCGGCGGTTTGATCGATGCCTTGAAAACTTTTGACTTTGCCAAGGCTGTCATTGACGATGAAGTGGCACAGATGATGAAACGTGTCAAACATGGCATAGCTTTTAACGAAGACGAATTGGCGGTTAATTTGATTAAAGAGATCGGACCCGGCGGTTCATTTATTGTCGCCAAGCACACGATCAAACGCATGAAGACAGAGGCTGTGATGACCAAGCTGTCAGATCGAGACACGCGCACAGCCTGGGAAAAGAAAGGCGCACTGGATATTAATGCTCGTGCCATGAAGCGTGTCAAAGAAATTATGGAAAGCAATGTAACTTCCTTGATCTCTCCTGAATTGGACACGAAACTTCGCGAAGAATTTAAGGGCATGGTAGCGGCTGAGTTAAAGCCAATGGAATAGCATTATGTCATTGCGAGGAGGATGTTTATTCCGACGAGGCAATCTCCTTTGATGCAGGAGAGATTACCTCGTCACAAAGAGCAGGAACGTTCCTCGCAATGATGTATCATGCCAGGAGTTTTTATGCTGAAAATATTCAAACGCAAGGAAGATGTGTTTCAAAAATTGATCGAGGAACAGGCTTCAATTACTTATGAGGCATTAGAGTTGCTGGTGAAATATTTGGAGACGCTTGAGCCGGAAGTGGCCGAACAACTGTCCATCAAGGAAAAAGAAGCGGATGAAGTGCGCCGCATCCTGATCGATGAGTTGAATCGTACCTTTGTTACACCTTTTGACCGCGAGGATATATTTTCCCTGTCCCGTTCGATTGATGATGTGGTGGATTATGCAGATACCACAGTGATGGAGATGGTCATTCTTAACGTAAAATCCACGCCATACATGTTGAGGATGGCAAATTTACTTAAAGATGCCGCTTATGAGATCTGGCATGCAGTCCAGCGTCTTCCTAACAACCCAAATGTTGCAAATGACCATGCGCAACGCGCGAAGGCTTTGGAGAACCGCGTCGAAGCCGTCTATCGTGAAGCGATTGCAGATTTGTTTAGCGGTCCCGAGGACATTCATCATATTGTAACGATGCTGAAAATGCGTGAGGTATACCGCCATTTGTCCAATGCGGCAGATCGTGGAGATGAAGCCGCAAATACCATTGCAGATATTGTTGTAAAGAGAACTTAACAACGCATATATTGGTTGTTAATGATGATAATCAAATAGTATTTTCTGTGGAAAAATTACTTCTGATCAATATGTTCAAAGCCATGGAGTTTGACTTTGAATATTGATAATGCTACAATAATAACGGTTTAATAACAGACTGGAGGTGCTTGGAAAAAATATTACCGTTTTTCTTCGTTTGTTCAACCAACCAATCATAAATACATAAGGAGAGAAGAATGAATAAAAAGATTTTTGCTCTTTTAAGCATTTTGGTGATCGCATCCATGGCGCTTGCCGCTTGTGGTGCTAAAGCCACAGAGGCCCCCTCAACGACCAAAGTACTTTCCGTTGGTATCGTACTGCCGACCAAGGATGAACCCCGCTGGGTGCAGGACGAAGCCCGCTTCAAGGAAGCTTTGACCGCCGCTGGTTATGATGTTCAGATCCTCTTCAGCCAGGGCGATTCCGCCAAGGAAAAAGCCAACGTTAAATCCCTGATCTCACAGGGCGTCAAGGTGATCATCCTTTGCCCGCAAGATGGCACCGCCGCCGCCGCCGCTGCTGATGCTGCCCGCGCCGCAGGCGTGAAAGTGATCTCCTACGACCGCTTGATCCGCGAGACCGATGCTGTTGATTTCTATGTCACATTTGACAGCATTTCCGTCGGCGCTGCCCAGGCTCAGTATTTGGTGGACAACGCCACCGGCACAGGCAATCCCCTCTATCTCTATGCTGGCGCTGCCTCCGACAACAATGCCTTCCTCTTCTTCGAAGGCGCCTGGAATGTCCTCCAGCCCAAGATCGCTGACGGCACTTTCGTGATCAAGAACTCCAGCGAAGCTGTCAAACTCCAGGACAAAGCCACCCTGACCCGCGACGAACAATCCGCGATCATTGGCCAAGTCACCACCAACTGGGACTTCAACACCGCCAAGACTTTGGCTGAAGCCAACCTCACAGCTGCTCCCGCCGCTGACAAGGGTGACGTCTTCATCCTCGCCCCGAATGACGGCACCGCCCGCGCGATCGCCGATGCCTTCGCCGCTGACAAAGATGTCACCAGCTATGCCGTTACCGGCCAGGATGCCGAGAAAGCTTCCGTCCAGTACATCATCGATGGCAAGCAGTCCATGACCGTCTTCAAGGATGTCCGCACCCTGGTTGACGATGCCATTTCAGCCGCTGTAACCTTCCTCAAGGGCGGCACTCCGGAAGCAACAAACAAATACAACAATGGCAAGATCGATGTTCCTGCCAACCCGACCGTGGTCATCACTGTCACCAAGGATAATGTCCAGTCCGCTTTGATCGACTCTGGTTACTATCCTGCCAGCGATTTCACCGGCTTGGGCCAATCTGCTGCTCCTGCAACTGAAGCCCCTGTTGATCCGACGGCTGCACTTTATGAAGCGGCGAAAGCTGAGGGCATGCTCACTACAATCGCCCTTCCTCATGACTGGTGCAACTACGAAGGGATGTTCAATGGCTTCAAAGCCAAGTATCCAGGTATTGAAGTGAATGAACTTGACCCCGGAGCTGGCTCTGGTGAGGAGATTGAAGCGATTAAAGCCAACAAGGATAATCCAGGTCCACAGGCTCCGGATGTGATTGATGTCGGTCTCGCTTTTGGTCCTTCAAGCAAGGACGAAGGTCTCATCCAGCCCTATAAGGTGGCGACTTGGGACGATATCCCTGATAGCGCCAAAGACGCTGAAGGCTACTGGTATGTTGACTACTACGGTGTGCTTTCGTTCTCAGTCAACACGGCAGAAGTTGCAAATCCTCCTGCCGAGTACGCCGACTTGCTCAAGCCCGAATATAGCGGGCAGGTTGCCTTGTCTGGTGATCCTTTGACTTCCAATGCGGCAGCTCTTTCGGTATGGGCTGCTGGTCTCGCAACCGGCGCCACTGGGGATGAAGCCGCCACAGCCGGACTTGAGTTTTTCAAACAGTTGAACGAGGCTGGTAACTTCGTCCCGATCGATGGCGACTCCCGCACTGTTGGGATTGGGGAAACCCCGATCCTGATCGACTGGAATTACAACTCGATGGCTAACGATGACGCTCTTGCCGGCAACCCTGATCTGGTGACCAATGTCCCGACTAAGGGTAGCATTGCTGGAATGTACGTCCAGGCGATCAGCGCTTACGCGCCTCATCCCAATGCCGCCAAATTGTGGATGGAGTATATATATTCAGATGAAGGCCAGCTCGCTTACGCCGGTGGCTACTGTTACCCAATCAGATACAATGCCATGATGGCAGCTGGCACCGTTCCGGCAGAAGTTTCGGCGCAATTACCCAGCACGGAAGGGGCTTACTTCCCCACGATTGATGAGATCAACTCCGCTAAGGCAATCATCACCGAGGGTTGGCCCACTGTGGTTGGTGTAGAAGTCAAGCCTTCGCCCTAATCTTCGATGAAGCCTTCTCTTACTATTAATAATAATATTCAATCAGCCGATCAGGCCGTGGGGGGCGCCAAGCGCCCCCCACGGTTCCACTTCTGGCAGTGGCTCGGTGTCCTTCCCTTTTTCATATTCTCGGGCTTGTTCCTGATCGGGCCGACATTAGTCCTTGCCTTTCGCAGCCTGGAAGGGCTTGACGGAGGGCTGACTCTTGGCAACTATCGCCTGTTGGTGAGTCCAACTGTGCTTGATGCCTATGGAATGTCGATCAGGGTCAGCCTCACAACTGCCATCCTTGGAGGCGTGATTGGGTTCCTCCTCGCGTGGGCGATCTCAATGGGAAGCCTTCCCACTCCGTTTCGGTCGGCTACCACCACCTTCGCGGGAGTTGCCTCAAACTTCGCCGGTGTCCCCCTTGCGGCCGCCTTCATCTTTACGCTGGGGCGTGTCGGGGTGATTACAGCCATGTTCAAGGTATTCGGGGTCGACCTGTATAAATCTGGGTTCAGCCTCTATTCCTTCACTGGGCTGACATTGGTCTATATTTATTTTCAGATCCCGCTGATGATCCTCGTTATCCTGCCTGCCATTGACGGACTTAAGAGTGAATGGCGGGAGGCGGCCGAAAATCTAGGGGCCACTCCAACTCAATACTGGCTTCATATAGCACTGCCGGTGCTGATGCCCTCGATCCTGGGCACGATGATTTTACTTTTTGGCAATTCGTTCGGAGCCCATGCCACTGCCTATGCCCTGACTGGCGGTATGTTCAACCTGGCAACCCTTCTGATCGGACAACAGATATCGGGTGACGTTCTGCACAACCCCGGGCTTGGTTATGCGGTGGCAATGGGGATGGTGATCATAATGGGATTATCCATTCTTGTTTACTCCATTCTTCAGCGCCGCTCGGAGAGGTGGCTGAGATGACCTTCTCCACCTCTCCCACTCAAATCGCGGCCAAGGCACCAGAGGCTAAGGCTACAGTCAAGCAGAATCGGTTATGGGCTGGGCTCATCTTCTTGTTTGGGCTCTCCTATTTCCTGATCCCACTAGCGGCTACGTTCTACTGGTCGCTGCGGGCGGAGAAGGGCGTGCTCGGCTTCGAGGCCTATCGGAGACTGTTCGCTGACGCCAACTTCGTGCCGTCGTTCAGTCAATCGCTCGTCAACGCCATTGCGGCCATCCTCCTCAGTTTGCTACTCATTGTTCCAACCGCCTATTGGGTCACGCTGCGTTTGCCGAAACTGCGACCGGTCATTGAGTTCATCACGTTGTTGCCGTTCGTGATCCCAGCGGTGGTGTTGGTATTCGGCATCATCCGCCTCTATGGACGGCCACCGCTGCTGTGGACCTCCACCTACAATAGTTCGCGGGTACTCCTCGTCTGCGTGTACGCTGCCCTGTCGTTTCCCTATATGTTCCGCTCGGTTGACAACGGTCTGCGAGCAATGGATGTACGGTCTTTGACCGAGGCAGCCCTGAGCCTGGGGGCGGGATGGCCAACCATACTCTTCCAAGTCATTTTTCCAAATCTGCGGGTGGCTCTGCTTTCGGGGGCACTGTTGACTTTCGCCATCGTCATCGGCGAGTTTACTATTGCGCTTTTTATGGCTCAAAAAACCCTGGGACCCTACATGGCCAACCTAACCCGCAGCAAGGTGTACGAGCCCTCGGCAATGGCAATCGTGGCCTTCGCCATCACTTGGGCGGCAATGGGGGTAATTGCATACATATCGAGAGAAAGGAAACAGCTATGAACGGCGGATTTCTGAGCTTGGAAGGCGTGCGTAAGGAGTTTGGCGGCGTAGTGGCCGTTGACACGTTCAACTTGGAGGTGGCATCGGGCGAGTTTGTCTCGTTCCTGGGGCCCTCCGGGTGCGGGAAGACGACAACGTTGAGGATGGTGGCCGGCTTTGAGCAGCCTACCTCTGGCATCGTCCGTCTGGCGGGAAAAGATGTCACCTATGCCAAGCCCAACGAGCGCAACGTGGGTATGGTTTTTCAGTCATATGCGTTATTCCCAAATATGACCGTCGCACAAAATATTGGCTTTGGTTTACGTGTTCGTAAAGAAAGCAAATCGGCCATCAAGGAACGGGTGTCGGAAATGCTTTCTCTTATCCATCTTGAAAAACGCGGTGATAGTTATCCCTATCAACTTTCCGGTGGGATGCAGCAACGTGTCGCGTTGGCGCGCGCCCTGGCGATTCGCCCGCAGATGTTATTGTTGGATGAACCTCTTTCCGCGTTGGATGCAAAGATACGCATTTCACTGCGCGCGGAAATCCGCAGTATTCAGCAGAAATTGGGTATTACAACGATCTACGTCACCCACGATCAGGAGGAGGCATTATCCTTATCGGATCGTATCGTTGTGATGAACGTCGGTGAGGTAGAACAGATTGGCACACCCTTTGAGGTCTACAACTTCCCCAAGACAAAGTTCGTGGCGAACTTTGTTGGGTCGCTCAACAACGCGGAAGCCGAAGTCGTTGATCCTGCGAACGGCATTTTGGCGATGGATGGTGTTCACCTCAAGACTGCCGATACAGGGATGTCGACTCGCAGAAAGGGTGACAAGATTTGCATTTCGATTCGCCCCGAGCGTTTCAGTTTTGTGACAGAGTCCAGGAAAGATAATGTGGTGGATTGCATCATAGAGAACATCACCTTCCTTGGCTCGGTCGTCCGTATCCAGGTGTCGATCGGAAATACAAAGTTCAATGTAGATACATTCAATAATCCGTTCCTTGAACTGCCCGCGATTGGCTCCAAAGAACAGGTGACCTGTTCAAAAGAAGCCGTATTGGTCCTTGATGAATAATAAATAATTAATTTGATACGGTTCGTTGTGCTTGCACTTCGAACCGTTTTTATTTGCGGATTCCTATGAACAAAGCTATCCTCGTACTCTCTGACGCATTGCGTTATGATATTGCCAAAGATAATATGGGTTTTCTTGGCCATCTTGTTGAGATCGAAAAAGCTTCTCTTTATATGATCGTTGGTGAACTACCCAGCTTGTCCCGCCCGATGTATGAAACCATCCATACAGGGTTGCCATCCAGTGAGCATGGGATCGTTGCGAACTCAGTTGTCAGGCTTTCAAACAAGCCCAATGTTTTTCAAGCCATTAAAAACGTTGGAAAGGTCACGGCGGCTGCGGCATATTATTGGTACTCCGAGTTATACAACCGTGCTCCTTACAACCGCATCGATGACAGGGAAACAGATGACGAATCATTTAATATTCAGCATGGGCGGTTTTATACTGAAGATGAATATCCCGATATCGAACTTTTTGCGAGTGCGGCGCATTTGATCCGTAAATTTTCACCTGATTATCTATTGCTTCATCCAATGGGCATGGACTATCACGGTGAAACCTATGGCTCTGACTCAAAGGAATATCGC
>CAWHXC010000008.1:0-97156 GCA_963833175.1 uncultured Chloroflexia bacterium
CTTCGATGAATTCGGTGTGGATTTCACAGGGAATATCTCCCACTACTTCGATTGCTTTATCCATGACCACTCTTGCACTTTCCATGCGCGCATTAATAGCTTGTTGCAGGTTCGGCTCACCGAGATAGGGTGGTATGGAATCAAAAACCACCACAATGCGAATTTCTGTTGAGTTCATGGTGCGTACCAGATCGGTGGCAGTGCGGGCGGCATGCAATGCGTGCTCAGAACCGTCTACAGCTAACAGAACTTTTTCAAACATGTTATCTCCTTTTGCGTGAGGTACAATCCTAGTATACAACCACTCTGTTTAAATTTCATTAAAGGAGCTTTCCATGACCCTTGATCTCGATGTGATTCGCCGACAATTTCCAGCACTTGATCGTCCTGCAATCTTTTTTGATAACCCTGGTGGGACGCAGATTGCAAAACCATCCCTTGACCGCATCAACAAATATTTGTTGGAAAGCAACGCCAATCACGAAGGCGTCTTCGCGACCAGTATCGCATCCGATGCTGTTTTGGATGAGGCCCATCGCGCAATGGCGGATTTCTACAACGCCGCGTCTGCTGATGAAATCGTCTTTGGCAATAACATGACCACCCTCACACTGCACATCAGCCGTTCCATTTCACGCGATTGGAATGAAGGGGATGAGATCGTGGTCACGCGGCTCGACCATGATGCCAATGTAACTCCCTGGGTGCTGGCGGCGCAGGATCGCGGAGTAAAAGTCAACTGGGTGGGTTTTGATGTGGAAGACGGCACCCTCAATTTGGATGAACTGCAAAAGGCACTTGAGCGAAAACCACGCCTGCTGGCGGTGGGCTATGCCTCGAACTCTCTCGGAACGATCAACCCGATTCAAAAGATCATCAAGATGGCGCACGAAGCCGGTACATTGGTCTATGTGGATGCTGTCCAATATGCGCCGCATGGCGCGATTGACGTGCAAAAACTGGATTGTGACTTTCTGGTTTCATCTGCTTATAAATTTTTTGGCACACATGCGGGCATCCTTTACGGCAGGCGCGAATTGTTGGAAAAGTTGTTTGCCTACAAAGTACGCCCGGCAACCAATAATCTTCCGGGAAAATTTGAGACTGGCACACAAAATCACGAAGGTATTGCAGGTGTGCTTGGCGCGATCGAATATTTTGAGTGGGTGGGACGTGAATTTGGCGGCGAACATGCCGAAGGTCTGGCTGGGAGCGGATATTCCGGACGTGCCCTGGATCTGAAAAAAGGCATGACTGCCATCCGCGCTTATGAATTTGAATTGAACCGCGCGCTTCTCTCCACCCTGCAAGAGGTTCCCGGTATAACGATCTTTGGTCTCACCGATATGCGCCGGTTGGATGAACGGGTGGCTACATTTTCATTCCGCTTGAATAATCAGCATCCGCATGAGACGGCGCAAAAACTGGCAGACGCGGGAATTTATGTTTGGGATGGAAACTACTATGCCATCAATGTCACCGAGCGGCTTGGCTTGGAAGACAATGGCGGCATGGTGCGAGTTGGTGCGGCGCATTACAACACGCTGGAGGAAATTGCGCGTTTAGGCGAGGCATTACAGAAGATTGCACAAGATAAATAATGGTACCAACTTTTAACAATCACCAGAAATATGCGTACTTGTCCGTTATAATTAGACAGGCTAGGCATTATTTAGTTATTGATTTTTGAATAGAGTAAGTCATAAAGCGCCCTTGAAAGACCTAAATTTACTCGTGTTTTTGGCTTATCTATGCTCAAAAATGCAACTTCCAATTTTCAAAAGTCAATAGTAGAGGAAAAATGGCAGAAAAAATTCTAATTATTGATGACGATGTAGACACTCTCAGACTTGTAGGGTTAATGTTACAGCGGCAAGGCTATGAGATCAGGGCCGCGTCCAATGGCACACAGGGTTTGGAAAAGGCAATGGAAGACCGCCCGGACCTGATCCTTTTGGATGTGATGATGCCCGATATGGACGGATATGAAGTCGCGCGCCGCTTGCGTAAAAATCCTGCCACGGTGACCGTTCCGATTCTAATGTTCACTGCAAAGACGCAGTTGGACGATAAAGTTGCAGGCTTTGAAGTGGGCGCAGATGATTACCTCACAAAACCCACGCACCCCACCGAGTTGCAGGCACACGTAAAGGCATTGCTTGCGCGTTCTGCACAAAAAGAAAAAGATCCTAATAAATTTGTCAATGTTCCGCATGAACAGCACGGTTATGTGGTCGGTGTGCTTTCTGCGCGCGGTGGATTGGGCGTTTCTTCATTAGCTTCCAATTTGGCGGCGGGTATTTATTCCCGCACGCAATCAGATGTAATTCTTGCCGAACTTACGCCAGGGCAAGGGACAATTGCCTCGGATTTTGGGTATCAAAATCAAAAAGGATTGACCGAACTTTTGCAGGGGGCTGCTGCGGAAATAACGCGCGAAAAAGTGGAATCTTCCCTCACATCACACAACTCCGGATTAAAACTTTTGCTTGCCTCAGAGAATCCACGTGATGTGACTTTGACCTCGCAAGTGAAGAATTATGAAGCGCTTGTTACCCGGCTATCCACGCTTGCCCGTTTCGTTGTTCTGGACCTGGGAAATGGTCTGCCTGCCTTTGTGCAGAAAATCCTGCCGATGTGCAATGAACGCTTTATTGTTGTTGAGGGTGTGCCTGGTACTATTCAACATACCAAGCTATTGATTGATGGAATTGTCGACCTGAAAATTGATCGCAAAAGTATTAGCGTGGTGTTGAATAACCGTATTCGTACCGAATCGCTAATGCAATTGGCACAGGTACAGGATAAACTGGGGCATTCCATTTCCGCCACACTTATACCTGCTCCCGAGGCGTTTGTGCAGGCAACGCGTTTGCAGACACCCGTTGTGATCTGTCAGCCAACAAATATGACCTCCCAACAATTCCTTAAGATCGCAGATGACGTGCTTGAGCGTGAAAAAACTCGATGACCTCTTTTCCCCCTCAGATGCAGACAGCCATTGATTTTGCTGGGGATTTATTCCGCCAAGCAAAACACGCTGTCGCACTGACGGGCGCGGGACTCTCCACTCCATCAGGGATACCCGATTTCCGTTCCACAGGAACAGGCTTATGGTCACGCGATGAACCGCTGGAGGTGGCTTCGCTCAGCACCTTTCGCACTGCGCCAGAGCGTTTTTTTGAGTGGTTTCGCCCATTGGCGAATCAAATATATCATGCACGGCCCAACCCGGCGCATCTTTCGTTGGCAGGTCTGGAAAAAGCGGGACACATCCATTCCATTATTACCCAAAATATAGATATGCTTCACCAAAAGGCGGGTTCACAAACTGTAATCGAAATGCACGGAACCATGCGAACTTTAACGTGCACCCAGTGTTATCATCAAGCGGATGCCGCGCTTCACCTTGATAAATTTGTTGAAAATGGAAAAATTCCCCGTTGCTCAAAATGCGGCAATATTCTTAAGCCAGATGTGATTTTATTTGGCGAGCAGTTGCCGCAAGCGGCGTGGTTCAAGGCGCAGCGTGAAGCGCGCCAATGTGACCTGATGCTGGTGGTGGGGTCATCCTTGGAAGTTTTGCCTGTGGCGGGGTTACCCATGCAGGCATTGGATCGTGGCGCGCACTTGATCATTGTCAACAATGCACCCACCTATTTGGATGTTCGCGCAGATGTGGCGATCCTTGAAGATGCGGCGGTAGTCATTCCCGCAATTGTGGAGAAGGTATTAAATGGCTGAAGTAAAAACTGAAAGATTGGATGGCTATCGCCGTTTGATTGATATTTCGCGCGATCTCGCATCCACCCTGGACCTGGATATTCTGCTCTCGCGCATTGTCCATGCGGCGGCGGAGATCAGCGGCGCGGAAGCCGCATCCATATTGTTGTTTGATGATACTTCGCGCCAGTTGTATTTTCAGGTGGCGACGAATATGGATGAATCTACACGGCGCGGTATCGTTGTCCCGTTGGATGGAAGCATTGCTGGCTGGATCGTGAACAATCGCCAAACTGTGCGCATCTCGAATGTGCACAATGATCCCCGTTTCTTTCCCAGTGTGGAAGAAGCCACTGGGTTTTCCACAAAATCCATCCTCGGCATTCCCCTGGTAACCAAAAATAAGATCGTTGGCGTGTTGGAAGCCTTAAACAAACCCAAAGGTAAGTTTACCGATACAGACAAATCCATGCTGGTGGTGCTGGGCGCACAGGCGGCAGTTGCCATTGAGAATGCGCGCTTATTTCAGCAATCGGATTTGATCTCAGAGTTTGTTCACGAACTGCGTACGCCGTTATCTTCCCTTAGCACAGCCACATATTTGCTTCTACGGCCTGAAATGTCTCAGGAGCAACGCAACCAGATCATTAATAATATTCATAGTGAGACCATGCGTTTAAACTCGCTGGCATCCTCTTTCCTTGACCTCGCAAGGCTTGAGTTGGGCCGCGTGCAATTCCGCAAGGCTCGCTTTAGCGTCGCCGACTTGCTTTACGAATGTAAAGATGTAATGGCCTCAAAAGCGTTGGAGAACAATATTCAGATCCGCGTGGAATCACCCGAAGGAATGCCATTGCTCGATGCAGACCGTGATAAGATAAAACAAGTGCTGTTAAATTTACTGAGCAATGCCATCAAATATAATCGTCCCAATGGAACAGTGATGCTGCGCGCAGAAGTGGTTGAAGAAAAAGAAATAGCCTTATATATTCAAGACACAGGGCTGGGCATTCCTGATGAATCTTTACCGCACCTGTTCGAAAAATTTTTCCGCGTGCGCGAACATGAATCCCGTGTGGCGGGCACAGGGCTGGGACTTTCCATCTGCAAACAAATTGTCAGCGGGCACGGTGGGCGGATCGAAGTGAAGAGCAAGATCGGCGTGGGGACAGTTTTCTCGGTATTCTTGCCTTATTCCGCCAAAACACATTTCCCCGCAGATGATATTGATGAATCCAAAAAATAAGCAGGAAACAATAATTTGACTTTTTAGCTTGTAAATTGTACACTAAGGCGGATTTACTTTTTATTATTTTTGTCTGCGGAGGAAGAAGATGTCTCAATTTCAATTTGTTATGCGGTCGGGTCCCACTCCTGGTGTGACCTTCCCTCTTGAGGGGGAGCAATTGATCATTGGCCGCGACTCATCCAACAGCGTAACGATCAATGATGCCGAAATCTCTCGTAAACATTCCCGTCTTTCATTTCAGGGCGGTAAGTATGTGCTTGAAGATCTTGGTTCCACCAATGGCACTTTCGTAAATGGACAACGCCTTGTCGGTCCGGTGGTACTCAAGCCTGGTGACGTGGTTTCACTCGGCGAACAGATCGTCTTGATGTATGATGCGATCATTACGGATCCCGGCGCAACCATTGCCTCTCCTCGTCAATCTGTTCGGGTAGCTCCGCCACTACAATCAGACACGCCACCAGTGCCTGTTCCCCCTTATTCTCCTGCTCCTGTTTCTTCCACTGCGCCCGCAAAAAAAACGAACCTACTGCCTATCTTCGTCGGCGTAGGGATTTTATTATTTATTTGTTTATGCGGGGTTGTTTTGTTTATAGTTGATGCAGATGAAACAGGAGCACGATGGTGTACATTTCCGTTTAGTATTATTGCGCAGATTTCGTATATTTTTGGATTTTCTGGCGCGTGTCCGTAGGTAAGTATGCAGGCTTTAAGTTAAATAATTAAAAAGATCTCTTGTTCGACTGCTACCCGCGGGCCAAACTCGCGGGTTTTTTGTTTAATGTTGTAAAATCATCCAACTTTGATAGAATAAAAGCAGGATGTGTTCAACCTGCAACAGATATACTTGAAATGGAACAGTCTTCATGACCCAACTACAAAACTCAACCTCCCCATCCTGGGGCACAAACACAAAACTTGTCGTCGCACTTACCATGGTTGTGATCATTGGTGCATTGCTGGTCAAATTCCAGTTCATCATCACCCCATTGTTGATCGCACTTTTACTGGCATATTTGTTTTATCCCATTGCGAGTTATCTCCAACGCAAACTGCGTTTCTCCTGGAATGCGTCTGTCGCTGTGATCTATCTCGTTATCGTTATCCTGTTAATTGGCCTGTTAACAATTGGCGGAGTTGGATTGTTGCAACAGGTACAAAGTTTAGTCACCATCGTACAGAATGCAATTGCCGCCCTGCCTCAACTCATTGCAAGCATCTCAGGCAAGGTTTATCAATTTGGTCCCTTCACAGTGGATTTTAGCGTGCTGGACCTAAAAGCGCTCAGTACACAGGTGCTTGGCTTGGTACAACCATTATTAAGCCGTGCTGGCGCATTGGTGGGCACGATTGCCGGCAGCGCAGCCACATTCTTCGGTTGGACGTTTTTTGTCATCTTCGTTTCATACTTTGTGCTTGCAGAAAGCGGAGGTTTGCGCGGTCAGATTTTTCCCGTGGATGATGTTGTTCCTGCCTACAATCAAGATTTTGCGCGCCTTTCTCGCGAGTTAGGCCGCACCTGGAATGCATTTCTACGCGGACAAATGATCATTTTTTTCCTCGCCTTCACTGTCTATTCCATTGTGCTCAGCTTGTTAGGTGTACACTACGCCATCAGTTTGGCATTCCTGGCAGGGCTTGCGCGCTTTGTTCCCTACGTCGGACCCGCCATCAATTGGACAATACTTGTCCTCGTTTCCTATTTCCAAGTCTACAAACTGTTTGGACTTCCATCCTTCTATTACACCCTGCTTGTTCTAATTGTCGCGCTTCTTATTGACCAGATCTTTGATAATATTATTTCCCCGCGCATTCTTTCCGACGCGCTCAAAGTCCATCCTGCCGCAGTCCTCGTGGCGGCAGTTATTGCGGCAAACCTGTTTGGTCTGCTAGGCGTCGTTGTGGCCGCTCCGATCCTTGCCACTGCCGCGCTCTTATGGAAATACATCATGCGGAAAATGCTGGACATCAATCCCTGGCCCGAAGAAGAACAGCACCACCCACCGCCGCCTCCCGGAGCAAAATACCTTGCTTCGATTCGCCGCTTCTTTCGCAGCCTTGGCCTGGATCGCAATAAAGTAAAATGATCGTCCCTTTACATTTTGAATGCAGCGGACGCACCAGTGTCCGCTTTAATTAATAACTTCATATATAACTAGGAGAATCCCATGAGCAATAACGAACCCCATACCGACACGATCGCAGAGACCGAGAATTTCATCGCCTGGAAAGCCGAAGAACCAGATGGTGAGATCACTTATCATGTTGAACTGAATAACGTTACCGTTCACTTCTTCGAAGAGGAATGGACTGAATTTCTCGAACTCACCCGCATGTTGAAGTAACCAAGTTTTTAAGAGAGACAGGCGTGCGCTGCGGATCTTAACAAGGCTCGTGCCTGTTTCTCTTTCAAAGAATGAATCTCCCTCTCAGGCTTTTTCTCTCCACCCTCTTCGCGCTGACGATTGCCTTCGCGTACAACTTTTTTTTTCTGAACTTATTTGAACGCCCAGTTACAGATCAGATACTTCTCATCGCGTTTTCAACGGCCGCGCTGGGGTATTTGATCTTTTCATTTTGGGAGAATGCAATAGCCCGAGACAGATCAGAAATGCCGCTGGCTGCAAAAAAGAAATTCGATGGCGCTTCGATCCCATCCTTCCTGCGTGAAAATATATATGGTATTGCGCTTGCATTGATTTTCTTTGCTGTTTACACAACTATTGGCATGAAAATTAATGCATCGAACAGGGATACCACCGACAACTACCTCGACGCCGATAACTATTCATGGGCAGAGCGTATCTCCGCACCAGAGGGGTACAACCTTGAAATGCGCGGACCTCACCCATTTGCGTATTTCATCTTTCGTCCGCTTGGCTGGCTGTTGAATATATTTACCCAAAATTATGGGTTTTCGGCGATTTTGCTCACCACACTGACAGGGGCTTTATGTGTTTTTATGGCGTGGCTGTTCATCAAACAGCAGTTTCACGACCCCATCTATGCGTTGCTAATTGCCTCCCTGCTTGGTTTGAGCACCGCGCATATTTTCTTTGGCTCAGTAGTTGAGACATATATTTTCTCCGCCGCCGCACTGATCGGTTTTGTTCTGATACTTCAAAAACGCACCAATTCCATGTCCGCACCTGTAGCGATGAGCGTTGTCACTTTTGGGATTACGATCACGAATTTTGTCCAAAACTTTATCGGTTTTTCTGTTTCTCTTTTTGAACATCAGCCAGGTGAAGCGCCAAAGACCTTTAGGGTCTCTTTAAATAAAATTTTTCGTTTCACGGCTTTAACGCTTTCTTTCGGCATTCTTATCAGTCTCATCCACGCGGCGTGGTATCCATCCAGTAAATTATTTTTTCTGCTTTCAGACGCCCAGGCTGAAGAGGAATTCGCTTTTTCCATTTTTCAAGAACCAACATGGAGGGCAGTTGGGCGCGCGATGCTTCTTGTTCGTACAATCCTGTTGTATACAGTTATTGCGCCGCGTCCTTATGTATTTGGCAGTGAAGTAGGCGGCACCTTTCCGCGTTTTAATTTTTTCAAGATCGCACCTGAAACATTTTCCTACAGTTCCTATGATGGCTTGGGAAATGTTCTTGTGCTGGCCTGGGTTATTCTGGTTTTGGCGGCGATCATATTTTTCCTCTGGAATCTTATCCGTACCCGCAAAGTGGATCTTTCCCTTGCTTTGGGATTATGTGTCTTATTCAACTTCGCGTTGCATCTCAATTATGGGTATGAACCATTCCTGTATTCACCAGATTGGGCGTATGCTTTGATCTTCTTTGTCGCACTTTCGCTGGGATCGCTGGCAAAGAACCGTTTTTTTCAAAGCGGATTACTGGTGTTTTTGATCCTGCTTGCCTATAACCAGTTTCAGTTCTTTCAATTCATCTTTAAAACAATAGCGCCGTTTATTCGTCAGGGTGGCTGATGTTGAAATATTTTAATCCCCGTATGTTTTTGGCATGGATATTATCTGTCACATTTACATTTTTTGTGCTTGGTTTCCTGGGTAATTTTTACTCCACCTTCTTTGAAATAATTTCATTGACTCTTTTGATACAGCTCCTGGCTGGGCTATTGATCTACCGTCTGCTTGGCAAAGCAAAGTATTTATATTCATCCCAGCCATGGGACTTGGCTATTGCGCTCGCCTTGTTCCTTGTGCTGACTGCTTTCGCGTTGATCATGTTTGGGATGGCGAATCAGTTCCCCAGTCTGTTTGACGCGGGGTACTTCATCCCGAAAAATGGGCAGTTGACACCATTCATCGTTGGCAGTGTTTTAGCCATACCCAGCCTTGCTTTGGGACGAAAGTTTGTTAAACAGGGGTCAGCTAAACAGACTGCCGCCTATCATTTTATGAACGAGATCGTGACAGGCATGCTCCTCGCAGGTTTCTTTTTCATCGTTTATTTGATCATCGCATCCATCTTCAATCAACCCATTTTTGATGTGGACGATATTTTCTTTGACTCGGATGGCTTGCTCTGGCGTACGCGTTTTGTGACTGATAGCTATCGCGATTATTACTGGCGCTCGGTACATCCCTTTGTGTTGTTGATCGTCAGGCCGCTGATCACGCTCTTTGCTTTTTTTCTAAAAGGGGATCGGCTGGCTGCTGCGTTTGTGCTGGTGGCTTTCACGGGCGCGCTTTGCGTTTTTCTGGCATGGTATTTTATAAAGCATACAGTTGGCAACTCACTCTACGCGCTTTTGGTTGCATCGTTGCTGGGCGCATCTGCAGCGCATTTGGTGTTTGGCTCCCTGATCGAGACCTATATTTTTCTCGCCGCAGTCGTGATGGTTTTTATGGTTTTGTTGTTGAGAGACAAACCGCTATTTGCATTGGTCATTACAGGCACGCTTGCATTCGGACTTACGGTTACAAATTTTATCCAGACTGCGATTGCGTTCATTATGGTGAAGAGGGATTTTAAACAATGGCTCAAGTATGGGCTGGTTGTTGGCGCGCTGGTCATTCCGCTGTCGTTGCTTAATAATTTCATATATCCCAATTCACAGCCTTATTTTTTTATCCCATCCAATTTGACGACTGAGGCAGACAATACTTTTGTGCCAACGATTGCGCGCGGGATGGCGGTCTTGCGCGTGATGTTCCTGCACAGCATTGTTGCGCCTGACCCATTAATTCTTGACGAGGAAATTCCGTTCTTGAAGGTGTGGATATTCAAGGCTGATCCAATGCGTTTGAGTGAGTACGACACATGGTTCGGCAAAACGCTGGCATTTGTCTGGCTTGGCTTGCTCCTGCTTGGTGGATTTCTTTTTTTGAAGAATCTAAAAAAAGAAGATAACCGTTTCACCTTTGCTTTCATCCTGATCCTGCTTTTCAATTTTTTGCTTCATTTGCGCTATGGCAAAGATGTTTTCCTATACTCCACGAACTGGACTTATGCAATTATTCTTTTTCTCGGTTTGGCATGGAAGGAACTCGCAGACAAAAGATGGTTCCAGATCGTTTTACTTGTCTTTCTTGCGCTGTTGCTGGTAAATAATTCCCGTCTTGATATTTACAATGTTAAGCGCATCAGCTTTGCACATTAAATAAAAAAAGTGGATGTCACCTTTTGCAAAGATGACATCCACTCCTGCCATTAACTTTGTTACTTTTTACCTTTCAACTCGTCGCGGAAGATCAGACTTATGACCACGCTGACAAGGCTGATGACCAGGCTGCCCAGAAGGGCGGACCAAAAACTGTCCACAGTGAGGCCGATGCCGAATGTTTGCCCGATTCTACTGGTGAGCAAAAGCATTCCCGTATTGATTATGATGGTGAATAGCCCCAGTGTTAGTATGATCAACGGGCAGGTGAGAAACTTTAGTACTGGACGCACAAGTGCATTCAACAAGCCAAAGATGAGAGCCAGCCATATAATATCCGTCCATGCGCCGTTTAATACAATGCCTGGCACAATCCAAATTGCTACATACAAAGCGACCGCGTTGATCGCCCAGCGAATAATAAATTTTGTCATTCGTACTCCTTTTAATATTAATACGCAAAAAGAGCTACGAGGTTGCCTGCATCCAGATCAACGTGCGGAGTGATTTGAACCCTGCGGCTTGAATGGCTTGATCAAATTCGCCTGTTGGAAAATCAAGCGCAAGAATTGGATAGGAACGAGACAACTCGCGCCGAGCTTGCAGCAGGAGGGCTGTCAACGCATCTGGGTCGGACCGTTCACCTGTTGCGGCGAAAAGGGATTCGCCACGCCCGTAGGGGATCCACGCGAGCGCGGCTTCCATTTCATTGTTTTTAAACGCTGTCCATTGTTTGATGTTCATATCCCAAAATAATAAATACAGCCAGTTCCACAGACCAGGCCGAAGGGGAGTGAATGTCCAATTGCGGTGCCAGCTCAAAAGGTCAGGGTAGAGGCGGGAAAGCCAGTTGAGTTGAGTCTGCCAATCTTTCGGATTTCTGCTCGTAATGGTGATGTCCGTTTTTAGAGTCGGGGCGAAAGAATCAGTGCTTGCCTGCCAGGAGGTACGTCGGGCGCGTTCGACAAATCCCAATTTTGTATAAAGGTCTATTGCGCCAGGATTATCCTCGCGGACGTGAAGCCAGATGTTGTTCACTTTTTTTTCGCGGGCATGCTGCATGGCGCGTTCGGTGAGGGCGCGTGCAATTCCTTTGCGGCGATAATCAGGATGCGTAGCGATATTTGCGATAAGGTAAATTTGTTGTTTTTTATGTCGAAATGGGATCAGGCTGACATTGCCCACGATCTTGCCGTTTTCCTCCCAAACGTATCCACTCAGCGGCAGGGATGAGGATTCTGCGGTGCGGTTTGCCCACTGGATAAATGAATTGTCTTTTCCCGCACGGCGCATATCCTGCACGTAGCGTTTGCCCTCGTTATCCATGGTGCTGGAGAAGCATACCTCGATCAGGTCGGCTATGGAGGGCAGGTCTCGTAAAACGCTAAGCGGGCGCAAGTTCGGGTGTGGGTTTGCGCGCGCGGAAAGGGTAATGGAGGACATTGAAGATATTATAGCCCCTGTTAATAGCGATAAACAAAAAGGTTTTGTGACAATTTTACACTGACGTTTTGCATTCAAATCCTTCGTTTTCCAGCATTTGATCCAGATGATCCAGTAATCTGGTTACGCGGGTTGGCACTTCCGAAATGTCTTCAGCGTTCAGTAGAAGGATCGAAGCAATGTCCGACTCCATGTTTACAGGAATCAAATTGCAGTTGTTGACTGCGAACTCGAGCATGCGCTTTTCGCCGGGATGCAGTTTGCGGTTTACGGCAAAAAGGATGTCGAAGTAACTCGCGAACAAAGCAGCGAGACGGTGGTTGATGCTTATAAGGTCGCGGCGCTTCGCTGCCTTCTCGATCTGGCAGGCATAAGATGGAATGATGTTTCGTAATACCGGGTGATTAAGTGTGACGATATTTTGCCGCAGGGATTCTGGGTACTCCACCCAACATCGCTGTTGGAGTTTTGCAAACCAGTCATGCGGGTCAAAAAATACAATGGACTGATGGATGGTATGCCAAAAGCAGGTTGTATATCCCATGCTGGCTTGATGGCATTCAATCACACGTGAGATCTGTTCCTCCATCCAGACCGCATTAAAGTAAACAATGTCGATCTCGATGCCTGTAGGCGCGTTCAGCCACTCGTCTCCCGGTCCCCAGTAGTTGAGGTTGAGATCTGATCGGCTTGCGCCTCCAGTGCGTTCAACGATGGAAATGCGGTCTTCAAGTGGAATTTCGCCTCGGGTGTAGACATACAAGTCAATATCTGATGCGCTGTCCGAAGCAACGACCCCACTTCCGTGCGAGCCAGCCATTGCAATGGATTCAACCTGTGGAAGCAAAGCGAAGAGATCGGAAATTTGTTTGGCGAGTTGAAGGTGAGGAATGGTATCTGGGGACATTGGATATATACTCACTGAAGATACTTCATGTGTTTATATTATTATGCCACGAAATCACTTGGAGTTTTTAAGTTTCTTCATGCGCCTCTGTCCCTCTATTTAGCTTTTCATGCCTCACCGCCATAATATGCTACAATTCATTTCTACTTGTTCATTACTGGAAAATAAATCATTCTTGATTTTTGGAGAAAAAATGTCCACTGCCTCAAAATCTGAAATTTTAGGTCTCGTCGAAATGGTAAATTATCAGGATGCAGCTGTTGTCAGCCGCCAGATCACCAAAACGGAGGCGGGAAACGTAACGCTTTTCGCTTTCGATAAAGATCAAGGTTTGACTGAACACACTGCTCCTTTCGATGCGCTCGTGCATATTCTCGAAGGCGAAGCGCAGATAACCATCTCCGGAAAACCTTTCGACCTAAAAACTGGCGATGCCATCATTATGCCTGCCGATGAGCCGCACGCACTAAAGGCAACTCAAAGATTTAAGATGTTGCTTACCATGATTCGCGCGTAATCAAACCTTCACCTCTCCCCCAAAAAAATAAGAACTGCTAGTGTTGTAAAAACTGCCCTGCCGCCATCCGCCAGGGCAGTTTTTACATGTTGTACTCTTTATGGCAAATTCATTTCGTTACAAAATTGATAATCCTGATTTATGTTTCCTGACGTATAATTTCAAGAGCTAAAATGATTGACTTAAAAGGCACAAACAGCGAACGAAAAACAATTGCCGTACTCGGTGCGCAGTTAAGTCGCGCATGGGGGGCTGAGTTCATGGCTGGCGTATTGGATTCTGCCAAAGCGCAGGATATGAACGTAGTCTATTTTGTGGGGGGAAAACCAGTGGCACTTGCCGCGCCGGAGTATAACGGGCGTTCTTATGGGCTGTACGATCTGATCAAACCGGGTCAATTCGATGGAATTTTACTCGCCGCCGATATGGGACATGGTCCGTCTACAGAAGATATCAAGAATTTTTGTCGTGTATTTGCGCCCACGCCGATTGCGTCTTTTGCAATACAGGCCGAGGGCGTATCTTCATATTTGGCAGATAATATAGGCGGGATGCGGGCGATAATCCGCCATTTGATCGAAGTTCACGGCTATAAGAGCATTGCATTCATTCGCGGTGCACAGGGACAGCTGGAGGCAGACCAGCGCTTCGAGGCCTATAAGCAGGAATTGGCAGCGCACGATATTCGTTTTGATGACCGCATTGTTGTAGAAGGGAATTATTCTCCTGAGAGTGGCCGTGCCGCCGTGCGGACTTTATTGGACGAGCGCGGTCTTCGCATCCAGGCCATTGCAGCATCCAATGACCGCATGGCATTTGGCGCAATAGAGGTATTAGAACAGCGCGGAATTCAAGTACCAGACAGTGTGGCTGTGACTGGCTTTGATGATGTGAGTGAATCCCAATCCATGGGTGTGCCGCTGACAACGGTGCATCAATCCTTTGCTGAAGCTGGCAGGCTGGCTTTTGGTGCATTATTAAAGCGCATGAATGGGGAACGTGTGAATGACATTAACATTATGCCTACTCAATTGGTAGTGCGCTGGTCTTGTGGTTGTTTACCCGAAAATGTAAAAAGAGCTGTGGTGCTTCCAAAAGAGGTGTCTCATACCGGCAGATTGGAGAATAAGCGGGATGCAGCCATTCGTGCATTGTTTGAGGCGGCTGGCATCCTGGAAAATGACCCGTCACAGGCTCAATATAGCGATGTGTTTGGACGCACGTGGGATGTATTCCTCGCAAGTTTGAAGGAATCAGGCAGGGGTGATGCCTTCCTGAAAATGGTGCAATCCATGGTGGAAGTTTTGCAGCGCCATGAACATGATTCCACTACATGGCATAACGTCATTTCAACATTCAGAAAATATGCGCTGGGCGGTATTACAAGCAATACCATCATGCTGCGCGCAGAAAACCTTTTTCAACAAGCACGCCTGTTGGTGGGTGAATTGTCACAACGCGCGCAGGCGTTTCGCCGTTTGCAATTTGAACAACAGGAAGAAGTGCTTAGTAATTTTAGTTTTTCCATGGCTCCCGCCATGACATTGGAAGATATCGGAGATGCACTTTCCATTCATTTCCCAGCCATGGGATTGAAACGCTG
The DNA here is from genome assembly GCA_963833175.1 of uncultured Chloroflexia bacterium. Lineage (GTDB taxonomy): Bacteria > Chloroflexota > Anaerolineae > Anaerolineales > Villigracilaceae > Villigracilis. Next base: position 15,029 of record CAWHXC010000008.1, read on the forward strand.
GTATGTGATGTTCTATAGTGATGTTAGTGCGCCAGGCTCAATTTCCTCTCCGCCGCCGGAAAGTTACCGTTTGCTTTTGCAATACGATCAGAATAAATTCCAGATCCCGGAAGAGAAATCTGCGATTGCCACCGGACGTTTGGTGCCTCGTGGAAAGACCCCTGAAGACCGCCGCTACACTGCCATCGTCATGCCGTTGACCTTGGCCACTAACCGCTTTGGATTCATGTGGGCTGAGATGGGACCAACAGATTGGGATGTGTATGTGCGCTTGAAGAACCTGCTTTCGAGCGCGCTTTTGCGGACCATGCTCGTGCAGCAACGCGAACAAGCTCAAAAGGAAGTGGAGCGTTTGTTGAATGAAGCGCGTGAACGGGCGGTGGAACTTGCACGGGCGCGTGATGTGGCGGAAAAAGCTGCAGCGCAGAATGCAAAACTATTTGAGTCCGAACAGGCTCGTCGTCACGGAGCAGAAGCGCTGGCGCGTTCAGCGCGTCAACTATCCTCATTAACCACGGTCAAAAAACTTCCCCAGCAGATATTGGAACAGTTGCAGCAAGTCTTGCCATATGATCGCGGTATTTTGTTCATTGCAGATGTAAACGGCGTGCCGCAGATCCTTGCGCATCAAGGGCTGCCAGCCGAGGCGAATGTTTCAGAATTTCAGTTACGGATTAACGGCAGGGGTTTTTACGGGACCATTGAGCGAAAAGGGGAAACACTGCTCATCGGCGATGTGAATACTTTGAAAAGCTGGTCTCAGCCTGATTGGCTGCCACGCGATCAATCATGGTTGGGCGTGCCACTATATTCAAAAGATAAAGTGATCGGCGTGCTTGCAATGAGTCGTTCGCGGAGCGCATTCACTGATGATGATGGCCTGGTCGCGAGCACATTTGCGATGCAGGCAATTGTTGCATTGGAAAATGCGCGCCTGTATGATGAAGTGACCGGCATCAGTGAAATGATGGAACGTATGGTTTCCCAGCGTGTGGAAGAACTGAACAACGCCTATAACACTCTAGCAAAACACGACAAGAATAAATCCGCCTTCATTCAAGTGGCGGCGCATGAGTTACGCACCCCGCTGACTGTCATCAAAGGCTATCTTGGCATGTTACAAGCCGATGAAAACATAAAAAATAATGAGGTGTTATCTCAAGCCATCGAAGGTGTTTTGCAAGGCACAAACCGATTGCATCAAATTGTAAGCAGTATGCTGGATGTGGCAAGGCTGGATAACCAGATCACAAATCCGCATATTGAAGCGGTGAGCTTAAGTTTGATCCTGCGCCTGATCCACAAGGATTATGTGAAAGACCTCGCGGTTCGCAACCTGACTATGAATCTGGATGAGGCGATAAAAGATATTCCCCCGCTGTTGGCTGACTCTGAATTGCTCAAGAAAGCCCTGGACCATGTGATTGTTAACGCCATCAAGTTCACACCTGACGGCGGCACGATAGACATCTCCGCTCAGGTCGTGGAGGATTCACGCCTGGGTAAATGTGCTGAATTGCGCATAAAAGACACCGGTATTGGAATTGACCCCGAACATCACAAGATCATCTTTGAGAAGTTGTTTCAGTTGGGAACAGTGGAATTGCACTCCTCGAGCCGCACGAATTACAAGGGTGGAGGAGCCGGGCTGGGTTTGGCCATAGCATCAGGTATTGTGAAATCTTTGCAAGGAAATATTTGGGTGGAAAGCAACGGTCACGACGAGGTGAACTTCTCCGGAAGCACTTTCATTATTCGATTACCACTGGCAAAATAAATAAAAAAAGATCAAGAGACTTATTGTTCTAAGTTTCACCGTTTCCATTATTTCCCGGCTCCTGCCGATTGGAAAATAACTCATCGATAAAATAGCGCAGGGGCGCAAGAATGCCGATGTGCATGAGCATCAACGCAGAGATGGAGATCATAACAATAAAGATCGTAAGATCTGCGAATACCAGCCACCCGTTTGAGACTACGTCGAAAACGTAACGAAAGACGATCACGAACAATTGCAGAACACTGATAATAAGCAAAGGGATGGCAAAGGGACGCAGATCATGGCCTTCCACGAGCAGGTGCAGGCAGATCAACACAAATAACCCGCCGAGCAGCATCAGCAAATAAACCCAAAAATGCATCGCATCATATTCCTGGATATAAAGCTTCTGAATAATCTTTATGTAAAGAATACCAACTGCGATCAGGCAGGCCCAGGCGTATATTTGTATGATAAGTGGATAGATTAGATTCCCAAATCCGCGAATGCAGACCAATCCAACTCCCCAGCCGAAGAAAAAAGCAAGTGCCAGCACAATAAGCTTGACGAATAATCCATCAATGCTTTTATTGAGACCATCATCGAATACGTCAAAGACAAATACTGTCGCGCCAAACATGGACACGGTCAATGCGGCCAGACTTACCATCATTGTAAGAATGCTGAGCATTCCACGCATATCCACATTGCTTTTGCGCGGAGGTTTGGTGGGCGGTGGAAAAAATGGAGGTACTTTTGGTAATGGGCCTTGAGGTGGTTTGGTCATGGTCTTCTCCTGACCTGCATATGGTTATTGTAGACTTAAGCTTTGCCTTGGATTCGATGAGCACGCAGGGTTATCATGTTCCGTAAAAAGAAAATAAGGAGAATCAAGATAAACGGGTCGACTGTAAATCGAAAGCGATTGTTCTCTCCGATGTCCATAAGATTTCCAACCGCCGTTACAAAAAAGATATTATATGCCATAAATAACACAAGCATATTTTCCGGTTTATCGATTTGTCTGCGGTTCTTCCAAATGAAAATAATGCTGCCTGCGGCAACGATCAGGAAACTTGCGACAATCCACCAGCCAACATGCTCCACGGACATACTTGAATTTCTATCTATTGATGTTTCGTCACTTTTCCACTGGCCGTAAAAAAAGCGGTTCCACCATTGATCGAATGCGCCAAGGGTGTCGCGATTCCCCGTAATTAGGTCAAAGTCGCTGGGGGAATGGAAATAAATATAAACTGCCTGGTTAACGGATCGCAGGTAATCGATGGGCCTTGCTCGAATCATGTGTATTGCATCTTGCATGTAATATTTTGATGCTTCAACATAAACCAGGTGATGATGGTTTCGACCATGGGATGAAGTTTCTGGTTGATCCAAGACTGGGATGCCGGTGAGTGGGGTATTTGGCAAAAGCTTTAAGTAAACCAAAGGGTTGCGGAAAGGAGGGAGCAGGGCAAACTTCGATAATTCCCCCGATTTGACCCTTCGCATGCGGTCTTCCTCAGGCATGCGGAATGTGGCGATCTTTGAGATGTTCATCCCCGCCCATGAACTTGCGGTAAATTCTCCAACGGTGAGGAGGTTTTTTGTGTACCAAACTGTTACCAAAAGCACGGGCAGAAAAGCGGCGAGGACCATTTGTTTGCGTTCGGAAAGCGCGATGAATAATATGGCGATGATGCCGAACAGCCATACAATATGAAACAAGCTCCATGTCAGCGCAATGCCGCTGAGTAATGTAAAAAAGATCAGTCCCCAATAATATTTTTTCGTGAGGATAAATTGATAAAGACAATAGCCTGAAAAGGTTAATGCGGCTGTAAGAGGATAGGCGTATGTAAGCCAGTGTTCATATAAAACTGTTCCCGGACTTACCATGAACCATGCCGATATGATCGCTGAAAGCCAGCGCGGGAACCCCAGGGAGTTTCCGAGCAGATAAATGGAGATTGCCAGAACGATCCCGGTAAGGAAATATAAAATATGAAAGACCTGTTCATGACCAATGGGGAAAACCTGCAGTACGATCCCGGTTAATAAATTTGTAAGCGGCGGCTGGCTATGCAGGTAAAAAACGCTGCGCCACAGATCAGTGCGTAATAATACCGGGTCAATAAATTGCCAGTAGCTGAGATATGTATCTCCCTGAAAGGAAATCCCCGCTTGGTCATATAAAACTCTGGAAACAACAAAAACGATCACCACCCCTAATAATGGAATTAAGGTCTTGTGTTCGGGCAAGTTGGAATTTATACTTTTTCTCGAAAATCATAAATCCCTTCACGTACAGCCCATTTCGCCTTGCAATTCGGGCAATGTAAATGATCTTTCTTCTCTTCCAGTTTTTCGCTTCCGCAATCGGGGCATTTGAACAGCTCGATCACGTTGACAGGGAAATCGTTCATCTTTCCAATATCTTTTTTTCCAACTTTTGCTTCCACAAATACACTTGGCGTGAATTGCCAAAACGCGCCTGTCGGCTGGAGCAACCCATCCAATGCGGCCAGAAATTTGGCAGGAAAGATGCGCTTAAACAAGCCAAGGCGGAAGTGTGAAACGGTGAGGGTCTTTTCAATCGAAAATCCCAGGTCTTCCAGCCAGTTGCGGACTGCTTTGGGATGAAAGTCGAAGTTCAACTTCACGAATTCCACAGGCTCCAGCGTGAATGGATTCCAGTCCTGTTTGCCGAGCCAGTAACGCAAAATGGACTTGAGGTTAAGCTTATTGGCAAACTCAAGGATAAAGACGGCATTGGGCTGCAAAACGTTCCGTATCTGACTTAACGCCTTGGGCGCGTCTGCCATATGATGCAGAGTGCGGATCATCGTGGCGGCATCAAACTGACCGTCACGGAACGGGAGGCGGTAAACATCCGCCGCCACATAAATATATTGTTCGGATCGCCCCAGTTTTTGCTGGGCTTGAGCCAATTGCGTGGTGGAGTAGTCCAGAACAACGATGCGTTCAAAGCCTGCATAACGCGGCGTGTTGCGGCCTGCGCCTGCACCAAGTTCGAGCATAAGCTTTCCGCCTTCGGGGAGCATTCTTTTCAAAGCAATGGCTTCAGCGCGGTCTTCATATTCGCGCCCGCCTTGCTCCCAAAAGGAGGTTTGGTAATCGGAGCCTTCGTAATTGCAAACGGGAGGAGTGTTGGTCATATAGTCTGTTCGTTTTCAGTGGGATGGTTAAAACAAAAGTCGGATAGCGGGGGTATTGTACCCGACTATCCGACGAAGCGACTGAGCGATTAACCGACTATCTGCCTACAGCACGGTAGGTGAAACCCATTTCTTTCATTAATTTGGGATCGTAAATATTACGACCATCATAAATAACAGGGGTTTTGAGCAGATTCTTTACTTTTTCAAGGTCAAGTTGTTTGAATTCATTCCACTCGGTGATGACCATCAATGCATCGCAGTCTTTTGCCATTGTATAGGAATCTTTGAACATTTCCACTGCGGCGGGCAAAAGCGGACGTGCCACTTCCATGGCGACGGGGTCGTAGACGCGCACATTCACGCCCGCGTTGACCAACGCTTCGGAAATATCAATCGACGGCGCATAGCGCATGTCATCTGTATTGGGCTTGAACGCCAGACCAAGCAGGCCAATAGTTTTGCCTTTTAATCCGCCAAGCATTTTTTCCACATGGGTTACCGCGGCTTTGCGGCGGTCGTTATTCACATCCATTACGTCATTTAGAATGCGCGGATTAAGCCCCTTTTCTTTTGCCATGAAGGCCAGCGCTTCGACATCCTTGGGGAAGCACGAACCGCCCCAGCCGAGGCCTGCATCCAAAAAGTAACGGCCGATGCGCGCATCATAGCCCATGCCTGCGGCCACTTCCTTCACATCCGCGCCGACCAGTTCGCACAGGTCAGCCAGTTCATTCATGAATGAGATCTTTGTGGCGAGAAATGCGTTGCTCGCATACTTGATCATTTCGGCGGTGCGCAGGTCTGTAATAACGATGGGCGCGCGCAGGGGGAGATGCAAGTGCGCCACTTTATTTGCGGCATCTTTATCCATGGAGCCGATCACAGTGCGGTGCGGACTCGTGAAATCGCTGATGGCTGAGCCTTCGCGCAAAAATTCGGGACAGGACACGACCGCGAATTCAATCGGCTTGGGCTGGGCACCCTTCACAATGTCAGCAACCCAGTCCCCGGTCCCGATCGGAACCGTGGATTTGTTGATGATGATGAGCGGCGCATTCATATTTTCCGCAATCGATTTTGCGGCGGCGGCCACATATTGCAAATCCGCTTCACCGCTCTCGCCTGAAGGGGTGCCGACTGCGATGAAGGCATATTCTGCATCCTTCAAAGCTTCGCTGTAGGAGGTGGTAAATGTGATGCGCCCACCGTTGACGTTGCGTTTTACCAATTCATCAAGGCCGGGTTCGTAAATGGGCATAATGCCTTTTTTGAGATTCTCCACCCGTTGTTCATTCACGTCCAACGCAGTAACGCGATTACCAAGATCGGCAAAACATGCCGCAGTTACCAGACCGACGTATCCCACGCCGACGACACAAATATGTTTCATAGTGTTTCCTCTTTGATTTTTTGAGAATTAGCGTTTATTTACCCAGTATTGTACGGTTTCCACAAGTTCGTCCAGGTCCATGGGCTTGGTGATATATTCATCACAACCGGCGTCCATTGCGCGCTGGCGGTCGCCTGGCAGGGCGTGTGCTGTCACCGCGATGACCGGGATGGCTTTTGTTTGCTCTTCTTTTTTGATCAAACCCGTGGCGGTCCACCCGTCCATTTCAGGCATTGACATATCCATAATGATCAGGTCTGGTCTTTGTTTGAGCGCCGCATTCACACCATCGCGACCATTTGACGCCAGAAAAGTTTCAAATCCATTCTTTTCAAGGATGAAATGAACAAGTTCGTATGTATCCATGTTGTCTTCAACGACGAGTATGCGTCTTTTGCTCATGTCATTAATATTACTACGTCTCCCGCTTACAGGCAATGAGTATAATGGTGAAATCTTATGAAAATCCTTTTCGTGGCTGATGGCCGCTCTCCCATTTCTCAAAACTGGATTCGCTATTTCGTGGAACGCGGCGATGATGTGTATCTTGCCTCGACCTTTGCTTGTGATGTGGATTTCCCTCTCAAGCGGCTGGAGTTTACCCCTGTGGCTTTTAGCGCGGTTAAGAAGCAGACTTCACCTCCCGCCAGCGGATCATCCCGCAGCCTTGGCCTGCGCACCCTTATCAGACAGTGGGTCGGCCCTTTGACCATTTTCCGCTCCGCGCAGAAACTACGCGCATTCATTCAGGAAGTTCAACCTGATATTGTCCATGCTTTGCGCGTGCCGTACGAAGGGATGTTGACCGCCTCCGCGCTCCCGAAAGAGCATCGGGACGATGTGAGCGAAGTCGAAGCGCCGCGTTTCATCGTTTCAATTTGGGGCAATGACTTCACCCTGCACGCGCCGTCCACGCCGTTGATGGGATATTACACGCGCAAAACCATGGGCGCTATCCACGCGCTGCATGCCGATTGTGAACGTGACATCCGCCTCGCGCAGACCTGGGGCCTCAGCGTGGACAAACCCACTTTGGTGGCGCCAGGTAACGGCGGAATCCGATGCGATGTTTTTTATCCCGCAAAAGAACCTGTGACAAATCCAGTCATCATTAATCCGCGCGGATTTCGTTCCTACGTAAAGAATGAGGCTTTTTTCAGATCCATTCCGCTGGTGCTGGAAAAACGGAGCGATGCGCGCTTTATCTGTTCTTCGATGCAGGGTGAATCTCAGGCGTTGCAGTGGATGAAGGATTTGAAGATCGAACATGCCGTTCAATTAAATCCCCCGCTTTCGCACGCGCAAATGGGAGATGTTTTTCGCGGCGCGCAGATCGTTGTCTCGCCGAGCATTCACGATGGCACGCCGAACTCACTGCTCGAAGGCATGGCTTGCGGCTGTTTTCCGATTGCGGGCGATCTCGAATCCATCCGCGAGTGGATCACGCACGCGTCAAAACGGCTTGCTCGTGGACCCCAACAATCCACAGGCAATTGCTGATGCGATCCTGATCGCTCTGGAAAGAGAAGACCTGCGACGTGAAGCCGCAGGTCTCAATGCAAAAATTATCTCCGCGCGAGCAGAGTATGGGGAAAATATGGAGAAGGTGGGAAAGTTTTACGAAACTGTAATTGGTAGTCGAGTTATCGAGACCACCAATCGTAAATCGTAAATTGCTTTACACAATCTCTGTTGTCGTTGTTGTCGGCTCTTTTGGCGCCCGCAAAGTTTCCAACCGTCCGCGTAACTCGATGCGGCGTAAATCTGCGGCGCTGCGGACTTCGTTCATAAAGCCCTGTCCGCGCTCGCGCAATTCGCCGCGCAATTGCTCGCCTGATTCAGGCGCGAGAAGCAACGCCACCGTGGAACCAACCAACGCCCCGACCAAAATCCCAATTAGAAAACCGAACATTCTGCGCATGTCAATTTCTCCTTCAATGATTTTTTAGTTCTCTGAAAATATTATACTGCTTATTGTAAAGGTCTGTTATTTACAATTTCTCCAACGCGCTCACCAATTTATCCAAAACATCGAAGCCACCCTGCCAGAACTTCGCAGAGCGGATGTCCACGCCTGCTTCGGCGAGCACCTTTTCTGGCGCTTCTGATCCGCCCGCCGAAAGGATTTTCAGGTATTTCGGTTTGAAGGATTCGCCTTCCGCTTTGAACTGCTGATACAACGAAAGCACAAGCAGTTGTCCAAAAGCATACGCATACACATAGAACGGGGTGTGATAGATATGCGGGATGCCCACCCATTCCCATTTGAAATCATCACTTAAGTCAATCGAATCGCCGAACTGTTCTTTCAGATTTTCCATGTACGCGGCACAGAGTTCATCCACCGAGGCGTTCTTCTGCACCATTTCATGCGCCTGTTTTTCAAACAACGCAAAATACGACTGGCGCATGATGGTGGCGTAGGCGTCGTCCATTTGTTTGAAGAGGATGTCGCGCCGCACGGACTCATCCGTCTCTTCGGTCAGCATCTTGTCGATCAGCATCATCTCGGCAAACGTGGATGCGGTCTCTGCCAGCGGAAGCGATGATTGGAATGTGAACGTGTTGTGGTGCGCCGCCAGCATGGAGTGGATGGCATGTCCCAGCTCGTGAGCCAGCGTGGCAACCTCGCGCGCTGTGCCCTGATAGTTGATCAGCACCCAGGGAGTCATCTCAGGCAGGACAGACCAGCAGAACGCGCCTCCGCGCTTGCCCTTGCGGACTTCGCTGTCGAGTCGGTTTTCGTCGAATACGCGCTTCGCCAAATCCGCTACTTTGGGGTCGAATGCCGCAAAGGAATCCAGAACCATGTTCGCGGCCGCGTCAAATTCAAAGGTTTTCTTCGAGCGCGCCACAGGGCGCATAAATATCATAGCGACGTAACTTCTTCATCCCAGCATGTTTGGCTTTGAGTTTGAAATAGCGCTGGAAAATGTTTACATTTTTGCGTGCTGTATTCAACAACGCATCCACGGCTTCGTTGGGAATATCATTTGTCAAATTGCGCGCCGCAATCGGACTGCTGAACTTGCGCATGTCAATATTTTCATTGTGCCAGTCACGCACGCGGGTCTGGTACATCTGCCCAAGGATCGGGCCGTCATTGCCGTAAACGCGGAACTGCTCCTGATAGCTTTTCGCGCGCATTTTCGGGTCGGTGCTGTAGCGGAAGGAATACAACTCACCCTCGGTCATCTCCTTCGTTTTGCCGTCCACGCGCAGCTTGAATGTGTAACGGTTTGTGATCGCATCGAATAAATTGATCAAGGCATTTGAGCCAGTCACATTTTTGATGTTGACGATCTTTTCTTCCGCTTCGGTCAAGGTGTGCGGCTTGAAGAGTCTCAATGCTTCGAGATAATAGCGATAATCGCCCGCAGCATCCATCAGCCGTTTGGCGTTGACCTCGTCCAGTTCCTTCCACCACAGGCTGAAGAAGAGCGTTCGGTTTTCGATCCCTGCCAAAAACTGTTGGGCGCGGGTTTGCAAAGTTTGCGCGGATTGATCCTGCGTATCCGCTGTGAAGGATAAGCCTGCAAACGAATAAAGTTTGTTCGCCACCCGTTCGGTCTCTTCTTTGGCGCTAACAATCTGCATAAATTGTTCAGTTGAAATATCGGGGTTCAGCTTGCTGCGCACGCCTTCAAACGAAGTGACTTGTTCCTCGATCATGTCAAAAGCGTTTTGCAGTTCAGGGCTTTCATAACCAGGGTAAAGCGGAGCCAGGCTCCATTTGGTTTGGGTGTAAGGCATTTTAATTTCTCCATAATAATTAATGAGGATGCAGATCTGCATCCTCATTAATTATACGTCATACCCATCTTGTAGGGGCGAATCGCGATCCGCTCCTACTGTATCGCCAAAAAGTGATTCTTCAGAGTGTAATGAATGTAATTTTCCCAGAGCGGAAGGATATCCGCCTGGTCATAATCATGATCGGAGAAAGTTTGAATAATTACCCGCCCATCATAGCAGGTGGCAAGCACGCCCTCATCGCTCGGCTTCGCCGCGAGACCTGCCAGCATGGTTGCATCGCCGGAGCCGCCAAGTCGGATCTGGTCCCCGGTTTGATTCTCCCAGTAACGGCTATAGTGCAGCAGCGGAAGCACTGTGTTGGGTTCATTGAAAACAGGATGCGTGGGATCCCACCAGTAGATCGAATCGGCGAGGTCATAATCCTTTCGATACCGAATGCCGCATCCGCCCAATATCTTGCTGATCGGTCCGCCTGCTTCCGTATCGAGATACCAGACCTCGGCGATCAAAGCGGCTTTATCACGCGTCAGGCGTGTATTGATCACATCCCAAAACTCACCTGAGATTTTATCCTTCGCTTCAGCGTCAACAATGATCAAGTCATATTTGGTGCCGGAGTTCAGGTACTCCATGAAGTGTCCGCTGTATGAACCTGTCTGGGTGTATTTGATCCCCATCATTTCAAGCGCATCCTGAACCCACATGCCAATACCGTACTCATCCGTATTTTCGTAGACCAGCACATTGGCTGAGCGGATCTGCGCTTCCACATCCACAGTCGGGGTTGCTTGAATCTGGGTGGGTTCAGCAACAGCAGGCTCAGGGGTTGCTGGTTGGGGCGGTGGTGAGGTCGGCTGGGCGGGAGATGAAGTCGGTTGGACAGCTGGTTGTGAGTTTAATGCTGCCTGTGTCAATTGCAGAACCATGCTGGTGGCTTGGAGTTCAAGCACCGCCTTGGTTGCATCAAAAGCAGGCGGGCTGCTGGTGCTGGGCGCTGCGGACAAACCGCAAGCCAGAATGAACAGGACAACGAACAGTAAAAACAGTACAATCCCCCGCCTCCCGAGTTGCATTAACATGATGCCCTCCTTGCAAAATATGGTTGTGAAGTCAGAAATGACCCACAACCATATTATAGAAAAATCAAAGGCACTTATCAACTGATTTATATACTGGATCGGACGTGCATGATGTCGCCGTCCTTAACTGGATATTCCTTGCCTTCGAGCCTGAACTTGCCTTTGGCTTTCGCTTCATTCATCGACCCGAGGCTGATCAAGTCTTCGTAGGCAACCACCTCCGCCCGAACAAAGCCCCGCTGCAAGTCTGTGTGGATCTCCGCCGCTGACTCTGCCGCTGTCGCTCCGCGTTTCGTTGTCCAAGCTCGGACTTCATCTTCGCCGACAGTGAAAAATGTCTGCACTTGAAGCAGGTCATAAGAAAGGTTGATCATTCTATTCAAACTCAACTCTTTGATGCCGTATTCTTCCATAAAGACAGCGGCATCTTCAGGGCTGAGTTGGGCAATTTCCATTTCAAGCTTGCCCATCAACGCCACACTGGGGTGATCGAGTTTGGCCTCAGGCGCAGGCTGCCCTTCGCCCATATTGAACACAGTCAGGATCGGCTTGCGTGTCAGCAGACCAAAACTGGCGAGTTCTTTTTGCTCATCGTGCGTGAATTCCATCGAGCGCAAAGGCTTGTTATCTGAAAGGGTTTTGTTTAATTTTTCGAACAATTCCGTTTGGCGCGCGTTGATCGTTTTGTCTGTGCCGCCTTTTTTGCGTTCCTCGATCAACTTTTCCAGTTTTCTTTCGACAGCGATCAGGTCGTTCAGCAGCAGTTCAGTTAACATGCTGTCCACGTCGCGAATGGGGTCAACACTTCCGCTTGGATGCATGACGTTCTCGTCCGTGAAACCGCGCACGACCAGGATCAAGCCTTCCATTTGGTTGAGTTGATTCAACAGCTGCCCGGAAATGCCGCTTTTGGCAGAACCAGCTTCCAGTCCTGCAATGTCTGCGTAGGTCACTTTGGTGTAGATCGTCTTCCTCGGCTTGAACATCGCAGAGAGCGTGGTCACGCGCGGGTCGGGTACATCCACAACAGCAGTATGGACTTCGATGCGTCCTGCGCTGGCGGTGGTGGGCGTGTTGCCGCGTGTCAGCGCATTATAAATGGTGGTTTTTCCTGATTGGGGTAATCCTATAATTCCTAATTTCATCTTGACCTTATCTGTGATAGTTTGTTATACTTGCGCTCGCTCATTATGCCGGAGTGGCGGAATAGGCAGACGCGCACGACTCAAAATCGTGTTCCCTACGGGAATGAGGGTTCGATTCCCTCCTTCGGCACCAAATTATAACTCAAACGTCCTCCCATTATGGGAGGACGTTTGAGTTATATATGAGGACTGCATCCATGTGTTGACATTATTTTTTTGAAATTGTAGAATAAAAAGCAGTTCATTGGCTTCCAAAACTCAGGTTTCTTAAACTTTTCAGAAATTTTTTGGAGATGCAAAATGAAACTCTATTTTCTCTTTGCCGTAATTGATCTGGTCATTTTGCTGGCGTATCCCATTGCTTACATTGCACACCTTGTGCAAAAACTAATCGAAACAAAACCCAGACGCAAGAATAGACCTGAATTTTGATCTTGCCGAAGAGGGATATTGACTTTTGGATTGACAAATTTTATAAAAAACCTTGACTCTCTTTTCACTGGCGTGATAAACTCACGCCGCTTGAAAGAAAGCAAATCTTAAGAAAGGAGGCGCACGCCAATGTTTATGAACACGTTTTACATTGTTCCATCATTCATCAGCAAGACCGATGTTGATTTTCGTAGTGCGCCTGCTCCCCGTTAGACTTGTCTAGTCACCTTACGGCTGCGGCGCACAACCCGCAGCCGTTTTTATTTAACCACCCCTTAAGCGGCTTCGGGTCAATGACCTCGCAGCCGTTTTTTTTATTCCCTTTTCTCCTTTCCCCGCGAAGCGTAGGAGAGGCTAGGTGAGGGTAATTTGGAGGAAACCATGTTAGATATACAAACTCAATTGTTCGAAGCACAGGATGTCCGTTTTGGGCCGATTGACCACGAAACGCATCCCGAGATCGAATCCAAATGGACGCATGACGCCGAATTCATGCGCCTGTTCGACCTCAAACCCGCCCGTCCGCTTTCACCTGCGATGGTTAAAAAACAGTATGAAGCCATCGAAAAGGAAATGGACGAGGAAAAGAATTTGTTTTATTTCACCATCCGCACCCGCGAAGACGACCGTTTGATCGGCAAGGCGCTCATCGAATGGGTCAGCTGGACGAACGGCAACGGATTCATCCGCCTGGGCATTGGCGCTCCAGAAGACCGTCGCAAAGGTTACGGTTCGCAGGCATTGAGTATGCTCCTGCGCTATGCTTTTGGCGAGTTGAATCTCTATCGCGTTACTGCGGTTGTGCCTGCCTATAACGAAGGCGCCCTCCGTCTTTTCCAGAAGTTTGGTTTTATGGAGGAGATCCGCAGGCGCAAAGCCTTGAACCGCGACGGTGAAATTTGGGACCTCGTCTCTTTCGGGTTGTTAAATGCCGAATGGCGTGAACAGACTAAGGCGAAAGGGTGATGCGATGAAAGACCTTTATCGCGGATCCCTTGTCCGCCTGTCGGATGAATCACCAGAGGTGCTGGCAAAGGCATTCGCAAAATGGAATCAGGATACGGAACAACACCGCCTCGCAGACGACGACCCCGCCCAGTTGTGGTCGGAGAAAAAGATCAAAGAGGATATTGAAAAGCGCGCCGAAAAAAATCCACAGTCGTTTCGGTTTTCCATCCGCACACTCGAAGATGACAAATTGATCGGCGGCGTGGGGCTGTGGGTTAGTTCATGGACTCACTCGGAGACCTGGCTGGGCATTTCGATCGGAGATCGTGACTACTGGGGCAGGGGATACGGCACCGATGCCATGCGATTGATCGTGCAATATGGCTTCATCGAACTTAACCTGCGCCGCATTTCTCTGGGGCTTCACGCCTATAACGAGCGCGCCTTGAAGTCCTATGAGAAAGTCGGTTTCAAACTGGAAGGCAGAATGCGCGGCGAAGGCATACGTGACGGCGTCCGTTATGACAGCCTGTGGATGGGCATCCTGCGCGAAGAATGGCTCGCGTTGCAGGGAGCATAGCCATGAAAGACATCTTTCGCGGATCACTTGTCCGCCTGACAGGTGAATCCCCCGAAGTGCTGTCAAAGGCATTCGTAAAATGGAATCGAGATACTGAACAGCACCGCCTTGCCTGCGACGACCCTGCCCAGTTGTGGTCGGAGACAAATATTCGGGAGCACATGGAAAACAATCCTGAAGATTCCCCAAACTCATTTCGCTTCTGCATCCGCTCACTGGCAGACGATATATTAATCGGCAGTATGGATATTTGGGTTAATTCCTGGACTCATCCCGAGGGGTGGATCGGAATTTCAATCGGTGAGCGCGATTACTGGGGCAAAGGCTACGGCACCGACGCCATGCGTCTGATCGTGCAATATGGTTTCATTGAACTCAACCTGTGCCGTATTTCGCTGGGGGTTCACGCCTACAACGAACGCGCCGTGAAATCCTACGAAAAAGTCGGCTTTACAGTGGAAGGCAGGATGCGTGGCGAAGGTCTGCGTGATGGCGTGCACTTCGATGGCGTATGGATGGGAGTTTTGCGCGAAGAATGGCTGGCATTGCAGGGAGCATAACCATGAAGGATATTTTCAAAGGCGAATTGGTCAGGCTTTCTGCTTTTGACCACGAAGAACTTGGCAAGGCCTATGCAAATTGGAAACGTGATTCTGAACTCAATCGCCTGTTTGACGCTGGCGCATCGGTTTTGCATTCTGCGAAGGCAAGCACGGACTTTTTCGAAAAAATGGTCAAGGAGGATACTCCCGCAAACCATTTTTTCAGCATCCGTAAACTGGATGACAATCGCCTGCTTGGTGATATAGGTTTGGATGTCATCAATGACTGGGGCTCGCGTGACGCTTTCGTAGGGCTCGGCATTGGCGACCGCAATGATTGGGGCAAAGGCTATGGAACCGATGCCATGAAGGTAATTCTGCGTTTTGCCTTTACCGAACTCAACCTGCGCCGCGTCACGCTGAGCGTCTTCGAATATAACCCGCGCGCCATCCGTTCCTATGAAAAGACTGGCTTCCGTCACGAAGGGCGTTTGCGCGGCGCATTGTTACGTGATGGAAAACGTTGGGATATGCTCTACATGGGTATCCTTGCGGAAGACTGGAAGGAGAAGAATCAATGACAAACGAAACGCATCTTGACCCAAGCCTCAGCCTGCGACCTGTCCAATGGGCAGATCTCAACGCTGTGGCAAAACTCATCTACGATGTCTGCGAAGCCGATGGCGACACGACCGTGGCTGTCACACCGGAAGAACTGGCGAATGACTGGAAAAAAGAAGGTTTCAACCTCGAACGCGATGCCTTCCTTGTTGAAACAAAAGATGGGCGCGTGGTTGGTTATGAAGAATTTGGTAATGAGGTGGAGCATGTTCAACTTTATTCCGATGGATATGTTCACCCTGAATTCAAGGGACTCGGCATTGGTACATCCTTGCTGCGTGCGGTTGAAGTGCGCGCCCGTGAAGATATGCAACTTGCCGAACCTGATTTGCGCGTCTTTATCCGCAGCACAATTGACAATAAAGATGAACAAGGTCACAGCCTGCACAAGACCGAAGGGTACTTCTCCATCCGCTACCACTGGCGAATGGAAATCAAATTACAGGAACCCCCGCCCGCAGTGACATGGCCTGATGGCGTTGAGTTACGTCCATTCGTAAAAGATGAACACGCTATGCTCGTTTGGCAGGCGCAGAATGAAGCTTTCCGCGATCACTGGGGAAGCCACGATGACTACTTTTGAAGAATTTGCGCACAACAGATTTGATCCCGCTAAATTCGACCCAACGCTCTGGGCAATTGCATGGGACGGAACTGAAGTGGCTGGCTTTTCCATAAACCGCTTCCGCATGGGAATCGGCTGGATCGGCACCCTGGGCGTCCGCCGCCCCTGGCGCAAAAAGGGACTTGGGCTCGCTTTGCTTCAATATTCCTTTGGCGAGTTTTACAAGCGCGGCACGACCACCATCGGCCTCGGCGTGGATGCCTCCAACCCAACGGGCGCAACCCGCCTCTATCAGCGGGCGGGTATGTACGTGGCGAGTGAATTTGCCACCTATGAGAAGGAACTCCGCCCTGGACGGAATTTGGAAGAATAAATTTAGGAGATTACCATGACTGAAAAAACACATCTCGACCCAAGCCTGACCCTGCGTTCTGCCCGTTGGGAGGATGTCAACGCTGTGGCAAAACTCTCGCACGATGTTGCCAAAATGGAAGGCGATGCGAGTTTTGTGCTCACTGCCGAAGAACTGGCAAACGAGTGGAAAAACGAAGGTTTCAGCGTGGAACGTGACGTCTTTGTCGTGGAGACCCAGGATGGGCGCATCGTTGGCAGTGAGGAATTTTACAACGAGAATGGTCACTATAAACTTAAAGCAGATGGATGCGTTCACCCCGAATTCAGAGGGCAGGGTATCGGAACTTCCCTGCTTGAAAAGATAGTCGAACGCGCACAGGCTGAAGCGAAACTTGCCGAACCTGATATGCGGGTATTTATCCAAAGTACCTTTAATAATAAGGATGAAGCGGGGCACGCCCTGCTCCGGGCCGAGGGCTATTTTCCCATCCGCTATTTTTGGCGAATGGAAATCAAATTACAGGAAGCCCCTCCCGTGGTGACCTTCCCTGACGGTATTGAATTACGACCCTTCGTCAAAGATGAACATGCCATTGCCGTCTGGCAGGCGGATAACGAAGCATTCCGCGACCATTGGGGCAGTCATGATGCATCCTATGAAGAGTGGTCTCACAGAAAATTTGGCAACCCAATTTTGATTCCACCCTGTGGATGGTCGCCTGGGATGGAGATCAGGTTGCGGGATTTTCACAAAACCGTTACCGCAAGGGAATCGGCTGGATCGGCACTATAGGCGTCCGCCGCCCCTGGCGCAAAAAGGGACTTGGTCTCGCCCTGCTCCAACATTCCTTTGGCGAATTTTACAAACGCGGTATGACCACCATCGGACTTGGCGTGGATGCCTCCAACCCGACGGGCGCGACCCGCCTGTATCAGCGGGCGGGTATGTACGTGGCGAGTGAGTTTGCAACCTACGAAAAAGAACTGCGAGCAGGAAGAAGTATGACGGAATAGAGGAAAACCATGAACGGAACAATGGAAAAATCAAAAATTGCATTGCCAAAAGGATTCACAATCCGAGGCGCAAATTTGAATGATGTTGAGCCTGCGCTGAAATTATTCAATACATGGTCTCAAGCCGTGATCCAGCAGGATGACATCACTGATGCGGGAGCGATCCGCAATGAATGGGTCTCACCTGGGTTTGACCCTGCGCAGGACATCCGCCTCGTCTTCTCGCCCGATGGGATGATGGTCGGTTATATCGAAGTGTGGACAACCGCCAAGCCGCCCGTCCATCCGTGGCTGTGGGGACGAGTCCATCCCAACTTTGGCGGGCTGGGTATCGGCACATGGCTCTTGCAATGGGCTGAGGAACATGCCTGCCAGGTGCTCGATGATTTACCTGCCGACCTGCGGTTCGCGCCGCGTGTAGGCATATACCGCCCTGCCACGGAAGCCAAAAAACTATTTGAGGATATGGGCTATAAACAAATCCGCAGTTCATACAATATGCGGATCGATATGGAAGAAGCGCCGCCTGCGCCGCTTTGGGCTGATGGCATCACCCTCAAGATTTTCAACCCCGAAACAGATACCGAGGCGGTTTACAACGCAGATAATGAAGCCTTCCGCGACCACTTCGGGCATGTCGAAACTCCGCAAGAAGTAGGCCTCGCCCGCTTCAAGCACTTCATGATGGGCGAAGGCTTCGACCCCAGTCTGTGGTTCCTTGCCATGGATGGCGACGAAATTGCAGGGATCAGCTTATGCCGTCCCAAATCGTATGATGACCCTGAGATGGGTTATGTCAATATTCTGGCAGTCCGCCGTGCCTGGCGTAAACGCGGGATTGGGCTGGCGCTCCTCCAGCACAGTTTTGGTGAATTCTACAGACGCGGCAATCGCAAGGTCGGCTTGGGCGTGGACGCAGAGAACCTGACTGGCGCCTTAAGACTGTACGAAAATGCAGGCATGCATGTTCATCTGGCTTTTGACTTATTTGAAAAGACGGTTCGCTCCGGACGTGAAATCAGTGTAGAATCACTATCAGAATAATCTGAAGGTTTCCGTAAGAAGGAGATATTTATGAACCTGCGTTGTATCTATTGTCAGACCCCGTTCACCCTTGCCCGCAACGAAATGTTGAGCGCGATCATTACGATGAACGAAAAGCATCAAAGTCATTACGATGCGCATTGTCCGCGCTGCCGTCGCGCTAATTCCATTTCGCGCCAGCGGATGGAATTGTTCTTCCCCAACTGGCAGGATGCCGCCAAACAACTGGCTTCTGCGCCTCCGCCAGCCCCAAAAGCTGAAACTCCAGCCAGTGCCATGGCTAAGACCGAACCTCTTCCAAAAGCCGCAAAAGCAACGGCTGAGAAAAAAACAGCTGTTAAGAAACCCGCTGAAAAAGCCACGACAAAAAAGCCAGCGGCGACTAAAGCCTCTGCAGCCAAAAAGCCTGCTGCCAAGAATGGCGCTGAACCCAAACCGAAGAAAAAGTAGGCGCGAAACAAAATGGCGATCCGTGCAGTTTTTTTTGACTTTGGGGGTGTCATCATGCGCACCGAATATCAGTCACCGCGCCAGAAACTGGCTGAACGTTTCAACATGGACTATGATGAAATGGACAGGGCGGTCTTTGGCAGTGACTCGGCGCGGCGCGCCTCCCTCGGTGAAATCACCGAAGATGCGCATTGGGCGGCAGTATTGAAAAGATTTAAGCAGCCTGCATCTGAGATGCAGGCTTTTCGCAATAATTTTTTCGGCGGTGATGTGATCGACCATAATCTGGTTGAGTACATCCGATCTTTGCGCGGGAAGAAATTCCACACAGGGCTGATCTCGAATGCATGGAGCGGTTTGCGTGAATTTATCACCAGGAAGAATCTGATCGACCTGTTCGATACGGTCATCATCTCGGCAGAGATAGGTGCGGTCAAACCGTCAGCGAAGATCTATGAAGTTGCGTTGGACCAGGCCAAAGTCGGCGCAGATGAAGCGGTTTTTGTCGATGATATGCCCGTTAACATCGAAGCCTGTGAAAAAGTCGGTATGAAAGGTATCCTATTCAACGATCCCGAAAAATCTTTGAGCCGTTTAAATCATTTGTTGCAGATCAAATAAAGCCCTCTTCGCGTTGAGCGCAGTCGAAACGTGATGTCCTTCGACTGCGCTCAGGACGAAAAGTTGTCCCGCAGGTTGAAGGTCTTCTTTCAAAACCTGCGGGATGATTGTTTAACAAGGAATTGGTGAATGTCATGACACAAAATATATTGCGCGATCTTGGCGAAGGGTTGGTCATTCGCCGTTCATCACCTGCCGATGCTGAACCGTTGGCGGATTTTTGCGGACGCATCCACAGTGACGATGGACCAGACAAACCTGATGCGCGCATCGCCGCCTGGACCCGTGACCTGCTTGCCAAGCCCCATCCAACTTTCCACGCTGACGATTTCACCGTGATCGCCGAAGCCGCCACGGGACGCATTGTCTCCACCCTTAACATCATCTCGCAAACATGGGCGTATGAGGGCATTCCATTTGGCGTGGGGCGTCCTGAACTGGTGGGGACGCTGCCCGAATACCGCAACCGCGGATTGGTCCGCATTCAATTTGAAGAGATCCATAAATGGAGTGCAGAGCGCGGCGAATTGGTTCAAGCCATTACGGGCATCCCCTATTATTACCGATTGTTCGGCTATGAAATGGCGCTGGATCTAAGCGGACGGCGTTTCGGTTATGAAGTGAATGTACCGAAGTTGAAGGATGGCGAGACAGAGCCGTATCTTATTCGCCGCGCAACCGAAGCAGACTTGCCGTTTGTGGCTCGGGTCTATGATGAAGCATCCGCTCGTTATGAGTTGGCCTGTCAACGTACACCTGAAATATGGAAATATGAATTGGATGTGCAGAGCGAGAACAATGTTAATCATTACCAGATCATGATCATTGAAGATTCGCAGGGTCAGTGTATGGGATATTTCCAGCATCCGACCTGTGTGGGTAGGACAGGCTTGTCAGCCGTAGGCTATGAACTTCAATCAGGTGTTTCATGGCTGGAAGTGACGCCAAGTGTGGTGCGTTATTTATGGCAACAAGGAAAGGAATACGCCAAACGTGACGGCGGCGACTGTCTCATGTTCGGATTTATGCTTGGATCGAAACATCCTGTTTACGAAGCACTGGGAAATTCCCTGCCTGGTGTACACGAACCGTATGCCTGGTATATGCGCGTTCCCGACCTGCCCGCCTTTATTCGTCATATTGCGCCCGCATTGGAAAAGCGGTTGGCTGAATCCATTGCTGCGGGATACAGTGGCGAGTTGAAGATCAGTTTTTATCGTGATGGATTGCGACTTGTCTTTGAGAAGGGACAATTGCAGATCGCCGAATCCTGGAAGCCAAAAAATGAAAATGAGGAAAGTGCGGCTTTTCCCAGATTGACCTTCCTTCAATTGTTGTTTGGCTACCGCAATTTCGATGAATTGCATTATGCCTTTGCCGATTGTTACTGGAACAACAATGAGAGCTATCGCCTGTTAAACATTCTGTTCCCCAAGAAACTTTCGGATGTATTTCCTGTTGCATGAAAATTCAATAACTCATCTTCGCTCCCAATCGTGATTCCCTGAGCGGAGCGAAGGGTCACTATTGAATCAGAGGTTTCACTGCACTGGCGAAGTGTCGCTTCGCTCAGAACGACATTGCAAAACGTCCCGCAGTTGTCTGAAATAGCCGATTATCAAACAAACCTGCGGGGCGTTCATTAAAGGTAACCTATGTTCCCCAACTTAAAATTAGACGCCACCAAAGTTTACTTATTCATTGAATTTACTGCTTCCGCTCTCTTTTCGATGATGTTTGTCACAATGTCATTGTATGAGGCAACTATCGCTGGGCTTACCCCTGTGCAGCTTGTACTGGTTGGCACCACAGTGGAAGTCTCCATATTTTTGTTTGAAGTGCCAACAGGTATCGTCGCGGATGTGTATTCGCGGCGGACTTCCATCATCATTGGTTATTTCCTGATGGGCTTTGGTTTTCTGGTCGAAGGACTCTTCCCTGCATTCCTGCCGATCGTGCTGGCTCAGATCTTGTGGGGGTTAGGTTACACATTCACCAGCGGAGCAACACAGGCATGGATCTCAGATGAGATCGGCGAAGAACCAGCCAATAAATTACTCCTGCGCGCCAATCGCGTCAGCCTGTATGCATCTTTGCTCGGAATGGGACTGGCAATTCTGATCGGATCGCAATCGGTAGGATTGCCAATTCTGGTCGGCGGTGTTGGCGTGACCCTGATCGGATTCGCGCTGTTGATCATTATGCCCGAAACTGGGTTTCATCCCACACCCAAGGAAGACCGCAACAACTGGCAGCATATGGGGCACACTTTCAAGGAAGGGATCAAAGCTGTCCGCGCTCGTCCGCGGTTGATGACCATTCTTGGCGTCGGCTTGTTGTACGGCTTATACAGCGAAGGCTTTGACCGTTTGTGGGTCAAACACATTATTGACACCTTTGATGTGCCGATCATTTTTGGTCAAACTGAAGTGGCTTTCTTTGGGCTGCTACGCGCGGGCAGTATGGTGCTTGCCATCTTTGCAACACACTTCGTAGAGAAGCGAGTCGATACAGCCAGTCCGCTGGCGATTGGGCGCGCAACGCTTGGAATCACCTTTGGCATTTCCGCAGGCTTGATCAGCTTTGCACTCTCGCCAATCTTCGCTGTGACGATCCTTGCATATTGGGTCATCAGCGTTCTACGGAATGTGATGGAACCGCTTTATCGTGCCTGGGTAAATCAGAAACTTGATTCGAACACGCGTGCCACAGTGCTTTCCATGTCTTCCCAAGTGGATGCCATTGGACAAATGGGCGGTGGTCCTTTGGTGGCTTTGGTTGCGGGACTATATTCGGTTACCGCCGCAATCGTCACATCTGGACTTTTATTGTTGCCTGCCCTTCCGTTGATTAGCCGCGCCAATTCACAATCCATTGCCTATGAAGATGCGCAGGCAGAACTTCCCGTTGACGCGGCGTAAAAAGTGAAGCGGTTATAATTCCCAGGTAAGAGTTTGTCCCATCAAGTTCACCTGGAGGTATCTAGTGGATCTCTCGAAACATGCTTTCTTTGAGGGAAAGATCGTCCCGCTTGCGGACGCAAAGATCAATATAGCCGTGCATGGCTTTTTATATGGAACTACCGTATTCAGTGGGATGCGGGCATACTGGAACGAAGAGAAGAAGCGTCTGTTCATTTTTCGTCCCTACGATCATTTTCATCGTTTGCTAAATTCGGCGCGCATGATGGCAATGGATTGTCCCTACGATGAGGAAGGCTTGATCCAACTCACGCTCGACCTTTTGCGGACAGATGATTGGAAAGAGGACATCTATCTGCGTCCGACCATTTACAAGGCAGATATGGGCATCGGCGTGCGCCTGCATGACCTGAAGGATGAATTTTCCATGTTCGTGATGGCATTCGAAAAATATCTCAAGAATGATACCAATGCCCACTTAACTTTTTCATCCTGGCGGCGCATTGACGATAATGTCATTCCTGCGCGCGGCAAAGTGTCGGGATCGTATGCCAACTCAGCTTTGATCAAGACCGATGCGAACCGCGCAGGCTTTGACGAAGCCATTGTGCTCGACCAGAATGGACATATCTCGGAAGGCTCAGCCATGAATATTTTCATGATGCGTGACGGGATTCTGGTCACACCGCCCCCGACGGATAATATCCTCGAAGGCATCACCCGCCGTTCCGTGATCGAATTGGCACGCAATGAATTAGGGCTCGAAGTCGTGGAACGTTCCATTGACCGAACTGAAGCATTCATCGCCGAAGAAATATTCATGACGGGAACCGCCGCCCAGATCGTGGCAGCGACGAAGGTGGATTTCCGTCCCGTTGGCAGGGGAGCCATGGGACCAGTCACCGCCAAACTGCGCACCCTTTTTGACGACGTTGTCCGCGCGAAGATTCCAAAATATCAACAGTGGAATGTGGAAGTGGTGTAAGTAAAAAGTGAGAAGTAAGAAGTGGAAAACTAGAAGTCCGTTGCCGATTAAGGCAACGGACTTCTTATTACCTATTACTTCTTTACTTTCCTCAATCTCACGGATTTTTCTTAAAGCGCACCAGCGCCAGATTCTCCGAACATTCCTTGTAGGTGTCAATATAGATCTTGCCAGAAAGCGGCAAACCTGACTGGTCTAAAAGCTGCAAATACAATTCATCTTGGGATGAGATCGGCACTGTCCCTAATACGAATTCAAAGCCAGATTTTCCATACGCCGGGGCAATACTGCTGACAGTCAACTGATTGACGGATTTTCCGTTATAAAACCCTATCAGGCTGATCGTCATTCTAAGCATATCTGCATTGTTTGAATCTACAACCGTACCGCCGACACCCTGCCAGTTACAGCCTGCTTCCGGGTGAATGATGGTGCTGGCGATGTAACTGGTGTTTGCTGAGAAAGGCGCTTTGGGTGTGGCCGTTGGTGTAGGCGTAATCGTCGGAGGCACGAGCGAGAAAGGCGTTGGCGAAGGCTCAAGCGTATAGGTGGGGAGAAGGGTCGGCGTCTCGGTGATAACCTCCGTGGGAGCAACTGTCCACGTGGCATCAAGTTGAATGGGGGTGATCGTTGCTGTGGGAGGCGCGTTCGGGTCCACTGTATTAGGCTTCAAAGGATTGAACGCCGACTGAGGGAATAGGAAGATCGCCACAAAATACAAACCGAGACAAAACGTGAGGATCAGCATGACGATACTTAGCACATCCCAGATCTCAAGTTTTATTTTTTGCGCCGGCGCAGGTGTCTCTTCATAGCTATAGTTAGATTTGCTCATCGTGTTACTCCAAACAATGAATTCTGAACGAATACCGTATTTTCTATGGGACTAAAACGATCTTACTGCTTGCGCGTTGTTCTGCAACCCAGTTCTTTAGCGCGAGTTCCTGAACCGTCAATAAAGCGTCTGGCGAAAGCGGATGGTCTCCACGCTCAAGAGCTTTGAAAATATGAAAACCCGCATTCGTCGCGACCACATCGCTATATGCGCCAGCTTGCAAAGCAAACACAGCTTCATCGGCTTTTTCGTCGAGCAGATATCCACGCGGCACCCAGCCCAATTCTCCAAGTGTGATCGGATCATACTGCGCAGCCAGCTCATCAAAATCCGCACCGCCTTTTAATTCATCCAAAGCAGCACGCGCATCTTCCTCATTATAGGTCAAAATCTGGCGCACGTGAATTTGTTCCGCAGTCGTTGGCACATCCGCAATGATTTTGTCACGCATCCAGGCCGCTTCGGCAGAACGCTTCAATGCGACTTTGAACGAAGCATCGTCATACCCGTGAGCTGATTCCCATGCAGATAAAGCCTCTGCCCCGCCTACCGATTCAGCCAACGCATCCACCCTCGACTTTAGGTCTGATTCTGTCAAATTGAAATTCGCTTCCCTGGCAGCCTGTGAGAGCATGACCTGCGCGATCATATCTTCCAGCACGATCTTGTTCGCCTCCTCCTCTGACACCGTGATCCCAAGCGCAGTCTGTGCAGATTTATAACGAGCAAGTTCAGCTTGAAACTCTGCAATCGTAATGTACTCTCCGTCCACAGTAGCCACGGAAGGCGGAGGAGTAGCGGTAGGAGGCACAGGCGTAGCAGTTGGCAATTGGGGAGTGGGCGTGTTCGAGGTCCCGAAGGAAGCGCAGGCACTTAATCCCAAAACGAGGAACAGAATCAATTGAGTCAAAAAGCGGGGTTTTGAAAACATTGTCGAAATTATACCAACTAAAAACCCCTCTCCCAAATCGGGAGAGGGGCTGGAGTGATGGTTATTTTAGTAGTCCATACCACCCATGCCGCCAGGAGGCATGGCAGGAGCGTTTTCTTTCGCGGGCACATCGGTGATCAACACATCGGTTGTGAGGATCATCGCGGCGATGGAAGCGGCGTTCTCAAGAGCGCCACGCACAACCTTGACCGGGTCGATGACGCCGGCTTTGATCATGTCTACATATTCGCCAGTGAGCACGTTGAAGCCGATGTTCGGGTTCTTCTTCTCGATGGCGGTGCGGCGGACGGTGTCAATGATCACGGAGCCATCCTGACCAGCGTTGGCAGCCAACTTGCGGATCGGGGCTTCGAGCGCCTTCTTGACGATGTTGATGCCGACTTTGATCTCTTCGTTCTCGTCTTCGGCGTGAGCTTTGGCGAGTTTATCGAGTTTGTTGGCGGCATTGATGAGGGAGATCTCACCACCAGGGACGATACCTTCTTCGACAGCGGCGCGAGCGGCTGAAAGGGCATCTTCTACGCGGTGTTTCTTCTCTTTCATTTCAGTTTCGGTCGCGGCGCCTACGCGGATGATGGCAACACCACCGCTGAGTTTGGCGAGACGTTCCTGAAGTTTTTCCTTGTCGTAATCGCTGGTGCTCTTGTCGATCTCGATGCGGATTTCTTTGATGCGGGCTTCGATATCGCCTTTCTTGCCTTTGCCGCCGATAATGGTTGTGTTCTCTTTGTCAGAGACAACCTTCGCAGCGCGGCCGAGGTCTTGCACGGTGGCGGTTTCGAGCTTGCGGCCAGTCTCTTCCGAGATGACCTGTCCGCCGGTGAGAGCGGCAATATCCTGCAACATGGCCTTGCGGCGATCACCAAAGCCAGGGGCTTTGATGGCGAGCACGTTCAACATGCCGCGGATCTTGTTCAAGATCAGGGTGGCAATGGCTTCGCCGTCAATATCTTCAGCGATGATGACGAGTTCGCGCTTGCCAAGTTGGACAAGTTTCTCGAGCAAAGGAACGATGTCCTGTGCTGCAGAGATCTTCTTATCATAGACCAATACATACGCGTCACTGATCTGAGCTTCCATCTGATCGGCGTTGGTGATGAAGTAGGGCGAGATGTAACCACGATCGAACTGCATACCTTCCACGAATTCGGTTTCGAACTGCATGGTCTTGGATTCTTCAACGGTGATGACGCCGTCTTTGCCGACTTTGTCCATCACGTCTGCGATCAAATCACCGATCTCGGCGTCAGCCGCAGAATTGGTCGCAACAGAAGCGATCTCTTCCTTGGTGTCGATCTTGGTGGAATTCTTCTTGAGTTCGGTTACGATGGTCTCGGTGGCGAGTTCAATGCCGCGCTTGAGCAGCATTGGGTTGTAACCGGCTTCGAGAGCCTTGAGACCTTCGGTTACGATGGCATAAGCCAAAACGGTGGAGGTGGTTGTACCGTCACCGGCAATATCATTGGTCTTCTGAGCGGCTTCCTTGAGGAGCTGCGCGCCCATGTTTTCAAACGGGTCTTCTAGTTCAATTTCCTTCGCAACGGATACGCCGTCGTGAGTGATCGTGGGGGAACCGAACTTGCGGTCGATCGCCACATTGCGGCCTTTGGGGCCAAGGGTTGCGGAAACAGCGTTCGCAACGACAGTCATGCCGTTCTTAAGCTTGCGGCGGGCATCTTCTGAAAAGATAATTTGTTTAGCGGCCATAGTAATACTTCCTTAATTTTATAGTTTGGGATTAACCGACGATACCGAGAATGTCGCTCTCGCGCATGATGAGCAATTTCTTGCCGTCCATCTTGACTTCGGTGCCAGAGTACTTGGCGAAGAGAACAATATCGCCGACTTTAATATCCATGGCGATGCGTTCGCCCTTGTCATTGCGGTCGCCAGGTCCGGCAGCCAATACTTTACCCTGTTGGGGTTTTTCTTTGGCAGTTTCAGGGAGGACGATTCCGCCCGCGGTGATTTCTTCCTGCTCTACTGCTTCGATGAGCACGCGTGCGCCCAAGGGTTTGAATGTAACTTTTGCCATTTCTTTTTCTCCTATTAGGATTTTGGATTTTTTTGGATAAGCTCAAAATTTTAGCACTCAATAGCTGCGAGTGCTAATTTCAATATTACCTAGTTAAAGAGGCAAAGTCAAGGTGAGTGTGCCAATTCTTACAAAACTCTGATGTAGCCCGCCTTATATTTGACTGTGAGTTGGTGCGGTTATTCTGATTATTACGGCGTCGCTGTTGGCGTTGTTTCCAGCATTGCAGGTTCAAGAGTGGCATTTGCTCCTGCGCCAATGTCGGGAGTGAACGAGCAGATATTTCGCACCACGACAATGTCCGCGGCGATGTTGGGATCGTTGTCGAATTCAGAGGCTTCGATCATTGAGGCGATCTCCAATGCTTCGGGACAATAATTGACCTTGGGAGGCTTGCTCAAAGCAGCCAGCTCGGAGGCGTAAATGTCGTAGTAATAAATTGTGCTGGCGGAAAGTGGAAGTCCTTTGACATCGGCGGGAACATCGTTCTGTCCGCAGTCGCCGCGTGCAGGGCAGGATTCTTCGGCTGTACATCCGCGCACGGCACATCCAAGCGCAAGGATGCCCGTCTCATAGTTGCGGTTCTTGTGATATAACACGCCCAGCTCGCCATAAAGAACAGGGTTGTCTGGCTGGAATTCGATTGTCTTTTGCACGTTGCGAATGGCGACAAAGAACTGTCCCATTTGTGAATAGGTCTTTGCAATGGATAGGTACGGCACGGGGTCTTCCACATCCAATTGTTTATTGATTGTGGCCGTCTTATCAAAATATTCCAGGGATTTTTCGTAAAGCTCGGTTTGAACCGTTTCATTGGGACTGTCAAAAGCAAGGCGGCGGTAGTTCGCGCCTGCGCGCAGGTAAAGGAATGTCAGGTTGGGTGCGATGGAAATGGCGCGGTCATAGGCTTCGATGGCAAGTGCATATTCGCCCAGCGATTCAAGCACATACGCATGGACACGGTGAACATCCATCAGGGATGAGTTACGATCCAATGCCTGTTGAATGTATTGCTCAGCCTGTGTCCATTTTTGCTGGTCTACGAGGATCTCGGCAAAAAAAGCCAATGCAAGTGTGTTGTTAGGATCCAATTGCTGGGCGCGCGTGGCTTCCTCGTTGGCTTTAGAGAGTAGTTTTTGGATTTCGCGATCATCATCAATCAGGGTTGGGTTTGCGTTCCAGTCCAAGGCGAAGGCGTAAACCGCATGAGTGAAACTGTCATCAGGCGCAAGGTCAACCGCCTGTTTTGCAGATTCAAGCCCTTCGGCAAGCCGTGCTTTTATACTCTCATCGGTCACTAACATCGCAGATGAATAGATCTGAATGCGCGCGAGCTGCGCCAATAGCTGGGCGTTGGAAGGGTCGCCTTTTACGGCTTCACGATAGGCAATGATGGCATCTTCCAATTTTCCTGCTGTAAATTGAGCATCCCCTTCAAGGGCATAGGATACGGCAAAGCGCGTGGGGGTGGGAGCTGTTTCAAAAGGCCGCTTGATATCGCCGTTGTTCAAGGAGCGGACAAGCCAAATTCCTCCGAGGATCAAAGCGATCCAGAAGAACATGCGGTAGACATTGGGTTCATTGCGGCGGCGGAATAATCCGCGTTTTTGGTAGATGTTCATGGTGTGGGGGTGGAAATTTCCGTCGAAGCAGGTTCAGGCTCGAGCGGAGTTGGGGACGGTTCGGGAGTCGCATCCAAATTTTGCTGACAACGGCTGATGATCGCGTTGGCATTTTCCACAGACAATTCATCGGCTGGGATGCGCTCGAGGATGGTGCGGGCAACCTGCAAGGCTTGGCCGCATTGATTTAAGCGCGAAAGGGCGAGCCCGTACGTGGCGTAATATTCAGCGGTGCGCGCATCATTTGGCACAAGGGGGATGGCTTCGATCGGGGTGCCGTCTTCTGTGACGCCGCCGTCCACCACGTAGCCAAGTTCGGTGACGGCTTCATTCCAATATGAGTTGCGATATAGCATTACACCAAAGTTGCCGCGCAGGCTGGCACTGGCGGGGTTGTTGTCTTTGGCAGATTCGGCATACTGCATGGCTTTTGCGTATTCGCCGATGGTGGCGTAGGTGCGAGAGATGAAAAGATCGGGCGTGGGGTCTTCGGGATTGAGCGCATTGGCGCGCGTGAACTCTTCGACGGCTTTGTCGTAAATGCCGAGGGTGCGATAATTGCTTCCAAGGCGAAGATGCAAGTCAGCTATGTTGGTGTTAATTTTGATTGCCTCTTCATATTCACGGATGGCTTCTTCGTAGTTACCTGTGGCTTCCAGCACATAACCGCGCGCACGGTGCGTTTCCAAAGTGTCGGGTGCAAGCGCAATGGCAACCTTTGATTCTTCAATGGCTTTTTCGATGGTACCGACAGCGCCTGTGCCGCTATAGAAAGAGTCGACCAGGATCTCTGCGTAATAGGCGTGAGCGAGTGCATTATTGGGATCTAATTCGAGGGCGCGTTTGATGCTGGCTTCGGCTTCGAGGGTTTCGCCTTGAAAATCCAAGGCCCAGGCGCGCACGGCATGTGCATTTGAATTGTCATTGTTGAGCAATATGGCTGATTCGGCGCTGGTTTGTGCATCCTTGTATTGGCTTGCAAATACCTGTGTGCGCGCCAGAGCCACATAGACGGCGGGGTTTTCTGGGAACGAGGCGATGGCTTGCTTATAGGATTCGATCGAAGGAACGAGCTTGCCTTGTGCGAAATATTCCTCGGCTTCAGTGACGAATGATTCGGGTGCGCGGGTCGAGGTGGGAGTGGGGACTCCCAGTTGGGGTTGATTTGGAATGATGAATCGGTTGACGTAAGCGCCGCCCATAACCAGCAGGGACAGCAAAATAATGCGGAACCAATTTGGCCGTGTCCGCCGGCAATTCATACTCCATTTACTTCCTTTTAGATACATGTAATCATATTACCATTTAAAACAAAGCACAGTCAAGTTGGTCTCTTATGTGTTTTTAAGCGAGTTATTTATGACTTACGCAAAACCCCAAATGTATCCGCCAATATTCATAAATCTTTAAAGATTAGCGCAAATTCGCGAAAATTAGTATATTAATAGTTTTGTTCTACAGACGAGACCGTAGGAACGAGTTACCCAAACCCAAATCATCCCTGTTTTGATGTATCATCAATAAAATTGATCTGAAATTAAATCGAATGACGCCAAGCTGAAGTCGTTGAGGTATTTTATGAAGCAAAGACAAATCTTTATTATTTTGGGCGCGGTCGGAATTATCTTCCTGATGTGCTGGTTCTCTATTCTTACAACGATCGTCAAAGATCTGCGGGAATCAAATGAAAGCAAGGTCGCGGTCGTGGTTGATCTAACTTTATGCGACGAAGATTCCAGCGATCTGTGCATCGTTACATTTGGCGCAGACAACCAAAACCAAATGGTGATCCATTTTCAATTGCCTGACGAAGACTACGCCACATTCTATGTCAAGGCCGCCAACCGAGGGACGACCACCATGTATCCGTGTGAGGTTTCTGAAGCTGCACCGACCACGGTATATTGCACGGGTGTGCGTACGCCACTCGGAGAAACGATTGATATTGAAGTGTATACCATTGACAATGATACGTTGATCGCGCGCGGGACGTTTTTGGTTTCGGCAATTGCAGTTGTAACGCCAATCAGTTTGCCCACAATTGTTCCCGCTGAAGGAGAAACGCCAACAGCGTTCCCTTCCCCAACCGACGATGCCACCCCAACTCAAAGTGAGTCGACGCCTACTCCAACTCAAACCGAGACAACGCTTACCCCAACTCAAACTGAGTCAACACCTACTCCAAATCAAGATGAGTCAACGCCTACTCCCACTCAAACTGAACCAACACCTACCAAAATCAACACCTGATCCACGCTATCCCAATTCGTGATGCTCACTTAGAAACAGTGACTTGTTCATTGACGGCGCGCGTGTCATTGCTAAAAACTGGCAACTCTGCCGTGCAGTTTCGAATCCAATTTTGCAGATGCAATACAAATGCTCGGTTGTGAATGAGCGAATACAACAACACTGATAATGGAACATCCATGACCACATATTTCATCACTGGCGGCTTCGGCTTCCTTGGACAATATATTGTGCAGGCCATTCACGACTATGACCCGCAGGGAGAACTGCGGGTTTTGATCCGCACTCAGCGCAAGACGTTGTTGGATCTTCAAAGCCTGGATCGTGTGAAATGGGTGCGCGGCGAGTTGACCAAACCCGAATCTTTTGCTGAACATCTCAATGGCGTGGATGTGGTCATTCATAACGCTGCGATGGTCTCGTTTGTAAAAGCGGATGCGCAAAAGGTCTTCGATGCCAATGTGGTCGGCACACACAACCTTGCACAGGCGGCGCGTGAAGCGGGGTGCAAAAACTTTATCTTTATCAGTTCCATCTCGGCAGTTGAATTCCGCCCGCCGCAAATTACAGATGAAACATTCCTCCCCGATCTTGAATATAAAAAGAAATATGATATTTATGGTTACACAAAACGCTTGAGCGAGATCGAGTTGTATGAAATGAAAAACGACATGCGCGTCATCATGCTCAACCCAAGCGTGATCCTTGGGCCTGGCTCTGAGCGTGCGGAGGCAACCATGAACATTATTCGTAAAATGCCTGTGCTGCCGATGATGGATTATGTCAACGCTTTTGTGGATGTGCGCGACGTGGCGCGTGCAGTCACACTTGCGATTGTCAAAGGAGACAGCGGCGAGCGTTACATTGTCTCATCTCATAATGTGCGCATGACCGAGTTCACACGTGTCATCATCAAACAACTCGGCAGGAACACGCGTGTCTTTGCGCTCTCGCCTTTTGGCATGCGCCTCGCCGACGGATTTGTATCGCTTTTGGATGCATTGCATCTCAACCCAGGCATCCGCCGTCCCTCGCAGATGAATATTGACAAACCCTGCTCGTATGAAAAGATAAAATCTGAAATGGGATGGGAGCCGACCTTCACGCTTGAACAGTCCATTGCCGATTCGATATAAACAATGTTGTCGCGAGGGGACGCTTTTCCGCCCGAAGCAGCGGCATATTTTTCTTGACTCTCCCTACCTCAACGCATATAATCTTAGCCATTCAGAAGTAGTAGGTAATTGTCTCTCTGACAGAAAAGAAGGTCATCGGCTGTGAGCCTTCGCAGAAAAGAATTACTGAAGTCATCTGAGATCGTTGGCGAAGAAAGCCTGAACACGGGTCACTAGACCGCCACGGGATTGCCCGTTACAGCATAAACTGATGTCAGTCAGTTACCGAGTGCGTTGAGCGATCAACGAATTGAGGTGGTACCGCGAAGGTTTACCCTGAGTTTATCGAAGGGAACACTTCGTCCTCATCATGGACGGAGTGTTTTTATTTTAAGTGCCGATATTCGAGAAGAACGATAATTCGATATTTGCACATCGTTTTGAGAATCGAATATCAAATTATCGAATATCTAACGCCGAATACCGAAGGAGCAAGAATGACCAAACAGGAACTACCTAAAGCCTACGATTTCAAAGCCACTGAATCCCGCATCTACGCCATGTGGGAATCGGGCGGATATTTCAAACCGCACAATGATCCCAACAAACCCGATTTCGATCCGAACGTCAAGCCGTTCGTCATTTCAATTCCGCCGCCCAATGTAACGGGCGAACTGCATATCGGTCATGCCATGTTCGTCAGTGTCGAAGACCTCATGATCCGCTACCATCGCATGAAGGGTTTCTCAACTTTATGGGTCCCAGGCTCGGATCATGCGGGCATTGCCACACAGCTCATGGTGGAGCGCGACCTGCTCAAGACAGAAGAAATTACACGCGAAGAATTTGGCCGCGAAAAATTCATTGCCCGCACATGGGAATGGAAGCATAAATACGGCGGCATGATCTACAACCAGATTCGACGCCTTGGCGCATCCTGTGACTGGGACAGGGAACGCTTCACTCTTGACGAGGGGCTGAGTCGGGCAGTCCGAGAGGCATTTGTGCGCCTCTATGAAAAAGGACTGATCTACCGCGGCCCGCGTCTCATCAACTGGTCTCCCGGACTCAAGACCGCGGTGTCAGACCTCGAAGTGGAATACAGCGAAGAGCAAGCCACGCTATATTATTTCAAATACATGATCGCGGGTTCAGATGAATTTATTCCCGTCGCCACCATCCGTCCCGAAACAATTCTTGGGGATACCGCTGTGGCAGTCCACCCTGAGGATGAACGCTTTAAGAAATTCATCGGTAAAAAAGCCATTGTCCCGATCCTCGGGCGTGAGATCCCAATCATCGCAGATGATTACGTCAGCATGGAATTTGGTACGGGTGCGTTGAAGATCACCCCAGGTCACGACCCGAACGACTATGCCATCGCGCAGCGTCACAACCTGCCGATCATTTCCATGCTCGATAAAGAGGCAAAGGTCAACGAAAACGGCGGCAAGTATCAGGGTCAGGATCGAGTCGATGCCCGTAAAAATATCTGGGCGGACATGAAAGCCGCAGGCCTCGTCATCAAGACCGAGCCGTACACCACAACCATCCCACGTTCACAACGCGGCGGCGAAATCGTCGAGCCGATGATCTCCGAACAATGGTTCGTGAAAATGGAATCGCTTGCGAACAAAGGTCTTGATGCAGTCCGCACGGGACAGATCAAGATCGTGCCAGAGCGTTTTGAAAAAGTTTATTACAACTGGCTCGACAACATCAAAGATTGGTGCATCAGCCGCCAACTTTGGTGGGGACATCGCATCCCCGTTTGGTATTGCCCTGATAACCATCAAACAGTAGCACGCGAGACCCCTTCGCAATGCGCCACCTGCGGCTCGAAAGAGATTCATCAGGATGAAGATGTGTTGGATACGTGGTTCTCTTCGGGCTTGTGGCCTTTCTCCACGTTGGGCTGGCCCGAGCAAACCCCCGACTTGAAATATTTCTACCCAACCTCCTACATGGAAACGGGCTACGATATTTTGTTCTTCTGGGTCGCGCGCATGATCATGACCGGGCTTGAATTTACGGATGTCCCGCCATTCCATACCGTCTATCTGCATGGACTTGTGCGCGATGAGCATGGACATAAAATGTCCAAGACCAAAGGCAATGTGATCGACCCGCTGATCGTGATGGACGAGTTCGGCACAGACGCGCTTCGCTTCACGCTGTTGGTTGGTTCCACACCCGGAAATGATACGAACGTGGGCATTAAGAAAGTTGAAGCCAACCGTAACTTCGCCAATAAGATCTGGAATGCGGGAAGATTTGTGATCAATGCAATTGATTCCCTCACCCCAACCCCTGCAAAGCACCGTGGGGCTCCCTGAGGGAGAGGGGCAAGGGGTGAGGGCAGATTACACCCTCGCTGACTCCTGGATCTGGGCCAAACTCCAAACCCTCATTCGCGATGTGGAACGTCAATTCCAGAACTTCCAGTACGGACAGGCTGGTCAGCAAATTTATGAATTCATCTGGTCTGACTTTGCAGATTGGTACGTGGAGATCGCAAAGGGACAGATGCAAAACGAAGCGACCAAACAGCAGACAGTTGAAACTTTGGCGCGCGTGTTTGATATTTCACTGCGTCTGCTTCACCCCTTCACACCCTTCATCACCGAAGAAGTCTGGGGACACCTGCGGAACGCGCTTCTCGAATCTCCAATTTCGGATGTTGCCAAAGACTGGCCTGAAGTGTTGATCGTTGCCAAATTCCCCGAGCCGCGCGAACTCGAAGGCTGGGAAGAATCCAAGATCGCAGATTTCACACTCATTCAAGAGTTGGTACGTTCCATCCGCAACCTGCGCGCAGAAAAGAATGTTGCGCCATCCAAAAAACTCCCCGCCCAATTCGCCGCAGGTGATAAGACGGAGTTGCTCAAAGGACAGTCCGCGGTTATTGCCTCACTCGCAGGTTTGGACTTCTCACTTCTCACTATTCACCAATTCCCTAACCGAGAAACCCGAAGACGCCGCTGTTCTTGTGGTCGGCTCGGTCGAGATCTACATTCCGCTCGCAGGCATGGTGGACCTGGCAAACGACAAGCCGCGCCTCGAAAAAGAATTGAAGGAAGCGCAGTCTCACATTGAACGCCTCGAAAAACTTCTCTCCAGTGACTTTGCCAGCAAAGCTCCCGCCGCGTTGGTTGCAAAAGAAGCGGAAAAATTAGCCGCTCATAAAGATACCGCTGAGAAGATCAAGGCGCAATTGAAATAGTTGATGAAATAAAAAAACCTCCGAGTTCTTCAAGAACTCGGAGGTTTGGCAGAAAAATCTCATACCATCAAAATATTACAAATTCCTTGCGTGACAAATTCCACTAAACCGATGACATTTGACACTAAACCTACTTAAGCCCATCAGGTATCTTTAGACGGGTTACGTTATAATCCACTAAAATTAAACCAAGGAGATATAAACCATGTCCATGAAAATCCTCGAAGACTGCATCGCCTGCGGCGCATGCCTGCCCGAATGCCCCACCAACTCCATCACCGAAGGCGATGGCACCCTGTACGTCATTGACCAGGCCACCTGTGTCGAATGCGAAGGTCACTACGATGCCCCCAAATGCGTCGAAGTGTGCCCCGTAGATTGCATCGTCAAAGCGTAATTACGTTATAATAAAAACAACCAAATATCTAACCTTCGGGGCAGGGTGACACCTGCACGCAAATAGTGCAAGTGAATTCCCGATCGGTGGTAAAGCCCACGAGCCTCTTTGGGCAGTGACAATTTCCTCTTTGGGAAATGGGTACCGCAAAAAGCGGGCATGACTCGGCGTAATTCCGAGGCCGACAGTATAGTCTGGATAGTAGAAGGTAATCACGACAGGACCTGCGTGGTCCCTGAGCGGATTCACGTCCCGAAAACATTTATTGTTTTCGGGATTTTTTAAACGTGAAAGACCCGCCTCAGACTCCGCCTGAGCCTGTTGCCACGCCCCGCAGTTTGTTCTTGCGAGGCGTTTTTTTATTTTCAGACCTGACAGGTCGCTTCGCGAAAACCTGTCAGGTCTCCCCACAAAAATTATGAAACCATCCTTCTCACGTTGGCTCGGATTTTTCTCCATCCTCTTCGGCCTTTTGGCCTGGGGATTATTCGCACGCCTGAGCGGACTTCCGCGCTTCATCCTGCCTTCCCCAATGGACGTGTGGACGCGCCTGCTCAAGTCACTTGGAGATGGAAGCCTGCTGTATCACACAAGCGTTACCCTGCTGGAGATCACGCTGGGCATGTTGGTCGGCGTGACGTCTGCCACTGTGCTTGGCTATATCCTTGCCAAATCCCGCTCACTGGAAAAAATACTCTCGCCCTATCTTGTGGCGAGTCAGGCGATCCCTATTGTGGCGATTGCGCCTTTGCTTGTCATCTGGCTTGGGCATGGGATCACTTCCAAAGTGGTCATCTGTGCGCTGATCGTGTTCTTTCCTGTCCTGGTAAATACTATTGTAGGTGTGCGGGCAGTTCCGCTTGCGTTGTATGACATGATGAATTCCCTGCGCGCCTCGCGCTGGCAGGTGATGTCAAAACTCGAATTGCCAGCGTCCATGCCTATATTGTTGGGCGGGCTGCGTATCGGCGCAACGTTATCTGTCATCGGCGCGATCGTCGGTGAATTGGTGGATGCAAAAGAAGGTCTCGGCTATTTATTGAAAGTTGGAGATTTTCAGTATGATACCTCCATGGTCTTTGTGGCGGTCATCATGCTGGTTGCGCTGGCTTTGGGTTTATATGGAATTGTCACATTGCTTGAAAAAAGATTTTTGAAATGGCAACAAACTACGTCCTGAGCGTAGCCGAAGGATCGGGTCAAAATACAGAGGCGCTTCGACTACGCTCAGCGCGAAGAAAATGATAAGGAGAAGTTCAATGTTGAAGAAATTAGTTTTACTCATGCTTGGGCTGGCGATCAGCCTTTCGGCCTGCAGCAGTTCACAAGTCACGAAGGAAGCGGACACGTTGACTCACATCCGCCTGCCGCTGGGATATATCGCCAATATCCAGTTTGCGCCTTTATATGCAGCCATCGAAAAAGGCTATTTCAAAGAAGCTGGTATCGAGGTTGAATTTGATTATTCGTTCGAGACCGACGGTGTGAAGTTGGTGGGCGCGGGTGAGTTGCCGTTCGCGGTGGTTTCGGGTGAACAGGTGTTGCTGGCGCGCGCCCAAGGTGTGCCAGTGAAATATGTCGCCGCCTGGTATCAGCAGTACCCGATTTCGGTGGTCGCAAAGACTGCCGCAGGTATAACTTCGCCGCAAGACTTGAAAGGCAGGAAGATCGGCTTGCCAGGTTTGTTTGGCGCAAATTATGTGGGACTGCAAGCATTGTTATTTTCGGCAGGGTTAAGCGAAGCGGATGTACAACTTGAAGCGGTTGGTTTTAATCAAGTGGAAGTGCTTGCCACTGATCAACAGGAAGTGGTGGTTGGCTATGCCGCCAATGAGCCGATCCAATTGAAGGCACAAGGAATTGATGTAACCGAGATACGTGTGGCTGATTATGTGCAGCTGGCGTCCAATGGAATCCTTGCGAGTGAAAAGGTGATTGCCGAAGATCCGCAATTGGTCAATGCGTTCGTGGAAGCTTTTTTGAAGGGATTGAAATTTACAATTGAGAATCCTGATGAAGCCTATGCGTTGAGTGCAAACTATATTCCAAATTTCGCCGACCTCGATCAAAACGTACAAAAGGAAATCCTTGCCACTTCCATTGAAATGTGGAAAGCCGACCGACTTGGCTATTCTGATCCGCAAGCGTGGGAAAACATGAATGACACTCTCGTGCAAATGAAGTTGATCCCTGAACCATTGGATTTGTCCAAGGCGTTCACCAATGAATTTGTGCCGTAAATCTATTAACCACGAAGGGCTCAAAGGTACACAAAGGTTTAAAGATTTTCCTTCGTGCTCCTCACCTGCACTGCACCGAACGCAGTGCGGCGCAAGTGTCGTGACCCTTTGTGGTAAACCCTGAACATGAACACTGAACCCATCCTCACGGTAAAAAATCTCTCCGTTGTTTTCCCTGACAGCAACGGCGGCCTGCACGCGCTTGATGACATTTCATTTGAAGTGTGTCCGCGTGATTTCATTTGTTTTCTCGGACCGTCAGGTTCGGGCAAAACCACCCTTTTGAGAATCCTCGCGGGGCTGTTGAAACCGTCCTCGGGGCAGGTGAATTTCATCAACGACCATCAGCCCAGGATCGGCATGGTCTTTCAACAGGCGCATCTCATGCCCTGGCGCACCGTGATGGATAACATCAAATTGCCGCTTGAACTGGAAGGCATGGATGGAACCGAGGCGCGCATCAAAACGCAGGAGATGATCGAGCTGGTTGGGTTGAATGGATTCGAAAACTCGTGGCCGCGGGAGTTATCTGGTGGAATGGCACAGCGCGTGGGGATCGCTCGCGCGCTCATCCATGACCCGGACCTGCTCCTGCTCGATGAGCCTTTTGCCTCGCTGGATGCGATCACCCGCGAACGCATGTGGATGGAGTTATCACGCATCTGGCAGGCAAAGCAAAAGACCGTCATCATGGTGACACATTCCATCAATGAATCCTTGTTTTTAGCAGATGACGTATTGGTATTAACCCAGCGCCCCGGCAAGATAAAATTGGAAGTGAAAGTTGACCTCCCCCGCCCAAGAGTGGATGACATCCGCTATACGCCGCATTTTGGAAAACTGGCGCGCAAGTTGCGCGGGGCAATTGAGTAAAAAGACTAAAAACTGAACAGTCTCGCTAAACCAAAAAGGATATTATGTCAGTTGAAATACGGGGGGATAAATGCTATAGTGATTTTGGGGAATAGATAACCTTGGATTCAGCGGCATATTTTCAAAGATGCCATTTCAATAAGCAGAATGGAGGTAAATCAGGTTATGGCACAGACCAATGAGTTTAGCAAACGTGAAAGAGAAGTAGTTGGACTCCTTTTACAAGGCAAAAGCAATAAACAGATTGCCTTGATCCTCGGTATTGCCGAGCATACGGTCGAATTCCACTTAAAAAACATTTACCAAAAACTTAAAGTGGGTTCCAGAGCAGAAGCAATTATAAAACTGAGGGATTCCGTAGGTAGTGACATTGTCGTTATAGGGGAAACCGCAGTTGATATAGTAGACGAAAACACCCATAATAAAAACAGATCGATTTCACAGAGGCAGGCAAGCGTCAGTTTATGACTTTGAAACTGAGCCTGCAGGAAATCAGTAGATTTTTAGTGACATATAAGATCCCAATTTTCATATGGCTATTGATATTATGCATTATATGTATCGTTTTAGTTCTTATGTCGCTGAGCTAAAACAGCATGGACATACGAAAGAGAAGGTGAATATCCCGATGAGTTTACAGTAGGTCAGGTGCTTCAACGGTCAAGCGCGTCCGCCGAAATGGTTCATGGTCAATTTGGCACTGTCCCCGCCTGGCCAGCGAAACCTGGGTATGTGAAATACAACGACATCGAAATTCCCCAGACTGACCATCTTTACTTGAAATTGCGATATTCAAAATATAGTTCGTCAACCGTTCCAATTCTGGTCTATATGGACGATGAGTTGTCACAACAAACCATCATGCCAGTTGACCAGGGAAGCTGGGACAAATTTGTTTGGACAGAGTCAATTGACTTAGGAAAAGTGGAAAGTGGAGTTCACTCCATTACATTTTATACAGACGGACAGGAATACGGCGTTGCAGATCTGGATATATTCATCCTGACTATAGAGCCTCCTTAGAACCTATCATCCAGCTCATGGCGGCTCTGGCAACCAGCAATTACAGGAGATGAGCCATGAACATGAATTGGATGTTTGAACCTCGTTCAAAAGATTACGATTACGATGATGATTCAGAAGGGGGAAGTTACTCATCACTCATGACAGTGGCGTGAAATTTTTCTTTTCCCCTTATTTTTCATCCTATTTCTTATCTATTTGGTAATTATTGAAGTCTTAATTATTCCTTTTGGAATCATCTACAGTGATTTTTATTCGACCGTAAAACGCGTATCTGAAAGCGGGGAACTTGAATTTCCCGGGCTGGTTTTCACGGGGATTGCCATTACGATCATTCTTCCAATTCTGATCTCAAGTCATCTACTTGACGCACTGGATAACCCCTTCATAATTTTTTGCCCCTCGCTCTTCGTTCTTTTATTTACCATCGCGCCATTGACCGGGCTGGCTTTGAGACATTTCAAACATCCCAAACAGTGATGGTAACCAAGGAGCTTGAAACATGAAAAACCTTACCTCGAATCTTCATCAGGATTATTCATATTATGCTTTTAGGAAATGGTTTTATTACCCTGAACGTGTTGCCTTTGTTAAGAAGGGGAATTTTCGTGAAGTGATGCCTGTTACCGTTCAATTGATACCTTCTCTGTACTGCAATTTTGGCTGTCCGCATTGTTGCTATGGACGCTCAAAAGAAAATATCAAAGCCCTTGGCGAACGCAAGGCAATGCTAATGGACGGTTCTACAATGAATACGGTCATTGATCGCTTGAGTGAGGCTGGAATCAAGGGTGTTGTATTTACGGGAGGTGGAGAGCCCACTTTATCTCCTCACCTAATAAGCGGTATGCGTCATGCAGTGCAAAAGGAACTAAAAATAGGCTTGTTTACCAATGGCAGTTTACTGACAGACACAAAAATTCATCAGCTTTTAGAACTGGAACCGACTTTCATTCGTGTCAGCCTGGATGCTGGCACGCCGGATATTCACCGCTTGCTTCACGGCTATTCAGACCGGCACAATTATCTCCCCAAGGTTCTGGAAAATATCGAGATACTGGCAAAGGGGAAGTTGCAGAAAAAATTGAACACGACCATCGGCATCGGGGTGACCGTTGAACCAATTAATCTAAACGATCTTGCTGAAGCGGCAAAGAGACTACGTGAAATAGTGTGTCATCCTCCCTGTGGAGGAATTGACTATCTAGTCTTTCGTCCCACAGTGAATTATCAGGGCGGTAAATACTTTCAG
This sequence comes from uncultured Chloroflexia bacterium, assembly GCA_963833175.1. Classification (GTDB taxonomy): domain Bacteria; phylum Chloroflexota; class Anaerolineae; order Anaerolineales; family Villigracilaceae; genus Villigracilis. The sequence goes on from CAWHXC010000008.1 coordinate 56,234, forward strand.
GCAGTTCAACCTATGTTGGACTATTTGAAGGAGCATATTCCCGAATACTACGAAGCTTACATCAACTACATATACAGAGGAACACAGTTGCCTGCGCAGCTATTTGAAAAGGCAACTCAAATTATCGATGACGAGGTATCCCCGTTATTAAACGACACAGGAATTCAGGTCATCAATATCCGTACAAGAATGCTTGGAGTTACTCAGACTAATCGTCCATTTAAAAAGTGTCGCGCAAGCCCATGGTATATATTTATTGGGCCCGATGGCACCGTCTACAATTGCGCGGAACTGGGACTTGACCCGCGAGTGGCCATTGGGAATTTACTTACCCAATCCCTCAGCGAAATCTGGCACAGCCAACGTCGACAGGAAGTTATGGATTTTATTGATAAAGACGGTCTTAACACCCTGTGCCCTCCGATTTGTCTTTACTATGAACTCAATAGTCTTTTTGAGAAACTGGATGAGGCTCTTCGAGTAGATGGCAACCAGCACTGCGAAACGTTGGAATGGATGGATGAGCAGGAATCTAGGGTGCAAGCTGAAATAGAAAGTGGTGTCTACAGTCAACCTCACCGTGAGTTTATGTAATAGCAATGTATCTTGCGATATGTTTGCGCCAATGGAAAGGAGTAGAAGGAAATGATTAAGCACTTGTTAATTTCAGTATTCGTTTTGTTGAACTCTTGCTGGATGCAGTTCAAATCCGCCTGCATACCCCACCATAGACCGCTGCCTTGCGCTGCATACAATGAGTCTTCCTGAATGCGCACCACCAAGCTCACTGCCAGAAGCGCAGCCATCTCCTATCAAGCCGCGAATAGCAACCAGCGAGCCATCCATATCTCGTAAGATTAACATCCTTGTGGATGATTTCAGCCCGCAACCTTATCAAGGAGAGACTGTCTATTTCTACAATCGTCTTGAAGGGGATCGTGGAGCGATCAATAATAGCATTTTGGATTGGGGCAATGGACAGGTTACAACGACAATTTCATCAGGGAATTCATGGGGCGGTGTGTGGATGAGCCTGAATCACCCGATCCGCGAAGGCCTGCCCATTAATTTTTCAGCGATATTGCCTCCCCAAATATTGTCGGCCTATCAAAGTCAGATCACCGGCATCACTGTTCTTATTATGGGTGGAACACCGAATAGAAATTTCAAATTGGAACTCAAGGACGGGAGCGAACTGCGTTGGAACAATGAAATTATCTTGAATGGCGAACGACAAGTTGTCAGCTTTGATCTGCCTGCCCTGGAAAATATCAGTCAACTCGTTTGGGTTTTGGATCATGCATCCGAAGGTGACTGGGTCACTCTGGATAGTGTATCTTTCACTGCCACAACCCAGGTGACAGACACAGCGACGGCCGCCTTCGTATGGAGCTACGGAATGCTCATGAATAATTGGAATCCAGCAACGGGACTGGTACGTGACAAAGCCAAGGATGCCAGCGGTGAATTTGATGCGATCCAGGCTACGGGTAGTCTTGCCGCGGCAACCGCCATTGCCGAACAACTTGGTGTTGTCTCACATGAGGATGCAATCCAGATCGTCGGCAAAATCGGGGATACTTTGCTGTTTGACCTGCCGCGCTTTCATGGTCTGTGGCCTCATTGGGTAAAAACTTCACCCGATGGTAATTTCATTATTGTAGAAAATACTGAATGGTCTTCTGTGGATACGGTGATTACCGCTGTTGGCCTGCTTGAGGCACAAAGCGGATTGGGAATTGATACAGCAGGCACAGAGCAAATGCTTCAGGAAATCGAATGGGATGATCTGGTCACGGATAACGGCATCTCTCACGGATACACCTATTCAGGTGAACTGATACCCTATGCCTGGGATGTTTTTGGAGGGGAAAGCTGGCTGGTTGAATTGGCTTACGCCGGAGTTACCGGTCAAGTTGTTCCACTTGCCTATCCTTCTCCACCCACCGCCAACGGTTCGGGTTTCATTGACGAATTGGCATGGCTATTTGTGCCGCCGCCATCCGATCAAGACTATTGGGGAACAGACTGGACATCGTATCGATTGAATGCAGTGGAGAATCAAATTTCATACTATCCTTCACATGATCCCACATCCTGTTTTTCACAACTTGGTTTATTTGGATTGTCTGCCGGCGAAGTACCATCTCCTTCGCATGGTCGCAAAAAATAGTATTTATCAAGCATATGGAATTGGAGGCGCTTTTGCCCAAGCAAACGATGGATCAACTATTGGGCGCGCCCGTTGTTGCCCCGCATTACTCAGCGATGACCGCGTCACTCCGCCCGGAAGAAACAATAGCGATGTGGGATTGGTTGATTGAAAACGGGCATTTTTCTCCCCTGAATAATGTTGAAAGTCTGATGTTCCCAGTTGATTTAAATTGTGACCCTGCGAACATTGAATGGAATCAATTAAAAGGATCATGGAATCTTTCGCTGCAAACTTTGGGGTGGGGACGCTATCTTGGCCGAACGAGATGGGCAAGTGCCCATTTTATGGCAAGCGGTAAAGAGGAATCCATTACTGCTAAAAGGGTACTTACTCCTGACACCAAATATGCCATCGAATACAATACCAATTCCGCTGTCAAACGAAAACCTTTCAACGCTATTGGGAAAATTGAATATATCTTGTGAAGGAGAGCCATATTCTCAATGGAGCTTACCAGGAATATATCGCTATAAAGTTACCGACGTTCATGGTGACAATAAATATTATTCTGTAGAACAGACATCAAAGGGGAGATCGAACGAGGGAGAATATCTTGATGTAATATGGGCAATACGTAACGAATTGATTCCGCCAGGAAGTGTTTCAACCACCACTTTGGGAGCGGAAAGTATAACGACCCAGCCTGGGACATTTCAAGCGACAAGAGTTGATACAATTCAGAAGTATCGCGTCCAAACCATGAATCACTCTGACCCGAGCGGTATTGTACAAATAAGTGAATGGTATGTGTGCGGGGTTGGCATCATACGTACTTCTATTAATCATACAGGGGAATATCAAACAAGAAGTTTCCAACGGCAATCTGAATTGGAATTAGTCTCTTTTATTCCCATTCCATAAACAACCTGCTTGTTCAATCAATCTGCCCCGAATATAATTCAACCAAAGGACATCACATCATGCTCAGTGGATTTGACTTTGTGCTTATCGCACTCGCAGCGCTGGCTGCGGGAGCGGTCAACGCTCTCGCGGGTGGCGGGACATTGATCACCTTTCCCATGCTGGTTGCAGTGGGTATTCCTCCTGTGGCAGCGAACGTCACCAACACCGTGGCGCTTTGCCCTGGCTATTTCGGTGGGACTCTTGCCCAGCGGGATGACCTGCGCGGACAAAAGAAGCGTCTCTGGCTGATCCTGCCTGCAAGCATTATCGGCGGCGTGCTTGGCGGGTTTCTGCTTTTACAAACAGGCGAAAAGTTATTCAAGGAATTGGTTCCGTATTTGATCCTGCTCGCTTCGGGATTGCTCGCAATTCAAGACCCTGTCCGCGCCTGGTTGATACGGCGCATGGGAGAACATCACGAAGCAAAACTGGAAAAATTGACATGGCTGCCCGTCGGGTTGGCTTCGATCTATGGCGGCTATTTTGGCGCAGGCTTGAGCGTGATCGTCCTCTCCGCTTTGGGATTAACTTTGAACGATACGCTCACGCGGTTGAATGCGCTGAAACAGGCTGTCGCTTTCAGTGTCAATGTGGCGGCGGCGACATTCTTTATTTTTTCGGGACAGGTGGTTTGGTCTGCGGCGCTGGTAATGGCTGTCGGCGCGTTGATCGGCGGGACTTTGGGTGGGAAACTTGCAGGCAGAATCAAACCGTCCACTTTGAGGTGGACGGTGGTGACGATCGGGGTGATCGTTTCGATCATTTATTTTGTGCGCGGATAGGATCAGGTCAGAGCGGCAGGATCAGCGGCGTATCCATGAATGGGTGCTCCACCACCTGCACGGGCAGACAGTACGCGCGCGAGATCACTTCAGATTGCAAGACCTCACGCGGGTTGCCTACTGCCTGCAACTGGCCGGCAACCATCAGCGCCACACGATCCGCGTAACGGGCGGCGAGATTCAGGTCATGCAAAGCGATCAAGACGGCGAGATTATCCTTGTGGGCAAGTTCATGAACAAGTTGCAGCAAACTGACTTGATATTGCAAATCCAGATGAGCGGTGGGTTCATCCAACAAAAGGATCGGCGTGGACTGGCACAAGGCGCGCGCAAGCAATACTCGCTGCTGTTCGCCGCCTGACAGTTCGCCCACACGCCGCTCCAAAAGATTTAACGCATGAACGCGTTCCAAAGCAAAACGGGCGCGCTCTTTATCTTTTTCCGAGAATTGACCCAAAAAATTCAAATAAGGTGTGCGACCAAAAAGAACGGTCTCCCAAACGGTGTAGGCCGGCGGCAGCATCACAGCCTGCGGCACAGTGGCGATATATCGCGCGCGTTGAATGGGACTCAAGGTATTGAAATTATCGCCATTCGTGCGGACGTTTCCTGAGCGGATCGGGATGACCCCGCTCACAGCGCGGATCAGCGTGGATTTACCCGCGCCGTTCGGACCGATCAGCGCGACGACTTCGCCCAATGCCACATTGAGGTCTATGCCAAACAAAATCTGGCGTTGGTAATAAAAGACGGAAATGTTTTGGATTTTGAGCATACTTTCACCATAATCCTTGATTCTTCGAGCGCCGCAACACCCACAGAAAAAACGGCGCGCCCGCCAAAGCGGTGACGATGCCGACAGGCAATTCCTGCGGGGATATCACCACACGCGCCAGCACATCAGCCATCAGCAGGGCAGATGCGCCGCCGATAATACTGAGCGGGATGAGACGGCGATAATCCACGCCCCACCAGATGCGCATCACATGTGGAACAACGAGTCCGACAAAGCCGATGATGCCTGCGAACGAAACCGCCGCAGCTGTGACCAACGAAGCTGCCACGATGATAATGAACTTGGCGCGGCGTACGTTCAATCCCATTTGGGTGGCCTGGTCATCGCCAAATTGCAGCAGGTTCAACGCATACCCGTTTAAGACCAGCGCGGTCAAACCGAGCGCAAGATACGGAATGAGCACCAATATCGCGTTCCAACTGACGAGGCTGACGCCTCCCAATAACCAGCCAATGGCGCGGCGCACTTCGCCCGTGGAACGCAGCATGAGGAACGAAGTCAGTGCTGTGGCAAAGGATGAGACTGCCACACCCGCCAGGATCAAATTTGTGGTCGGCACGCTGCCACCGATATGGGCAAACGTGTAGACGAGATAAACTGTCAACAGGCTGGCGATGAATGCCGCAAGCGGCACAGCCAGAAGTCCGAGTGTGGTGTACGGCCAGTTAATGGACATCGCCAGCACCGCGCCCAATCCCGCGCCCGAAGCAACACCGATCAAATAAGGATCTGCCAGCGGGTTGCGGAACAATCCCTGATATGCCGCACCGCTGCCTGCCAAAGCCGCGCCGACCAGTGCGATCAACACGGTGCGCGGCATACGGATATTCCACAGAATGGTGCGGAACGTTTCGCTCTCTCCAACTCCGCGCAGGGCGCGCCACAACTCGGCAGGCGGAATAAACACGGAGCCAATTGCCAGGCTGACGATGAGCATGACGGCTAATGCAAGCAGGGAGAGGAAGAAAGGGTTACGCATGAAAGGAAACAGGTAATTGGTAAACAGGTAATTGGGAAACCTGCTCACCAATTACCTGTTACCTGATCACTAATTACTAAACAACTCTGGTCTCAATAACTTCGCCAGTTCTTCAAGACCATCCACCATGCGCGGACCGGGGCGGCTGACCAGGTCGTCATCGAACGGCACAACTTGTCCATTTTTGACGGCGCTCAAGTTTTCCCAACCGGGTCTTTGTGCAATGGATTCGGGGGTGATTCCCCACTTCGCGTCACCGAGGATGATGAAGGCGGGGTCAGCGGCAACCACTTGTTCCAGGCTCATTTGAGGATAGCCATCAATGTCTGAAGCGATGTTGTATCCTCCCGCGCGTTCGAGCAACAAAGTGATGAATGTACCTTTGCCAGCCGTGTAAGGCTTGGAGGGGTCGGTGGCATCCACTTCGTAAAAGACGCTGAAGCGTGAACTGAGCGGCATGATCTTCTCGTCCACTGCTGCGACGCGTGCTTTTAGCGCTGCGATCGCAGTGGCGGCTTCGGCCTCATGACCTGTCAACTGCGCGACGAGTTCCATATCACCATACATTTCCTCAATGGTGGTTGGGTTCTTCATGTAATAAACTGTCAGCCCGAGGTCTTCGAGCGTCTTCACTTGTTCGGGTGCGTTGATCTCGGTGGTCAGGATCAAATCAGGTTTTAGCGAGACGATCAATTCCGTGTTCAACGCTTCGTACGTGGCTCCAATGTCGGTGACATTTAGGGCTTCGGGGGGATAATCTGAAAATTGCTCACGACCGACGACCTGGTCACCTGCGCCAACGGCAAACAGGATTTCGGTAACGGACGGCGCCATCGAGATGATGCGCTGCGCCGTGCCATTCAGGACAATGGGCCTGCCGAGATCATCTGTGAGAGTTATCTCACCTGACGGAGTGGGTGCGGAGCCGCAGGCTGTCAAAAGCAGGGCGAGAAGTAAAGTGAAATAAAAGATTTTGCGAAACATTTTATATTCTCCAAGTTGTAGGTTCAGACCTGACAGGTTTCGAAAACCTGTCAGGTCTTTTATTACGAGAAACGAAAATCCCCAGCACAGGCTGGGGAGGGGAGAGGCATTCCGAACGGGACGTCTTCCACCTCCTTTCCACGAGAGTGTGACAAAACCGACCAGAGCGGGCGACCTGACTCATTAGCTGTTGGCTGTTAGCTCTGAGCTGTTAGCCGTTGGGCTAATCGCTAAATGCTAATCGCTAAATGCTAAATTACAGTTGCGGGACAGTGCCGGAATTACACCGGCTTCGCCGCTTGTGGTCGTATTTAATTATAAAGGTATTCTATGCCGTGCGGGAATGCGAGTCAAGTGATTTCTGTCAGGGATTCCCGGATAATATGCGGCAATTTATAAAACAGATTTTGTGTGATTCAGCTAAACTTCACACTCACGCTTAATTTTGTCAATAAGTTTACGAAGCGGGATGGCACGAAATGGATATAACAGAAGCCAGAATAAGAATCCTGCCAGTCCGCGTGGGGCGAAGAAAATGGTTTGAGTTAGGCAGGTCGAACTGGCAATTTGACCTACGCGCCATTCCAGCCAGCCTTGGCCGGGAATTTTGGATCGCAATCGCAGAAGCAAAAAGTGATCGGGTTCGATGGTATCCACAACAAAACGCCGCCCGCCAAAACTTTCGGCAAATTTTGAGATGCTGTTAAATACCTTTTCAGGTTCGGCGTCCACTTTTATTTTGCGGTGGTCGATGAAAAAGCCTTCGTGCTTGAGGGTGATCGCGGAGACTTCGGAAGTCTTAAATACATGCGGATTCGAGCGGGATGCTGGCAGACTTCCGAAGTCTGATTCCCAGACACGTTCGATCTTAAGCGGATGCAAACGGGTCAACGCATCCTTTGTGGCTGATTCAAAATCCAGGAGATCCACTTCGGGATAGGTTTCGTGCGCGTTTTTATGCGCGACGACGCTATCATGGGATAGCCCTCCCACCAACGCGCGCGCAATAAGATGAGGTACGGGTGTGATTAATTCAATACCAAGTGCCATGAACCCGACCGGGATATAAGGGAATAAAAAGAAACTACGCTTATGCCCCCGTATGCGCGCATAGTGACGCATGAGGTCTTGGTAGGTGATGATCTGCGGTCCACCGATCTCAAGGACAGTGTTGCCATCCCACTTTTCAAGTGCAGCCAGGAGATAGTCCATAATATTTTGGATCGCGATCGGCTGGGACTTGTTTTTCATCCACCTGGATATGGGAATGATGGGGAAAAACTCCGTTGAAAAACGGATCATTTCAAAGGAGATGCTGCCAGAGCCGGCAATGATGCTTGCGCGAAATTCTGTAACAGGGATTTTGCCTTCCATTAAAGCGGCGCCTGTTTCAATGCGTGAAAGCAGGTGCGGCGAGATGGGTTGGTTATCATCCGCCAGACCGCCGAGATAAATGATGTGTTGTACACCCGCCTCTTCCGCCGCAAGCACGAAATTACGCGCAGCCTGTATTTCAAGTTTGGTGTATCCGTGTCCCAGGGACATGTTGTGTACGAGGTAATACGCGGTATGTACATCCTTGAGCGCAGGCGCGAGGGATGCAGGTTCCATCATGTCGCCGTGGACAATGTCTATTTTGCTGGACCAGCTTCGAGATTGGAGGCGAAGCGGATTCCTCGCCAGCGCGCGGACCCTATAGCCGCGATCCAACAATTGCGGGATGAGTTTGCTGGCGATATATCCAGTTGCACCGGTTACGAGGATGAGTTTTGGAGATGTGGTCAAATTGTCTCGGCGTCTTTTTGGGTGTATGAATAAGAGCGGGCAAGAATGCGGGCGCGCGAGGCAAGTCCGCGGGTGAGGCCGGCAAAGATAAATTTGTGGAAGGGCCACATGGCATACCAATATAAAAATCCGCTTACGCCGTGCGGGGCGAAGTAGGCGGTGGAGGAAAGCAGGGTTTTCCCGTCACGGGGCAAAGATTCAAATTCGAGCCAGGCTTTGCCGGGGACTTTCATTTCGGCGCGCAGGAGCATACGCCTGTTCTTTTCAATCGCTTCGACGCGCCAGAAATCAAGGGACTCGCCCACGTGTATTTCGTCGGGATGCCGCCGTCCGCGCCGCAGACCTACGCCGCCGATAACTTTGTCCATCCAGCCGCGCAATGCCCAGGCCCAATCCATGTAGAGCCAGCCGCGTTCGCCGCCGATGCCGGTATAGGCGCGGAAGACAGGTTCAGGTTTAATATCAAGCTGCATCTGCATGCGCTCGATGTACATGCCGTCGCCGTTAATAAATTGATACGGCTTGAAATCTCCCATGGCAGTGACGAGTGAGTCAGACCAGCTTGTTTCCACGTTATCACGTTGAATGCGTCCGAGCGCGAGATGCGTGGCAGTCTGGAAGTCGATCGGCTTGATACGCGGAAAGATCTTTTTTGCCGAGTCATCACGGACGATGAGGTCGAAGTGCAGACCCTCGATCAGCGGCGCAACGACGCGCCAGTGAATGGGGGTCACCAAATGCACCCAATAAGCTGAAAGTCTGGGAGCATAAACTGGAACATAAATCAGCCAGCGTTTTAAGTCGCGTTCCTTTGCGTATCCCAAAAGCATGTCGGCATAAGTCAGGCGTGCGGCGCCGCCAATTTCGATCACCCGTCCAATGCTGGCGGGAGTTTTGAGCGCGCCCACCAAATAGGCAAGTACGTCGCGGATGGCAATCGGCTGTGCCTGTGAGTAATACCAGGCGGGGCAGATCATAATTGGTTCACGTTCGGTGAGGTAGCGGATCATTTCAAACAGCACCGAACCAGAGCCGACGATCATGCCAGCGCGCAGCTCAGTCACCGGGACTTTGCCGTAGCGAAGAAGGTATCCCGTCTCATGCCGCGAGCGCAGGTAGGGCGAGAGATTTGCGGTTGGGTCAACCAGTTCGCCGAGGTAGATGATGCGTTCAAGGTCTGCATCTTCAGCGGCTTGCGTAAAGTTGCGCGCCACTTGCAGGTCGCGTTCTGCGTTGACCTTTCCGCCCTGCTTCCCGTGGATCAGGTAGTAGGCAACGGATACGCCATGCATGGCTTCGACAAGTTCTTCGGGCGAGAGCGCATCGCCTTTTACCACTTCCACTCTATGCAGCCAGGCGCGTCCCTGCAAACGAGAAGGGTCACGCACGAGACAGCGCACGCGGTAGCCTGCTTCAAGAAGTTTCGGCACCAGCCGTCCGCCGATGTATCCTGTTGCGCCGGTGACGAGGATGAGTTTGGGATGTGTCATGATAGGGTGATTATAACTTGGGGCGGGGTGTGAATTAGAAAAAAGTTTTATTGCTATTGCAAATTGGTGGGAGTAAAATATATCCAATTTAAGGATTGTATTTTGCCTTTTTTTGTCATATTATAGTATCAGAGAATTTTATTTTCCTGCCCCAAGGAGGCGAACAATGTTTCGCAAAGTTTTGACTCAAGTTTTGGTTCTCGTCTTTCTCCTGCTGGCGTTGTTTGGGACTCCGCTCGGCGCACAAGCTGGAGGGGTTTGCGGCGGCACCTACGTTGTCGAGGCGGGTGACACAGTCAACTCGATTGCCGCGATGTGCGGTACGTCCGCTTCTGCCATTTACGCCGCCAACCCCGGTGTCAGCGGACCTCTGTATGCGGGGCAGGTTTTGATTCTTCCCGGCAGCAGCGCCCCCGTTCCCAGCACCCCTATTCCATCAGATACTGTCACCGCCACCGTCACCAATTACAACACCTACAATACCTACAACTATTACAATTCTCCTGCGCAACCTGCGCAACCCGTGCAACCCGTGTATCCCCCGGTGACCAGCTCCGGCGGCACATACTACGTTGTCCAGCCCGGTGATACTTTCTCGGGTATTGCCAGCCGTTATGGGCTCAGCGTACAACAACTGTGGGCTGCCAACCCGCAGATCTGGAATATCAACTACATATATCCCGGGCAGGTAATCTACATCCCCACTGGCGGTCAGACGGTTTATCCACCCACAGCAGAACCGGTTCCGCTTTCGTATGGGACAGTCCCTGCAGGAACAAAGAATGGGCACGTTAGATTGGTTGATAGTACCTACAGCGATATTTATGTTTCGCTGCAAGGGACGACCAAAGACGGCGTCAGCGTGATCAGAGAATACCCGGTTAGCGGGTCGATGACGGTCAAAGTGCCGGCTGCCTCGTATGTTTATGTTGCATGGGTCGGCGGAGTGAAATACAGTGGACAGTTTAATTTGGGCAATGGTGGTGATCACACCATTACGTTTTACGACAATAAGGTCACGGACGGATAATGGATAGTAAAGTAAATTAGGATAACCCAATTTCCTGTCTTAAAATATTCCGCCCCCGAGTGAGTGTCTGCTCGAGGGCGGAATATTTTGTTTAATCCTCATGGCAAAACAGTGATGGTTCCAAATGCTGTGCGGTCCTTTGAACAATAATACGTGTATTGACCGGGCACTGTCAAAGTAATTAAAAATGAAGCACCAGGTTGAAGCAGGTCGGTACCGCCCGAATCTACAATGACACCTTGCTCATCTTTGCGCTCGATTATCAGGATTCGGTCTACATCATCCAGATTGGTCCAGGCGATTTGCATGCCGCCCTGCACCTCAATCGATGGACAACCATCTTTCGTGATCTGCACACCAATCGCGGGCGGAGTGAGGATCGGTTCTGCGGGTGTCGATACGCCAGCGCAAGCAGTTAGTGTTGACATAAGAAACAAGCATACCAATAAGATTTTTGTGTACATTCCATTTTCTCCTTGCATTTGATTTCCTCTATATTTTGCCCACACCAGCCGATCTGCCGATCATTCCCAAATGTGTATGCTCGAACGAGTCTGGATACTTCAAGCCGTAACCCAAAACACGGTCCATGCTGGAGTGCCCAAATAGTATTAGACCCGCCAGCAGCAGAGGCTGGCTTGCAAGAATAACCCCAAGGACAAAGATGCCAATTCCGAGCGCTTTGTTGTGGATAAAATTATAAGTTGCCGCTCCAAGTTGGGGTCCGCCGAGATACCCGATCATGCTCAAGTCGGGGGTGAGGATCAAAACTGGATACCACCACCAGGCATAATCCAATTTTGAGAACAGGAATATCGAAAGACCGAACATAAATGCTTCTTCAATTTTCAATAAAGTTTTCATCACATGATTTTCCGGTTCTTATTTATAAGTCCATATAAAAAACTGGACACACGTTTGTGTATCCAGTTTTTATATATGTTTACACGGATGGTTCTTTTTAGCTTACAAGCCTGGAATCCGTATCAAGAGTAACTGCCCGCCTTCGCGCTTGTAAGTGAAGTCGGGTTGCCCGTCGCCGTTGTTGTCATCACCGGGTGCCTTCTCCACCCAGAGCGTATGTGCCTGAACGTTGATCAGGAATGCGCCGGGACCAAATGCTGCGGAGGCATCGACAATACCGGTCGTCTCCCATGCGCCCCAGTTCCCGGCTGCCCGGCCATCAACATCGGTCGGACCTCCATCGGCTGACTGGTCGATCTTCACCACGACCTGCGGAGTACCCGAGAACGGAACGTACCAAAGTCGTCCTGTGGTTGCGTTGGGATCGGTGGAGCCGACGGGGAATTGCTGGCTGCTACCGGGATCCTCGGTGAGGAGAATTCCAGTTGCCGTTGTTTCGATGTTATCTGGCTGGTGAACTTCAGTGAATGTCTTGACGGGATTGTCGTCACCCTCTACGAATACAGTCAGGGATGTAACTATTGTTGGGTCACTCGGATCGAGCACCATCTTCCAGACACGGCCATTCGTGGACTTACCTGCCCCGACAGCCCCCGCGGTTCCGCGCCCTGAGTCTACAACATAGACAACATTCTCCATGCCGGGCCGCTTGTCATAGGCAATATCCTCGATGCGGACGAACTGGAAGACATGATTAATATCGCTCCAGTACTCCAGCACCCATTGCGGCCCATCGAGACCAGTTGGAATTGTCGTGCGATTATCGCGCTGCCAGCTGCCATTTGTTGGCGGCAACGGAAAGCCCACGTCGGCAGCTTTCAACTCGGAGCCATCAGGATTGAGGCCTGTGGCGATGTTCTTGGGCACTTTGATGAAGTGGCCGCTGACAACCTGAGAGGAACCGGGGACGAAATCATAGTAGTTGGTATAGCCTGGTGTGTCAGAGACGAAAGCCCAGAGATCGCCCTCGTCAGCCAGCAGAGAGTCCGTGCTCGATGCAATGTACGAATAGAGCTGAGACTGCGCCGGCACTGTCACGCCCGGAGGAAATGCCACCCCCGTCAGGGCGCCGTTCGTGAACGTATCGTCGCCTGAGAATACGACCGGGTATCCATAGCCTGGGATCGGGACAGCATTCTCGTGGTTATGTCTGCCCATCCCATAGATCGGGTTGTGCTTGCCTGTCTGGACATCAAGGGCGACGACAACTCCGATTTGGCGTTCCGCCGGGTCTCCGATTACTGGCGGCCAGGAGGCCTCTTGTCGCAATACGTAGTCGATCCCCTCCTCATTCGTGAAGAGGATGTCGCGGTCAAAGCCTTCCTTGCTCGTGGCGAGATAATTGGAGCAGAAACGCTGATAACCAGAACTGCTTGAGATGGCGAATGAGCCGTTAAGCACCCCGGCTGAGCGCTGGTTGAGGATCAGCTGGCTTACTTGTGCGTTATCGAAGTCGTTCTCCCCGTTCGCTGCCGTGGGTGCTGCTGTATTGTATGGGAACGGTACTTTGGATGTTTCGTGATTGATAAAGAGGTCGACGCGTCCCTGTCCGCTGAGTACGCAGGGAGATCCCATCCGGAAGTGCCTCGTAGCGAAAACCACTCGGAAGCACATCGCCAACGGTCAGAAGGGGCGTGACCTGCACACCTCCCATCACCGCGGTGAGCATCGCAGGTTGACTCGTCTGGAATCCGCTGTTGTTATCACCTGTAGGCGCGGCAAGTACTCCAACAGGCAAAATCAGCATGGAGACAATAAGCAGGACTGAAAACACACGAAGCAGAGGCACGCGAATGGGCGCTCTGCTTCGTTCAGCTAAGATTAAATCACGCATAATTATTCTCCTTTAGTTAGTAAAATACTAATAAAATTGACATGCAACGTCTTCAAATGCCCAGCCATATTCCATATAATTTATTTTTAAGTCATATACCTCCTTATTCAATCACAAGGGTCTCGTTCAAAGTGATAACTAAATAAGAGTAAAGTCATCAATATTATTTTAATCAATTGAATCGAAAAGTCAATACGAGGGCAAGCAATTAAAATTATGGCTTTCTAAAAGTCGAAAACATCAACGTGAATATCGCGAAAAAATTCACAAGCGGATATTAAAAACAAAGCCCCTGAAAGTCTCACGACTCTCAGGGGCTTTTCCTAATCCCTTGAATTTCCAGTTATTTTAACTGTTCCAACATTTGCTGATAGATGCCCGGCGCGGCGGCGAGGATGGATTGCGGTGAGGTGATGTAATCTGGCTTTCCATCTGTCGCGGTGACGCGTGCGCCGCCTTCTTCAGCGATGAGTCCCGTGGCGGCCACATCCCAGGATTTGAGTGACAACTCCCAGAAGCCGTCGAAGCGGCCTGCGGCTACATAACAGCCGTCCAGTGCGGCGGAACCGAGTCGGCGCACACCTTGAGTCGCCTTGCATAATTTTTCAAATCTTCCAAAATTATCCTTGTCTGTAGTCCACGTGTCATACGGGAAACCTGTCACCAGCAGACTCTTTTGCAGTTCTGTTGTTTTGGAAGCGTGAATGCGTTTGCCGTTCAGATATGCGCCCTTGCCGCGCTCGGCGGTGAACATCTCGTCACGCAATGGTTCGTAGACCGCGCCAAGAATGACGATACCATCAAAAGCATACGCGATGGAGACACAAAAGGTGGGGACGTGATGTGCGTAATTTACAGTTCCATCCAACGGGTCGATATACCAGACGCCTCCATTCGCTCCTTTTGTTTCACCACTTTCTTCGGCAATGATGTGGCTGTCAGGGAAATGAGCATGGATCTCTTTTAATAGAAAGGCTTCAGAGGCGTGGTCTATTTCTGTCACAAGGTCAATGACGCCTTTGTAGCTGATCTTATGTTCCTTATTATAGCCATCCCGCAGGATGGCGCCTGCTTCGCGTGCGAGTCGTTCAAGATCGGAGAGAGTTGGTTTCATAATTGTCCATTCCAAATGCGGCGGCCCAGTGCAGAGAGCGCAAACTCGACTGCCAGCGCCGCGGTTTTATTTTGCCCATCGAGGATGGGATTGACTTCAACGAGGTCCATGCCAATGAGCATGTTCGTTTCGCCGATCAACTCACAGGCGAGATGGGCTTCGCGTTGGGTGAGTCCAGCAGGGACGGGAGTCCCAACCCCGGGCGCATGTTCAGGGTCGAGCGCATCCAGATCAAGGGAAAGGTAGATGCCGTCCACATCGCGGCTGACCCGTTCGATGGCTTTTTCGATCACCGAGACCATACCGTAACGGTCGATCTGCTCCATGCCCATGACCATTGCCCCCGCTTTTTGCAGGTTTGCTTTTTCGCCGCCGTCCACGTCACGCGCGCCGATGATGGCGATCTTTGTCGGGTCGATGACGGGGATGGTTTCATCCCATAATTGTACGAGCCGCTTGTCTCCCATCCCTGCGAGAATGCCAGCGACATGCCGTGGATGTTTCCGCTGGGCGTGGTTTCGGCGGTATTGAAATCCGGGTGCGCATCGATCCAGATCACACCGATCTTTCGGTTACGCGCCGCTCCGCGCACAGAGCCAATCGACAGGCTGTGATCGCCACCCAGGACCAGCGGGAAATTTTTAGCCTGCACCGAGGTCGCCACTGCGCCCGCGATGCGCCGCGACATGGGGATGATGCAGTCAATGTATTTCATTTTGGCGTCGGTTATCTTGCACATTTCGGCAATCGCCACTTCCACATTGCCTTCATCCTGAACCGTGTATCCCAAATCTTCCAGTTTACTTTGTAAATGTGCGTAGCGGATGGCGCTGGGTCCCATATCCACACCGCGGCGGTCTGCGCCGAGGTCTATTGGTACACCGATAATATCTATTTGCATGTTTATTCCTCCAGTTCTTGAGATTTATTTTTTATATAAACTAACCCTGTTTCGACCTTCATTCTTCGAGAGGTACAAGGCATGGTCTGCGGCGTAAAGTATGGACTCGCCTGATGCGCCGTGCAGCGGGAAACTTGCAACTCCCGCCGAAAAACAGATGTTTAGGTCATTCCCTGCATATCGAATAGTTCTGGCGGAATAGGTATGCCTCCATGTTTCGGCGCGTTCGTAGGCATCATGCAGGGTTGCGTTCGGCATAAGGATAACGAATTCCTCGCCGCCATAGCGGCAGACAACATCACCCTGGCGTGAGTTTTCGGTGAGGAAGTTGGCAAGGTCCTGGAGCACAACGTCACCGCATTTGTGCCCATACGAGTCGTTAAAATTTTTGAAGAAATCAACATCCATCATAATGATGGAAACGGGGGAGTTTTCCCGCTCTGCTTTTGAGACTTCCTTATCAAGCGATTCTGCGAAGAAACCGACGATTGAATACGCCCGTAAGCGGATCGCGGATGGCTTGTTCCTGCAGCTTCTCCTTGAGAAATTCCACTTCAAGGATCTTTGCCAGCAGGATCTTGTTTGTGTTTTTTAGTTCGTTTTCCAGTTGCTTGCGTTCCGTGATGTCGTAGGCCAGAATGATGCGTCCGTTCAGTTGTTTGGTTTGCTCGGCGTAAAGCGGAGTAATGACCACTTCAAGCATCAGCGGCGGGTTTCCGGGAATTAGAACCTCCTCGCGGGTTTTTTCGGTGAGTAGAAAACGGTTGATCAGTTGGGGCCATTCCTTGAAAACTTCCATTGGGTCAAGGCCGATCATTTCGAGCCTTGATTTTCCCAGCCATTTTTCCGCCACATTGTTTGCATCCAGCACGCGGTCATGCGCGTCCACTACAAAGACCATTTCGGGGATATGCTCCATGATCACATCCCGCGCAATTGGAACAAGGTCCAGCAGGTTTGTGCGGAAAATTCCCAGGCTAATGAGCCAGATGCTGATCGTGAATGAGATCGGAGTTAAGTCAACTGGAATGAAAAAGGACGGCTTAAGATTGGAGATCAACTGGTAGGCAATATTCACGATCAGCGGGATCAAAGCCGCAGTGATCAAAAACGCAAGCTGCCTGCGAAAGATATTCCTGAATTCAATAAATCGCGAGATCAGCAAGATAGTGCCGATCACATTAAGCGCGTAGCTTTGTGCAAGCTGTATCCAATACCAGGGCGCGCGTGCAATGACCAGCGGACCGCCGTTCTCCGTCAATGGCTTGATCGATGTGTAATACAAATGGAACCATTGATTTGAAAAGATCAATGCCAACGAAATCACAGGAACGATGCACAACATCGCTATAAATGGCCATTTTAAAAATCTGGTTTGTCTGGTGTAACTTAATATAAAAATGAACCATAAAACAGGCTGGCTGACGATGCCTATGTTTTCAACCTTTAACCAGAATTGCTTCATTTCCATACTGGTTGAGAACGTGATCATTGCATAGGCAAACGACCAAAGCGCCAGTAGCATCAAAACAGCGACCAGCGAGTTACGACCCGGCACAACTAATTTTCTTGAGATGAAGACGGCGACCGCGAGTGCAAAGACCGTGTTAATGACCAGCACCACCCCAAACGCTATCCACTTAATATCCATAAACACCTTTTATCACGCCGTCCGATAATACCCTACATCCACAGAATACACACGTCCGCGCTTGATGACCTGTTTGACAAGATTAGTCCCATAGCGATATCCAACCTGGCGATAATCCGGCACAGATAGGATGAGCATATCCGCTTGTTTGCCGACTTCGATGGAGCCGATCGTGTCTGCCCTGCGAATTGCGTGGGCGGAATTGATAGTGGTGGCCGCGATGGCTTCTGCTGGCGTCAACTTCATTGCGCGGCAAGCCAGTGCGATGACGAACTGCATCAACTCGTTCCACGTTGTTCCCGGGTTGCAATCTGTAGCCAACGCCAGGATGGCATCTGCCTCGATGAGTTTGCGGGCGGGCGTGTAATCTTTTTCGGCCAATCCAAAAGGTGTGCATGGCAAAGAGACTGCCACTGTATCCGATTTGCCAAGTGCGGCAATATCTGCATCCGATGTCTTGACCAGGTGGTCTGCGGATGCCGCGCCTAATTGGGCCGCGAGCGCCGCGCCGCCGATGTTGTCAAATTCGTCAGCGTGGATCTTGAGTGGGAATCCCAGCGACCCAGCTTTGGTCAGTACCTGACGCGACTGTTCCAGGTCAAAGGCTTTCGTTTCGCAGAACACATCCACAAAAGGCAGGGGCAGGCGCGGGGCATGAGTCTCCCACCATTCTTTTAACATGGGCAGCATGGTGTTTACGACTTCATCTGTGTAACCTTGCGGGTCATCTTTGAATTCTGGCGGAATGGCATGTGCCCCTAGGAAAGTAATGGCGAGATCAAGAGGACTTTCGTCATCGAGTGCGATCAGGGCTTTAAGTAAACGTAACTCGGTTGATGTCCGCAAACCATAGCCTGTCTTTGCTTCAGCAGTGGTTGTGCCGTGTGAAAACATGCGCAGCAAGCGCGGACGAGTTTGCGCGATGAGGGTTTCCATGCTGGCTGTGCGCGTGGCTTTGACCGTTGAAATGATTCCGCCGCCTGCCCCAAGAATATCGAGATATGCCATACCGCCCATCTTCATCTCGAATTCATTGGCGCGGTCACCCGCCCAGATAACATGCGTATGCGGGTCTACAAAACCAGGCATCAGTACGCAATGACCTGCGTCAAGTGTGGGCTCATCAGGATAGGCATTTCTAAGTTCATCGGTTGTACCGACCGCTACGATCTTTTCATCGCGCACAACGACTGCGCCTTTTTCTATAATGCCAAGTGTCCCAAGGTTGTGTCCGCGTTGAGGACCGCCTGCGAGTGTGAGGAGTTGGGAAGCTGAATGGATAAGCATGTTTATCACCTTTATTCCATATATTTTTGGTGATGCAATTTAACCACAGAAAGGTTCGCAAAGGGTGAGGAGTGTGGCGGGCAATTTTTCGTTCATAAATGACCATTCATAACGAATATTTTCGCTCATTTGGCTAACATAACTGTTAAGAAAATTCGCTGTTATTCTCTTGCCATTTTTTATAGACGGAGTAAAATAGTTGTATCTCAAGAAATTAACTTGGGAAATTTATGAGAAAGGAGATAAAAAAATCATGTTATTTGCCCCCAAAGAAAAAGGTCAGGGACTCGTTGAGTATGCGCTGATCCTCGTTTTAGTCGCTATTGTCGTTATTGCAGCCTTGATGATCCTCGGACCAATCATCGGCAACGTGTTCAGCAAAATCAATTCCAGCCTCAGCGGCGTGTAATTCACGTCATTCGATCTGTAATAAAAATCCCCGTCGGAAGACGGGGATTTTTATTTTTATGTTTGCTTGCTCACCTTATGCAAGGTCGCTCCACTCAGGGAATCATGATTAAGTGCGTAAGGTGAGTCAGTTAATGAAAGTGAACTCTTTTAATATCTCCAGTGTTTCCACTTTTCCGCCCACGCCGTTTTCGCCGCCTGGTCCTACGCACGAAGGACAGCCATCTTCGCATTCACATTCGCTGACGAGTTCAAGCGCGCGTTGAATTAGTTCTTCATGGATTTCAAATAACTTTTGGCTAAAGCCAATGCCTGCAGGGACAAGGTCGTACAAAACAACAGATGGCAGTCCATTGGCAGGTTTCCATGCGGGGTCGGTAAGTGTGCCCAGGTCACGCGGATCGCACATTAGGAAGAGCGGAGCGAGGTTGCCAAGCACGAAACCGAGACCAGCCAGTCCACTGCGGATGCGGACATTTTGCTCCACTTTCTGGTGGCAGGTTCTGCAGAGCGTGGTGAGATTTTCCAGGCGGTTGGCTTCTTCAATGGAAGTGAATGTGCGAAATGGGATTTTATGATGCACATCATGCTGGCGGTCTGTCTCGGGTGCGCCGCATACCTGACATTGGTATTTATCGCGCGCACGCACACGGTCGCGGATGCGAGTCCAGTCGGCGCCGTATTTGTTTCGGTCGTTGGACCAACTGCCAGCGTCGCGCAGGCGCGTGAGCGTCTCTTCGGAGAGCGAAAGCCAGTAGCCTGTTGTCTGCAATTCAGACGGGGGCATATCGAGCGTTTCCTCCCCCAAATTTTCATAAGTAAACCAGCGCAATTTTTTAAATCCGACCACTTGTGTGGTCACTTGGATTTCGCCGTAGGCTTTGCTGCCAACCTCACTAACCTCACCCCCAGCCCCTCTCCTGAGAGCAGAGGGGAGCATCTCGCGTTCGATTTCATTCGTTACTTCGATCTCGGAATTTCTTTGCGCTTCGGTGTAGTAATCCAACCCGACAGGAATTAGTTGCGCAATGTGCTCTTCAAAATTATATTCCTGCACAAAATATTGCTGGCCTTCGTGCATGTAAATCGCGCCGGGGTGAACCATCCACGCGGCGCTTTCGCCGTCAACTGTTCCTACCGTCCACGGTCTACCGTCCTCGGTCACGCTTTGCAACACAACACTTTGCGGCGATGCGGAGCGCAGTGAAATATTCGCGGCAGGATATTGATCCTTCATCCAATAATATTTTTCGTTCGAGAAGTGCGCGTCCTGGTTTGCGACCATGAACTCAAGATATTCATCCACGAGTTCGTCAGAGAGACCGCCAAAGCCTTCGTGTTTTTGGAAGGGCAGTTCGAACATGGCGCAGCGTAAATGTTCCAGCAGGATGAGCAAATGATTCGGGTTGACCAATGCCTGCTCGGGCGAACTGCCGAAGAAATAATCTGGATGATGCGCGAGGAATTGGTCGAGCGGATTGGACGATGCAACCATGATCGACACAGCGGGATCATCCCCTCGCCCCGCTCTACCCGCTTGCTGGCGCACGCTCGCGATGGTGCCCGGATACCCGACAATGACTGCCGCGCCCAACCCGCCGATATCGATTCCCAGTTCAAGGGCATTTGTGGCTACGACAGTTTTGACCGTGCCGTCGCGCAAGCCTTGTTCGATCTCACGGCGTTGGTGAGGGAGGTAGCCAGAGCGGTAGCCCCTTATTGAGTGAGAAGCCGGTTTTCATAATTTGGTACTTCTCCCTTCTCGCCTATTAATACTTCTCCCATTTGTCCCTGCAAGTATGTCAAAATAATTTCGACACTTCTTCTCGTACGTGCAAACACAACAGATTGGATATTGTGCGTGAATAAATCATTTGCCAGTCGCACACTTTCGAGCAGACTGCTTTTTCGCAGACCAAGTGTGGGGTCGGTGACTGGGGGATTATAAATAATGAAATGTCGTTCGCCGCGCGAAGAGCCGTCGTTGTCAATTAATTCGACCTCTTCTTCGATCAGAGCTTCGGCAAGTTCTTTTGGGTTGCCAATAGTCGCAGATGCGAGGATGAACTGCGGTTTTGCGCCGTAAAAATTTGCCACCCGTTTCAGTCTGCGGATGACGTTGGCGACGTGCGAGCCGAAGACACCGCGATAGGTGTGGGCTTCGTCAATGACGATGAATTTCAAGTTGCTGAAAAAATCGCTCCAGTTGGAATGGTGCGGCAGAATGCCTGTGTGCAGCATATCGGGATTACTTAATATGATGCGCGCATTTTTGCGAATCGCAGAGCGTTGTGATTGCGGGGTATCGCCGTCGTAGATGGCAGGTTTCAGGTCAAAGGTTTTAGGTTTTAGGTTTGTGAGGGTGGAGAGTTGATCCTGCGCGAGGGCTTTGGTTGGGAAAAGATAAAGGGCGCGAGCTTCGGGGTTTTGAAGCATGGCTGCAAGGACAGGCAGGTTGTAGGCGAGAGTCTTTCCGCTGGCTGTGCCAGTGGCTAGGATGATATTCTTATGCGCGCGTGAGCTTATCCATGCGGAAAGTTGGTGGGAGTAGAGCTGGTCAATGCCGCGGGTGGATAATGCTTCTCGAAGCGGATCAGGCAGATCGGTCGGGAAGGGATGCGTTTGCGCGGCTCGCGGCGGAGTCGTCTTCCACGCAGAAAAATTCGGCGCGGTGTCCGCATCCTGTTTCCAGAAGTCGAGTAAAGATTGAAGGGTATTCAAAGGATAACCTAAACTGTTGCTGGTGCTTCCCCGCCTGCGTGCAATGAACGGAATGCCAATGCGCCGATCCCGAATGGGATCCAAAATGTAACTGTGCGATATGTGAGCGTAATGACCACCGCCTGACTCCAATCTACATTTAGTGAGGTGAGGACGATGGGCATCATGCCTTCGACGATGCCAATGCCTGAAGGCGTGGGGGAAACAATGAGGAAGAGATATGTAAGGGAAAACCCTGCGACAATGGTACCTGCTGAGAAAGGAACTTCAAAAGATAAAAAGGCGCAGACAAGAATACACATTAATAAGATCTTGCCCAGAATTCCCCACAAGACAGGCCTGACCAGGCTGGATGGCCGTTCTGTGAGACCAGCAAAACCTTCGGAAATTTCATGGGCAAACTCATGTGCGCGAACTTCGCTCAGGTATTCTTTCTTGCGGAATATTTTTACAAAGCGGTTGATTCCCCGTGCTATTTTTGCCAGAAAGTCTCCAAGTCTTTCCTCTGATTGATACCCAAGATATAAAACGAATATGGCTGTAACGGCAATGCCAAGCAGAATGAGCGTGGCTGACATTTCGGCGGGCCCCAAATCTTTGCGGCGGACAAGTACGATCAACCCAAGCGATAGGATGATAAGGAAGGAAATTTGATCAAGCAGGAGGAATAAAGCGGCGGCAACGGTAACTTTGCCAGCGGGATGTCCGCGCCTGCGGGCTTCGGCGGCGAAGAGAGCGATTCCACCAGCGCCGGCAGTGGGCGCGACAGTGTTGATGAAATTCGCTGCGGCGGAAATGCGGCTCAAAGTTAGTACTCCTTCTTCCAAGCCCAATAAATGATAAATGGATTGATACATCCGCCCTGTGAGCGAAGAACCATATAAATTCGATGAGGATCGCGAGGAAAAAATATCTCAAATGCGCTTTTTGCAGAGTCTGGACGATCGTTTCAAGTTCGCTAAAACTAATCACGACCACGGCAATGCCAAGAAAAAGTATAATGATGACGAATAATTTCTTCATTAGGAATGATTATACTCACAAAAAAAGAGCAGGCTTGGACACCTGCTCTTTTTACAAGTTGACTTATTATCTGCGCCTACCGCCGCCCACCAGTGAGGCATAGTACAGTAGCTGCAAAACAGCGGTGATCAGCCCGGCTAACATAAGTCAGTGCCGCGGCATTTAGCACAGTGTTGACTCCACGCTGCTCTTCTTCAGTTTGGATGATGCCGGTTTGCACGAGCAGCTGCTTCGCGCGGGCCGATGCGTTAAATTCCACGGGCAGGGTTGCGAGTGCGAATACTGCACCGCCTGCAAAGACAAGTACACCCAGCCAGGCAAGTTCGGTGAATTTCAGGAACAAGCCGATCATGATCAATATCCAGCCGAGGTTCGAGCCGATGTTGACGATCGGCACGAGGGCGGAGCGGAAGCGCAATGGGAAATAATCTTCCGCATCCTGCATGGCGTGACCAAGTTCATGCGCCGCGATGGCAACCGACGCCACAGATGCTACATTCGCAACGCCCTGTGACAAAAAGAGGGTCTTGTTGCGCGGATCGTAATGATCGGTTAGATTGCCTGCCACGGTCTGAACTTGCACACCGTACAAGCCGCCTGTGGATATTAATCTTTGCGCGGCCTGTGCGCCGGTCAAGCGGCTTTGGGCCTGCACACGGCTCCATTTGTTATATGATGATCTTACATACCATGAAGTGATTCCCATGAGAATGAGTGCAGGGATCATGTACATCAGGTAGGTTGGGCTGAAAAACATAGTTGTTCTCCTTCAAAGCCTTTTTAATTCGGGAATTTACGGCGCAGGAAAAACAGTCGGCGCGGAGGTTGGGAGGGGCATCCCATTAAGAATCGCCTGTAATGTCTCCACTGCTTTATCGAGTTGTGGATCAAGGTTGGCTTTGTAATCTTCCTCGGTCCTTTCGGCGGTCACATCAGGGGTAAGACCAATTTTGTGGATGGTATTCCCGTTCGGTGTAAGCCACTTGGCGATGGTGATGCGTACTGCGCCATTTTCGCCGCTGAGGGGTATCCAATTTTGCACGGAGCCTTTTCCATAGGAAGTGGCGCCTACCAGTTTGGCGCGTCCGCTATCCTGTAAAGCGCCTGCTACGATCTCGGAAGCGGATGCGGAGCCTTCGTTGATGAGTACCACCATCGGGATTTTCGTATCCGTAGCCATTCCGTCAGGAAGGACGTCATAAGTGGTACGTGTCTTGTCTCCGTACTCTTCATAAAGCACAACGCCTTTATCCATAAATTGTGAAGCAACTTCCACGGCGGTTTGCAAATATCCGCCGCCATTGTTTCGCAGGTCAAGGATGATGCCTTTTGGATTTTGCGCCATCAGCTCTTTCAGGGCAGCCAGCAACTCGGGCGTGGTTTTTTCGCCGAAGGTGGTGACCTGAATATAGGCAATGTCATTTTCGAGCATTTTGCCCGTGGATGATTTCATGGTGATCTTTTCGCGCGTCACATCGAATTCGAGCGGTTTCTCTTCGCCTTCGCGGAAGATTGTCAAATGGACGATTGAGTTGGCAGGACCAAGCACCTTGGTGCGCGCCACTTCTGCGGCTATACCGGTCATATCTTCGCCGTCAATCGCGATGACCTGATCACCTGGCAAAAGACCAGCGCGCTCAGCAGGAGAGCCGGGCATGGGACTGGTAATGGTCAGATATTCGGTGGTGGTATCCACGAATGCGCCTATGCCTTCATATTCACCTAACAGGCTTGAGTTGGCATCTGCAAAGTCCTTGGGATCCATGTAAGATGAGTGCGGGTCGCCGAGGGCGTTCATCATGCCGCTGATCGCGCCGCGCATAAGTGCCAGATCATCCACAGGTTGATCTACGTAATTTTCATGGACAAGGTTCCACGCTTCCCAGAACGGTGAGAAGAGCGCCTGGAATTCTGACGGGGTGGCTGATTGCTGATCTGGGGAAGTGGTGGGTGGCGCGACTGCAATGGGATTCGGCAAGCCGGGGAGATTCGCTAATGGTAAGAGATGTCCGCTTACAAAGCCGCCTGCAAATGAGCCAAGCGCGACCGCTACGATGACAAGCACGACAAAAATATACTTTAATGTTCTATTCAAAACTGCCTCCAATTTTTAAATCAATGTTGGAGAATATACTCCCCAGGGATTAATGTTTGCTGAATATTTTGTACGATTTGTGTAAGAATGCACCAGGCAGAATTACTCTTTTTTGCCCTTTTCCAAATCTTCCATTTTTTTGCGAAGTTCATCCATTGAATTCTCCCTCTTGGTGGGTTTGTACAACGATGTGGTGATCGTTTCCCAAAAGCCTTTCCCTTTTGTATTCACCGCACCGCGCGCAATGGCATACATGAAAAAGTTCGCGCCTACGACGAGGAGGATAAATAACAGGGCACCGATCATTGGTTTACTTATTTCCATTTATTGTGCCTCCAAAATATTGATCAACTCGTTCCAATCTGAAAGGCTGGCGTTGGCATCACCGTTGGCGGCTGTTTCGCCAAATAAAATGCTGAACATGCCCGCTGACTTTGCGGCACGCGTGGTGCGCGTGAGATCGTCGATCATCACACAGCGCGAGGGGTCAGTTTCTCCAGCGAGTTTCATGGCAATCGCAAATGATTCGGGCATCGGCTTGCAATATGGCGCGACGGTGTTCACATCCACGATGGTTGGAAATAGATCGCGCAGGTTGAGCGCGGCGAGGACTCTTTCAGCGTGGTGAATGTCTGCGTTGGTAAAGATCAGGTTGCGGGTCGGCAGCGAAGCGATGACCGAGCGTTGGGCAGAGTCTGGAGTCAGGTAGTTGCCGAGGGGCAGATCATGCACATAAGCCAGATAATCATCCACATCAATTTGATGATGTTTTTGCAGGCCGAGCAGCGTTGTGCCATATTGCATATAATATTTTTCGCGCAGCGCAGGGATTTCATCGGCGGGAATATTCATGCGCTCGCGCATGTAATCGTTCATGCGGTTTTTGATGGCTTGCCACAAACCAGCGTTGGACGGATACAGCGTGTCGTCGAGGTCAAAAAAAATGGTGGTGAATCTCATTGCGCGATTATAATGCCCCCATGCCTATTCGTCTTTTATCTTCCGAGGTCTCTTCGCAAATTGCGGCGGGTGAAGTTGTCGAGCGCCCCGCGTCTGTGGTGAAGGAATTAACTGAAAACGCGCTGGATGCGGGCGCGAAAAATATTTCCATTTCAATTGAGGATGCGGGGCGGAGCTTTGATCGAAGTGGCGGATGATGGATGTGGAATCGCCGCAGATGAATTGGAACTAGCCGCCGCGCGCCATGCGACCTCGAAGCTGGTTCAGTCCGAGGACTTGTTCCACATCTCGACATTGGGCTTCCGAGGCGAAGCTCTGGCTTCGATCGGTTCCGTCTCGCAAATGACCATCACCTCGCGGGTTGCTTCTGCCAAAGAAGGCGCGCGCCTAAAAGTGGACGGCGGCATTTCGGGCAAAGTGGAAAAAGTGGGCGCACCCGTCGGGACAGTTCTGCGCGTCGAAAATTTATTTTATAACGTGCCCGCGCGTTTGAAATTTTTGAAAACCGATGTGACCGAAAGACGCGCCATTGACGCTCTGGTCACTCGTTATGCGCTGGCTTATCCAAATGTACGCATTAAGGTGACCGATGGCAGGCAAGTCACATTGCAAACCGCAGGGCGACGGTGACAGGCGTTCGATCCTCGCCGCGTTATATGGCGTGGAAGTTGCCAAGCAAATGCTTGAAGTGATGGATGCAGAAGATGGCCTGTCTTTGACAGGTTTTATCAGTCCCACTTCCCTTACTCGCTCAAATCGCAAGGAAATCACATTCTTCGTCAACGGGCGCTGGGTGCAGGAATTCTCGTTGACCACTGCCTTGTTGCAGGCATATCACACCCTGCTGATGGTCGGACGTTATCCGCTCACGGCTTTATTTTTGGAGATCGCTCCCGAAGATGTGGATGTGAATGTGCATCCCACAAAAGCGGAAGTGCGTTTTAGAAGTCAGGATAGGATCTTTAGTTTTGTCCAACGCGCGGCGCGCAAGGCTTTGCTGGCATACACACCCGTGGCATCTGTCTCGCCGCAGTTGTGGGGTTCGCGCTCTGCTTCAACAGAAAGAAGAGAAGTGGGGATTGATTGGAGTGTGGCGCATTCAAGTGATCAGTTATCAGTGGACAGTGATCAGTTGCAGAATGCGGAAGGCGGAAGTCAGAATGCAGAAGAAATCGTCAATCGTCAATCGTCAATCGAAAATCCTTCTTTCGCAAGTGTTCCGCTTTTACGATTGATCGGTCAGATCGGCTCAACCTACATCGTCGCCGAGGGACCCGATGGCTTGTATCTCATTGACCAACATGCGGCGCACGAACGGGTTTTGTTTGAGAAATTGATGGCACAACATGATAAAAAGAGCATCCCGTCACAGGCTTTGCTCTCGCCCGAGGTGGTGACTTTGCCTCCGCAATCTGCGAAGGCGTTAACCTCGCAACTGCCATTCTTGAATCACTTTGGCTTTGAAGTGGAAGAGTTCGGCACGAATACATTTCAGGTGCGCGCCATGCCTGTCTTGTTTTCAGGCGGTGACCCATCGTCCGCGTTGCGGGCTTTGGTGGAGGATTTCGAAGAAGATGAAACACCCTTGCAAGCTGAGGTGGAGGCAAAACTCGCTGCGCGTGTCTGCAAGCGGCTGGCTGTCAAAGGCGGACAAACACTCACAAGCGAGGAACAGCGCGCCTTGTTGAATGACCTCGAAGCCTGTGCCTCTCCGCGAACTTGTCCGCATGGACGGCCGACGATGATCCATTTGTCTGTGGATAATCTGGAACGTCAATTCGGCAGAAAAGGTCCGCGGTAATGTCTTTATATACAAAATGGTAAGGCGGATAAAAACACACGCGAATGGACTAAAATTGAAATCATGAAGAAACTAGTGGATTTGATCTCAACAAATGATGCAGGGGAAATGCTTGAGCATATCCACGCAATGATCGCACTTGTAAAGCGCGACGGTACTTTGGTTTCATGGAATCGCGCTTTTGGCTCAATTAAGAAATTATTCCCTGCAGCGAACAAACTGGAAGATTTATTTTCTCATAGTGACAAAGATCAGCTCATCTCCAGGCTGGGCTCAAACGCAGAAGAACATTGGGTCGCAAAATTCTCGATACCAGAGATCAGAGAGGGTTTTAATATTTATTGTGATTGCCTGCTGATCCCCGTATCGGAAGATTCCGTACTTTTCATTGCTGAAGAAGTCAATTCAGATTCCGCTTTTCAGGAAGTTGTCGAGCGTTTGAACAGGCTGGTCAAACTGTTCAAGATCGAGAGCGAGGTTACAAAGAAAATAGCCCGCAATAAACAGATCGAAATGGAATCGGTCATGATCCAGGCGCAGGAGATCGCGCAAATTGATGCGCTGACCTTCCTGCTCAACAGACGCATGATCGTCAGAAAACTTCAGGACGAAGTGTCGCGCGCCGAAAGATACAACAGCCTGCTTTCGATCTCTGTGGTGGATGTAGATCATTTTAAAGCTGTAAATGACAACTACGGGCATTCCGTGGGAGATGAAGTCTTAAGGCAGGTCGCAGGTCAACTGCAGGATCATATCCGCCAGCCTGATGTTGTGGGGCGTTACGGCGGCGAGGAATTCCTTATCCTTCTGCCAAGCTCGGACGCAAATGCTGCCGCAGAACAGGCTCAGCGTTTGTGCAAACATATGCGCGAAATGGTCATACCGATCAATCATACCGAGCAGACTTTAAGCATCACGATCAGTATTGGTATTGCTCAATTTAGACATGGTGTGGATACGTGGGATACCCTGCTCAATCGCGCAGACAATGCGATGTACGAAGCAAAGGGCAATGGCCGCGATCGCTGGTTTGTGGCAAAGTAAGAGGCGATGTAGGTCACGCTTGAAGCGTGACTTGTGACTTTTTCTTATCTCCGAGTTTGTGCTAAACTTAAAAAAGTTAATCCAAATTCACTGGAGATGCCATGCTCACACTCGTTGAAAAGGTCTTGTTCGTCCTTGCGACAACCGCATCGTTGTACTACACATATCGCGGGGTTGCCCGCATCATGGGTCACATCAACAGTGGGCAGGGGAAAATAGACTGGTCACTGGCAACCAAACGGGTTGGCGAACTTATCCTCAAAGTGGGATTGTTCCAGCCCGTTTTTCGTTTCCGCTTGTGGCCGAGTATTTTACATGGACTTATCGGCTGGGGATTTCTCTCGTTCCTGCTCATCAATCTCGCGGATCTGATCTACGCCTTCACAAATTTCAAACTGCTCGATCAAATTGGTTTGGTCGGGAATTTCTATAGATTGTTCGCGGATATCGCAAATGTCGCGATCATCGTGGGCATTGTGGCGATGGCGATCCGCCGCTTCATCCTTCGACCTGCGACTCTGACCACGCGCGAGACGACTCTTCTGCATCCCAAGGCGCGCTTCGGCATCATGCGTGATTCAGCCATTGTTGCGACGTTTATCTTTATTCACAACCTGATGCGCTTTCTGGGAGAATCCTTCGGGCTGGCGCTGGCAGGTCACACTGACAGCTGGCAGCCAAACATCTCGGCTGTGTCCCAGCTTTGGGCGGGGATGAGTCCGAGTGCCTTGGTCGTAGGGGAACACCTCGCATTCTGGTTATCCATTGGGGCAGTTGTCGCATTCCTTCCATACTTCCCATATTCAAAACATATCCACTTGTTCTTTGCTCCGATCAATTTTGCGGTGAAGCCTGAACGAAAATCCATCGGGCAGTTGAGTTACATCAATCTCGATGACCAAAGCATCGAACAATTTGGCGCGGCGAAAATGAAAGACCTCGGCTGGGAGCAGATCATGGACAGCTACGCCTGTATCATGTGCTACCGCTGTCAGGAAGTTTGCCCCGAGTACAACACAGGCAAAGTGCTTTCACCTGCCGCGTTGGAAATTAATAAACGTTATCACTTCAACAACGGCGGCACAACTGATGTGGCGATGACCGAGTTGATCTCAGAAGAAGCTGTCTGGGCTTGCACATCCTGCGGCGCATGCGTGGACATTTGTCCCGTCGGCAACGAGCCGATGCGCGACATTTTGGACATCCGCAGAAATCTTTCGATGATGGAAAGCGCCTTCCCCAAGCAATTGGAATCTGCTTTCAAGGGCATGGAGCGCAACCAGAACCCGTGGAATATTTCGCAAGCTGACCGCATGAAATGGGCGGACGGATTGAAAGTGCCGACCATTGAGCAAAATCCCGAACCTGATATTTTATGGTGGGTGGGATGTGCGCCCGCAACCGATGCGCGCGCGCAAAAGACAGCGCAAGCCTTCACAAAGATTTTGAACGCGGCGGGAGTCAATTATGCGGTGCTTGGCAAGAATGAATCCTGCACAGGTGATTCTGCAAGACGCGCAGGACGCGAAGATATTTTCTTTGGATTGGCTTCACAGAATGTGGAGATATTGAATGAGGTCGCGCCAAAACGAATTGTCACGACCTGTCCGCATTGTTTGCACACCCTCAAGAATGAATATCCCGCCTTCGGTGGAAATTACGAAGTCATCCATCACACGCAGTTTATCAATGAATTGGTTGGAGCGGGGAAGATCAGTTTGGAAGTGAGCAGTGATCAGTTATTCAGTGACATTCCATGACCCATGCTATCTGGGACGGCATAATCAAACTTTTGACGCGCCGCGTGATGCGTTGAAATCGGCTGGTGCATTGACCATCGAAATGCCGCGCAATTCAGCCAAGGCTTTCTGCTGTGGCGCAGGCGGCGCGCAAATGTGGAAGGAAGAAGAGAACGGCACGGCGCGCGTGAACGAAGCGCGTTTCGCCGAAGCCAAATCCACCCTGCTAAGTGCGGCAGGACCTTCGGCTGGCGCTGGAACGGTTGCGGTGGGCTGTCCCTTCTGCCTGACAATGATGAACGACGCATCCAAAGCCGATGGCGGAAATATTCAAGTCAAGGATGTGGCGGAGATCGTGGCGGAGAGAATGAAGTAGGAAGTGGCAAGTAAAAAGTGAGAAGTAAAAGTGGGCGGGCAGAAATGTTCGCTCACTTTTCATTTTTCATATACGTTTCCCTCGATAAAGAAGAAATCATGAATGAGTGCGTCTGCAACTGTCCATGATGCAAAACTGGGCAGGCTCCGATCACGAGCCTGCCCAGTTGGTTAATGTGTTTTTATATTAAGGTTTATGGGTGACTGCATTGAGCGCGTTCACCTGCCCATGACCGAAAAATCCATTGTAGCCGTCGCCGCCAACACAGGTTGCAAGCCAGGTCACCTGCTCCACCTGGGTCAAACGGATTTGGCGGGCAAGCCATTGGATCTGCTGTACCTGTCAGCGCAGCCTGTACAGCGCCTTGTGGCATCTTGCCGAACTGGCTGAGGATCAGGGCTGCTACACCGGCTGCATGCGGTGAGGCCATCGAAGTACCCGAGGCGCCGGCATAGCAAGCGGTGCCTGGGCCGCCAAAGTAGAAATATGGAATCGTCGATAGCCGCTGCCACTGATCGCGGGTGACGTCTCTGGAAGGGACGTCACCGCCGGGTGCTGTAACCTGGGCAACGCCAACGCCGTAGGAGGAGTAGTAGGCCTTCTGCACTTGAAACCGTCAGCGGTGACGCCGATGACACCCGAATATCTCAACCGGGATCACAACGCAGGCATTTGTCACTTCACGCTCGATGTTTGTGCCAGGCGGAAAGTCCGGGCTGGTCGAATCCACATTCCGCTTGGACAAGTCCATGTTCTCATTGCCCTGCGCTGCAACAACCACCACGCCCTGTGACATTGCATAGCGGATGGCACGTTGTTCGGCTTTCCAGATCGCACGCTGTTCGGCATCATTGCGGCAGTTGAACAGCCATGGATCTGCGTAGTAACTGTTATTGGTCACGTCGATGGTGGTGAGAGCCCGCCCACATGAATGAGCAGATGACTGCTTCCGGGAAGAAATATCCATCGTCATTGCCTGCTTTAATACTAGCGATCTTCACATTGGGCGCCACGCCGATGATGCCGATGCCGTTCGCAGCGGCAGCGATGGTACCAGCCGTGTGCGTACCATGGCAAGTGACCATCGAACCACGCAGCAGGATCCGTGTTTGGTACGCCACCGATGCAGGACAGCTGTTTGCGAAGTCCACGTTGGGGGCAAGGTCTGGATGAGTGTAATCGATACCCGTGTCGATATCGCCTACAATGACTGAGGGACTGCCGCTGTTGATCGCATGGGCTTCGGGCACGTGGATTTGGGTCATATCCCATTGCCGGAACTGAAAGCGGATCTCCCCACGACCGCGGTGACGCTTTCAGTCATTTCGGCAGCATCCATCAACTTCAAGTTCATCGTTCAATTGAACCCCGAAACCAGTCGTCGCCGCACGCGCCTTCGATACGTTTATCTTTCATAAGGTTGCTGCGGAACAGATCATTGCTGGAACTTGCGATCACGACCCCAATTTTGTCGTAACTGTAAACGAGACTCCCGCCTGCGTTTTTAATTACGGTTGCCGCATCGGATGAAACGGCGTTTGTCTTATACAAGACAACATATGTTTGCGCAGTACCGGCAAGATAAGGTTGTTGCGCAGGGGCCGCACTAACTGACAATATGCCAATCATGCTGACCATAACAGTGAGAACTAACATTAACGTTAAAAACTTTTTTGCTCTCATTTTTATTCTCCTAATTTGGCGAAATTAAACATCACAATAAAGTAAAGCACTTGCAGAAAAACTTGCATATTGTCTTCCCGTTACACCTCCTTGATCTAGTGAGAATTAGATGACAAAAATGGGCAGCGTATGAAATCGTGCCGATATCGTGCCTGCCTCGCCTTGCAGAACTGCAAGGTCAGTATAATCATATTGCGACAGATGATGAATTACAAGAGGTTGCACCTTAAAGTTTTATTGGATATATTTAATTGGGTCGTGTAACAAATAAAAATATATAGTTGTTCTGTAGTAAGAGTTTAAGGTTTTTGTGAATTAGTAACCGAGCGATTTTCTTTTCCGTTATAATCTCCCCTAAACATATCCAATTTAGAGAGAGAGTACATGCCCAACAAAAAGAAGGGCTCTATTACGCTTCCCCTCGATAAAGAAGAAATCATAAAAGATTACCGCCTCGCCTATCAAAGCAGACAGGCTTCCATCATCGGACGAAGGGAAGTCCTGAGTGGCAAGGCAAAGTTTGGCATATTTGGCGATGGCAAGGAAATCGCTCAACTCGCCATAGCCCGCGCTTTCCGCAAAGGTGACTGGCGTTCTGGATATTACCGCGATCAAACCTGGATGTTCATGCTTGGCGTGATGAGCATCCAGGAATTTTTTGCCCAGCTATATTCCCATGCGGATGTGACCTATGACCCCGCCAGCGCAGGGCGGCAAATGAACGCGCATTTTGCCTCGCGCAATTTATATCCCAACGGCACATGGCGCGCGCAAACAAAAATGTATAACGTGGCAAGCGACATTTCTCCAACCGCCGCACAAATGCCGCGCGCAGTGGGGCTCGCGTACGCGTCCGTTTTGTATCGCAAATTAGAAGAACTGCATGACTTCAAAGATTTCTCGCACAACGGAGATGAGATCGCCTTCGCCACCATTGGCAACGCATCCACTTCTGAGGGCATGTTCTGGGAATCGGTCAACGCCATCGGCGTGCTCAAAGCGCCCGCCATCGTCACCATCTATGATGACGGCTATGGCATCTCTGTCCCCAATCAATTTCAAATGGTCAAGGAAAATATCGGCACACTGCTCAAAGGCTTCGAGCGTGACCCCTATGCTCCGCCCGATAAAATCGAACGCGGCTTCGATTGTTACACCGTCCACGCCTGGGATTATCCCGCGCTCATCGAAACCTATCTCAGCGCCGCCGAGATCGCGCGCGAGTATCACATCCCCGCATTGATTCATGTCATTGACGTGACACAGCCGCTGGGTCACAGCACATCGGGAAGTCACGAACGATATAAGACTCCAGAGCGACTCAAATGGGAAGAGGAATTTGACGGACTCAAAAAAATGCGGCAGTGGATGATGGAGAACCGCGTCATCTCCGCGCCCGAGCTTGATTCTGCTGAAAAAGCAGATTACGCCGCTGTGGAAGGATTCCGCAAAAGCGCCTGGGACAATTTCCTTGCTCCGATCCTCGAAGAGCGCAATCAAGTATTGGACATGCTCGATGAGATCGCCAGCACTTCAAACCATGTCGCAGAGTTGAGAATTCTCAGGGATCGGCTGTCAGCTCTCCCGTCGGTGGCGAGGCGTGACATCCACGGCGCAGTCCACGAAGCGTTGAGAATGCTGCGCGACGAATCCCATCCCACAAAACAAGTCCTCATCCAATGGAAAACCAAAGACGACAAAATTAATTTGGAGCGTTACGGCTCGCATTTATATTCTGGCAGCGCGTTGAAAGTGCCAGAGGTCAAACCCGCATATTCCAAGTCATCGCGGACGATGTTTGGGTTTGAGATCATGAACGCCGCATTTGATTCTGCGCTGGCGCGTGAGCCGCGATTGATCGCCTTCGGTGAAGATGTGGGCAGGCTCGGCGACGTGAACCAGGGTTTCAAAGGCATGCAGGAAAAATATGGCGCACTGCGTGTGACCGACACTGGCATCCGTGAAGCGACGATCTTGGGTCAGGCAATCGGCCTGGCAATGCGCGGACTGCGACCCATTGCAGAAATTCAATATTTGGATTACGTGTTGTATGCGTTGCAAATCATGAGCGATGACTTGGCCACTTTGCACTGGCGCACCGCAGGCGGACAAAAAGCGCCCGTCATCGTGCGCACCCGCGGACACAGACTCGAAGGCGTTTGGCATTCTGGCTCGCCGATGGCTGGCATCCTCAATCTCGTGCGCGGCATGTATGTTTTGGTCCCGCGTGACATGACCCGCGCCGCTGGTTTTTACAACACCCTGTTGAAAGCCGATGAACCCGCAATCGTTGTGGAAGTGTTGAACGGCTACCGCGTGAAAGAACGCCTGCCCGACAACATCAGCGAAATGACGTTGCCACTGGGCGTGCCTGAGATCATCCGCGAAGGCAGGGATGTGACCATCGTCACCTACGGCGCAACTTGCAGAGTGGTTCTGGAAGCCGCCGATAAGTTAAGCAAAGTTGGCATCGAGATCGAAGTGATCGACGTGCAATCGCTTTTGCCATTTGATATTCACAGCATGATCGTCGAGTCGCTCAAGAAAACAAATCGCGTCTTGTTCGTGGATGAAGATGTGCCAGGCGGGACAACTGCCTACATGATGCAGGAAGTCATCGAAAAACAAGGCGGCTACTTCCATTTGGATTCTCCCGCAAAGACTCTATCAGGCACAGCGCACAGACCCGCCTACGGCTCGGATGGAGATTACTGGTCAAAGCCCAGCGCGGAGACGATCTTTGATGCTGTGTATGAAATGATGAATGAAGTTGATCCTGAGGCGTTTCCAAAAATTTATTAACCACAAAGTGTCACAAAGGTAGCACAAAGGATTTTCCTTCGTGATCCTTTGTGACACTTCGTGGTGAAAAAGGAGAAATTATGGCAACAAAAGTTTTGGTTCCACGGCTCGGCGAAGGCGTTGACGAAGTGACCGTCACAAAATGGCTCAAACAGGTTGGCGACTCCATCAACGAATTGGAGCCGCTGCTTGAAGTTGAATCAGATAAAGTAACTGTCGAAGTCCCTGCGCCTGCTTCGGGTATGATTCTTAAAATTGAAACACAGCAAGGTCAGTCCGCGAAGGTTGGTGAGGTGCTTGCAATTATTGGGATGGCGGGTGAAAGCGTGGAAAGCTTTATTTCTGAGTCAAAAGTCGAAAGCAGTGCCATGAGCGAGTCGAAGGATCAAAAGTCAGTTGCGCCTCAACCTGTGACCTTCGACCTTCAACCTTCAACCGATCTCGGATTTATCTCTCCCGTTGTTGCAAAAATCGCCGCCGAACATGGCGTGAATTTATCTCAAGTGCAGGGTACAGGTTTAATGGGCGAATCACAAAGAATGATGTGTTGGCATTTGTCGAGAATCAAGAAATAGAAATCGCTTCATCGGCACAACCTGTCAACCTGCAAACTTCCAACCTGACACCTGACACCTCAACACCTGACACCTTAATCAAACACACCTCCATGCGCAAATCCATTGCCGCGCACATGGTTGAATCAAAACACACATCGCCGCACGTGTTGACCGTCATGGAAGCGGACATGACCCGCGTGTTCAAAACATCGCACAGCGAACAAGGCTGCGTTTGAAAAAGATGGCGTCAACTTAACTTTCACCGCATATTTTATGTCCGCTATTGTGGCGGGATTGAAAGCCTATCCAATGGTCAACTCTTCATGGAGTGATGAAGGAGTGCTCATTCATAAAAACATCAACATTGGCATGGCGGCTTCTCTTGCCGAAGAGGGGCTGATCGTACCCGTCATCAAAGGCGCGGACAATCTCTCGCTTCTGGCGATGGCTCGCTCGGTCAATGATCTTGCCAATCGTGCGCGGAATAAAAAACTGCAGCCCGATGAAGTCAAAGGCGGAACGTTTACCCTGACCAATCACGGCATTAGCGGATCATTATTCGCTTTCCCTGTCATTAATCAGCCACAATGCGGTATCCTTGGCATCGGCGCGATGCAAAAACGTGTGATAGTCATCGACGATGCAATTGCCATCCGCCCGATGGTTTACATGTCGTTTGTATTCGACCATCGCATTTTGGATGGCGCATCTGCAGACTGGTTTTTGGCAAAAGTAAAAGAGACACTGGAGAATTGGAATTAGTGCATGTCGTTGCGAGGGCGTTCCTGCCTTTTGCCCGAAGCAATCCTCTCCATTAATTCGGGGATTGCTTCGTCGGGGAGAGCACCCTTCTCGCAACAACATACTGCAATTACACAGGAGAATATGACAAACTTCGACGAACGCGCAAAAGACTGGGACTCTGATCCCAAAAAAGTGGAACGTGCCCGTGCGGTGGCGGAAGCAATCCGAAACGCAATCCCGCTTACACCAAAAATGTCCGCATTGGAATATGGCTGCGGCACAGGATTGGTGAGCTTCGCGCTTCAAGCTGATCTGGGACAGATCACCCTCGCAGACACATCCCAGGGAATGCTGGATGTGCTTGACGAAAAAATAGCCGCCGCAGGCGTAACAAACATGCGATCCACACGGCTTGACCTTCGATTGATCCACTGCCCGCTGAGCGTTTCGATCTAACCTATTCGCTCATAACATTACATCACATCGAAGATCCAAAAGCCATTATAAAAAAATTCCACGCCCTGCTCCAACCTGCGGGAATATTGTGCATTGCCGACCTCGATAAAGAAGATGGCACATTCCACACCGACGGCACAACCGATGTTCACCTGGGTTTCGAGCGCGGCGAACTTCAAACATGGGTCGAAGATGCAGGCTTTGCAGATGTCAAATTCTCAACCGCATTTGAGATCAAAAAGAAAATAGATGACGCCGAAAAAACATTTCCCGTTTTCCTGCTGACCGCACGAAAGGCATGATTAGAAAGAGGAGGAACATTGCCATGTCCATTCAAACATCCGATATCCAATTAAAGGTCAACGACAAAATTGCAAATGCTTATCTTGCAACCCCGCAAAATGGCGGGCCTGGAGTTTTAGTTCTACATGCCTGGTGGGGATTGAAGCCGTTCTTCAAACAAGTCTGCGATCAGCTTGCCAAGCAAGGATTTACCGCACTCGCACCCGATCTGTATCAGGGTCGAATAGCAAAAACAATTGACGAAGCCAAAGCGTTGATGGAGCAACGCGATTCTGAATTAATGGGCAATATCGTAAAAGCCGCAAAGGATCATCTGGCTGCTCTTCAAGCGGGTCAACCCATTGCAGTGCTTGGATTTTCAATGGGCGCAGCCTGGTCTTTGATGGTCGCGGAAAGCAACCCCGATGTTTCTGCGGCTGTGCTTTTCTACGGCGCTGGAGAAGCAGATTTCAGCAAGGTTAGAGCAAATATTCTCGGTCATTATGCAGAAACGGATGAGTGGGAGCCGCTTGAATATGTGCGCTCGATGGAAGCGGATATGAAATCCGCAGGCTTGGATGTGACGCTTCACATCTACCCGAAAGCGGGTCACTGGTTCGTCGAAGAGGATCGCCCCGAATATGACTCCGCATCCGCGCTATTGGCATGGTCACGGACCTATGAATTTTTGAGAAAAAATCTGTAACTTTAAACTGCCCTCTCCATCAAAAGAAGGGCAGTTTGCTTGTAGTACAATTGTCGCGCTGGTTTGTCTATTCTCAATCCTAACTCCCTGGAGTGTATTTCATGTCAGAAAATTTTGATGTCGTCGTCATTGGTGCCGGACCTGCGGGCTACGTAGCCGCGATCCGCGCCGCACAACTTAACCAGAAAGTCGCAATCGTGGACAAGCAATGGCTTGGAGGTGTCTGCCTGAACGTGGGGTGCATCCCATCGAAGTCACTGCTCAAGAATGCGGAAGTCGCTCACACCCTGCGCGAACGCGCCAAGGATTTCGGCTTTTCATTTGATAATTTGAAACTGGATTACAGTGTGGCGGTCAAACGCTCACGCCAAAATTCAGATCGACTCGTCAAAGGCATTGGCTTTTTGATGAAGAAGAACAACATCACAGTTTACATGGGAACAGCGCATCTGACCAAGCCGACAGTTGTTACCGTCACCGATAAAGATGGCAAGCTGACAGAATTAATTGCAAAAAACATCATCGTAGCCACGGGCGCTTCTTCGGCAGTCCCCCCCGTCTGGAAAGTGGACGGCGAAAAAGTCCTCACATATAGCGAAGCCATTTTGCAGGAGAAACTTCCCAAGAGTGTGGTCATCATCGGCTCGGGCGCAATCGGCGTGGAGTTTGCCACTGTCTGGAATTCCTATGGCGTGGATGTGACCATCGTCGAAATGCTGCCGCATATCGTTCCGCTTGAAGATGAAGAGATCTCGAAGGAACTTGAGAAGGAATTCAAGAAGCGCAAGATCAAAACAATGGTCGGGCATAAAGTTGAATTTGTCCAAGCCACGGCAACGGGCGTGCAAGTGAAGGTCTCTGCCGACGGGAAGGAAACTGTCCTCGAAGCGGATCAGGCTTTGGTCGCGATCGGGTTCCGTCCCAATTCCAAAGGACTCGGTCTCGAAGAAGTCGGGGTCAAGATCAGCGAGCGCGGCTTTGTGGAAATCAACGAAAAGATGCAGACGAACGTCCCTGGCATTTGGGCGATCGGCGATCTGACGGGCAAACTCATGCTGGCGCATGTCGGCTCGGCGATGGGTATTATTTGCGCCGAGAATATTGCTGGCGCGGAAACAACCACGCTTGATTATGAAATGATGCCGCGTGCCACGTATTGTATGCCGCAGATCGCGTCGTTTGGAATCACCGAAGCGCAGGCGAAGGAACGCGGTCTCGCTGTGAAGACTGGGCGCTTCCCGTTTCAGGCAAATGGCAAGGCGCTCGGCATGGGTGATTACGGTGGGTTCGTGAAGATCGTTGTGGATGAAAAATACGGCGAAATTCTCGGCGCATCCATGATCGGACCCGAAGTGACTGAACTGCTGCCCGAGCTAACTCTGGCGCACATGATGGAACTTACTCCGCATGAGATCGCCCGCAACGTCCACGCGCACCCAACGCTTTCAGAAGCGATCATGGAAGCGGCGCACGGGGCAACAGGAAGCCCGATACATATATAGAAATCAAAAATCCGAAGTCTTCAAGACTTCGGATTTTTTTGACATCAGAACTTGTCTTAATGCATTTACGTTTTGACTACCTTCAGCATTAAATCACAAATCCCGCCAGACTTGCCCAAGTCTGAACGGGATTTGTTAAAGGGAGAATGTGATGGTTATTATATTCGGCGAGGTAAACGTAACCTGAGTAAAACTTAAATGATGGATGAGAGTTTATAACTTCTCCACCACCCAAAAATGTGAAAGTCCCAATCCCTTCAACGGCGTGGCTTCGAGAAACTGCAAGATCGCGCGCAGGAATTTTCCAAAAGCACCGAAGCGCGCAATGATGTTATCGTACGCGCCGAAAATGACCGTGCGTTCGATGAATTTCACATTCAGACCATCAAACAATTTTTGCATATCACTTCTTGAATAGACACGTACATGCGGCGCAAGTTTATTTCGCAATGCGCGCGGCAAATAATTCACGAACAATTTATTTCCAAAATAATATTTGCCCTTCCAAAATATTCCGTGCGTCTCATACGGATATCCGCGATTGGGAGAAAAGATCACTGCACGCCCGCCAGGCTTCAACACGCGCATCATCTCGCGGATGGCGGCGAAGTCATCCTGTACGTGTTCGATCACTTCGTGGCTGAGGACCAGGTCAAAGGTCGAAGCAGGAAGCGGGATGAATTCACCTGCGGCATTGATGATTTTATCTGAATTGATTCCAGCTTCAATCGCCCGCTCCAGATCATATTCCAATCCGATCACGCTTGACCCGAGTTCTGTCAGCTTTGCTACATACATTCCCACCCCGCAGCCGTTTTCAAGCACCAGTCCGCCAATACGATTACCTGCGGCATGTGCGATCATATCCAGTCGGCGTTGTTGACCTGCCCGCCAAACATAAGAAGGTTCACCGCGTAACGCAGCTTTATGCATATCTCTTTCAGTCATGGTGGTCGATTATACCAACCCATAAGCTGATATATGGTAAAATCGCTTTCGCCTGGAGGGGTGGCCGAGCGGCTGAAGGCGCATGTCTTGAAAACATGTTTGGGTCACACCAACGTGGGTTCGAATCCCACCCCCTCCGCCAGGCTAATTATCAGTAGTGACAGCTTTAGCAACTGTCCCTGTGCGACTAGCCGAATGTTAGAAGTCGCTACTACAAAAAACTGGGGAGGTGCCAGAGTGGCTGAATGGGCTCGCCTGCTAAGTGAGTGCTGGGTTAAACCAGTCGCGGGTTCGAATCCCGCCCTCCCCGCTGTTACACGCTCGCAGTCCTTGTGACTGTGAAGCCACTGTAGGTTGAAACGCAAAAGTAGGCTGAGCTGCCACGAATGCGCTTTCACGCA
>CAWHXC010000009.1:0-142159 GCA_963833175.1 uncultured Chloroflexia bacterium
CTTGAGAGTTGGCGTCTCCGATAATATAGATAGGCACGAACTCGACACCGTCAGAGAGAATGAGGTTCGACGCCTCGCCGACGATATGCATTGCATGGGGAGTGACCCAGGCCGCTTGAGCCGCGTCCCATACTGACGAAGCGAACGGGCGAGAGATGAACTCTTCGCCTGTCCACGCATCACCGACGCCACCGTACTTGCTTAACAGATCATCGAGATAAGTCTCGACCCATTCGCCGTCTTGCGTCGCTATGAACTCAGGATCGGCGACGATGACCGTTTCTACAATGCCGTTTGCTATCTTTGCGTAATATGCCATTTCATCACCTATGCGGTATAAGAACCGCTTGCCGTAAATTTGATGACCGTGTAAGAGCCGTCAGTCGTCACGGTCGGCGAACCTGTGATAATGCCTGAATATTTTGTCGTGAGCATCCGCAGGATCACAACGCCAGAACCACCAATCTGAGTACTGCCACCGCCAGCCCCGCCGCCAGTGTTTGCAGTTCCGTTTGTGTCGGGAGCACCACCACCACCAACGCCTGCCGACCCATAGTTCCACCGACGCTGCGACCTGCGCCGCCACCTGCGTAATATACAGCCGCGCCAGTAATGGACGATGAAAGTCCCGCGCCTCCATTTCCCGCGGTAGAACCTGCATTAGTTCCAACAGCACCCGCTCCACCACCACCGCCACCAGACCAATAAGCTCGCATTAGTGTATGACGCTTCCGCCGGCATATCCTTGCCCAGCAGGAGACGCAGAACCGCCCGAGTACTATTGATTGAACCGGACTTCCGCCGCCGCCCGATCCGCCATTGCCTCCGACGGCACTATTGCCACCACCCCTCCGCCCGTTGCTGTAATGGTATCGAAGACAGAATTCCACCGACTGTCGTAAGCCGCCCCGCCCGCGCCAATAGTGACCGGTAAACAGTACCAGGGGAAAGCATATAACCCGTTGCAGTCTTTACGCCACCGCCACCACCGCCGCCACCACCGCCGTTATATCCATATGCCCCACCACCACCACCGGCGACAACCAAATAATCTGCCGTATAAACATTAGTGATAAGAGTTCCATTAGCCGTGTATTTGATGACAGTGTATACGAACCATCGGTTGTGATCGTTGGTGATCCTGTGGCTCCGCATTTTGCGTAATCAGCAGTGAGCATCCGCAGGACCACAACGCCAGAGCTTCCAGCACCGCCAGCACCACCAGCGCCGCCTGAACCGCTTCCACCGCCACCGCTTCCAGTATTAGCAACCGCACCGCCACCGGGACCAGTAAAAGCACCACCGCCACCGATGCTACTGCCACCAGCACCGGGATTAGCAGTAGCACCACCACCGCCGCCGCCAGCATACACAACGGATGCGCCAGATATGGAAGAAGTTTTACCAGCACCCCAGCACCACCACCACCACCATACCCATTAACACCAACAGCACCACCGCCACCCCCACCCCCAGCACCATAAGCCGTTCCAACATTGACGCAGAACCATTACCGCCAGCATATCCCTGCCCTGCGGTTGCCGCGCCGCTTCCTGTCGTAGCACCATTACCGCCACCACCAGAACCGCCAAGTCTTCCGCTTCCTGCTAAGTTACCGCCACCGCCTCCGCCACCTATGGCAGTCCCGATTGAACCTGCGGAGGTATAAATTACCATCCGTTCCCGATTGTCCCGTTCCCGCGCCTCCGCCTCCACCTGCGCCAATGGTTACCGTTAAAGTTGAACCAATATCTATAAACGTATTCCCCGTCAAGACCCCGCCGCCTCCGCCTCCGCCACCAGAAGCATTTCCTGAGATTGTTCCGCCACCCGCCGCCGCCAGCGACTATAAGGTATTCAACGGGAAAACCTGAGATCAACGGAAGAACATCGTCGACAATTCCCGGAATTCTCAAACGAGTTCGCCTTGCCTTTATAGTACCCATTATGGAGTTATCCGATTGACCCAGCCCGAAACGCTAATAACGTTGGCTGTGCCTGCAAATATTTTGACGACAAGAGAGTTATTCAGCACAAGCCCAGGCACCAGCAAATAAAGACCTGTCTTTGCAGGGATGGACATTTGTATTTGATCGTCAGGCGAGCAACTCCGCCCCATTCGATTGTGACGATACACTCAGCCGTGTGGTTATTGGTAACGTAAAGCCAAACCTCGTCGAATGCTAGTTGTGCCTGTCACCGCTGTGTGAATGGTCGTCCCAGGAGTTGCCGTCGCCGCGACTTTGATTTGCTTGCCATTTGTCGAGCCTGATAAAAGAACCTTCGAGTAAGTTGCCATTTGTTTTGTCCTTATGAAAAGATTTGAGCTTCGAGAACAGACCCGCCGCCGCCACAGTACCTATCGCGTTCAAGCGTGCTGCGACTGTCGACGTAAGTTCCTGACGGATTGACGCCGAGTTCTGTTTCGATAGCGACAATCTCTGCGCCGCGTTCGTTCATGTGGTCAGCTTCGACCCAGTCGACGCCAGTGACCAGCGTCGGAAATGAAGTTACTGCAAGTGGATAATCTGCCATGTTTTAGCCTCCGTTGTTTGTTCAGCGATTACGCTGTCCGTCGCCATATGTACGCAACCTCATAGGGTTGCAAGTTGTTATGTGCAGCGCCGCCGCCAGTGGACGACGTGTATGTGTTATTGACTGCATTGTCACGCAGAAGTGTTGCCGCCTGTGTATGCCGCATAAGACCTGATTGAGCTCGTTGTACGTGTGGTTATGAGACGGCATTTCTGCAGTCGTAAGAACGTGCGTCTTTCTCGCCGCCAGTTTCGCCAAGTACGTCGAACTCTGCTTGAGCAGGATCAATGCCGACGAGAACCTTGCCAACTGCCACAGAGACCCATGTTCCGAACCCGAACAACGTTGCAGGGTTTGTCGAGACGTAGGAGTGATAGATCGTGCCGACAGGCAGGAAGTTCAACGTCCAGTCATACAAGAAATTGACGTTGTCCTTTTGATACGTGTTGTAAGCAGCAGCCGTGTGCGTGCCGCCAGTCACAACAGATGGAACGCGAGTAAAAGCCATTAATCGCCATCCTTGAAATTGAATTCAGCCAGGACGCCTGCGAAGCGTCCCAGGCTTCGAGCGCCTTATCTTGTTGTGCGTGCAGTTCGTCGAGAGTTTCGCCAACGTTCCAGGATCGGGACAGACGGAAAAGAAGCCGCGCCGAATTGAACGTTTATGATTGCCCTTGCCAGCCCTGCACGTTCGAGGTCTGTTTGTCCGCGCACATCGTCGACAGGACGCAGCAGCAGCAGCCGCTCGATTTCGACCTGCGTCTCTCTATCAGGAAACACCACGCGCCGAAGCATGTGGTTATAGGTTCGATTGCAGCAGCTAAAGCAGTAAAAGACGCCATCCAACGGATTGACGAACTCACAGCCGCCGCACTCGCAAGCCGCGATCCATTGCCCGTTCTCAATAAATCCGTTTACAGGATCGACAGCGAACTTATCTTTTTGCATCGGCAGAGACAAAGCGCTTGCGCGAGAATGTTTCGTCGCGCATCTTGAGAATGCGATCAAGCGAAGTCTTGCAGCCCATTTGTTCTGCGTAGTGTTGAGATGTTATGAAATAGTCAAGCGATTGTGTCATTAGTTACCATCCGAAAACTGTATCAGTGCCGAAATTAATTGCCGGCCATGTCCAAAAGTTAGAGCCCGATATATAAGGCTCAAGATAAAAAACAGTCCGCACGGACTGGCAGGTATCTGTCAGTGTTGTGTGTTCAATTCCAGAAACGCGAAACGATGATCCATTGACGCCGATCTTGGCAGCCGTCAGCGTCACGATCTCAAACAAGTCAGGCGCGAACTGAATGTCTGGTCGAGCCTCGACGACTATGACAGGCGTCGGGTTTTTAGCTGACACAAAGAAGCCGATAATATTTGTCAGGTCTCTTGCGACGTTCAAGTCTTGCAGCCAGAGCAAGTCGATTTTTAGTTCTC
The DNA here is from genome assembly GCA_963833175.1 of uncultured Chloroflexia bacterium. GTDB lineage: Bacteria > Chloroflexota > Anaerolineae > Anaerolineales > Villigracilaceae > Villigracilis. Next base: position 3,967 of record CAWHXC010000009.1, read on the forward strand.
GCTGATTAGCGACCGAAGAGACGTCATTCGGATAAGTCACGTCGCTTGCATTTTGTTCGTAGAGGGCATACCCGCGAACCTGTAACTTTGTGCAGTAAAGGTCAAAGCCCGAAGTATTTGTAATGACAAATTTGCACGTGTCACCGAAGTCCGAGAATGAGACAGCTACCGAAGCCGTGTGGTCTGCGCCTGTGCCGTCTGCCATTAATTGAACGTATAGTCAGTCGTGGCGACAGGATCAATGACACCAGACGCAGGCGAAGGAATATTGTTGTAGCTGTAATTGCCCCATATCGTTTCGCTGTTCGACGAACCATTGCGAATGACAGGGGAATTGCCGAGCAGTTGATACACAGTCGTCAGACCAGAGAGAACCCTCGGATGAATTTTCATTCGGGTAACGTTTCGATAATTATCGTAAAGCGCAGCGTTGCCGAGTTCCTTGAGAAGATGCTCTTGCGTGAAGTCAGCGACCGAGCTGCTTGTCGCCGTCCTCTTCATAAGCCGCGCCCGCCCTTCGTTGTCCGAGTAGAAATAACCGAAGAACGATTGAGAGATGTCTTGTATCTCTGTGAGCGCCTGCTTGTTGCCATTTGCCCAGTAGTACGAGATGAGGTCGCTTGATACGTCCAGGCTCCGCCCCCAGCGAGCCGGCCAGTTCATATAGTCGAGGATCGAGCCGACAGCAGCTTCGGGCGAAACCGCAGCCGAGACAGCGACCCGCGCCGTATTCTTTGTCAGGTAGGAAGTCGTGTCAGCGCATGTGATCTTGACCGTCTTTGAGGAATAATCAGGGACGATGTCTTCAACTATTCCGTATATGACCTTGTACGTGACGCCTGTAACCTGATCGGCGACAAGTATTTTTATATCGACGCCATTTTGAACGTATGGATAAATCGGCGAAGATGTGTTCATTTCGTCGTAACGCCCGTCACTGTTCTTGAGAGTGATCGAAAACTTAGCAGGCGTGATGATCTCGAAACCGCCGCCAGCTTTCTTGAGTAACTTTCTGCGACCTCTCATGCTCTTGAATGAAGTCATCCTTGAGGCTTCGTTCCCGCTTCCGAAGATGCCGTCATTGTCCCAGTCGATAAGAATTGACCAAAGCAGCAAGCCAGTCGGCGAGCCTGCACCATAAGTAAGAGGCTCGCCGTAGTGTGCATTTCCGTACCTGGCGTTAGTCATTAGATGACACCATTGCTTTGCGCTTCTCGAAGAAGGTCAAGCATGATCGGCGAAATCTTCTCGCGCATGTCAGCCTCGTTGCCAAGAGACAGCGCAGGCGAGTAGTGAAAATTGATAACCACCGAGCCGCCATTTCCGCCCGTAGAACCTTTCAGTTCGACAGGGATCGAGCCGTCCCTCAATGGGATGACCGCTTCCGTTCCGTGAAGCAATTCCATGTGACCCGAAGCAGGACCAGTGGCAATGCCGCCGTCAGCATAGCCATTGCCGTGTATGTCGTTTTAACTCATTTGTGATTGGGCGTTCTTTTGAAATGAGTTATACGAAGTGGTGATGCTGCGAATTTCGTTCATAATGCTGTCGACTGTGATCGTGATGCTCTTGCTTTGCAGTTTGGCGACAGCGTCCTTGAGTGCGAGTGTTTTCTTTGCGTACTCTTCCGCTGTGATCGTGCCGTCCTCGTATTCTCTCTTAAGCGCAGCTTGAGCATTCAGCGCCGCGTAACTCGCTTCGTCAATCTGACCAGTTGCACGAGCGAGCGCGAGTTGACCTTCGGCGTCAAGCCCGGCAGCAGCCGCATTGAGAAGCATCTGCGTGAGAGTTTCCTGCATGGCGAATGTGACGTCGCGTTGTTTCTGTTCGTTTTCGGCGAGCTTATCGTTTACGTCTTGTATCTTGTCGCTCTCCGGCCACCATCCAAGATTAATCGAGATCCAACTTCTTAGCAAGCAGTTGGTCATGGTCGCCCTGCAAGCCTGCCATCTTGTCGCTAAGTTTTTCGTAGGTAGCATGGACTTCCATCGCGCCCTTAACTGCGTCGGCATCGACCTCGATGACAGCAGTCGCAGCAGCGACGGCTATATCCGCAGACCCTTGAGAGGCTTCATACGCAGCATTGAGACGATCCTGCGCGTCGACCATTTGATTTGCCTGATCGACGAACTTATACCAGTCTGGATTATTAGGATCATTCATGTCGCGCAATTGCATGGCGTATCGATTGACTTTGATTTGGCGTTCCATTGCATCGCCAAGAGCCGACCAGCCATTGAGAGACAGAACGACGAAGTCAGCAAAGTCAGCGCCAGCCGAAGCCGTCGCCTCTTTTGCGCCGTTGATAAAATTTTCCCATGTAGCAGACAGCCGCTCAAACGACGCCGCGTTATCGTCCGCCAGCCCGCCAGCCTCTTCGAGCATCTTGTTGCCAGTCTCAAGCGTCTTGTTTAGAAGCGCCTGCGTCTTCTCTGCCTTCGTGAGTTCATCCTTCGACTTGCCGATGCTCTCGGCGTAATCCGCGTAGGTTGAATTCGCGTCGATGATGATACCTAGGTTGTCAAGGATCATCGGAGAAGCACGACCGAGACCACGAACAATGTCGTCGAACGCTTGAGTTGTACTCATACCCATTGCACGCCCACGGAAGGCAGCGACTTCCATAAGGCTTGCAAGTTGGTCAGCGTCCGCGCTAAGTCCGAGCATCATCGCTTTATTTGCCGAACTGATGATGTCCATTTCCGAGACCGTGCCGCGAGACGCCGCTGTGACCTTTGCGATGATCTCGTCGAGGTCGCTTCCGAGTTGTCGAGCCATTTCCGAACCAGATTGACGCAGGCGGTCAAACTGTGCGCCCTCTTGAGAGAAGTCGAAAGCGCCGACCATGACGCCGATAGCAGCCGTGACGATTGCTATGTAAGAGCCGAGCGACGCAAGCTCAAGACCCATCGAAGAGAATTCACCACCAGCCGCGTCAGAGCTTGCGCCCAGGCTATTTGTTTGAGTTTCCAATGCCTGCGCGTCGACTGCCACCTGCTTAAGAACTGGCGAGGCGTTATTCTTTGCATTGATGTCGACCTGAATTCCATTAACCATCAGTGGCATTGTCTTGTAAACTCCATACGTAATCCATAAATTCGACGAGATCAGAATTCATCGAGTAAAACTTTGCGAGAGCTTCGCCGCCGAGTTGATGTTGCGCGTTGCGCCAGGCACTAACGGCATTGTACGCATTGATAGCGACTCGAACCTCTCGAAGCAATCGCATTGGCTGGTCAGTCAACCCGCCAGCATAGGGCGGAGTGTGGAAGTTCTGCCAGTCAAGCCCGATACGCAAAGCCTCAGGCATTCGCGTCGGGCTTGACTTTGGCAATTTGTATAAGTAATCCGCTACCGCCCGAATTAGTTTGGGGAGACAGGCTCAGTCGTCATCGCCTTGATATGAGCCTTGACCTCGTCTGCGATCCATTTCACGACGTAGGGCTTCATGTCGTCGACCTGTTTTGCTTCGACGCCGCCGATGATCCCATTGACGAGCAGCCTCGCGCACGGTCTCGCCGTTCACATGAGCCGAAGCCGATACACCGTTGCCACCATCGAAAGAGACAAAGGCATCGCGAGACGCGATAACGACAGCTTTCTGATAAAGCTCGAACGACTTCTGATTGAAGTCGTTGAGCGTGATCGTTACGCCGTACTTTGTTTTCTCGAATGGCTCAGGCATTAGGGAACCGCGACCAGGCTATTGACGAGAAGGAAATTGACGAACAAAGCAGCCGTCGAGTTCGTACCCGCATTCGAAAGTAGCCTTCGCAACGTTCGAGCCTTCGTCTTCATCCTTGCCGCCTGTGAAATTGCTATACACGCCAGCAAGGTCAGCGCGGAAAGTCTTTGCCGTATATGTTCCAGGAGTGGCGAACGTACTACCTTCGACAAGCATACGAATTTGACGCGGGGTATCTGCACGCCACAGAACACGCTCCGCAGCGACAACGTCGTTATGCAGGAAACCGAGTTCGAGACTTGCCTTCGCTCCGATAAAGTCCACAAAGGAAAATGTCAGACTAGCCGTCAGCGGTGAACTGAGCCTTAAGCCCCGTTGTGATCTTGAGCTTCGCATCGATCCACGAATTGAGGATCTGAGTTGTGCCAATCGTCGCGCCGACATTGTCGATAAACAGCTTCGACCTATTGAAGAGCATTTCACTGACCGCAGGAATGGTCAAAGCAGGAGTGAAAGCAGTCACAGTCGACTGACGTCCGTTCCATTTTGATGTCAGCATCCAGGCTTCGTTTTTCTTGCCGCTAAGTTCGAACTCAGCGACGAAACAGTTTTCGAGTTCCTCTTCGATTACATTGTCGCCCGCCTCGATGGTGTAAGGCTTTGTCACGTTCGCGGCACCACTGGACAAGGTATAAGCATTGACGAACCCAGTCCCGATGCCGTCAGCGACAGGTGTCACGGTCTGGACGCCGCCTTCGAGGACGTGCTGAATGCCTTCGAAGGTTGCTTCGGTTGACGGGAAAGAGATCGTCGCGAACTTCGAGGGCGTGTATTGTCTGCGTTGTTCCAGAGGTCAAGCCGACGTCTTCCTTCGGACGGACTTTCTTTTGCTCGTCATCTGAAAAGATAGCAGGTCCGCGCCAGATCGTTGTCGCAGGCACGGCAGTCGTCGCGACAGTTTGGCGACCGAGTTGAATTTTACGAAGAGCAGTAATACCAGTAGCCATGTTATTTTGTTTCCTTTTTGTCGATGGGCTTCTTGTAAAGCCCAGTTGATAAGAGAGCCGCTTCGCCGAAGTTCTTTACTTCATCAGCCGAAAGGTCTCTTGCTGGATAAGGCGGAACGAACGCGCCGCCGCCGATGTAGATAAGCATGTGTGTACCTCTTTAGAATTGTGTTACCAACCGTAAAGGCGAGAGACGTTTACTATCTCGCGGGTTATTTCTTCGGGCAATTTCTGAACCTCGATGCCGATAACGTAACGAAATACCGGCCACCGTCCGCGATGTATTCTCGACTGACTATCGCCTGCGATCCACTCAGCGCCAGGACTTTCGTTTTTAATTCTGTATCCCATGTCGCCGATCCGCTCGATAGTCCATGCGTTGACGTATTGGTCAATGCGTTTATGAGGAATGCCGCCGCCGAACCCGTCCGAGGCGAAGAACGCCCGTCTCTGCTTCTCGCTATCCCATTGAATAGGGTAAGTGGGCTTCGCGCCTTTGACTTTCATCGCCGAGTAAATGCGCTGCGCCGTCCGATAGATTTGGAGCCGTCCGACTTCGGGGATTGCGGCTGAAAGATTTTGAAGCCCTTGCCGAACGAACCGCCCGTCGATGACGACCTGTATTTGTGTTCCCATTGCTAGTCGCTCTTAAGCTGAACGTTGATATGAAATATCTCGTGCAAGTATTCCTTGCCTCCGATAACTAGCGGGTCATGTGTTAACTCACCATCGAATGAGAGCAAGTCCCATAAGGCAGTCGTGCCATTGTCCATGACAACGTCAGAGATCATCTTTTCAAGCAGATCGAGACGGTCTTCCGCGTTGCGCTCAGTCCATGTGTAGACCTTTGGCAAAGAGTAAGAATGAGCAAGCAGCCCGACAGTGATCGAGACGTCCGCAGAGATAGCCGTGATCGTCGCCGCCTCTGCATTGACTTCATCCGAGATCGTCACCGTGTCACCGATGGTAAAGATGGATGTGTCAGGGACTTCGATAACCTTGCCAGCCCCAGCAGCAGGGCTATTGTTTGCGAGGATCGAAGCGTCGGAATATAAAACGAACGTGTGAACGTCCAGCTTGACCGTCGAGGCTGCGCGAGTGATTTGCGCCTGCTTACTGCGATTTGTAGGTCTCGACGCCACGACCACGACGGGAGAACGCCCCCCGAAGTCGCCTACACGGAACGCATAGACTCTCTGCGCGGGTTTACCAGCCCCAACGAGTGCCACATCCAAAAGAGACGCAAGCGCCTCTCTGACAGCCGTTCTTGATTGCACGTTGGAAGTCATCGCTTTATGTCCTCTAAGATTATGTGGACAAAGCCAGAGCCATCGGAAAGAAATGTCTGTAAAAGCTCGTGTGGTGTCTCAAGCGCGAGCCGTTTCCTTGTGTCTGCGTCGACAGGATCAAGATAAGTACAAGGAAGACCAGTAAGCAGAACTGACGGGACGCCCTTCATCCGATTGACGCCAGCGCCAGTCGTTTGACTTCGCTTTGTGCTTGCTGTCAGCTTCGCCATGCGCTTGAAGTTGGATACGCTCAATAATGGTGTCGACCATTCCGCGCAGCTTTTGATAGGATAGTCACGCCCGCCGACGACCAGTATGTCGCCTTCGAGAATGTCAAGCATCGCCGCCGCCGATGAAGTCGCTCGACTTTGCCGCGAAGTTCAGGTCGATATAATCAGCAGTCAGACCAGCCACGCCAGCGCCATACTCTTTGGCGATCCTTGCAGATACGCGATTGATAGCCTTCTCTGTTTGTTCGGCTATCTGACCGAGACTTTCCCGACGAGGTCCGATGGAAACGTCTGTCAGATCAAGATTGCCGAGGATGTTCTCAAGCAGCCGCAACTCTGCACGATCCAGGAACTCGTCAAGTTGTGAACTCTCAAGAAGAGTGAAGTCGGTATCTGAAACAACTTGAGAGCCAGGCTCGACGCCCATTTTGCGAAAAGCTGAAAGCATCGGCGCGTTTAAGTCTGCATTAGTTCCTACAACAGTAACAGCAAGACCAGCAGCAGCCATCTTGCCGCTTGCCCTGCCTACGAGTTCTTGTTCTGCATTAGCACGAGTGAATGTCATATATTGACCTACAAGACAACGGGCGAGAATTATCTCGCCCGTTGCAATCTATTTCTTTATTTGCTATGAGCGGCGCTTCGTGTTGACCGCAGGCGCTTCGTCCGCAGGCACTTCGACCACAGGCTCGACTTGTGCCACTTCTTGAGGAAGTTTCAATCCAAGATGAGCCATAATGAGATCGAGCTTGGCGTTCATTTCCGCCAACTGTTGAGCCTTTTGCTTTTCGATGTAAGCTAATTTAGCCATTGATACACATCCTAACGAGCGTAGCCAGTCGGAGTGGCATAGCTGGTTGAAGCAACGAACTTGAGAGCGACGCCGTTCAAACGGTTAGCCACGCCAAAACCGAAGCGATGACGATAGAAGGAGTTTTCGAACGGAACCTCCATATTCTTTGCGACGAGCTGCAAGCCAGAACCGAGACCAGTGTCAGTCGGATCGATACGCATCCGCAAAGGCTTCGGGGCGTCCATGTGCATCGCAATTGAATAGTCAGCGGGCAGCCAGCGCCATTCGGCGATCCATACACCATTGCACACGCCGAGAACACGACCAGGCATCCCCGAAGGTATACCCGTAACGGTGTCAACGTTTGCGCCAGGAATGATGTTACGGTTTGTGACTGCGTCGAAGTCGGTCAACGTTTCGATCTTCGCACCAATGGCAGGAGTGACCAGCATCACGATGTTTGATCCACTTGTCGGAGCGCCGAAATGCTCTTCCAGTTCATCGCGGACGGTGATGGTCGGATCGTTGGTGTCAGAGATATTGGCGGTCACATAGTTCGTGCCGTACATATGATTTTCTGTCGCTTCGCTGTCACTACCAAGAACGGCAGGATAGAGGACCGAGTCACCATTGGCAAGAGGCTCAATAAGCAGCGTTCCGTTGATGGGATCAACGAACGACTGTTGGGTGTTATCAAGCATTGCCTTCATAATCTCACGGCGGACAGTATTCTTGTCCTGCAATGCGATTGTGTCCAAATGGCGATTGAGTTCAGCCAGCGACATATAAGCAAGACCGATGTCGTTGGTTGTGAACATTGCGCCGTAATCAGCGAGAGGGAATGCGACGTCCCATTGACCAGTCGCCTTGACGTTCGCAGGCAGCGCGGCGATACCGCGAGGCTGCAAGTAACCGCCACCAGGCAGTTTGTAACGGGTTTTGATGTCGGTTGTCACGCCATCGACGAAGAAGTCAACCGCAGCAGCGAGGTCAGCATTGTGCAATTCCATATCACGCTGAACAGCGTCGTACACGACTGATTGACCGACAGTGTTGACGTAGAGACGATCCGCGCCAGCTTCGGGAAGTCCGAGAGTACCAAAGATTGAAGACATGAGTTTGTTATCCTTATGCGTCGATTGAACTAACCGACGTTCCCTTCGATGAAGAGAACCTTGTTGATTGTCTTCGAGTCAGCGACAGGCATTACATGACCAACGAGTAGGGAGGTTGTTCCTGCCGCAGTATCCAAGGGAGCCAGCGGTGTCAGAAACGTAGACAGCGGCGTCGAAAGCCAAGCCAGAGACATCGAAGCCGTACAACCTCGCCGCGACGAAGCACGGACACAGGAGAGCCAGCGCCAACACTTTCGAGGGCGATCCCGCGAAACTTGGCAGCGCCCGCCCCGTTAGCGTCAGCGAGATTGACTTTGCCGTTTGCGTCAATGTAAACGGGTTGCCCTGCGGTGATTGCAGCAGCAGCAACGAATGAACGAATTTCAGCATCCTTGTGAGTAGGCTGAACTTGTGCAGCGATTGAAGTGATTGCGGTCATTGATCCTTATCCTTATAGAGTTGATTTAGGTCTCGGATTAGTAACGGTTGATAAAGGAGCTGCGGCACCAGTCTTGAGAAACGGCGTCCCAATTGCGGGACGAGTGACTTCTTGTGCAGGCTTGAGAAGGAAAGGCTTTGCGGTTGCCAATGCAGCCAGCGCCTTGTCGATACCTTCCTGCTTGCCTTCGACTTCTTTTATGCCGTCACGCTTGATAAGAATAAGAACATCGTCGAGAGCGTCATCACGAAAGGCAGGTCGAGTCACAGTCTTGCCGTCCTTGTCCATCACAACGCGAGCCGCTTCGATCTTGATCTCAGTGTCAACGACGCGCCGATTGAGAGCTTCGATTGTGGTGTTCGCAGTCGCGAGCGCAGCTTCACTTTTTGAAGCCAGCGCGAGAGCTTTGTCGACCTCTGACTTTTTGGCGTCTTCGATTTCCTTCATGGAGGCGAGAGCTGCTTTCGCTTCGTCGATTGTTTCGACGCCGAGCTGCTTTAGCAATTCACTTGAAGCAGCCGTGCGACCTTCGCCGCGAACCTTGCCGACCATTGCATTGACTTCGTCTTGCGTGAAAGTCTTTGCGCCTTCGGTCTTTACGCCTTCCGTGACAGGATCAGAACCTGCGCCGTCATCCTTATCGAACCGAACTAATCTTTCAAAATTTCCAAACATGGGTAAGCCTCCCTTCGTTTGACCGCACGAAGTAGCGTATTAAATAAAAAAAGCGGGACGCCTGCAAAGGCGTCCCGCTTAGTTGTCAGTCGGACAAAGATATAATAGCGCGATTTTTTTACTTAGAAATTCTTATTGATTAAGTTGATTACATCTTGAGTGAAAAGACCTCGCGCCTCAAGCGTCGCGCCTACCTTCCACATTGCGATAGACGTTCGGCAGTACCAATGAAAAGCGGGGTACTGCATTTCGTCGGCGAAGCGAGGCTCGCCAGTCAGGATGAACGGATCTTCAATGTTTTGAATTTGTCCGTGAACTTCTTTGCAGCAGTTCGTCGTTTTGCTGTCAAGTACAGCGATTGCGATCTTCTGATAAGCGGACGTCGTTCCCACGGTAGCCAGGAATTGAGCATTGAAAGCGTTCCAGACAATCAGACCAACGAACGCACAGGCAGCAGCGACGATTGTACCTACCACCAGCACGCCGCCCAACTCTCCGTTCCCGATGATCTGTTCGGAAGCAGCGCCCATAAGGATGAGCGCCTCAGCCGAAGCGATCTGCGCGTCGAGCTTGAGCATCACAGCAGCCAGAGCCGCATAGATTTTCTTTGATAATCCTTTAGGCTTTTTATCCTTGGCGTCGTCGCCATAGAAGCCGAGTTGCCGCTGTGCCTCTTCTCTTCCAAAGAACGACATGCCGATAAACTCAGCGAGAAGAGCCGCCTCGACAGACGCCCGAAACTTCTTGAGAACCTTCCGACTGGATTTGTATGGATCGTCAGACGCAAGAGCCGTGTCCAGCGCAAGCCGAACAAGCGAAAACGAAGACGGAAGGAGACCGTCTTCGTTTCTTACACCGATGCGGATAAATGAATTGTTGATTTCATAATTCGCGTCGATTGCGGATTGAACAGATTGATAGAGTGGGTTAGGCATTTTGTTCTATGGCTAAAGAGAATAGACTGCTTACGAGAAGAGCCTGACCAGATATGTCAGGCTTGCCTAGTTGCGAAAAGATAGACCGAATATGCAAAGAAAGAAACTGCACCAGCAAAGAACAGGATTTTCACTTTGTAACGTCCTTGCCTGATCCCTTGCCAGCAGCGCCGAAAGCCGCTACGTCAGGCTCTTGCGAAGCCATCTTGACCGAATTTTCGAGAAGTGCTTGTTGAGCTTTATACTCAGGGCTGCTTGTGATCCTGGCGATACGCTCTTTCGACCAGCCTTGTTCTGCAAGGAACACGACCAGAGGGACGCCCGCGTCTTTGGCTAGTTTAGCCGTTGTGTAGAATTCCTTGTCCTCTTCAATTTTATCGAGCGGATCTGGCTTGAATATCGGTCTCGCGCCGATTGAGTGAGCCAGCACGCCAGCCTTGAAGGAGTCTAGGTCAAAGCCTTCGTAACCCTTGTACCCACGATGCCCGCCGATGGAGATTGCCATCTGGTGAGCGCGTACCAAGGCATTGTCGTAATTTGGTCGTCTCAGGATGACCTTATCTTCGACAGGAGCGCGAGCGATACGAAGCGCCCGACCTGACAACTCGCCTTGTGCGTTCTGCGTGTCGAGTTTGAGTTCGGGATAATCCCGTTCTATTTCCTGTAAGATTGTGAGGATATGTCCAGAGGCAGCAGCGATGTCCAGCGGCGCGACCAGGAAAGTCGCCTTCGCGTTTGCATCTGACGAATAGATTGCAGGAACCCGCTCGCGTTCAGCTTCTGACTTTGTGTTACCCGTCTCAGGCTCTTTAGGTACTGTGACGGTCTGTGCTTTGACACCAGAGAAGAGGATCGGCGCGTCAACCATCTTGCGGATTTGATCTGATAACTTTGAACCCAGGTCGTCGACCTCTCGTATCTTTGAAAGCCCAGGAAAGAACTCAGACCAGCCATAATCGAGACCGACATCGTTGTGCTTGAGAAATACGACAGGGACGAACCCGTAAGGTTCTGACCACTCGCTTGAGACACCGTTCCACGCATACGGAGCGCCGTCTCGATAGGTCTGATAAACCACTTCCAGACCATTGCGAGAACAAATTTCCGCATAGGTCACAGTTCGGGCAGGGTTGAGCGGGTCTTCTTTTAGTTCAGTGATCGAATAACTCTTGACATTGCCGAAGATGTCGAATTCTATATTACTTAATTTGCTCGGGTCGAGAATGTCGAGATAAACCTTGCCGCGAATAGGATCATCTTCGACCTTGATAGCAATGTCGCCAAGCGTCGAACCCTTCAAGCTAAGAATGTCTTTGCGAACTTGAAAGTTCGAGTCAGTCCAGAGGGTTGAGATAGGCAGCCGCAGCGCCTCGTTTTTAGTAATGATCGGAAGCGCGGACGGAACCGCAACCCCGTCACCTGCAAGCGGGTCCAACGCGCCAGCCAGGAGATGAGACTTCCAAAACTCGCCGATACGATACGCAGGCGAGTAAATGTTTCGAACGTGACGATAAAGCCCGTAGGTCTCTTTGTAATTCCGCGCCCAGTTGTGAATGTTCCTGTACGTTGAGTTTTCATACATCGACGCGAGGATTTTATAACGCAAGACACGAGCCGAAAAGCTCGTGTAATTTGCGGGTTCAACTGTGCCGAGGTACTGTTCGCGGAAAGCGACCGAGAAGGCTCGCAGTCCATTTGAGAAAGCCGTGACGATTTTATTTTGCATTGTCTACTCTTTGTGTCACCCTCCGAACTTTGGGCGGCGAAATATTTACAGCACAATTCGCAGGCGGCATCTGCAAAGTCTCTTCAATATTGCCGATACGGTCAACCAGGCTTTGAAGGATGGTCGTGACCTTTCTCATTTCCGCGTTCTGTTCTTTGAGTTGCTCAAGCAGGAAACTCTCGCGCCTATCGCTCGACTTTGTGATGTGATAAACCAGAAAGGAAAACAGGATCAGCGTCACGAAAGCGATACCGAGTTCGCCTTGTTGTATCCATTCGGGTGAGACTGTGTCAAAAACATCGATCATGTGTGTAACTCCAAGCGCGGAGAGTGTGACCTCTCCGCGCTTTGTGATTGCGCCCCGCCGAAATTATATGGAGTAGGATTTAGCAAGCGACTTGGCTTCTGTTACCGCTTTGGCTTCGGGGCTGATTGAGAAAATGCTCTGATTGGAAATTACAGCGGTCAGCCATAAAAAGAATAAGTCGGCAACGCTTTGAGATGTGCAAGCAAGAGCAAACGGTAAATGAGCAGCAAGCACAGGCACGCAAGCAGCGATCATCACGCCGATGGACGCAACCAGCAAAGCGCCAGCCATGATGAGTTGTTTTTCCTGCTTTGTTTTCAAGGCATACCATACGTTGAATTTAGGCACGTAAGACGCGAGACCGCTCAGGATCACCGCAGCGAGCGAGACAAGAAAGGCAGAGTTCAGGGTCATATTTTGTACATCCTTTGAGATAAGAGAATAAAAAAAGCGAGACACCTTTGCAGGCGTCTCGCTTTTCGACAGTCAGACAAAAACATTATAGCAAGGTTATCGAGGTTTGTACCTTTCCAGGTCGACTACGGCAATGTTATCCTTTAGTGACGAGCGTATCTAAGTGATAGGAATGTTCATTGCTGTACCTTCGCCGCGTATAGTCTAGGCGGCTTTAATTTGCAAGTGAAAGAAATTTCGTTGACGTCGCCGCCCTTCATAATTACCTCGACAATGCCCCAGCCCGATGAGCGACGAACCGCTCTCATTGCTTCGAGGATGTTCTGTAAATCTTCCTGCTCTTCCGCCGTTGCGACAGCGACTTCGTCTTGCTCTTCTGATGTAAATGATTGTGCCAAATTAACCTCGATAGTCTTCTAAAGGATTGGGGCTAGTGACGGCGACTTGAGAGTCGTCCTTGCCAGCCCATACAGCGAGTGCGTGCGCCCAAAACATATCAGCATGATGCTTTTCGTTTTGAGATGTGTCAAAGATTGAGTTATTCGCCGACGTTGTCTTGCGGCGGATCGAATGGACTTGATAAGAGAAGTCGCGATCCATTGGAATTGGAACTTGACCACGCTGGAAGCGGAGCTTCTCTTCGACAGCCCAAAGCGACTTCGTTTCGTTTGTGAAAATCGCGCCTTGCACAGCAGGATGAAATGACAGGCGTTCGGCGATCTGCATACCGATACCGTTCTGGTCAATGAGAAAACTTGTAACAGGCAGCGCCGAAAGTATCTTGCGAACGACTGCCTCTTGAAGATCGAACTCGACACGATCAAGTGAGACATGGAAGCGGTAAGGCAGAGAGTTTGTATAGCCATCCTTGCCGAGCAGGATAATCTCTGTTGTGTCCTTCCTTCGCCCGACGTCCATACCGCCAACGAAGACAGGCTCGATGCGCCCTCGGATAACCTCTTCGAGCATGACATCGACTTGCATGATAGCGTCGTCGACAGTCTTAGAGCGGATGTTCCATAGTTTGCCATCTGCCGCGAGATGCTGGTTTCGCTTGATTAGCTCCCAGTCAATCCAGGAGACCGTCTCGTCGAGCCAGGCACACTCGTATTCTTGCTGAAAACTATCGAGCGGCATGTTCTCGAAAATCTCAATGATACGAGATGTGCCATACTTGTAAACTCTGTCTTCGGTCGGCAGAAGTGGAGCCTCTTCGTAAGCAGCCTGCAAGTCGTTGCACATCGCAAGGATGTGCCACCAGGGGATAGAGTTTCTGACGTAGCCCGGATATTGTCGCAGCCCTTGAGAATAGATTTCCCAAAAGACACCACGAGCGCCAAGAGGGGATGAGCCGATGCGGATGATCCCGCCCTTTGTAATGGCAGGCAGCGCCGATTGATAAATCTCGACATCGTTTGGGTAATGCGCGAACTCGTCAAGATAGATATGAGCCTTCGCCTTGCCTCGGACGGGTCGGCACGGATGAGAGATAAGACGCGATCCGTTTGCGAACTCAAGTTCATAAGTATTGTCGCGTACCAGCTTTGGTCGAACTTCTGTGTCGAGCGCTTCGATGATAGACTTTGCGTAACGTATTTTCTCGCCTGCCTCTTCCTGATTGATCGACACAAAGATATGAGGCGTGTTCGCGTTCTGGCAGGCATTGGCAACGCTCTCAGCAGCAGCCAGCCACGACCAGCCTACTTGTCTTGATTTGAGTTCAATGGATAAGAGAGACTTGTTGTTCAAATGGCGAAGCTGGAAAGTTTCCCAGTTCGCGTCGGGCGTTCCGACCGCTTCTGGTAAGTTAAGGTAAGTTACCAGAAAGTCGAGATTAGGATCGATGCTTTGCTCCTACATTATACGGTAGCGTCCGAGGCTTCGTCGGGTAGAACGTCAACGATTTCGCCGCTTTGCAAAAGTGCAAGCATGGGTGATATTTTCTTCCATCGGTCAACGCGCCTTGCTTCGATTTGTTCAGGTGTCAGTCACAGCAATGACGCCGCCGATTTCCAACTGTGTCGGCAAGTCCAGCCCGAGCAGTTTAGATCGTCGCTCAGAGATTTTGAGATACCTGTCAATCGCAAGTAAGTTGCCTTTCGTCACCATTGGAAAAATTGCCTGCATCGCCACGTCGAGCCGTTCGAGTTCCATCTTGCGAAGATCGTCGGCAGGCTCTTGCAACGTCTTGCGAAGCGCAGACCTCACAGCACCGAAAGCGCCCGACGCGGACTTATATCCGACCAGCTTTGCGATCTCGTCATAGCCAAGCCCAGCGCGACGCAGCTTGAGAGCCTGCATCTGCTTATCGAGTGCGCTAAGTTCTTGAGACATGGTCGACATTATTGCTTGTTGACTTCCTATTGTATTGACTTGATAATCATATAGTAATTGACACGACTCGCACGACCCAGGAGTCACTACCATGACCCAGCAAGACCGAACTAACCGCCAAGATCGAAAAAGCTATCGCAAGCGCCTTCAAGTTTTACAGCCTCGCACGCGCCCGCAGCTTCGTAAGCCACGCCGTCAAATCTCAAATGATTATTCTCGGCGACGACCAGAAACATTGGGTCGTGTCAATGGCGAACGGAGAAATTCTACAAGACGTAGGATACGAGGCGATATAAAATGAAAATCAGCACAGTGAAAAGCAACGGAAAAGAAATCAAGACGACCGACAACCCTTTGAACACTTGGGTTCGTGACTTGAAAACAGGAAAACTTGTCAGAAGTCTACAAGAAGTAACCAGCCCGACCGAACACCAAAAGAAAGAAGCCCCGTCGAAATTTGACGGGGTTTTTCGTTGTTTACGACCTGTTCAGCCGCGAAAAGCCAAGAGGGAAAGGTAGCCAGTTTTCACGACCTTGCTTCATTTGACCGATTTTGACTGCGCCACGATCTGAGCGAACTCTTGACGAAGTTCGGAAACTTTCTGAAACTTACCAAGCATGGCAGAAGAGGTCATCACGCCGTCGGTTTTGATACCTCGCATTGTCATGCAAGTATGAACGCCCGAAGCCGTCACAGCGACGTCAGGCGTTCCAAGCAGTCTAGACGCCTCTTGCGCGACTTGTTCGACGAGACGCTCTTGCACCTGCAAGCGGTGTGCGAACTGGTGAGCAATGCGGGCGAACTTCGACAAGCCGAGAACTTTCTTGTCAGCCACGTAAGCGACCGAGACCTCGCACCAGAACGGCAAGAGATGATGTTCGCAAAGTGAGTAGACACGCATACCAGACACGACCACGAGTTGACCTGACTTGATACTCTCGAAGGCGGTCTCTGTCTTGCCAGGATCGTACTCGATGAACTCTGACCAGAACTTCGCCACACGTCGAGGCGTTTCGATAAGACCTTCACGGTCAGGGTTTTCGCCGATAGCGATAAGCAAAGCCCTGACAGCGGCTTGAGTTGCGGAGAAATTAAACTGCGCGTTTGTTTCCATAAGTTAGTATTTGTAACCTCGTTGTAAGATGGTATCCGCGCTTGATCGTCGCGTCGGCTATCTGTGCGGTGACTTCCTGAACCCTGTCGGCTTTTATGCCTTCGGGCATTATGAAGATGTGGTCTCGACGAAGGAAGAACTCTTGCACGAGATGGTCAATCTCTGCGAAGTCGTCCACGGAGCCAGCCACGAATTTGAATACAGCATGATGACAGGCTGCGAACGCGCCGATAGCCTCATGGTTGAGCCTCAAGCTCTCTGCATTTCCAGAATGTGCCAGCTTCAAAGAGACTGTGAATAAAGAGACCATGTTCATGTCGAGCGGCTTGATAGTTCCTGCGGTCTCGATTTCCACATGCCAGCCGTTGTCGAGAAGCATTTCGATTAGGACTGCGAGCCGTCTCTGTTGAAGCATTGGCTCGCCGCCAGATATGACCAGGCTGCGGACAGGCGCTTCCATGAGCTGCGAGAACACTTCGTTGACGGTCATCGGGTGCGTTTCTTTTTGAGGATCATACTTAACGCCGTTCTTGCCCGTCCAGTCCCAAGTATAGGGAGTGTCGCACCATACGCAGGCTTGATTGCAGCCAACGAGACGCAAGGAACATCACAGGACGCCCGATGTTCAGCCCTTCGCCTTGAAATGTCGGTCCGAAGATTTCATTGACGAATAGCTTATCGTTCGCACTATCGGTCATGGTAGACCCTTTGCGCCGTCGGTCTTACGACTTCAAAGCAGAGCGGACGATACGACGCCCAGGTCTTGTCGGTTTCTGATACCCGAACCTCTGTCAGTTCAGGATAGAAAACGCGGAAGTGGTCATAGAGATGACGCGCCATATTCTCAGCGGTTGGGTTGAAGGTCGGCAGCGCCTCGTTCAAATGGCGATGGTCAAGGATCTGTGTCGATATATTCCTTGACCTGTTTCAACTCGCCGTAATCACGAACGAAGCCGACGCCGTTCAGATTGTCAGACTCAAG
This sequence comes from uncultured Chloroflexia bacterium, assembly GCA_963833175.1. Lineage (GTDB taxonomy): Bacteria > Chloroflexota > Anaerolineae > Anaerolineales > Villigracilaceae > Villigracilis. The sequence continues at coordinate 21,013 of CAWHXC010000009.1, forward strand.
AACGACAACGACCTTATAATTATGACCATGCAAGCGGGCGCACTGATGTTCAGGCGGCAGCCCTTCAAGCTGATGTGAAGCGGAGAAAGCGAATTCTTTTGTTATTGTGTATGGCATTAGTTTGCTAATTCCTTAGATAAGAGACTATTGCGAAGCCAGCCCAAACGCCGACAACGCCCACGACGCCTGCAAACACTTGTGGAGCAGGGATCGGAAGACCTACAAGAGAGAAGAGAGCGCCAGCAGCGACGCCAGTGAGAAGAGCTTTGATAATTTCAAGCAAGGAGACTTACCTCCGCGCCGCATTCGTTGTCCTCGAACACAGAGACAAAGAGCCAGCGCTCGTTATATGTATCCGCGACGGTCTGCGCTATCTGGTTGGCGATCATTTCGCACGACATCGAGCCGAGATCGTCAGGCTGCCCGTCGGTTGTTTGTCCGATGATCGGTTTGCAAAAGTCCAGCAGGTCATGGAATTCGACTTCTCGGTCATCGTGGAATACTTCGAGCTTTACTTCAACGAAAAAGATATGCCGATGCTTCTCGCCGAGATAAGCACGCCCAGCGGGAGCGCCGTCCCAGCGATGGAAGGCAGGAAAGTTGTAGCGAACGATAATGAATTTCTGGTCAGGGTCGATCATGGTTTGGGATATACCTCCGCGCCCAGTTGCTTGAGCGCCTCTATGTGATTGTGCCAGTTGCGAAGGTTGATACCTACCGCATAGGCTGACATTGCAATTGACTTTGTGTATGGATGCCCTTCGGCGCGTGTGTTGCCGAGAACGTATTGATAATTCTTATCCATCGCCCCGATGGTCTTGAGCATGGTTCGCTCTTGCATACCCGACCAGCGCACGACGTTGAGCCACGAAGACGAGTCGCCAGAGTCAATCGGATAAGCATTGAGAAATTCGTTTGGTGTGTAGCCGAGTAAATGTATCCAGAGGTCAGGATATTTGCGCTTACGTTCCCACATAGTTGCGACGAGCCGCTTGCGTGTGTCTCTGTCGGCTTGCACCACGTTACCGACGCAGATACGGTCATAGTTTTGAGCCAGGTAATCGAAGTAATCCCAGCCGTCATTGAACGGATGGTAAACAGGGATCGGACGCAGTCCTTGAGCCTCAAGCATTGCCCGCGTTTTGATTTTATTTTCGCGCCCGCCCTGATCGAGTTCGATGTAGCCCCAGCACTTGTCGCCCCAGCGCGAGACGATGTCGGTATATCTCTTGAGCAGAGCGTCGAAGCCGTCAATCTCGTCAGGAGCCAGCGCAAGCGCCTTATCCATCGAAATGCCATGCCGACGCATGTGATTATTTGTAAGGTTGAATACTCCGCTGTCAATGAACCAGCGAGCGCCAGAACCTGCAAGTTCCTGCATGTGTTGTTCAGTCCGAGCATTGATCTCGTTTACAGCGATAAGCAGGTAGGGATAGATCAAGCCGTTCTCTTGAGCGTATCGCTTTACCATGTCAACGTCAGAGAGGAAGTAAGGCTCTTCGGTTGCACCTTGTCGTTCATAAGGACGTCAGGATCGTGACCGCCAGCCAGGAAATAGATATTGCGTGGAACGTCTCGCCATGTGCCAGCCGTCTTTTTGACTTCGGTCACTTGACCCGCCTGATAGTGTCTTCGCCTTTGACTTCCGCCCAACGGTCAAGGATGTGACCGCAAACGTAATCGTCAGGCTGCACCATGAGCAGCGCCCGCTTTTCGGCAGCTAACGTCAACGGCACGAACGGACCAGGATAAGGACAGAAGAGAGTGTCTTCGCCGTCAAGATAAGGTTTCCATAATTGCCATTGAGAAATGACTTGAGCGCAAACTAATATGTGATTGCCTATCGTCCAGACGTCGCCCGCGTTTACCTGATGGACTGGGTTGCTGATCGTGATTGAAAGAAGGTCAAGCAGAGAGCCGTCGGACTTCTCGCCCGCTGGTGTGCCATCGCCGCCATACTCTGCCAGTTCGTCAGCTTCGGCTTGCATACCTTTGAGAAACTCTTTGACCTGCGCGTCGGTTGCAGTCTCGCCAACTGCGTCGAGCAAGGCTTGAAGCTGCGCCGCGTCGGTTGACGCCATCGCCGCGATTGGATCGAGAGAGAGAAGCGCCTGCGACTCTTCAAGCTCTGTAAGCTCGACATACGTCACAGGCACGAACGGTTCACTATTCCGAAGCGCCATCACGACGCGAAGATGCCCGTCGACAAGATGCCCAGTTGTTCGATTTACGATTACTTCGGAGATCCATCCGAGAGTGTTCAAGCTGCCGCCGAGTGCCGCTTGCTGCATGGATGGATGAATGCGAAAGTTCTTTGGATTGGCAAGCAGTTGATCGGGAGCGACTTCGCCATGATCGACGATGCGAGACTTCCAGGGAGTTGATTTTGTCATAATGTCCTTAAAATAGAAATCGCCGGGGCAGCCCTCGTTAAGAGAGCTGCCCCGGCGTTGTTGCACAGTCAGGCGATTGAAATAATAGCACGAAAAGAGCCGAGGCTTTTTTTATTGCCTGTTGACGCCCTATCTTCATGACAGGACAATTGCATAGTAATCAAATCACACGACCGAACAAGGAGACACTACCATGTCAAAATTTTCAAGCCTCGACCTCGAACCTAATCAGCAGTTTGTCGGCAAGCACACCATCGCGACCGCCAGCAAGAAGACCAGCAAGCGCCGCAACGACTTCAAACGACGCCCAGCCATGACCGCCGCCGACGCTCAGACTTTCAGCCACACGAGCGAAGAGAACGCCCTCATTTTGAAGAACATCGGAATGCTGAACGGTTGCGGTTGCCAGCCCTACGTCGATTGGTTTACGCTCAAGCGTTGGAACGCCCAAGGCTTCAAGATCGTAAAAGGATCGAAGTCGATCACGATCCAGACATTCGTCCCGTTGACCAAGCTCAACGGCTCAGGCAAAGAAGAGACGATCACGATACCGCATAACACTCATGTGTTTTGTAGACACCAGGTTGAAGCCTTCAAGTAAGCCACCTGCACCAGCAAAGCCCCGAAGAAATTCGGGGCTTGTTTTTATTTAAGTTTCGAGGTCGACGCCGTTTGTAATGTCAAAGGAGATCGTAATTATGACATCGAAACTTATTAGCCGCCTCAGCAGTCTTGTTTGTTGGCTTCGCCGCCGTCTTTTATATCTGGTGGGCGCATGTCTCTTATCAAGACTGGAAAAAGAAATGAGCTTCAAGGCAATCGAGATCGACAGGTTGGAGTTTGCCTGTTGACGCCCCATCGTCTTGACTGGACAATATTGTAGTAATCAAATCGAACGACCACAGGAGACACTACCATGTCACAATCAGAAACCGAAATCCGCATCGCCCGCAATCAGTTGAAAGCAATCGTCGCCGCTGCCGCTCAAATTGCCGAAGCCGAACGTCTGGAAAGCGAACGTGTTGCAGGAACGAAATTCACAGTCGAGAAGGCTCGCAAAGGTTTACGCAAGGCGATCTTAGGTCTCGCCCGTCTCGTTGCAGCCAAGCAGCCGAAGCAGCACCTTTATGACATCGCGAAGCCTTCGTTTTACGAGTGGGAGTCCGCCTCCGGTATCGTTCGAAACTTGAAGAACGTTCGGATCAATTTGTAATCCTCACCAGCCAGCAAAAAGCCCCGAAGAAATTCGGGGCTTTTTTATTGTGCTGCGTTCACTCTGCGCTTGATCGTCGTGATTGGGTGATGACAGTCGGCACAGAGAGCCGTCAATTCTTCGTGACTTGGAGTGACATTTATACATGCAGTAAGAGGTGACTAAAGCTAACAGTTATGAAAGCTAAGAGTTTATGGGTTTATGATATAAACTTTATAGACGCCTGGTTAGTCCATACCCAGGCGTTCAATAATTTTTTTATGGACAAGCTCGATACATGAGAACGGATCACGGCTTAGCATCGACGGGGTAAAGCGAAAGACAATCCATCCAGAGTTCGCAGCAAGATTATATTTGACGCAATCATCTTCGTAGCCTTTGCCACGAGTATGTCTGCCGCCAGAAAATACGCCGCCTTCAATTTCGACTGCCACCTTAGCAGTTGACCATTGAAAATCGAAACGATGTTTACGAACCGCATCGAAGCGAGTGTCAAAAGCGGGAGCTAGTCGTTCGCCAAGCATTTGTCGCCAGTAGGTGACGAATGCCCGCTCAGGATCGGTCATGTCAAAGTCGGTCTTTATTTTCGGCTGTCTGATCTTTGTCTTTGTCGGCATGTGGCTTTGCTCGGCGATTGTAAGAGCCTGGCGCTTTCCTTGTTAGATGTAGGATTTCTTTGAGCTTCCGTAAGCGCAAAGAGAGAAGGTTGATTTCGTCCTCGATGGTATCGACTTCCGCGATAGCGTCTTCGAGACCTTCTTGCGTCTGAATGTCGTGTCGATGTGTCATTGCAACCTCATGTTTATAATAACTCCAAATTGAGAAAGGGAAAAAACGTCGGGTAATTTTATTGTAGGGAGAGTTGGGGCCAGGCTGAATAGGTGGGCTTAATTTAAGAGTATTGTGACAACGAACTGACAGGAAACAAATTCTGATGTACGATGTAAAGGTGATTGACATAGAGATACACGACTTCTTACGAACTTCGACGCTTTCCGACGGATCGGCAAAGAACTACCGTCATTACATTTCCATGTTTTATTGGTACTGCACGGACAAAGGTGTCGACACAAGGATTGCGGACAAGCTAACTATCGCAGATTGGGTCGCGACGAAGAACTGGTCGTCAAGCGCGAAGTATTATGCAGTGTCAGCGGTAAAAGCGTTCTATCGAAACAAGTATGGCGACACGCACCCGATTTTAGAAACGAAGATACGGCGCGAAGACGCTGGACCGCAACGAACCCTAGACGAGACAGAACTGACGACGCTCTTGTCATCGATTGACACTTCCACGACAATTGGGATACGGAATTTAGCAATCATTTCCTTGATGGTCGACACTGGCTTGAGAGCGACCGAGGTTTGCAACGTCGATATGAGAAAAATGGATTTGAAAAATAATCGACTCAACGTAAAAATAAAGGGAGGAAGATGGGGCGAGGCTGTTTTCTTTGAGTATACGGCTCATTGTATTGCTCAATGGCTCGCCCAGCGACCTTATATTTCTGATCCCGACTGCATGTTTCTGTTTGTCTCGACTGGTGGAAAAACGCCAGGCAAGAAAATGACACGCCACGGGCTTAGGATGCTGATGGATCGTATGTGTGGGAAGGCAGGTATAGATCATTTTGCGCCTCACGCACTTCGAAGAACCTTCGCTACTCTTGCAACAGAGAACGGAGCGCCGTCCAGACTTGTGCAACTTGCCGGGCGATGGAATGACATCCGCATGGTTGAGACTTACACAAGAGTTTTGAAACCAGAGAAGATCAAGCCGTTCTCTGTGATGAACAAATTAATGGGAGTGACCTCAGAAAGCGATTAGCACCATAACAAGAGGTTTGCCCGAAGACCTGTTGAGAACAGTATTGAGACAGGTCTTCGGTTAGTTAGCGCCATGTCTGCAAGGCATGAGCGCTAAACTTTCAAACTTTTAATAAGCGCTTATCTGTGGAGGAAGATGTTGTGGGTTCGAAACCCATCAGGCTCCCACCTAAACTTCCGAGGTCTCAAAACCTCGGAAGTTTTTATTTTTTTGATGTACAATTGCCCGCATGTCCCAAACAATCAACGTACTTTTTCTTGCCGCAGAAGCTGAGCCTTTTGTAAAAGTAGGCGGGCTGGGTGATGTTGCTGGTTCTTTACCGCGCGCCTTGCGCGCCCTTTCCAATGATGACATAAAACTGGATGTACGGCTTGTGCTGCCGTATCACCCCGCAGTAAAGGCGGATAACCTAAAACCCGTGGGGATGTTTTCGCTTGCCTATGGCAATGCTGAAATTCAGGTTGAAGCATTTGAAACATCATTGAACGGCATGCCCGTTTATTTTATCGGCGGTGAGCCGATCAGCGCGAATGGCTCGGTGTATTCATTGAACGCTGTTTTAGACGCGGAAAAATACTCCTTCTTTTCTCTCGCCGCATTGGAATTATCGCGACATATCAACTGGTTTCCTAATGTTATCCATGGAAATGACTGGCACACGGCATTGAGCATGTATGGTTCGCTTGCAAAAAGTTGGGAGGAAGGCGCGCGCCATGTGGCATCTGTGATCACTTTACATAACCTTCCATTCATGGGACCAGATGTAACCGCTATTTTGGGAAATTATGGCGTTAAACTCGCGCAAACTGACTTGCCTGATTGGGCACGTGTGATGCCTTTGCCTTTGGGGTTATGGGCTTCAGATGCGATTGTAGCTGTCTCGCCAACCTATGGCAGGGAAATACTTACACAGGAATATGGTTGTGGGTTGGATGACTTTTTACGCTCCCGCAGTGAAACCGTCAGCGGTATTTTAAACGGATTGGATACCGTTTCATTTGACCCCGCAATTGATCCTGCTTTGGGTGTTAATTTTGATATTTATACCCTTGAAAAACGAGCGGCAAATAAAAGTTTGTTGCAGGAAAGACTTGGTTTGCCATGCGAACCTGAAACGCCTTTGCTTGCAATGGTGTCCCGCATGGATACGCAAAAAGGTGTTGACCTTGTCTTTGCGGCGCTAAAAAGTATGAAGCGTACCAATTGGCAGGCCATCATTCTGGGTACAGGTGACCCCAAACTGGAAGAGGCCGCAATGCAATTACAGGCGTTGTATCCACAGCGAGTCAAAGTTGAGACCCGTTATGATGCGGGTCTTGCGCGTCAAATTTACGCAGGCTCAGACATGTTCCTAATGCCTTCGCGCTACGAACCCTGCGGACTTTCGCAAATGATCGCCATGCGTTACGGTTGTGTTCCTGTTGTGCGCGCTGCAGGCGGGTTGAATGACACCGTCAAGCATAGGGTAACAGGCTTTGTCTTTGAAAAGGCTCATCACATGGCGCTGACTGCCGCGATCAAATCTGCATTCAAAGTGTTTGCCGAGCGCGAAAAATGGCAGGCAATTCAACGCGCGGGCATGGCTCAGGATTTCTCCTGGGAAAATTCTGCGAAAAAATATCTCGAACTCTACCAATCCATCATCAAATCATGACATTCAAACGCTCCTCTGGCATTCTCCTTCATCCCTCCAGCCTGCCAAGCCCCTACGGTATCGGTGACCTCGGCCCGCAGGCATTTCGTTTTGTCGACTGGCTTTCATCCACTGGATGCAAACTCTGGCAGGTGCTTCCGCTTGGACCCACGGGTTACGGCGATTCGCCTTATCAATGTTTTTCCGCATTTGCGGGCAATCCATATTTGATCAGCCCCGATGACTTGCTTGCCGATGGGCTGCTGACTCAAGCTGATTTGGATGCGATGAAAGACCTGCCCGCCTCTCACGTGGACTTTGGCATGGTCATCCCCAAAAAGCTTGATCTGCTCCAAAAAGCATTTTCCACCTACCAATCTCACCCCGAACATTTGCGCCCAGCCTTTGATTATTTCTGTGCTGAAAATGCCTCCTGGCTCGATGACTACACTCTATTCATGGCATTGAAAGAATCCAACGGCGGCGGTTCGTGGAGCGGTTGGCCCGACCCGCTGAGGTCTCGCAAGAAGACTGCGTTACGTAATGCGCAGAAAGAGCTTGCTGAAACTGTCACGCGCTACGCCTTTTATCAATTCCTATTTTTCCGCCAGTGGACTAAGCTGCGCGCGTATGCAAACGAACGCGGCATTCAGATCATTGGTGATATTCCCATTTTTGTCGCCAACGACTCAGCGGATGTCTGGGCGCATCCCGAATTGTTTTTTATGGATAAAGCGGGCAACCCAACGGTTGTGGCTGGCGTCCCACCTGATATATTTTCAACCGAGGGACAGCTATGGGGCAATCCGCTCTATAATTGGGAAGTGCATAAAAAAGATGGCTACGCATGGTGGCTCTCACGTGTGCGCTCTTCCTTAAAAGTTTTCGATATTTTGCGTTTTGACCACTTCCGTGGTTTTGCGGGTTATTATGAAATCCCTGCCTCTCATAAAACTGCCGAACTTGGCCGCTGGGTAACTGGCCCTGGCAAAGACCTGTTCTACGCCATTGATAAATATCTTGGCGATGGCTTGATCACCCCTGGCACGGGTCTGCCCTTTATTGCAGAGGATTTGGGTTTGGTGACACCCGATGTTATTGAATTGCTTGAGGCTTTCAATCTGCCCGGTATGAAAGTATTGCAGTTTGCATTTACAGGGCCTGATAACCCATTCCTTCCGCATAATTATGTTCCCAATTGTGTGGCTTATACTGGCACGCATGATAACAATACCTCGCTTGGGTGGTTTGCGGCAGCTGAGCCGCATGAGCGTGAATTCGCTCAACGCTACCTGCGTGTGGATGGCAGAGATTTTGCCTGGGATCTGATCCGCGCAGTGTGGGGTTCGGTTGCAGATATTGTTGTCACGCCCATGCAAGACATATTGAATTGCGGCGGCGAAGCCCGCATGAACTTCCCAAGCCGACTGGGCGGCAATTGGGAATGGCGAATAGAAGAGGATGATATACATGATGACCTGTCAGGAAGATTGCGCGAGTTGAATTGGTTGTACTTGAGATAAAAAAACGGGACTGCTCAAACAGTCCCGTTTTGATTTACCTAATCTTGGCTCTTTTGAGGAGTTCGAAGCCAGTTTTTTCTTTTCCCTCCAATTCCATGCCTGCTTAATGCCAAAGCCAAAGATGACCAGGCCCACGATCAGCCAGCCAAAGTTACTGATAAATTCATAGACTAATTCCCATTCACTGCCAAACCAATACCCTAGCCCGCCGTACAGCAGAATCCAGGTGAGCTCGCCGAGCACATCGTAGAACAGGAAGTGGGAGAATTTATATCCTGTTCCGCCCGCGATCAAATTTACGGGGATGGCGATGGTTGTCATGAGCCAGCGTGTGAAAAAGACTGCCAGCCCTGCGCGCTTTTGGAATGACTGACTGGCATTGTTCCACGTTGGGGAATTTCCGAAACGTTGCTCTGTCCAGCCTTTTGCAAAATGTCCTATGCCGTAACTCAGCGAATCCCCAATGACTGCTCCAACCAAACCGATCAATATTGCATTCTGCCAATTTAGAAAGCCTTGCTGGCTAAATGCGCCTGCAGCGATCACTACCACTGAAGCGCCAACAGGGAAACCAAGCGCGCCGAGTAAGAGGATCAACCCTATTAATGGTGCGCCGAAATTAATGATTTGTGTGAGAAGAAATTCAGCCATGTGAGAGGCTACGGCGCGGCGGGCGCTGTCGGCGGGGAAACTGTTGCGGGTGCAGAGTCAGGCGGCAGCGGGGTTTGATGCGCAAGGATCGTCGCCTTGACCGTATCCATCACATATCCATCCTTAGCTGGGTAGTAATCCTTATTCAAATCTTTCAAGCTTTTTTCGTGCTTTCCCTGTGGAGGGATATCGAGCGCTTCGAAGATGTCTTTTTCAGGGACGCGATACATTCTTGCTATGAAGGAGACCGTCATCCAATCGCGGATCAGTTCGACATCGGTTTCAACTTTCCCGGGCGGCGGGGGGCGATACCCATCAATTCTTTTAAAGGCATGGAATGCGCGCATCCCAAAGAAAATGGTGAGCAGGATTCCAAATATGATGAGACCGATCACCAGCGCACTTTGCTTGGGATTTGCTTTTGACAACATGGATTTCCTCTGAATTAATCCTTCCACTCCAATTCAAAATTACCCACAAAAACGGTGTCGCCTTCCTGAATGCCTGCTTCACGAAGGGCTTTATCCACGCCGAGTCTTTCCATAAGTTTTTGGAACCTGCGGATGGAGCCATCATGCTCCCAGTAGGTCATCTTGGCTGACCGTTCGATGGCAACGCCCGTGATCCTCCACTTGTCGGTATCTTCCTGGGTGACCTCGAACTGGTTCGGGTCAACTTCGGGTTTATACACAGGGAGGGTCTCATCCAACTCTTCAACTGGAATTTCGCCAAGTTTTCGATACGCTGCGATCAGGATGTCGCGCGTATTGGTGCGTGCCATTGCCGAGGCTGTGATCAATTCCACTTTTTGTTTTTTGAAACTTGCCTTGATGGCTTTCAGCCGTTCCTGCACATCGGGCTGGTCTATTTTGTTGAGTACCACGATCTGTGGTTTGATCCCGAGTTTGGGGTCAAAAAGTGACAGTTCGTTGTTGATCTGGCTAAAGTCTGCGAGCGGATCTTCAGCCAAGCCCGTCGATCATGTGGATCAGCACGCGGGTGCGTTGGATGTGACGTAGGAAGTCGTGTCCCGAGGCCTGCGCCTTCCGCTGCGCCTTCGATCAAGCCTGGAATATCTGCCATGACAACGGTGGTGTCATCGTCGATATTTGCCACGCCGAGGTTTGGTTCCAGGGTGGTGAATGGATAATCGCCGATCTTTGGCTTGGCATTCGTCAGCGCCGCAAGTAAAGTGGATTTGCCCGCATTGGGCAAGCCAATAATGCCAATATCGGCGATGAGTTTGAGCTCGAGGCGCAGGAGTTTCTCTTCGTGTGGTTCGCCGCGTTCAGCCATGCGCGGAGCCTGGTTGCGCGAGGTGGCGTAATGCTGGTTGCCGAGTCCGCCGCGCCCGCCTTTGCAAACCAACAATTGCTGGCCGGCAGTGGTCAGGTCACCGAGAAGCGCGCCTGTTTCCGCATCATAAATTACGGTGCCTGGCGGGATGTAGATAATAAGGTCTTTTCCGCCGCGCCCGGTCATTTCGGAGCCGCCGCCTTTTTTGCCTGGTTCTGCCGCAAACTTTTCATTCTTTCGAAACGCGGAGAGTGTATTGAGAGTGGCTTTCACCTCGAAGATGACGTTGCCGCCCCGTCCGCCGTCGCCGCCGTCTGGTCCGCCAAGGGGTACAAACTTCTCGCGGCGGAAGTGCACCATGCCGTCGCCGCCTTTACCTGATTTTACGTGGATATTAACTTGATCTATAAACATGCTCCCATTATAACGGGTATATAGACCTGACAGGTTTCCACAAAGGACTTGATTAACCAGTCTCACAATGAAACCTGTCAGGTCTGGGTTGAAAATTGTCATGCCTTTACAATGATAATCTTGGGTGATGCGGGGATAATGAAGTCCTATCAATAAAAGTATCCCGTGAAGAGGAATTTGTGGAAGAAAATAAATTTACCATTCTTGTAGTAGATGATGAACCTGCCATTCGTTTGGGTCTTGCCGCGACGATTAAACGATATGGATACAGTGTTGTCACTGCTGTGAATGGCGATGATGGATTCATCAAGGCGAGGCAATCCATGCCTGATCTGATCCTGTCAGATGTAATGATGCCCGACTTGAATGGTTTTGAAATGAAGCAACAAATGAGCGAGGACCCTTTGCTGGCGTCCATCCCTTTTATTTTTCTCACTGCACGCACTGGTAATGAAGATCGGGTGGCTGGCATTCGTAACGGCGCGGATGATTATGTGACGAAACCATTTGTCACCGAGGAATTGATGGCGCGCATTGAAGCGGTTTTGCGCCGTGTAGAGACTGAACAGGAACGTGGGCGCAAACAAGGGAAGCAAGCCGCTCAGGATGAGGTGGAGAAACTTCGCAGGGAGGTTTTACAGAATTTCAGCCACGAGTTGCGCACACCGCTGGGGAATGTCATGATGTCCCTCGATGTGGTGGTTAATAATAAGTTTAAATCTCCAGAGGAACAAAATGAGTTCCTTCGCGTAGCCCATTCCAGCGCCGATCGTTTGGAAACAGTGGTGGCAGACATCATCCTTTTGTCGAATATTGATCAGAACAACCTGAACCTAATTCGTCAGACGATCGATGTCGAACACCATATCCTTATGCCTATCAGAAGAAGACTGGTACGTTATGAACTAAAAGGGTTGAATTTTGTCCATGACATTGATTCAAGCGGAGTGATCAAAGCTCCCCGCCGTGAGTTTACCCAGGCATTGGTACATTTGTTGGATAATGCTTTCAAGTTTAGCCCGCAGCGCGCTGCGGTGAAATTAGTCATCAAGCCGAGCGAGAACGGCGGTGCAATAATTACGATACAGAATGAAGGATTTGGTATCCCCGTTGGCTTGCGCGAAAAAGTCTTCGAGCGTTTTTATCAGGTCAGCAAGGGGGACGGACGCGAGTATCAAGGTCTGGGTGTTGGTTTGACGATTGCCCGCGCAGTGTTTTCCAGCTTGGGCGGCGACGTAAAAATTATGGACTCCGAGTCGGGTTGTTATGTGCTTGCCACTTTGCCCGACTTGCGGCCGGAAGATTTGACTTATGGATGAGAAAACCATTCCCTTGAGCAAGCTTCCCGTTGATGTCAAAGTGCAAGCCAGCGGAAAAAATAAGCTGGGAGCAGAACTTGATTATCGCGCTTTGTTTGAACAAACTGGGGAATGTGTGTTCATTATTGGGCTTGATTTCAAGTTCATCACTGCCAACCAACAGGCTTTGCAACTGCTCGGTTATGAAGAATATCAATTACTGGGATTGCCTGTGGAGGAGATCATGCTCCTTGCAGATTCTCACGAACAGGAGATTTTGCTTGAGAAGCGTTTGAGCTTGTCAGAGTATACGTTAAAGAAAAAAAACGGCTCCATGCTCCCTGTCGAGTTGAGCATGTCCGTTGTGCATAATGCTTCTGGATTGCCCGCTTACATTCAAATGCTGGCACGCGATATTTCCGAGCGCAAACAGTCTGAAATAAGCCTAAAGCGGCATATGCGTGCGCTTTCGGTGATCGGCGAAGTGACGGCGGGACTGTTCCGTTCCTCCAATATTGAAACAAAGATCCCCGAAGTATTGGAGTCACTGGGCTATGCGGTGGATGTATTTTGCTGCGCGCTCTTTGATATTCATGTGCCTTCCATAAAGATTCAAGCCCAGTGGGTGAGTTTTGACACAACTGGTTTCGATATAACCTCTGCGCTTGCGCCGTTCCTTGATTCGATCCGCGAGAATCCCACACATGTATTTTCGGTGACGGATATACAACTTGACGCAAAGCCTGCGGAAATGCCCCCTGTTTCCATTCTAGTGATTCCAATTCAAGGCACACTGGGTTCCTGGGGATTTCTTGCCTTGTTCGATAAACAGAACCAATTATCCTGGCTGTCCACTGAATTTGATACCGTGCAGACAACCGCCAATTTGATCGGTGCGGCGCTGGAGCGGATGCATTATGAAAAGACCATCCGCCTGAGTGAGACGCGAAACCGTATCATTGTGGACGCTTTGCCTGATCTGTTGCTGCGCACTGATCTTACGGGACAGATTCTCGACTATAACGCGCACCCGAGTCATCCCCTGTATGTGCCGCGTGAGTCGGTGATCGGGATGAAACTCTCCGAGCTTTGGCCCGCAGATGTGGTGAACATGATCCTGGAAACAGAGTCGCAAGGTGCTTTTGTTGCTTCTCACTGGGTGTATGGGTTTAATTTGCCAAACCATGAACAGGTTTTTGAAGCGCGTTTGCATCCCATCAGCGCGGAGGAAGCCTTGATCATCGTGCGCGATATTACCGAGCAGGCGCGTTTGGATCAGATGAAATCCGACTTTATCAACCGCGCTTCGCATGAATTACGAACTCCATTGACCTCTGCGATCTTGATGACCGAGTTATTACAACTTGGCGGCACTCAGGAAGAGATGGCGGAATATCTGAGCACTTTGATGCGCGAGTTGACCCGCCAGAAGAATTTAATTAATCAATTGCTGCTTGCAGGGCGCCTCGAAAGCGGAAATATGAAACTTGAATCTGCTCCGATGGATTTGATCCCTGTGCTGAGAGAATCGGCACAGGCTATAAAGGCAATGGCGAGCATACGCAATATTTCCATAAAGCTGGATACAGATTTGGCGATCCTCAATGTTTTAGGCGATGTGGGCGGCTTGTCACAGGTGTTCATCAATCTCATCAATAACGCCGTGAAATTCTCACCCGAAGGAAAAACCGTCGAGGTGGTGGCAACTAAAAGTGACGCGGAGCGGGAGGCGCGTATCTCTGTCATCGATCATGGGCTGGGCATCCCGTCTGACGCCCAACCGCATCTGTTCGAGCGCTTCTATCGCGGCAGAAATGTTACCGTAGCCGAGATCCCAGGCAGCGGCGTGGGGCTGTATATCGTCAAATCCATCGTGGATGAATTAGGCGGAAGGATAGAGGTCAAAAGTGAGTTGAATCAGGGGACTATATTTACGGTTTACTTGAAACTGGCGGGGTAAGGCAGAAGTAGATTTGCTAAAAGATTTAACCACAGAGAACTCGGAGTGCACAGAGATTTTTAAAGTTTTTTCTCTGTGCTTTTTGTGCTCTCTGTGGTGATGCTCTTTAACCCATTGTTTTAGACATTCCTTATGCTATACTTTGCAAAACAAAGGAGCAGCCCATGTGTGACACGCTCATTGCAACTAAACTCGCCACTTCCAACGGTATTGCCATCTTTGGCAAGAATTCAGATCGTCCGCCGAACGAGGGTCAGCATCTCGCTTACTTTCCCGCTGCAAAGTATCCAGCCAATAGCCAGGTCAAATGCACCTACATTGAAATTCCACAGGTCGAAAAAACTCATGCCGTTCTTTTATCCAAACCTTATTGGATGTGGGGCGCGGAGATAGGGGTCAACGAACACGGACTTGTGATCGGTAACGAAGCGGTTTATTCCAAAATCCCTGCAAACAAGGAACCTGCGCTGCTCGGCATGGATCTGCTGCGCGCTGCGCTTGAACGGGCTGTGACGCCGCGTGAAGCCTTGCAGGTGATCATTGACCTGCTGGAGATCTTCGGCCAGGGCGGCAATTGCGCTTCGGACGGCGAAAGCATGTACTATCACAACAGTTTCCTGATGGCCAACGCAGACGATGCCTGGGTGCTTGAAACTGTGGATAGGCAGTGGGCGGCGCGTCAGGTGAAGGATGTGTATTCCATTTCAAACTGCCTCACGCTTGGCAATCAATGGGATATGGCTTCGCCCAAACTTGTTGAACTGGCTATGCAAAAAGGGTTTTCAAAATCAGCCCAGCAATTCAATTACGCAAACGATTATTCCGATTTTATTTTCACAAACTTCGGCAAGGGGCGCGTGCGCCGCGCAACAACCATCAATCTGCTTCAACAGCAGAAAGGCAATTTCAACCTCCCATCCATGATGGGCACACTTCGCCATCACAACGACGAAAACTTTGACCCGCAGACCACCAGCCTGACCTCTGTGGACGTATGCATGCACGCTGGCTTTGGTCCTATTCATATCAGCCAGAGCACTGCCTCGATGGTCGTTTATTTGGATGGGAACACGCCGATCATTTTCGCCACTGGAACATCTGCTCCGTGTACGAGCATTTTCAAACCGCTGTGGATGGACACTGCTTCGACTGTGCTCGGCACTTCGACTGCGCTCAGTACTGTTCCCACAGCCCAAGCAAACTCTTCCTCCTTGTTTTGGACTCACGAACGCCTGCACCGCGCCACATTGCTAAACTATCCCGAAAGGCTCAAAGCCTACGCCAATGACCGCGACGAACTGGAAACTAAATTCATACAAGGTGCATTGAGTTTATCCAATGCCTCCGCCGAAGAGCGCGCAGACTTTTCAGCCCAATGTTTCCAGGAAGCTGCCCAAGCCGAAGCAGACTGGCTCAAGCGAGTGGAGCAGATCCCTGCACGCAAAAAGTTCTTGAATGCCAGTGCATGGAATGGATTTAATAAGAAGGCGGGGATTGCGGGTATATAAAAAAAGTCCGTCTGGTTATCGAGCCTGTCGAGACACATGCGGCGATTATCAATCTGTGCCAGTTCCTGCGAAGGGGATATTTTAGCTTTGGGCTAACAAATGCAATTTCCTACTTGACATTACCCGATGTTATCCGTATAATCTCGCTCGCATTCCTGGCTAGCTCAATCGGCAGAGCGAGCGGCTGTTAACCGCTAGGTTCGAGGTTCAAGTCCTCGGCCAGGAGCCAAAAAAAGCCCCAACATGATGTTGGGGCTTTTTTCTTTGCTGTCGCTATGCTATTGCTTCTACTTCTGTTTCCAATGGCGGGGGAGCGAAGCGCTGTTGACCTCCAAGTTTCAGATGCAGAGCGTAATATCCGATCCCTGAAATAATGCAAATAACCCCGCCAATATACCAGACCAAATTCGGGTTGTAATTGTCCATGATAACTCCTGCGGCGGCAGGACCAACCGTGGCAGGGATCGACCATACCAAGCCTGAGACAGCCATATACCGTCCGCGCATGTCTTCAGGGGCAAAACTTGCGGCGAGTGCTGAGCTTGTTGGGAAAAATAGCATCTCTCCCAGGCACACGATCACTGCGGCAACGATGAATAATGTAAAACTTGAGACCACTCCATACATGAAGAATCCAATTGCAAAGACAAGTGTGGAAACCGCCATCATCAAAAAGGCGGGGCGGCGGTTAATGGTTCGGCTGATCCAAAACTGAAAGAGCACCACCTCCAGCCCGGTGATCGAAAGGATCGCGCCAAATCCCTGACTGTTTATTCCATGAACATCACGCATATAAACTGCCAGTGTGCTGTATTGTTGTTGATAAACCATCAATGCCAGCATGCCCGCCAAAGTGAATGCGACAAATGCCAGATCTTTTAAAACGACTCGATAGCCCTAGAACAGTTTGCCAAAGCGATTCTTCATCCCCCCGCTTCTTTTCTTTAATCTGGGGGCTGGTCTCTGGAAGCAGACGGTAGATCAACGCCGCGACAATGCAGCTAATGATGGAATCGATCACGAATAATGCAAAGAAAGAGCGGGATGCGATCAACCCACCCAGGGCTGTTCCGAAAATCCATGCGAAATTGAAGACGATGCGTAGAATTGCATAGCCTTCCTGCCTTTTTTCTTCTGGGAGAATATCCACCAGCATGGCCTCGTACGCTGGTCCTGCCACATGAGAAAGCAGGCCGACAATAATGATCAATGGATATAACACTCGTATATCATTTGCCAGCCCCAACGAAAGACTGCTGATGGCACTGAAGATCAGCCCAAAAAGGATCAACTGTCTGCGTCCAAATTTATCTGCCAGGGCGCCGCCTGCCATGCTCCCGATCAGGCCAAAGAAGGAGGACATGCCCAACAGCACACCAGCTTGAGTCATGCCAACGCCGAATCTCTGTGTGATATACAGCGCAAAAAAAGGGAAAAGCAATGTACTGCCGAACGCATCCACAAAGCGTGTGCCGACGACGATCCAAAACAGGCGGGGAAATTCGTTATAAACTTTTTTTAGATTTTCAAGCATGTTGTTTTACCCAGTATTGTGGAAATTCTTCTCGATGTCGAGTCGAAAATGACATGAGATTATTACTGTGCAGGCCAGGGGATTTCAGCAGGCCCCGCAAAACCATGTTTCTCTTGAAAGAAGACTCGCCCATGTGACGGGACGTCGCAGCCTGCTTCGTCCACAAACTTCACCTCGGGGTAGTTGGATGCGAGCGGATCGAAGATCATCTTGCCGCCCTCGCAGCGCCAAACCTCAATGAGGTAGATGAACATGTTTTCGTCTTCTTCATCGCCAGCGCGCAAGGTGATATCCGTCCATTCGACTGTGACCATGTTGCTGTTGTTTTTGTCACGGACTGCGCTCAATACGATGGGAGCGGAATAATAGGGTGAAACGGGAAGTTTATACCCATCAGGGTACACGACCTGCAAAGTTTGCGGGTCGCCTTTGATTTCGATGAATTTTGCATTGACCCAGCACAGATTTTTACCCTTCACCATGACCCAGTTGTTTCCATCTGTCCGTCCGATGAGTTGAATGTTCGCGCCTTTTTTCAAGCCATATAGATACAAATATTCCGAACCAGGTCCATAACGACAGCTAAGCAAATCTGCGGTGACGGTGGCATCGAGGCTTTCTACAATAGGAATAGCTGTGGGCGGGATGGTCGGCGGGATGGATGTTGGTACCGAAGTTTCAGTCGGAGGAGCAAGAGTAGGGATTGGCGTGCCAGTGGGGAGCGTTGTGGGTGTCGTGGTTGGAGCAGCGTCAGGCGCATCAACGGGTGCGGCGGAGGGGAGTGTGCAGGCTGTCAGCAGGAAGATCAGGGTGAACGAGGTTGCGAGAAAGTTTTTCATAGCTGTTTACGTTTACCATTGCCCTTTTCCCATTCCATAAACTTTATTTCTTCAATGTCGCTGGTGCGAAGCAGGGTTAACTTATCCTTGCGTCCATCGCGGGTGTAAATTTTATATAGCGCATCTTTTGGATCGTGCACTTTGGCGACCAGGTTTACTTTTTTGTTGATCACCGCCAGCAAGTCCAGCCTTTTGA
The DNA here is from genome assembly GCA_963833175.1 of uncultured Chloroflexia bacterium. Lineage (GTDB taxonomy): Bacteria > Chloroflexota > Anaerolineae > Anaerolineales > Villigracilaceae > Villigracilis. Next base: position 39,299 of record CAWHXC010000009.1, read on the forward strand.
CGAAGATGAAAGAGGATTCCTTTTCAAATGCGATCAAGTCCGCTTTGCCGAACAGCCAGCCCGTATCTTTTGGACGAACGCCATGTATTTCCACCCAGGTATATTCAAATTGTATTCCACTATCATTCCTGTGTATGCGTTTGGCGCTTTTCACTTCAACTTTGAAATTTTCCGCCTCTTTTGATAGGTGAAAATCCCAATGCTCGTCAATGTTTTCATCTTTGGATGAAGGCGAAATCTGCCACCCTGTTTGACGCGCCATTTCCACAAATAATCCTTCGGCTTTTTCGCCTAATTCAAGCGAGTCTTTTTTGTCGAAGCGGTTGCGGGAATTAGTGCTCTGCATTGTTTCATCCCAAATCAATGTTTATTCATGTTCATCTGCGGTTGTTTTTTTCTTAATAACTTTTTTCTTCGGTATTTCCACCTGCAGCGGCTCAGGGCTTTCTAAAATGCGTTTGCGTGCGAGTTCACAATATTTGCGATCCACATCAATGCCAATGCCTTTTCGGTTATTTGATACTGCCGCGATCAATGTCGTGCCGCTTCCGCTGAACGGGTCTAATACAACGTCATCCACATAACTAAAAAGTTTGATGCATCTGCGCGGCAATTCAATCGGGAAAGGCGCGGGGTGACCGATCCGCTTTTTGCTTTCACCGTTGAATGCCCACAAGCCGTTAGTCCAATCCATAAATTCATTTCTTTCGATATCAGAGATCTTGCTGCCGCTTGTTTTTTTCCACTTGTCTTTGTAAAGCACCACGATCAACTCAACAGGCGCGATCACGTATGGGGCAGACGCGCTTTTCCATGAACCCCATGCCGTTCTGCGCGAAATGTTTCCTTCGTTCCAAACGATCGTGGAGTGGTAATGAAACCCGACTTCCTTCGCAATCGTTGTCAGGTCCGCGCCGACGCTTTGCTGGCCGCCCTTGTTCTTATCAAGCGGAACATTCAGGCAAAAACGCCCATCCTCTTTTAACCACGCGAAACAGCGCGCCATCCATTTTTTGCTGAATTCCAGATAATCTGCGTAAGACACATCGTCTTTATGCGAATTGTATTGAATATCCACATTGTAAGGCGGGGATGTGATTACCAGATCTATGCTGTTGTCATCCACGCTGGATGTCGTCAAAACATCATCATGAATGAGTGTAAATTTTTCGTTTTGAAAATGAATGCTGGATGATTTCGATGCGCGTTTCATATTTGGATTATAGTCTATGCCTTACTTCCTTTGTGTATCCCGATTCTGGTTGGCGCTGCCCTATTTACTCATCCAAAACTTATTTTAACGCTGCAAACAAAATGGATTTTTTCGTTATAATCCTTTGTATGACCACAGCATATATTTCCAGGCGTAATTTACCAAAGCAGATTCTCGCCGCACTCATTGGCGGATTTATGCTCTTTTTCGCCATTATCATTACATGGACACTCGGTTATCAATTATTGTATGCGGGCCGAATTTTCCCCGGTGTCTCAGTTGCAGGCGTGGATATTTCCGGCCTCTCCCCAAATGACGCCGCACTTAAATTGAGTTCAAACTCTCTCGTTTCCAATTACTGGAAAAATATTATTTCGCGCCGCAGACCAGGCTTGGGTTGCGTCTCCTGCGGAATTGGGCATGGTGTTCGACCCATCTGCAAGCGCATTGGCAGCCTATAAATATGGGCGTTCCGGCGGATTGTTCGGCGCGCTTGCAGGCCAGGTTAGGGCGGGTGGACTTGGTGCTGATGTTCCGCCTGTGCTGATTTTTGATCAACGGGTGGCATACTCCTATTTACAAAATATTGCCTCTCAAGTTGACCAACCTGTTGTGGAAGCAAACCTGCATCTTGACGGCACGAATGTGGTCGCGCAACCCGGTCAGGTGGGACGTTTGCTCAACCTCGACGCAACCCTGATCTACCTCGGGGCGCAATTGCAATCCTTCCGCGATGGGGAAGTGGCTCTTGTTATTCAGGAGGCCGCGCCAAAACTGCTGGATGTCTCCTCTCAGGCAGATGCCGCGCGACGTATTCTCAGTCAGCCGTTGACCATTACTGTGCCAAACTATCGCGACGGTGACCCTGGCCCGTGGACGTATGATATCCCAGTCATCGCGAACATGATCAAGGTGAATGTTGTGGAGAATAACGGCAAAGCAGAGATGCAAGTCGGACTTGACCAGGAGATATTGCGATCCTCCTTGAACGAACTTAAGGTCTATGTAGATCGTCAACCTGCAAGTGCGCGCTTTATTTTCAATAGTGCAACTGGTCAGATCGAACCGATTAAAGCCTCCAGTGTAGGCCGTGTGATGGATGTGGAAGCCAGCATTACCGCTATTAATGATGCGCTTTTACGCGGCGAACACACTGTTGCTGTTGTTGTTGGAGAACAACAGCCAGCCGTTGTGGATACAGCCACAGGTTCAGAGTTGGGTATTACACAGGAGATAATATCCTATACGACCTACTTTTATGGCTCGAGTAATGAGCGGATTCAAAATATTGTTGCGGCGTCGGAACAATTTCATGGTGTGCTGGTGGCTCCAGGTGAAACCTTCTCAATGGGCAATGTGCTTGGCGATGTCAGCCTTGAAAACGGTTTTGCAGAGGCGCTCATTATTTATGGCGGACGCACCATCAAAGGCGTCGGCGGAGGGGTGTGTCAGGTAAGTACTACACTCTTCCGAACCGTATTTAATGCGGGCTTTCCTGTCGTGGAGCGATATTCCCACGCCTACCGCGTTTCCTATTATGAAAAGGATGCCAGCAACAATGTCGATCCTGATCTGGCTGGGTTGGATGCGACTGTATACTTCCCGCTCGTGGATTTTAAATTTACCAACGACACACCCTACTGGATATTGATGGATACTGTTGTCAATGTGGATGCGCGGACGCTCACCTGGAAGCTATATTCCACCCCCGATGGCCGCAGTGTCACCTGGGAAACGACAGGGCCAACCAATGTTGTGCCTCCGCCAGCCCCGATCTTCGAAGAGAACCCGGAGTTGAAAGCCGACCAAATTAAACAGATCGATTATCCTGCGCAAGGCGCGGATGTAAATGTGACGCGCACCGTTTGGCGTGCGGGTCAGATCTACTTCACTGATGAATTCCAAACACACTATCAACCGTGGGCGGCGATTTGTGAATATGGCCCCGGTACAGAGGACCCCAAAAAGACGGCCAGAAGAAACGACCTCTGCTTGTCGCCCAATACATAAACCTGAGTTTGATCAGCCTTCTGACGGATTTTCTGCCACCCGATCAGCAAGCTGATGAATTCCACAGTCAAATGGTACAATCTTTTGCAGAAAAAATATAGGAGATTACATGGTCAGTTCAGAACTGCTTGAAATTTTACGATGCCCCAATTGCGTGCGCGAAAAAGATGGTTTGCTCGTATTGCACAAAGATGCATGGCTCGTTTGTCAGGATTGTGGGCGCAAATATCCGATCGTAGATGACATCCCCGTGATGTTGATCGACGAAGGGGATAAATGGGTCAACACCGCTCAGGACGCACTTCCCGTCCCGCCTCCCGCCAAATAGAAATGCAGTAAGACCCTCGCGGATGGAGATACTCTCACAGCGGGGTTGGCAGGAGATGCTCTCGCGAAAATAGAAGCCATTTGGTGTTGAATTTGCCTGGGTCGACGCAGGAAGCGCCGACGGGCGGCATCTGCAGCTGTTTGAAATCTGCGAGGAATCTGCACTGTGCAATATTTGGCGCATGAAGGCTTAAATCGACTTGGGCTTAATATGGTATATATTAAGCCTTGAGGTACAACAAAGAATGAATAGATTTGAATTTTTGAAGAAAATAAAGTTTCCTAAATTTGGCCGCTCAGCAATTGGGCCAATAATATTTTGGGGAGTGGCACTGTTTTTGGGAATTTTTGCGTTTGTTTTTGCACGCAATTTCACCGCATGTTGGAATTTGACTGATTTACCGGGCCAGGCGCCCGCCAATTGCAGCGGCGTTTCGAATATTCCCGCTCAATTTAACCCTGAAGGTACGCCAATTGCGACCGAAGCTGTTTTGCCTGCTCCACCGGTAGCTGCCCCGGAGGTCGCTTTGCCCCCTTCGTGGGACGGCGCCAGCCGTATTAATATTTTGTTCATCGGATTGGATTATCGTGATTGGCAGGCTAATGAAGGCCCGCCGCGCTCAGATACGATGATCTTGTTTACGATTGATCCACTCACAAAGACGGCGGGCATGTTGTCCATCCCGCGTGACTTGTGGGTGAACATCCCTGGCTTCGGATATAGCCGCATCAACACTGCATATTCCAGCGGCGAAGGCGCTCAGTTGCCTGGCGGCGGTGCTGGTCTCGCCATGAAAACTGTGGAGCAGGTATTGGGTGTCCCGGTCCAGTATTATGCACAGGTGGATTTCAACACATTCACTGATTTGGTTAATCGTCTTGGTTGTATTTACGTTGTCCCTGAAGAAAAACTTGTGCTAGACCCGGTGGGCTCTGGAACAGACCATGTTGTGATCACACCCGGCGGTGAACGCATGCTATGCGGCTGGAAGGTATTAGCCTACGCGCGTACCCGCAAAACCGAAGGCGGCGACACTGACCGTTCCCGCCGTCAGCAGCAGGTGATCTTTGCCCTCCAGAAAAAAATATTTGATCCTGAAGTATTTCCGTCGTTGATCCTGCAGGCGCCTCAAATGTACTCGGAACTTTCCAGCGGTATCCACACCAATATGGCGCTTGAAGATGCAATTAAATTAGCCATGCTTGGCAAGGATATTGACCCGTCGAGCATAAAAACCGGCATCATAGATACCAGCATGGTGACATTTGATAATACGGTGCTTGGCGGTCAGGCTGCAAGCGTCATGAAGCCGATTGCAGATAAAGTTCGCGTATTGCGTGATGAGATATTTACCACGAGCGGACCGCTCAGCCCCATGGCACAGGGTGATCCTGTTTCTCTGATGCAGGCGGAAGAAGCGCGCGTGCGTATCGTAGACGGCACTTTTACCCCCGGACTTGATCAACGCGCAGGAGCCTGGTTCCAGGCACAGGGCATGAATGTGACCGAAGTTGGCGCAGCGAATGAAGTATACAATTCAACTGTTGTGGTCGTCTATGGTCCCAAGCTTTACACATTGAAATATTTGCAGGAAACTTTTGGGATTTCGCACACGCAAATAAAATTTAACCCTGATCCTGCCTCAACTGTTGATATTGAGATACGGCTAGGTTCTGATCTGGCGGGAAGTGTTCCGTAGTTTGGTCTGAAACAAAAAATCCCATCTCTTTACAAGAGATGGGATTTTTTGAAAGCAGGGAAGACCTACGCCCAGCCTTGATTACGAATGAAATCGCTGATCAATGGGATCTTTACATCCTGACCCTGATATGCCTGGTAAGCCCACCAAAGCATGATAAGGAAAAGGACTGTACCAAAGCCACAGGTTATTGTTGAAAGAATGGATAACAAGATGGCGACAACTAATGCTTGAATCGCGTTAAATTTAATGTAGGGGCGGTTTTTCTTGTCTTCCATCAAAAGGGCTACAATTGCTATGATCCAACCAATGAATGGCAGGTAAGCTAACATGGCCCACAATTTATCGTCACTTGTGATATCTGATGGCATTGGTTCTTGAGACATAGTTTATTCCTCCAGGTAAGTTGGTTTTGGGTTTGCAGTATTTTACAACCAATCCTACTATCATGCAACAGATACATGCATCCAGGAGTACTGGTATGCTACAAAGTGCCGCATGAATAACTAAATTAGAGGAGTGATTGTTGCTCGTAATTTCTTCCAGAAAGTTTCATGGTTTATGCAACAAGCGGTAAAATTGGTTTATGACCATTCGTGTTGTGTTCATGGGTTCGCCTGATTTTGCGTTGCCAAGCCTTTCTGCACTGGCCGCTGTGCGACCTTATCAAGTGGTTGGTGTGGTCACACAACCAGATCGCGCCTCAGGTCGCGGGCGTGAATTGAAGTCGCCGCCCGTGAAAGTCTCTGGCGCTTGAATTAAATATTCCAGTTGTACAGCCAGAAAAATTGCGTGAGGCAACAGCCCAACTTCAAGAATGGAATCCTGACCTCATTGTTGTTGCGGCATTTGGACAGATCCTAAAAAGGGATATTTTGGATATGCCGCGCTACGGGTGCATTAACGTGCACGCTTCATTGCTTCCCCGCTGGCGCGGCGCGGCGCCCATTAATGCCGCGATCTTACATGGGGATGAAGAAACGGGTGTGACGATCATGCAGATGGATGCGGGACTCGACACAGGTCCCATGCTGGCATGGAAGTCCATCCGCATCAGACCTGAGGATACAGCTGGTTCTGTTTCACAGACATTATCCACGCTGGGAGCGGACTTGCTCATCGAGACCCTGCCCGAATATTTATCTGGAAAAATCACTCCTATTCCCCAGCCCGCAGAGGGTTTCACGTATGCGCCAATGTTACAGAAAGGAGACGGCTTATTAAATTTCGCATGTACTGCGGTTGACTTGGAGCGTCGCGTACGCGCGATGAATCCGTGGCCAGGCGCATGGTTCGAGTGGAATGGGAATCTGCTCAAGGTATTGCGTGCATCCGTTGTCAGCGGGGAGAAAGGCCTGGTCAGCGGGAACAGGCTCACGGTCGAGGGAAGACCCGCCGTACAATCCGCTGAAGGCGTGTTGGTTTTGGATGAAGTTCAGCCTGCGGGCAAGAAGGTTATGTCAGGCAAATCCTTCCTGGCTGGTGCGCGGGAATGGTAGCGTAGCGTATCGAGACCACGAGGGTTATATTTTTCAAATCATTTCATTGGAGAAAAAAATGTTCAATTCAAAAGTATTTGTTGCCGAATTCATCGGCACGTTTGCGCTGGTGTTTGTTGGCATGAGCGCAGGGATCGTTAATGCGGGTCTGGTTGGCATCGGTCTTGCGTATGGGTTTACGCTGGCGGCCTTCTATTATGCCTACGGACATATTTCTGGGACACACCTTAACCCAGCTATGACCTTTGGGCTTGCACTGAATGGCACCGTGAAATGGATACAGCTTGTATTTTATTGGATTGCCCAGTTTGCAGGCGCGATCCTGGCGGTGTTCTTTTTGAAAACGCTTGTCGAGTCGCTGGGTGCGGATGCCACTGGTATGGCGCCCGCTGGCGCGTTGACCGAACCCCTGCCTATTCTTGCAATGGTTGTCGCAGCCGTTTTAACTTTCTTCATGGTCAATACATATTTGCATACGGCGGTTGCCGGTAATGGCGGCGTGTTTGCAGGCTGGGCAATTGGTGCAACGCTGACTTTTGCAACTATGGTTGCGCTTCCGTTTATAGGCGCGTCGTTCAACCCTGCGCTTACTCTTGCCACCGCCATTTTTGTTGGACCCAGCCTCACAAACGTTTATACCTATGTGATCTTTTTCTTTGGACCATTGCTCGGGGCAACGCTGGCGGTGATCGTATTCAATTTCCTAAACAGCACACAGGAAGAAGTTGAGGAAGTGGAAGAAGAGGATATTGAAGAGGATGTAGAGGAAGTTGCAAAATAAGTGAGAAGTAAGACGTGAGAAAGAAATGAAGCAGTTTCTGTCAAATCGGCGGAAACTGCTTTTTATTTTAATCACCTGAAAAATCATTTTTTACCGCTAAATTTGACTTTGTTATATAATTTTGCTATAATTAGTAATAGTACTTTATAGAGAATGATTATCAATAATGAGCAAATATGACTGATACACAAGTTAGGTTTGAACAGTTAATTGCAAAACTAAGGGAAAGCCAATATCGTTTAACTCCACAGCGGGTGGAGTTGATTCGTTTAATTGCTGCAAGCGAGGGGCATCCAAGCGCATCGCGGCTTTATAGCCAGATCAAAGTTCAGTTTCCCACCATGAGCTTGTCAACTGTTTACAAGACGCTTGACCTTTTAAAAGAATTAGGTGAAGTGCTTGAAATCGGCTTGCGCGATGATAGTCATTATGATGGCAACAAGCCTTATCCGCACCCACACTTGATCTGCATGAAGTGTCAGAAGATTATGGATGGGGAACTTGCCGTAGCCGTGGGGAAAATTGTTCAGGAGGTTGAGAATAACTTTGGATTTCGCGTAGTAAAACACCAACTTGACTTTTATGGATTGTGCCCGGATTGTCAAAAAAGAGCGAATAAATAGCCGGGAATCAGCTGTTAAAACATAAATTACAACCCCAAATATTATAAGGAGAATAAAAAATGAGCGAAGAAAGCAAATGCCCTGTTACTGGACACGCTGGCATGACATCTGCCAGCCGAGGTACATCCAACCGTGAGTGGTGGCCTAATCAACTGAACCTGAACATCCTGCACCAGCACGCGCCTGCATCCAACCCGATGGATCCTGATTTCGATTACGCCAAAGAATTCAAGAAGCTCGATCTGGTTGCGGTCAAGAAAGACCTTGCCCAAGCTGATGACCGACTCGCAGGAGTGGTGGCCCGCTGACTGGGGTCACTACGGCGGCTTGATGATCCGTATGGCTTGGCACAGCGCGGGCACGTACCGCACTGCGGACGGACGCGGCGGCGGCGGTACCGGCAATCAGCGTTTTGCGCCGTTGAACAGCTGGCCCGACAACATCAGCCTCGACAAGGCGCGCCGCTTGCTGTGGCCTATCAAACGCAAATATGGCAACAAACTCTCCTGGGCCGACCTGATGATCCTGGCGGGCAACGTGGCGCTGGAATCGATGGGCTTCAAGACCTTCGGTTTCGGCGGCGGGCGTGCCGACATCTGGCAGCCCGAAGAAGACATCTATTGGGGCAACGAAGAAACCTGGCTTGGTGACAAACGCTACAGCGGCGAACGCGATTTGGAAAATCCGCTGGCAGCCGTGCAGATGGGGTTGATTTACGTCAACCCCGAAGGACCCAACGGCAAACCTGATCCTGTTGCTTCGGGCATTGATGTGCGTGAGACTTTCGCCCGCATGGCGATGAACGATGAAGAAACCGTCGCGCTTGTCGCCGGCGGACACACTTTCGGCAAGGCGCACGGCGCAGGCGACCCGAAACTGGTCGGACCCGAACCCGAAGCCGCCCCGCTGGAAGAAATGGGATTGGGATGGAAGAACAAATTGGGAACTGGCGTAGGTGTTCACACCACCTCCAGCGGCATCGAAGGCGCGTGGAAACCAAATCCCACCCAATGGGACATGGGTTACTTCGACATGCTCTTTGGCTACGAGTGGGAACTGGTCAAAAGCCCGGCTGGCGCTCAACAGTGGCAGCCGAAAAACTGCAAGCCCGAACACATGATTCCCGACGCGCACGACCCGTCGAAGAAGCACCCGCCGATGATGACCACCGCCGACCTGTCGCTGCGCTTCGACCCGATCTACGAACCCATCGCGCGCCGCTTCCACAAGAACCCCAAAGCGTTTCGCGGATGCCTTCGCCCGCGCCTGGTTCAAGCTGACTCACCGCGATATGGGTCCCAAAGTCCGCTACCTCGGACCGGAAGTCCCGAAGGAAGATTTGATCTGGCAGGACCCGCTCCCCGCAGTCAATCACAAGTTGATCGGCGCGAAGGATATTGCCGCGTTGAAAAGCAAGATCCTGGCTTCGGGTCTGTCTGTATCGGAGTTGGTTTCCACCGCCTGGGCTTCGGCGTCCACCTTCCGTGGATCAGACAAGCGTGGCGGCGCCAATGGCGCACGCATTCGCCTTGCGCCGCAAAAGGATTGGGAAGTCAATCAGCCTGCGCAACTGGCGAAGGTGCTCAAGACGCTGGAGCGCATTCGCAAAGAGTTCAACAGCGCCCAGTCTGATGGCAAGAAGGTTTCGCTGGCTGACCTGATCGTGCTGGGTGGTTGTGCGGCAGTCGAAGCGGCAGCCAAGGCGGCCGGTCACGTGGTGAAGGTGCCCTTCACAGCGGGCCGCGCCGACGCCTCGCAGGCTCAGACCGATGTGGAATCGTTCGCCGTGCTTGAACCCGAAGCAGACGGCTTCCGCAACTACCAGAAGACAACCTTCACCGTCTCCGCTGAGGAAATGCTGGTGGACAAGGCGCAGTTGCTGACCCTGAGCGCGCCCGAGATGACCGTGCTCGTCGGCGGCTTGCGTGTGCTCGGCGCCAATGTCGGCGGGTCACAGCATGGTGTGTTCACCAAACAGGCCGGCAAGCTGACCAACGATTTCTTCGTCAACCTGACCGACATGGGCGTTGTCTGGCACCCTACTTCGGAAGCTGCCGACACCTTCAATGCCCACGACCGCAAGACCGGCGAAGTCAAGTGGACCGGTACCCGCGTGGACTTGGTGTTCGGCTCCAACTCGCAGTTGCGCGCTCTCGCCGAAGTCTATGCTCAGGACGATGCGAAGGAAAAATTCGTGCGTGACTTCGTTGCCGCCTGGAACAAGGTCATGAATCTCGACCGCTTCGATCTCGCCTAACCGCAATCTGGTTGGAGGGATGGGCGAAACTGACCCTGAAAAAATTGGCTGATAAACCAGCTGAGGAAAACTACGGGAAGAGGATATTTCAACCCGTGTTGTAAAAAAGTCTGACTGGCATTTTTCCAGTCAGACTTTTTGCTTTACCGTGGGCAGCCTCGAGAGTTTGAACAGGTGAGTAGCTTGGGATATAATGCTTGTGAACAATTTCTCAATCTCACCAGGAGGCACCATGTCAACCACAATTGAAAATCTCAAAGAAGCATTTGCAGGGGAAAGCCAGGCTAACCAGAAGTATCGCGCGTTTGCAAAAAAGGCAGAAAGGGATGGATTCCCGAATGTAGCGCGTTTGTTCCGTACCGCGGCGGAAGCAGAGCGGATTCACGCCGAGGGGCATTTGGGTTCGTTGGAGGGAATCGGTTCCACTGCTGATAATTTACAAGCAGCGATCGACGGTGAAACGTACGAGTTTGCCACCATGTATCCGCCAATGTTGGAACAGGCGAAAGCTGATGATCACAAGGCCAAACGCATGTTTGGATATGCGTTGGATGCTGAAGCAGTCCATGCCAAGTTGTATGCGTATGCCTTGGAAGCTGTCAAGCAAGGCAAGGATCTGACTGAGGTGGAGTTTTATCTCTGCCCCGTCTGCGGCAACATCGAGATTGGAAAGCCGACCGAGCCCTGCAAGGTGTGCGGCGCGAAAGCAGAAAAATTCATCCTTGTGTAAGATTTTTTTCAAATTTCGGATCAAGAAAATAGTCCCCACTGCAAAGGCGGGGGCTATTTTTTGTTATTCTGTATTTTTATGCTAGAATTCACAGCCTTTGAAGATTTACGGAGAAAAATATGCAAGATGAAATACCAGTTGTAACCTCAGTTTCAAATATTCCTTTGGGTGAATCAATCGCTGCGCGGCGGACCTTTGCCATCATCTCTCATCCAGATGCAGGCAAGACCACGTTGACAGAAAAATTGCTATTGTACGGAAACGCCATCGAATTAGCTGGGAATGTCCGCGCCCGCCGCAATCAACGCTCAACAACCTCCGACTGGATGGAGATGGAGCGTGAGCGCGGCATTTCGATCACCTCAACCATTCTGCAATTTCCTTATCAGGATCATATCGTCAACCTGCTGGATACGCCCGGACATCAGGATTTTTCCGAAGATACCTATCGCACTCTGTCCGCGGTGGATAGCGCCGTGATGGTGATGGATGCCGCCAAAGGTATTGAGCCGCAAACTTTGAAACTATTTGAAGTCTGCCGTAAACGTGGAATTCCCATTTTTACGTTCATCAATAAAATGGACAGACCCGCCCGCGATCCGCTGGATCTGTTGGATGAGATCAAAAAGGTGCTGGGCATGGAGCCGATCCCGATGAATTGGCCCATCGGCGACGGTCCTGATTTTCGAGGCGTGTACGACCGTGCCACCAAGGGCGTTTATTTGTTTGAACGCACCGAACGCAATGAGCGCATGGCTCCCGAAGTGTTTATGTCTCTTGATCAGCTGGCTGAAAATAAATTATTATCCCAGAGACGTTTTGATGAATTGGCCGAGAGCATCCATCTTTTGGATGAGGCGGGCGTAGTCTTTGACCATGAAAGCGTGTTGAATGAAAAACAAACCCCCGTATTCTTTGGGAGTGCAGTCACTAATTTTGGCGTGCGTTTATTCCTTGATACGTTTGTGAAGTATGCTCCGCCGCCTCAACCATACCTGAGTGACTCGGGTGAAGTTTCTCCGACCGCTCCAGATTTCACTGGTTTTATCTTCAAAATTCAAGCCAACATGAATCCCAAACACCGCGATAGCGTTGCGTTTTTGCGGATCTGTTCAGGTCGTTTTGAACGCGGCATGAGTCTTGTGCATACTCAAAGCGGAAAGACTTTACGATTATTGCGTCCATACAAACCCTTTGCAAATGAGCGCGAAATTTTAGACGAGGCCTTCCCTGGTGATGTGTTGGGCATTCCGAACAATGGTGATTTTGCCATCGGTGATTCGCTTTGTTCGGGGGCGGCGATCCGCTTTGCGTCCATCCCGCGCTTTCAGCCTGAACATTTTGCCTTGTTGCGGAATACCGATCTGGGCAAGCAAAAACAATTTGCAAAAGGTCTGCTTCAATTGGAAAGCGAAGGTGCTGTTCAGGTGCTTTACAACTTGAATGCCTTCAAGCGCGAACCGATCCTGGCGGTTGTGGGGCAGCTGCAATTTGATGTGGTTCAGGCGCGACTGAAATCCGAGTACAACGTCCCAACTGATCTGGAAAGATTGCCGCATGTGCTGTTGCGCTGGATCAAGGGGGCAGATGCCGATGTCGAAAATCTGCCAAATCGCAGCGAAGCCATGATCGCCCGCGATTCCCGCAACGAATGGGTGGCTTTATTCAGCACGCCATTTTTCCTCAAGCATTACACTGAAAAACATCCAGAATTGCGTTTTGTGGATATTACTGAAAGCCAGAGCGTGTGACACAAGTGAACGGCGGTTGAATTCAACCGCCGTTTTGATTCGCCAACAGCCTTGTCCAGAAAAATGCCAGAGGCGGCGTCCACTCTCCATTTGCCAGAAACAGGCACGAGGTCCGATTTTGAGGCGCATGGTAAAATCCTATTAATGTCTTCCAAAAAGATAACCGTCGATCTTGTCATTCCCATCTTCAATGAAGAGGGAGTGGTTGAACACACGCACAAGCGGATTTGCGATGCGGTTAATTCGCTTGCGTATGATATCCATTTTATTTATGTGGACGACGGTTCACGCGACGGGACGGTTGATACGCTTCGAAAAATAGCAGCGGACGACCCGAGAGTGACCCTGCTGCAACTCAGCCGCAACTTTGGGCACCAGGCTGCGCTGACGGCTGGTCTGGATGCTTCGCGCGCCGATATAGTCATCACACTGGATGGCGATGGTCAGCACCCGCCAGAGATGATCCCACAGATGCTGGGGTTGATCGCGCAAGGATATGACATTGTGCAAACACAGCGCATGGATGCGGCGCAACCTGCGTCTTTCAAGAAATGGACATCGGGCTTCTTTTATCGTCTGATCAATGTCATCAGCGGCACACAGGTCTTGCCTGGTGCGGCAGACTTTCGCGCAATGACACGCCCCGCAGTGGATGCGCTGAAGGCCATGCCCGAATATCACCGCTTTCTGCGCGGCATGGTTTCGTGGATCGGCTACTCGATGGTGATCCTGCCTTATCAGCCTGAAGAACGGATCAGCGGCGTTTCAAAATATTCATTGAGCAAAATGTTCCGCCTTGCAATGGATGCGATCTTTTCATTTTCACTGATGCCTCTCTATCTTGGGCTGAGTTTGGGCGGCATCTTTTTCTGCCTTGCGGCAGTCGAAGTGACGTACGTGCTTTCCTTTTGGGTCACAGGACGTACCTCCAACCTTGAGCCAGGCTGGAGCTCGCTGATGTTCGTGATCTTGATCGTCGGCGGAATATTGATGGCTTTGCTTGGTTTTGTCGGCGTGTACGTCGGTTACATTTTTCAGGAAGTGAAACACAGGCCCATTTATTTACTCAAAGGGGAGAAGAACGATGAATGATACCCGCCCCCAGCCTTTTCATATCACCTTATTGCGTCACGGCGAATTGACGGGCAATGCTGAATCGCGCTGGCAGGGACAGTCTGATTTTCCATTGACAGACACGGGACGCGCACAGGCGCGCGCATTGGCAGAGCGCTGGAAAAAGGAAAATGTCAAATTTGATTTTTTGATCTCCAGCCCGTTGATTCGTACCAGAGAAACAGCTGAGATCATTGCCTCAGTGTTGGGCATAAATAGTGTTGAATTTGACCCGCTTTGGCTGGAACGCGACAATGGAGATTTTGCTGGACTTACCGCGCATGAAGTCCGTCAAAATTTTCAGCACCCATCTTTTTCAACGCCGTACGATCCAGTTGGCGGGGATGGGGAAGGTGATTGGGAATTATTCCTGCGCGCGGGACAGGCTTTGCACAGTTTGCTCAAACGTGAACCAGCCAGATATTTGATCGTCTCGCACGGCGGTTTGTTGAATCAGGTGATGCACGCGGTGGTGGGGATGGGGCCCCAAGCGAACAACGCAGGCACACGCTTCCGCTTTGGCAATACTGCCTTTGCCCAGTTGATGTATTATCCGCACCAACACCGCTGGGCGATCGATAAACTCAACGACCACGCGCATTGGTCAGACACGGATTAGTGGGGAGAGATGGGTAATTAGTAATTAGGTGTTTTGTGGCGAAGGTTTTGTTCATCCTTCATCCTTCATAAATTTTCTTTTTCCGAGGTTCTTTTGCAATCATCCGCCATATCCAGCATAAAACCATCTGATCGTTTGAATGTCCTTGTTTTTGGCGCAGGCGCAATTGGAACGTATTTCGGCGGCTCGCTCGTTCTTGCAGGACATAATGTTGTCTTCGTGGAACAGCCGAAAATGGTCAGCGAGTTGCGGGAGCATGGACTACGCCTCGATCTCACGATTGACGAAAGAAGAAAAACAAAGGATGCGTTTGTGATCGAGCCGCGCTCTTTTGTGATCGAGCCATCGCTCGAAGAAGCCTTGAAGTTTGGCCCTTTTGATGTTGCACTCTTTGCGCTGAAATCTTTCGATACCGCCGCTGCCCTCGAGGGAATGAAACCTTTTGCCGATAAATTGCCGCCGATCCTGTGTCTCTCGAACGGCGTGGAAAATGAGCAAACTGATCGCGCGCGTGTTCGGCCCTGATAAGGTCATTTACGGCACAGTGACCACAGCCATAGGTAGGCGCGGAGCGGGGGACATTGCACTTGAGAAATTGCGCGGTGTGGGCGTTGCGGCTGGACATCCGCTCTCAGAGAAGCTTGTTGCCGCGTTGGATGGTGCATATCTCAAGTGCCGTTTGTATCCCGAAGCGCACAGCATGAAATGGTCGAAGATGCTGACCAATCTCGTCTCGAATCCCACTTCTGCAATTTTGAATTTGACCGCTGCCCAAGTCTTCGCAAATCAAAAATTATACAAGCTCGAAATTGACATGTTAAAGGAATGTCTTGCGGTGATGAAAGCGCAGGGACTTGAAGTGGTTGACCTGCCAGGCACACCTGTCAAGTTGCTGGCTTTTGCCACCAAACTGCCGCCCTGGCTCTCCAAGCCTTTTCTCTCCCGTGCCGCAGGCAGTGGACGCGGCGCAAAGATGCCCTCCTTTCACATTGACTTGTATTCAGGGCGCGGCCAAAGCGAAGTGGACTATTTGCATGGCGCAGTCGTCCGTGAAGGGAAAAAGTACAATATCCCAACGCCTGTCAACGAGCTGCTTACGACTACGCTTCTGGCGTTGACCAACAAAGAGATCCCGCTGGAAGAATACGATAGTCAACCTGAAAAATTATTGAAAGCGTTAGAAAGTTTGAAGGCATTACCCTGAGCCTGTCGAAGGGTCGAAACGTTCAAACCTGTAAACTTGTAAACCTTCAAACGAATAGCGAAAACCATGCCCATAAAAATTGTTAAACCCAGTAAAGAAGTTGAATTTCACCTTCCCGATGGCCGCGTGTTGTCTGGTCCGCGGGGCGCACAGGTGGAAGAGTTTCTGCAAAAGGTCAAAGATGATTTTGGCGCGCCCATTGTTGCCGCGATCATCAACAATGAAATTCACGAATTGACCTTTCCCGTCGAGATCGAATCTCATTGCCAGCCTATCACCATGAGCACAGCCGATGGCGCGCGCATCTATCGCCGTTCACTCATCTTCCTGCTTGAAATTGCGTTTGCTGATCTTTTCCCCACCGCCAAACTCAATATTGACCACTCTGTTTCGTCTGGCGGGTTTTATTGTCAAATCACTGGGCATGATGAACTTACACAGAGTGATCTTGACAAACTTAAAACGCACATGCAAAAACTAGTGGAGGAAGATTGGCCGTTCGAGCGCAAGCAGGTTCCTATTCAGGAGGCCATTCAATATTTCGTGAAGCTTGGATATGAAGATAAGGTCCGCTTGTTTTCACACCGCCAAAAGACCTATCTTACGTTATACAGTCTCGGCCTATATATGGATTATCTACATGGTTATATGGTTCCATCCTCTGGCTATTTGCGCTGGTTCGATCTCATGCTTGTCAACGGCGGTTTCACGCTTCAATTTCCGCGCAGGCATGCGCCCACGCATCTTGAGCCGATGGGTGATTATCCAAAATTATTAAATACATTTCGTCAGTACGGCGATTGGCTGACCCGCCTCGATATTGATAATGTCGGCGCGCTCAACGATGCCATCCAATTAGGTCGTGCCGATGAGATCGTGCTGGTCTCGGAAGCACTCCACGAACAAAACGTCGCAGATATAGCACAGCAGATCGCGCAGAAAAATTCACGCATCATCCTGATCGCGGGCCCGTCTTCTTCGGGCAAAACAACAACATCGCGCCGCCTTGCGATCCAATTGCTTGCGCGTGGCATTTCACCCTTTCCGCTTGAGCTGGATCATTATTTTATCGACCGCCATAAGACTCCGCTTGGCGAAGATGGCAAGCCTGACTTTGAAGTGCTTGAGGCGTTGGATCTCACACGCCTTGCGCAGGATATCGAAAAACTTCTCAGCGGCGATAAAGTTCAATTGCCACGATTTAACTTCAAGTTGGGGATGAGCGAAGTGGGGGATGAAATCCAATTAAAAGATGGACAACCGCTGATCCTCGAAGGGATTCACGGGATGAACCCCCGCCTCATTTCTGACCGTTGGGCTGGTGCGGCGTTTCGAGTTTATGTCTCCGCCCTGACTCAGCTCAACCTTGACCGCCATAACCGCGTATCGACCACCGACACGCGCCTCATCCGCCGAATTGTGCGCGATGCGCGTGAACGCGGATATTCTGCTTCGCAAACCATCAGCGGTTGGGAATCTGTCCGCCGCGGCGAGAAGCGGCATATTTTCCCCTACCAGGAAAATGCGGATGTGATGTTCAACTCGGCGCTGGTGTATGAACTTGCCGCGCTCAAACCACTGGCTGAACCGCTCCTGCGCCAGGTTCAAAATCGCGCACCCGAATATATAGAAGCTCGAAGACTGCTCGCCTTCCTCGAATGGTTCCTGCCGCTGGACGCGAGTTTGATCCCCGCAAATTCCATCATGCGCGAATTTTTAGGCGGCTCAAGTTTGAAAGACTTCAAGATCTGGCGAGGGTAGAAAAAATAAGATGAAGGATGAATTGTGAAGGATGAAAAAACTTCAACTTTCCAACCTTCAACTTTTGACCTTTGACCTTTTTTTCATTCATCCTTTATCCTTCATCCCTCATCCTTTTCACTTCTCATGCAACCTTCCCTCTTTTCCTCCATTCACCTCACCGTCTCCCAACTGACCTTCCACATTCGCAAGCAATTGGAAGATGACCCAACCTTGCAGGATGTCTGGGTGGAAGGCGAGATTTCCAATCTCTCGCGTCCTGCTTCGGGCCATATCTATTTCACGCTTAAAGATAAAAATGCTTCCCTGCGTTGTATGATGTGGAAACTCGACGCGGCGCGTTTGCGTGTCAACTTGCAGGATGGCATGGCAATCGAGGCGCATGGCCGCATCACGGTCTATGAGCCGCAGGGCACTTATCAACTCGCGGTCAATCTCATTCAGCCAAAAGGCGAAGGCGCGTTGTATCAGGAATTTCTGCGGCTGAAGGCCATGCTTGAAGCCGAGGGCCTTTTTGACATTGAGCGCAAACGTCCCATTCCTGAATTGCCGCGTGTGATCGGCATCGTCACCTCTGGCACGGGAGCCGCTTTGCGCGATATGCTCAACACACTTCGCCGCCGACTGCCGCTCGCGCAAGTCATTCTTGCGGTTTCGCCCGTGCAGGGCATTGAAGCGCCGCCTGCTCTCGTGAAGGCATTGCAATCGCTCAACTCCCAATCCCTAATTCCGAATCACCCGATCCCCGACGTTATTCTGCTTGCGCGCGGCGGCGGTTCAATTGAAGACCTATGGGCATTCAACGATGAGCGGGTCGTGCGTGCCGTTGCGGATTCAAAAGCGCCCGTCATTTGCGGCGTGGGTCACGAAACCGATTTCACCCTCTGCGATTTTGCCGCAGATTTGCGCGCTCCAACCCCGACGGCTGCTGCCGAACTCGCCACACAAACGACAGTGGATGATCTGCAAGACCTCCTGATTTCATACTCCTCCCGCCTCTCTTCTTCGACTTTGAATCTGGTCGCTGAACAAAAGGCATTGATCTCCGCCCTGGCATCGCGCCTGAGATACGTCTCCCCTGAACGGCGTATCCAATCTGAATATCAAACTCTCGACGAACTTTCCCGCCGCGCATTCTCCGCGCTGACTCACCGCATCCAATTACAATCCAGGCACGTAGATGGAATATCAAAACGCTTGCAATCGTTAAATCCCGAGGGCATACTTTCGCGTGGATATGCTATCATCACCCGAAAAGACGATGGCACAGTCGTTTCGCAAGTATCGCAAGCGCACGGTGAGATGAAAGTCCGCGTGAGTGATGGCGAGTTTGAAGTGGAATAGTAAAAAGTGAGAAGTAAAAAGTAAATCGGGTCTCGATACGCCTTTCAAAACCTTTTGGGATACCCTTCGACAAGCTCAGGAACGTAGCTTGATCACCATTGGAGTAATTATGGCAAAAACCTCAAAAACACCAAAGACTTCAGAAACCTCGGTAGAAAACCTATCCTACGAAGAAGCGTTGACCGAACTCGAAGGCATCGTCGAAACTCTGGAGGGAGAGCAGAATCCTCTCGAAGATTCGATGAAACTCTTTGAGCGGGGACAGGCTCTCGTCACGCATTGCGGCGCTTTGCTTGAGTCCGCTCAACTCAAAGTGAAGAAACTTGCTGGAGAGATAATAATTCCCTTCGAGGATGAATCCGAATGAACCTGATGGCGATTTTCGAAAATAAGGTTTTGATTGCTGTGGCGATCGGCTGGATGTTGGCGCAGGCGTTAAAGATCCCCACTGAATATCTCCGCTCGCGCCGCTGGATGTGGGCCATGATTTTTGCGCCAGGCGGCATGCCCTCATCACATTCTGCGCTAATGGTGGCAGGAACTGTTGCAGTAGGTTTGTATTATGGATTTGATGACCCTTTGTTTGGAATCGCCTTTGCTATTACCATGATAGTCCTCCACGATGCGTCAGGGGTTCGCAGGCAGGCTGGCATGCACGCAGAACGCATCAACCTGCTTTTTGAAGAATTATTAAAAGGTCACATGTGGGACGAAAATGAATTGAAGGAAGTGATAGGACATACCCCGCTTGAAGTGCTTGGCGGAATTATATTGGGTTTGTTTGTGGCTATCACGCAATGGCTATTATGGCCGTAATGTGATTACGTCACACCTGCACTGGCATACGACACCAGCACAGGCGTGACGTTTAATTTCTTTTCAATCTTCTCAAGACCCCCCTCACCAAATATTGCAATTCAGGCACACGCAAAACCCATAACCCAGCCAAATAAACTCCGCCGCCGACGAGAACGCCAACAGGGATGAGAATCCACGGGCTTAGATCTTCACCAATATAAAGCCAGCCAAAAATACAAATTGACATGACCAACGTGGCGATCGCAGAGGGGATCACGCCGCGCATGATGAATTTCCCCTCGATCCCATGTAGTCGTTTTCGCATCACAACAAACAACGCAACCGCTTCGATCGCGGTAGCAAGTGAATTCGCCAGCGCCAGTCCGCCGTGGGGCATCCAGCCTAGATACTCAAATAATTTTATGAACGCAACGCTGAATACGATGTTCAGTCCCATTGCAATTGCGCCGATGATGACAGGTGTCTTTGTATCGTTCTGGGCATAAAATGCGCGTGCTAAAATTTCCATGATCGAATGTCCCACCAGGCCTGCGGCGTACCAGAGCAAAGCCCAGGAAACGATTTGGACGGCGCGTTCATCAAACTCACCATGTTCGTACAACAATGAAATAAGCGGATTGCGCAAGAGGATCAATCCTGCGCTTGCAGGCAGAGCCAGCAGGATCACGGAACGCAGAGTCGCCGCAAGAGATGAGCGCATCTCGTCTGTTTTGCCGAGCGCATGTTGCGCTGAAAAAGTGGGCATCGCCGCAATCGCTGCGGATTGTGCAATGACCGCCTGCGACATCAGCATGAGCGAGAAACCATAATATAAGCCAGTGACACTTCCACTGATCATCTGTGAAGCCAGCCAGGTATTCACCCAGAAATTCAATTGCACGACTGCCACGCCAATCATGCGCGGTACCATGAGGATAAGGACTTGTCGAACATTTGAGTCGTGCAAGCCAAGTGAAAAGCGGTCAGTGATCAGTGACCAGTTGACCAGTTTTAAAACAGAGGGGATCTGTACGAGCAGATATAATGCCGCGCCGATGACTACACCCCACGCGAGACCATAAATTCCCATCGAAGGCGCAAGCACCAGCGCGCCGAAGATGATCCCAAGTTGATATAACGCGGGCGTGAGGGCAGGTATGAGAAATATTTGATGTGCGTTGAGAATGCCAACCAATAATCCGCCCAGGCCAAAAAATACGGTTGAGATCAATTGAATGCGTAATAATGAAATTGTCAGCGCGTAAAGTTCTGGGTCGGTGGAAAGCCCTGGAGCCAACAAGTAGCGGACAACTTGCGGGGCGAAAAATGCCACGAGCAGGGCAAGCAGGCTGAGGGTCAGCGTGACCGTGTTTGCGAGTGCGGCAGCGAGTCTCCAGGCGGGGGCTTTTTCATCTCGTGCAAGCAATCCTGTAAACGTCGGAATAAAAGCAGAGCCAAGCGCGCCGCCCGCAACCAATAAAAATAAAGTTTCACACACGCGATTTGCCGCGAAGAATGCGTCGAGTTCAGGTGATGCGCCGAACGTGCGTGCTACAATTATGCCGCGCAGCAGTCCGGCGATCTGCCCAAGAAAAAGGGCGATCATCACCGTACCAGTGGCACGCGCGATCTGTTTATTTGCATTTGATTCGGTCATAGGCGCGGGATTATAACATCCATGCCATAATCACTTTTGGAGATTTTTATGAAGAAAATATTTATTTGCCTGTTTATTTTTTCGATGTTAATAACTGCTTGCGACTTGCCAGCCAGTCCGCAACCACCCACGCCGACAACTGACCCTGATCCTGGGACATCTTCCCCGCTGACAGATATTCCGCTTGGCGCGGGTTATGGCGTGGATGGCGGTTGGTTTGAATTGTATTTTACAGACCCAACCAGCCCGCTTGCTTCACAGGAAACTGGCGGACCCGATGGTCCGCTCGCCGCAGCCATTGACTCAGCCCGCCTCACTGTGGATGTTGCCATTTACAGCTTGAGCCTGAACAGTGTCCGCGATGCTTTGATTCGGGCACATAAACGTGGTGTGAGAGTGCGGATGGTGATGGAAAGTGACAATCTTGACCGTACCGACCCGCAGATATTATTGGATGCGGGCATTCCCATTTTGGGCGACCGCCGCGAAGGATTGATGCACGATAAATTTATGGTCATTGATAATTCCGAAGTGTGGCTGGGTTCAATGAACTTCACAGATTCTGGCACCTATGCAGATAACAATAATCTGATACGCATCCGCTCGGTGGAGATGGCGGAGAATTACACCAAGGAATTTGAAGAGATGTTTGTGGACGATATGTTCGGACCCGACGTTGTGGCCGAGACACCCAATCCGCGTGTGATCATTGACGATACGCCGATCGATGTATATTTTTCGCCCGACGATCATGTGCAGGCCAGTTTTGTAGAGTTGATCGAAAACGCGCAGGAAAGTATTAATTTCATGGCTTTCTCTTTTACAGCCGATGAGCTAGGCGATGCTGTCCGCGCCCGTGCGCAGGATGACGTGGCCGTTGCAGGTGTAATGGATTCTGAACAGGTCAAGTCGAATGTTGGCACCGAATTTGACCCGTTCAAGCAGGCGGGGCTGGATGTTCTTCTTGATGGCAATGAAGGTTTGATGCACCACAAGGTGATGATCATTGATGAGAGTATTGTCATTTTCGGCTCATACAATTTCACCAATAGCGCCGAGATAAAGAATGATGAGACCCTGATCGTGGTCTACAACGAGGAAATAGCCGCACAATTTATGGATGAATTTCAAAGAGTGTACGCACAGGCACAAGCGGCGCGATAAAGCGCGGCCTTCCTTTTCTTTCTTTCTTCCCCTTTCACTTTGCTGAGAGGGGATTTTCGTTTAACGATGCCCGTAACCTTTTGTCAGCATACTCGACTAATAAGATGAAACCAGTCAATAATTATCAAATAAAAGAGGTGAAAAATGAAAAAATTATCTTATATTCTCGTACTCGTTTTAGCGCTTACAGCCATGCTTATTAGCGCATGTGGTGGCAGCGCGGCCATTTCTGCGCCCGACTCATCTGCTGTGGACGGTGGTAAACCCCAGGCAACTCATGTTGAATTCACTGGTGTGATCGAATCCATGGTTGGGAACGAATGGACAGTGAACGGCCAGAAAATCACAGTTGACCCAGCTGTGGTTCGTGACGGACCTTTCAATGTAGGCGATACGGTCAAGGTGGAAGTTCAGGTTCAGGCAGATGGTTCAATGGTTGTAAGTAATGTTGAGACCCCGGGCGCCGCCGATAATTCGAATGACGTAAACAGCAATGATGTCAACAGCAATTCGAATAGCAATGATAATGGCAATGCCAACAGTAATGACAATGACAATGTTAATGACAATACCAATGGCGGGCTCGTCATTGACAGCAGCAGCACTGAGGCTTTTGGTAAAGTTGAAAGTATTACACTTGATACGGTTGTGATCGGCGGACAAATTTTCACAATTGCGAATGGCGCAGAGTTCAAGAACCAAATTCAAGCTGGCGACTTTGTCAAAGTGCATTTCTTACTCAATGCTGATGGGACAATGTCCATTACGGAGATCGAAACCTGGGATCCTGCCCTGGTTACCAATGACAATTCGAATTCAAACACAAACACCAGTCTTGATGATAATGGCAATAATAGCAATGATGACAATTCCAATGACGACAATGGAAACGATGACAACTCCAATGACGACAACGGAAATGGTGGCAACTCCAATGACGACAACGGAAATGGCAGCAACTCCAACGACGACTAATCGCCGCAACGCCTAGGATAAAATGAAATGGCTCGTCTGGAACAGGTCAACTTTCCAGACGAGCCGCTCTTAACCTCTTTACTGCGGGATAATCCAAATGCAAAAACGGACACTTTCGAACTTCATACCTCTGGCCTTGTTTGTACTATTTTTTCTTGGTATGGCGGCGATACAATTCGCCACTCCCGATCTGCCTGATAATGACGGCTTTTATCACATCAAACTTGCCTGGCTGATGCGGACGGAAGGTCTGAAACCAGATTTCCCCTTTTTGCCTTTAAGCATTCTAAATGAACGAGAATTTTATGATCACCATTTTCTCTTTCACGTTGCACTCATTCCCTTTACATTTGGTGACTTGCGTCTCGGAGCAAAATGGGCGGCAGTGACCTTTGCCAGCCTGGCTTTTTTGGCAGTCTGGTATTTGTTTCATCGTCAGCGGGTTCCGCTGGCCTGGTTGTGGGCGCTTGGTCTGCTGGGTGTTTCAGATGCCTTTCTCTATCGCATGAGCATACCCCGCGCCCAATCACTCTCCCTGGCAGTTCTGGCTTTGGGCCTGACCTGGATGCTGGAAGGCAAATATCGGCGGCTGGCTGTTCTCGCCTTTTTCTATGTATGGATGTATGACGCTTTTCCTTTGTTGCTGGCGATGGCTTTTATGTACCTCCTCGCTGTGGCATTGCTCGAGCATCGCTTCGAGTATCGTCCGCTTCTTTGGGTGGGAATTGGGGTCACGCTGGGAATGGTCATCAACCCATATTTTCCCTTGAACCTAATTTTCACCTACCACCATTTGCTGCCCAAATTGGTGGGAGCTACTTCAGTAAGTGTTGGCAACGAATGGTATCCATACGAAACCCTTCAGTTGTTGAAAAATTCCCTGCCAGCTTTGGTCGCTTTTACTAGCGGATCTCTGGCTTTAGGGCTGGCAGGCCGCAAAATGGATCTGAGAACCGCAACAAGCTTTTTGATTGCCCTTTTATTTGGATTGATGCTTTTCCAGGCCCGTCGATTTGTGGAATATTTCCCAGCCTTCGCCTTGATTTTTGCCGCCTTCGCCTGGGCGCCTCTTTTCGTGGACCCTCAGCCTGATCCTGTCCATCAGCCTGATCTACCCCGATCACGTCTCTGGGCAACCTTGCAGGCCAATCTTGCCGTCATATTGCTCACTCTCGCAGTTTCGGCTGGCGTTATAAAATCCATACCGGCTGTGCAAGTTCAAATGCAAAAATCAAAGCCCTATAGTTTGTACGCAGGTGCGTCCGCCTGGCTGGTGCAGAATACCTCTGCGGGTGACCGTGTTTTTCAAACAGATTGGGATGATTTCCCGCGATTGTTCTTTTACAACACGCATAATACCTATCTGGCTGGTCTCGACCCGACGTACATGCAATTGTATGATGCAGATTTATACGATACATGGGTGAAAATTACACGCGGCGAAGTAGAACAGCCCTCCAAAATCATCGCCTCACGTTTCTCGGCTCGCTACATACATAGTGATCTAAACCATAAAAACTTTATACGCATTGCCGCAGATGACCCAGGTCTAAAAGAGGTCTATCGTGATGGTCAGGCGGTCATTTATGAAGTTGTGGAACCGTGATTATGCCCCGTAACTTTTCAAGCAACTGTGCGACTATTAGAATGAAGCCAGTCAATAGGGCATAAGTACCAAGCTAAAAACAATGCACCTGTCAAATGGTATACTGCGATGAAAGATTATATTCTCCCCACGAGCTTTCAATCAAAGGCCTTATATTCCATGCCACTTATTGACGATGATCGTGCCTTGGAAGGTCTGCAAAACCTGGACCAGCAAGCCATCGGCGCGATCTATGACAAGTATTTTTCTGAAATCTACCGCTATGTGCTCTATCGAATTGGCGATCCAACACTCGCCGAAGATATTGCCAGCGATGTATTTGTGCGCCTGCTCGAATCCGTTCAAAACGGACGTCCTCCGCAAACAAACTTAAAAGGCTGGTTGATCGGGACAGCTTCTCACATTGTCACAGATCATTTGCGTAAAAAATATCGCAGACCCGAAGAGGAGATCTCCGAGACCATGCCTGATCGTGGTCCCAGCCTTGTCGCTGAAGTGGATCAACGAGAACAGAATCGGATGGTGAACGATGCGTACGCCCAATTGACTCCCGAACAACAACATGTGCTTGCCCTGCGTTTTGGGCAAGGCTATTCTTTGGAAGAGACCGCTATTTTTATGAATAAGAATGTAAATGCGGTCAAGGCTCTCCAGTTCCGCGCGCTGGCTGCACTTCAGCGCGAGGTTGGTGAGGTGGATTATGAATAATATATACGATGTATTGGAAATTTGCCTGCAAGAACTTGAAAACGGTGTAAGCCTGGAAACTGTCCTCGCGCGTTATCCTGACCTTGCCAATGAGTTACGCCCGATCTTGAATGCTTCGGTCATGGCTAGGACTATGGCTGTGCCTGCTCCTTCGCCCGATGCTATCCGTCGAGGGCGCGCAAAGCTGTTGCAACATGCCTCAGAGATGAGGGAAGCGAAGCTCGCGCCGCGCAGGCGCATGATCCCGATCTTTCAACGGTTCGCGATTTCGCTTACATTGGCGACGATTTTTCTCGCCAGCGGCACGGGACTGGTAGGCGCGTCCTCCTCTGCATTGCCAGGGGAAAATCTATATCCAGTCAAACGCACATGGGAAGATGTGCGCTTATTCTTTGCACTCAAACCTGAACACAAGGATTTGCTGGAGAGTGAATTTGAAAGTGAACGCCTTGATGAGGTTGGTGAATTGCTTGCTGAAGGTCGTCATGAGACTATTCAATATTCAGGCGTATTCATGCATGTGAACGGCGTGACGTATGTGTCGGGTGTGCCTGTTTTAGTTCCCGCCAATTTACAAGTGCCTGTTGATGGCGCTGCTGTGACCATTACTGGCAGAACCAACGCACAGGGATTTGTGGAAATAGAATATATTGAATTACTTCCCGAAGGCGTGGCTGTTCCCGTTGGTGAGCCTGTGGAAGTGGAAAATGAATCAGAATCAAGTTCGGAGAATGGCGCAAACTCGAACTCAGGCTTCGGGAGAGGGATCAGGCTCGGGGTCAGGTAATGAATTGCAGGAAGGCGCGGTGAGTACGCCATCCAAAGCGAATCCCCGGTCTTTTGAAATGAAAGGTACTGTTAAATCCATTTCCAATAACATACTTATTGTTAATGGTCAGACTGTGTATTTGGAAAATGCAAAGATCGATGGCGCGCTCAATCCCGGTGTAACCGTCGAGATCAAAGGTTACTATGCCCCAGACGGAAGATTTATCGTTACCGAGTTGAAAGTGGAGGATTTAGGCGGCGTTGAAAGTGATGAAAACTCAGGCTCTGATTCTGGTTCAAACTTAAATGATGACAGCGGCTCGAATTCAAATGACGACTCGAACAGCAATGATGACTCGAATAGCAACGATGATAACAGCGGATCAGGCGGCGGGGGAGATAACAGCAATGACAGTAACAATAACGACTAATAAAAACTGCGAGGCGGCCCCTCGCAGTTTTTATATTGCGATATATTATTGCCTTTAAACGAGAATGGAAAAAGAACCTGATGCACAATATCACAATTCGCCCGTGGATCGCCCGCCTGCTGATCGGTATTGTCATCGCATGGAATTTGCAATCCGCGTTCGTCTTCATCTTTTTCCCTGGTAGATTTGTCAACGCGTATGAACTGTCAGGCACAGCAGGTGAAGCCGCCATCCGCGGATTTGGCGTCCTGTTCCTGATGTGGAACGTGCCGTACCTCTTCGCTCTGAAAGACCCAGTCCGCTACCAACTGGCATTGATCTTTGCCTTGCTGATGCAGTCCATCGGCTTGATCGGGGAAAGTTATATTCTTTCCACAATAGCAGCGGAGCATATCCTCTTGCGAAATTCGATTTTGCGCTTCATCATCTTTGATGGGATAGGCTTACTCCTGCTGGCAATTGCATACTGGATTACGAAAACAAAATCCCCAAATAGTGATTAGCGTAAATTCGCGAGGATCAGCGGACTACTCCAATACTGGGGATGTATAATTTTTCTGTATCATTGCCAATTCGACTAAAATAGATTAAATTAAACTCATCTAGCACGCACGTTCTAAACTAGACTTCGGAAGTCTTCAAGACTTCCGAAGTCTGAACACTCAGGAGAGAACTTACATGGCAAACTCAAATTTTTACCTCGGACGTTTGGTGGACGCAAAAACTGCAAAGCCCACAACCACCCGCGTTGAATACGACCCCGCAGACTTAACCACTCACGCCGTTGTGACAGGTATGACAGGCTCAGGCAAAACAGGCTTGTGTGTTGCCCTGCTCGAAGAAGCCGCGTTGCAAAATGTGCCCGCCATTATCATCGATCCCAAAGGCGACTTGACCAATTTATTGTTGCATTTTCCAAATCTGCTTCCGCAGGATTTCCAGCCGTGGATCGATCCCGAAATGGAACGCCGCACGGGCAAGTCAATGGAAGCAATCGCAGATGAAGCCGCCTCTTCATGGCGTACTGGATTAAAAGAGTGGGGTATTGGGCCAGATCGTTTACTCGCTCTGCAGAACGCAGCGAAGTTTGCCATCTACACCCCAGGCTCAGATGCAGGCATTCCCGTCAGCGTGCTTTCTTCACTCGCCGCACCCAATCTCGATTGGGAGACCAACCGCGAAGTCCTGCGTGAACGCATCTCCAGTACCGTCACGGCCTTGCTCGGGCTGGTCGGCATGAACGACCTCGATCCCATCCGCTCGCGCGAACATATTTTGCTTTCCAATATTTTTGAATTTCACTGGAGCGAAGGCAAAGACCTCGATCTCACCGAGTTGATCCTGCAAACACAAACGCCGCCGTTTGCCAACCTCGGCGCATTTTCTGTTGATACCTTCTTCCCGCCCAAAGACCGCATGGAACTCGCGATGGTCTTGAACAATATCCTCGCCGCGCCCGCCTTCGAAACATGGCGCGAAGGCGAAACGCTCGACATTCAATCCATGCTCTTCACCCCAGAAGGCAAACCGCGTCACAGCATTTTCTACCTCGCGCATCTTTCCGATGGCGAGCGCATGTTCTTCGTCACGCTTTTACTCTCCGCCGTCGAAACATGGATGCGTACCCAAACAGGATCAACCTCTTTGCGTGCGCTCCTTTACATGGATGAGATTTACGGCTACCTTCCGCCAACAGCCGTGCCGCCTTCAAAGGGTCCGCTGCTTCGCATGTTGAAACAAGCCCGCGCCTTTGGCCTGGGTTTGTTGCTCGCCACCCAAAACCCCGTCGACATGGATTACAAAGCCCTCTCGAACACAGGCACATGGTTCATCGGCAAACTCCAAACCGAGCGCGACAAGAACCGCCTGCTCGACGGCCTCGAAAGCGTCGCGGGCGGCATCCCCCGCGCCGAAATGGACAAACTCATTTCATCGCTCGGCAAGCGCGTCTTTGTCATGCACAACGTCCACGAAAAAATGCCAGTCTTAATGCAAACCCGTTGGGCGATGAATTTTCTAGCGGGACCCATGACCCGAGCGCAAATTCCTGCCCTCAATCAATTGGTGGGCGCTGGAGCAGCGCCTCGCGCCACGCCCGCACCTGTCACTGCTTCGAGGAGATCATCCACGCCTCAGCCTTCCGTTGAAGACCTGCAGCCCGTACCGATGCCGTCAGCATCCCGACCTTCAACCCTTCGACAAACTCTGGGCGACGCCCTCCAATCTTCCAATGTTCATCCTGTAAATGGAAGCCTCACCAAACCCTCCCTCCCCGCAGGTATCCGCGAATATTTCCTCCCGCAGAATTACAGCCTGCCCGAAGCATTCCAATTCGCAAAGAAACCCATGCCTTCACAAGCCGCGATTCAAGGTGTGGTCTATCGTCCATCGCTTCTTGCCGCCGCCCAAGTACGATTGCTCGACCGCAAATACGGCGTAGACTCAGAGATCACCAAAGCCGCCCTCGTCGAATCCCTGGATCGTCGCGGCGCTGTCCGTTGGGATGATTTTCCATACAGCGGACCTTCGCTCGACAAAGTGGAAACCATGCCTGCCGCCTCCGTGCGTTTTAGTACCATTGACGCGCCATTAAACGACTCGAAATTAATGACTGCCATGCAAAAAGATTTCGCCGATTGGCTCTTCCGCAACACAGAAGTCACCGCACGAGCGAATGCTGCCCTGAAGGTTTATGGCGGACCCGATGTCAGCCAGGCAGAATTCATGAAGGCTTGCTCCGATGCCGCCCGAGATGGGCGTGATGCGGAAATCGAAAAGAAAACATCAGCCATTGAAAAGAAGATCAAGGCTTTGGAAGACAAGTTGGGCAGGGAAGAACGTGAATTACGTCAGGATCAGTCTGATCTTCAAAACCGAAACCTGGAATCAGGGGCAAACATGCTTGAGTTAGGTGCCAGTTTGTTTGGCCTTGGCCGTAAAAAGAGCGTCGCTACTCAACTTACAAAACACCGCCTCGCTCAAAATGCCAAGGCAGATGTTCAGGAATCAGAAGAGACCATTGCTCAATATAAAAAAGACCTGGCTGCCTTGCAGCGTGAACTCGCTGATGTGACCGCCGAGGTCAATGACCGCTGGGGACAGGTGGTCAACGATATTAGCGAAGTGAGCATCAAACCCAAGAAGACTGATATTTACGTCAGTCTCTTTGGCGTGGCGTGGAAGCCGTTTTATATTGTACAGGCAGGTGATGAGACAATTGAACTGCCCGCTTTTGGGGTCAGAGTAATACTCGTGAGACTCTGACAGGTTTTAGAAACCTGTCAGCGTCTGTGACTTCAGTAATGTAAGGTAGTGACGACTTCAAGTCGTCACTATTCGTTAAAGGACAAATCACATGAGCATTCTTATTCTTCTACTTGCATTGGCGCTTTGGGGAGTTGTACATTCCTTCCTCGCTTCTCATTTGGCAAAAGACCTGTTCCACTTGAAAGTGGGGAGCATGGATTTTTACCGCCTCGCTTATAACATCTTTGCAGGCATCAGCTTTCTCCCCATTTTATATTTGATGGCAACCCTGCCCGATCAACTGGCTTATGAAGTTCCAGCCCCGTGGAATTTGGTCATGTTAGGCGGACAATTATTATCCGCGATCTTGTTAGTGACCGCCTTTCTGCAAACGGACTCTCTTTCCTTCATCGGCTTGCGTCAACTGTTCGAGGAGGAAAAATCAGGCGCACTCGTCACGCGCGGACTGTATCGCGTAGTGCGGCATCCGCTTTATACATTTGGATTGCTCTTCATCTGGCTCACTCCGACTGTCTCACAAAACTCGCTCACGGTGTATATCGGCGCAACGATCTATACTTTGATCGGCGCATATTTTGAAGAGCGAAAACTTCTGCACGATTTTGGTGAAGAGTATGCGGCTTATAGAAAATCCACACCGATGCTGATCCCCGGGCTGGTGTTGAGGAAGAATTATCACAACCAGGTGTGACATATTCATCGGTTTTTGCCCATGTTACAATAACAACGACATTTCAAATCCCATTTGAAGGTTTTTTATGACTAAAATCCTGCTGGTTGAAGATATACCTGATAATGCTGCGCTTGTGCGCAAGGCATTGTCGGTGCGCGATTACGAGATCATCCATGCGCCCGATGCTGAAACGGGTCTGCAATTGGCTTTGGAGCACATCCCCGATTTGATTCTGCTTGATCTTGGTCTGCCAGATTATGATGGGCAAACACTGGCAGGCTGGATGCGTGCTGAATCCGTGCTGGATGCCACGCCAATCGTTGCGTTCACTGCCTGGCCTGAAGAGACTGCAAAAAAAATGGTTGAAAGCTATGGCTTTGATGGCTATATTTGTAAGCCGATCCTGAAAATCAGCGAGTTCGTTGCTCAAATTGATTCTTTTCTGAAAGTTGCATAAATGCTACCTGCTAATCCAATCACTACTGTTAAACTGATCCCGGTTAGCCAGTTTACTGACGAACAACTTGCGGCGATCTATAACCAGACCCGTGTTGATTACATGGTGCCAATGCCCATGAATGCCGCGCGTCTTGCCGAATATATAAAGACCTATGATATAAGCCGTGAGCATTCGCTGGTCGCCCAAACTCATGATGGAGAAATGCTGGGCGTTAACATGCTGGGACTGCGTGAAGATCGGGCATGGATCACCCGTTTGGGTGTGATTCCCAACACGCGGCGGCATGGAGTGGGAAGGGTGTTGATGGAAAGTTTGATGCAGAAGGCAGCGAATTTATCCATTGATTTTATGATGCTTGAAGTCATCAAAAATAACACGCCAGCCCATCAACTATTTTTGAAACTCGGATTTTACGAAGTTGGCGAACTCCTTGTCCTTCGCCGCTCACCACTCACGCCCGCAGTTGACCCCATCGTGGCAGATGCCGAGCGGTTGGATCGCACCGATTCTCTGGTGCTGGTCGGCCGTGACCGCGGCACCCAGCCCTGGACCAATCAATCTGAATCATTGTTCAACGCATTTGAAGTGTCAGGCTTGAGGCTCACACTGGCAGACGGCAGCCGCGGCTGGATGGTGTATCAGCGCCAGAAATTTCTTCTTACCCGCTTTGCTTTTAAAACCGAAGTGGGTGACCCTGCCACAGTTGCGTATGCTCTGCTTTCCCATTTGCACAATCAATATCCCCGTCTCGATACTCAAATCGAAAATATTCAGGTCAATGATCCGCACCTGCCAGCCTTTTATAAGATGGGCTATGTTGAAGCTTTTCGCCGTATTGAAATGTGGCATGGGACACCTCCTGCCAGTCTCAATGTGAAATAGGTTCGTGTGGACTTAAACAGGGTTTGGGATATATGCGTCGAAATGCAGTTTTCTATTTAACTTTGGCTATATTGCTTGCTGCATGTGCTCCAGTCGCCGCTAATTTCCCAGTCGTAGTGACCAGCCCCACGGCGAGTCCGACCGCTATTCCAACGTTGATATCCCCCTCGGAAACACCCGTCCCTCAGTTGACGGTGACAGTTACCCCATCCTGCGTAGTTTCACCGAAAACCAGCCTTAAGATCATGCCGCTTGGCGATTCCATCACGTATGGTGAAGGTATTCCCAGCTACGGCGGCTATCGGAACTTGTTGGGCGCCATGCTGGAAAGTGACGGCTACATAATTGACTTTGTCGGTTCGCAGAAGAGCGCAGAGGATGTCCTTCCCGACGCTGACAATGAGGGTCATTCGGGCTGGACAATTCTGGATATAAAGCGCGGTATCGATTCAGAGGGTTGGCTTGAAACCTACCAGCCAGATATTATTTTGTTACATATCGGCTCGAATGACCTGATCGGCACGAATGATTCTCCGTATGGGAATTCAGCATACGCGCCCAACGATCTTTCAACACTTCTTGATGACATCCTTATACGTTTACCCGAGGCGCATATCATTGTTGCACAGATCATTCCTACACGCTGGGGCTCTGACTTCGAATCATCAAAACTATAATGACGCACTGCTCAAAGTCGTTGCATCAAAGGGTCCGCGCGTTTCAGTGGTTGATATGCAGAATATTCTCTCCAAAAGTGATTTCACAACCCTTTATCATCCCAGCCCTAAAGGCTATGACAAGATGGCACATATCTGGGAATCTGCAATTTTGGCTCTGGATTTGAAGGAGTGTATTTTTCCGTAATTTAACGTTTGCGCCGCCGCTGGCGGATGCCAATCATGGAATATTTCCGCCGCGTGGTGCGGTCCCATGGTGTGGTTGCTTGAAGGACCAATGTCGATCCGAAAAAGTTCTGTAATGGATTCCACTGTGAACCCCTGCAGTTTTGTTACCATCCTCAAGTGTATCTTACGGATGGCTGCTTTCTAGCATTGGGGTGATGATAGGATCATGAAAGACGTGGATGAGTATAAGAAAGCGGGTCTATGCAGAAACTTCTCTGCATAGACCCGCTTTACGATTGCAACTTGTCGGACAGGCTGGGCTTTCCCTGAGCATGCTTGCTTGGCACTCACCGTCCGAAAATCCTACTCTATGGGATTAATTAAAGAACAGTCAATACCACCTTCCCGGGTGCCTTGCTTTCCATACGATAAGCCATTGCGACGTTGGCTTCTTCCAGCGGGAATGTGCGGTTCACAAAAATCTTAAGTTTGCCGGCATCAACCAAATCTGCGACTTGAGCCAGCAGGTCGGCACGGGGTTGTGCCCCAAAACCGACACTACGGAAACCGCGCTTTTCAGGTTCTTCCTGCGGGGTCTGCATCGCCAGGGCTGTTACAAACCTTCCGCCGGGTTTGAGAATGCTGTAAGAGCGTTCTATAAATTCGCCTCCGATGAAGTCGAGCACAACATCCACGTTTTCCACAACATCTTCAAACCGCTCGCTTTTTACATCAATGAATCGGTCAATACCCAATCCGGCAACATGTGCGGCCTTTTCAGGAATATCGGTGCCGTAAATATAAGCGCCTTTGCTTTTGGCGAATTGCGCCGCCAAACCGCCCACGTTCCCAGCGACCCCGTGGATCAGCAAACGTTCACCGCTCTTGAAGGCGCCATGTTCAAACAGCGACTGCCAGGCAGCCATGGATGGTAATGGAATGGCGGATGCATGGATGTGATCCAGCGATTTTGGCTTGAGCGCCACTTCGTTAGCCTTGGGATTTGTATATTCTGAAAATGTTCCCGAGCGAAATGGGGTGACCCCAAATACTTCATCACCTGGTTTTACATGAGTGACATCCTTGCCAACTTCAACAGCCACACCTGAGAAATCCACTCCCAGCGTCATGGGCGTGGTTGCCATAAATGACAGGTAACCCGCCATAACCGCTGCATCCAACGGATTAATGGAGGCGGCATGGACGCGGACCAATACTTCATCATCGTTCGGTTTAGGTTGAGGAATATCTTCCAACTCTAAAGCTTTTCCCCATTCATTAATACGGATAGCTTTCATAGATTTATTCTCCTTATTAAAATTAAATTAACGGTAAAAAATAAAATCGAGGGATGGAGAAAATCATGTTGTAGTATTTGCTATTTGCACATACTCCTTTTTATAGTTGGTCAGTATTAAACTCGGTCAATAATACGACTATTCTTGTCTAATTACAAGTGGCAGTTTATGCAAACAACCCGCTTACTGTGGACTCATCCCCATATATGTATCATCCTGACTCCATTCCCAATATGGAAGTCAGGCCTTGGATGAATAAACTGCCGCCGAATAACAGAATCGTATTTTTCATATCCCCGCTGATTATGGACCAGTGGATTCCCCATGCCAAAACGGATACACCCACGATGACGAGAAATAATTCGCTTAACAACATGCGGCTCTGACTGATGGGTTGGACGCAGTCTTTGAAAGTCAGTATTCCAAAATAGATCGCCAGGATTCCTGCGCCAGTCTTAAAGGCGATCCACCCCAATGCCTCGCCTGCGGATACACACGAAAGGATCAGTAATGCACCTACCAGTGAATTGATAAACGCCAAGAGTATCGAAATGACTTTCATGACAGCGCCTCCTTTGTAATTGTTTCAAGGATACGGGAACTGCGCTGGCAAATTCTATTGAGAGTTTGTCAAATGCTATAAGAAAATTTTACCGGTCTGATCCCTGCCATGCAAACGTGTCCGTCATTTTAGGGAACAAAGAAAAGCGCGCCAATCTACCGCTTGGAAAATAGCTTTTCAGAATTTGGATAACCCTGCCATCAAGAACGAGCCTGTTGAAAGTCAGTTTTTTACAATGAATTCGCGGCTGATATATCGCGATAATATGCGTTGAAATTGAAATTTCCCTCCAGTTACGCCTCACCTTTTACAGCCTTTGACGAATCATTAAAAAATAAATCGGGCGATATTTATCATCGCCCGATTTATTTTTTAATTTACTATCTTATGGCACGTACCCGTCGCTGAGCGTTCTTAAGTAGGCGACAATTGCCGCTTCTTCATCAGGTGTTAAGCCCAGGTTGCCCAACTCAGCTGTATTAAGGTTCTCAGAAACCTCAGGAGCTGGCCAGCAATTCGCAGCCAATGCTTGAGCCTCCGTGTATGCTCCCGGGACATTGAGGGAGCACGTCGCGGGTGTTATAGAAGTGTACGATCCCTTCCAAAGACTTGAAATATCCGTTATGCCCAAAGGCTTTGACGAAATCGCTGGATGGTCTCAAGTCAACATTGCGCAGGGTCGGAACTTTGTGTTTGCCCATATTTGCATCGGCAAAACCAGCGTAGTCTAGTCTCGATTGTCAAGGATATCCGCCGAGGCCATGGATCAATGAATGTCTGGGTGCGTGATGTAGAACGGATTCTCTGGATTCTTTGGAATGCCCAGATTGTCAAAGGTAAAGTCAGTAAAGAGAGCATTCTTGCCGTTGCTGACATGGCACAACTTGCATTGACCTTTGCCTTGGAACAAAGCAAAACCTTTCTGTTCCAACTTGGTCAATTTCGCTTTGCCTGCAAGGGAGTAATCCCATTTGGATGTGAAGGCATTCACTTCAGGCGAAGCTTCATAAGCCGCAATGGAATAGCCAATTGAATCATAAGCCATGCTCACATTCGCAGGATCGCAGATATCTGCTCCCCAGACCTGCTTGAAAAGATCCCCGTAGCTTGAGGCGCAGACCTTCTGCAACCAATTCAACAGCTGAGGGTAATGCCTGTTCCATTGGATTTAGGAAAGGTCCCTTTGCCTGTTCTGCGGCTGGATTTCCCAATATCTCGCCGGTTGCGCGCCCGTCCCAGAAATTACCGCCCACGAATGTCCCTTTTTTGTCCACGTACAAGATAGGGCTGAAGGTGGCATAAGCTGAGCTTGGAGGTTTCCGATCTCCAAATGCGCCGGGAATTGAACCCTCATAAACTGCTCCATGCATGTTGGTTTCCAAGTGAGGTCCGGTCCAGCCTACTTCCGGTGCGTGACAACTTGCGCAGGATTGATTTTGGTTTAAGGATAGATTTGTCATCGAAGAAAATATTTTTGCCCAACTCTTCTTTGTCTGCCAGAGTGGGGCTTGCGATTGCAACTGAAAACACCAGCAACACTCCAAGAGCCGCAAGGAAGGTTGCAATCAATAAACGTTTCCCAGACATTTTAGCCTCCTATGTTATGTATGGAATATTATTTTGAAACGACCAAATCAAGTGGGTGTTTTATGGGATTTTTTATATGAACCTCCTTTTTGAAAGAAAAATGCCTTTTCAGATATCGCCAAAATTCCAATTTTGGTTGATACCTCTAAAGGCAAATCAATAACGTTAGATCTTGTGTGTTCGAAATATAGGACGTAGTGTCAAAAATATAGTTTATTTTTTATATAATACAATTTTTAATTATCAATGTCAAGCACTTTTTGAATGTGATTTTGTAAGTAAGATAGGCAGCGGTTGTTTTTATTCCTCATATAGGAGATAAAAAAGGTTGAAAGTCAAACCTTCAACTTTCAACCTTTCAATTCA
This sequence comes from uncultured Chloroflexia bacterium, assembly GCA_963833175.1. Classification (GTDB taxonomy): domain Bacteria; phylum Chloroflexota; class Anaerolineae; order Anaerolineales; family Villigracilaceae; genus Villigracilis. The sequence continues at coordinate 76,278 of CAWHXC010000009.1, forward strand.
TTATTTCCACTGCCTCGCGAAACTCACCAGCGCCCTCACGCCGAAACCTGTCGCGCCGCGGATAACATGCGGTGGATGTGTGAGCGGGTAGTAGGCGGTGGGACCGATATTGTCCAGAACCATGCCGGCAATGTCCCAGTGTGCCCACGGATAGGAGGTAAATTCCTGTAGGAACACGGCACTGCTGCCTACGCCGCTGCCAGCGCCGCCGCTGTTCTTTATATCGGCATAATCGGTTTTGATCTTATCGCGATACTCTGTATACAACGGCAGACGCCACAATTTTTCATCGGATGCCTTGCTGGCTTCTGCCACTTTGTCGGCGAGAGATTTATCGTTTGCAAAATATCCTGCAGCCACGTTCTGGCCCAAAGCGGTCACACATGCACCAGTCAGGGTTGCCAGATCGATCACAGCTTTTGGTTTGAATTCAGCCGCGTAATCCAACGCATCTGCCAGGGTCATGCGGCCTTCTGCATCTGTGTTGATAACCTCGATCGTCTTGCCATTGCGCGCGCGGATCACATCCGCTGGGCGGTAGGCGGTTCCGCTTGGCATGTTTTCGCAGGTGGCGATCAAGCCGACCAGATGCACTGGCAGTTTCATTTTAGCGATCGCCTCGAATGCGCCAATGACTGCGGCTGCGCCTCCCATATCGGAGCGCATATCTTCCATCCCATCCGCATTCTTGAGGCTGATGCCGCCTGAGTCAAAGGTGAGTCCCTTGCCCACGAACACGAGCGGAGCGGCGTCCGAGCCGTTATATTCCAATTCAATGAACTTCGGCGGATTGACAGATCCCTGTGTCACCGAAAGGAAAGCTCCCATCTTCTGTGCCTGGATCCAATCCAAATCATGCACCGTGCATTTTATGCCAACCTCTTTTGCCATGTCTTGAGCGGCTTGTGCGAGTCCGCTGGGCGTCATGGTGTTCGGTGACTGGTTGACCAGGTCACGGGTGCGATACACACCAGATGCAACGGCTCGTCCCACGCTGACACCTGATTCGACAGCCTCAACTTTTGCCGCATCTGATTCAACCAACGTCAATGACTCAATATCGCCGCGTTCCACTGGTTCGGTATGATTTGTGCGCCAGCGGTACAAGCCGAGCAATGCACCTTCGACCGTAGCTTGTGCCGCGAGTGATGTTTCCACCTGTCCAGCGTCCGCGCCGAACACAGCGGATGCGATCGCCGCACAGCCCAATTCGCGGGCTTTCTTCGCTCCCGTTGCAGATGCCTGTCGGATCCGATCCAGTGAAATATCTTCAACCTTCCCGAGTCCGACCACGATCACGCGCGGAGCGGGAATGGCGCCGCGTGAATAGATCACGATCACCTCGTTGAGTTTGCCGCGCAAATCATTGGCGGTCAGCAGTTCACTGATCGCGCCATTCAATGCCTTGTCCATTGCGCCAGTCGCGCCTGCGGCAGTGCCTTCAAAAAGACTTACGAGAATTGCATCAACTTTCGTATCTTGAATTGTTGCGTTAATGACTTTTATGTCCATGTTCGCTCCCATTTCATTGAAGAAGTAGATATAAAACTTGGTCAATCATATCATTGACCGAATTGCACTGAAAGATGCCAAACGTTACTTGCCAAAAAAATTGATTTGACATACTCCCCCTTTTTTGCTACACTATAAGTTGTCAGACAACTACATGCTAACCGTACTAAAGGCTAACAGCTAATGACAACTCTCCTCATAAAAAACGCATATATCGTAACCATGAACGACCATCAACAGGAAATTCCCGAGGGTGGTCTTTTTATTCGGCGCGGCCTGATCGAAAAGGTCGGACCCATGAGCGAGCTTCCCGCCACAGCCGATGAAGTTCTCGATCTCAAAGGTCATGTCGTTCTGCCTGGGCTGGTCAATACGCATCATCATTTTTATCAAACCCTCACGCGCGCCGTGCCCGCCGCGCAGGATGCAAATCTTTTCAACTGGCTCAAAACTCTATATCCCATTTGGGCGCGCCTCACTCCCGACGATATTTTTATTTCGACTCAGACCGCACTGGCAGAATTGGCCCTTTCGGGATGTACCACCGCATCGGATCATCTCTACCTTTTTCCGAACGGATCAAAACTGGACGATGAAATTGCTGCGGCTTCCGAGATCGGGGTACGCCTGCAAGCATCGCGCGGCTCGATGAGTCTTGGCGAATCCAAAGGCGGATTGCCACCCGATTCAGTCGTGGACAGCGAAGAAAATATTCTCAAAGATTTACAGCGTCTCATTGAAAAATATCACGACGCCAAATTAGGTGCAATGACACAGATCGTGCTCGCGCCGTGTTCGCCATTCAGCGTCACATCAGATTTGATGAAACAGTCCGCAAAAATGGCGCGTGAATATGGTGTGCATCTGCATACACATCTCGCCGAAACCGAAGACGAAGAACAATTCTGCATGAAGATGTTTGGACATCGTCCTGTTGGATATATGCAGGAAGTGGATTGGGTCGGCAGCGATGTCTGGTTCGCGCACGCAGTTTGGGTCAACGACGAAGAGATTCAAGTCTTCGCCGAACATAACTGTGGTGTAGCGCACTGTCCCACCTCCAATATGCGGCTCGCCTCTGGCATTGCACCTGTCAAAGAATATCGTGCCGCTGGCGTGAACGTCGGTCTCGGCGTGGATGGCTCCGCTTCCAACGATGGCTCGCATCTGCTGGCTGAAGTCCGCAATGCGATGCTGGTCTCACGTGTAAAAGAAGGATTAACGGGCTATTCCCTTTCCAATGACCCCAATAGAAAATTGATGACAGCCCGCGACGCGCTCCACCTCGGCACGCGCGGTGGGGCGGCAGTACTAGGCCGCAAAGATATTGGAAGTTTGGAAGCAGGCAAATGTGCCGACTTCTTCGCTGTCAACTTGAATAAACTTGGCTACGCAGGTATGCATGACCCTGTTTCAGCGATCGTGTTCGGCCAATCCATGAACGTTGATTATACGGTTGTGAACGGAAAGTTCGTTGTCAAGGAAGGTCAACTGGTGACTGTTGATGAACGCAAGTTGATCGAAAAACATAATAAATCGGCTAAGAGATTACTCGAAGGCTAATTCTTGAAGGAAACCCAATCCACTCTTGTTATTTTTTCTGGTTTGCCTGGTACGGGCAAATCTACCCTTGCATATAAATTGGCGCAAAAATTACACTGGCCCCTTCTGTTAATTGACGATGTGATCGGTACAGTGCCTGAAAATCCCGACCTGGCATTCTGGGATTCAAAAGTGGCTGTTCTGCTTGATCTTGTGGAAACTCAATTGAGCCTGGGGTTGGATGTCATTGTAGAATCGGTTTTCATGAACATGGATCGTCACCATGCACAGGAGCTTGCCCGCAAACACCATGCACGTTTCCTTCCCATATATACATTCGTTTCTGATGACGAAATCTGGGAAGAACGGGTGACAGCACGTTATAAAAAATTAAATAACAAGGATTCTCCAACATGGGAACAGGTACAACATCAGCGCGAACACTTTCGTGAATGGGAGCCGCAGACTGCCCTGTTTATTGACTCAACCAAACCCTTGGATCAAAATTTTGCCGAGGTGCTGGACTTTGTTGTTAAAGAAAATGTTGTTTTGAAACCTTTGTCTGAAATTCAATTGTTTCAAGGCAAATACCATGGCAGCTAAGCGTTTATTGAAAGGATGATCACATATGGAAAAATTGCTTACGGATCCCCTCGTATTGTTCATCGTTTTCGGCTGGCCCTTTGTCCTTCTGTCTTTGGCGGTTTCGATCTTTGGGATAGTGGCTGAAAGACCCTGGCTCGTATTTCTCGGCGCGCTGCTGATCATTCCATATGCCTATAACATGAATCTCGGTGCCCCGAATTTTTTTGGCTTGCCTTTGGTCCTGCCGCTCCTGCAGATCGGTTCTGCGTTTGCCATTAGGGAAGATCATCCCGTATGGGCATGGATATTACTTGCGCCTACGATCATAATCGTTATGTGGCAGTTTGTATTCGTATCAATAGTTGGTTATTTTTAATCTGTGTTACTGGAAAAATTCATGACATTACACAACGTGACCAAACTTACTTACTCTCTTGTTGAAGTCGCCATGGGACGTGCCTATGCTGATCTCGTTATCCGCGATGGAAAATGGGTCAGTGTTCAATCAGGTGAGATCGTTCCGCATACCGATATTGCCATTGTTGAAGGTCATATCGCTTTCGTCGGTTCAGACGCCAGTCACACGATCGGCAAAAAGACAAAGGTTATCGAAGCCAAAGGTCGTTATCTTGTGCCAGGTCTGCTGGATGCTCACATGCACGTTGAATCAGGCATGGTCACAGTGACCGAATTTGTGCGTGCAGTGGCCGTGCGCGGCACGACGGGCATGTTCATTGACCCGCACGAGATTGCGAATATATTTGGCTTGAAAGGCGTCAAATTGATGGTAAATGAGGCTGCCAAACAGCCTATTCACGTTTGGGTGCAGATGCCTTCGTGTGTGCCATCCTCGCCGGGGTTTGAGACATCGGGTGCTTCGATCGGTCCCAAGGAAGTGGCTGAGGCTATGAAATGGAAGGGCGTCATCGGTCTTGGCGAGATGATGAATTTCCCCGCTGTGTACATGGGCGATAAGAAAATGCTGGATGAAATGACCATAACTCACGCGGCTGGAAAAACCATCGGCGGGCATTATCCTTCGCCCGATCTTGGTCTGCCGTTCCATGGCTATGTTGCAGGTGGGGCAGAGGACGATCACGAAGGTACGCGAGTCGATGATGCCGTTGCGCGTGTACGGCAGGGTATGAAAGCCATGTTGCGTTATGGCTCATCCTGGCATGATGTGGCTTCACAGGTCAAAGCGATCACCGAAAAGAAACTCGATTCGCACAGGTTCATTCTTTGCACAGATGATTCACACGCCGCCACGCTCGTGCAGGAAGGTCACATGGATCGCGTGTTGCGTCATGCGATCAGCGAAGGTCTCAGTCCGATGACCGCCATCCAGATGATGACGATCAATGCGGCTGAACATTTTGGGCTTACAAAAGAAATGGGCATGATCGCGCCTGGTCGTTGGGCGGATGTGTTGCTTGTGAATGACCTGTTGAATTTCAAAGCGGATGTGGTTGTCGCAAAAGGACAGGTCATTGCGGAGAATGGCGAATTGCTGATCAAACTGCCTGTGGTGAAATATCCCAAGTGGGCAACCAAGTCTGTGCATTTGAAGAGAAATCTCAAGGCGGCAGATTTTGCCCTTCGGACGAGAGCAGTTGACGGGTCGGAGGTTGAGGCGCATGTCATCGGTGTGATCGAAAATCAAGCACCCACACATCATCTCAGGATGAAGGTCAAAGCCGAAGGCGGCGAAGTCAAAGCAGATCTGAAACGCGACCTCGCAAAAATTGCGGTAGTGGAACGTCATCGCGCAACGGGCAAGGTGACGGTTGGTCTGGTAAATGGTTTTGAGTTTACGCGGAAGTGCGCCATCGGCTCGACCGTGGTGCATGACAGCCATCAAATGATCGTGGTGGGTACGGATGATGACTGTATGGCGACCGCCGCCAATGAACTGGCGAGGTGCGGAGGCGGTCAGGTGGTGGTGATCAATGGTGAAGTGATTGGGCTGGTGGATTTGCAGATCGCTGGCTTGATGTCGAATGAAAGTACCCATATTGTGGCGCAGAAAGCCACATCGGTATTGGAAGGCTTCAAGGCATGTGGTTGTGAATTGAATAACCCCAATATGCAATTGAGTTTGCTGGGTCTGGTGGTGATCCCTGAACTGCGTATTTCAGATATGGGTCTCGTGGATGTAGCAAATTTTGATTTTATATCTGTACTGGATGATTGAGATAACATGGCAAATTTTCCTTTTCAACGTTTACAAATTGACCTGGCTGGGTTGATCGAGCGTACGCCTGCGGGTCAGCGTTTACCGTCTGAGCCTGTGCTTGCAAAACAATTGGGTGTTTCGCGCGCCACTTTACGCGATGCCATGCGCACGTTTGAAACGCAGGGTCTTATTCGTCGCAGGCAGGGATCAGGCACTTTTGTAGTTGGCAAAGTGCAGGCGCTTGAAAGCGGGCTTGAAGTCCTGGAGAGCCTCGAGACGATGGCAAACCGTCTTAATCTTGAAATTACTTTGAGTAATTTAAGCGTTGAGCATGAGACGGCAGATGAGGATATTGCCCAAAGTTTGGAGATTGGTGCGGGTGCTCCTGTATTGCGCGTTCGTCGTGTGATCCGCGCGAATGACCGCCCGGTTGCCTATCTTGTTGATATATTGCCTGAGGGTGTATTGCAGACAGATGATCTACCTGCCGACTTCCGCGGCTCTGTCCTGGATTTTTTGCTGGGGCGCGGCGATTCTTTGAAAACTTCCCGTGCCAATATCAGCGCAATCGGCGCAACCGCCGAGGTTGCGAAGGTGCTTGAAATTCAGCGCGGAGATGTATTGTTGCATTTCTATTCACAGTTGTTTGATAAAAACGGCAAGGTTGTAGATTATTCGTTGAGTTATTTTATTCCGGGATATTTCCACTTTCACGTCGTAAGACGGGTGGGTAGTCAATAAAAACGTTGAACGTCAAACGTTTAACGTTCAACATGTAAACCAAGGAGAAAAAAATGACAGACACAATTCAAGAAATTCAAAAACGTGTGGAGGCCTCCCGCGAGGATATTATCAAGTTCATGCGCGAGATTTGTGCCATTCCTTCCATGGAATCACAGATCGGACCCGTTGGCGAACGCATTCAAGCCGAGATGAAAAAACTTGGCTACGATGAAGTGCGTTTCGACAAAATGGGCAATACGGTCGGGCGTATTGGAAATGGCAAGAAAGTGATCGTGTTTGATTCTCACATTGATACGGTGGGCGTCGGCGATCCGAGCGAATGGGAATGGGATCCGTTTATTGGAAAAGTCGAAGATGGTATTCTGTATGCGCGCGGTGCATGTGATGAAAAGAATAGCACGCCCGGCATGGTCTATGGACTCGCAATTGCGCGTGATCTCGGCCTGCTTGATGGCTACACCGCCTACTACTTTGGCAACATGGAAGAATGGTGTGACGGTATTGCGCCCAACTCATTCGTTGAAGTTGATCCGAAGGTCAAGCCCGATTTCGTCGTTATCGGCGAGCCGACCAAAATGAACGTCTATCGTGGTCACAAGGGACGCATCGAGTTGAAGATCACCGCCAGCGGTAGGTCGGCGCACGCGGCGTCGCATTACCTGGGCGACAATGCCGTGTACAAAATGATGGCGATCATCACGCAGATCCGCGAGTTGGATCGTCGGATGCGTTTCGGTATGGGCTATCATCCGGTACAGGGTTTTCCCTCCATCGCGGTGACTGACGTTATGGCGCGCACGGCTTCGCTCAATGCGGTGCCCGATCAATTCACGATCTATATCGACCGCCGCATCACTTCGAACGAGCCGCACGACGATGTGATCGAGCAGATCAAGGGACTGATCCCTGACTATTTGCAGGAAGAAATCCTCGTTGAAGAACTGTTCTACGACACGCCATCCTACACGGGTTTTGTCTTTCCGGTGGCGAAGTTCTACCCGCCCTTTTTGCTGGATGACGCGCATCCGTTAACGCAGGCGGGGCAGAATACTATCGAGGCACTGTGGGGCGAGAAGCGGGCGCTGGGCACTTGGGATTTCTCGACTAACGGCACATATTGGGCTGGCAAGGCTGGCATCCCATCCATCGGCTTCGGACCTGGTGACGAGAAAACTGCGCACATGGGCAACGAAAACGTGTCGCTTAACGATGTGGTTCTTGCCACGCAATTCTATGCGCTGCTGCCCAAAATGTTGGCCGAACAAGGCAAATAGTCAGTTTGAAGGGTTACCCCTTCTCATATTTATCGGAAAAAGTCAGGCTGAAAATCACAATTTAGAATTACAGGAGTCCACTATCGTCATCCATTTTCATCATTATTAAGGAGGTTCGTCATGCGTAGTTTTGCTGGTCGTGATATCCTGTCTCTCAAGGAATTTGAGCGCAATGAGTTTTCCCACGTGTTCGATGTGGCTCAGAAAATGATGGAGCCAATTGCACGCGCAAGAAAGAATGTGGAGTTGCTCAAAGAGAAGACACTGGTAACTGCTTTTTATCAGCCTTCGACGCGCACGCGTCTGGCACACGAATTTGCCATGCACCGTCTCGGCGGCCATGTCACAGGATTTTCAGATGCCAAGATGACTCGCGCCGGTGACTTCTACCAGGAGTCGATCAAGGATACGGTCAAGATGCTGGAGTATTATGGCGATGTGATCGTGATGCGCCATTTTCAACAAGGCGCGCCGCATGAAGCCGCAAAGTGGGCGAGTATTCCCATTATCAATGGCGGCGATGGCTGGGGCGAGCACCCGACACAAATTCTCACAGATTTGTACACAGTGTTGCGTGAGAAAGGCCGCATTGATGGTCTTAAGTGGCTGGCGGTTGGCGATATGCGCATGCGAACGATGCACTCCCTGGGTTATGCTTTGAGTCAATTTGACTGTCCCATTACCTTTGTCTCTCCACCCGATATGGGACTGACCGATGAATTCAAGCAGGAACTCAAGCAATACAGCGTGGACTTCAAGGAAGTTGACCACGTTGAGAATGCCATTGCCGAAGCTGACGTGATTCTCGTTGAGCCAGTTGTCCAGCCTGATTATTCCAAATCCCGGGATGAGCGCACAGGCGAACTTAACTTGACGCCTGCGAATTACAGGATCACGCGCGAATTGCTGGAGACGAAAGCCAAATCAGATGCGATCCTGCTCCATTCCCTGCCACGCATGGATGAAGTCCCTCTGGATGTGGATATCACCAGGTGGTCGCGCTACTGGCAGGAAGCCGCCAATGGTGTAATCATGCGTATGGCACTTTTGGCGCTGGTTCTAGGTGCAACTGAATAGATTTGATAGTTTTGCAGTTGAGTAGTTTACAGTTGAATACCCATGAAAACTTTAGAAATACGGCGTCACTCCATTCGCTCTCCGTTCGGCGATCACCTTAATCAGACAGGTATCACGCTTGCGCGTCTTGTCGGCCAGAATATGGGTCCGTTTGACCGTGTGGTAACGTCCAAGCAGCCGCGGGCATTTGAAACTGCCGTTGCAATGGGTTTTGCTGTAGATGAACAAAATGAACTCATGAACACTTATGGAAGTGCTGTGGCAAGTGAAGCGCCATGGCCGCAGCCTTTTTATAATTATTCTGAGATCATTAAACAGAAAGGCGCGGCTGCCGGGTATGCGCATAAACTGGCGAAATACTATGCAGGCGTAATGGAGTTTATTTCAGAAGGCCGCTCTGCGCTGGTCATTAATCATGGCGGCGTAGTTGAATTGGGTGTTGTTGGCTGCCTGCCCGATGCTGACTTTTCCACCTGGGGCGACTCGGTGGATTATTGCGAAGGCGCAAGGTTATATTGGGACGATAAGTTTATTCGCGCGGAAGTACTGCGTGTAAGCAAATAATTGTAGCTAAAAATATTAAGGAGATAAAAATGCAAACAAATTTTCGTGGACGTGATTTTATTGGGGACCTCGACTTTACTAAAGAAGAAGTCGAAACAGTTTTGGAAGTAGCCTGGGACTTAAAGCGCAAACGCGCTCTTGGCGAGCCGCATCCATATCTGCGTGATAAGGTGCTGGCGATGTTGTTCTTCTTCTCATCCACCCGCACCCGCGGATCATTCGAAGCGGGCATGGCACAGCTTGGCGGACACGGCGCATTCATTGACAGCAACACCACCCAAATTTCACATGGCGATACCCCTGTGGAGATCGGTGAGATCTTTGGCCGCTACTTCGACGGCATTGCCATCCGCCATTGTGACTATGGCGACGGCAACAAATACTTGAATGACGTTGCCAAATCCAGCCGCGCGCCTGTCTTGAACATGCAATGCGACGTGTACCATCCCTTCCAGTGCCTTGCTGATCTGATGACCATTATGGAAAAGAAAGGCAAGGATCTGCGCAAGAAGAAGATCGTTGTTTCCTGGGCGTATGCCGCTTCCTACCTCAAGCCGATTTCTGTTCCCCAGTCCCTTATCCTCCAGATGCCCCGCTTCGGCATGGATGTAACCCTGGCTTACCCGCCCGAATTCCCACTGATGCCCGAAATCGTCGCACAGGCACAGGAACAAGCCAAGATCGCTGGCACAAACTTCGAGATCATTGACACCAAAGACGGCATGACCGAAGCCTGCAAGGATGCCGATGTGATCTATGCCAAATCATGGGGTCCGCTTTTGACTACGACTGACAAGGTCGAAGGCAAGAAACTCCAGGATATGTACAAGAATTGGTTGATGGATGATGCCAAACTCAAAGTCGCCAAACCCGGTGCGATCTACATGCATCCATTGCCAGCTGACCGTGACATCGAAGTCACCAGCAGCGTGTTGGATGGTCCGCAGTCCGTGGTATTTGACGAAGCCGAGAATCGCCTGCACGCCCAAAAAGCCGTCATGGCCTTGACGATGGGATAGATAAAAGTTAAAAGTAAAAGGTGAGAAGTAAAAAGTAGGTGGTTTTCCCCAATTACTTTTTACTTCTCACGCCTCACTACTTTCCCCAAAGGAGAACTTTATGACTAGTAAACTCGCTGTAATCGCTATTGGTGGCAACTCGCTTATTAAAGACGATAAACATGTCACTGTTGAAAGCCAGTATGAAGCCGCAAAAGAAACCGCCGTGCACATTGCGGACATGATCGAACAGGGTTGGGATGTTGCAATTGGACACGGGAATGGGCCCCAGGTCGGCTTTATTTTGCGCCGTTCTGAAATTGCCGCCAAAACTGCTGGCATGCACGAAGTCCCGCTGGATGTATGCGGCGCCGACAGCCAGGGCGCAATTGGCTACTCCCTGCAACAGAACCTGCAAAACATCCTCTACCAGCGTGGCATCAAGAAGAAAGTTGTCACTGTTATTACTCAGGTGCTGGTGGATAAAGCCGATCCTGCCTTCTCCAAACCGACCAAGCCGATTGGTAGTTTTATGGATCAAGCCGAAGCCGAGCGCCGTCAGCGTGAGCAAGGCTGGACAGTTGTCGAAGATGCAGGTCGCGGCTGGAGGCGGGTGGTCGCTTCGCCATTGCCAAAGGAAATCGTTGAACTGGAGACCGTTCAAACCCTCCTTGAGAAAGGCATCATCACCATCACAGTTGGTGGCGGCGGTATCCCCGTTGTTGATCCCGGTGATGGCAATTACGAAGGCATTGCCGCAGTAATTGACAAGGATTTTGCCTCGTCCCTGCTGGCGCGCCAGATCAAAGCTGACTTGTTTGTCATCTCCACTGCGGTTGAGAAGGTTGCCATCAACTTTGGCAAGCCCGAACAGAAATGGCTCGACAAAATAACCCTTGCCGAAGCCAAAGCCTATCTTGCCGAAGGTACGCATTTTGCGAAAGGCTCAATGGCTCCGAAGATCCAGGCTGTGATCTGGTATCTTGAAAACGGCGGCAAGGAAGCGCTCATCACCAATCCCGAAAATATTGGCCGTGCGCTCAGGGGTGAAACAGGCACGCGGATCGTTCCGTAAATTAATTGTTGGGACACGGCGACACCGTGTCCCAACAAAAATCTCCGTGAAAAAAATCCATCCCGCAGTCACTCTTCTTATCGCTGCCATCCTCGCCTATGGCTTGCTCATCCCGCAGCTGGGTTTCTACTGGGATGACCTGCCCATGTCATGGATCCGCTATCAATTGGGCGCGGATGCGATGACCAGATATTTTTCCACCAATCGTCCTGTCTGGGCATTGTTGTATCAACTCACCACGCACATCCTTCCGCATAACCCAATTTATTGGCAGGTTTTCGCGCTCTTTTGGCGTTGGCTCGGCGCGGTGACCTTGTGGGCGATCGCCAAAAAATTATTTCCGCAGCGGGAAGGATTTGCACTCACAGTAAGTTTGTTGTTTTTGCTCTATCCAGGTTTTAACCAGCAGTGGGGGAGTTATCTGTACAGCCATTTTTTCATTGTTCTTTTTTTCTTCCTTTTTTCCATCCTCCTTATGTTGTATGGCAAAACAATTCCTGCGTTGATTTTTTCCGCACTCAATCTTTGGATGTTGGAATATTTCTTCGTGCTCGAGTTGATTCGCCCCTTCATCATTTGGACTTCGCTCCAGGCAGAATCCCTCTCCCCAAGGGAACGCTTCGCGCGTACCTTCAAGCTGTGGACTCCCTACCTGGCAGTTTTCGCCCTTGCAGTTTTTTCACGGCTCTTCATATTCAATAATCAAATTTATGGTTTCAGCATTAAAGATGAAATAGTCAAAGCGCCAGTTGAAACCAGTACCTTGCTTGTCCAAAATATTCTTTCCAGTTTGTGGGCGGTTACTGCGGCTGCGTGGGCTTTGATCTTTCAATTCCCGAACCCATCTGTGGATGGTCCGCGCACTATTTTGATCTATTTGGCGGTGGTTGTTGCTGTTGGGGCGTTGGTCATATTTGGATGGCGCAGTCAACTTCAGGCCGAAGAAAGAAGCGAACGGGGTACTTCGGCAGGCTCGCCCTTGTGGATAATCGCTTTAGGCATCATTATGTTATTTTTAGGCGGGCCTCCTTTTTGGTTGTCGAATGTCCCCGTCTCTCTTGGCTTTCCTGCAAACCGCGCCACTTTATCTTTTCTGCTTGGCGTAAGTTTCATACTCGCTGGCCTGCTCGAATATGTTCCATCCAAAATAAAATATGCAATTGCTGTTGCGTTTATCGCCCTGGCGGCGGGACGTCAATTCTTGTGGGCGAATGAGTTCCGCCGTGACTGGGCGTACCAGAAAAATTTATTCTGGCAGATGACATGGCGCGCACCAGGCTTGGAAAAAAATACAATTGTTTTAATAAACGAAGAACTTGAGTATTACGCAGATAATTCCCTGAGTGCGGCGTTGAATTGGATCTACGCGCCTGATAATCATTCGGATGTTGTGGATTATGTTTTGTTTTACCCGACCAATCGTGAAAGTTTGGCCTTAGCACCAAACACGCCAGTGAGCTATGATTTTCTTGCGGGTAAGTTTGAAGGCAATACATCACAGGCGGTTGTTTTTTATTATTCACCGCCAGGCTGTTTACGTTTGCTTGACCCGGAGATCGACATAAATAACCGTTTGATCCCTGACAATTCTTTCCTGCGTGATGCCGCGTTGTTATCATCCACTGCACCTATATTGAGCGAATCCACTGCACGCATGCCGGATGTGTATAACCCAGAGCCTGCGCATGGCTGGTGTTATTATTTCCAAAAAGCCGACCTTGCGCGTCAGATGGGTGATTGGGAAACGGTCACCCGATTGGGCGATGCTGCTTTTGCCTTGAACGATTATCCTAATGATCCGATCGAAAGGTTTGTTTTTATCGAAGGATATGCTCACATGGCAGATTGGGAAAAAGCGTTGGAATTAACCATGGATTCTTATGCTGTTTCAAAAAAAGTTACGGGTCCACTTCTATGTAAATTATGGGATCGAATAGCTCGTGAGACGGAAAGTACAGCTAGAGCAGAATGTCACTCTGGACGTAGTACAAACTCAACTTGAGTGTTCGCCATAATAATTTATAATACGTTTACTTCGTAAAGTTGTTTTCTTGGTAAAATTGTCCATACAACTTTAAAGGAGGCTAAAGACACAAATTGATCTTGCATGCTGTGTTCGTAAAACTCAAATTTCTATAAGGAGAAGAAGAATGCGTAAGAATTTTGCTCGTCTGACCATGTTTGCCGTGGTCCTCATGCTCGTCCTTTCTGCTTGCGGAGGTACTGCTCCAGTTGCAACTCAACTCCCCGCTAATGTCCCAGATGCCACAGAAGCCCCCGCCGTAGCCACAGAAGCTCCAGTTGCCACAGAAGCCCCGGCTGCTGAAGGTGAAGGTTTCCAAATTCCCGAAGTCGTTGATGGCAAATTCAATGTAGCCATGGTTTTGATCGGACCGCACGATGATGGCGGCTGGTCACAGGCTCATTATGAAGGCCTTCAGTACATCGAGGAAAATGTTCCCAATGTGCACACTGCCTATATTGAAAACGTACCCGAAGGCGCAGATTCCGAACAGGTTTTCCGCAGCCTTTCCCGCAAGGGCTTTAACCTGATCTTCGGCACCTCTTTTGGTTTTGGCGATCCGATGGAAGTTGTTGCTGAAGAATTCCCCGATACGATGTTTATCCACCTCACCGGCATCAAATCCAACTTCACGAACTTTGGCAACTTGATGGGCGCCATGGAAGATATGAAGTACCTTGCCGGTATGCTGGCTGGTGCGCGCGCCAAACAGGATGGCAACCCCAAGCTCGGTTATATGGCCACCTTCCCGATCCCCGAAGAAATCCGCCTTGGTAATGCGATCGCTCTCGGCATGAAACAGACTTGCCCCGAGTGCACAATGGATGTCCGCTGGCTCAATACCTGGCATGATCCCATTATCGAAAAAGAAGCCGCCGCTTCCTTGTTTGACGCTGGCGCGCAAGTCGTCTTCACCGGTGCTGATACTCCCGCCGTTGCTGATGTTGCCCAGGAAAAAGGAAAATGGGGCGTAACCTATGACTGGTACGGCTCCTGCAAAGTGGATGCCTGTCTCACCGCACCGTACTGGGTCTGGGGTCCGATTTATTCAGCAATCACTGAAAAAGTGATTGCAGGAACCTATGAGCCAGGTTACGATTACTTTGATGCTGAAACCGGCGCTTTGGGTTTATACGGCTTCATGGAAGGCCAGACAATGCAACCCGGTGTAAAGGATCTTGACCCTGAAGTTATTAAGAAGGTTCAGGATACTCTTGCCAAGATGCAGGCTGGTGAATTCAACCGCTTTGATGTCTTCACTGGTCCGATCAATGACAATAAAGGCAACGTGGTTTTGCCTGCAGGTCAAAGTCTGGAACAGGTTGATCTTGATTCCTTCCCGGAATATGGTCTTCCCTGCACTATTGATGTATGTATGAAGTGGTGGGCTGAAGGCATTACCGCTGAACTGCCTCAGTAAATGTTAATTTGATAATGGGCCAGGACTTTAGGGTTCTGGCCCTATTTGTAAAATTTCTTTACCCAAGAATATATATTGACTTTATCGCAGGAGTAGCCCAGTGACCGAACAGTCCTCCTCAACACCTGAAATACCGCATATCGTTGAAATGCGCGGAATTGTCAAACGCTTTCCCGGTGTATTGGCAAATGATCACGTTGATTTCAAGTTACTGCACGGCGAGATACACGGCTTGCTTGGTGAGAACGGCGCCGGTAAAAGTACCTTGATGAATGTGCTGGCCGGATTGTATCGTCAGGAAGCAGGCACAATTTTTGTCAACGGAAAGCCGAAGCTTTTTTCCTCGCCGCGCGATGCGATCAAGGCTGGGATCGGCATGGTACATCAGCATTTTATGCTTGTAACATCCCAAACGGTTACTGAAAATATTTTGCTGGGGTTGGATGATCCGCGTTTCTTTATGCGACTGCCCGAATATGATTCAAAAGTTGCGGAGTTAGGCGAACGATTTGGATTAAAGGTGGATCCACGAGCAAAGATCTGGCAGCTCTCAGTGGGGGAACAACAACGCGTTGAAATTCTTAAGATGCTTTATCGCGGTGTGGATGTGCTTATTATGGATGAGCCGACCGCCGTACTTGCGCCGCAAGAGATTGAAGGTTTATTCGTTACCTTGCGCGCGATGATTGCCCAGGGGAAATCCGTTATTTTTATCAGTCATAAATTACAGGAAGTAAGTGAGATCGCCGATCGCGTGAGTGTTTTGCGAAACGGCAGAGTGACCGCCTCGGGCGTTGCTTCAAAGGGCGTCAGCAGGCAGGAACTTGCGCGTTTGATGGTGGGGCGCGAGATCGTATTTTTTGTCGATAAAAAACCCGTTAAGGCAGGCGGTGTAGTGCTTGATGTTAAAAATATTGTTGCCGAAAATGATAAAGGTTTACCAGCCCTGCGTGGACTTTCACTCAATGTGCGTGCAGGTGAGATCGTCGGTGTGGCAGGCGTGGCTGGAAATGGTCAAAGCGAACTTTCGCAGGTCATTTCAGGGATGCGCAAATGCAAGGAGGGAGAAGTCCTGTTGAATGGTGATAAGGTTAGCAATCGCAACACATTATTTGGCATTCAACATGGCATGGCGTATGTTCCCGAAGACCGCACGCACGTGGGCAGCGCGCCAAACCTTAGCGTGACAGATAACGTAATTATGAAAAATTATCGCAAACCGCCTATCACTACCAACAACGGTTTGCTGGATATGAAAGCAGCGACCCGTCTTGCAAATGAACTTAAAGCAGCCTATGACATTGTTGTTCCGAATGTTTCCACGCCTGTTCGATTGTTGTCTGGCGGGAATCTGCAGCGCGTGATTCTGGCACGTGAAATTTCTGGGCTGCCGGCATTCATGGTGGCAGTGCAACCGACCCGCGGACTGGATGTTGGCGCGATTGAAGGCGTCCACAAATTATTGTTGGCACAGCGTGAAGCGGGTGCTGCTGTATTGCTCATTTCTGAGGAGTTGGAAGAATTGCTTGCATTGAGCGACCGTGTCTATGTGGTTTATGAGGGTAAAGTTATGGGTGAGGTAAATGTACAGGAAAAAAGACCGGATAAAAATATGATGGATACGATTGGTCAGATGATGACGGGTACTCCGCTCGATCAAATCCAAAATGAAGGAGTCTCTGCATAATGGCTGAGTCTACAACTACAAAGCAAAGATTGCCGTTCCGTATTCGCATTGAGCCGCGTTTGAGTGAGCCACCCGCATGGTACCCGGCTGCAGTATCGTTGGGTGCGATTGTCATAGCCCTGATTTTGGGCGGTATTTTGATCGCGTTTGCTGGCGGCGACCCTTTGCGTTCTTATCAACATATTGCGAAGGCTTCGTTCGGTGATATAGGTGTGCTTTCAGACACGATCGTGAAAGCGACACCGATCATGCTGGCGGCGCTGGCTTGCTCGGTTGCCTTCCGTATGAAGTTATGGAATATCGGCGTTGAGGGGCAATTTATCATGGGCGCATTTGGCGCGAGTGTAATTGTGCTTGCACCAGTATTATCTGCTCAGACCCCACGTTGGATATTTATTTTGGTCATGATGATAGCCGGCATGATGGGAGGGGCCATATGGGGATTTATTCCAGGCTATCTAAAAGCGAAATTCAACGTGAATGAGATCATTAGCACATTGATGTTGAACTATGTGGCGGTAGCGTGGGTCAACTTTTGGATATTTGGAGTTTGGACCGAAGGCGGTTTCCAAATGTCGCCCAAGTTTCCTGCTACTGCTAGTTTGCCGCGTTTGCTGGAATATGCAAAGTCCTTCCCCATTTTTCGTGGACTTACCGTTCATCTGGGCTTGCTCATTGGGATCATTGCTGCGATCGTTGTGTGGTTTATCATCTTTCGCAGCCGCTGGGGATATGAGATACGCCTGATCGGCGATAACCCTCAGGCTGCCGCATACGCAGGTATTAATATCTCTAAAAATATTATCTGGGTGATGATGTTCTCAGGCGCACTTGCGGGACTGGGCGGCATGTCTGAAGTGACGGGTGTTGTTCACCGCCTGCAGACTGCTCCTCTTGCAGCTGGTTATGGTTTCACGGGTATTATCGTGGCATGGCTTGCAAAACTTAATCCGATCGTGATCATATTTGTTTCAATTTTATTTGGGGCATTGATCCTCGCTGGCCGTGAAATTCAACCTTCCGGTGTACCCAAGATGATACAGGGAATTATTTTAGTCTGTCTCATTGCTAGTGACTTCCTGCTGCGCTATCGCATCATCATTGACCGTGGGGAGGAATAATCATGGATTTTACAATTATCCTACAGGCAGGTATTGCAAGCGGAACCGTGTTGCTGTTTGCAACGATAGGCGAATTATTTGCTGAGCGCTCCGGAGTCATGAACCTTGGCGTGGAAGGTATGATGCTGGTTGGTGCAATGAGCGCATTTAGTACAACCATCGCAACAGGTAATCCGTGGCTGGGCGTGTTGGTGGCCATGCTCTTTGCCGGGCTTCTCAGCCAGATCCATGCTTTTATTGTGATCACTTTGCAAGGTGACCAGGTTGTCAGCGGTCTCTCGCTCACTTTTTTAGGAGTAGGTATCAGCCTGGTATTAGGCGAAGGGTTGAGCAAGGCCGGGACGGTTTCTCTCCTGCCAAATTTCTCGATCCCTTTGCTATCTTCGATCCCGATACTTGGAAAAATATTTTTCACCGATCAAAGCATACTCGTTTATATTGGCTATCTGCTTGTTCCCTTATCATGGTATTACATAAATCGCACACGGCCAGGACTGCATTTACGCTCAGTGGGCGAGTATCCATCTGCCGCGGATGCGTTGGGCATCAATGTTTTTCGTTTGCGTTATTTTTATGTTTTTGTGGGTGGACTGTTGGCTGGGTTGGCGGGCGCAACGATCAGCCTGGCAGTTTCGCCGGGGTGGTTTAGCGAACTGACCACAGGCGGGCAAGGCTGGATCGCAATCGGTTTGGTGATTTTTGCGCAATGGGATCCGATCCGCGCGGCTTTTGGTGCGTACGCATTCGGCGCTCTCCGTCGCCTGATCCTGGATATTCAAGGACCGATGATTTTGCTTGGCATTGCAAATCCTTTTTATTACAACCCCTACCTTGGGTTTTTCTTGCAAATGCTGCCTTATCTTTTCTGTGTTGTTGTACTGGTGATCGGTTCACGCGAGGCTATGCGGAAACGCATTGGTGCGCCTGCCGCGTTGGGCACTCCTTATGTTCGCGGTGAACGCGGAAAGTAAAACTTATTGGTTGTTTTTCACGTCCTCTGGGGTGATTGGGAAATCACCCCAGTTGTTTTTAACAGTCAGTTTTTCGTGCATAAATTAATAATGAATAATGTCACTTGAAATAATATGTGAATTATGCTACAAATTGACAAACGTCAGACGACTGCCTATTGATAACATAATATATCATGCGTATTATTCAAACAAAATCCGTTGCTGATCAGGTCGAAGAGCTCCTTCGTGAACGAATTCGCGATGCGACCTATTCGCCCGGTAGTCGCATCCCGTCAGAGACTGAACTCTCTGATGAGTTCGGTGTAAGTCGGGCTACAATCAGAACAGTGCTCGCCAAACTGGCTGTGAATGGTCTCATTTTAAGAAAGCAGGGTGATGGTACGTACGTAAACGCCAGGGTTGGAGAACTAAGTGCACATCTGGGAAATTTATGGGATTTTGTATATTTGATCGAAAGCAACGGTTTCACACCGACTATCAAAGTACTTTCGATTGGGCGCAGGGCTGCAACTGAAAAAGAAGCTGCTTCATTGGCAATTGAACCGGGCGAGGAACTATTGGAAATGGTCAGGTTGTTTTACGCTGATGGTAAACCGGTTATCCTGGCAAATAACGTGGTGCCTGCATCATTTGTGCGCGAGCCGGTTGACCTTGTAGATGGGCATTTGTCAATTCGGGAAATTTTGCAAAAATATTGTCGTGAAGAAATTGCTTTTGCGATCACTGATATAAGATCGAAAATAGTGGGGGAGGAAATAAGAGCCATTTTAGGTGACGAATTGGATCAAGCCATTTTAGAGTTGCAACTTTCGTTTTATAGTAAGGATAACCTGCCGCTGGCGCTTGGCGTCAATTTTTTTAATGATGCCATTTTGCGCTTATGCCTGGTACAGGCATGGAATTAGCATTTGTTTGATACCTGCGTGAGTACCCTGTAAATACCTTTACGGAGACTGAGTGCCCAATGCGATCCCGACTGAATTCCCTAATTGACGCCTTGTTGCCTGTGCTGGCTACACTAGCCGCCCTGCTTGTCGGTGCGGTGATGTTGATGATTTTGAAAGTCAACCCGATTGTCGCTTACCAAGCGCTTTGGGATGGTGCTTTTGGCAGTTCGAATGCGTTTGCTGAAACACTGGTCAAAGCTACGCCTTTGCTTTTGGTTGCGCTGGGTATCTGTATCTCTTTCCGCGGTGATGTCATTAATATCGGCGGTGAAGGACAGATGATCATAGGCGGAGTCTTTGCAACATGGATTGGCTTGAATCTCACTGGCTTGCCCGGGTGGTTGGTGGTTACTTTGGCCATGCTGGCAGGGTTTTTGGGTGGGGCAATTTGGGGTGGTATTCCAGGTGTACTTAAGGCCTACTTCAGCGTCAACGAAATTCTAAGCACCGTGATGATGAATGCGATCGCGGTGCAATTGATGAACTTTCTTCTGCGCGGGCCGATGATCGACCCATCGCAAGCTCTGCTCGCGTCGAAAATTCCACAAACTGCACGCCTGTTGGAAATTTTCCGCCTGCCGCGTTTACCCCCAACGCGTCTGCATCTTGGCGCTTTGCTTGCCGTCATATTGGCGTTTGCTGTATATATTCTTCTTTTCCGTACAACACTTGGTTTTCGCATCCGCGCAGTGGGACAAAATCCACACGCCTCAAAATATGCAGGGATTAAAGTCCAGCATTATATCGTTTTGGCGTTGTTGTTGAGCGGAGCATTTTCAGGTCTGGCTGGTGCCACGCAGGTATTCGGCGTGAACTATCGGATGATCACCGATGGCTCTGCATCAGGATTCACTGGAAACGCCGGGTTCAATGGAATTGTGGTCGCCTTGTTCGGTGGATTACACCCGCTTTGGTCGATCCCTGCTTCGATCTTGTTTGGCGCGCTCCTGGTCGGCGCAAACAAGATGCAAAGAGTGGTGCAGGTTCCGTCAGCTTTGATCACTGCTTTGAACGGATTGGTGGTCGTCTTTGTAGTTAGCAGCGAGATAATACGTAAGAGACGGCAACGACGAAGGCTGGCAATTGCCAGGCTGGAAGAGAACCCGCCACCGCCTAAATCAAATGATAAAAAAATAAATCAAGCGGAGGCGGGCGCATGATCTCTGACCTGTTTACTGTCACTGTTTTTATTGGGATTCTTTCATCTGGAATACGCCTGGCGACCCCGTATTTATATGCCTCCATCGGCGAGACATTCGGCCAGCGCAGCGGCGTATTAAACCTTGGCGTGGAAGGGCAGATGCTCCTGGGTGCCTTTGCTGCTTTCTATGTGACACTTACAACTGGAAACTTGTGGTTTGGCGTTCTGGCGGCCATGATGGTTGGTGCCATGATGGGACTTGCCATGGCGTATGTGACCGTCAACCTGCACGCCCAACAAGGCATCAGCGGAATTGGCTTTTTTCTTTTTGGCCTGGGAATGAGCGACCTGCTTTTCCAGAAATTAATGGGTAATGTGGAAACAGTTAAGGGCTTCCCAGTGATTTATATTCCCGTTTTAAGCGGAATTCCAGGCATTGGCGAAATTTTCTTCAGCCAAAATATCCTGGTTTATGGCGCGTATCTGCTCGTACCTGT
The DNA here is from genome assembly GCA_963833175.1 of uncultured Chloroflexia bacterium. Classification (GTDB taxonomy): domain Bacteria; phylum Chloroflexota; class Anaerolineae; order Anaerolineales; family Villigracilaceae; genus Villigracilis. The sequence continues at coordinate 97,635 of CAWHXC010000009.1, forward strand.
TGCCTGGTTTGTCCTGAATAAAACGACCCTGGGATTAAAGATACGGTCTGTAGGTGAAAACCCAGATGCGGCTGATTCCCTCGGTGTAAGTGTTTCGAAGATCCGATATTTTACTATTATTCTTGGCGGAACACTCTCCGGTATTGCAGGTGCGTCTCTTTCCATTGCCTTGTTGAATGTATTCCAGCAGAATATGACCAGCGGGATCGGCTTCATCGCAGTGGCGCTGGTTTACTTTGGTGCGTGGACTCCTTTCGGAGTTTTAGGCGGCGCTTTGTTGTTCAGTCTGATAAATTCATTGCAGTTGTGGATTCAAGTATTGGGTATTCCCATCCCGTCTGATATTGCGGTGATGATGCCGTATGTGTTGACGATTTTGGTCTTGATTGTTAGTGTATCAAGAGTTCGCGCCCCGTCAGCTTTGTCGAAACCCTTTGAAAGGGGCGATTAATCCATGAAAAGGAGGTGGTGTACCGGCTAAACATGTTAATGTGAATTTCGAAACAGGACAATCGTCCCGTCGAAAGATAAGTATCAATCCATATTTAAGGAGAAGAAGATGAAAAAGATTGTTTGGTTTTTACTCACCCTGGCGCTTGTTTTGAGTGCCTGTGGCGCTCCCGCCGCCACCGAAGCCCCCGTTGCTGAAGCTCCTGTCGCCACCGAAGCGCCTGCTGAGGCTCCCGCTGCTACCGAAGCCCCTGCTGCGGCGGAGCCTTTCCGCGTGGCGGTTGTGATGCCCAGTTCCACCACTGACCTTGCGTTTGGTCAGTCCATGTACGATGCTCTCGTCCGCGTTCAGGAAGAGATGGGCGCAGAGAATTTCGAGTTCGTTTATTCCGAAGGCATGTTCGTTGTGGATGATGCCGCCGCTGCCATCCGTGACTATGCCACACAGGGCTACGACCTGGTCATTGCCCACGGCTCACAGTACGGCTCCTCCCTGCAGGAAATTGCCCCCGACTTCCCCGAGACCAGTTTTGCTTGGGGCACCACGGTGGACACCTTTGGCCTGCCCAACGTCTTTGCCTATGAAGCATTATCCCAGGAAGGCGGCTATGTTAACGGCGTGTTGGCTGCGACCCTTTCCACCAGCAAGGTGGTCGGCGTTATTGGCCCGATTGAAACTGGCGATGCCAAGTTGTATGTTGATGGTTTCAAAGCTGGTGTTCTCGCGACTGACCCCGCTATTCAGGTGAATGTCAATTACATCGGTTCCTTCTCGGATGTTGCGCTTGCCTCTGAATCCGCTACCACCCAGATCGCCGCTGGCGCCGATGTCTTGACCGGTTCCGCTCAGATGGTTGTCGGTGCGATCGGTAAAGCAGAAGAAGCCAATGTGCTATGGTTTGGCACTCAATCCAACCAGACATCGCTTGCTCCTACCATTGTGGTAGCCAACCAGGTTTATCACTGGGAAGTCATGCTCAATGAGATGATCGGTCTCATTCAGGGCGGCACCATTGGTGGACAGTCTTTCTCTGCCGACCTCGCCAATGGCGGAGAGGTGATGGAGTTCAATCCCGATTACCCTCTATCCCCCGAAGCCCAGGCCCTTGCTGACGAGACCATCAAAGGTATCACCGACGGCACCATTACCATTACCCTTCCGTAGTCATTTGTAAAAAAGAGACTTCGGAAGTCTTCCAAGACTTCCGAAGTCCAATCCTGTTATATTTTAGGATGGCATCATGAGCGAAACCGATAAACTCCCTTCTGGACGTGCTCGTATCAATAGCCTGGAAATGCGCGGCATTACCAAGAGATTCCCCGGTGTGCTTGCCAGCGATCATGTTGATTTCGATGTAAAGTCTGGCGAAGTCCATGCCCTGCTGGGAGAAAATGGTGCGGGCAAAAGCACGTTGATGAAGATACTGTACGGCTTGTATCATCCTGATGAAGGTCAGGTGCTGATCAACGGCAAGCCCGTCAGAATTTCGTCGCCGACAGATTCGATCAACCTTGGCATTGGCATGATCCACCAACATTTCATGCTCGTGCCGACATTGACCGTGGCTGAGAATGTCGCGCTGGGGCTGCCATCCTCCCGCGGCGCGTTGACAGACCTGGACCGTGTCTCACAAAGAATTGTCGAACTGGCCGATATTTACGGCCTGAAAATTGATCCTTCCGCTTTAGTCTGGCAGCTCTCTGTTGGACAGCAACAACGCATTGAAATTATCAAAGCCCTTTATCGCGGCGCGGCACTGCTCATCCTTGACGAACCCACCGCCGTCCTCACACCGCAGGAAGTGGATGAGTTATTTGTCATTATGAATCAGATGGTCAAAGACGGCCACGGATTGGTTTTTATCTCGCACAAACTGCATGAAGTGATCGAGATCAGCCACCGCGTTTCTGTTTTGCGTGACGGACGCATGATCGGCACCCGCCTTACATCTGAAACTACAAAACAAGACCTTGCCAACTGGATGGTCGGACGTGAAGTTGGCTTTACCCCTGATCGCGGCCAGGTGGAATGTGGTGGTCCCCGCTTACAGCTTAAAGATGTGCATTGCGGCAGTGACCGCGGCACGCCGGGCTTGCGCGGCGTCAGCATCGATGTATGTTCGGGTGAGATTTTGGGTATTGCGGGCGTCTCGGGCAACGGTCAACGCGAACTGGCTGAAACAATTACAGGCTTGCGGAAAATAACCGGCGGACGAGTCTTTTTGGAAGGCAGCGATATTACCGGCTTTGCTCCGGCAGATGTTACCGACCGAATGCTTTCCTACATTCCCGAAGAACGCATGCGCGACGGTATGATAGGTGACTTTACCATCGCCGAAAACATGATCCTGCGCGAACATGAAAAAATGCCTTACTCGCGTTATGGCTTTCTCAATTTGCGTGAGATCTCCGATCACGCCGATAAGATGATCGCCAAATTCCATATTAAGACTCCCTCGCGTGACACCCCTGCCAAAAGTCTTTCGGGCGGAAATATCCAGAAGATCGTTCTGGCGCGTGAGATATTCCGCACCCCGCGCGTCATCATCGCCGCGCAACCCACCCGCGGACTTGACATCGGCGCGACAGAATATGTCCGTGAGCAATTGCTCGAACAGCGCAAACAAGGTGTGGCGATCATGCTCATCTCCGAAGACCTCGATGAGATCCTCGCACTCTCCGACCGCATCGCAGTCCTCTACGAAGGTCAGGTCATGGATATTGTCGCGCGCGCAGATGCCACCCCTGAAAAACTCGGCTTATTAATGGCAGGCGTCCATCCAGAAGAAGGAATCAAACAAAATTTGTAAGTTACCAAACTTACAAATCTATCATAAAAGACTTTGGAAGTTTTTGTAAAAGCAGTACAATGCAATTTCATCGGTTCGGTGGTCGCTGGCGCGTGCGGAGCGCAGCAGCGGCGTTGGGTCGCGAAGCGCCCCATCGAAAAGTACCGCCGCTTTTAGCAAGAAAGAGGAAACCACTATGAACCTTTGGCAAGAATATAAACGCCCCGCTTCTGTTTCAGAAGCAATTCAGGCCCTCACATCAGCATCGGAGTTTGTTATGCCCATCGCGGGTGGAACAGACTTGTTGCTGGATTTGAAACAGGGCCGCCATGCCCCCGTCCATACATTAATTGATTTGACTTTTGTCCACGAAATGGCCGCACTCGAAGTGAGAGGGGATGATCTCTACATCGGCGCCGCCGTCCCGGTCAATCGCGTCGCACTCGACCCTTTGGTTGGGACTTATGCCCAGGCATTGGTCGAAGCCTGTAATTTGATCGCAGGCCCGCAAGTCCGCAACACCGCCACGCTTGGCGGCAACGTTGCACACGCTCTCCCCGCCGCTGACGGCACCATCGCCTTGACCGCTCTCGACGCGCAAGCTGAAGTTGCCAGCCCCGCAGGAACGCGCCGAATGCCTTTCACCTCGCTCTTCCTCGGCCCGGGCAAATCCTCGCTCAACAAAAGCGAAGAGATCATCGTCGGCTTTTACCTTCCCCTAACTAAAAAAGGACAAGCCTCCTGCTTCAAGCGCATCATGCGCCCGCAGGGTGTGGCTTTGCCTATTTTGAATTGCGCTGTTTGGCTTGAACGCGAAAAGGATGTCGTAAAAGATATTCACATTGCCGTTGGCCCTGGCGGCCCAATCCCATTCCGCGCCACCGAAGCAGAAGATGCCTTGCGAGGAAAATCCTTCAACGAAGAGACTTTTGCCCTCACACTCGAAGCGCTGCTTGGTCAGGCCAAATTCCGCACCAGCGCCCGCCGCGCCAGCGCAGACTACCGCAAACATATCGTTGGCGGATTATTTAGAGACGTAATTGAAGCCGCGTGGAAACGCGCAGAATAAGGATTACTGGTATGTCAAACATAAACTTTTCCGTTAATGGCCAACAATATTCACTCGAATCTGTTGCGGGCGAAACTTTATCAACCCTGCTTCGCCAAAGACTTAATCTCACAGGCACAAAGATCGGCTGTGAAGAAGCTGAGTGCGGCGCATGTACCGTCCTTGTGGATGGCGAGCCGATGATGTCTTGTGTCTATCCCGCCGAGCGCGCCGATGGCAAGACCATCGTCACCATTGAGGGACTTGCTAAGCGTGTTCACGAAGAGATGAAACTGCACCCGTTGCAGGAAGCCTTCGTTGAACAAGGCGCAGTGCAATGCGGATTTTGCATCCCTGGTCAGATCATGACTGCGTATGCATTGCTCAAACACAATCCGAATCCAGACAGCGCGGATATTCGTTTTGCGCTCAAGGATACCCTTTGTCGTTGTGCGGGCTATCCATCGATTGAGAATGCAATCATCGCTGCTGCCGAAGCCTTGCGGACAGGTGAACCTGTCCAGAAGCCGACGCACATTCCTGATTCCATCCACAGTCACAAAACTGTTGGTCATAGCCACCTGCGCCCCGAAGCCGTGCAGAAAGTGACAGGCGAAGCGATCTACACCGATGACCTGACCTTCGATGGCATGTTATTTGCCAAAGCAAAACGCGCCATGATCCCGCATGGCTTCTTAACGAAACTCGATGTTTCCAAAGCCAAAGCCCTCCCAGGCGTGGTCGCCGTATTAACCGCCGAGGATATTCCTGGTGAACACAATCATGGACTGGTCATTTACGATTGGCCGGTGATGGTCGGCATTGGCGAGCGTATCCGCTATGTGGGCGACGCTCTTGCCATCGTTGCCGCCGAAACTCAGGATATCGCCGAACAGGCGTCCGCGTTGATCGAAGCGGAGTTTGACCTCCAGCCCGTCATCACGAATCCAGTTCAGGCGCGTCAGGAAGGCGTTCCGCAAATCCACGAGAAGGGCAACCTGCTCAAGCACATCAAAGTCCGCAAGGGTGACATGGATGCGGGTTTTGCAAAAGCCGATCTGGTTTTTGAACACACCTTCCACACGCCGACCACTGACCACGCTTTCATCGAACCCGAATGCAGCATTGGCGTGCCGCTGCCCGATGGCCGCATGGAAATTTATGTCGGCTCGCAAATTCCGTATCAGGATAAAACACAGGTTGCGCGCGCGTTGGGTTGGGATGAAGATCGCGTGTCCGCATCGTTGGACAATTAATGGGCGGCGGTTTCGGCGGCAAGGAAGACATCATGGGACAGATCCATGTTGCCCTGCTTGCGAACGTGACCCAGCGCCCCGTGAAACTGCTCTTTGACCGCCACGAAAGTTTGCTCGTGCATCCCAAGCGCCATGCCACGCAGATCCGCGTCAAGATGGGCGCGATGAAAAATGGCCGCCTCGTTGCGGTGGATACTGAACTCTATGGCGATACGGGCGCGTATGCGTCGCTCGGTGAAAAGGTGATGACCCGCGCCACCACGCACGCCGCTGGCCCGTATGATGTGGAGAACGTCCGCGCCGATTGTTACGCCATGTACACCAACAATCCGCCCGCGGGCGCGTTCCGTGGTTTCGGCGTCACGCAATCTGCGTTTGCGGTTGAGTCGATGATGGACATGCTCGCTGAAAAACTCGGCGTTGACCGAATTGAACTGCGCCGCATGAACGCGCTTCACGTTGGAAGCATCACCAATACAGGACAGGAATTGAAAGAGTCCGTTGGCTTGATGGAATGTATTGATCGGGTGTGAAGTGCATGTGTCAGATGTCAGGTTTGTCACAGACTCGGATCTTATTCAAACCGCGTAGTTGATCCTGACAACCCGAACCTGGTGCGCGCCTGGGGTTTTGCCTCTGCCTACAAGAACACGGGTCTTGGCGGCGGCGCTCCCGATAAATCTGGCGCGGATGTTGAACTCTACGAAGACGGCACATTCCAAGTCCGCAGTTCAGCCGCTGAACTCGGTCAGGGACTCGTCACCGTCATGCGTTTGATCGTTTCCGAAGAAATGGCTGTTGCGCCTGAAAAAGTTCGCGTGCTTGTCATGGATACCGACCTGACTCCCAATGGCGGACCTACGACTGCTTCCCGCCAGACCTTTGTCACGGGCAATGCCTCACGTTACGCCGCAAAGACTCTGCGCGATGAGATCACCGCTTCGATGGCTGAAAAATACGATGTGCGCCCCGAGCAGATTCGCTTCGAGGATGGCATAGTCCATGTCAACGGGCATTCGATGACATACGCGGAAATTTACAAGGAAATGAAAGCCGCGGGAAAAAATCCGCTTGTGCGCTATGAATACGAAGCTCCGAAGACTCAAGCTCTCGGCACAGGCGGCGACATGCACTTCGCCTTCTCATTCGGCGTGCAGGCTGCCGAAGTGGAAGTCAACAAGCTGACAGGCGAAGTGCGCGTTCTGAAAGTCATCTCAGCCAACGATGTGGGCATGGCGGTCAATCCGCTCGGCTTGCAGGGACAGATCGAAGGCGGCGTGATGATGGGACTCGGCAACTGTCTCACCGAAGAATTCCTCGTGGACAACGGCAACGTGGTTACAGACCATCTTGCCCGCTACCGCGTGCCTGGCATTATGCTCACGCCAGAGATCACTTCCATTGTCGTTGAGCACCCTGTTGAAGCAGGTCCCTACGGCGCGAAGGGCGTGGGCGAGGTGTGCAGCATCCCAACCACGCCCGCTATCACAAATGCCATCTACAACGCAGTCGGTGTGCGGATCGATAAGACGCCTGTAGATCAGGAGTTGATTGCGAATGAGTTGTGGGAGAGGGAAAGTACGAAGTAGACAGTAAGAAGTAATGAGTAAAAAGTGAAAAGCAAGACCTCCGAGTTCTTCACATGAAGCGCTCGGAGGTCTTTTGGTTAGTGGTTTTTCTTGTAGAGATATAATCTACCCCACAATATTTCCAAAGGAAAATACGAGTGAAAAAATTCCAGTTCATCGGATTGATTTTGTTGATTCTTTCCGCTTGCAGCCCGCAGCCAACTCCGCTGCCTGCCCCGACATTCACGCCATCTCCATCCGTGCAGGCTCGGACATCCACGCCCGTGACTTTCGCTACAGTGGGGACTCCTGTGGTGCAGACCACGTCCATTATAGGAACACCAACAGCGTGCAAGGATTCTGCGTTAAATACAAATTGGACGCGCGATGACGTCCCATATAACTTTACGGACTTTAGCAAAAATAAACCCATCCCGCCCAATGGGCATTTCAGCATGTCATGGACACTGCAAAATAATGGTACATGTACATGGGATAGCTCCTACGTAATTGCGTTTAAGTCGGGATACCAGATGACCCGTTCGGCAAGTTATCCCATTGTTGCGGAAGGAAATACCGTCGCGCCTGGTCAAAGCACGATTGTCAACATCAGCATGGTCGCTCCCCAGGATACGGGAGGATATCAAGCCGAATGGCAGTTGCAAAGCAGGGACGGAACTTCCCTTTTGAAATTTAACTTAATCATCAAGGTTGATAAAGGATCTTATTCGCCGCCAGCGCGTCCCATCCAATTAACCTATAAGTCCAGTTGTGAGTCTGGCTTTGCGAAAATCCGCTTGTCCTGGGTGGATGTTTCCAATAATGAAGATGGTTATCGAATTTACCGCAACAGCAAAATGCTTGTGGAACTGCCTGCCAACACAGTTTCCGTTCTTGATGCCATCCCTGGCGGCGAAGGCAAATATACCTATACAGTGGTTGCTTTTAATGTGGCAGGGGAAGGCTCTGCCGAAATGTTTGCTGAAATTTCAGCCTGTAAGTAATAGGAGTGTTATGTCAAAAATCTTTACTCGTATGTTCCGTGTGCGTTGGGGGGAACTGGATGCCAACGGCACTGTCAGCCCCGCGAATTACCTGCGTTACCTGATCGAAACTGCTTGGGATTGGGGCACTGCAATAGGTTGGGATGCGAACTACAGCCAGAACCCCGATGTATTCTGGGTGATCCGAGAGACTGAGATTCGTTTCCTGCGTCCGCTGCGGCATAATGACGAGTTTGGCTTAACCATTTGGATGGTCAACTGGCAGAGAGTGCGCGGGACGCGTTGTTTTGAACTCAAACTAAAAGAAAGCGACGACGTGATTGCGCAGGGCACACAACAGGTTGTCTATATGGACTCGAAAACGGGGCGACCAATGAATTTGCCCAAAGAAGAGATTGAAAAATTTCTGCTTGAAGACCCGCGCGTGTTCCCGTTTGAGAGCTTTCCGAAAATTCCGCCAGCCGCAGCCCCATACCATCATGCAGCGTCAGGTGGAATGGATGGATTTGGACTCGTATGAGCATGTCAATAACGTGATCTATGTCAATTACGCTGAAGAAGCCGCGGCACAGGATTTTTCCGCTCGGGGGTGGACTCCTGCCAGATTGGCAGAAGCAGGTCTGGGTATGGTAACGAAGCGGGTTCACATCCAATATTTATCCATCGCCTCATGGGGAGAAATGCTGAATATTTCCACGCATCAGTTCAAGGTCAACGATACGGGCGGCTCACGTTATGTGAGCATGACCCACGCGGATGGTTCTCCTGTGGCTGAGTGCATCATGGATTGGGAGCTGGTCGACCGCAAAAGCGGTCAAGCGCGGCCTCTGCCAGATGAGTTGCGTTGACAATTACTTTTGTTATCGAAAAGGACTCTCAAGCTTTCCAGCCTAAGAGTCCTTTTTTCTATCTCACTATGTGGATATTTCAACAAGTGTTGAGCTAGGGAGTATACTGTGTGTGATTTTCTTCACACATGACAAATTTATCCAAAACCGTTCTCTTCTCCCTTTTGTTGATTGCTTTGGCTGGAATCTATGGATTCCAAGTCCAAATGCCAGTTGCACATCAAGATCTTGCTTCCTCCACTCCTACCTACGACCCATTTGTCGAAACACCGCTTCCTCCCAACCCGACTGAATTGGAACTGGGCCAAAATCTATACTGGCATTGGTGCATGCCCTGTCATGGTGATAAAGGTCAGGGTCTCACGGATGAGTTTCGTGGTGCCTGGGAGCCAGATCATCAAAACTGCTGGGCGCGGGGCTGTCATACTGGGCGTCCGGATGATGAGGGATTTCCCATACCGACCGTTGTTCCTGGTTTGGTGGGCGACAATCATCTGGCGCAATTCTCCTCCCTGCAAGAGTTTGTCTGATTTTCTTAAAGCCACGCACCCCCCGCAAAGTCCTGGAATTTTGAAGAATGAAGAATATCATGCCATTGCGCTTTTTGTTTTCACGCTGAATGGAAGACCGCTGGTCATCATAACCTCAACGGCTGTTCCTGTTTCCACTCCCACTGAAACTTTGATTCCTTCCCAGGAGTCAACTACCAGCCCATATCCTGTGCCGATCAATGTCATTGTTCTCCTGACCATACTCACAACGACCATCTTTATATGGATAAGACGAAGAGCGCATATTCAGGAAGAGGAGGGCTCTGATTAACAGCGGCGCAGATAAGACATGGCATCTCTGCTTGCATATCGGGTAAAATCAAGCAAGGAAAAGGATAATTATGAACAAATTCACTGGCTATCGCTGTTCACTTTGTGGGACCGAATACCTGCCTGGTCAGGTCACGTACACTTGCCCGAAAGACGGCGGCAATCTCGATGTCATCCTTGATTATGATTACATCAAAAAGAAATTTCATCCCGAGGATATTACTTCGCGGACTGAGTCTTCGCTTTGGAGGTATCTGCCCCTTTTGCCTGTCAGCGAACCTGACGGGGATTCCACTCCCTTGCACGCCGCAGGCTGGACGCCCGTGTTTGCTCTGCCGCGACTGGCAGATAAACTAGGCCTCAAGCATCTCTGGCTCAAGGATGAGTCGCGGAATCCCACCGCTTCCTTTAAAGATCGAGCCAGTGCAGTTGTTGTGACTCGCGCGCGCGAATTGAAATCTGAAATTGTTGTAACCGCTTCGACTGGCAATGCGGGCGCGGCACTGGCGGGCATGTCTGCCGCAGTCGGGCAGAAGGCGATCATCTTCGCGCCCAAATCTGCTCCGCAAGCCAAGGTGGCGCAGCTGCTGATCTTTGGTGCGAAAGTCATTTTGGTGGATGGCACGTATGACGATGCATTCGATCTCACAGTAAAAGCCGCAGATGAATTCGGCTGGTACTGTCGCAATACTGGCTACAATCCATTTACGCTGGAAGGAAAGAAAACCGCCGCCTTTGAAATTTGGGAATGGTGGATGGAAGCACATCGCGACTGGCATAAGAAGGATAATCCGCTGGATAATCATTCGCCGCTGACAATTTTTGTTTCCGTGGGTGATGGCAATATCATTTCCGGTATTCATAAAGGTTTCAAGGATTTGTTCGCACTTGGATGGATTCCAAATATGCCGCGCATCATCGGCGTGCAGGCTGAAGGTTCTGCGGCAATCGCCAATGCCTTTCATGCGAATACAGAAATCATCACGCCAGTTTCTGCAACGACGATTGCCGACAGCATTTCGGTTGATCTGCCGCGTGACGGTGTCCGTGCGGTGCGTGCCGCAAAAGAGACAGGCGGCACATATATTACCGTATCGGATGATGAGATCATTAAAGCGATCGCAGAACTTGGCAAAATGGGAGTCTTTCCCGAACCTGCCGGGGCGACGGCTTATGCTGGTCTGGTCAAGGCAACAGGCCTGGGCGTAGTCCGAAGCGATGATCCAATCCTGGTGTTGAATACCGGCAGCGGACTTAAAGATGTCCGCGCGGCGATGCAGGCTGTCCAGCCTGCCCCGATCATTGAACCCACTTTAGATGCGGTGAAAAAGATTTTATGAAAAATACTAAATGGAGTATTCCCTTTCGTTATGTTGTCGGGATTACTATTTTTATCGGCATCGTTGCGCTGTTGATCTATGCGCGCGAAGCCGTAAAGATGCTGGTGATCGCAGGCTTTATTGCATACCTCATCAGTCCTGTTGTGACGCTTGTGATGCGCAGAACAAAATTATCGAGGGCGGCAGCGGTTAATGCTGTGTATTTTTCTTCATTGATCGTGTTGATAAGCGTGCCTGCAACATTAACCCCAATCTTTTTTGATGAAATAAAGATCGTCGCCAGCGACCTTCTTGACCTTTCACGCCAGACGAGTGTTATGCTCATAAAGCCTGTGCAGTTTGGTACTATGGTGTTCCATTTTGAGCAGTTGGGTCAAAGCCTTGGAAAGTTGCAGGAATCAATTCTCACGCCATTGCCTGAGGAAGCTTTGGCTCTGCTTGAGACGACCTCGGTCAATGTGTTGTGGATTTTGGTAATTCTTGTCAGTGTTCATCTTTTCATGAGTTAGTGGCCGATTATACGTGAATGGATCATTGGCCTGGCGCCGCAAGCGTATCATCAGGATATGGTTGAGTTATATAAACGGCTTCGAGATGTGTGGATGGCCTACCTGCGCGGTCAGATCGTTCTGATGCTGGTGGTTGGGGTCGCATTCACGATTGCATGGCTGATCCTGGGCATTCCCGGTGCATTGGTTTTAGGTGTGATTGCGGGCTTGTTTACCTTGATCCCTGATGTGGGGCCATTCCTGGCGGCGATGCTTGCCGTAGGTGTGGCTTTGCTTGAAGGCTCCAGTTGGATCCCTCTTTCAAATTTTTGGGTGGCAGGGATTACCGGGCTGACATATCTGGTGTTGATCAATTTAAAGAACTTCTTTGTGCGCCCGATCATCATGGGGCGCAGTTTGCACATGAATGAAGCGTTGATCTTTATCGCCATAATGATCGCCACGATCCTTGAGGGAATTATGGGAGCATTGCTGGTTGTTCCCGTTTTAGCTTCAGTGATCGTCATCATGGAGTACCTGCGCCGCCGCATATTAGGATTGCCTGCTTTTGATGCTGACGATGATACACAGTTCGTGACCACGCCTGAAGAGATAAAACCACAATTACAATCACAACCTAATTTTTCCACGAAGGAAAAACAGGAACAGGATTTATGAAAATTACCTATTCGATCATTGCCCCCATCTACAATGAAATTGATAACCTTCCCGAACTCTATCGCCGCGTAAAAGAAGTAATGGACTCGTCCGGTGAACCATGGGAACTCATTCTTGTGGATGATGGCTCAACCGACGGCTCGACAGAAAAGATCCGCGAACTCGCACAAAAAGATAGCGTCGTGCGACCTGTCATCTTTGCGCGCAACTTTGGTCACCAGGTTGCCATCACCGCAGGCTGGGATTACGCGCGCGGCGATGCGGTCGTCATCATTGATGCAGACTTGCAAGACCCGCCCGAAGTGATCCTTGAACTTGCGAAAAAGTGGAAGGAGGGCTATGAAGTCGTTTATGCTGTGCGCAGTGAACGTGAGGGCGAATCGTGGTTCAAGAAATTTACCGCCGCCATGTTCTATCGTTTGATCTACAGCATCACCGATGTGAAAATTCCCGTGGATACAGGCGACTTCCGCTTGATGGATCGCAAGGTAGTGGATGTGCTCAAGCTGATGAAGGAACGTCATCGCTTCCCGCGCGGCATGTCTGCGTGGGTGGGCTTTAGGCAGATCGGCGTTACTTATAAACGTGCAGCGCGCGTCGCAGGTGTGACGAAGTATCCCTTCCGTAAAATGCTCAAATTGGCGCTGAATGCCATTACGGGATTTTCTTATTTCCCTCTGCAAGTGGCTACTTATTTTGGCTTTATTTCTGCGGGTATTGCCATATTTGCCATCCCTGTTGTCATTTATCATGCGTATCACTGGGTCAGGCGCCTTCTTTGGGCAAGCCACGACCCTGATCGCAGTGCTTTTCCTCGGCGGTGTTCAACTTATCTCTTTGGGTATTCTTGGCGAATATATTGGGCGCTTGTACGATGAAGCCAAAGGCAGACCGCTCTATATTGTCCGCGACGCACCGCAAGATCAGTGATCAGTAGCCAGCAGCCAGTAATCAGTCGGCGGTCGCCCGAATGGACCGCCGACTTTTTTCACTCTTCATAATTCATCATCTCATCCTTTTCCCCATGAACCTCTCCTTCTTGCGTGACCGTTCCTTTCTGCGTGAATTGCTGGTGATCGCGATTCCGATTTCGTTTCAACAACTGATCAATGCTTCGCTCAACATGATTGACGTAATCATGGTTGGGCAGTTGGGCGAGACCTCCATCGCCGCGCTGGGATTATCCAACCAGGTTTTCTTCGTTTTGATTCTGCTCCTCTTTGGCTTAACCAGCGGCATGGCAATTTTCACCGCGCAATATTGGGGCAAGCACGAGATAGAACCGATCCGCAAAGTGTTGGGCATGAGTCTCATCGCGGCTATTTTTTTCGCGCTCATCTTCACTCTTGTGGCTGTGCTCATTCCTGAGAAGGTGCTTGGCTTATATACAAATGATGCCGAAGTCATCAGCCTTGGAAGCAGTTATCTCCACATCGTTGGGTTTTCTTATATTCCTGTTGCAATCGCCACTGCCTATATTGCCATTTTGCGAAGCATTCAATTGATCCGCATCACAGTCGTTGCAACCGTATCCGCTTTGCTCTTCAAGACGATTTTGGGATATTGCTTGATCTTTGGAATAGGCGGACTTCCTGCGCTGGGCGTGCAAGGCGCTGCAATCGGCACCGCAGCAGGCTGGACTTTGGAACTGGCCCTGCTCCTCATCCTGATCTACACCCAAAAGACTCCTCTCGCCGCCAACCCGTTGACATTTTTTACCTTCGATATGTTGTTCTTTGGTCGTGTGCTCACAACTGCATTGCCCGCGGTAGCCAATGAATTATTTTGGTCTTTGGGAATTACAACATACAACGCCATCTACGCCCATATTGGCACTGACTCAATTGCCGCGGTCAACGTCAATGCAACCATTGAAGAACTCGGCTTTGTCGTTTTTATCGGGCTTGGCAATGCCTGCGCGGTGCTGGTGGGCAACCGCATCGGCGCGGGCAAAAAGGATGAAGCCTATGAAATTGTCCGAAGGGTGATTATCATGGGCGTGGCATTTGCGTTGGGTGTTGGTATGTTGATCATTCTTTCGCGCGATGCCATTGTTGGACTTTATGACCTTTCCCCCAGCGGCGAAAATAATGTTCGCTGGTTATTAACAGTGATGGCTTGCTCTTTGTGGGTCCGCATGTTCAACTTCACTGTTTTCATCGGCGCGCTGCGCGCAGGTGGAGATACGCGTTTTGCGCTCTTCATGGAAATTTGTTCCATCTGGCTGATCGGTGTCCCTGCCGCGTATGTTGGCGCGTTCGTATTCCATCTCCCCGTATATTTTGTTTATCTCATGGTCATGCTCGAAGAGATCGCGAAAGCCTTTGTCAGCGGATGGCGATTTAGATCGCGCAAATGGATTCATGATTTGGTGAATATCCCCGCCGCAGAAGTTGTATAAATCAGTTTATATCCGCTTCCATTTTGTGATCAGCATTTTTACACGCACCCTCACTTGAGCGTCTGCGTTTGCTTGCGACCAGAGCGATTGCGCGGCGTGATATACATTTTCCTCCATCTTTTCAAAATCCTCCCATTCTGTTTCCATGAACTCCTTCATCTCAGAAGGCGTGTCCCAACAATAGAAGAAGGCGAATTCCTCTTCTTTTTCTTTGATGTACCACCTGCGGGATTCGACTTCTCTCATGGCTTCGAACGCTGCCTTATCATCTGCCAGACCCGTGGGCATGTCGTTCAACCTGCCCGCAACCTGATAGCCAGTCGACGAAGATACCTCCACCGACCAGTTTGACTCCACGGGGCGCATGTCAATTAGAATGCCGTTTGGTTTGAGAGTTCTGCGAATTTCATCCAGAGCATGAACCATGCTCTCATGTTCCATTCATCACAATGACCAGGCGAGAACGGCAATATCAAAAGTCTCTTTTGAAAATGGAATGTGGCTTGCACTGGCTTGTGCAAAGTGGACATGCTCGCGCAAGGCGGATGGCGAGTCTGCCCGGGCGATGCACAATGCGTCATGGTCAGGATCAAACCCAACGGTTAAGCTGGGTGCGTCGGCATATTTCCACGTTAAGCGGCCTTCACCGCATCCAATCTCCAATACGCGCTTCTTGGTGAAGTCTGCGTATTTGTGCAGGATCTTTTTTTCAAATCCTTCGGGGTCTTTTTGCATGGTTATTGAGCCTGTCGAAATAGGATCATTTGTTTAATTTTTTCATCATTTGTACCGATTCAGTCACCAATTCTTTCAGGACTTTTATATCTATATCTTTTAATTTCTTGATATACAAACAAGATTTGCCTGTTGAATGCTTGCCAAGTTTTTTCATTAGGTCGGTTTGCTGGTCGAATCCGCCCATGATATAAAGTGTGATATTTTGTTTGCGTGGAGAAAAGCCCGTCAGCATCCAATCACCTTCACGACCGCTTGCACCTTTATAGTGATAACTGCCAAAGCCCACAATGCTTGTGCCCCACATTTTTGGCTCGGCTTTGGCGGCCTGCTTCATGATCTTTAGGATCTCGAAACAATCCTCGCGCTTTTCGTCGTTTTCGATTGTGTTCAAAAAGTCTTCGACGCTTGCGTCATTGAGTTTTGTTTTTAATTCGGCCATTGGAGTCTCCTATTGATAAAGTAAAGGCGGATTGATAATCTGCCCTGATTACATCATGAATTATAAAACCTTGTAATGCACCTGCGGCTCTTTGCGTTCCACTGCCTGCTCTGCATTGACTGCCAGGCGTAATAATAAGTTTTCTTCCCAGGCACGCCCCATGGCTTGCATGCCGATGGGTAATCCATTTGTCGTGTAGCCAACAGGGAATGAAATGGCGGGCAGGCCTGTCATGTTGGCGGCGGTGACGAAGCGCATGATCTCTGTGGTGGTGGATAGGTCGGAGTTCCCGTTAGGCAGTGCGTCTGTGGGGATGACTGGTGCGGCGATACCTGTGGTGGGGGTGAGGATCATATCAACTTCTTCGAGAACACGATTGAAATTATTAATGATGCGTGTGCGGGCGCGTTGCGCGGTGACATAATCCTGCGCGGTGAAGGTGCGGCCTAAGACGAGGTTGAGACGCACATCCAGGCCATGTTCGCGGTGATGCTCTGCGTAGGTGTAACTCATGGCTTGTGCCATTTCGGTCAGGATGGTGACGACTTGAGCGACGCGGTTCAAGTCCAGGTCAGGGATGACGATCTCGCGGATCTCTGCGCCCATATCTGTAAACCGTTTGAGCATGTTTTCGCAAGCCGTCACGACTTCTGCGTCTGCGTGCTGGAACCATTGTTTGTATACGCCGAGTTTTAATTTGCGTAAATTAAGTTGATCCCAGTTTTCAAGAGTAGGCAAAGGTTGATGTAAAGAGTTCGGGTCGCGCAGGTCAGGGCCAGCCATGACAGCATAGGCTAAAGCCGTATCGGTGGCAGTGCCAGCTAAAGGTCCGATGTGCGCGATGCTCCAATCCAACGGTGCGGCGCCATGCTCGCTGACTCGCCCAAAGGTGGGTTTCAATCCGAAGACTCCGCAGAACGAAGCGGGGATGCGGATCGAGCCGCCGCCGTCCGCGCCGATCGCAACGGGTACAAGTCCCGCCGCGACGGCTGTGGCAGAGCCGCTGGAACTTCCACCCGTGAAGTGGTCTGTTTTATAGGGATTGCGCGTTGTGCCGTGATGCGGATTCAAGCCTGTCACGTTGATGCCGATCTCGTGCATATTGGTCTTGCCGATCAGCAAAGCGCCTGCCGCTCTCATGCGCGCCACAACCGTCGCATCTTCTTTCGCGGGGCTTTTGCCGAGGAAGGATGTGCCAACAGTTGTGGGATAGGGAACCATGTCTATTTCATCTTTGACCGCCACAGGCACACCGTCGAAAATGCTGAGCGGCTTGCCCGCTTTGATGCGTTGCGCGGCTTCACGCGCCTGCTTCATCACATCTTCACGATTGACAGCGATCACCGCGCGCAAAGGCGGAGTGGATGCGTTACTGGCTTCAATTGCATCCAGTAATTTTTGCGCCACTTCTTCGGGTGTGGTTTTGCCGTCGCGATAGGCTTTGGCGTAATCGAAGACGGTTGCAAAATGGAATCCGTTTGAATCTGTTGCGGCATTCGGCCATTCTTTTTCTGGCACGGCATAATCTTTCTGCGCAAGTGTGCCTGTGAAATGGATCGGATGATGAGTTGGCGCTTCGTTGATGATTTCCTGCCGAAGCCGATCAATGCCTGCGCCTTGCATTAAGCTTGGGGTCAACAATCCACCGAGCGGACCTTCGGCAAGTGAAACGAACAGGCGCAACAATCCGCCTGAAAGATAAGGCAGTTTGACAGACTTCAGATCGTAAACATTTTTGTTTTGCATTTTCCTCATATCCTCAAAACTTTTGATCCGCGAATTTTACCTTGCTTCATCTCGATCAACGCCTGGTTGGCGTCCTTCAATTCATACTCTTGAAATTCAGGTTTGATGTTCGCCTCCGCCGCGACTTGTAAAAACTCGCGCACGTCTGCGCGTGTCACATTCGCAACCGATTTGATTTCCTTCTCCATCCACAACTGCGATGGGTAATTCAACTTCATCAGGATTTCTTTATCGACTTCTTCCTTGCGGATGGCATTGACGACGACCCTGCCCCCAGGCTTGATGTGCTTCAGCGCTTCGCTGACTGGACCCCAAACTGGTGTGGTGTCAATAACAGAATCCAACGCCTCAAGCGGACTCTGATCAATGGTCCCCGCCCAGGCTGCTCCCAGCGATAAAGCAAACTCGCGTTCTTCTTGATTCCTGCTGAACACAAAAATATTCGATTTCGGAAATTTATGCTTTGCGAGTTTCAACACCAGATGATTTGACCCGCCAAATCCCATCAAGCCGAGCGACTGTCCATCTTTGAGGTTGGTCAATCGCAAAGAACGATACCCAATTGCGCCCGCGCACAACAACGGCGCGGCTTCTGAATCGGAAAGACGAATCAGGGATCGGGTGAACAAAATCCGCGCGGACTTTCATGTACTCGGCATATCCGCCATCAATATCGCGGCCAGTGGCTTTGAACTGTGGACAGAGATTCTCCTGCCCACTTTTGCAGAAGTCACATTCGCCGCAGGCCGAAGCGATCCATGCCACGCCCACGCGCTGACCAGTATTATTATCCGGAGGGTTTCAACATCTCTTGATATTGGATTCTCTCAACAACACCCACCACTTGATGTCCCAAGATGATAGGCAGATGCGGTTTGATGC
Organism: uncultured Chloroflexia bacterium; assembly: GCA_963833175.1. Lineage (GTDB taxonomy): Bacteria > Chloroflexota > Anaerolineae > Anaerolineales > Villigracilaceae > Villigracilis. The sequence goes on from CAWHXC010000009.1 coordinate 116,131, forward strand.
GGCCTTCGATTTCGTCAAGTTCAGTATGGCAGATTCCGCAGCGTGTGACGCGCAGCAGAACTTCGCCTGGAGCTGGAATCGGCTCGGGATGTTGGATCAGGTCAAGGGGAGTCGCCTGCGGATTTATATCCACATGAGACTTTAAGAGCATGGCTTTCATGTCATCAAAGTAGAAATGGAATAAATCGTTTTGTGTGCTTCATATAATTCTGATATTCCGCGCCAAAGAATAGGATGCACTCGGCTTCGTCGGCTTTGGCGGTTGCAAATAGAAACAAAGTTGCCGCAACTGCCAGCGCGCCGCCTATAAGGGATGGGAGTTTGAAAAACATGCCCCACGTTAGCAAAAGCAATGAACTGTAAAGCGGGTGGCGGATGTATTTATAAACGCCGCTTGTAACCAGTTGTGATGTCCTCTCAAATTCAAATAGTGATGGATCACTCTCTCGATTTGCACTCGGTTTTCCGTGTGACTTTAGTGCATTGACTCCGAACGCCAGCGGAATCAGCGACGCGAAAAGCAGAGTCCATGCGATGAGTTGATACCACGCAAATGGATCTTGAAACCAAAATTTTATGTTAAACAGGAAAAGGGCCAGTATGAATTCCCAGGCAAAAAAGCGATAGAAGCCATGTGAACGCGGTGAGTGCAGAGATTTGCGCGAGATGTAGATCAGTATCGAACTGAGCAAAACAAAGGCAATGGCGTTCCACATTTTGCCTCACTTTACCAATCACCAACCTATCCCGTTCCAAACTGACGGTCGCCCGCATCTCCCAGCCCAGGTACGATGTAGGCGCGTTCGTTCAGATGATCGTCAATCGCGGCGAGGTAAATTGGGATGTCGGGGTGCGCTGCTTGCATGGCTTTGATGCCTTCGGGCGCGCCGATGAGTCCGACAAACTTAATTTTCTTCACTCCCCAGCGTTTGAGCACATCTGCTGTGGCGACAGCAGACCCGCCTGTTGCGAGCATGGGGTCAAGGATTAGACAAACTGAGACAGTAGGTTCAAGCGGAAGTTTGTTGTAGTATTCCACAGGGCGCAGGGTGTGTTCGTCGCGATACAGACCAATATGCCAAACCTCGGCACTGGGCATTAATTCCCAAAAACCTTCCACAAGCCCAAGCCCCGCGCGCAGAATGGGGACGAGGCCGATTTTCTCTTTCAGTTCCGCCCCTGTCATTTTTTCGAGAGGGGTTTCAAGTTCACGTGGAACTGTCAGAAGATCGGCAGTGGCTTCGTACGCCAGGAGCGCGGCGATCTCGCGCACCAATTCGCGGAACTTTTTGGGCTCTGTATTTTTATCGCGCAGACGAGATAGTTTATGAGCTACAAGCGGGTGGGGGGATGCAAATACGTTCGACATGAGTGCCTCCAAAAAAGGGTTACTTTATTATAGTCCGCAAGGTGATTTTTGACCCGTGACTTAATGCCATGTTTTGCGTACAGTTAAGCGAGAGCAAGGAGTTCAAAATGAAACTTTCAGGTCTTCATATTCTTCTTACGTATCAATGCACTTACGAGTGCGATCATTGCTTTGTATGGGGCAGTCCGTGGCAGACAGGCACGCTCACCTTCGAGCAAATCGAAAATATCCTTTTGCAGGCAAAGGAAGCGGGTGTTACTTCAATTTATTTTGAAGGCGGCGAGCCGTTCCTGTATTACGCAATTTTGGTTAAGGCTGTCCACAAAGCGGCGGACTTGGGTTTTGAGGTTGGCATTGTTTCCAATGCGTATTGGGCAAACTCTGTCGCCGATGCCGAGGAATGGTTGCGTCCTTTTGCAGGGCGTCTTGCCGATCTTACTGTGAGCAGTGACCTGTTCCATTGCGGCGAGTGTTTGGGTGAACGCCCGCAGAATGCGCTGGTTGCGGCGAAGTGGCTGCACATCCCAACAGGTATGATCAGCATTGACCAGCCCGAGGTTGAAGGGGAAGCGGCGGTCATGTATCGTGGTCGGGCGGCGAAAAAACTTTCTGAAAGAGCAGCCAGCTATCCGTGGGATGTGTTCGAGTCCTGTCCGCATGAAGATCTTCGTGAGCCTGGTCGTGTCCATCTCGATCCACTTGGCAATATTCATATTTGCCAGGGCGTTTCAATTGGTAACGTGTTCGAGACTCCGCTCAAAGAGATTTGTGAAAACTATGATGCGGATGCCCACCCGATATGCGGACTCTTGCTCGCGGGCGGACCTGCCGCACTGGTGACCGAGTACAACCTTCCACACGCTTCGCGCTACGCCGATGCCTGTCACCTGTGCTATGAAGCGCGGATTACGCTGCGAGAGCGCTTCCCGCAATATCTTAATCCTGATCAAATGTATGGAATTTTCAAATGAATGGAAATGATTTTATGGCATGGGTCTTGCGCTCGCCGTTTCACGGTATGTTGAGTAACGGCATGATGCTCATCACAGTGACTGGGCGCAAGACAGGCAAAGCCTATACAACCCCTGTTGGGTATTACGAGGAGGGCGGATATTTATGGGTCCTCACCAGTCTTGATAGAAGTTGGTGGCGAAACCTGCAAGGCGGCGCGAATGTGAAGTTATTGTTGAAACGCAAGTCTGTGAATGGATTTGCCGAGACCGAGTTGAATGAAAAAGCTGTTGAGGCGCGCATGTACGAATACATCAAACATGTGCCGCAAGCTGCCAAGCCTATGAAAATTCGTGTTGAAAATGGGGTGGCGAATGCTGAGGATATTGCGCGTACAGCCAGGGATCGTTTGTTTGTCAGGATTAAATTACTGAATTGATCAGATAGTCACAGCAGCGAAAGTCTTTTAATGGGCTGTGGCAAACAGGCATTTTAGATATTCCCCTTCTTCAAATCCAATTGGATGGTCGAGTGCATGGCCTGTGCGTTCGATCTCTGTCAATCGGCGGTGGGACTCTCTGGCCGATTGATGAATGGTGTCGAAAAAAGTCTCGGCGTCTATGCGGCTGGAACAGGATGCCTGCACCAAAGTCCCGCCTGGGCGCAGAACGCCAAGCCCAAGGTGGGTCAGCTTTCGATAGGCGGATAACCCAGCGGCGATCTGACTTTGGTTTTGGGCAAACATGGGCGGGTCAATGATGACGAGGTCGAACAGCCGTTTTTGCGATCCCATGCGGGCAAGCACTTCAAACGCATCCTCTGCAATCGTTTCATGGGTTGCGGATTTTACTGTGGGGAAATGTTGATTGTGTGTAAAATTGCGGATCGCGGCTTGCAAGGCTGGCGCGCTACTATCCACGCTGATAACTTGTTTTGCTCCGCCGCGAGCTGCGTACACTGAAAATCCGCCAGTGTAGGCAAATACATTTAACACTGACTTCCCTTTGGATAATTTTTCAACGCGCGCTCGATTTTCGCGCTGATCGAGGAAGAATCCAGTCTTCTGGCCGTGGATCGGGTCACACTCAAAGGTGAGACCATTCTCTCGAAACAGGATCAAGTCTTCGGTGGGTTGACCCGCGAGAGTCATTCCATCCTCAAGCCGATATAGAAATTTACTTTGTTTTTGCAGCGAACGGCTAAGTCGTAATATCAGTCTTTCGGCGGGATTGGTTTTTAAGAGAGCGGAACAAAAATCTTTGAGGTGGGGAATCCACATCGGACTATAAATTTTTAAGACAAGGGTTTTCGCGTACCGATCAACTACCAATCCGGGCAGGCCGTCATTTTCACCATGAACCAGTCGGTACCCGTCTGTTGATTGTTGTAAAAGCGGTTCACGAAGTTGGTTTGCAGTGATCAGTTTTGACTCGAACCAATTTGTGTTAATAGTTGCGGGCTGGCGGTATTGAAGGATGCGCACGCGAATGAAAGATGTTGGGTCATACAGCCCGATGGCAATGAAGCGGCGTTTGTTATCGAAGATAACAGCCAGGTCGCCGGGGGCGCCTTCGTGGCTTTGCTCGGTAATTGCCTGATCGAATATCCAAGGGTGACCTTGATGCAAAGCGCGTTCTGCAGGTGCGCTGACTCGCAGTGCGATGCGCTTCGCGGCGGGACTGGGGAGTTGGAGTAAAAGCGGATTGGAGTTTGTCATACGATGAAATCTCTGTTCAAAGTATAACGCTGATTTTGATATGGTGTCTTTTTGCTCAAAACTTGCGTCCGCATTTGACAAGCAGACTGGAATTAAATCAGAACGTACGCAAAAAATCTTTTTGCGTACGTTCTGTAAACAACAGGGTCGGGATGACGATTACCGAATCGATTCACCCTTTTGGTTGATTCTAACCATAAACAGGACCAAAATTTTCGCAGGCGCGATAGTCGGCCCCGGTGTAGTCACTTGCACCAAAGGCGCTCCATGTGCTGGGGCGGAAGATTTTCTCTTCAGATACATTGTGCATACTGACCGGGATTCGCAGCATGGAAGCCATGCTGATCAAATCTGCGCCGATATGACCATAGCTCAACGCGCCGTGATTTGCGCCCCAATTTGCCATTACAGTGTAAACGTCGCGGAACGCACCCTGCCCGGTCACGTTGGGCGCAAACCAGTGTGTGGGCCAGGTGGGATTGGTGCGCTCATTCAACTGATGATGAACTTCCGCAGGCAGGTCAACTGTCCAGCCTTCTGCAAGTTGCAGGACTGGTCCAACACCCTTGACCAAATTGATGCGGCTCATGGTCATCGGCATGTTGCCTCGGGTAAGGAAACCGCTTGAATAACCACCCCCGCGGAAATATCCGAGATCGGCGGGGTACCAGGTGGTCATCTCAAAGCACTTTTGGGCTTCTTCTTTCGTAACATCCCACCAGGGTTTGATGGCAGGTTGGCCATCAATTTCGTGCCAGCCAGTCGCATCCAATGTGGCTGCGCCAGAATTAATAAGATGGAGAATTCCACCGGAAGCGTATCCAGTTAGATCATAGCCCGTTACGCGCTTCAGTGCGGCTGGACTCCAATAGGTGCGGACATCTGCAAATATTTGCGCCGTATTAGTGAGCAAGTGACCAAACAACATGCTGGCGCCGTTCAAGCTATCGTTTTCGGTTGCTACAATATATGGCTGGCGCGGACCATTCCAATCCATGGAGGTGTTTAGAATGGCTTCGAGAAAATCGCCATTGGGTTTGAAATCAGTCCACTGGCGCTGGCCTTGAAAACCAGAGAGAATGGCATTTCGTCCCAGGGCTTCCTCTCCAAAACCTAATTCAGCCAGACGCGGGTTCCCGTTCATCATGTCGCGGGCGATCATTGCCATCTTGACCACGGTTTCCCAGTCATTGTCTTTCTGTGCGCGACTGCGTTGTTTCTCAGGAGGATTGTATTCCTTGCCTTCCTTGCAATTGGATTTTACCCATGCCAGCGCGCGCTTGAATTCATCGGGATCGTAAATACCCTCTTCCATTCGGCGCAGAAATTCGGTTGTATCCACTGCTTCGACGCGCATCCCCAAATAAGACTCAAAGAAACCATTATCAACTATGGAACCGGCAATGCCCATCGAAACACCGCCAAATGAAAGATAAGATTTACCGCGCATGGTTGCAACCGAAAGGCCGGCACGCGCAAACCGCAGGAGTTTTTCCTTTACATCCTCCGGGATATTTTTATCGCCCCCATCCTGCACATCCTGTCCATAAATGGAAAAGGCGGGCAGCCCTTTCTGGTTATGAGCCGAAAGCACAGCCGCAAGGTAAACAGCCCCGGGTCGCTCTGTTCCATTAAATCCCCAGACCGCTTTAGGGATGAGCGGATCCATATCCATTGTTTCCGAGCCATAGCACCAACAGGGTGTGACCGTGATGGAAAGACCGACTCCGGCGCGGGCAAATTTTTCAGCACAGGCAGCCGCTTCCGCAACGCCGCCGATGGTTGAATCAGCGATGACACATTCCACTGGCTGACCGTTTGGGTGTCGCAAGTTGGATGTCAGGAGTTCGGCAACGTGCGCGCCATGGACATGGTCTGCTCTTCGAGTGATTCGCGTACCCCTCCAAGCCGCCCATCAATCGTTGGGCGGATACCGATTTTTGGCAAAGAACCAAGCCAACGATTAGGAGCAAAATTATTAGACATTTTCACCTCCAGATTACTTCAATAAAATAAAGGTTATTTTGACGAGATGCCCTACGCTAAAGAGGAAAGTTTCAACCTGACCTTAGCAATAGGGCATCTCTAATTTTTATTTTCAGCCCATTCTATTTGGAACGGCTGTCAATCCAACCGAAAACTTACTTGTACAATACGGCTTGAATTTCAGGATCGTCAATGTTGGTCTTGTCGTACCACATGAAGCCGGTATCAATGATCTTGGGCAGGGTCTCGCCGTTGTAAGCTTTGACAGCGGCTTCGACGCACTTGTAGCCAATACCGATTGGGTTCTGGGTGATTGCGCCAGATTCAGCACCGGAGCGGATGGCATCCATCTGTTGTTGACCGGAGTCGTAACCGATGATTACGAGCTTGCCTTCCATGTCCAATTCTTTCGCGGCATTCAACACACCGATGATCGAGCCTTCGTTGGCGCCGAAGAAGCCCTTCAGGTTCGGGTGAGCTTGAATAATGGCCTTGGCCAAATCGGTGGATTTCAGTTGGTCGCCACCGCCGTACTGGGTGTCAACAATGGTGACGTTGGGATACTTGGCTGCGATCTGATCAGTGAAGCCCTTCACGCGGTCAATGCCGGTGCGGCTGGTCTGATCGTGAGCGATTACGGCAACTTCGCCTTCTCCGCCAATCAGTTCGACCATCTTGTCGGCGGCCAGGGCGGCTGCGGCAATGTTATCGGTGGTAGCAGTGGTGACGGGGATGTCACTGTCAACGCCAGAGTCGAAACCGATTACGGGGATGCCAGCAGCTTTGGCTTTTTCAAGCAGGGGCTCGAAGGCTTTTGAGTCAACAGCAGCCAGACAAATGGCGGCGGGTTTCTTATCCAGTGCGGTCTGGAACATTTCAACCTGCTTGTCAACCATCGCTTCAGATTCCGGGCCTTCAAATGTGATGTCTACGTTCAAATCCTTGGCGGCATTTTCGGAGCCGAGTTTAACTGCCTGCCAGAATTGGTGCTGGAATCCCTTGGAGATCACGGGAATGTATAGTTTTTCTGCAGCTGCGGGCGCTGAGGGGGCTTCTGTAGCTGGAGCACCACATGCGGCAAGCATGGATGTCACGACGATAAGGGTCATCAATACCAAAACGATCTTGCTGGATTTCATATTCTTTCTCCTTATGTTAATTTGGTTGATTTTGAAATTAGGAATGACTTTTTGTGTTTATAAAATCTTTAATATGACTTATATAACACCTCCTTTACATGCATCTCAATTTATTTTCGTTTTCGGCGCAATATGTCAAGGTAAACTGCCATGACAACAATACCACCGGTAACTACCATCTGCCATTCCTGCGGCACAGACAGAATTCGCAGGCCGTTCGTGAGGATGCTAATAACGAATGCGCCAATGACGGTACCTAGAATCGAGCCTTCGCCGCCGCTGAGGGATGTTCCTCCAATTACGACTGCGGCAATCGCGTCCAGTTCGTAACCAGCCCCAAGGGCGGGCTGAGCCGAATTTAATCGGGCGGAAATCAAAACTCCTGCCAGCCCAGCGAAAAAGCCGCACAAGGTATAGACAGCAGTCTTCCAGGATGCTACATTGACACCCGAAAGGCGGGTGGCTTCTTCGTTGCTCCCCAAGGCATAAGTGTAACGCCCCAGGATCGTACGACTCAGAATTAAGGAGGCTATAATGGCAGCCCCGAACAAAACCAACACAGCATTTGGTATGTTAAATCCGGGAATGATCTTGCCGAAAATGGATCCCATAGCCATCTCGCGGAAAGCTGGCGTATCATTGAAGTAAATCGGCTTTAACTCTGAAATGACCAACGAAAGACCTTTGGTGGCATACAACATACCAAGGGTGGCAATAAAGGGTGGGATTTTCATCCGCGAGATCATGAGACCGTTAACCAGCCCGGCTGTACTGCCAGCCAGGATACCGCCGAGTATGCCAATCGGAATCGGCAAATGCCAGTTGGTGATTAGAACACCCGTCATCACGGCGGAAAACGTCATGACAGTGCCTACTGAAAGGTCTATGCCGCCCGTGATGATAACAAAAGTAACGCCTAGCGCCAGCACTCCATTGACAGCAGTAGCCAGCAAAATGCCGACAAGGTTGTCAAAGGTGCGGAAATATGGGGAAGCCATCGAAAAGCCAACGGCTAACACAATTAGGGCGCCGAATGCCATGACCCTCTGAATGGCATCCGAACGAAACATGGTTTTTGCAGATGTGGCGTCATTTTTCATGGTTAGTTGTTCCCGTTGGCAAGAAAAATTTGTTTTCTATGAAATTGTACGGACTACGTTGCCACGCATGGTGGCAAATTTCATAATACTTTCTTGAGATGCTTCCTTGGCATTTAGGATACCAGTTACCCGGCCTTCGCACATGACCACCACGCGATGGCTCATGCGCAGGATTTCGGGCAGTTCAGACGAAATCATGATGATGGCTTTGCCCTGATGAGCCAGATCATTGAGTAGTTTATAAATTTCACTCTTGGCACCTACATCTATGCCGCGTGTAGGCTCATCGAAGATCAAGATGTCGGTATCCGCGGTCAGCCATTTCCCCACCACTACTTTTTGCTGGTTTCCGCCAGATAGGAATTTTACTTTTTGTTCCAGGTTGGGCGTTTTGATGTTCAAAGCCTTCACCATTTCCTGCCCGCGGGTAACAGTCTTTTTGAAATCCACCCACCCAAACCAACTCAGGAATTTTTTCATCGAAGACAAGACAATATTCTCTTTGACATCCATGCCGAGAGCCAGTCCATAACGTTTGCGGTCTTCGGAGAGGTACCCGATGCCGTAAGTCACAGCGTCGCCAGGGCTTTGAATGTGTACCCGCTGACCTTTGATGTAAATTTCCCCGGAGTCAAATACATCCGCCCCAAAAATAGCTCGCGCTACTTCCGTGCGGCCAGCGCCCATCAGTCCTGCGAAACCTAAAATTTCACCTTTCATCAGGCTAAAATTCACATCCCGCAAAACTTTACCGCGGTTAAGATTGCGAACTTCGAGTACAACTTCCTCGCTTGGTTTTTCTGGTAGTTCAGGGGCAGTTTCAAAGATGACACGTCCCACCATCAGGCTGATGATCTGGTCAATTGTGGCGTCTTTGGTCTGCAAGGTGTCTATATATTTTCCGTCGCGCATCACCGTTACCCGGTCGGAAATCTGCTTTAATTCTTCAAGACGATGTGAGATGTGGACAATCCCCACGCCTTTTTCGCGCAGTTGTTTGATGACGTGAAACAATTCCTCGATTTCTGTTTCGGTCAAAGCCGCTGTCGGCTCATCCATGACCAGGATTTTTGCGTTGAAAGACAGTGCCTTGGCGATCTCCACCATTTGTTGTTTCGCAACGGTTAGATCAGAAACCTTCATATTGGGAGCTAATTGCAAATTGAGCATATCGAGAACGCGCTCGGTTTCTTGGTTTGCGACTTTATCATCCAGGAAGAATGAAACTTTGGCGCGCGGTTCGCGTCCAATGAAAATATTCTGGGCAACTGTCAGATGCGGCATTAGGTTAAGTTCTTGGTGAATAATGCTGATGCCTAGTTCTTGCGCCTTATGCGGGCTGGTGATATTGACTTCTTTGCCATCCAGATACATGTGTCCGGCATCTTTTTCATAAATCCCGCCTAGAATTTTCATCATCGTTGACTTTCCCGCCCCATTTTCTCCCACCAAAGCATGAACCTCGCCTGAGCGCAGTTCAAACTTGCTATCGCTCAACGCCTGAACACCGGGAAATGACTTGTAGATTCCCTCCATGCGGAGCAATGTTTCATGAATTTCAACTGTGGACGAGAGATTATTCATGGCAGTCCTGTGGTATTCAATTATCCGAACAAACCGCAAAGATGATCTGTTCCATTATAAAACGAATTACTCAGTTATTGGGTGATGTATGGTAATGCATGTTCTGGTAACGCTACCATATTTTTTATTATTGCACAAAATTATTGAACTGTCAACAGCAATTCCTCATAATTTTTTTGAGATTAGATGTTAGTTTTTGATGGATTGCTTGATAAACCAGCATAAATCGACAGGATTAAGACGAAGACTGTTACCGGATTGCTGATACCTCTTGACAAATGTGAACTTATGCGGAAGAATATGGTAATATCATTCTGACAACGTTACCATATTCTTTCCGAATAACACTTATTTGGATGAGATAATACAAATGCCAAATTTACTTGACATAGCCAAGCGAGCAGGTGTAGCCCCCATAACAGTTTCTCGGGTTATTAACAACTCGGGTTATGTCAGTCAACCTACCAGGGAACGAGTTGAAGCGGCGGTTAAGGAATTGGGATATGTTCCAAATACGATCGCGCGCGGACTTCGCTCAAAGCGAACGCATACGCTGGCGTTGGTTGTCACTGATATCACAAATCCGTACTTTACATCAATGGCAAGAGGGGTCGAGGATGTTGCTGGTGCTTCCAATTATACGGTTATTTATTGCAATACCGACGAGTTTGAAGCCAAAGAGGAAAAATATGCCAATATGCTGGCCCAAAGACAGGTGGATGGTGTACTTTTGGTCCCATCCTGCGGAAATGCGACAACGATTAAATTCCTGGAATCAAATGATATTGATGTTGTAGTACTTGACCGACGTATTTCAGGTGTGAGGGCAGATATTGTTTGTTCCGATTCAGAAAATGGCGCAAATCGGCTGGTAAAGCTATTGATCGGACTTGGGCACAAACGGATTGCAATCATTGCCGGTCACAAAGATGTCTCTACGTCGGCTGATCGTGTGACGGGATATCAACAGGCATTAATGGAAGCCGGCCTAAGCGAAAATGAGCTGATTTATTATGGGGCATTTAACGAACAAAGTGGATATGAACTGACCAATCAGGCAATGACGCAGGAGCCAAAGCCTACGGCTATATTTGGCGCCAACAACTTTATCGCGATTGGGATCATAAAAGCGTTGCATGATCTGAAGCTTGATGTACCCGGTGATGTTTCAGTTGTTGGGTTTGACGATTTACCCGAATCCATGTTTATGAAACCTTTCCTTACAGTCGCCAGGCAGCGAGCTTACGAAATGGGGCGATTGGCAGCGGAGCTATTATTAAAACGTATTTCTGGTGAGCTATCTGAAGAGCATCGAGAAATTATTTTGCCTGTTGAAATTGTTGTACGCGAATCCAGTGGACCAAACAGGGCGGGTTAGTTATGAAGGATGAGATCAAGAATGTATTTTCATTTTGAAAGATTTTAAAAAGAAAAGGAGCTACTAACTATGCTACTCGGAATATCCCCACTTATTTCCCCTGAATTATTGGCGGTGCTCCATCGCATGGGGCACGGCGATGAAATTGTGCTTGCCGATGCGCATTTTCCTGGAGACACTTTTGGGAAGCGCGTATTACGAGCGGATGGCTTAAGGATTCCAAATTTGTTGGATGCCATCCTGCCTCTTTTTGTTTTGGATGGCTATGTAGAAAGTCCGCTGATCATGATGATCCCTGTTCCAGGCGACCAACTTGACCCTGCGGTGGAATCCTCCTATCGACAGGCGATTGACAAACATTGGCCTGAGACTCCGCCTATTCATCGTATGGAACGCTTTGCCTTTTATGAAAGAGCAAAACAGTCCTTTGCCGTTCTGATGACTGGCGAAACGGCTAAATATGGGAATATCATCTTCAAAAAGGGTGTCACCCCAATACTGGGGAAATAGGAATTTTGGTGATTGCCGGAGAATACTATGAACACGTCACTCGAGAAGATCGACCCCAGTTTGATTCCACATAGAACATTTTATACAGGTGCAAAGATACCCGCGGTTGGTTTGGGAACCTTTGGGTCTGATCGTTTTTCTGCCGGCGAAATTGCACAGGCGGTAGTAGGCGCTGCTGCGATCGGGTATCGTCATTTTGATTGTGCCGCCGTGTATAGGAATGAAAGAGAGATCGGCGATTCGTTCCAGAACGTAATGAGCAATGGTATCTCGCGTGAAGAACTATGGATTACATCAAAACTTTGGAACGACAAACATGCCGAAGCAGATGTGATTCCCGCCTGCGAACAAACTCTTAAAGACCTCAAATTAGAATACCTTGATCTGTATTTGATCCATTGGCCGTTTCCGAATCATCATGCCCCGGGCGTGGATGTAAATTCCCGCGATCCACATGCGAAATCATACATTCACGAGAATTACATGAAAACCTGGCGGCAGTTGGAAAAGCTGGTCGAGATGGGTTTGGTCCGTCATATTGGGACTTCCAATATGACCATACCCAAATTGAAATTACTGCTTCGAGATGCAAAAATAAAACCCGCCGCAAATGAAATGGAACTTCATCCACACTTCCAACAACCCGAGTTGTTCCAATTTTGCATCGACAACGATATTGTTCCCATTGGTTATTCACCGATCGGTTCACCGAGCCGCCCGGAGCGGGATAGGACTCCAGATGATACGGTTGACATTGAAGACCCAGTAATTGTAAAAATTGCCAATAGGTTAAATGTTCACCCGGCGGTTGTATGTATTAAATGGGCAGTGCAACATGGACAAGTGCCAATCCCATTTTCTGTTCACCTTGAAAAATATTGGGGCAATCTTAAAGCTGTTACGACTGACCCGTTGACAGATGAAGAAATGCAGGAGATCGCGGGCATTGATAAGAATAACCGTCTGATCAAAGGACAGGTATTCTTATGGGAGAGCGCCAAAGATTGGCAGGATCTATGGGATCTGGATGGGCAAATCGCTTCAATGTGATTTGGCACGGCGAAAAATATGGCATCTCAATTTATCATAACGGTAGACGTTGGGACTTCGAGCACAAAGACATCTTTGTGGACAGATGCCGGTGAGCTAATGGCTCATGCTTCGTCAACTTACAGCCTGCATCGCGCCGAACCTTTGTGGGCTGAAATTGATGGTGATATCTGGTGGCAGGCTGTTTGCGAAACGATAAAAAGCGTACTCGCGAAAAGTAAAGTTGATCCAGCTTCGATCGCAGGAATCGGCGTCGACGGGGTAGGCTGGACTTTGATCCCAGTTAATAATGCTGGCGACCCTCTTCGGCCTGCCATGATCTGGCTGGATCGCCGAGCAGAGGAAGAAACAACCTGGCTCAAGTCGCTTCCCGAAGCGGAAGATTTGGTTAATCTCGACGCAAATCCACTGGACGCTGCTTATATTACCCCCAAGTTGATTTGGCTGAAGAAAAATCAGCCTGACATCTTTGATTCAGCCTATAAGTTTCTTGAGGCAACAGGTTTCATCGTTTCCCGAATTACTGGCGAATTTGTATGTGATTTCACTCAGGCCTACGGTTATCATTTTTTTGATATCAGGAATGAAAAATGGGATCAACAGGCAGCTCAAAAAATTGGCATCCCGATCGAGAAAATGCCGCGACTATGCCGCAGTGCAGAAGTTGTGGGAGTTGTAACCGAAAAAGCTGCCAAACAAACAGGGCTTAGACCGGGCATCCCAGTGATAGCGGGCTGCCTGGATGCCGCCGCTGGTGCATTAGGCTCAGGCGTAATCAAGCCCGGGCAAACCAACGAGCAAGGCGGACAGGCAGGCGGCGTAGGAATCAGTCTGGATCACGTTTTGGTTGAACCTCGCTTGATTTTTTCACATCATGTGATCCCGGGACAATATTTGCTTCAAGCCGGAACTGTCGGGGGCGGCTCTCTCAGTTGGTTTCGTGACCAGCTTGGGCACCCGGAAGTGACCGCAGGTAATTTAATCGGACAGAATTCCTTTGAACTTTTTAGCAGGCAGGTGGAGAAATCCAAAGCGGGGGCAAATGGTTTGATCTTTCTGCCCTACATGGCAGGCGAACGTACCCCTCTCTGGAGCAGTGTTCCACGGGGAATATTTTTTGGTCTGTCATACAGCACCAGTCGCGCCGACATGCTTCGGTCAATCATGGAAGGATGTGCTTTTGCCGTTTATGATAATTTGCAGATCGCCGAAGAGCACGGAGTTTTGATTGATGAGTATTTGGGTTCAGGTGGGGCAACTCAAAGCGCAGTCTGGTGCCAGATCAAAGCGGATATTTATGGGAAGCCATTTGTTATTGCCAAACGTGCGGATGGCGGCGAAGGGGGGCATGGTTTGGGATTGTTCGCCCTAACTGCTTATGGAATTGGATTGTGCAAGGATATTGGCGCTTGTATTTCTGACCTGCTTCCGACCCGCCAGGTATTTGAACCATCTGTTGTGAACCATGCCTTGTACATGGAATTGTTCGATGTTTATCGAAGCATATCTCGAAAATCGATGGATGATTTTGTGCGGTTGGATGCAATTACTCGAAAATCTTTTAAATAATATAAAGTGGAGATTTAGTCATGAAAGCTGTAGTTCTTGAAGACAAAGGGATCATCACATATAAAGATGTCCCAACACCTGAGCCAGCCCCCGCTCATGTACGGTTGAAGATCAAAGCTGTGTCAATATGTGGTTCGGATATAAAGCGATATGTCTCGGGGCATCGAATGTATCCGTTGATTTTAGGACATGAGAGCGCTGGGATCATTGATCGTGTTGGTGATGGCGTCAGTGAAGACTATATTGGCAAACACGCTGCTGTTATTCCATTAGTGCCATGTTTTGAATGTGAGCAATGTCAGCGCGGATATTACTCTGCCTGCCATAGTTATTCATTTATCGGATCGCGTGAAGCGGGATGTTTTGCGGAATTTGTTGATTTGCCTGAAAAGAATATTTTCATTGTGCCTGAGGAATTATCCTTTGAACATGTCGCCATGATCGAACCCTCGACAGTGGCAAGACACATGCTGGCGTTGGGCGACTTCAAGAGCGGACAAACTGCAGTTGTGCTGGGTGCGGGTTCAATAGGTCTGATGATCGTCCAGTGGCTTCGCATCCTTGGCGCGAAAATGATCGTTGTTACTGATATTTCTGAGGACAACCTGCAAATAGCTTCGAAGCTAGGCGCTCATGTCACACTCAACCCTTCAAAAGTTGACGTGGAAAAGGAATTGCAGAAAATTACTCGGTGATGGCGCTGACCTGACTCTTGGAAGCAACTGGTGTTCCGCAAGTGTTGGAGCAGACTCTTATCAATTACACGTCCGCGCGGAAAGGTTGTTTTAGCTGGGAACCAACCTTTGGATAAGAGTTTGCCATTGGCGTTTATTGAAAATATGATGCGCCGCGAAATAAGCATCATCGGCTGCTTTATGTCTTATTCAGCGCCCTTCCCAGGCCACGAATGGACGGAAACCATTGATGCGCTGCTGAACGGCAGTTTGGATATTGATACGATCATCTCGCATCGCTATCCACTTTCAAAAGCGCCTGAGGTCTTTGAAAAGATTGGCGCGCATCAATTAGCCCATCAGAAAATCATACTCAACCCCGAGGAAGCAGCATGACCCTTCAAAATGTATTCCCCTGGATCCTTCGCGCTCAACATGAAGGTTGGGCGGTAGGTGCTTTCAATGCAAATACTCTGGAACAGGTACAGGCTGTTGTATTGGCTGCTCAAGCTGAAAATGCGCCTGCGATCATTCAGGTAAGTCACCGCGCCTTAACGTATATTGGAAACGGCAATGAAATTCAAGGTCTCAAATATATTGCTGCCATTGGAAAAATTGCGGCGGAGAGTGTTACAGTACCGCTCGCATTACATTTGGATCATGGTACTGAAAGTGAAGTACTTCAAGCTATTGCTTTGGGTTTCACCTCGGTCATGTTTGACGGTGATGGGCTATCCTTTGATGATAATATCTCCATCACAAAGCGGCTTTGTGAAACCGCGCATTCAATTGGAGTTTGCATGGAGGCTGAAGTAGGCGAAGTGCCCAAGCCCGACGGGAAAGAATATGACGAAACCGCCATTGCTCTTACCCAGCCTGGTGAAGCCGCCCAATTTGCGGAAGCCACGGGAGTTGATACGCTTGCAGTGGCATTAGGCTCGGTGCATGGACTCAAAGCGAAGACAATCTCCCTTGATCTGGATCGTCTGAAAGCGATCCGAGACCGGGTATCTACTCCGCTTGTGTTGCATGGATCATCCGGGGTGTCTGATAAGGATATCAAACAAGGTATAGTCATGGGACTGTGTAAAGTCAACGTTGCTACGCAATTATCACAGGCTTTTACCGGCGCGATCCGCGACGTCCTCAACAAAGATGACGGGTTGGTTGATCCACGGAAATATTTAGCCCCAGGGCGGAATGCCCAGATGGAAATTGTGCGCGAGCGAATTCAATTCCTCGGCGCATCTGGGAAAGCGAAGTAAACCAGCCATGATCCTTTGCCTGAATCTAAATGCCGCCATCGACAAGACAATTGTAGTCTCGTCATTTGAGATCAACAAAATTCACCGACCCGAATTTGTGATCGCGCTGGCAGGAGGAAAAGGCTGTAATGTTGCCAGGGCGCTCAAAACATTGGGGGAAACTCCGGTCATATCCGGATGGGTCGGAGGGTTTTCCGGGCAATTTATTGAAAACGAACTACATCTGGAGGAGATGCAAACTGATTTTATCCACACAGATTTTGAATCGCGAACATGCACATCTATTTTTGACCGTGAAAAACAGACAATGACAGAAATTTATGAGGTGGGAGAGTTTGTCCCACTGGAAAAGATAAACGAGTTACGAGACCATATCCTGGCCACTATTGGGAAATATAAGGCTATAACCCTGTCGGGGAGTTTGCCCCCAGGCGTTCCCGCTGATTTTTACGCTGACCTGATTGAAATCGCACGTAAAGAAAATGTACTGACCTTTCTCGACACAAGCGGAGATGCCCTTCGTAAAGGTGTGGAAGCAGGTCCTTTCTTCATCAAGCCCAACGAAACTGAAGCCAAATCCCTTTTGGGAATTGATTCAAACGACACTTTTGATTTTGCCCAAGCGGTGGTCGAGATTTCGACAAGATACGGAACAAACGTTTTGCTCTCTCTTGGAGAAAATGGCGCGATTGCTGCGAAAGCAGAGGAAATATTTACAGTGAAAAGTCCGAATGTGAATGCAAAAAGCGCCGTAGGTTCAGGGGACTGTATGCTCGCCGGGCTTACACACGGAATTTTGCAGGGACTTTCATTTGGAGATGCTGTTGTTTGTGGCGTGGCAGCTGGAACCGCCAACACATTAACGATTGGTGCTGGACAATTCAAAATGGAAGATTTTGAAAGATTGCGCGATCAGATTCAGGGTCCAGATAGGATCAAGTAATTGCCGGCAAATCTTTCTCAGAAAATCCACCCGCAGAATTAGGAACAATCTAATATAATCCAGCCTGTTTGGAATACTCTATAAACGGTAACTGGAGAAAATGATGACCCCAAAAGTATTTGTGAGCGGATGTTTCGATATGCTGCACAGCGGACATGTCGAATTTTTCCGTGAAGCTTCGCAGTACGGCGACCTGTATGTGGCGATTGGCTCGGATAGAACAATTTTTGAGTTGAAAGGGCGGGAGACCGTTAATAGTGAACAGGAGCGCCTGTTCATGATCAAGTCAGTCTCGTTTGTAAAGGATGTCTTTATATCCCGTGGCTCAGGGATTTTGGATTTCGAGGCCGAGTTGCGTGAGATAATGCCGGATTACTTCGTTGTCAATGCCGACGGGCATATTTCTGAAAAACGTGATCTGTGCCACAAATTGGGGATTCAATATATTATTTTGGAACGTAAACCACACCCTGGTTTCGATCCGCGATCCACCACCCAGTTGCGTCAGCGCGACTATTTACCGTATCGCATTGACCTGGCGGGGGGGTGGCTCGACCAACCATTCGTTTCAAAACACTACCCGGGACCTGTCATCACGATTTCGTTGGAGCCTACGCTGGAATTCAATGAACGCAGCGGAATGGCATCCAGCACACGCCGTCATGCAAAGGAACTCTGGGGACCAAGACTCCCACAGGGAGATTACGAAAAGATCGCCAAAATGCTATTTTGCTATGATAATCCTCCGGGCACGAAAGTCATTTCAGGTTCTCAGGATTCAATTGGACTGGTATTCCCCGGGCTTGCGTACGCATATTACGAAGGCGAATATTGGCCTTCCCGCATTGAACATCGTCTTGACGAACCACTTTTGCAATTTGTGGAAAACTCAATTTATCTGGTTTCGCTTGGGCCGCGTTATGGAGATTACGATGTTATGGCGAAAACCAACTTCGACCGCGAACGTGCCAAGGCGCTGGCTGATGCTGCAGAAAGTCACTGGCAGGCTATTCTTGACCGGGATATTGTCCGTTTTGGACAGACAATGCGTGAGGTTTTCGATGCGCAGGTGGCTTTATTTCCCAATACAATGAATGAACGCGTGGCGGCATTGATCGACGAATATCGCGACATTGCCATCGGCTGGAAACTTTCCGGTGCGGGCGGCGGCGGATATCTGGTCCTGGTAGCGGATAAGCCTATTCCCGATGCGGTACGCGTGGTGGCGCGGCGCGGCCTGGATTGAAATCCGCATTTGGTTGCGGTTGACATAAGCGTTTTCATTGAAGCCAAATTCTCCAATGTTTAACTGAGGAGACAATTTCAGGCAAAGAGTATAATTTCATTATGCTCCCGCTTCTGCGCACAAAGACATCCATTCCCTCTCCGCGAACCAATCGCGTGGAGCGGACTCGTCTCATCGAGCGTATCAATGAAGGGATAAAACGTTCTCTCACGTTGATTGTTGCGCCTGCGGGTTTCGGAAAAACAACCCTCATCGCAGAGTGGGCGCGGAATGCAACCATGCCTGTCGCCTGGCTATCGCTTGAACGTGCCGAACACACACCAGAGCGTTTCCTTTCTTATCTTATTCATGCTCTTCAACATATTTCCCCGCAAATAGGACAGACATCGCAGGCCTTGTTGCTCAGCGGACAAGCCGTGGTGGAAGAGACCATTTTATTTTCCCTTCTTAATGACCTGAGTGAAATTTCACAGGATTTTGCCGTCATTCTTGATGACTATCATACCGTCGATGGAAGCGAAGTTAATGAGATCATCCAATCCGTGCTGGAGCATTGCCCCGCCCAAATGCATTTGGGAATTGTCACGCGTGCCATGCCCAGTTTCTCTCTTGCCCGTTTGCGGGCATTGGATCAAGTAGCGGAAATTAACACAGAAGACTTGCGTTTCAATCAGGCTGAAATCCGCGCATTTTTAGAGCAGATGGATGCGCCTCTTTCACCCGATCAGATCGAACACCTCAACCAATCCACCGAAGGCTGGGCAGTGGGATTGCAACTAGCAGGACTCGCCCTTGCGCGC
The DNA here is from genome assembly GCA_963833175.1 of uncultured Chloroflexia bacterium. Classification (GTDB taxonomy): domain Bacteria; phylum Chloroflexota; class Anaerolineae; order Anaerolineales; family Villigracilaceae; genus Villigracilis. Next base: position 135,412 of record CAWHXC010000009.1, read on the forward strand.
CAGCCATTTGATTGGAATATTCCAGCGGGGCAGACGCACATTTTCGATTATCTCGCTGAAGAAGTCCTGCGCCGCGAGACGCCCGAAGTACAGGAATTCCTGAAGGTCTCTGCTTTGTTTGATCGGTTTTGCGCTTCGCTTTGTGATCGCCTTCTGGGGGAGCCGTCCATGCGTGGTGGTAGCAAAGACCTCCTTGCCTACCTCGAACGCGCCAACCTCTTCCTTGTCCAACTTGATTCCTCTATAACGTGGTTTCGCTATCATGCATTATTCACCGAATTTCTACGCCGACAACTTCGGACCGAACAGACCGCCGAACTGTACCGCATCGCAAGCCTGTGGTTTGAAGAAAATAATCTTTTGGATGAAGCAATCCATTATGCCACTCACGCCGCAGACTACGAGCGTGCCGCTGCCCTCCTCGAAACACACTACATTGACATGATCCAACGCGGTGAGCAATCTGCCTTGCTGGAATGGCTATCCACTTTGCCAAGTGACTTCATGGAGAAACGTCCGCGCTTATGGCTGGCGAAGGGTTGGGCAAATATCATCTCACTCAATTCTGTTGAAGCTGAGACTTGTGTTCAAAAAGCCGAGGCGTTAATCCCTGCCAATGAAACAGAAAACAGGCTTAGGGGCGAATCAAAATTGCTGCGTATCCTGACAGGAATCTTTGCGGGCAAAGTCGCGGCTATGGATGAAATATCCGATGCTTTCATCCTCCTTGCCGAACAGGATGATTTTCTGCATTGTCTCCTGCATTTCAATTTGGGACTTCATCATGTCATGCTTGGCAATACCGGATTGGCGGTAGATTCTTTTTCTGAAATTTTGCGTTTGACAAAAACGCTCAATATCCCACTTATGTCCATTGTTGCTAATGTGCAAATGGGCGAAGTCCGCCAGATACGCGGCGCACTGGGACTCGCGGAACGTGCATTCCAGCAGGTGATTCAATATACGCGTGAGACACTTGGCGAACATACTTTTTTGCTTGGCATGCCTTTTGTAGCTTATGCCGACCTGTTGCGCGAGCAAAACCGTTTTGATGAAGCAGTTCGTTTTGCCGAGCAAGGTATTGCCTATTGTCAGGTCTGGCAACCCGTCGCCAGTATGGACGGTCAGATCGCGCTTGCCCGATTGAACGCCGCGCGCGGAAATTGGGACGAAGCCTTCGCCCGCCTTGAGCATGCCATGCGGGTTGCTGAAGCCAGCATTTCGGTACTTGATGATACGTTCGTCGCAACCCACCTGGTTCGTCTAAATCTCTTGCAGGGGAATTTGTCCAAAGCGGAGCACTTGATTAAAGTATATGATCTTGAAAAAAACAGCGAAGGGATGTACTACCACCTTTGTGAGATGACTCAACTGGTGCTTTTGCGCGCTAAAGTGCAGACGCTTCAAACCGACCCGTTACCTGCTTCGTCAACCATTGAGGCTTTGTCCGCGCTGATAGCTGAATCTGAAAGCCGTGAGCGGGTGACTCCCACCATCGAAGGCTGTATCTTGCGCGCCTATGCACAGCATGCCATGTCACTGCATGACGCTGCTGCTGAAAGTTTATCTCACGCCCTTACGCTTGGCGCGCAGTGTGGCTATATCCGTATTTTTGCTGATGAAAGCAAACGTCTCCTACATCTGATTGAACAGTACCGCGCCCGCATCCACGCCCCCCGAGCCTATGTTGAAGAGATTCATAATCTTATTCATAAAGAGCTGGCGGAACAGGCAATGGAAACGAAACCCACTGTGAGCGCAGTCGGTGGGCAGCTCCCGCAACAACTCACATCCCTCACCCGCCGTGAACTCGACATCTTGCAGCTTCTTGCCGCTGGCAAAAGCAATCAAGAGATCGCCGAAGAACTTGTGCTGACTTTGAATACGGTCAAGAAACATGTGGGGAATATTTTGTCAAAACTAGGTGTTGCCAATCGTACCCAGGCTGTCATGCTGGCAAAAAAGTTGGGATGGATGGAATAAAAATCACTCTTTTCTACTCCTTTTGAGTGCCGACAAACTTCTCCCCTGAGAGTATCTTAGAAATAAAAAAGATACATCCGGGGAGTTTGATTCTGAAGTGTAAAAGCTTTGTTGCAGACTTCAAATCACCCCTAAAAGGAGTCTCATGGTTATTTCCAATTCACCACTACTCATTGACCTAAATGCCGTTACTAAAGCCTACAAAACCGACGCAGGATTATTCATGGCATTAAAGGGAATTGATCTGCATATCAATGCTGGCGAGTTCGTGGCGATTGTCGGCAAATCGGGCAGTGGCAAGACCACGTTGATAAACATGATCACCGGGCTTGATCGGCCTACGGATGGAGAAATCCTCGTAGGCGGAGAGAAGGTCGAGAAGCTCGGTGAAAACCAACTTGCCATCTGGCGTGGACGTAATGTAGGCGTCGTCTTTCAATTTTTCCAATTGCTTCCCACGCTGACCGCGCTCGAAAATGTGATGCTCCCAATGGACTTCTGTGCCACACCATCCTTTGGCGAACGTCGCGAACGCGCCTTCGAACTGCTTCGCCTGATGGAAATTGACGACCAGGCAAACAAACTCCCTGCCAAGCTCTCCGGCGGGCAACAGCAGCGTGTAGCCATTGCCCGCGCCCTTGCCACCGACCCGCCTATCCTCGCCGCTGACGAACCGACTGGCAACCTCGATTCCAAGACTGCCGCCGCCGTCTTCTCTCTTTTCGAGCGCCTCACCAGCCTCGGCAAGACCATTCTGATGGTGACACATGATCCCGACCTTGCCCGCCGCGCCAGCAGACAACTCCACATTGCGGATGGTGTGATCGTGAATGATATGAACGGAAAGGTTTCATCATGATCCGCTGGATAAAGGTCTACCGCGACCTGTGGAATAACCGCTCGCGTACCATTTTGGTCATCCTCTCGATTGCCGCAGGGGTGTTTGCAGTCGGTATGATCGGCTCGACTCAACAGGCGCTTACCGCTTCGCTTGCATCCCAGTATGCCGAGCTACGCCCGGCTGATGCCATCTTCCAGACCGACCCCGTGCTCGATGATAATTTCGTCACTTCCATCCGCCACCTGCGCGGCGTGGACGAAGCGGAGGGACGCCGATCCCTGCCCCTGCGCATCTCGCTTGATGGTGAGAGCGAAACCTGGCGTGACCTTACCCTCTATGCATTGGACGATTACGACAACCAACGTCTTTTCTTTATCTGGCCGCAGGATGGTATCTGGCCGCCCGAAAAGGGCCAGGTATTGATGGAACGGGCCTCGATGGCTTATATCGGCGCCCAGCCCGGTGACAAGATTCTGGTCAAGACTCCCGATGGCCGCAAATTCCGCCTGACAGTAACCGGACGTGCCCATGATCTGTACCGTATCCCGCCTTTTCTTGAAGGCTGGATCTACGGCTACATCAGCATGGACACCATCCGCTGGATGGGTGAACCCGAAGGTTACAACGTACTTTACGTTGACACCAGCGGCACATCCAAAGAGGAAATCCGCATCATCAGCGATGAAGTCGCTGACCGTATCGAGGGTGAAGGATTGCCTGTCTATCAGAAAACCCTGCCCAATCGCGGCGAACATCCACTTAACTATATTATCGACACCGTGTTGCTTTTACTTGGATCTGTGGCTGTATTGTCCCTATTTTTGAGCGCATTGCTTGTGGTCAACATTGTCTCGGCGCTGATTGCCCAACAGGAGAAGCAAATTGGCATTATGAAAGCCATCGGTGCGCGTTCCTGGCAGATTATTGGACTGTATTTCGGGATGGTGCTCGCTCTTGGACTCATTGCCTGTCTGATCGCCATCCCATTAAGCGCGCTGGGTGCTGATGCCCTGGCAGGATTTGTGGCCGAACTCATTAACTTTGACGCACCTGATGTGAAGCTGACCTTCTCAGCCCTGGTTCTGCAATTGGGGGTCGGTTTGCTTGTCCCACTAATTGCCGCTGCGCCTTCCATCTTGAACGGGACAAATGTCTCACCGGCACGTGTCCTCAGCGAATATGGCATCAGCCTGGTATGGGGAGGGGCAGGCATCCTTGACAGCATCCTGCGCCGCTTTCCAAAATTAACTCGCGACTCGCTATTGGCCTTGCGCAACCCCTTCCGTAAGCGCGGAAGACTTATCCTGTCGCTGGTCACGCTGACCTTTGCGGGCGCGGTCTTCATGGGCATCGTCAACTTGCGAAGTTCTGCTTAACAACGCCCTCAATGAGATGTTCTCGTTCTGGCGCTACGATACCTGGTTGATTACGGAGGGGTACGTTCCCGCCGAGCGTCTGGTGAACGAGGCCAAAGCCGTGCCTGGTGTGCGCGATACCGAAGTCTGGGACTTTGCCATCGGGCGTTATGTCCGTCCCGACGACTCTGAAAGCGACAACCTGTACCTGATGGCTCCGCCTGCCGGATCCCCGTTTCTTGACCCGCCCATCATTGAAGGACGTAAGCTCAGGCCTGGTGATTCTGGCTCCATCCTGGTCAGTCCCGGTTTTCTCTCCAGAGAACCGACCTTGCACCTCGGCGGTCCGATGAAGATCAAGATTGAAGGCCGCGAGGAGACCTATACCATCGTAGGCATTGTAAATATGATAGGTAACTCCTCCATCGGCTACATGACCATCATGGATTACTCTGACTACGCCCGCCACGTACGCGAACCCAACCGCGCCAACTCCATCGTCATGACCCTCAACGCCAGTTCGCTCGCTGAACAAAGCGCGATCACCAGTGCCGTCGAAGAGCGTTATGACCGCGCTGACATCGAAGTGCTTAACACTTTCCTGGTCGGCGATGAGCGCAAGGAAATAGATGCCGCCTTCGCCATCCTCGTTGTCTTGTTGATGATTATGACAGTCATTCTTGCCACAGTGGGCGGACTCGGTCTGATGGGCACCATGAGCTTGAACGTTATCGAGCGCACCCGTGAGATCGGCGTCATGCGTGCCTACGGAGCATCCAGCGCAGCGATCTTTCGCATCGTCATTATCGAAGGACTTTTGATCGGGATGATGAGCTGGGTGCTTGCGATTGTCCTTTCCTTACCCATCAGCATTATCCTAGCCCGAAATATCGGCATATCGTTTATGGACTATCCGATGCCTGCCGTCTACTCGGTTGGCGGAATCTTCGCTTGGGCTGCTCTCGTCATTGTCATTTCGATTGTCGCAAGTTTCCTGCCTGCATTAAACGCCGTGCGCCTGACCGTGACGCAAGTACTGGCATATGAATAAATGCTTTCAACCACAAAGTAAAACCCTTTGTGGTTGATAAAACAAACATGGAGTTCACAATGAAAAAATTAATTCTCTTTACCATCATCCTCACAGTTTTTCTTCTCTCCGCATGCGGCACTAACGCAGCAACACCTGCACCCGCAGCTGCGCTCGAAACAAAGCTGAGTTCAAGCGTGGTTGCCGAAGGGACTCTCAAGCCCAATCCATCCGTAGAATTGTCCTTTGCCCAACCCGGCATCATCGCTGAAGTGCTGGTATCCGAAGGCGATCAGGTGAAAGAAGGGCAGGTGATTGCACGCCAGGAAAACAGTGAAGTTCTGCAAGCCGAAGTTGCCCGAGCAGAGGAGGCTTATCTTTTAGCAGAACAGAACCTCAACACCTCCGAAGGAGTGGCATTGAAGAATTTGTCCGATGCGCATGAAATCCTTCGCAAAGCACAACTTGAGTTTGACAACTTCGACATCCCCTCGGATTTACGGAAAATGGGAACGCGCGAAGCATTGGCTTATACCTATGCCAAACTTGAAGAGGCGCGCACGAACTTCGAGCCATACAAATACCTTGAAGAACGCCTTGAATGGGAGATGCGAAACGACAAACCTGACCATCCAAAAGTTTACAAGGATTCGGCAAAGATATACAAGAAACGCCTTGATGATGCCTGGGCTGATTATCGCAAAGCCATCCAATGGACAGAGCTTGAAGCAAATCTCGAGGCCGCCAAAGCAAATATGGAAAACACTCAAAATGAATATGATAAATTGATCGCAGGGGAGAATTCCGAGGAAATGGCGGTTGCTCGTGCCCAGTTTAAGTCTGCGCGAGCTAGCCGTGAAGCCGCACGTGCTGCGCTGGCAAATGCCCAATTGCGCGCTCCATTTGCCGCGACGATCCTTAGCTTGGATTCCTCTGTCGGCGAGACAGTCAACGCTGGCGTGCCGGTTGCCTTCCTGGGCAACGTGGATTCGTGGCAGGTGGAAACCAAAGACCTCGCTGAAATTGACGTGGCAGATGTCTCCATCGGTGATAAGGTCATCACAAAATTGGATGCATTCCCTGGTGAAGAATTTATCGGCACCATAACAGAAATTGACCCAGTCGGACGAGAGTACCTGGGAGATATGACCTACAGGACAACGATCACACTCGATAAATCTGATCCACGCTTTTTCTGGAACATGACCGCCACCGTGACCATTGATGTGGAATGAGCATTGACAAAAAAACACGCAGACTGAAAAATCTGCGTGTTTTTTCTACCTGTGTACTGTTTACTTACTCGTACGCCAGTGTATCTCTCACCGTCAGCTTGGATGCCCGCCTTGCAGGCAGGGCGCTTGCGAGTGAGCCAAGCACGATTGTGAAGAGCAGCCACGCGACGATTCCGTTCACTCCATACACCACAGGCATGGGGGCAGTCAGGATCGCCATCCCCACGCCATAGCACAAAACATTTGTGATTGGGAGCGAGACCAGAATGCTGATCGCCCAACTGACAATGCCGATGACCATGCC
>CAWHXC010000010.1:0-29341 GCA_963833175.1 uncultured Chloroflexia bacterium
ATATCGGCGGATTTGCCGCAGGACTTGTGCTGGCCTTTTTGTTTAGAGGGAAAACAATACAGCGACGGCTGGCAAGTTAAATAACAATAACAGGCTAAACATGATACTTGACCCACCTTCACAGCCATATGATTGGACATTCCGACGGGTCGTAGGGGCGACTCTGCTGCTTGTTTCTGTCATCTTTGGTTTCTGGCTTCTCTATCGGTTTAACCAGGTTGTTTTCATATTGTTTATTGCCATCGTGATCGGCACAGTGATCAGACCAACCGTAGTCTGGCTGTATCAACGAGGACTTCCTCGGATTGCGGGGATCATTCTTGTTTACCTGCTGTTGTTCACCCTGTTCGTGGGTTTCGTGCTGTTATTGTCCCCGTTGATCGTCGAGCAAAGTGCAACGATTGCCGCCGCCGTGCCGGGCTATTACCAAACCCTGCGCGAATGGATGTTGAATTATCCCAATCAATTAATTATCCGCTTAAGTGACTTCCTCCCAGTTACGCTGCCAAGCCTGAAGCCGGGCACAACCCAACAAAGCGGAGAGGATGTAATGGCTTCAGCAGGGCAGGTGCTGGGTTACATAACATTGGCGGCTAAGTTTATTTTTACGGTCATCGTGACCCTGGTATTGGCTTTCTATTGGACGCTTGATGGTCCTCGCAGCATCCAGTCATTCTTAATGCTGATCCCACAGGATCGGCGCGAGAACATCAGAGAACTGATCTCAGCCATGGAGGCCAAGGTTGGTTACTACATTGTCGGACAAAGTATCCTTTGCCTCGTTATCGGCATCATGGCGCTGGTTGCCTATTTGCTGATCGGCTTGCCCAATGCCCTGGTGTTGGCGCTCGTGGCAGGCATGCTGGAGGCTGTACCGATGATAGGGCCGCTGCTGGGTGCTGTTCCCGCGGCGATGGTGGCGCTGTCGCTTGGACCTGACAAGTTGGTTTGGGTCATTGTCGCGACAGTCATTATTCAGCAGTTGGAAAACAGTCTGTTGGTGCCGCGTGTCATGAGTAAAGCGGTGGGGGTCAATCCATTCGTCACGTTACTGGCACTTTTCGCCTTTAGTTCTTTCTTTGGCATTGCCGGGGCGCTGATGGCGATTCCGATGGCAGCTATTATTCAACTTCTACTCAATCATTTTGTCTTTCAGCCAACAACGATTGAGCCGGAGGTTTCGGCTGGACGTGATTATGCCAGCCGTCTGCGCTATGAAGCCCAGGATTTGGCACAGGACTTGCGCAAACAGGCGCGTCTTAGTAAAAGAGGTTCAGACCTGCGGGTCAAGCAGATCGATCAAGTGATGGATGAGATCGAAACGATAACAACCGACCTTGATGCTTTACTGGCTCAGGATGACAGTACTTTGGATGCGCCATGATGAAGCAGCTGGTAGTGATTGGTACAGCGGTGATGACCACCTTGCTTGCGCTGATGGTGCTGTGGCAATTCCGCATGGTGGTCGTTTACGTTCTGATCTCACTTGCGCTTGCGGCAACGGTCCGTCCATTCATTAAGCACTGGACCAGGCGAAGACTTGTGATGCGTCTGGCTTTGGTTTTGCTTTACGCGCTTAGCCTGGGCGGTTTCGCTTTCCTGGCCTTCCAGGTTGGCAGATTCGTGGTCAGTGATATTCAACAATTTGCCCAAACGCTAGCCGTGCAGGGTACCTGGGTTCTCCCACCGTGGTTGGAGGGCAGTTCTTTCCAACGCACATTGATTGCCTCGCTGCCAACACCGGATAAAATCTTTGAAGCAATTACCGGCGAACAAGGTCAACTTGTGCTGCCCGCTGTTCTCAACTTGACGGAAGACATTGGCGGCATCGTGAGCGGTGTATTCCTCGTTCTATTCCTGAGCATCTATTGGAGTATCAATCAAACTCATTTTGAGAGACTCTGGCTCTCGCTGCTGCCCTCTGAACAGCGCAAACATGCGCGGAGTGTATGGCGAACGATCGAGCCTGATCTCGGCGCTTACATTCGCAGCGAGATCGTTCAAAGCCTGCTGGCATTTGTATTATTGGGACTTGGTTATTGGCTGCTCGGATCCGAATATCCAGTGCTGATGGCTTTGATCGGCGCGCTGGCATGGCTGATCCCTGTGGTGGGTGCGCCGCTGGCGGTGATCCTGCCGCTGTTGATGGGATTATTGACCAGTGTCCAGCTTAGCCTGGGAACGGCCCTCTATACGCTCGTCGTTTTGATTGCCCTGCAAGTATGGGTTGAGCCGCGTCTTTTCAAACGCAATTGGGATAACCCAATCCTGACCCTGGTCATATTGTTAGCCATGGCAGATGCTTTTGGTTTGATCGGTATCCTTATTGCGCCGCCCCTGTCGGCTGTATGTCAAATTCTATGGAATCTGCTGGTCAGCAGCCGGCTTGATTCAGGCGCGGCAGTTCAGGTTTCAGATCTCAAGGAACGGCAGGCAGCCCTATGGACCGTTATCAAAGAATTTAAGGAACCACCTCCGCCATTGGTGATCAGCAGTATGGAACGGCTTGCGGATCTGCTTGAGAAAGCCGAACCAATTCTGCCCGTGGTTTTGCCGTCTGAATCTTCCGAGCCATTCCACCCATCCCAGCCTGTCAGCGGTGGAAATGGGTCTGTACCGAATTAACGCTTTGTACGCCATAAAGGAAAAAAAATGAAAACGCCCAGACTTCTATGGATATCCATATCACTTGCGATTATCCTATCAGCCTGCAACCTGCCTACCCAAACAGCCGACCAAAATCTGGTTGGCACCTATGTTGCGATGACTTTGCAGGCCAATTCCACCCAGACCCCAACGGGTACTGCCACCTTGATTTACACTCGGCCTGCTGCGACTGCCTCGCCACTGCCTTCACCGATCCCGCCTAACACTCCGGCCTGGTTAGCCTATAACTATACCTGCGAACTTGCTGATGGCGGCGGTGATATGACAATGAACCTTGCGTGGGATGACCGCTCCAGCAGCGAAGAGGGTTATAAAGTCTATCGGGATGGACAGGTTATCGCAACCCTGGAGCCAAACTCCACATTTTATGTTGATGTTGCTTTCGTCGCCACGGGAAAGACCCTAAGCTATAAAGTCGAAGCCTTCACCGCGGATTGGCAGTTAAGCACCAGCACGATCACTTATGGCTGCCAGTAGCGGAAAATAGTGACCGATGCCTGATTACCGAACTACGCACAAATAAAAAGGAGATCCACCATGAAGATAAAAAATATTTTTGTTACTGCAAGTGCCGTTTTGATTTTATTGTTACCGGCAGCCTGCAACAGGATAAAGCCAACACCCACACCGACACAGACCGCTGTGGTTATTCCTACCACTGGAGTCGAATATCATTTCGTCACCAATAAACTACAGATACCAACAACGCAAGAGCAGGCTCAAGCGTTTGCTCTGAACGTGGACGGGGATTCGCAAGGGAAATCCGATAACATGTTCGGCGGGTTGTTTACCTTGCTCACGTCTGCAATCCCGGGTATTGATATGCAGTCTACCCTTGACCAGGCCGTTACCAGCGGACAACTGGTTTCGCTTCACGAGGTGAAGGCAGACGATCCATTGAACGACCCAAGCGTTTCGTGGTCCATATTCCAGGGACAAAAGACTTCGTCGCCGCCCGCCTTCGACGGCTCTGATGAGTTTACGCTTGATCCCGCTGCGACGATCAACTTGCCGATTGTCGGCTCGCTTACGAACGGTCATTTCACAGGCGGCCCGGGCACGGCACACATACAGATGTTCTTTATGGGACAACTGGTTGATGTGAATTTGGTCGGAGTACACCTCGAAGCTGACGTGACCGCGCAAGGCTGTCTCAACGGGAAGTTGGGCGGCGGCGTGACTGATGAAGAGTTCCGCAGCAAGCTTCTTCCAGCCATTGCTGGCGGACTCAATCTAATCATTACAGCAGATCAAGCGGGGGCAGACACGCTTCTGCAAAGCTTCGACTTAGATCAAAATGGGACAATTACTGTCCAGGAGCTTGAGAACAATCCCCTGTTGATGATCGTGATCTCTCCTGACCTGGACCTGCTTGACGCATCAGGCGAATTCAATCCGAATCAGGACGGGGTGAAGAATTCGTATTCGCTAGGTTTGGGCTTTACCTGCGTCCCGGCCATCTTCACTGTATCCGAATAATAGGTTTGCATCTGTAAAATCCACTCCTTCCTGCTTTTGAACAACTCCCCCAAGTGGCGGAGATAAATACTCCCCGGCTGAGGGATGCGGCTGGGGAGTGTTCAATGTATGATGAATTGTAGGACAAATCGATTTTAAAAGGAGATTTTCAATGCTTTACACTATTGTCGTAATTCTACTCATACTATGGTTGCTCGGATATTTCGGCCCGAATGTTTTTGCCAGCATTCCGCGTAGCGGTAATTTCATTCACGTCTTGCTCGCCATCGTGGTCATTATCCTAATTTTGAGAGTGTTAGGGATCGCGTAGGCTTGAATTTCATTGAAAGTAGAGCGGAGGCCAGACAGGCTGACTCTCTACTCCACAATATAAGAAAGGAGATTACCAATGTTATACACAATTATTATCGTACTGATCGTACTGTTTGTGATCGGCTACTTGCGCTAAAGCCAGAAATTTAAATATCATAACTATAAAGGAAAATCATATGAAAAAGTGTAATGAAGTAATGACGAAAGATCCCGTTTGCTGCCTGCCAGGTGACCTGGTGATAAAAGCAGCGCAGTTGATGAAAAGCGAGCATGTTGGTTCGATACCTGTTGTTGAGAACGAAGAGACCAAAAAGTTGGTTGGTATCATCACTGATCGTGATTTGGCTTTGAAGATCGTGGCCGATAAACTCGAAGCCGCATCCACGAAAGTGGAGATGGTCATGACGCGCAAGTTGGTAACCTGTTACGCTGACGATGATTTACAAAAAGTAGTGGATGCGATGTCGGATAATCAATTGCGCCGTATTCCAATCGTCGATGAAAACAACAAGATCCTGGGGCTTATTGCCCAGGCAGACGTGGTGACGCATTTTGACCACCCGAAAAAAGCTGCTGAGATGGTGAAGGAAATTTCGAGGACCAACGCCAGGTAAAAAAGTTTTGTATTCATAAAGAACCATTGATTAATAAATAAGGTGTGAAATGTCTGATAAAAGAATGAGCAAGTCCCAGTTCGTAACCGCCGTCGCCGAGAAAAGCGGACTTAATCAAAAGCAAGTATCTTCGGCGCTCGATGCGATCAACGTGATAACAGTCGAGCAACTTAGCAAGCAAGGACCGGGCGAGGTTCTTATCCCAGGTCTGCTTAAATTGAATGTCGTTGACAAGCCGGCCACCAGCCAGCATGAAGGCGTCAACCCATTCACCAAGGAGCCGATGACTTATAAGGCGAAACCAGCGCACAAGGTGATAAAGGTCAGGCTTCTCAAAGCACTGAAGGATGCTGTATAAATTCCTGCCAGCTGATCCAGCATCACCGCTGGGGCGGCTGGCAACGGCATATTTTGCCGGATTGGAAAATTAAAATGAATGCTATGTGCCGGAAGTTGTGCGTTGCAACTATTTACGGAACTGTATCGATGCTGTTAATGCTGATCCTGACTGCATGTGATGTATCGACAGTAACTCCATCTGCGCTTGATAAGGAAATGTTGTTGGCTACGCCAGCACTGGCAGGTGCGCCTTGTGAGGCGTGTGACCAGGCAACCCTGGCAGCCGCACTGATCCAGCAGAGGAGCAGCGCCGATAATCTGGCGGCAGCGACTGCTGAATTTATGCGAGCCAATGCCCAGGCGACAGTCAATTCAGCCAATGCTACATTGAGCGTAGCTCTGACGCAGGACCAAAATAATGCCAATTTTATTGCGGCTCAAATAGCGGCTACCGCGGAAATTGCGCGGGCTAATGCGCAGGCGACTGTTAATTCAGCTGGGACAACGCAGGTCGCGGCGCAGACCCAGTCACAGTACAACCTGCAAGTAACCATGGCGGCGGGAACACAGGCTGCGGATGCTGTCATTACTCAACAAAATAAAAACGATCTTGCCGCAAACACCCAGACAGCTATTGCCAATAACATCGCAACGCAAACCCAGATCGCTGTCGCAACATCACAATGGTATGTAGATCAGGATCGCCAGCGCAAAGAGCAAAGGCAGGGGCCGATTGCTTTTCTGTGGATGTGGTTTCTGCCGATATTCATTGTATTATTCGCAGGCTTACTTCTTTGGGGATTCTGGCGCTGGCTGAAGATTCAGCAAGCCAACCAGCGCATTCTTGAAAATCCCGTTGACAGGCTGCCCGCACTCGGGTCTGGAGTACCACATCATCACCATGGCGGATCGCTGCCGTATCTTGATAGTGATATTGTCGATGACGGTTATCAGGTCACAAAGCCGGATGATGTGGAACAGTGGCTTGATGAAGTCAAGGACAAGCTGCAAAGTAGCGATGAGAAGGATAAAGATGACAATACAGGTAATTGATCCGCATCATTTTAGTCAAAAAACGCGGCAGATCAGAACTCAGGTATCTAACGTCCTGATAAAATGGGGATTGTTGCCGCGATTCAAACGCTGGCGATTAACACAAGATCCAGACAGCGGAATGGTTGTGCTGTTTGCCGTACTGAATAACAAATATATTGCCACGTATACCTCAATCCCTTTCAGTGATTATTTCGATCCGCGATTATTGCATGATCTCGCCAATGAACTGCAAGTGGAGGTCGTATCCTGCAACAGCGATGGTCTGCGTTATGCCTTTATCCTGGATCGTGGTCAGCTCGACAGCTTGCCGACGCATATAGACTTCCCCTTTATTGATAATGGCAAGCTTTCGGCCAGGGTTGTTTATAAAGATAGACGGCAGCCTGCGCCAACCCCGCCCGTGGACGTTGCAATAGTTGAGGATCCAACGTTCTTGCGTCAGATTGTGGGAGCTTTCTTGAAGGTCTTTGACGATATAAAACTTAAGGACGACGCCATCTTGCAACTCTCTGCTCAAAACCTGCCTGATATTGTAGTGATAGATGAAGCCGAATTCAATAAACGAGTGGCGGAGCATGAAGCCAACCGTCAGAGGATTAAACGTATCGGCAGGATGCTCGATAGTCCGCTGAATGAATTTGCTGCACGTACAGTTGATGCAGATCAATTAACAAGGAAAAAATGACAATGAAACTAAACCTGTTCTTTATTATTATGGATTTGCTAACCATACTGGCTTACCCGTTCGCATTTGTATACTACAAATTACACCAGTTTTCAAAATTACAAGAAGTGCATCCTGAATAACTTACTGGTCACATCAGGTAGTTGTTCCATAAAAATTTATAAAGATGTGAAAGAAAGGTGATTATGCGTACTCAAAAAATCGATTTTCCAAACCAGCCAGCTTTCTGCGTTTTTCCTGATCAGCATGCGGATCTGGAACAGGCTATTTCTGAATTGCGGTTAGCGGACAGTTATCCCGTTATTGTACTGATCGGCGGTGGCATTGACGAGCAACAAGCAAAGGTAACTCGACAAGCCATCCAAACCATATCCAGGATCGCAGAAGACATGAATGCTGCGGTCATTTGCGGAGGAACAGACATGGGGGTCATGGCTGAAATCGGTCAGGTACGTTGGCAAAAGGGTTACAAATTTCCTTTGATCGGTATAGCGCCTGAAGCGTTGGTCACCTGGCCTGATGGTCCGCGCGGCACAAAGTTTTTATGGTGGGGAACTCAGCGCTGGGCGTTGGCGCCGTATTATTCCCATTTTATCCTTGTGCCTGGCAGCCAGTTTGGAGATGAGTCTCCCTGGATTGTCGATACGGCAACCATCCTGTCCAAAGGACATCGGTCTGTGACGATTTTGATCAATGGCGGTGAGGTCTCGCGGAAGGATATTGACTTGAGTTTGGAGAATGACCGTCCTGTTATTGCTTTGAGCCGTACGGGGCGTCTGGCTGATGAATTGGCAAGACAACCCAACCGACATAAATTGATTACCGTCATTCCCGCCAATGCTGAGCAACAGATCGTTGAGGTTGTTCAAACAGCGTTATCGGTTAATGAAAGAATCGTAGTAACTCAGTCCTTAGTCAGCACAAGGTAAATCATAAGGTATTGATGCCTTTCCTCAATTCGGACAAAATTTTCCTGTATTTTGGCAGGTATGGTACAATCTGCCTCCGCAGAACGTAGTACCCTTCGTTCTGACTACTCCAATCAAGGAAAGGGCTTAAAAAATGAAAGTAATGCTTGTTAAAGATGTATACAAATTAGGACGTGCCGGGGATATTAAGAAAGTAGCCGATGGCTACGGTCGAAACTTCCTCATCCCACAGGGGTTTGCCGTGCTCGCCACCGATGGCGCTTT
Organism: uncultured Chloroflexia bacterium; assembly: GCA_963833175.1. Taxonomy (GTDB): domain Bacteria; phylum Chloroflexota; class Anaerolineae; order Anaerolineales; family Villigracilaceae; genus Villigracilis. The sequence goes on from CAWHXC010000010.1 coordinate 8,346, forward strand.
GAAGCAGGTGCAGAAGATCAAGGCTCAGGCTGAAGTGCGTCGTTCTTCCCAAAATGAAGAACTCAAAGGCCTCGCTGATGCTCTTAAGGACGTAACCCTCACTTTCGCTGCTAAAGCTGGTGATACTGGCAAGTTGTATGGCTCCATCACCACGCAGGATATTGCCACTGCGCTTAGCGAGAAAGTCCGCTTTGAAGTGAAGCGCCAGCAAGTGGATACTCAACCCATTCGCACCCTCGGCGAATTCACCGCTCACGTCCGCTTGACCATGGACCTGGTGCCCGAGATCAAGATCATCGTCCACCGCGAAGGCGAAACTGCCGAACACGCTGAACCTGAGCAGGCTGAGAAGCCGAAGAAGGGCGGCGGCCACAAAGCAAAAGAAGAAGTTGCGGCTGAAGAACCTGCCGCCACAGCCGAATAAAGCTCACCACATCACCGGCGAAAGTCGGTGATGTTTGTAATATAGTATGCTGCCTAAACTCTCATATCAAAATTTGATTCCTGCCCGCATTTCCGCACTTGAAGGTTTAGAAAATTAGTGAAGGGCAGTACAATATATCCATGTTTGAATCCATAGGTCAACGACTAAAAAAAGAACGCGTGGCTCGTTTTCTTACGCTTGAACAAGCGTCTGAAGCCACGCGTATTCGTATTGTCTTTTTGCAGGCGTTGGAATCTGATGATTACTCGGCCATGCCCTCTGCGGCGCAGGGACGCGGTTTTTTGCGTAACTATGCAGAATATCTCGAACTGAACGTTGACGAGATGATCGCAGAGATGCAAAGGAACGCGCTTCAACCAGTGGAAGTCAGCGGCCCTTTGCCGCAAGTGAATCTTGCTGAAACGGAAATTCCTCCCCTGCCTTCTGAGCTGGATGAAAAACCAGCGCGTCGATCCCTAGCCTCGAGGCTGGGTCGCCGTCCAAAAGCAGCTTCGGCGTCTGCGGCAGAATCCACCGAGTCTATACCTGCCAGCCCGAAGTTGAAGCGGAGCCACCCGAGCCAGTTGTGGAGGAAGTGGCAGAGATAAAGACCGAGGAGTCGACTCTGCCCGTTGAGCAGGATCAAGCTGAGGTTAAGGAAGATGCGAAGCAAGGTCGGTTCTCAAAGCTGGTGGCCAGCTTCCGATCCCGCTTTATAAAAAAAGAATCGCAGCCTGCATCTGAAATGTCCGCTGTAATTGAGTCTGAAATTCCGCGCTCTGTTCCTTTGCAGCCTGCCGATGTGATCTTTGCGGAGATCGGAACACAACTGCGCGAGCGCCGCGAGTTGATCAGCTTGACGTTTGATGAAGTGGAACGCCATACAAAATTGCGCGCCGCGTTCGTGAAAGCGTTGGAGGATGGCGCATTTGATAAACTGCCATCGCCTGTGCAAACACGCGGAATGCTTGCAAATTACGCAACATTTCTAGACCTGGATACAGATGCCATCCTTTTGCGTTTTGCAGATGGGTTGCAGGCGCGGCGCTACGAAAAATACGCTGAAACGCCGCGGGAAAAAATACAGACAGAAGTCACTACTTCCATGCCGTTCTTGAGAGGGTACATTGCAGGTGACCTGATCTTCGGCGTGGTGATCATCGCCAGTTTGTTTGCGCTTGCGATCTGGGGAGTGGGGCGAGTGGTCAATTCGCAGAATGAGCAAAACGCTGAAGCGACCGCACGACCCATTATGAACGTGCTTGGCAATACACCCCTGCCGACTGCTTCTTTGGAGATCACCTTCGTGCCTGTTGATGAAAATTCATTGGTTACTCCAGATGCGGTAATAGCTACAGACCCGGAATTAAATGCGAACGTGGTTGTCAGTATCTTTGCTGTAGAGCGGGTCTTTGTGCGAATTTCGGTGGATGGGGAAGTGGTTTTTGAGGGGCGCCTTGCCCCGGGTGAAACCAAGGTGTTTGAAGCCGATGATCAAGTGATGGTGTTGACAGGAAATGCCGCGGCTTTGCGAATTACATATAATGGGCGTGATCTTGGTTTTATGGGCAATATTGGCGAAGTGGTCAACCGTGTGTATTTGATCACTGGCGTTGCGATACCCACCCCAACGATCTCGCCGACGCCGACCAATACATTGCCCCCGACGGTTACTCCGACGCCTACGTTCACGCCTGACGTTTACGCCAACCGCCACACCGCCACCTGGCGGGTAGTGAATTGCGAAATTCAGAATACGAAAACTCTTCTCACTTTTTACTCCTTACTTCTTCCACACAAAAAAACTTTAGGAATATAACATGTCAAAAAACACTTTTCATTTAGTCTCCCTGGGTTGTGCAAAAAATACGGTTGATTCCGATTCGATGGCGCAGTTGCTTTTGCGTGACGGTTATCGTTCGATGGATGATCCAGACAAAGCCGCAGTATTGATCGTGAATACCTGCGGATTTATTGGCCCTGCAAAAGAAGAATCCTACCGTGTGCTGGGGGAACTTGCCCAAACAAAACACAAGGGACAGGTATTGATCGCAGCGGGCTGTCTCACGCAGCGCTACGGCGTGGAAGTTGCCCAAAAGGTGCCAGGCATTGACGGCATTCTTGGCACGCGCCGCTGGATGGATATTGTGCAGGTGGTACGCGAAGTTCGCAAGGGACCTCACCCAGAGCCAATTTATCATTTGCCCGAAGCCGCAACAGTCGGCTCCGATGAAAACGATACGCTGCGAGTCAGTGTGGCGGGCGCGAGCGCATATCTCAAAGTGGCAGATGGCTGCCGCCGACCCTGTGCGTTTTGCGCCATCCCGTTGATCAAAGGCACGATGGTTTCACGTCCTGTTGACCTGATCATCAATGAAGCGCGCACGTTGCGTGATGCAGGCGTGCGTGAACTTGTGTTGATCGCGCAGGATACAACCGATTACGGTCACGACCTCGGCCTGAAAGATGGCCTGGCTATTCTGCTCGAGCAGCTGACGGATTCTGTCCCAGATATGGATTGGATCCGTGTCATGTATGCATATCCCGGTTATGTAACTGACCGTCTGATCGAAGTGATGGCAACACGCAAGCAAATCCTGCCATACCTGGATATGCCGCTTCAACATGCGCATCCAAAAACTTTGTATCGCATGAAACGCCCCTCCAATATTGACTGGGTGCACAAGACACTCGGCAAAATGCGCGCGACAATTTCTGATCTTGCCATTCGCACCACGTTCCTGGTTGGTTATCCCGGTGAGACGGATGAAGAATATCAAGCCTTATTTGATTTTGTGAACGAGATCCGCTTTGACCGTGTGGGTGCGTTCCAGTTTTCGTTTGAGCCGGGGACAACATCCGCACCGCTTGGCGACCCCGTGCCTGCTTCTGTCAAACAGGAACGTTATGACCGTTTGATGGAACTTCAGCAAAATATCTCGTTACAGGTGAATCAGTCCTATGTCGGCAAGACCCTTGATGTGTTGATCGAAGGATTTGATAATGGCATATCCATTGGACGCTCCTACCGCGACGCGCCTGAAATTGACGGTATGGTGTTTGTCGAAGGGAAAGCAAAAGTAGGGGAGATCGTGCCAGTCAAGATCGGCGGCGCAATGGCGTATGATCTGACAGGGGTGCTGGCAAATAAGCCGTTGATCAAGTTGTGAAAATTCTCAGGACGAAGATTTCTTTAAAACAAAAAGTCCGCTACTTTTTCGAGTAGCGGACTTTTTTATGATTGTTTTTACGATGCCCTTGCGAAAGCGGTGGCTCCCAAAATCAAGGCGGAAAGGATCAGGTTCACTCTCAAAAGAATCACTTCCCGTCTTTGAAGTTTGGCGAGTTCGCCCTCATCCGCATTTTCTTTTTTCATCAGAGTGCGTTGAATGGAGGGGATGACTTCCCAGGTCTGAATGGCACTGACCACTACCATGATAACTCCCAGGCTATGTTTGGTGAGGATTGCGAGTGACCATTGTGTGCTGGTGGCGAGAAATCCATCATAATGCGGATTTGCGCTCATTTGAAATAAACCTGTCACAAGCAATAAGCCAATGCTGAACCATGCCAGGGGCTCGAGTCTTTTTTGAAGGGCTGAGATAAAGCTGACTTGGTCGACCAGTTTCAAAGTCTGCCTGGATGCGGGCAGGACGAGTAAATTAATCGCGGCAAGACTCCCAATCCATGTGACTGTGGCAAGCATGTGCAGCCAGTAGATCAGCGCCATTACCCATGTGGAAGGCGTGGCCATAATTAAGGTGGTGGTGTTGCCGTTTCAGTTGGAACTTCAGGTGTAACTTCGGTTGGCACTTCGGTAGTAGCACCAGGCACAACGGTTTCAGCGGTTGGGATGATTTCAGTAGGTGGGTAGCATTCTTGAAAGGCCTTATTGGCATTCTTGGTGGCGGCATCATCCAAATTACCAAGACCTGAGGCTATTTGATATTGTTCATAAGCCTGGCAAAATTCTTGTCGGTCGAAAATTTCGTCCCCGTAGCGCATGGCGGCATATTGCAGGCGTTGTGAGCCGGTCATTGTGCCATCCCACATGGAGGGCCAGCCACTGCCCACCTGACTGAAGTAATCGTATGCTTGTTTCCAATCCAATTCCCAGAAACTTGCGCCGGTGATATACATGCGCGCGCCATCTCGTAATCCAATGGACGTATTGTCAAGCGGGCCGAATCGTTCTGCAAGTGTCAGATAATAAATTCCGCCTTCAAGGTTGCCTTCAGTGAGAATGAGCGCGTGGCCGCGATTGCGCAGGGCAAAATAATACATTCCATCCACTTGAGCGGTTTTATACGTGGGGTCGGCCTTGCGGATGATATCAAGCGCGGTTAATGCACCGCCCCAATCCTGCACCTTGATCAATTGTTGTGCGCGCTCGAAGGCGCTCTCAGCTCCGCTGAAATCAGGTGTGGATGTGACCGTGGGCATGGCAGTTGGCGTGGGAATAACACTCATAACCAACACCTCGGTAAGTTTCTCACTGACACCGGGGTAGTTGGGATCATTCACTAGAATGAATTCCAGGCGTTGTCTTGCCGTTTCATAGCGCTTGAATTCAATATCTACCAACGCGTATGTGAATTGCTCACTGAGTTGTTTTGAAAGAACGGTATCTTCCTCTGCGGTGCGGATGCCAATGCCGGAATTGTATCCGCTGAATCCGCCCAGCCCGATCAGCACGATGAGTCCCAAAATACCGATGAGAATGGAAAGCCAGCGCGATTTTTTCTTGATTGCCTTGATCGGCTGTGTATCGTCTAGATCAGGGGGTTGATTAGGTTGTGTGGTTTCGGTTTCTTCAGACATGGAGATTATTATACTTCCCTTTAAATTTTCGATCTTTTTTCTTATCTGTGTTTTATCCAAACAGACCCTAAAGATCTCTGAGACCTTTAGGGTCTTACATTACAACTTAAGCAACTGTTTTGCCTCTGACCAGACAATTGCCAGGGCGATGACTCCGCCAACCATCATTCCTGCCAGCGCAGTCACGATAGCGCCGCCGGGTAAATATACCGCAACAGCATAAGCTATTATGCCTCCGATGAACGCAGCCAGAAAACCCTTTATCACTGCGCCGCCAACGCGGATCGGCTCGTGCAGGCGTTTGGACAACCAGCCGAGCAGGACGATGGCTTCGATCAAGACTGCGATCTCTGCAAAGGCAATGATCGGCGCGCCGATTTCACTGAAGAATGTCAGGCCAATATATCCGATCCCTAAAAATAGGACGATACGCAATGCCACAGCGTAAAGCGGGACCATTGGTTCTTTGCGGGCGTAAAAGGCGCGCACGGCGATCTCATGGATGGTGTATCCTGTCAGGGTCAGCAAATAAGCGCGCGACGTCCATGTGATCAATGCGGATGTGGCTTGGTCGAAGCCGAAAACCCCACGCACCAGCGGCGCCAACCCGGCAGCCATGACCGCCGCGATCGGGACGGTTAGTGCGATCAAAACCCGGGTGGCGCGCTCCACCGTTGAACGGAACCCTGCCCAGTCGCCGCGTGCCGCGAGTTCTGAGATCGCCGGGAGCATGGCTGTGGCAATGGCAGTCCCAAGAATTGTCTCAGGCACTTGCATGATCATCCAGCCATAAGTCAGCGAAGTGACCGCGCCGACCTGGTCAAGCCGTGATGCCAGATTGTCGCGCGCCAATACAATGAGCTGAATGCCGCCCATGGTTATTAAACGCGGCGCCATTAATTTTAAAGCTTCGATCAGCCCTGTGTTATGTAAGTCCAGGGATGGAGTCCAACGGAAACCGAGCTTGAAGAGCATCGGGAGTTGGATCAGCAAGTGCATTGTTGCGCCAATGATGACACCGTAGACAAGACCGTAAATGCCATAAATGGGTACAAGAAAAATTGCGCCAAATATCTGTCCGATGTTGTACATGATGGGCGCCATTGCGGGAAAAACAAAATGTTGATTCGCCTGGAGAGAAGCCATCACCAATCCGCTGATCGAAAAGATGAGCGTGCCGACCAGGTTCAAACGCATCAGTTCGGCGAGCAGTGTGCGCTGCGCCTGCCCAAAGCCAGGCGCGATGCCGAGTTTCGCATCCACGATCGGCTGGGCGAAAATTGCGATCAGAATGGCAAGGGAACCCGTCACCAGAAACGCAACATTCGCCACACGTGAGAACAGGTCCCATGCGGCGGCGCGGTCTTTGGTGGTGAGATATTCCGTCAGCAGGGGAATGAATGCCATTGCCAGCGCGCCGCCTGAAATGAGCGCGAACAAAACATCAGGCAAATTATTCGCGGCGTTGAAGGTGTCGAGCATTCCAACTGAGTCTGAAAATTGGCGCGAAATAATGCCTGTGCGCACAAAGGCAAACACTTTATCTATTAAAAGAAAAACGCCACGATCAGCGAATTGCGCGTAAGGCGCGAGAGCTTACTCATTCAGCTAGTGATCCGCGGGCGGGGCGATCTCCACGCCGGGTAATTTATCTGCAAGCTGTTGAGTCTTGTGGATCAAAACGGGCAGGCATTGCGGGCAAATATATTTTTCAGCGCCTTTGAAGGACATGCTGATCAATGGTATTTGTTTATCTGTGCGGTTGCAATTCAAGCATACTTTTTCATTTTGTTCGTTCATGGTTTTCTCCTATAAATTTCCGTCCTGAGCGTAGTCGAAGGACAGAGTTTTATGTAAAGTCGCCCTTCGACTGCGCTCAGGACGAAGATTGTTATAACGTTCCTTTATACATTCCGCCATCCACATTCAACATTACGCCTGTGATGAAGGAAGCAGCAGGCGAGACGAGGAACGCTGCGGCATTGGCGAACTCTTCGGGCTGACCCAGCCTCCCAAGCGGACTCTGCTCCGATTGTTTGCGCGTCTCTTCCTCAACCGTTGACTTGTTCGCTGTTGCCCGGGCAGTCATCAACTCTGTGACTCTTTCCGTCTCCGTCCAGCCTGGCAGAATCGAATTGAAGCGGATGTTTTCCCTGCCGAGTTCCAACGCCAAAGATTTGGTCAATCCAATGGTCGCCATGCGGACGCTATTCGACAAAAGCAAATTCGCGATCGGCTGTTTGACCGACATCGAAGTTACCGTCAGCACACTCGCCGCATCCGATTTTCGCAAATAAGGAAGCGCGGCTTTGATCAAGCGGACATGTAACATCAAGCCCAGATCCACGCCTTTTTGCCACGCGGCTTCATCGAGTGAATCAATCGACCCAGGCGGAGGTCCGCCCGCGTTGGTGATGAGGATATCCAGGCCGCCAAAGGCTTCGGCAGCCTGCTGGACCATTTTCTCAGGCACATCTGCCAAACTTACATCCCCAGCCAACCCAATCACCTGATTACCTGATTCCTTACTCATCTTTTCCGCAACAGCCTTTATCTTCGCCTCATCCCGTCCGTTGATGGCGACTTTGCAGCCTTCCTTTGCCAGTGCCAAGGCGGTGGCGTAGCCCAGTCCACGGGATGAGCCAGTGACAAGGGCGCGTTTGTCTTTGAGTTTTAAATCCATTTATGCCTCCAGAATTTAGTTACAGGTTGCAGGTTATAAGTTGAAGGTCTTAACCTTCAACGTTCAACCTTCCAACCTTCAAACAATTTCGATTTTCTCATCAATGATCTGACCGTCTTCCCAATTCGCTTCCACCCATTTTGCCACACTTTGCAGGGATTGTCGCAGGGTCACCGCATCGGAATTGACCATCGCGCAGGCAATGACTGCTTCCTGCCATTTGTCCTGCAAATCCATCTCCGCCACAGAGACGTTGAACTCACGGTGCAGGCGCGAAATAAGCGGCTTGATCCGTCCGCGCTTTTCTTTGAGTGAAGCGCAGGTGGGGAGGTGCAGGTGGATGTTCAAAACCCCAATCATCTTAATTTATCATCTCACGCAACTTATCTGCCAACTCAATGGCATCTTTTTCCTCGCATGAATCGTCTCTGGAAAGAAAAGCTATGCCATGCTCTATAATATCTTTTGTTCTGGGAACAAACCAGACATGAAAATGTGGAACGCCTTCCACGGTGGAGAGTTGATAAACACGCTCTGCATTCATCAATTGTTTTAATGCCTTATATATTTTGTGATGCCAAAATACCATAGCTCGCTTGTTCTTCTTCGTTGAATTCAGCAAAATCCAGAAAATGACGCTTTGACTCGATGAATAATGTCCCGAGCGGTCCTATCTTGACAGGCGCATGGCAGACCATCCAATGTTCATCTTCGTAGATGTATCCACCAGGTGGGATGGGTTCCAAGCCTTTATGTTTGTGGCAGATTAAGCAAGATTCTGTTTCCATAATCATGATCTCCATATTTTGATTTACGAATCCCAAATTCCGCTTTACAATCCCTCGCATGGACACCGAAACCGCATACAACCAAGCCCTCGATTACCTTTATTCCTTCGTGGATTATAGCCTGAAACATTCCTCCGAACTTGCCAAGGCGGACTTCAACCTTGACCGTATGTTCGCGCTTATGGAATCGCTGGGAAATCCGCAGAATCAATATCCCATCATCCATGTGGCAGGGACGAAAGGGAAGGGGTCGGTTTCGGCGTTGTGCGCTTCGGCGTTGAAGGCGGCAGGATACACAGTCGGCTTGTACACCTCACCGCATTTGCTGGATTACGTGGAGCGGATTCAAGTCAACGGCGCGCCGATCTCACATGAGCAGTTGGTCGAGTTGGTGGAAGAGATCAAGCCGCATGTGGCGAAGATCGAAAAACTGACCACGTTTGAAATTACCACTGCGCTGGCGTTCATGGCGTTTGCAAAATACGGAGTCAATGCGGCAGTATTTGAAGTCGGCTTGGGCGGGCGGCTGGATGCGACCAATATTGTCATGCCGAAGGTTTCGGTCATTACTTCATTATCGTACGATCATACGGCAGTACTTGGAAACACATTGACCTTGATCGCAGGCGAGAAGGCGGGCATTATCAAGCAGGGCGTGCCTGTGGTTTCTTCCCCACAAAAGGATGAGGCACTCGCTGTTTTGGAGCGTGTAGCCAAACTAAAGGAAAGCAAGTTGACACTTATTGGAAGAGACGTAAAGTTTGAAGCGCTCGAGTCATCTTTGGATGGGCAAATGTTCGCGCTGAGCGTAGTCGAAGCGCACTCTGTAGAATCGCCCTTCGACTACGCTCAGGACGTAATACTCAACATCCCCCTGCTCGGCTCTCACCAAGTCGAAAACGCCGCCACCGCTTACGCCGCCCTCAAAGCCAGCGGAATTTCCATCACCGACGAACAGATACAAAAAGGCTTTTCTCAAGTACAATGGCGCGCGCGCTTTGAAGTGGTGCGGCGCGATCCGCCTGTGATCTTTGACTCGGCACATAATCAGGATTCGTTCGCGAAGTTGAATGAAACCCTGCAAACGTATTTTCCCGATAAAAAGGTTTATCTCATCTTCGGCGCGTCGGAAGATAAGAACATCCCAGGGATGTTCGCAGAGTTGAAATCGAAGATCAAGAAAATTATCATCACGCGTGCCGACCATCCGCGCGCTTTGGAAGTGGAACAAATTCAACAGTTGGCTGATCAGGCTGGGGTGGAGTCTGAAGCGGTCACTCCAGTAAAATCTGCATTGGCGCGGGCGCTGGAATTGTCATCAAAAGATGGTAGCATTGTCTTATCTGCCGGCTCGATGTTTGTGACGGCGGAAGTCATGTCTGCATGGAAAACGAGTAACAAATGAATCATCAAAACGACTGGAACGAAGACGAAGATAATTTTGACTTAACGCTCTCACAGCGGACCGAGGAGCTGTATCGCGTCCCGAACATGGAGCCGAACGCTGACGGTTTGATCGAAGCCGTGGTGCTGCCATTGCGCGACATGGTCATTTTCCCGCGCATGGTTTCGCCAATTTTTGTGGGACGCGAGGCTTCGCTGTTGGCTGTGCAGGAAGCGCAGCGCAAAGAACAGACCGTGATCGGGCTGACTCAAAAAGACCCTGAATTGAACGAACCTGGCGCCGAGGACTTTTTGCCCGTGGGCGTGGAGATGGCGGTGGGGCGGCTGTTGCACATGCCCGACGGCTCATACTCCGCGCTGGTGCAGGGACGCAAGCGCGTGGAGATCGTCGAGTTTTTGAGCGTGAAGCCGTATCTAAAAGTGCGCGCACGCGTGATCAATGAAACGCAAACCGCCGACCGACAAACGCAAGCTTTGATGCGTTCTGCGTTGAGCATGTTTGAGCGCTGCGTGCAATTGGATCGTTCGATTCCCGAAGAAGCGCATTTATTTGCGTTGAACATTTCCGAGCCTGGCTGGCTGGGCGATATGATTGCCACTTCGCTTTCGCTAACGTATGAGGCAAAACTGCGCCTGTTGTTGATCCTCGACCCCAAGGCTCGTTTGGGACAATTGAACAACATCCTCGCACAGGAAGTGGATGTGCTTGAACTGGAAGATGAGATCCATTCACGTGTGCAGAATGAAGTGGATAAAAGTCAGCGCGAGTTTTATCTGCGCGAGCAGATGAAGCAGATCCAAAATGAATTGGGCGAAGGCGATATTTTCACACGCGATGCATCCGACTTAAAGAAAAAAGTGGACGCTGCGAACCTGCCCGAAGAAGCAAAGAAAGTTGCGATGAAGGAATTGGAGCGGCTGAACCAAATGCCGCCGATGTCTCCTGAAGTGGGGATGATCCGCACCTATATTGATTGGATCGTTGACCTGCCGTGGAGCAATTCCACGCCAGATAATTTGGATGTGAAGAACGCCGCAAAAATCCTTGAACGCGATCACTACGGATTGAAGAAAGCCAAGGAAAGAATTTTGGAATATATCGCCGTGCGTTCGCTCAAACCAAAGAAAGAACGTCAGCCGATCTTGTGTTTTGTTGGACCTCCTGGCGTGGGCAAGACCTCGCTCGGTCGTTCGATTGCCGATGCGCTCGGTCGCAAGTTCGTGCGCGTGTCGCTTGGCGGCGTGCGTGACGAAGCCGAGATCCGCGGACATCGCCGCACGTATATCGGCGCATTGCCTGGGCGTATTCTTCAAACCATGAAGCGCGCTGGCACGGCAAATCCGCTTTTCATGCTGGATGAAATTGACAAGTTGTATTCCGACTTCCGCGGCGACCCTGCTTCGGCGATGCTTGAGGTGCTCGACCCTGAGCAGAATTTTGCCTTTAGCGATCACTACCTTGAACTGCCGTTCGATCTTTCAAAGGTCATGTTCATCACCACAGCTAATTCACTGGCAAATATCCCTGCTCCGCTTTTGGACCGCATGGAAGTCATCGAGTTTCCTGGCTACATTGAAGAAGAAAAAATCGAGATCGCCAATCGCTATCTCATTCCGCGCCAGTTCGAAGAGAATGGAATTGACACGCTCGGTATGACATTTGAGCCTGCCTCGTTGCAGCGCATTATTCGTGAGTACACGTATGAAGCAGGCGTGCGCAATTTGGAACGTGAGATCGGACGTGTCTGCCGCAAGGTGGCGCGCCTCAAAGCGGAAGGGAAGAAGTATCCCACCTCCATCGCGCCAGAGATGATCGAGAAATTGCTTGGCCCGCAGCAGTTTTTTCCATCAGAAGCGGAACTCACCGACGAAGTGGGACTAGCCACCAGCCTCGCATGGACCGAATCAGGCGGCGAGATCATGTCTGTCGAAGTCGCGATCCTCGAAGGCAAGGGCGGGATGCAGATGACAGGTCAAATGGGCGAGGTGATGCAGGAATCTGGTCAAGCCGCGCTGACCTACATCAAGTCCCGTGCCGCTGATCTCAAGATCGATCTGGATGTCTTTGAGCGGTTGGATATTCACGTCCACATGCCTGAAGGCGGAATTCCGAAGGATGGCCCCTCGGCAGGTATCACGATGGCAACAGCCATTGTCTCCGCGCTGACAGGGCGGCCTGTGCTGCGTCACGTGGGCATGACAGGCGAGATCACCTTGCGCGGACGCATCCTGCCGATTGGAGGCGTGCGTGAAAAAGTCCTCGCCGCGCATCGCGCTGGCTTGAAGACCGTGCTCCTGCCAGAAAAGAATATGAAGGATCTGGTCGAACTTCCCAAGACCGCCAGAAGTGAATTGAAGATCATCCCGATCAAGCACATGGATGATGTGCTTGCCATTGCGCTTTCCAAGGAAGTGACTGTTGAGCCGCCCAGACCGAAGAAGCGCGGCGGAGAAGATAGTCAGGAAGAATAAAATTACCCCATAACAAAACCTTTTGAGAGTGACACGGGTGATAAAATTACCGTGTCACTTTTTATTTATCGAAAACGGAAAATCATTTATGCAGAATCTCGAAAATAAAGTCGTCCTCATCACAGGTGCATCATCAGGCTTTGGAGAAGATGCCGCACTTCTTTTTGCAAAGGAAGGATGCAAGGTCGTCCTCGCCGCGCGCCGCATAGACCGCCTGCAAAGACTTGCCGAAAAAATACAGAGACCTTGGCGGTGAAGCCATTGCCATCCCAGTTGATCTCGTTGACTCACTCGACGTGGATAATCTGGTAAAAAGTACAATTGACCTGTATGGTCAGATCGATATTCTTTTTAATAATGCAGGCATTGGGCGCGTGGAATGGTTTGAGAATCATTCGCTTGAGCGCGACATCAATACGCTTGTGCAGGTTAATTTGATCGCTCTGATGCAGGTCACACATGAGGTCTTGCCATACATGCTTGCGCGCAGGGAAGGTCACATTATTAATATGATTTCGGTTGCGGGGTTGATCGCTTCGCCGCTCATTACCAGTTACGCGGCCAGTAAACATGGCGCACGCGCTTTTACCGATGCGCTGCGTCGTGAAGTTGCGCCGCTTGGCATAAAGGTCAGTGGAATTTATCCTGGCCCCGCCTCCACTGAATTTGGTTCCCATGTTGGAAAGAACGAGACCTATCGCTCGGTCAGGTCTACTTTCAATACGCACATGACCTCTGAATATGTTGCCCGTCGTGTGTTGGATGTCGCCAAACGTCCGCGCCGCAGTTTGATCATTCCGTGGTGGTACCGCATTGTCACCACGTTTGACATGCTTTTTCCAGTCGTAGTGGATTGGATTTTGTACGCCTTCTCGAAAAAAAATCATAAATTGGATTAGGAGACTCACATGACACTTGCGCGATTAAATTCCCTCACCGCTTCGCTGCTTAACTCAAAACTGGATGCGGTTATTCTGAATCCTGGTCCCACGCTGACGTATCTCACAGGCTTGCAATTTCACCTAATGGAGCGCCCCGTTGTTTTATTTGTCGCGCCAGGCAAAGACCCCGTGCTGGTTTTGCCCGAACTCGAACTGCCCAAAGTGGATTTATTCCCCTACAAAGTGCAAGCCTTCGCATACGGCGAAATCCCGTCAGAGTGGGATGATGCCTTTCGAAAAGCCGCCCAAGCCCTGGGATTGGATGGGAAGCGGATCGGCGTCGAGCCGCGTCAACTGCGCCTGCTGGAATTTCGTCATGTAAAAGCTGGCGCGCCCGAGGCGGAGTATCCCGATGCGAGCGAAGTGTTATCCCAGTTGCGAGTGAAGAAAGACAAAGCCGAAGTGGATGCGATGCGCCGTGCAGTCAAGATCGCGCAGGATGGCCTCGAAGCCACAATCCCGTTGATCAAGATCGGCATGACCGAACGCGAGTTGGCTTCCGAATTGGTGATGCAATTATTGAAGCACGGCTCTGATTCGGAATTGCCGTTTTCGCCCATCGTTTCCAGCGGACCGAATAGCGCAAATCCGCACGCTTCACCATCCGAAAGAAAATTGCAGGCTAGGTGATCTGCTGGTCGTGGATTGGGGCGCTGCGTATGGCGGTTACATCTCCGACCTCACGCGCACCTTTGCAGTGGGTGAGGTGGATGCAGAATGTCAGAAGATCCACAAGATCGTGCAGGAAGCGAATGCTGCTGGTCGTGCTGCGGGTAAGCCCGGTGTGCCTTGCGCCAATGTGGATATCGCTGCACGTGACGTGATCGAAAAATCGGGTTACGGAAAATACTTCACGCACCGCACGGGTCACGGCATCGGCATGGAAGGTCACGAAGACCCATACATGCGCGGCGACAATATGCAATTGCTGGAAGTCGGCATGGCATACACCGTGGAGCCTGGAATTTACCTGCCCAACCGCAACGGTGTCCGCATTGAAGATAACATGGTCATCACCGAAAGCGGCGCAGAAAGTTTGAGCGATATGCCGCGCGAAATCCGCGTGGTGGGGTAAATGAACATAAAGGTATTTAATCAAAAATATGGCAGGCATACATTAATTATTGCTGTTATATTGATTTGGGCTTATATAATTTGGTCGTTTTTCGTTAATGGTTATATTGAGACATGGTATCAATGGCATATTCCCGCCGAAATGCCGCCGTTCATTGATTTCAGGCTGATCCCTTCAGGTGCTGAAACGTTTCGTGCAGGTATTGATCCCGCAGTATCAAACCCGAACAATCCAAGGGGAAATCTTTTTAATTACCCCAAGATCTGGTACCTTTTATTTTATACAGGTATTACACAGGATGATACTATATGGATGTCTGTTGTTTTGATCATCTTGTTCTTCCTGACAGTCTTTAGCTTTCCGGGAAAATTGTATGCAACGGATGCGTTTTTTATGTTATTGGTTGTTTTTTCTCCTGCTGCCATGTTGCTTTATGAAAGAGGAAATGTTGACCTTGCCATTTTTATTCTTTGCGGACTGGCTGTAATATTTGTGAGGCGTTCCCCTGCGTGGGCGGTGGCTGTGCTTTCCCTTGCTTCAATGCTTAAGTTGTTTCCTTTTTTTGGGATTGGCATATTCCTTCAAGAAAATAAAAATAAGTTTTACAAGTATTTTTTTATAAGCGTTTTGATCTTCGGGGTGTATATTGCATTAAATTTTCAAAGTTTGGCCGCGGCTTGGGATTTGACGGCACGAGGAACATATATTTCATATGGTGATTACATTATTTTTGATTTATTTCATGGTTATTTTCGATATTATTTGCTTAAAGTGATGGCTGAAGATCAGGTGACTGTTTTTATGAAGATCCTGCCGCATCTTTGTGCGATAGCCCTGCTTATCCCCATCTTTTTTCTGGGGACAAGGCCGGAAAACCTGTTGGGAACCGATTCGGAAAGAAATCTCACAGCGTTTCGTATGGGCGCCTGTATATATGTCGGCACTTTTCTTTTAGGCAATAATTGGGATTATCGCCTTGCCTTTTTGATCTTTACCGTCCCGCAAATTTCACGTTGGATGTTTTCAGCGGAACCAAGACAACGGCGGCTTGTGACGGGAGTTTTCATTGCCTTGCTGATATCCTGCTGGTATGCTGTGATTCGTAAATATTATCTCGGAATTACGGATGGAGAATACGAACTTCAATTCTCTGTATTTGACGAAGCAGCAAATTGGATTTTGTATGGCGGATTGGCGTATTTGTTAGCTGCGTCTGCCCCACCCTGGTTTCGTTCTTTTTCATGGATTCCTTCCTGGCAGGAAGTTTGGGCAGAACGGTCGATTTAACTTGAATAAAATAATTTCTGAATACCTCGATCTTCTCGACTCCCAGCGTAAATCTGTTTTCACTGTGTTGGATGGTGTGACCGAGGCCCAACTTTGGCAGAGACCCGCACCCAAAGAATGGAGCATCGGCGAAATTCTTGACCATAATTATCTGCTGTTTCGATCCTTTTACCCCACCGTGAAATGGATGTGGAAATGGATGGGTTGGTACGGCCGTCTGCGCCGTAACCGCCCGTATCTGACTGAAATAGAAGATTTCTATCGAAGCCCGAAGTTCCCTCAATGGGTGGGCTTCATGTGGACACCGCGTTACAATCTGCGCAAGCCTGTTCCGCTGGAATCGCTCAAATATGAATTAAGAAGCCTTCATGCTAAAGTCCGCTATTTTTATGATGACAAAGATTTGGATGTTCTGGGAAATTTATATTTTTACGATCCATTGTTTGGCTGGTGTAATTTGATCGTCATGCTGCGGATTGGGATCTATCACGATCAACTGCATTTTGATGATGTCATCAGGCAAGCCGCGTACTTCAAAGAATAGATATATTGCCATTAGACGGGACGCTGGCGGGTGAATATTGGTGGAATAAAAGTATTGACAAATTAGAACACTTGTTCTAAAATCGGCCTACCTATTCAGACTGGAGGTCGAAATGGCTCAATATCGTAATCCGCTCGTAGATGGTTTGAAAACCACCTGGTATAAAATAACTCACAACCGTCAATTTAACCGTGGCGCTACCTGGGGCATAATGATCATTGGTGCGCTGTTAGCCTTTGAAATCTTCAACTTTAGCACCACACAGTTTGCCCTGCACGACATGCTTGGAGACCTGACTTTTGCAGGGATAAAATGGGCGACCATCCTTGCAATCGCCTTCTGTGGTATTGATTTTGCGGGGATTGCCCGCATCTTTACCCCAGAACAAGGCCGTGACGAGCCCGCAGAGGTATATTATCTCTTTGGCGCGTGGCTATTGGCTGCAGGTTTCAATGCCACTCTCACCTGGTGGGGCGTATCGGTCGCCATCTCCAATAATGGCAGCCTGCAAGGCAGCCAGGTGATGAGTTCCGAAATGCTTCTCAAAGTTGTGCCGATCTTTATCGCCGCAATGGTTTGGCTTGTGCGCCTACTGATCATTGGCACATTCTCACTCGCAGGTGACCGCCTCTTTACCACTGCCCCACAACACCAACCTTATAAGACCCCATATCAACAGCCGCAGCAAACTCAACGCCCATACAGTGCGCCACAGTCATCCAGCTATCAAACCCAGCGTCCTGTCAACCAGCCTGTAAACCAACCCGTTATACGCCCCGCTTCGCAGATCCCCGCCCTGCGCCAAAGCCTACGCCATCGCAACAAACTTCCTTCGTTCCGCCTGAACCTACCTATCACCCCGTCTCTTATACTGCGCGCGGTTCTGAAAGCACCAGTCACTACGACGCCTGATGTCTTCAGCAGGGATAACCTGCCTTACAACTTAATAGATCAATTTCGAGCCGGGTCCTTATAAGAGACCCAGAATGGAGAAAGACACGCATGCCCCGTGCTCGCCCTGAAAATGCATATCGGCAAACAGCCGCAACCCCGCAAGAAGAAGGGAGCGGCTGTTTGTCTGGTTTTACGATAGTGCCGCTCGCCGTCATATTTATCAGCGCACTACTTGCTTCTTTTGCCTGGAAGACTACCCCAACTCCTGTGAATCTTTCTGCGGATTCGCCGCCTGTCATCACCTCGACAAGCATTTCCCCCATCTTTAGGGTTGAGATCCATCATTGGGCTGACTCCATCTCGAAATGGGCGGCCGCTTCGCAACTGGACCCGAACCTGGTTGCCACCATCATGCAGATCGAATCCTGTGGGGATCCCCGCGCAAGATCAAGCGCTGGCGCCATGGGACTTTTTCAGGTGATGCCGTTTCACTTTTACGCTGTTGACGATCCCTACAACCCAGATACCAACGCCGCCCGCGGACTCGCCTACCTCGCCAAGTCACTTGCAACTGGCGGTGGAAATGCACGGCTTGCGATGGCTGGTTATAACGGTGGCATCGGACTCATCAGTCGCGGTGAATGGACATGGCCTGCCCAAACGAACAGATATGTCCGATACGGTGCGCCCATCTACGAAGATGCCCGCAATGGGCTAACTTCCAGCGCAGCATTAAACGAATGGTATGAAAAATATGGGGTGAGTTTATGCAGGCAGGCAAGCCAAAGGTTGGGACTGCCGTAAGATAGGGACGAGCCCTGTCCCTACTTGATAATTGACAACCAGATCACAAATGTCGTGCCTTTTCCCTCTTTTGATTCAACCTTGATCTGCCCGCCGTGATGTTCCACGATCCAATGCGCAATGGACAGCCCCAGGCCAAAACCGCTGGTGGTTGAACGCGTGCGCGATTTCTCGGCGCGGTAGAAACGGTCAAAAATGTGTGGCAGATCTTCGGCGGGAATCCCAGGCCCGGTGTCGCGGATGATGATGCGCGCCTGATCGCCGATCTTTGACAGGCTGAGGAATACATCCCCGCCTTGCGGTGTGTATTGGATTGCATTCGAGACCAAATTCAACAGGACCTGCTTCAAACGGTCACGGTCCCCATTGACCATCACCTGGTCAATATCATTTAGATGCACATGCACTTTACTGCCTGCCAGAATGCACATCTCGGTAAATACTTCGGTTAGCAGAAGGTCCAGTTCAACTGGCGTCATGTTCAGGGCCAGCTTGCCTGATTCCGCTTGCGCGAGCATGAGCAGTCCGCCCACCAGCCGCGTGAGCCTGCCCGCCTCCTGGTCAATACTGCTGAGCGATTCTTCGTCTGCCTGCTTCATGTGACGCATCAAATCCACATTGCCTTTGATGACTGTCAGCGGCGTGCGAAGTTCGTGGCTGACATCCGCAAGAAATCTTTGTTGTGATGTGAAAAGCGATTCCAATCGTTCAAGCGTTTGATTGAACGAAACGACAAGGTCGCCGATCTCATCTTCAGTTTGATTCTGATAAGGAATGCGCCGCGAAAGGTCATCTGCGTGGTTGATCTGATCCACAGTTTCGGTGATGGCTTCCAATGGAGAAAGCGCGCGCCCAAGTAATATCCATGAGCCAAAGCCCGCTATTAAGACTGCGATAATTGCAATGAATGCCATGACTATAAGTAATTTACCCTGCGTTGCGTCTACGACGTTTAAACTTGTACCTACCTGTAAAGTGCCGATCATCCGTCCGCTCAAATTTAGCGGCACACTCAATACGCGCAAATGAGCTCCGTCGAGGTAGGAATCTTTATAGATGGCAAGACCAGCTTCAAGTCCGACAGGATCGAGGGGTTTGTTTAATATCCCAATGCTGGGAGAAGTCGCAATGATTTTTCCGTCAGATCCCCAGACTTGAACGTATGCGTTCGATGTCATATCCAATGGGGGCAGGCTGATCAAATTCAATTCTCCCACCGAGTTTACCTTGGTCACCTGTGTAATATCACGCGCCACGCTCGCCAGCATGGTATCCACCTGGTTTAGCAAAATCACATTAACGAGGATATAGACCGCCGCGCCAAAGATAAGCAGGATGCCACCCATAAATGTTGAATACAGCAACGTAAGACGCAGACGCAATGACATAAGACGAGTTTAATATCCTAAGTTTAGGACAGCCTGAGAAGTAAAAAAAGCGGCAGTTCAACTGCCGCTTTCTGTTTACGGATTTTCTCTCATCACATATCCAACACCGCGCACGGTATGGATAAGACGGATTTCCCCTTCGCCTTCCAGCTTTTGGCGCAAATAACGAATGTACACTTCAAGCACATTGCTCTCGCCGCCAAAATCATAGCCCCACACACGGTCAAAGATCACTTCACGCGTAAGCACCTGCTTGGGATGACGCAGGAATAATTCAAGCAACTCATATTCTTTTGCGGTCAACGCCACAAGCCGCGTGCCGCGCGCCGCCTGGCGAGAGCCAGTATCCAATGAAAGGTCTGCAAATTTCAAAACAGGAATACGTTCAGGCTGGGTACGGCGGAGTAATGCGCGCACGCGAGCCAGCAACTCATCCAGATTGAACGGTTTGACCATGTAATCGTCCGCGCCAGCATCAAGTCCTTGAATGCGATCCTGCACTGTATCTTTTGCAGTCAGCATCAGGATCGGGATCGAGCCGCCCGTTCGCAAACGATGGCACACTTCAAGCCCGTCCATGCCGGGCAGCATCCAATCCAAAACAACAAGATCGGGAGTATGGTCACGCGCAGCTATCAAACCCATGCGTCCGTCAATGGCAGTATCCACGGTATAACCCTCATAAGCCAGACCGCGTTGCAGCAATTTTAGAATTGCCTGATCATCTTCAATAATTAGGATTCGCTCATTCATGGCATCATCTCCTGCTTAAAATATACCATAAATCATTAGACCCTAAAAGTTTATTTTTCCAATTCGGTGCGCCGTCTTTCATGGAAAGGGTAAAATATATGCATGCCTTTCAGCAAGCGTCTTTTCGACCTCAGCTTCGCACTTATCGCACTCGTCATTCTTTCCCCCATCATTCTTGTAACTGCGATTCTTGTCCGCGTTTTTATTGGGACTCCGATTCTCTTTAAACAACAGCGCCCTGGATATAAAGGACGGCCATTTTTCATATATAAATTTCGCACGATGACAAACCGCGTCGCACGTGACGGAAGCCTGCTGCCGGACGCCGAGCGACTCACACGCTTTGGGCATTTGCTCCGCTCCCTCTCGTTGGACGAATTACCCGAACTCTTCAACATCGTGCGCGGCGAAATGAGTTTCGTTGGACCCCGTCCGCTGTTGATGGAATATCTTCCGCTTTACTCGCCCGAACAAGCGCGCCGACATGATGTAGCTCCAGGTTTGACGGGCTGGGCGCAAGTCAACGGCCGTAACACCGTAGACTGGCCAGCACGTTTCGCCATGGATATTTGGTATGTGGATCATTGGTCTTTCTGGCTGGATATCAGGATTATTTTTTTGACAGTCTGGAAAGTGCTGTCACGGGAGGGCGTAAACCAAGAGGGACAATCTACTGTGGAGTATTTCAAAGGGGAGAAATAATTATTTGCAAATTAAA
>CAWHXC010000011.1:0-43643 GCA_963833175.1 uncultured Chloroflexia bacterium
CGTTCCTGGTCTTCGGAATATTTCTGCTGTTCGTTGCCTTGGTCGGACTTGCGAAATTCGCAAATCAGCGCGAAATGTTTAAGTTGATCTGGATGCCTGTTGTGCTCGCGATTGTCGCTGCGCTTTCAGCGGGACAGTCGCTCAAGCACAGCGCGGGGCAGGTGTACGAAACCGAATCCGCGTACAACTATATTCAAGTGCAGGAGCAAAACGGCTACACTCTTCTGAAACTGAATGATGGGCAGGGTGTTCATTCCATTTATCATCCCGACACTTTGAATTACGGAGGTCCCTGGGAGCAATTTTTGGTCGGCCCATATTTTTACGCGAACCGCAAACCGCAGGATGTGAAACGCATGGCCATTATCGGTCTCGCCGCAGGCACTGCCGCACGTCAGGCAAGTGCTGTCTACGGCGATATTCCGATTGACGGTTTTGAACTTGATGGAAAGATCGTCGAAGTTGGCGAAAAATATTTTGGGCTGAACCTGCCAAACCTCACAGTCCACATCGGCGATGGTCGGCTAAACCTCGAACGCAGTCCATATAAATATGACATCATCGCCGTGGATGCGTACCGCCCTCCATATATTCCTCCGCACATGACCACACAGGAATTTTTTGAGATCGCCGCCTCCCACCTGACCGATGACGGGGTGCTGACCATCAACGTGGGATCAGTCCCCGGCGACCGCCGCCTGATAGACGGACTCGCGACCACAATGAGCACAGTCTTTCCCTCCGTTCATGTGATGGATATTCCCGGCACACTCAACACCATGATCTTCGCCACCAAACAGCCCACCACACGCGAAAATTTCACCTCAAATCTGGTTGCACTTTCCACAGATCCGAGCGTTCATCCATTACTTGTAACTGCCATGGCATCCACCTATGCCAATCTCAAAGACGGCTACAAAACCACCACCGTCTTCACTGACGATCTCGCCCCCATTGAATGGATCGTCAACAACATGGTCGTAAGTTTTGTCCTCCAAGGCGGTTTGCAATTTTTGCAGTAATTAATTTAGTGCACTCCCGCCGAAGCAACCTTCATTCGCAACGGCATATAAAAGAGAAACCATGAAAACGACCCTCTCCACAATCCTTTCCTATCTTGTCTCGTTCCTCGTACCAATCGCCCTCATCGGCACTGCCTTGCGTATTATGCTCAGCCCCATATTCATCAACATCGAATACAGAATGCCCTATTTCCCTCCAGATGTATATGGCTTTACCCAGCAAGACCGCTTACAATGGGCACCCTTCGCTTTGAAGTATCTCGTCAACAGTTCTGATGTTTCATACCTCGGCGATTTGAAATTCGAAAACGGCGATCCGTTGTACAACCAGCGTGAACTCAGTCACATGGCGGATGTAAAAAATGTAGTGCGCGGCGCATTGAACGCCTGGGTTATCTCCCTCGCCATTCTGACATTGCTGGCGATCTTTGCCTACCTCGGAAAATGGATGCCAGACTATATCAACGGTTTGCGCCGAGGCGGCATCTGGATGATCGGGCTGGCTGTGGCACTTGGTCTCATTGTTGGTGTCGGCATTGTTGCTGACCCAAATGTGTTCGAGCAATTCTTCATTTTTTTTCACTCAATATTTTTCAAAGGGGATTCCTGGCTCTTCGAATTCTCAGATACCCTCATTCGACTGTTCCCCATCCGCTTCTGGGAAGACGCCTTCCTCTGGGTGGCGATCCTCGCACTGGGCGGCGGCATTGGATTGGCTTTTGGATTACCCCGCAAGTCGTTTCCAAACAGGGAATAGTGGGTTATTCCACATGATGTATAATTTCAATATAGGAGTCAGTTCATGTCACCCACCTTATCCTTAGAAAATAAAGTAGCGCTCATCACTGGCGGCTCACGTGGAATTGGACGCGCCATCGCCCTCGAATTCGCGGCGCGCGGCGCGGCTGTCGTGGTCAATTACAACAAGTCACCTGAATCTGCTGAAGAAGTGGTCAAGCAGATCCAAGCCGCAGGCGGAAAAGCCGCGGCGTATCAAGCCGATGTTTCAGATTTCAAACAGGCTGAAGCGTTAGTGAAATTTGCCGTGGAAACATTTGGCGACCTGAGCATCCTCGTAAACAACGCAGGCATCACCCGCGACCAATTAATTATGCTGATGCCCGAAGCAGACTGGGATGCGGTCATCAACACCAACTTGAAGAGTGCATTCAACTGCTCGAAAGCCGCTGTCAAACACATGATGCGCAAGCGCGTCGGACGCATCATCAACATAGCCTCGGTTGCTGGTCAAATGGGCAACGCTGGGCAAACAAATTATTCCGCTTCCAAAGCAGGGCAGATCGGTTTCACCAAAGCCCTCGCGCGTGAAGTTGCCGCACGTAATATCACCGTCAACGCCATTGCGCCAGGATTTGTGGATACTGAAATTCTGGATGGCATGACACCCGAAATGCTTGAAGCCGCGCTCAAGATGATTCCACTGGCGCGCAAAGGCAAACCCGAAGAAATTGCATACGCCGCCGCATTTCTCGCCTCAGACGAAGCCGCCTATATCACCGGCCAAGTCCTCGGCGTGGATGGCGGCATGGCGATGATGTAGATGATGTAAAAGGAGTAAACCATGACCGAATATTCACAAGGCAAAACAACCGTTTCACCCGATGTCCTCACAACCATTGCGCGTCTTGCCGCATTGAGCGTGCCCGGCGTAAGCAAACTCGCTCCCATTTCCGGAGGCGTGAATCAACTCTTTAAACGAGGAGCAGGCGACGGGGTCCGCATTGAAACGGAAGAAAACACTGTTTACGTCGATTTGCATCTCGTCCTCCAGCAGGATGTAAATATCCGTGAGGTCAGCCGCAACGTCCAACAGAATGTTGCGCGCGCCATCCAGGAAATGGTCGGCATGGATGTCGGTCACGTCAACATTCACATTGAAGATATAGATTACGCGGATAGCGAGGCTTGAAAGCATGAAACCCCGAACCAGAGCGCGCGCCATTGCTCTGCAAGTACTTTACGAAACTGATATCGCAAACAATCATCTTCCAGGCGACGTATTGAAAATACGCCTGGAAGAGATTCCGCTTTCTGATGAACTGGCTGAATTTGCAAGGCAGATCGTCTTTGGCGTGCTGCCCCTCACCCAGGACCTTGACCAATTGATCGCGAAGTATGCACCTGAATGGCCACTGGACCAGATCGCTGCGATAGACCGAAATATTTTGCGTATTGCCTTCTGGGAATTTGCAGTGTATCGTGAGACCCCGGTCAAGGTTGCCATTAACGAAGCTGTGGAACTGGCAAAACTGTATGGCTCAGATTCTGCGCCGCGCTTTATCAACGGCGTGCTCGGCACATTGGTTGACCATGAACATGAGATCAATCAAATCATTCAAAATAGAATTGAGCGTGAAACCAAACTGGAACAATAAAAATGGAAATTCTCGGTGTTGGACCCTCTGAACTTATTTTCATTTTGATCATCGCGCTGATCGTACTTGGCCCAAAGGATATGCAAAAAGCGGGCAAGACCATCGGCAAATGGATGCGTACTATTGTCACATCTGACGGCTGGAAGATCTTCCAGCAGACTTCGCGTGAACTGAAGACATTACCCAACCGTCTCATGCGGGATGCGAATAATGAGATTAACCAGATCGGGAATGATCTGAACAACGCCGTCAACCCGATCGGCAGCAGGCCAAACAACCTAACTACTCCCCCACGCTCCCAGCCAACGACCACCACCCCTGCGGCCAGAGTACTCGAAAGTAAAATTGAGCCGCCTGCTCCAGAAAAAACAGAAGTAAACGAAAACGATCAACAAGAAGAAAAAGATGCGTAAATTCTTTTCGGGGTTATGGCGGGTCATCACCTACCCATTTCGTGCCGTCTATCATCGGTTTCCAAAATTCTTTGACCGGGCGTGGATGGTGGTCTCATTTCCATTCCGCCTGTTCTACAATATCGCCGCTTTCCCCTTTCGGAAATTATCACAGTTCAACAAATTCCTGAATACTGAACCCGATGAGCACCCTATCACAGAAGTTTTTATTGACCTGACCACCAATAAAGACACACGTGAAATGATGTGGGATCAGGTCGAAGCGCTGCGTATGCATCTTTTGCGCGCAGTGCTGGCTCTTGTGGTAACAGTGGGTATCTCCTTTTTTTTTGCACAAAGAATTATTAACTATCTCGCCATACCCGCAGGCGGTATTGACAAGCTGATAGCCATCGACGTAACCGAATCAATCAGCGTGTTTATGAAAGTGGCGCTATTCTCAGGTATTGCGCTGGCGCTCCCATATATTGTATTTGAGCTTTGGCTATTTGCCGCCCCCGGGCTTAGACCTCGCGAGCGCAAAATGGGATTGGCGGGAATTCCGCTGGCTTCCATTTTCTTTCTCGGCGGTGCGGCTTTTACTTTTTATGTAATGCTCCCCGCTGCCCTGCCCTTCTTAAACGATTTTATGGGCATCAAAACAGAGTTACGGCCGCAATCTTATTACTCCTTTGTGATCGGATTAATGTTTTGGATCGGCATAGCATTTGAATTCCCACTGGTGATCTACGTATTATCTGCAATTGGATTAGTCAACCCGAAGATGCTTGCCGAACAATGGAAACTTGCCATTGTGATGATTGCCATCGTTGCCGCGATCATCACGCCGACGATTGACCCTGTCAACCAGGGGTTGGTGATGGCGCCGATGATCTTGTTATACTTTGTCAGCATTGGTTTAAGCTACATCGCCGTCGCCGGGCGAAATCGGCATCAGGCTGAGGAGCAGAAAAAAGCCGAGGAAGCAGAAACAGGCTAGAGCGGCAAAGGAAGCGGTTTACGTCGTTATATCCGAGGAGAGAGAATGTACAAGCAATCCGTATTATCGCGCCGTATCATCACTGCGGCGGTTGTGCTTGTTCTGGTTGGACAGGCATGTACCTTATCGTTATTTGGAAATTCCACCAATCCCGGCACATCCACACAAATTCCAAGCGTTGTTGTGCCATCGCCGACGCCTCAGGCTGTGGCACAGACCACTTTTACGGTGGTTTTGCCCGAGCCGCTTCAAGCTAATGAAGCCATGGCAATCGCCATTCTGGATGAAGTGACGGGGCTTTCGTTGAACGCCACGCAGTATCCAATGAGTGCCCGCGACGCACTGACCTACACCGCCACACTGCCGCTCCCTTATAATTCTGTTGTGAAATATCGTTATGTTCGGCGCGGCGCTTCGCAGGTGCTGGAGGATACCAGCGCCGGCACAGCGATCCGTTACCGCATGTATTTCGTTGCGGGACCTGCCGAAATACAAGACATCGTTGCAGATTGGGGCGATAAATCCTACGCGCGGCCAAGCGGTACGATCCAGGGGCAAATATTTAATGTTGACACCGGTTCGGCATTACCAAACCTTTTGGTCAGCGCGGGTGGTATGCAATCCATCACTGATTCCAGTGGACATTTTGAACTTGCCGGCTTGCCCACAGGCACGCAAAATCTGCTCGTGTACAGCATGGACGGTATGTATCAAACGTTTCAACAAGGCGCGGCTGTGGCGGATGGATATACAACGGTAGTTGACCTGCGTATAAAGTCATTGCCGCTTGTGAATGTTACATTTATGGTTTCTGTCCCAGACACTACCGTGCCTGGTGTGCCTGTGCGTATTGCGGGGAATATTTTACAGCTTGGAAATACGTTCGCAGACCTGCAAGGCGGTGTAAGTACGTCTCCAGACCGCATGCCCGTTATGAACCTGCAAGCAGATGGCCGCTATGCGATCACCCTCGCCCTGCCCGCTGGCGCATACATTCAATATAAATACACGCTGGGTGATGGTTTCTGGAATGCAGAGCACAAGAAGGATGGGAACTGGAACCTGCGTGAGCTTATCGTACCTGCCCAGGAACTTACGATTCAAAACTCAGTTGCAACCTGGACCCTCGGTGATGCGCCGATCCTTTTTGAAGTAAGCGTTCCATCTGTCACACCGCCCGGCGACATTATTTATATTCAACTCAACACATTTGGCTGGATGGAACCCGTCCCTATGTGGCCGCTCGGCAATAATCAATGGGCGTATAAACTTTACGGTCCGCTCAACATCCTCGGCAATTTTTCATATCGCTATTGCCGCAATGGTCAATGCGGAAGCGCCGACGATGTTCAAACGGTCGGCGCAGCGCCCACTGGAAGAGTGGCGATCACCACTCTCCTCAGCCAGGATATCAAGGATACGGTCAGCGCATGGAAATGGTATGAGAATCCAGAGCCAGTCACACTCGTTGGCGCAAACATTACTCAGCGCGCCAGCGGATTTACCGCCGGCGTGGAATTCCAATCCACGTACCGCCCCAATTGGTCATATTTTGCGCCACAGGCATTTGCCAATACGCAAGCGATTGGAGCCAACAATGTCACCCTCACCCCAAGTTGGACGTACACCAGTGTCTCACCATTAGGGTTTGCGCCCGTTCCCGGACAAGACCCACTATGGATCAACTCTGCGATCATGATCTCACAAGCCCGCGCCATGGGACTTAATGTTTCGCTCTTTCCGTCGCCGAATTTTCCCCCATCTGCGGATTCCTCCACCGCGCCCTACACAAACTTTTGGTTGAGTGCGCCACGAGATGCACAGTGGTGGCAGACGTGGTTTACCCGCTACCGGGCATTTGCCATCAACTATGCAGACCTTGCAGCTCAAACGGGGTCGCAAACCCTCATCCTCGGCGGAGATTGGGTCACCCCGGCCTTGCCCGGCGGCAAACTACCTGACGGCAGCCCATCCAACGTCCCGGCAGATAGCGAAGCGCAATGGAAATCCATTATCACGGAAGTACGTCAGCACTTCAGTGGACAGGTCTTATGGGCGCTGCCCTTCACCAAAGCCACAATTGAAGCGCCGTTGAACTTTCTGGAAGGTGTGAACGGGATTTATCTGCTTTGGTCGGCCCCACTTTCCACAAATCCAAGTGCAACAAAAACTGATTATGCAAATGAAGCTGGCCGCTTATTGGATAATGAAGTTTCGCCGCTTGTATCCCTCTTGAATAAACCGCTCACTCTTGCCATTGCTTATCCATCGGCGGAAGGCGCGGCAAGCGGCTGTATTCCTGATGGCAAAGGCGGTTGTCTCTACTGGACCGCGCTCAACAGACCGAACGCTGATTACAGCTCAGTGAATTTAAGCCTGCAAACACAGGCGGATATTTACGAAGCGATGCTCACAGCAGTTAACTCACGCCCGTGGATCACAGGCTTTGTCAGCCGTGGATATTACCTGCCAGCCTCGCTACAGGACAAAGCAGCATCCATTCACAGCAAACCCGTCGCGGATATTTTGTGGTATTGGTATCCGCGCTTACTTGGGACTGTTCAGTAGGCTTGACAGACAAAAAAAACAAAATCCCGAAGGCGGTGTGATGCTACCGCCTTCGGGATTTTGTTTTAATTTTCCATTTCCTATTCCCCAACCACATCTCCCGAATACTTATCCGCAAACAATGCGGGTTGACCGCCTGTATGCCAGAACAAAACGGTCTCATCTTTTTTGAAAAATCCCTTGCGGATAAGGTCGATCATTCCAGCGGCGGCGCGGCCTGTGTAAACGGGGTCAAGCAGCAAGCCCTCATTGCGGGCAAATAACTTGATGGCTTCGCGTTCACCCTCCCCAAAAACTCCATAACCTGCCTGGCAATAATTTTCATTCGCGAGAACATCATCGCCTGTGAACTCGATCCGCTCGCCAAGTTTTTCGCTGGCTTGTGAAGCTAACTCTGAGACATGCGCTTTGAGCTGCGACTCTGGCTCGTCAATGCTGATCCCTAAAACTTTGCCCTTGAAACCAAACACCCGCTGACCGAGGACAAGTCCCGCGTGTGTGCCGCCTGAGGATGTGCCAAAGATGATCCAATCCACTTTCGTGTTTTGATCCATGAATTCTTCCATCGCAAAGGCATATCCCAATGCACCTGTTGGGCTGGATCCGCCATACGGCACGAGATATGGCTTCTTCCCTGCAGCAACGGCATTATCAAAGGTTTCCTGCAAAATACGGTCACGATCTTTGCGGTCTGACACGGTAACAATTTCCGCGCCAAAGAGTTGGTCAAGGAGAAAATTTGCAGAAGGCTGGGCTGGCCGATCACCTGTCAACACGAGCGTACAGCCAAAACCAAAACGTGCCGCGGCGGCAACCGTCTGTCGGCAGTGATTCGATTGGATCGCCCCCGCAGAGATCAATGTCTTCGCGCCTTGCTCGCGTGCTTCAGCAACAAGAAATTCCAGTTTGCGAGTCTTATTCCCGCCGAAGGCGAGTCCCGTCTGGTCATCGCGCTTGACCAGAATACGTGGGCCGCCAAGAGATTCGGTTAACCGCGGAAGTTCTTCAATTGGGGTTGGAAGGTGGGCAAAATTTATACGGTCAATTGCTTTCATGGCATCTCCTTTTTTGTAACCAACACGAGGTAAAAAGCGAAAAGTAAAAAGTGAGAAGTTCTATTTATTACTTCTCACTTTTTACTTGTTACTCTAATCCCTGCCTGGTTTTCTCTTTCCCTCGCGACCGCATCACATCCAACACGCGCGGCACGATCTCAGTATACAACTTGTACCAAAGTTTATTCGGGGCAAAGTCATACGCGCCCAATGTACGGACTACTTCCCCACCTAAGCCCTCTTTGAAGCGATACACTCCCCACATCGAATCGGTCTCATCAAAGACTTCAGGCGCACCCCACAGATCATAGACACTGCATCCATTCGACTTCGCCCGTTTCATGGCATCCCATTGCAAAAGATAAGTAGGCATTTTTTCGCGGTGTAGGTTGCGCGACATCCCATACACATAATATGCACGGTTCGCAAACATGAAGAGGAAGATGGCGGCGACGGGGATATTATCCACTTCGGCGATCAAAGGAATGGTTGAAGGTTGAAAGTCAAAGGTCGAAGACTGCTCTTGCATAAATAATTTCCAAACGGTCATGTAATAGTTTTCATCTCTAATTACAAAACCGTCGCGCACGCTGGTTTCGGCGTACATTTTGTAGAGCATGGGCAAATCATCCTGAGTGCCTACGCGCACCACAACACCTTTTTTCTCAGAGAGGCGGATGTTGTAGCGAGTCTTGGGTTTCATCCGCGCCAGCATTTCTTCCTCGGAGGCAGACAGGTCAATGAGGACTGTATTTCGGAATTGGATCTGATCCGACGAATAGACCCACCCCCTGCGCATCAATTCTGACTTTGCGGCTTGCCCGCTGTTTTCTGTGACATTTCCCTCGCTGTTGGGGATTCCGCGCCCGAGGATAATATCAGGGTCAATTTTCAGGAAGATCGCGCCTTGTTTTCTAGCGAAGGATTGCAGGTCGTCCAGCACACGAGTCCGCAGGGATTCATTTGACCAATCCATGAGCGGACCTTTCGGCGCGTAGAAAATGGACAAACGCGCGGCAAATCCACGACGAATGATTTGTTTCTTGAGAATAAGACATGCAGCTTGACAACCATCAGTATTCAGTGACCAGTTATCTGTATTTTGAGAAATGGTGAATTTTCCATCACTCGTCCAGACAGCATAATATGGAATCCAGCCATACTTCGCCTTCACCTGCCCCCATTCATAAGATTGGAGAAAGTGCGGGTTGGGAAGGTTGGAGATGAGTTGGTTCCAAATATTATTAATCACTATTCCCTATTCCCAATATATTTCACATACGCCCAATACAACAATGGACTATAAACTCGATCCAATGCTTGTGCGGCGCGTTTAAGTTCACCGCCAAAGCCGCGCTTGAAGCGGTAGACGCCCCAAAGTCCATCGTGGCGGGATTCAAAATTAGCTTCAAGAGTTTCTTCGTTTTCATCAGGGACGCCCCACAGGTCATATTCCTCACAGCCGCGCGCTTTTGCCCAGCGGATAGCTTCCCACTGCAAAAGATAAGCTGGCATTCGGTTGCGTTCGAGGTCGTTGGATGCGCCGTAGACATACCAGGCGCGTTTGCATTGGCAAAGACCATCAGTGACGCGAGAGGTTTGCCTTCGTATTCAGCAACCAGTAATTCACATGTCCCTTTGGGATGGAATAATCCATAAGCGCGTTGATAGTATTCTTTTGAATGCACGCCAAAGTTGTCACGCCCGCCTGTGACGGTCATCATTTCGTGGAAGGCGGGGATGTTGTCCCACGCGCGGACAGTCACTCCTTTTTTCTCAGCGAGGCGGATGTTGTAGCGGCATTTTGGTTTCATGCGCGCGAGGATAGTTTCTTCGCTATCTTTAATATCCACAACGATAGTGCGGGGAGGTTGGATATTATGAGGGGAAAGTTTGAAGGTTGGAAGGCTGGAAAGTTGAAATTCGTCCGCCCATGTATCGGGTTCGATTTTCAGGAAGACGGCGTGATTCTTTTTGCAAATGGAGTCAACTTCTTTCCAGAACTGCTCACTGGTTACTGCCCATTGACAACTGAACACTGGTTTTGGCATGTAGCCGAGAGTCAAGCCTAAAGGGAGGCGGCGGAAGAGGATCTGGCAACCAACTTCGTTGTTAAGAACGATGCGGACTGGTTTCCATCCAAAATCTTTTTTGAGTTCGCCCCATTCTCCCATTTGTAACAAATGCGCATTGGGGTGAGATTCCAGAAAACGATTCCAGTCAGTGAGATTAACTTCGGGCATAAGTTTTATAGGTCTAAGGTCAAAGGTTGAAGGTTGGAAGGCTGCGTTTCAGTGATGTGGGAACCTGGGATCAATTCATCAATAAATTTGTTGAGGGCAGTGCGGTCTGCGCTGAGGGTGGATAACTGCTCGATGGTTTGAGGCAGGTTTGGGATTAAGAATGATGCGTCCTGATCAAGGCGGAAGATGTCGGGATGTGGCGTTTGCATGAGAGGCGTGCCTTCGTCCCAAAGTTCTTCCGCAAGTTTTTCGCCAGGACGAATCCCCGTGAACGTGATTTCGATATCCTTGTGCGGTTCGAGACCAGAAAGTTTGATGAGGTCTTCAGCCAGGTCGAGGATGCGGACAGGCTCACCCATGTTGAGCACAAAAACTTCGCCGCCGTTTTGCATGGACGAGGCTTGCAGAACCAGATAAACGGCTTCGGGGATGGTCATGAAAAAACGAACCATGTCGGGATGTGTGATGGTGATGGGTCCGCCGTTTGCAATTTGATTTTTGAAAATGGGAATGATACTTCCGCGTGAGCCAAGCACATTGCCAAAGCGGACAACGGTGAAGGCGCGCTGATGCTGGCGGGCGGCGTCGAGGACGATCATTTCAGCGAGGCGTTTGGTTGCGCCATAAATGCTTGAAGGGCGCACGGCTTTATCGGTGGAGATGAGGACGAAGCGTTCAATTTTATGATCGAGCGCAGCTTGCACAAGGTTGCGTGTGCCGAGCACATTGTTGGTGACGGCTTCAACGGGATTTGCTTCCATCAAAGGGACATGTTTGTGCGCGGCAGTGTGAAAAACAATCTGCGGTTGATGTGCTGCAAAAACTGAATTGAGTCTTTCGGCGTTACGAATATCGGCAATAACGGGGATAAGTTTTAGATTTGGATAATTACCTTGCAGTTCGAGCAGAATTTCAAAGATGGAATTTTCACCGTGGCCAAGCAAAACAAGTTCGGCGGGGTTACGGCGCGCGATCTGACGGCTGAGTTCGCTTCCGATGGAGCCGCCAGCACCCGTAACCAAAACCCGCTTACCTTCAAGAGATTGCCCCACTTTTTCATCATTCACGCGGACGTGGTCACGGCGCAGGAGATCGGTGATATCCACTTCGCGCAAACGGTTGACGCTGACCTTGCCGCCAAGCAGTTCATAGATACCAGGCATCGTGCGCGAAGGGATCCCCTTTTGACGACAGGCATCGTTGACCAGACGGATGATATTCCCTGGTGCGGAGGGAATGGCGATGATGACTTCATCCACTTGTTGATTATCGAGAATGCCTGACAGTTTATTTACCTTGCCAATGACAGAGACGCCATAAATCTGGTGATTCTGTTTGGCAGGATCATCATCGAGAAAACCGATCGGGATGAGATTTAATTGCGAGGGTTTTTGCAACTCGCGCACAACGAGGGCACCCGCATCACCTGCGCCGATGATGAGCACACGTTTGGCTTTCGCGTCACGCCGCACATTGGATTGTTCCGAAAGAATACGCAAGGCAAAACGTGAGCCGCCAATGAGAATAAGCGAGAGCAGCCAGTCAATACCAAGAGCGGAGCGCGGCATGCCAGGTTGAATAAATCCCGAACTGATCAAAACAAACATCACGCCTGAAGTTAATACAGAGGCAGTTGTAACAGCAACTGTGATCAAGCGCAATTCATTTGTGCTGGCATAGATCCACAGGCGACGATATAGACCAAAGGAATAGTAAACGGGGATTTTGACAAGTAAAGCCACCACGCACATTACCAATGCGGCAGGGAAATAAAACGGAAGTTCGCTCACATCCAGCCGCAAGGCAAAACTTCCCAGCACCGAGACGATGGTGAGGGCGATATCGCCAATTAAGACGAAACGGTTGCGGACTTGGAAACGAGAGGAAGACATGGAGAGGGAAAGGATGCAATTATGAAGGATGACGGGATGACAAGAAGTGAGAAGTGAGTTCGCGTCCACCTTTTTACGTCTTACTTTTTACTTTGTTACTCACTTTTTTACTCATCCTCCGCGCATTTCTTCGACTGCTTCCCTCACGCCTTCGGCAAGGGTGACTTGGGGACGGAATTCGAGGATGTTCATGGCTTTGCTGGGTGTGCCGATGGAACGATAAATGTCGCCTGCGCGCGGTTCGGCGTGGATATGCCTGGGGGCATTGGGAAAGATTTCATAGAGAATATCGAGCAGATCAAGCAGGCGGGTCTCGATGCCTGTGCAGACGTTAAAGATTTGTCCAGGTGCGGCGGGGTGACGTGAGGCAAGCAGATTAGCTTGCACCACATCTCGTACATTGATCAAGTCACGGCTTTGACCACCATCGCCAAAGATGGTGATCGGTTTGTTATCCAGCAAACGGCGGATGAAGATCGGCACAGCAGCGGCGTACATGGAATCAGGTCGTTGGCGGGGGCCGTAAACATTAAAGTAACGCAATGCGGCGACTTCAAACCCGAAGGAACGGGTGTAGAGTTCAGCATACATTTCGTCCACGCGCTTGGAAACGGCGTATGGCGAAAGTTGTTTCAACGGCGTGTCTTCCACGAGGGGCATGGCAGTTGAGTCGCCATAGACAGCGGCACTGGAAGCAATGACTGCGCGTTGCACGCCAGCTTTGCGCGCAGCTTCAAAAAGAATGGAAGTGCCCATCACATTCACATCGAAACATTCCTGCGGCTTTTCCATGGATTCAGGCACGGAGACAAATGCCGCTTCGTGGAAAATGATATTCACGCCGCGCACTGCTTCGGTCACGCAGGAAGCGTCACGCAAGTCACCTTCGATGATCTCCACCTCGAGTCCATTTAAGTTCTCACGCTTGCCTGAAGAGAAGTTATCCAGAATACGCACATCTGCGCCTTGCTGAAGCAAAGCGCGTGCAATATGTGAGCCAATGAAACCTGCGCCACCTGTGATGAGATATTTCATTTTAAGTTTTTCTCCAAAACAAAAATTGTCCGAAGGTTTCAGGATAAAGCCAGGTTTATCAATTCAAGCCTTTCGGACGCCGATTGGCTACACGCCTGTTCTTCGTAGTACCGTACCAATAGTACGCAATACGATATTGAAATCCATATTGAGCGTACGATGTTTAATATAATAAAGATCATACTCAAGTTTAACGACAGTCTCTTTTACAGTCGCTACATAGCCGTGGTTGATTTGTGCCCAACCTGTCAGGCCAGGCTTCACCAACAAGCGCGCACGGTAAAAGGGAATTTGCTTCTGAAATTGCGCTACAAGTTCGGGCCGCTCAGCACGCGGACCAACAAGACTCATCTCTCCAGTCAGCACACTTATAAATTGCGGCATTTCATCCATGCGGGTGCGGCGCAAAAAATTTCCCACGCGAGTCACTCGCGGGTCGTTTATAGTGGCAAGTTTGGCTTCGCCGTCTTCCTCGGCGTTTTGCCACATGGAACGGAACTTACGTATCCTAAATACACGTCCACCTTTGCCCAAACGTTCTTGTGAATATAAAATAGGGGATCCACTCTCGATGACAATTGCAAGTGCGAAAAATGGAAAGATAATCAAAAAGATCAACAGCCCAAGCAAGCCGCCAACGATATCCATCAGACGCTTGAATAATTCGTACATGCCACTCACCCGCACCTGATCTACAAACGAGCGGATAACCCAGTCTGATTCGAGATGTTCAACAGGCACACGCTGCGTCATCTCTTCATACATAATGGGCATGCGAACGATTTCAATACCTTTTTCCTGGGCATCCAAAATGGTCTGGAAGGTCTCACCTTTAATCTCGCCATTGATTGCCACAACAATATCCGAGATGTGATAATCTTCAATAATATCAAGTAGGTTTTTACTGGTTCCCAACACGGCAAATCCATGATGAGGCTTGCCCTGCTTTTTCGGATCATCGTCAACGAAACCGATCAACAGAAATGGCGGCGGGCTGATCTTGCGATAATTTTCGGCAAGCGTATGACCTGCTTTGCCCGCACCAACAATGAGCACGCGTCGCATAAAGCCTGATGAGGTGTAGAGTCGAATGTAAATGCCGCGCCAGCCCAAAGTTAGGAGCGAAGCGAGAACAAGGAATGCACCAATTCCAATACGCGGAAGAGAGTTCGGGTCTTGATTAATCGTAAAGATCAGGGAATATCCCAATAAACCCACAACAGGAGCGACGGCGATACTGCGCAGGGTCTTTTTCCAGTTTGAGGCGGTATGTATCTCGTAAGAATCGACCAGCAACAATAACCAGACCAAAGGCAGAAGATAAAACCAAAACGGGATCTTAAGATCAATAATGGATAAGGCCATGCGCTCGGCTCGGTCGGGATTAAAGCCCCTTTCGATCAAGCGCTCGATCTCACGCGCCAGTGAAAATTGATACCAAATATATAACGCAATAAACATCGCGCCTGCAGAAGCGATCAAATCGCCCAGCACTAAAATGAAACGCTGTTCGCTTGGTCTTAATCGTAATGAAGGTCGGTAAATATCAGCCATACTTTGTGAACGGACTTGAAATACCGCTCCATAAAAATCCCGCGCCCCACGCCATGTGCATGGTCGAAATCGCGAGCGGCAAGCCAAGCATGAGAAATCCTGTATTTTTTTTAATTGCAATCCTTACGCCAGCCAGACCCAGCACCAAAAAATAGACAACCAATTGCGCGGCAAGAAGATAACCAGCGAACCCAGCAAACAAGGATAACACAATAAGAATAATTAAACTTAACACAAACAGCGGCGGCAAAGCCTGTCGCCAACGCAATGTATGCGGATAGCGCTTGAGCATTTTGAATTTCCAAAAACCATATCGCCAGTATTGGCTAGCCAGTTTCCCCAACGTGCTTCGTGAAAAATATACTGAACGAATCGATGGATCCAGCCATACCGTTCCGCCTGATTCGCGCACACGCGTATTGAACTCGTAATCTTCATTCGATAACAGCGTTTCATCGAATGCGCCGATCCTCTCAATCAGCGAACGGCGAAACGAACCGAACGGGACCGTATCCACTGCGCCCTCTTTTGCATTGAGTCGATACATCGCATCACCCACGCCCAATGGATGCGCCGCCGCAAACGAAATTGATTTCGCGATCCAGGTATCTGCGCCAGCGCGGATATCCCACACGCCACCCACATTGTCGCCTTTGCCTGATTCATGCGCCGCGACGCAACGTTCCACATATTCTGGAATAGGCATGGAGTGTGCATCCAGGCGGACAATGATCTCGCCACGCGACTCCCGAATGGCTTGATTCAGTCCCGAGGGAATTGTCCGCGCCGAATTATCCACCACGCGTACAGCCAGATCCGAATGTTCCTTTTGAAAAGTGGCAATCACATCCCGCGTGTGGTCTGTGGAGAACCCGTCAGAAATGATCAGTTCCATCTGCTCGCGCGGATAGGTCTGCGCGAGAACGGAATCGAGCAAGTGACGAATGGTGGTCTCTTCGTTATAACAAGGGACAATGATCGAAACAAAAGGTGGGTTAGGCATGGGTGCTTTAGGCAACGGTTCGCCGCCAAAAATTACGGCGGCGAAGGAAGTTCTATTTTCGACGGACAATTGTTGTCGCAGGTTTTCCCATCAGCGGCAGAAATACATCAAACGATGTACCCTCTCCCAGCTTACTGCGGACGCTAATTTTACCACCATGCGCCTGCACGATCTCATACGCAATCGCCAGCCCCAGTCCCGCGCCGTGTTTTTCGCCGCCCCTGCGGGAGGAATCGGCTTGATAAAAACGGTCAAAGATATGCGCCTGGGCTTCGGCAGGAATCCCTGCGCCCGTATCAGAAACTGAAACCAGCATTTCTCCATTCGCCACCGAAGCGTTCAACGAAATCACCCCGCCGACTGGCGTGAATTTAAGCGCATTATCCACAAGATTTGTAAAGACCTGCGCAAGACGGTCACCATCGGCAGTGAGGGCTTGGCAGGTTTGGAGCGGCTGCCACCTTCACCTCCACGCCTGCCATTTGCGACTGCGGCGTAAATTTTTCGCGAATGGCATTCAACAGCGCAAGCATATTTACAGGCGACATCGTAATATCCGCCGTGCCAGCATCCAGCCGCGCCAGATCGAGTAAATCCAGCACCATGCGGTACATCCGTCCTGATTCGTCGTAGATCACCTGTGCGGCTTGTTGACGTGCCTCATCTGAATCCGCTGTGCCGTCCAAGAGAGCTTGAGCAAATCCCTGAACAGAGGTCAGCGGCGTTTTCAATTCATGGGAGACGTTGGCAACGAAATCACGTTGGGATTTTTGACTCGCTTGCGTGCGCTGCGATCATGGAATTAAACGCTCGCGTCAATTCCTGGACCTCATGCGGGCCTTGCGGTTCTACTGGCTTTATCTCAGCTGATGGCATTGCACGTGCCGCCACGACAACTTTCTGCAATGGGTCGGCGATCCAGCGCGCAAAAAAGAATGCGACCATCAACGAGAGCAGCAGTGCGACCAATCCACTTTGAAGGATGAGCGGCAGAAAATCATCTGTAAATATATTTAAAATGGAAACACGCGGACGCGGCGAGGCGATAACCAAATATGTCTTATCAGGGAGCTGCTCAACCGAATACAACCAAACCATTCCGTTCCCATCACGTATGATCGGATTCTTGCGCAAAATCAATTTCTTGCCTGGAAACGGTAGTGGAGCATGGTTATCAGGATAAGTATCCAAAATTACTTGCTTGTCTTTTGAATACAACAAAACACGCACATCAAATGTGCGTGAGGCATTTTGCGCCGCAACAGAAATAGGGTCTGATTGCCCCTCACGCTCCATTACTACAGTCTGCACAGCCTTCAGTCTCTCGGTTGTTTGACGATACATCAAGGGGTTTCGCAAAAGAGAAATGAATAGAACAATCGCCACGAAACCCAAAGCCGTGACAATGAGCAAAGCATAACTTAACCAAAGTCGGGAACGAAGGGATGAGAACATAGGAAATAATTACAATGTCTTTGCGAGGAGGGTGCATTTCCCGACGACACTTGCGCCGTACGCCAGTGCGGTGAGCAATCCCCAACTTGGGAGAAGATTGCTTCGGACAAAAAGCAAAGGCGTCCTCGCAACGACATGATATTACGCTATCAATTTATACCCAACCCCAGTGACAGTTTCAATTTTCACAGTTGAGCCCTCGATCTTTTTTCGCAGGTGGGCGATGTGAACATCCACAGTACGGGTTTGACCGTAGAAGTCAAAACCCCATGCAAGTTGGAGCAACTGTTCGCGGCTGAATACACGGCCAGGCTGCTCTGTCAGGGTAAGTAAAAGGTCAAATTCCTGGGTACGCAGGTCAAGGGTGCGCGAAGCGATGCGTGCCTCACGGGAGACAGGATCGATCATCAAGTCACCGCGATGGATAGGCTTGCCATCCGTCTGCTTCTTGCCATCGCTCCTGCGTAAAATTGCCTTTACGCGTGCTACCAATTCGCGCGGATTAAAAGGCTTGGTCAGGTAATCGTCCGCGCCGAGTTCGAGACCAAGGATCTTATCAATATCTTCATCGCGAGCCGTGAGCATGATGATGGGTGTCTGATCTCCGCTCACGCGAAGTTTGCGGCAGACTTCAAAACCGTCAAGCTTGGGAAGCATCACATCCAGCACGATCAAGGCAGGGCGATGTTTTGTAACCGCTTCAAGCGCCGCTTCGCCGTCACCGATCTCCTGCACGCGAAAACCATCCCGTTCAAAATACATGCGCGAGAGTTTAATGATGGATGGTTCATCATCAACAAGAAGGATCAGTTCGGAGGTCATACTGCTCAGCCGCCGTCCTCGGCGGCGAGACGCCGCCGAGAGCAATTCAGATAATTACCCAATCAACACAACAGCTTCGATCTCAACCAACCCACCCTTGGGCAACCCAGCCACTGCGACAGTACTGCGCGCAGGCGGATTCTCGCCAAAGAACTCGGCATAAATGGCGTTCATCTTGGAGAAGTCATTCATATCTTTTAGGAACACTGTGGTCTTGACCACCTGCGCAAGCGTAGAGCCAGCAGCTTCGACAACATTTTGCAAATTTATAAGCACCTGTCGTGTTTGCTCTTCGACTGTGCTTCCGACCAATTCGCCTGTTGCGGGGTCAAGACCAGTCTGACCCGCGGTGTAGATCATCGTCTCGGTGCGGATGGCTTGTGAATATGGGCCAATGGCTTTGGGAGCTTTATCGGTATGAACAATGTCTCTTTTCATGATTACCTCTTTGTTCTGAATGGAATTCGCAAATCAATGTAATTTAGACATAATGATGGAACGAATTCGATTTTAATGCTATTTTGAAGCACTAAGTCGCAGAACAAACAGACAACGGTAGAGGCTGCTCATACCGTTGTTTGCAAAAAACAGGATTTACAAGTTTCTCATGTGCCTTGTTCTGGCGCGTTTGCAGGTTTGTTGGCTGCGCGGAAGGCTTTCAGCGCTTCACGCAATGCTTTACCCGTCCCGCCCATTGCGGACTTGAGTTCCAACATCTTCGCGCGCATTTCCTTCACGGTAGAATTGGCTTTCTCGGCGTCGGTCACTTTACCATTTGCATCAAATCCCTGATGTGAGTTGACAATGCCATTCATGCTTTCATAGATCGGCTTGCCGCTCTTCAACGCAGATTCAAAAGCATCCAGCGCGGACTGCAAGGCAGTGACATCCTTACCATTCGCAGCAGCCCCGTCAATTCTGGCTTGGAATTTTGCGATTTGCGCAT
This sequence comes from uncultured Chloroflexia bacterium, assembly GCA_963833175.1. GTDB lineage: Bacteria > Chloroflexota > Anaerolineae > Anaerolineales > Villigracilaceae > Villigracilis. The sequence continues at coordinate 19,384 of CAWHXC010000011.1, forward strand.
CGTTATTGTCAAATCCCTTGCCGATCTTTTCGTAGTTCTTCAACTGACGCGCCCAAACTTGCTCCAACTTTTCATTAGTCAACCCACCTTTGGGTGGATTTTCGCCCTGAGCAAAAACGCTGGTCACAGGAAATGCGGCAAAGACGAGAGCGGCGGTCAAAGCTACCAAAATCATTTTCTTGAATATGTTGTACATCGTAGGTCTCCTTTTAGGTTTAGGTTACGATGTGATTTTAGGCGAGGGAAGTTATATAGGTGTAGTAGGGGTGTAAAATGATTGTAAATTATTTGGCACTGGCAGGAGACCAGTGCCAAATAAAGGTTTGAATTTCAAACCGGTTTCAAACGTCCATTATAATTTCCCGCATGGATGACTTAAATACTCAATTACGCAAAGAATTTGAAAAAGCCCAGCAGGCCCGCATCAACAAAAATGAGGGGCAGGCTTATTTTATGGGGAAGGTTACGTCAATCCACTTTTTCTGTCGTTTCAAACGTTCCTGGTCCGTTCGCTCTGGTTGTAATATTCCTTTATTAATCTTTTTGTCGCCAGTGTAATCATCTTTTGCGTTATTAACCCTGGCTCCAATTTCCATCAACAAAGTCGGGTCTGGAATGGATGGCCAGCGTGAAGAGCGCTGGGTGGAGACTACCGCCCTAGCCTCGTTTTTCTTTTTACCCTTCGGCACCGGCAATAAATGATCCAGCACCTGGCTGATTGGATGACCTTTCGCCCATGGCGTGGCATTTACGCTGCCATGATGACCAACCTTTAGGAAATTTAAAGGTTTGGATAGTTCCTGTTGCTGTGTCGCCCACATCACATTCCAGCTGCCGTTTCCGCCGTTGGGTTTAATCTCGATCTTGCTACCCTCCCATTCTGCGTCTCCTGGAAAAAGCAGGCGGTTGCCTTTCCATTCCAATAATAGAACAACACTTAGATTGTTGACCGCATGTCCCACGATGGATGCCATGGCAAGGGCATTGCCTTGAATACCCTTTCGCAACAGATCGAAATCCTGGGAACTTATATTTCTGGGCGGTTTCATCTCCATTATAAGATTTGGATTCTCACGTTGTATATCGGCGCTTCCATCTGCTCCAAGCGCCAGATGCAGCGGCTGTCCATTCCCGCTTAGATAATATTTATCAATGTCGCTCATTGGTCCAAGGATCTTGATCCGCGTCGTTGGATCTTTAAACAATCGCAAAACATCCTGGGGAGTAAAATCCTTGTCGTATTTAAAATCCGCGGTTACATATTTGGGTTTTATGCCATTTCTCTTGGGAAGGTTTCGGTTGAGTTCATTAAAGGCTTCAGCTTTGCTCAGGCTGAGCAACACATCTTCAAGATATTCCTTTGTTTCGCCTGCCGGGGAAACTTCCACCATTCTACTGAGTGAGTTTTGGGTCATGGCTTGCAGTGTACGCAGGCCTTTGCTGCCCTTAAAATCCTTCTTGCATTTTTCATCCAGTTCACAAAACGCCGGGCTCAGCCAAATATTTTTGATCTTAATATTCTTGAAGATGGCAGGTTCAAAACCTTTATGATGGTCTTCATGCGGGTGAGTGACGACCAGCAAGTCCAGGTTTCGCGTTCCATCAGAATTTTTGGGGAGTTCATTTTCAAGGCTTGTAATCGCATCCTGCAATAAGTCCATTCCACTGAATTTATTACCGCAGTCAATCAAAATATGTACATCTTTGCCTTTATCTGGAACCCGAACATAAATACAGTCACCCAGGCCAACATCAAACATTCGAACTAAAAGTTGTTCTGCCATGTCAATTCCTCCGTATCCCTGTCATCTTTTCGCAGATGCGGCGTGTTGATAAAACGAACAAGACCGTCCTTCTCATACGCGGTCACAGGCCGCAACATTTCCTGCGGCAACCCAGCCCTGCTTTCATCCATCAATCCAATCTTGCCTTTTTGCAACTTCTCATAGATCTGGGTTAGGATTGTATTGGCGCGTTTTCTGCCAATTTCCATATCGATAAGTTGAGCGCGCTCCAGCTTAGTCTTTTTTGGAGACTTTTGTAATTTTTTCTCCATGTCAGGATCCAGCAACTGAATCCCTGGCTTTCGAAACCAGGAAAGCAGGTTGCCGCGATCATCAAAGACCAGCGTCCCGCCACAGTACATGATTACCTTTTTCCCTTCCAGCCAGCCAAATTTCATACCGCGTGCAGTTTGATCTTTAAACTCCAACTCTTCCTTCCAAATGTACTCGAGTACTATCTGGTGAGGCAGCCGTTCACCTAGTGCCCCGAGTTTACCGTTGTCATATAGATCGCAAACGACAATATCCTGATGTAGTGGAATACGCAATACTTCGCGATTATCATTCAGGAAATAATATGCTGCTGTGCGTGAGCGGGACACACGGTTGATATCGTGATAGGTGAATTCCTGCTTTGGCTGGTAAATGGCATCCTGGAATTCGCAATCAATTGGCAACTCCTGACCATACTTGTATTTGCATTTGCAAATTTTTCGATCATGAAATACCTGCAACATGATCGTACGATAGCCCTCGGCATCCACTGGATTGGTCAGGATATCGTTGCGAATAACGGCCTTAGCGTAATCGATAAATTGAATATCACAGGGCGGACAAAGATCGAGCGGTTGCAATGCCACCCGACGGAAACGATCTGCCGCCCACCACATGGCTTGCAATGGAGTGACTTTGCGAGGGGTACGGACCTGCGGCTTGCCAGGAGTTTCAGATCAGGCAATTCCTCCCCGGAAAGTGGCAGGTTCTTATTCATATGCATCCTGGCAATACCAATCAGTATATCGAACATTGCACCGGTCAAAACCTGGGAGATATTGTGAGCACTCAGGCTTTTCTTGATATCGGGATCTTCCATAGTCAACTTGTTCGAGGCACTGCGAAGATATGGACGGGCATAGACATCCTGTCCAAACTCTTCGGCAATACTGGATAGGATCATGTCTTCCTGAAGATTGGCCTTGGTCTTCAGGGCAACAAAGTGACGAATATCTGAGTTGAACAGGGCCAGCAGGATGGCAGTCAGATCGCCAATAAATTCGTGAAAAGCGGCAGTTTCAGTGGAGGAGTTTTCGTTGTACAACGGCCGTATCCCATCCAGGATGGCGTGGCCGCTTTCGTGTGCGATAATGTCGTGAGACAGGCATGTGTAACCGGGATTGGATTCATCGCCGAAGTAATAGAATTGTAAGGATTTGGTGGATTGGTCATAATAGGCGTTCTCACCATAACCAGCATGCGGTACAACCAGTAATCGATTGCCGTCGAAGCCCCAGGGTACCGGACGACCAAGAGCCTGAGAGTCTTCATAGAATTCGAGAACCCGCTGCACGATGCCCCAGACATTGACCTGATGAAAATAAGGATTCTTGAGCGCACTTTGAATGAAGTCCTTATATTCAACTTCATATTTACGCAGATCCTTCTCATTCGCCAGATCATGCGGTGAATTGGGTAAGGGATCCCCTGTCGGCGTGTAAAACCATCCTTGTTTTTCAAGCCATTTAACTGGATCAAGAAGTTTTTGAGTATCAGCATTGTAATCGACCACTGCGATGCGAGCACTGGTTGGGCCATCACCCAAACTTGTATCCAGACGAACCTCGATCAGTTCCACACCAAGGGTTGGGTTTTGCATTGCCACCAATGGGTCTTGAATGAAAACTGGTATCTTCATGATCAGACCCACCCGTCGGCGGGTATCCTTGTTCAGAAAACGCGAAGCCTGGTATAAGCTCTCCAAATCAGCCTTACGGACCTTGATATCCTTCGCAACCATTGCCCACGGCTTAATGGAGTCGTCTAATTCCATAATTGTTTTTTCTTTAGGGTCTGGTTTTGTTAATCTTGATTGTTTTTTAGCCATTGTAATATCCTCGACTTTCCTAGACTGAACAAGTCCGATTTACAATAATACTTTAGCAAAATAAAAGATCAGAGTCAATACCCACCGTGTTTATAATTTGGTGTTCACTTTATCTCGACTTGAGATAAAATTTCCCAATTGCCAATTCATAGAGGAGACACCATTATTCCATGCTTACCAAATCCGATTTCTTACTTTACTTGGACGCCCCGCTGCATCTGTGGGCTGAGCACAATAACCAGACCGAGAAGTCGCCTTCCTCCTACGAACTTCAGATCTTTGAACAGGGAAAGGAGATAGAGAAGTTAGGAAAGGAGTATCTGAGTAATTTATTGAAAAACACGGTTCCCGACTCCGAGATCGAAATGGAAAAAACATTTATTGATGGAGGATATCAAGCCAGGGTTGATGTGGCTTTGTATGACCCGAAAGAGCATATATACGATATCTACGAGATCAAGAGTTCAACCAGTGTCAAGAAGGAACATCAGTACGATATTGCTTTTCAACGTCTGGTAATGAAAGCCAGCGCTGCAATTCGCAAGGCCTTCGTGGTTCACGTAAATAAGGAATATGTACGAGAGGGGAATTTGGATTTAGATAATTTCTTCATGATCGAAGATGTCACCGAAGCAGTAGAGAAACTTGAGAGCGAGGTGTCCACTGGCAGAGAACAGGCCCGACTGGTACTCACAAGCAGTTCCCCGACCGGCATCATCGGATGTGTTAAACCAGAAACCTGCCCTTGTCCACGATTGTGTCATCCACACCTTCCCAGCCATTCGATCTTTGATATTCCAAGGTTGAATGAACAAAAAGCACGCGAGCTCAAAGCCCGGGGGATTCTATCCATTACAGACATACCCGAAGATTATCCACTCTCCGACCGCCAAAGAGCGCAAGTCAAATTACAAAAATCAGGCAGCCTTTCATCGATTTTACTTGCCATCAAAAAGGAGTTGTCGAAACTTCAATACCCACTTCACTTCCTGGATTATGAAACTTATAGTCCCGTTATCCCATTTTTTAATGGGTACAAACCGTATCAGCATGTTGTCTTTCAATATTCACTACATATGGTCGCTGATCGGAATGGAGAGGCGGAGCACTTTGAATATCTGGCGACCGAGAACAAAGACCCAGGTGTTGATCTGCTGACCCATCTAAAAAAACATTTTCAAAATGAAGGCTCTGTAGTTGTTTGGAATAAAACATTTGAAATAGGCAGAAACTCTGAAATGGCAGAGAGATATCCAAAATTTCGCCCCTGGCTAAACGATATGAACAGCCGAATCTACGATTTGATGGATGTGTTCGAGAAGGGATATTACATCCATCCAGATTTCCGAGGTAGTGTATCCATCAAAAGTGTGTTTCCAGTGCTTGTCCCAGAAAATTCATCAACATATACAGACCTCCCCATTTCAAAAGGGGATCAGGCGATGATCGCCTGGCTGAAAATTGTTGATGGCGAACTCTCCAGTGAAGAAGTGGAAGAAACCCGTCAGAATCTACTTCGCTATTGCCAACTTGATACTGAAGCGATGTTGAAAATATGGAAAGCTTTGAAGTCTATGATCGAAAATTAAAGAATTGATATGGTGTATCAGAGTCCCTGATTGCAGGTTTTGAAGGGCGGGGCTTGTTGATCTCCAAGCCCTAAAGTGAATGAAGGAAAGATAGGTGCCACTATGGAAACTGAAGAATCCGCGAATAAAAATAATACTCTGGTTGCCTTGCAGCTCGGCTGGCTGTTGGTTGAAGCATTTGGACGATTAGCAAGATATGAAAGATCCACTAAAAAGCCAGTAATGCCAAAGGGTGAGAAAACCAGGCCATTTGCATATTCTGTTAATGAGAGTCTTAGTTTGGATGAGTTGGTATGGAGTGCAAATCAATTGCATACCCTTTACCAATCTGTTGAGTTTGTTGAGCGACCTCCCTTGCCATTCCTGCGCGAAAAGGAATTGATCAAGAAACTTGAGGGCGGCGGGATTGATTTGGATGCTCTTCAAGGACAACTGGATGCGTGGAGTAAAAATATTTGGGGATTACTAAACGCGCAATATGGGTCAGCAGCCCAATCATTCTTTTTCGGCGGCAGCCTGGCAAATACATATTGGTATACAACGATAGTCTGGTCTGACGAGAAAGCGCTGAAGGAATTTCTGAACCCCTATCGACTTGACTACCTGGCTACTCAATTTGAGTCTATTTCTGATGATCTTCCCATTTATCTGGCAGACACCGTCGCCAATTCGTTACGAAGATGGTCCACCATCGATCTGCAGTCAGTAGATCGTGACAAATTGAAAGAGCGGTTGGAATCCCAGCAAAACGTCTGGCGGGATTTGTTATTGGAAAAACGCAGACCTGAAAGTTACCTTAGGAGTAAAGACTACAAGAGCATCAGAGTTTACTCGCTTGGCATTCAGATCCTGTTTTCATTGTTCCTCTTTCTCATTATCTTCCTGGCTGGACGGAAAGTAGGCAGCTTATTCCCGTCGGGAGATACAAACGATGTTGCCACTTTCTTTGCCGCATTGTCAGGTTTAATCGTGGTCATCGGCAGTCTCCTCTCTCAGTTTTCTTCGTGGATAAAGGCCATTGGAAAGGCAGTTACAGAATGGAGAAAACGTCAATTGATCTTTAGCGCTACTTTCCGAAACTGGGATTTTTAGAAGAAAGTTTGCTTACCTAAAATAGACTTTATCGGTGTAATAATGTAAGAACCTTTTTTGGACGCTGAAAAACAGCTGATTTTCAATTAGATTTGCAAAGATGAAATTCGTATGGTTACCCAACGCCGACAGAATAAGGGAATTTGGCATTATTCGGAAGGTTGGAGTTAACATATTTTCGCATTGCCGCATCGCAAATGGCGTACCCCCAATTGATCAACCGTTCCTGGTTTTGACTGGAAAATTTCCACAGCCGTGTGGGCAAGATTTGCCAGTTCCTGGGTCTTTTCATATGGGCAGTTCAGTACAGTATTTCCAGAATCGTAATCGCGAATATCAACATAAGTGCCCCAATAGGCTCCCATACGCGAGACTCGCTTGAGAATATCTTCATCGATCATCTTTTGAGTTTCGCGCATATGGTTGATCAGTTCATTCCTCAAAGTGAACATATCAACAATATCCCGCTTTCTCAAGGACCTGACCTGGTTGTCCATCATATTAAGTACTCTAAAGGCCTGGAGACCCCAGAAAAGTTTTGGCTTGGGGATAGGCTGCATTTTTCCGCCTGCATCGCTGACCAGGATCGTACTGTAGTTTTTCTGGATCGTTTCGAGTCCCAAATTATCATAGACCCCGCCATCCAGCAGAATAATACGAGAATTGAAAGGTTCTCTTTGCAAGTCAGCTTTTGGATCCGGACGAAAGCTGGGATGATCCAAATTCAATTTTACTGGGGAGAGGAATGGGGGAAATGCGGAGGAAGCCGCCACAGCTACCGCCAGTTCAATGGTTGGGTCTTTCATCATCCCAACCCGGTAATCTGCCATAAAGTGTTTTGAAAATCGGAACAATGAACCAGTTTGTGCATTTGATGCGTTAAACACGAAATGCGGCGTATCGGGTAAATCCTGTAAGGTTGCACCACCAAACAGATTGTTTTGATAAGACAGAATGAGCTTTTTACTGATCGAACTGAAGGGGTTTAGAATTCCGAATACAATAATCCAAGCATCCAGTTTTTTGGAAGTAAATGACAAAAGGGGATCCACAAAGATTTCGATAAAATTCCTCGCAACTCCAGCACCGTCAAAATCAAGTTTCTTCCAGTTCAAACCCAGCCACCCGGCTGCAATCGATCCCCCTGAGACACTGGAAACCCTGTCCAGTTTGGGAAGATAACCAAACTCATTTAATCGCCAGAGCGTGCCGACATGAAATAGAGTAGCTCGAAACCCGCCGCCAGAGAGACAGAGTGCAATTCCATCTTCCGGAACTTTAAGTTTATTATTTGCCATTTTTTGTAACCTCCTTCGATCTGTCAACGACAAAAACGATCATTCAGTTCTACATACCGTAATATAAAATCATTATAGGCATTTCGACACCAAAATACAATCAATCCTTGTCGACACCAAAAATAGCGAACCCCAAATAGCTGGCTATTTAAGACATGCCCATGCACTTGGGCTTCATCGGTTACAAAGCATCAATATTCCAGGACCTTAATTTTGATGGCGTCCAAGGCGGACCTGGAACACTGCACAAAAATTTCCGATGCTTGCAAGGGAGCTTGAAGCTGTTTTGCAGATCGGGCCAGCGCACAAGAGGCCTGAACATACATTATCCATTTTGAAGGAATATGAAACTGACGAACATCCGAAGGCGTACATCACACATGCCATCGAACGAGCGTACCGAGCTTATCAACGAGGTGGGATTAAACAAACAGGTATCAGTCCCTAACGAAGGCGTGGACGATGGTCCTGTGCTTGATACACATATTATCCCCATTTATTTGAACGATACATTGGAATTTCTTGAAGCCCGTGTTCACAAAGCAGAGCATATCCTTCTTGTGAACATGCTTAATAGTTTTCAATCCACAGCCATATGATGTTCTACCCTTTAACAACACACTGTGTTCATTATCTGGCTCCGCAGACACAGCGAGCGGCGGCAACTCCGTGATCGAACTCAAGCCAAAATGCTGTAAAAACTCTGGCGTAGTGGAATACAAAATCGGGCGTCCAGGGCCGTCTGTGCGGCCTGATTCCTGGACGAGGCCTTTGCTCAACAAACTTTTCATCATGCCGTCACTGTTCACACCGCGGATCGCATCCACTTGCGGACGGGTGCAGGGCTGTTGATAGGCAATGATCGCCAGAGTTTCCAGTGCGGCGCGGCTGAGGTGCGTGGTCGCATCAAGGCCAAGGAAAAGCTCAATAAGTTCGGCCAGTTCGGGGGCAGTTGTCAATTGCACGCGCCCAGCATTTCGTTGTAAACGCAAGCCGCGGGTCGAGAGAATTTCGTCCAGTTCTTTAAGTCCGCGTTCCACCACCGAAACAGTCACATCCAATGCCTGTGACAGTTGCGCCACTGGCACAGGCTCGGCAGAAACAAACAACATCGCTTCGATTTTCGCCGCAAGCGACAATTCCGTGATGGTAGTAGCCGCTGAAGTAGTTTGAGAGTCGCTCATGCTATAATTGCTCCGCTTAATAAATTTACTAACAAAAGATCAAAACCATGAAAACCAAAACATTTCCTCTTACTTTTTTCTTTATCGTACTAGTGCTCACATCAATGGCCTGCAAAGTTTTTGTTGGCGGACCAGAGTACCCAACTCAAACCGTTCCAGTCTCAACGGCAGAAGTGCAATCCATGGAAACTCAGATCGAACAGGCCCTGGCTGCGGGCGCAGAGACTGGCATCGTCACATTGCAACTCACAGAAAGTCAGCTAACATCCTATATTGCGCTCAAACTGCAAGAGCAAACCAATCCGCCGTTCACTGAACCGCAGGTTTTGCTTCGTAACGGTCAAATGCAATTGGCTGGCAAAATTAACCGCGGCATGTTTGCCGCCAACATGCTCATCACCATGAACGTCAGCGTTGACCCTGCAACCAACTTGCCAAAGATCGAAATCGCCTCGGCAGATTTCGGCCCCATCCCCGCACCCGAAGGTTTGAACGCCGCCATCAGCGCGGCAATTGACGAAGCATTTACTGGATCGCTGGGACCTGTTGCAATCGGCTTTAGACTCGAATCGATTTCGATCGCTGACGGCGTCATGACGCTGACTGGGCGAATCAAATAGCGGCTGGATTATACCCGACATGCTTCGCATCCGACTCAGTCCAAGCCTGCTTCTGTTTCTATTTGCATTTGCCACGCTGATAGTTTCCTGCCGCTCACCACAGATCGGTGAAGAGATCACCGTCATCATTGCAACAGACGGAACCACCCACGATGTAAATATCACAGCCGGCAGCACGGTCACAGAGGCATTTCAAGCGGCAGGCATTGCACTGGGAAATTTAGACCGCGCCGAACCTCCACTTTATACTGTACTAAACAATGGCGACACGGTCAAACTGACCCGCGTTCAGGAAACATTTGAGACCGAGCAAATCATCATTCCGTTTGAACGACAGATCGTACGCAATGAAACTCTGCCAGAAGGCGAGACGAGACTCGTCCAAGCCGGCGCGAACGGATTGGAAGAAGTAACCTACCGCAGAATTCTCGAAGATAATGTTGAAGTCAGTAAATCTTCGGTGAAGACAGTTATCTTAAACGAAGCCCTGCCAGAGATCGTGATGGTTGGCGCACAATCCTCCTTCACACCGTTGAACATTCCCGGCACAGTGGCATACCTCGCGGGCGGCAACGCATGGATCATGGAAGACTCGACTGCCAACCGCCGCATCATCGTCAGCACCGGCGACCTGGACGGGCGCATCTTCAAACTCTCGCCAAATGGCGAATATTTGATCTTTACCCGAAAATCGAAAAAGCCTGCAAGTGAAGAGATCAATACCCTGTGGGTAGTGCGTACCAAAAACCTTGAACCCAAACCTATCTGGTTGCAGGCCTATAACGTGATCCACTTTGCCGAATGGATCCCCGGCACAAACTCAGTGGCTTATTCCACAGTGGAGCCGCGCAGTACCGCGCCAGGCTGGCAGGCAAATAATGACTTGTATCGCGTCAGCATCACGGGCGGCAGTCCGCGCAAAATGCTGGAAGCGAACAGCGGCGGTGTATATGGCTGGTGGGGAATGTCATTCTCTTATTCGGCGGATGGCAGGCTGGCATACACGCGCCCCGACCAAATTGGTCTGGTTGACCAGGATGGCGGTTACCTAAAACCTTTGATCAACATTACGCCGCTCAACACACACAGTGACTGGGCCTGGATACCTCCGATCGCATGGGGTGCGGATGGAAAGACTTTATACTATGTGGCACATGCACCAGCACCCGCACCCGTTACCAGCGAAGAATCACCCTTTTTTGACCTCTCAGCCACCTCGTTCAGTAATGATGCGAATTTGTCCATGGTTGATTCAGCGGGCATGTTCTCCTATCCAGCTGCATCTCCTTCAAGTTGGAATGGCAAGGAAAGAAACTACCGTGTTGCATATTTGCAATCCATATTCATTAAGCAAAGCGAAACCAGCCGCTATCGTTTAATGGTGATGGATCGCGACGGCTCAAACAGCAAAGCGCTCTTTCCGCCAACCGACACAAACGGTATTGAGCCCCAGACTCCTGTTTGGGCACCAGAGCCGCTTGAAGGGCAAACAGGCGATTTTATTGCAGTGGTCTATCAAGGCAATCTTTGGATGGTGGATAGTGGCAGCGGCGAAGCCTACCAAGTCACAGGCGACGGGTTGATCAGTGGAATTGATTGGAAATAAAATAAATTATGAAAAGGAAAAAGAAATGAGAATATTAATTACTGGCGCGGCTGGGTTCCTCGGCTCACATCTTAGCGACCACCTTCTGGCAGACGGGCATGAAGTCATTGGCATGGATAATTTTGTCACAGGCAGTCCCGATAACATTGCGCACCTTGCAAGCAATGAAAATTTTTCTTTTTACAAACGCGATGTGTCAAACTATATCTTTGTGCCCGGTAAAGTGGATGCGATCCTGCATTTCGCTTCACCTGCCAGCCCGAACCCGCAATCAAAATCGGGTTACTTCAACCTGCCGATCCAAACGATGAAAGCAGGTGCATTGGGAACGCACAATTGTCTCGGACTTGCACGCGTGCAGAATGCGAGATTTTTGCTTGCTTCCACCAGCGAAATTTACGGCGACCCCGAAGTACATCCGCAGGTGGAATCCTATGCAGGGAACGTAGACCCCGTCGGGACACGAGCCGTCTATGACGAAGCCAAACGTTTCGCTGAATCATTAACCATGGCCTATCACCGCTTTCATAATGTAAACACCAGCATCGTACGCATCTTCAACACCTACGGTCCGCGCCTGGATCTGGAAGATGGACGCGCCCTGCCGAATATGATCCACCAGGCTTTACTTGGGCAACCGCTCACGGTATTCGGCGATGGTTCCCAAACTCGCTCGTTTTGTTATGTAGACGACCTGGTAGACGGTATCATAAAACTGCTTTATTCCGACGAGCACTATCCCGTCAACATGGGCAATCCAAACGAAATGTCCGTCCTGCAATTCGCACAAACCATAAACAAGATTACAGGTAATACCGCAGGCATCACCTACGTGGACGCAAGAAGCGCGCGCGACCCGCAGCGTCGGCGTCCCGACATTACCCGTGCTCAAACCATTTTGAATTGGGAACCAAAAATAAACCTGGAAGAGGGCCTCCGTCGCAGCATTCCCTATTTCAAACAAAAACTTGGACTTGTATGATCCTGACCGACACAAAAGAACGTACCCGCTTCTTCAAATTTGCGCTGGTGGGCACACTCGGCGCAGCAATTGATTTTGGAGTGATGAACCTGCTTTCGCATTACACGAACATGCCCCTCGTCTACGCGGGGACGATTTCCTTTACCTGTGCCGTGGTCAGCAATTTCATTTGGAATCGCCATTGGACATATCCTGAATCACGTTCGCGCCCGCTGCCGAAACAATTAGGAATGTTCTTTCTTGTAAACCTTGCAGGCATCGCAATTCGTATTCCCATTTTGCACTTTCTTGAACCGCCCTTGCTTCGTTTTTTTGAAAGCGTTCTCAACATTCCCTATGAGACAGCAGAATTCCTTGCTAAAAACCTCACTCTCGCGATTGCCGTTGGAATTGTAATGTTGTGGAACTTTTTTGTGAACAGATATTGGACTTATAATGATGTTGATTTTCCCGAAGAGGTTCAATCATGAGCAGCACACAGCCTCGCCTTATTCCAATTTACACCAGCAAAGGTGATGCAGAAGCATTTCTGCTTTATCCCTATCTATTCAATCGAAGCGGGGATTGGATCGGCTTTGTCACACCCAATCGGGAGGTATATTCCGTGCTGGGATATTTCGTCGGCACATTGACCAATGACCCGCGCATTGTCGGCAAACGGACGACAGCCTCGTTAAAACCCCGCCTGAAGCCGCCTCCAACACCCCAGAGAGTTTATCCACCCGCAACAGTCCCCCTGCCGCCCATGATGGCAGATCTGAGTTACTCGCTAATTGACATCCTGCTCGACGCCCCAGAGCGCCTGCACACAATAGATTCTGGTGAAAATCGCCAGGACATGGATTGATCTATAAACAACATGACAACCCCTCTCACACCTAAAACCCCTCACGCCTCACGCATCAGCATTGCGCAATTGATGCATCCTGAACATGCCAACATCCTGGGTCATGTGCATGGTGGATGGATCATGAAACTTGTAGATGAAGCAGGAGCGCTCGCCTGTATGCGCCATGCGCAAAAACGGGTTGTCACCGTAGCCGTCAACTCGATGGTATTCCGCGAACCGATCAAGATCGGCGATCTCGTCATCCTCAATGCAGAAGTAACTTACACAGGCCGCACCTCAATGGAAGCCGAAGTTCAGGTTATAGCAGAAAACCCCATCACTGGCGAACGCACACATACGAACACAGCCTACCTCGTCTTTGTCGGGCTTGATGACGAAGGACGACCCAACACCCATCCCTGCATTGGTCACAGAAACAGAAGAAGAGCAACAGCGAATGGAACAAGGCCAAAAAACGTCAGGCGTATCGTATCGCACACAAATAAAGCAAGCGGCGGGTCCACTCAATCAAAACTGCCACGTTGCAAACGTGACCTACAAACCAATCAGCCGTGCAAACAATCCGCAAGCACCCCATTCTCATTCTACTGATCATCAACATTGTGATCGGCTTATTTACTTTTCGCAATTACGGCTTATCCTGGGATGAGCCGCTATTTTACGATTACGCCAACGCGCTTGGGTATGCCTATTCGCCGCAGGAATGGTTCAGCGGAAACTTCAACCTTGAGAACGCTTATGGTTCCAGCGGAACAGACCACGCCAACCGCGGACCCGCCTACATTATCCTAGCCCACCCATTTGTATCGGCACTTCAGTCCCTCGGCGTGGATAACGCATCCGCATGGCACCTGATCAACTTCCTTATGTTTCAACTCGGCGTGTACTTGCTCTATCGCCTGGCGAAACGCTGGATGAGCACTTCCGCCGCACTCGCATGTGCCGCATTGTTTGCGTGGCAGCCGCTTCTGTGGGGACATGCCTTTATCAATCCCAAAGACCCGCCATTTCTTGTCTTCTTTCTCGGAGCAGTCTGTTTTGGCTTTGAGATGGTGGATAAATTAAAAGACCCTAAAGGTCTTTGGAAAACTTTAGGGCTTGCTGCGTTCTTTTTAGGGATTGCCGTATCCATTCGTGTACTTGGACCTTTGGCTGGAGTGCTCGTAGGGATTTACGCACTCAGCCAATTAAAAAATATCGCAATACCTGTATTGATAAAATCTCTTGCTATTTATGCCATCCTTGCCATTCTGATCGCGCTTATCGCCTGGCCGTATCTTTGGACAAATCCGATACAAAAATTCATCGAAGTCTTTGGATTCATGTCTGATAACCCCACTCAGCTAAAGGTATTATTTAATGGTCAACTCTATCAGGCTGATGAACTGCCGCGCCGTTATCTTCCAGTTTTATTAGGATTGACTCTGACGGAACCCGTCTGGTTCCTTTTTATCGTCGGACTGGTTACAGCATTCTGGAAAGAAATCAAGAAAAATTCATTTACCGACAGCTTACCTCTTATTACTTCTTACTTTTTACTTCTCCTCTGGTTTTTCATCCCCTTCGCTTACGTCATCCTCCGCAAGCCGCCGATTTATGACGGTTATCGCCATTTCCTTTTCATGCTTCCGCCGATATTCATCTTTGCGGGTTTTGCATTTGAAAAAATATTTGAGCTCATCAAACCCCGCTGGGCTGTGGGTGCGTTGACCGCCCTCCTGCTTGCGCCTGGAATTTTCGGCTTTATTCAACTGCATCCCTACGAATATACGTATTACAATTCATTTGCGGGCGGCACAAGCGGAGCTTTCCGCACGTACGAAACAGATTACTGGCTGACATGTTACAAGGAAGCCGTCGAACAATTCAACGAACCAAACACACAACTCTTCGTCAAACGTGAGCCGTATATCGCAGAATATTACGCAAATGAAAGCGTCGCTATCCGCGATTACCGTGCAGAGTTTGGTAAGATCCAATCTGGTGATTTTGTACTTGTCAACACGCGAGCAAACGAAGACATCCAAACATTCAAGGACGCACCTGTCGTCCTGCAAATCCGCCGCGGTAACGCGGTATTCTGTGAGATAAAACAAATCCCATGACCACACATCGAGAACGTATTCAAGCATGTTTCAGAGGCGAAACCCCAGACCGTACGCCCATCGCGCTTTGGCGGCATTTCCCCGTCGATGACCAAAACCCCGAGACCCTCGCGGCATCCACTTTGCATTTTCAAAACACCTATGACTTCGACATTGTCAAAGTAACGCCCGCCTCTTCCTTTGCAGTCAAAGATTGGGGCGTGGAAGATCAATGGATGGGCGACGCAGAAGGCTCACGGCGATATACGAAACGCGTCATCCATAAACCTGGTGACTGGGAAAAACTCAGCGTGCTTGAGCCAACTTCGCCGCATCTGGCGGGACAGTTAGCCTGTCTCCGTTTACTGCGAAAGAATCTCAGCCCTGAGACGCCGCTTATCCAAACTATATTTAATCCATTATCACAGGCTAAGAATTTGGCGGGCAATGAAACCCTGCTCGCGCATATCCGCGAAGAACCAGAAGCTGTGATGAAGGGATTGGATACCATTGCAAAAACTACGTCAAAATTTATAGAAGCCGCCCGCGAAACTGGCATTGATGGAGTTTTCTATGCCATTCAACATGCGCAGGCAGAACTTCTGGAACTAAATGAATATAAAACCCTGGGCTTGCCCTACGATCAACAAGTGCTGGAAGCAACGGAAGATCTGTGGTGCAACATGCTCCACTTACACGGCAAGGATGTGTTCTTCTCATTGCTGCGTTTGTTCAATTTTCAGATCGTCAACTGGCATGACCGCGAGACCTATCCGTCATTAGCCGAAGCGCAGAGTCTGTTCAGGGGGACGCTGTGCGGAGGCTTGAGACAGGATTCTCTCGTTTTCGAGGATCAAGCCAAAATTAAGGAAGAGGCGGAGGATGCAATCCATCAAACGAAGGGGCGGCGTTTCATCCTCGGCACAGGATGTGTGGTTCCCGTAACTGCGTCTCATGGAAATTTAGTGGCGGCGACAAAAAGCGTCTTGGCTGGAGGAGGGGAATGAGCCTGCGTGTAATTTCTGGGACTGCAAGGGGAAGAAAACTAAAATCGGTGCCAGGCGACACAACACGCCCCGTGATGGATCGCGTGAAAGAGGCGCTGTTCAACATCCTCGCTGGCGATGTGATCGATTCAAATTGGTGGGATCTATTTGGCGGCACAGGCGCAATTGGAATTGAGGCATTGAGCCGCGGCGCGGCTTTCGTGCGCTTCTCGGATCTAAACCGCGCACCTGTTGAAACGATCAAGGAAAACGTGGAGCATTGTGGTTTTGCCAAACAGGCAGAGATTCGCAAAGGCGACGCATTCAGCATGTTGAGCGCGCAAAGTGACAGAAAGTTTGAATTTATATATATCGCGCCGCCGCAATATCAGGAGATGTGGATAAAGGCTCTGAAACTGGCTGACGAAAATATCGGCTGGCTCACAGATGATGGAACTGTCATCGTGCAAATTGACCCGACAGAATATCAGGAAATTGAGTTGAAAAATCTTGAAGAAACCGAACAAAGAAAATACGGAAGTACGTTGATCGTTTTTTATGATCGGGTCGAGTAATTTACTGGATTCGTTGGATGTCAAAAGTCAGGTGACTTTTGACTCTGCATATATTTTTAGCAACTCTCAAGTGGCAAAATCGTAGAACTACAAAAAGGAGGCTGCCATGCCAGAAAATTTTCGAACTGAAGAATTCAAAGTGGAAGGTGAGAAAGTCCTTTCCAAGATCAAGGAATTGATACACGAAGGAAATATCCGCAAGGTCATCATCAAGGACAAGGATGGAAAAACATTGATGGAAATCCCGATGACTTTTAGTGTAGTGGGCGTGCTCATCGCTCCTCAACTCGCCGCCATTGGAGCCATTGCCGCGTTATTGACCGAAGCAACCATTGTCGTTGAAAAAAGTGAGACATTATGAGCGTGTTTGAAATTGTGTATTGGGCTGCCATTATTACAGAAATGGCAATCCGCGCACCGATCAGCCAAAAGCAGAGAAAAGAAACCAAATCTGAAAGCAGGGCGGGAAAGCAGGAAAAAATATTGCTCGGCTTGTTATTTCTTTCCATGTTCTTCCTGCCGTTGATCTATTCCGCAACGAATTGGCTTGATTTTGCAAATTACTCGCTGCCGATCTGGGCAGGCTGGCTTGGTGTGATTTTGATCCTGCTTGCCCTGCTTGTCTTTTGGCGTTCGCACGTAGACCTGGGATTGAACTGGTCGCCGACGCTTGAGATCCGCACCGAACATAAACTGATTACCAATGGCATCTTCGGTTATATCCGCCACCCCATGTATGCCTCCCAGTGGATCTGGGTCATTGCCCAGCCTCTGCTTTTGCAAAACTGGATTGCGGGTCTTCTGGACTTATTTGTGTTCATTGCATTCTACTTCCTGCGAGTCCGCATCTGAGGAAAAAATGATGCTGGACACTTTCGGAGATGAATATCGCGATTACATGAATAAGACGGGCGCAGTTTTTCCGAAAATCACATAATAATACAAGAAAGGGACAAAAATTCATTTCGCAAGGATATTTGGTTCACCCGCCCACCGTGGATTTATAAAAATAACTCCTCGTCTGGTTTAAGAACCTTTTCCCCAAGAAGACTTCCTTCCTTTTTCGGACGCTTGTCCGAAGATCAGAACATTGCCATTGACGTTACCCTTCACGGAGTGTATAGTAGAAATATAAGCATCCGGATTACCAAACCAAATGGAGAAACCGGCAATGGCTAAGGCATCAAATTCAAGTGGGAACTCGAATAAGTCAGGGCTGACAACTGCCAGCAAACCTGATAATAAAACACCATCCGAAGAAGTGACATCAGAGTCTGTGAACCTGCGGGGAGGTAACATGGATACGAAAAATAATAACAATTCAGAAGCGGTGATGCGCGAATGGCGTACTAAGATTCTGAACGGATTCCTGATAGTTGCTGCGGGCATAGCTTCGGTGATGACTGTGGCAACCATACTCGACGCAATATCAAGTCCGGGTCTGTGGTCTGCTGTTATCGTTTACGTGATCCTGGCATTACTGGTGGTTGGTTTGGCAACCTTCCGCGAGATCGACTACCGCATACGAGCCTGGGTCCTTTTAATGATTAGTTATATTGCAGGTCTGGCTACGCTGGCCACCTTTGGCTTGGGCAGCAGCGGACGCCTCTATTTGTTGGCGTTGCCCATCCTTGCGCTGATTTTGATAGGTACGCTACCGGGAATGCTCATGACGATGCTCAGCATCCTTACCATGGTGGCGTTTGCCTTCTTGGCCGACCGCGGTGTGCTGGGTGAATTGCTGGTCCGAGATAGGAATTCTCTGCTTATGGCCGATTGGTTAGCAGAGTTCGCAGATACCCTGGGAATCCTATCCGTTGTTATGGTATTGCTCATCCTGTTCTATCGATTCCAAGAGGGAGTGATAACCCAAGAGCGCCGCGCCCAAACTGATTTAATGCAGGCACATAAGCTGCTGGAGGAACAAAACGCAACGCTGGAACAAAAGGTAGAGGAACGC
Source organism: uncultured Chloroflexia bacterium (assembly GCA_963833175.1). Taxonomy (GTDB): domain Bacteria; phylum Chloroflexota; class Anaerolineae; order Anaerolineales; family Villigracilaceae; genus Villigracilis. Next base: position 38,095 of record CAWHXC010000011.1, read on the forward strand.
ACGAGTGAGTTGCAGGCATCCAATCACAGTCTTGAACAACGCAATGCCGCGCTTGGCATTCTCAACAGTGTCAGCGAGGCGATGACGAAAACACTGGATCTGAAAACGCTCATGCATCTCGTTGGGGATAAGATACGCGAGATCTTTGATGTGGATTCTTCAATCATCATGGTGTTGGACAGACAAACCAACCTGATCCACGTCCCTTATGAATATGATAGAAACGAAGGCGGGTATATTGACTATGTGGAGCCGTTCCCGTTGGGAACAGGTCTTTCTTCAAAGGTTATCACCACAGGCGAGCCGGTGATGGCGGGCACACTGGAAGAAGAGATCAATAACGGCGCATATTTCCCACCGGAGATCATCGAAAAAGGGTCGGGCTTTTACAGTCAGTCCTGGCTGGGCGTACCAATCATGTCGAGCGACCAGGTATTGGGGCTGGTCGCGTTGGCTGACGGCCAGCCACACGCCTTCAATCAGAACCACATGCGTCTCCTGCAAACGCTTTCCTCCAACCTGGGAACAGCGATCGAGAATGCCCGTCTGTTCCAGGCTGAACAACAACGTGTAGCTGAGTTGGAGATTATCAATAGCATCCAGCAGGGCCTGGCTGCCAAATTGGATTTCCAATCCATAGTGGATCTGATAGGTGACAAAGTACGTGAAATCTTCAATACACTCGACTTGATGATCAGTTGGCATGATGCCAAAGCCAACCTGATGCACTATTTATATCTCTGCGAGCACGGCCAGCAAATCACTGTTCCATCGATCCCTCCGCTTCCTGGCGGAAAATTTGAAATGATGCAAAGAACACATCAAGCCGATCGTGTTTAATTCCCCAGCCGATTATGAAACTCTAAATGCAACTCCAATCCCTGGCACCGATTTAAGCAAATCGTTGATCGCCGTCCCCATCATCAGCGGCGACCGCGTTCTCGGGCTGATCCAACTTGAAAATTACGAACGCGAGAACGCCTATGGTGAATCAGAATTACGCCTGCTGACCACCATCGCCGCCTCGCTGGGTGCTGCCCTTGAAAATGCGCGTCTCTTTGATGAAACACAGCACTTGCTCAAAGAGACAGAGCAGCGCGCGGCTGAACTAACCATCATAAATAGCGTGCAGGAGGCTTTGGCTTCCAATCTAAATATAGAGGCTGTTTATGAATTGATCGGTGAAAAGGTGAGAGAAGTGTTCCATGTGCAGGTCGTGGATATTGTTTCCTACGACCCAGATAAAAACTTAATCTCCATGCCCTATTCGTATGAGAATGGCGATCGCAGTGTTATCTCTCCCAAAACACCGTATGGCTTCCGATTGCATGTTATTGAGAGCCGCGAACCATTACTGATCAACCAAAATTTCGTGGAAATGGCAGCGCAACACAACAACCCATTGCTCAGCGGGGCATGGCCTAAATCCGCGTTGTTCGTACCGCTGCTTGTGGACGGAAATGTAAAGAGTATCATCTCCATCCAGGATCTTGAACGGGAAAACGTCTTCAACGCTTCAGATGTTCGCCTGCTGCAAACGCTTGCCAACAGCATGAGCATTGCGCTTGAAAACGCCCGCCTGTTCAATGAGACTCAACAACGCGCCGCCGAACTTGCCACAGTTAACGCTGTCAGTAATGCGCTCATCAGCGAACTTGATCTGAGTACGTTTAATCAACCTGGTCGGCGAACAAATTCGCTCGGTGTTCAAAACAGACATCGTATATGTTGCACTATTGGATAAGGAAAGCAATGTTATTAACTTCCCCTACCAATACGGTGAACAACTCGAGTCACTGCAATTTGGACAGGGTCTCACCAGCCAAATCATTCAAAGCGGCAAGCCATTGTTGATCAATCAGGAAATGGAGCGGCAACGCGAACAGTTGGGTGCGACCCTCGTTGGAAAACGGGCGCGTTCCTTCCTCGGTGTCCCAATCTTCGTTAGTGGCGAAGCGATCGGCGTGGTCAGCGTGCAAAGTACAATACAGGAAGGACTTTTCACGGAGAATGATCAACATTTGCTCAGCACGATCGCGGCAAATGTTGGTATCGCCTTGCAGAACGCGCGCCTCTTTGATGAGATCAAGCGTCATGAGCAGGATGCCCGTGAGACTGCAGAAAAACTGCGTTTGATCTTTGAGAACGCCTTCGATGGCATCAGTATCTACGAGGAGATCCCTAGCGAGGGGAAGCGCATCCTAGTGGATTGCAATGAGCGTTATTGTCAGATGGCTGGCCGAAGCAGGGAAGAATTGATGGTCTGTCGATAACACCGGCATCATCCAGCGTACGATACATAATCCCTGGGAAGGAGAGGAGAATCAGTCTTGAATCAAAAGTCTTTTTCGGGCGTATTTTCGTGGATTCGACCCGACGGAAAAGAGAACATCATCGAGTACAACGCAGCGCCGACCAAAGTGGGGGATCGCTTCTATACTATCGGTCTGGATCGCGATGTTACCGAGCGCATGCGCGTGGAAAACGAGTTGCGTGAGTCTAATGAAAAGCTGCGCTTGATCTTTGAAAATGCCTTCGACGGCATCAGCATCTACGAGGAGATACCTGCCGAGGAAAGACGGATACTGCTGGAATGCAATGAGCGCTATTGTGAAATGGCTGGTCGAAGCAAGGAGGAATTGCTGGCCATCCACGACACCCGCACAATACAACGCGACCTCGGAGTCGATACAGAAAGGTTCGGCTGGGAGCCGATCACTACAGGAAGGGCGTTTTCGGGTGTTTTCTCGTGGATTCGGCCTGACGGCAAGGAGAATATCATCGAATACAATGCCGCCCCGACCAGTGCGGGGGGACGCTATTTTACTGTTGGTCTGGATCGTGATGTCACCGAGCGCAGGCGGGCTCAGGCAGAATTGCGCCAGGCCAAGGAGATGGCAGAGGCGGCCACCCAGGCGAAGAGCGCCTTCCTCGCCAACATAAGTCACGAATTGCGCACCCCGCTCAATTCCATCATCGGCTTCACGCGCATTGTCCGTCGCAAAGCAGAAGGCGTGCTCCCTGAGAAACAAACTGAAAACCTTGATAAAGTCCTCGCCAGCGCCGATCATCTGCTAAATCTTATCAATACCGTTTTGGATATCGCCAAGATCGAAGCGGGGCGCATGGATGTGCTGGCTGCCAACTTCAGGATCGGCGCTCTCATTGACCTTTGCTTCAACACCGCCCAGCCTCTTCTCAAACCCAATGTGGTTTTTGAAAAACTGGTGGACGAGAGTCTCAATTTCGTTTATTCCGATCAGGACAAGATCAGGCAGATTGTTCTCAATCTATTGAGCAACGCGGCTAAATTTACACATGAAGGAAAAATTATCCTTGCGGCGAAGCGGGATGGAGAATACCTGCACATCTCCGTTCGTGATACTGGCATCGGTATCAGCGCCGAAGCTCTCCCGCGCGTCTTCAAGGAATTTCAACAGGCCGATAGCACCACCACACGTCAATATGGTGGTACGGGATTGGGACTTTCCATCAGCCGTAATTTGGCGCGCCTGCTTGGCGGAGATCTAACCGTTGAAAGCGAACTGGGAAAAGGCTCGACCTTCACCCTCATCATCCCAAGTCAATATCACAGCAGATCTTTACCCACTGCGGATGATTCCAGCCGCCTCTCTTCGGACTATGAGCCTGTTCCTGTTCAAGTGCCCGCTCAACATCCAGAACCCATCTCTGCCAAAAAACGCATCCTCGTCATTGACGACGATCCCGATGCAGTTTACATCTTGCAAGAGAATCTCAACCAACAGGAATTCGAGATCATCGGCGCCCACAATGGGAAGGACGGTCTGCGTGCGGCGCGTGAACAGCATCCGCACGCCATTCTGCTGGACATCGTCATGCCCGGCAAGGATGGCTGGCAAGTCCTACATGATTTGAAAGCTGACCCAGCCACATCCAATATTCCTGTTGTTATGCTTACCATCGTGGATAACAAAGCTCTGGGTTTCCAGCTTGGCGCGGCGGCATATCTTCTCAAACCACTTGATGCGGTTGAGGTTAGGGACGCGCTTAATCACGTAACCGGGTTAACTTCCTTGAAACAAAAACGCGTTCTGGTAGTAGACGATGACCCCAACATCACGGACATGCTGCGCCAGTTCCTGCCAGAGTCAGATTTCAGATTGGAGTCTGCTCTCGACGGCGAGACAGGTCTTCGGGCAATTGAGGCGAATTGTCCCGATATCCTTTTGCTGGATCTGATCATGCCGCATCCAGATGGATTTGAAGTCATCGAACATTTGCGTGCCAATCCTCAAACACATGATCTACCCATCATCGTGATCAGCGCCAAGGAATTGACCAAGGCAGAGTCTGCCAGGTTGAAGGAAACTGTATCCCTAGTCATGAAAAAACAAGGCTTTGAGCATGAGAAGTTGGTTGATGAAATAAATAATGTGCTAAGCAAGCTCATCAGCACAGAGCCCACCTCAATCACATGAAAGGATGGAGATGAAGACCATCTTGATCGTCGAAGATATAGAACTCAATATTGACCTGCTCACCCAGATCCTTGAGGATGATTACAACCTCCTCATTGCAAAGGATGGCTTGCAGGGTGTGGAACTCACTGAGAAGAACAAACCTGATCTGGTGCTCATGGATATCTCTCTGCCCGTCATGGATGGCTACGAAGCTACGCGCAATATCCGCAAGACATTTCAATCCCTGCCCATCATTGGTTTATCCGCCCATGCCATGCAAGGCGATGATGAAAAAGCCATAGCCGCGGGGTGCACCGATTACCTCCACAAACCTGTGGATGAAGTTTTGTTGCTCAAAAAGTTGGAGGAATATCTGGGGGCAAAAACATGACCAATCCGAAAATCCTCATCACAAGAGTGAACCTCAATTAATCGCCCAGAATCGACAGGTCAAGCGGACACAGCATCCCAATCCTGAACAATTACATTAGGGTATTGGTCGGTACAAATATGATCTGTCAAAATCAAAGCCGACAAGTGGGCACATAAACAGATTATGATTTTCAAACTATTTTTTCAATCAAAAACCAACTACCTTGATATACCAGAGTCAAGTAAAATAATTCATATCATCAAATAATTACAATGAGAGAAGATTATGAAATCCTATCGCAAAGAACTCTGGTTCAACCTCCCAACTCGACGTGGATTTGTAAATATAACTCCGCAGGTAGAAACCTGCCTCCAGGAGAGTGGAATCCAGAAAGGCCTTACTCTGGTCTCCGCAATGCACATCACCGCATCGGTTTTTATCAACGATGACGAAATGGGGCTGCACAAAGATTATGATCGCTGGCTGGAGGGACTTGCCCCCCATGAGCCGACAAGTCAGTATATGCATAATCAAACGGGCGAAGATAATGCCGACGCTCATCTCAAACGCCAAATTATGGGGCGTGAAGTAGTCGTTGCTGTGACAGATGGCAAACTTGACTTCGGCCCTTGGGAACAGATTTTTTACGGCGAATTTGATGGGAAGAGAAAGAAGCGGGTTTTAGTAAAGATCATCGGAGAATAAGACAGCCATGTCCTCAACCTACCAAATCC
>CAWHXC010000012.1:0-46858 GCA_963833175.1 uncultured Chloroflexia bacterium
TTACCCATTGCATCGGGCGTGGCAATGGCTACATCAAAATCCAACATGCCGCCTTCGATCTTCTTCATCGTTTCGTCATCATCTGCAACGAGGTCAGCGCCAGCTGCGCGGGCAGCCACAGCGCCTTCACCCTGGGCAAATACGAGGACACGAACAGTTTTTCCAAGTCCATGAGGAAGCACGACTACATCGCGCAACTGCTGGTCTGCCTGGCGAGAATCAAGCGTGGTGCGCATGTGAACTTCAATAGTCGCATCAAACTTGGTGAAGGAAGTTTCCTTCGCAAGTGCAACTGCTTCTTTCGCAGAATATACCTTATCAATATCAACTTTGGCGAGAGCCGCCGTATATTTCTTTCCGTGTTTAGCCATTTTATCCTCCGTGGTACAAGCGGACAGCCGAAGCCATCCTCCCACAAAATTAGTCGGTTATTACAATGCCCATCGAGCGGGCAGTGCCTTCGATCTGCTTCATCGCGCCATCCATATCGATCGCGTTCAGATCTTTCATCTTCAGCTCGGCAATTTCCTTCACCTGAGCGCGGGTCACTTTACCGACCTTTTCTTTGTTCGGCACACCGGAACCTTTTTCAATCTTTGCGGCCTTGCGGAGCAAAACTGCAGCAGGCGAGGTACGAAGCACGAATGTGAACGAACCATCGGTATAAATTGTGATTTCCGCAGGGAGCACTTCACCCGGGCGATTGGATGTGCGCGCATTATATTCCTTGCAGAAGGCCATAATATTGATACCATGGCTCGCCAATGCAGGACCAACTGGAGGCGCAGGATTTGCCTTGCCAGCTTCAAGCTGAAGACGTACGATTGCTTTTAGTTTCTTTGCCATTTTGACTTAACTCCTTGTGTTGTGGTTATAACGGGTCATTTGGGAGACCCTCCCACCGCATCAGGCCTACCTGAGGCCTGTTACTGTCCAAATAAAATTTTCTACCTTACGCTTTTTCCACCTGCAGGAAATCCAACTCCACAGGCGTCTCGCGTCCGAAGAAACTGACCATCACACGTACCTTCGTACGCTCCATATCGATCTCTGCAACCGTGCCGCGGAAATCATTGAATGGGCCATCCACGATACGCACGCGCTCACCCACTTTGAATGAAACTTTGACGGTGGGTGCTTCGGCTTCCATCCGCTTGACAATTTGCGCCACTTCTTCAGGTCGCAATGGCGTGGGATTATTTCCCATACCAACGAAGCCAGTCACGCCAGGCGTATTACGAACCACATACCAGGATTCTTCTGAAAGAGCCAGGTTTACCAACACATAACCTGGGAAAATATGGCGTTCCACCGTGCGGCGTTTGCCATCTTTGACTTCGACTTCTTCCTGGGTGGGAATTACCACATCGAAGATCATGTCTTTCATGCCCATGGTCTCAATACGCTGCTCGAGATTGTGGCGCACCTTGTTTTCGTACCCTGAATAGCAGTGGATCACATACCAAGCTGGGCCTTCGACTGTTGTCTCAATAAGAGGCAGATCGGTTGGGATTTGTGTCTCGGAGCGCGCAGCAGGTTTCTGATCCGCAGAAGAATCGGCATGCTTCGCCTCCACAGGAGCAGACTGCTCCTCGGCTAATTCATCCGTTGGTTCCTGCGGTTCTTGTTCAAATTGCTCTTGCGATTCCGGTAAATCCATCAGATCCTCAATTCAAAACTAAATACCAAGCATTGTATTAATCACCTGGGCCGAAAGGTAATCTACACCAGCAAGGAAAATGCCTACAACCAGCATTACCAGCAAAACGAGTCCTGTGAGACGCTTTGCTTCAGGCCATGTAGGCCAATTAACTTTGCGAAGCTCTCCAGATGTCTCACGTAGATAACGCTGAATAGCGTTTTCGTTATTCTTGACTTTCTTCTCTTTCTCAGCCAAGGCAATACTCCTTCTCTTTATTTACGGCTAAAACGCCGCGCAACGCGGCGTTTGCCACAGGCAGGCCAGGTAGGACTTGAACCCACAACCACTCGTGTTGGAGACGAGGACTCTGCCAATTGAGCTACTGGCCTATATATGGGTGGAGTTATATTATAACCCCACCCTTACAAACTATTTGGTCTCGCGGTGTTGTGTATGCTTGCGACAACGTGAGCAATACTTGTTGAATTCCAACCGATTTGGATCATTGCGGCGATTCTTCTCGGTGGTGTAATTGCGTTCCTTGCAATCATTGCATTGTAACGTAATTACCGGGCGGACATCTTTTTTCTTGGAAGCCATCTTAACCTTACTTTCTAATTACTAAAGGATCTTAGTAACGACACCCGCGCCAACGGTCAGACCGCCTTCACGAATAGCGAACTTGGAACCCTGTTCAAGCGCAACAGGCACAATCAACTCAACCGTCAGGTTGACGTTGTCTCCCGGCATCACCATCTCCACACCTTCCGGCAGGGTGATGTCGCCCGTCACATCCATGGTGCGGATGTAAAACTGCGGACGATAGCCACTGAAGAACGCCTTATGACGGCCGCCCTCTTCCTTCTTCAACACGTACACTTCCGCCAAAAACTTCTTGTGCGGTGTGATCGACTTCGGCTTGGCCAATACCTGACCACGCTCCACATCTTCTCGTTCAATGCCGCGCAACAGCAAGCCTACGTTGTCGCCCGCCATGCCTTCATCCAATTGCTTGTGGAACATTTCCACACCCGTCACAACCGAGTTCTTCGTCTCTCGCAAGCCAATGATCTCGATCGGTTCGCCGATCTTGATGATGCCGCGGTCAATACGACCCGTCACCACCGTGCCGCGTCCCTTGATCGAGAACACATCTTCCACCGACATCATGAACGGCTTGTCTGTGTCACGCTTCGGTTCGGGAATGTATTCATCCACCACGCGCAACAATTCGAGAATACAGGCATATTCAGGTGCATTCTTGTCCGTGCTGGTGCTTTCCAGTGCCAGTTTCGCCGATCCACGCACGATCGGGGTCGTCTCGCCCGGGAAACCCTGGCTGGTCAACAGTTCGCGCAGTTCGAGTTCCACCAGTTCGAGCAGTTCGGGGTCGTCCATCATGTCCACTTTGTTCAGGAAGACCACGATCGAGGGCACTTCCACTTGACGAGCCAGCAGGACATGTTCGCGAGTCTGCGGCATCGGTCCATCCGGGGCTGCCACAACCAAAATCGCGCCGTCCACCTGGGCTGCACCAGTGATCATGTTCTTGATGTAGTCACGATGTCCGGGCATGTCCACGTGCGCATAATGGCGCTTGTCCGTCTGGTATTCAACATGCGCGATGTTGATCGTAATGCCGCGCGCTTTTTCTTCCGGGGCGTTGTCAATCTGGTCGTAGGCTTTGAAATCCGCCTGACCTGAAAAACCTGCTACTTTGGTGATCGCCGCTGTCAATGTCGTCTTGCCATGATCGATGTGTCCCATGGTGCCCACATTCAGATGCGGTTTGTTCCGATCAAATTTTACCTTCGCCATTGTCAAACTCCTTTTTATATTAGACAAGAATGCTTTTCAGCAACTGAGCCCTCAACGGGACTCGAACCCGTGACCTCGCCCTTACCAAGGGCGTGCTCTACCAACTGAGCTATGAGGGCTTAACGTGCTGACCGGAAACTTTCCGGTAGTGGGCGGTGAAGGATTCGAACCTCCGAAGTCTTCTGACAACTGATTTACAGTCAGTCCCCTTTGGCCGCTTGGGTAACCGCCCGGGATAAATTATTTTTGCTGATCGCTAGCCAACATTTTTCAGTCAACAACAGCAGAGCCGACGACGAGAATTGAACTCGTAACCTCCCGCTTACAAGGCGGGTGCTCTGCCAATTGAGCTACGTCGGCGAGCGATTAAGCAGGGGGATTATACCAAAACAATCCACAGCGTCAAGATAATTGCACAATCATTAATAAATGTAAAAAGGGTAAATCCAAACCTTGACAACTAAAATCATTGGATGTATTATTAGAACGGATGTTCTAATATGGATAAAACCAACCGTTTCTCCCTGATGATTGATGCATTAACAGAACTTGCTGAAGAAGAGCAAGCGCATCAGACCACGCCTACATCTGGTCTGCCTACTTTGAGAGCTGTCATCGCTGACACATCCCCACTGCCCCGCACAGCGCTCTTCCTCGGTCTTGCAGAAGACGGCTTGCCTGTCCTACTGGACTTGTATGATCCCATTCCAGGTCCCATTCTTATCGTGGCAGATCAAGCCAGCGGAAAAACAGCACTCCTGCAAATGATCGCGCGCGCCGCAGAATTATTACACACCCCGTCCGATGTTCAATCTGGCATTATTAGCCAGCACCCTGATGAATGGAAAAATTTTCGAGACAGCCAAAGCATGGTTGGGATCTATGCCACTCAGGAGAATAACACCTCTGAACTCCTGCAATCCCTTGTGACATGGGCGCACAACAATAAAGGTGATGGGCAATCCCTCCTGCTTCTTATTGATGATCTTGAAGCGGTTACAAAACTTGACCAACAAACCGAGCAAAACTTACGCTGGCTTCTTCTGCGCGGACCCAGCCGACGTGTCTGGCCCATCGTTACAATTAACGCAAGCCGCGCGCAGGACATGGAAACATGGCTTGGCTTCTTCCGCACACGCTTATTTGGACGCATTCACGATGTACGCGACTCACATTTCGCGGCGAACAACTCGAACAAAATGTTTGATAACCTGTCCGCATCACAATTTACCATGCGCGAAGGAAATAATTGGCTGAACTTTTGGATCCCTGGAATTGATTAGAGAAAGGAAAATATCATGCATACTGGAATGTTATGGTTTGATAATGATCCGCGCACCACATTGAGTGTTAAAATTCAAAAAGCAATGGATTACTACAGCAAAAAATTTGGGCAGATCCCAGACATCTGTCTCGTGCACCCCAGCATGTTGGAAAGCGGACAAAAGCAATTTGAAATGGGAAAACTTACCATTCGGCCTTACCGACCTGTCATGCCTGGCCACCTTTGGATCGGCGTCGAGGACCAAAAATAAGAGGTTTAGTGGAATATAACCAAAGTCCTTCGCTATTCACTACATCTCAAACGGTCTTTACGAACATCCCGCGAATACTGGTCGCGGGATGTGTTTTTAAATAACATGGTGATATCCTTCGACTGCGCTCACACCGTCCCGACGCTTGTTCGGGAGGACGAATCCCCCACTGCCACCACAAACGCAATTGCCTGACTCTCCGTGTGACTCAAACTCACAGACCAATTTGATAACCCCAACTTCTGCGCCAGTTTCTGCCCTTCGCCGTGCAAATACAAATGCGGAGCATTATTCTCGTCACCCCTAACTTCAATCTCCAGCCAACCTACATCACCAATTCCACAGCCCAGGGCTTTTGCTGTGGCTTCCTTTGCCGCGAACCGCGCTGCAAGAGACGCAACCCGCCCGCCGCTCTCGCGTTGTTCTGTTTCAGTAAAAATTCGCGCAACAAATCGCTCACCGTGACGATCAATCGCATCACGAATGCGCGCAATGTCAACGAGGTCAACGCCAGTGGAAAGCTTCATAAAAGGTTACGGTCCCGCCGTGGATATGACCAAACGATCGGGGTCAATATATTTTCGTGCAGTCTCCAACACTTCATCGCGAGTCACGCCGCGCACCATACCCTCATAGCGCTGATAAAAATCCAGCCCGAGGTCGTAACGCTCAATATTCAAAAGCGCGCCTGCAACACCGTTATTTGATTCAAGCGAAAGCGGCAAACGACCAATGTAATTTGCCTGGCTGTCCGCCAACTCCTCTTTTGTCACGCCGCTTTTTACAAAACGGCGCAATTCCTTTTCGATCAGGTCAATCGCCTGCTTTAAATTCCTGGGGTTCACGCCCGCACTCACTTCCCAACTGCCGGGGCCAGTCCCTGCATTCAAACTGGATGAAGCGTAATAAGCCAATCCTGATTTCTCACGCACCACCTCCCCAATGCGCCCCATCATGCCGAATTGACCAAGCACCGAATTGCCCAATGATGCGGAATAATATTCCGGGTCCCTGCGCCTCGGACCGATCATCCCGATCACCAGATCGGATTGAGACTTGCCCGCAAGAACATGATGATGCCGAACAGTTTTCTTGACAGGTTTATGCGCGGGCAATTCAGGCGCACCCACCTGACCTGGAACCTGCCAGCCCCCGAGGACATTTTCCAACGCCTCGACCGCTTTCTTCGGGTCGATCGCTCCCACGATTGCAATGACCATGCCTCTCGGTCCGAAGTAGCGGCGGTGAAATTCCTTCATATCCTTCCGCGTAATGGACTGGATCGTTTCCACAAATCCATCGGCAGGTCTACTGTACGGATGTCCCTCGAACAACATGCGGTCAAAAGCCATCGCCGCCATATCCGACGTATCCTGTGCGCGGATGGCAAGTCCGGTAAGTATTTGCGCGCGTAATGTTTCAATTTCATTTTTGGGAAAGGTTGGCGCTTGCAGTGACTCGGAAAGCAGTTTGAGCAAAAGCGGAAAATCCTCAACCAGTGAACGGCCGCCAAAACTCGTATTGTGCACGCCCGAATCAAACCCCATGCTTGCGCCGACAAATTCAAGCTCATTATAGATGGCGTCGAATGTGCGCATTTGCGTGCCACGCATTAAAGAAGATGAGACAAAATCTGCAAGGCCGAGCTTTTCATCACTTTCAAAGATCGAGCCCGCAGGCACGTACCCGCCCATGCTAATGGACGGACTATTAAAATTTGAACGCGCAAGAACAATGATGCCATTGGATAGCGTTGCGCGATGAATATCCTTAGTCCCCGGCAAAGATGGCTTTATGATATTTTTTTTCATCTTAAGCCTCCATACCTTTCGGAATATATATGCCGATCACGCGGCTCGCAGGTTGAAAATATTTTCGCGCCACGCGCTGAACATCCTGCGGCGTGACTTTAGCAAGGTTGTCCAAATACATTGTATACCATTCATACGATGAGAACATTTCCACGTACCCCATCCAGAATGCCTGATTGGTAATATTCTCATTGCCATAAACAAAGACTGCGCGCGCCTGTTTGACTGCGCGCTTGATCTCGGATTCAGTCGCCAGGACATCCTGCAACTTTTTGATCTCAGCATCCAACGCCGCTATTGTTTCCTCTGGCTTGCGTTTTGGGTGGTTGACGATGGTAATTCGATAAAGGAAAGGGTCGATCGTTGCTTCTGACCAGCCAGATACATCCACTGCAAATTCCTTATCTACCAGCGCACGATAAAGGCGGGATGTTTTGCTGGAAAGGCCGCTTGCTCCGCCTAAGAGACTATCAAGCACCTCAAGAGGGAAATAGTCAGGATGTGAGGCATTGGGAAAGCGATACGCAACTTGAATATAAGTAGTGTCTCCAGGTCCTTCAACAGAAAGACGGACCTCCCCTTTCTGTTCAGGTTCGGGGCGGGCAAGCCGCGGCGGTGTAGGTCCCTTTGGAATCGGCTCAAATAATTCCTTGATGCGCTTCAGCATGGACTTGGTTTCAAAATCACCTGCCAACGCAAGCACCGCATTGTTCGGGACGTAAAACCTGCGGTAATGAGCGTAAAGGTCATCACGTGTGATCGTATGCAGGTCTGCCATGTCGCCAATGATCTCGTGGTGATATGGATGCACACGGAAAGCAGTCTGCTGGACGGCTTCGGTGAGTCTGAACATTGGATCGTTCTCATGCCCTTCACGCTCAGAGATGATCACCGTACGCTCAGATGCGACTTCCTTGGCATCAAAGGTGCTGTTCTTCATGCGGTCTGATTCAAGGCGCAAGGCAAGATCGATCTTGTCGGCGGGCATGGTTTCATAATAACGGGTTAAATCATGCGAAGTGGAAGCATTCCAACGTCCGCCTTCGCGCGAGATGGCTTTATCGAGAACATTGGCAGGGAATTTTTTTGTACCTTTAAACTGCATATGCTCTGTCCAATGTGAAAGACCTGTTTTCCCCGTGGATTCATCCCGTGAACCGACGCGATACCAAATCCATGAGGAGATGATGGGCGCAGTGTGTATCTCTTTGAGCATTACCTTCATGCCATTTTTAAGGGTGACTTGCTTAATCTTATTTTCCATTCAACTCCAAATATTTATATTTACCATTATTCACAAACTGGCTGACCATCCAACTTAACTGCGGTGGGATTGACCATACAATAAAACGGTTTGACAACTTCCTGCAGACCAGAAAAGGGTTCGTGTAATTGTGTCTCAGCCAATGGGATATCCACTTCAACATCCAGTACAACTGGCACTGTCGTATCCACAGGGACGGTCAAGTTCAAATAGACTGGGAGGGTGGTTCCCTCGGGCAGGACGATGGTGGCTAATGCATTTGTGATATTCAATCCACCTGTATTCACGGTGACGAGGGCTCTCGCTATGGTCACGTTCTCACTCAAAACCACATTCGTTTGTTGATTAAGTGGCAGGTCAAACTTCACAGGGATCGTGGTGTTAACAGGAATGGTCTTTGTGATGTGAGCATTGTCCATTTTTTCAAAATTGGTATATAAGCCGCCCAGCAAGCCGTTGCCAATATCCATGGCACTGCCAAGTTTGAGGATACGCAGGTTTTGCAAAACTGCAAGCAGAATAATGAGCAAGACGACATTGAAAGTAAGCGATATGATACTCGCTATCGTCCAGAAGGCAGGCCCAAAGTTAAATTTATTGTCCTTCGAAGGCGAAGCAGGCTTGGGCGCACGCGAAGCTTGAGGCGATATATCCTTTGATGGAGAGTCGCTCCATTGATTCTGTCTGAGGCTCCGCCACTTTTTCCTCTTTTGGTGGAACAGAAGAAGTGCCATTCGCTTTTTTCGGCAGGCGGTCAAGCGGAGATGATTTATCTCCAGCCAACAAAGTACGCATTTTTTTGCCTGGGTCGTCTTTGGTTTCATCCATCACACAATTCTCCTATCGAGGAAAAATTCAATCAATGATAACATTTGGTTAATATTAACACAGATGCGCCATGATTATTCCCCGGCTTATTTTTTAAGAAAGGTCTAATACGTTCGCCAGGAACTTCTCGTGCATTTTTTCGACCAATGAATTGTTCGTGCAATTATGAACAATTCATTAGAGTCCAGATAACGACTTGTAATTTATCAAATAAAAAAATATAATTTGACAGCATTTATCTAATTCAATTATTTTTCGGAGGCAAAAAAATGGATGCAATTTATCGTGTTGCGGTAATTGGGGCGGGACCGGCAGGGCTGTTTGCCGCGCGTGAATTGGCTGAACAGGGTGTGCATGTTACTGTTTTTAACCGTGATATAAAACCAGGCGGTTTGGTGGAATATGGTATTTATCCTGACAAGCATAATATGAAAGAGATGCTTCGCAAGCAATTTCGCATCGCGCTGGAAAACCCCAACCTTGATTATTACGGCAACGTACTGATCGCCAACAACGGCGATTTTACGTTTGATGAATTACGCAACTTTGGATTCGATGCCATTCTTGTTGCCGCAGGCGCGCAAGGCACCAAATGGCTTGGCTTGCCAGGCGAGGAACTGGATGGTGTGTACCACGCAAAAGACGTTGTCTATGGCTATAACAGCCTGCCGCCTTACAGCCAGAAAAAATTCCGCATTGGAAAACGCTGTGCCATCATTGGCGCAGGCAATGTGATGGTGGACGTTGCGCGGCATCTCATCCAAAAGAAACATGTGGATGAAGTGATCATCGTCAACAGGCGCGGACCCGCCGAAGTAAATTTCACCAAGGATGAAATGAAGCATATCATTTCTTATTTGGACCTGGATGCGTTCGAACAGGAAATGCAGCGCACGCTACCCATCCTGCAAGCGGTCAATCAGGACCCTGAAATTGGTCGGAAAAAAGTTTTAAATTCACTAGCGAAAGCAGACCCCAAGACCGCCGACACCGACGGCAAACTTTATTTTGATTTCCTCGCCTCCCCCACCGCCATGATCGGCGAGAACGGCGAAGTGACCAAATTGGAAATGGAAGATAATATCCTGGTTGACAAGGACGGGCAGATCGGCGCAAAAGGGACAGGCGTCAAGCGCACCATTGACGTGGACACGGTCATCTTTGCCATCGGCGACACGATCGATGATTCGCTCGGCTTGCAGACCTCGAAAAATGAATTCGTCCAGCAGCGTGAACCGCGCTTCCCCATAGATGGCGTATCTTTTGAAACCCCTGTGGATGGAGTATTCATCGGCGGATGGGCGCGCAAAGCCAGCAACGGACTGGTCGGTTACGCCCGCAGAGACGGAACAAATGCGGCGAAGGCTATCGAGCAATTTTTGCAAACACGCCAGCCCAATGGCGCTGATGGAAATGCAATTAATGCAAAAATAAACAGCCTGAGCAAACCTGTCATCAACAAAGATGAAATAAAACGGCTTGAGGCAGCCGAAGCGGAAGAAGCCAAAAAGCGCGGACTTGATTTCTTCAAATGCTCCACCAATGAAGAGATGCTGCAAATTTTGGGGTTAGTTGAGACGGTGTAAAAGCAATCTGCCGAGTTCATGGAGAACTCGGCAGATTTTTTATGATCGAGATTTTACCTTCGAAAAAAGGGGATTAAATCCAAGCCAGATTGTTTAGAAAATGCAAAGCAGGTTTTATCTCACGGCAGATCAAGGTGCGGCTCGATGATCACAGCGACCTTGAGGTGCCACTGTATGAAATCTTCCGCGACATCATCCATACCAAGGCGCAGTAACCACTGGCTTGCGTTTAAGCAGGCGTACGCGTAGGTGAAAGCCAGCACACGCGAGAGGTCAATTTCGAGCATATCCGCAAGGATTGCAGCATTGGTCAGCAGGCGGGTTTCGTTGTGGACGATCTCAGGCATGGCCGGGTTGCATAGTGTATTGGCACAGTCGTAGGTGCGCTCGCCGCACACGCCCTTTGGGTCGAAGGCGAGCCAGCCGCGTGATGACTGCCGAATGTTGCGGTGATGGATGTCGCCGTGCAGCACGCGCACCTCACGCGGATCAGCGAGCAGCCGCTGGGTGAGAGAGGCACTCCGCACATAGATAGAGTCGATGCCCGCCTGCCTGTCCGCCGCCGCTTTGTTGAACAACTCCCCAAACCAGCGATCAAGCATGAACAGGCCATCACGCGGGGCATCTTGAGGGACGCTGTGAAGCTGCTTGATCACCTGCGCGATGATCCGCGTGGCGTTTTCATCCTCGCCGCGCTCGACCAGAGTCACGAGTTCGTCACCTGCGGCATATTCCATCAAGTGTGCGCCTTCATCGTAATGCAGGAGGCGCACCGCTCCACGACCATCAAAATAACGCAGCGATGCCGCGCCGCGCTGCTCCTCCGTTTCTGATGCAGATAGCAGTTTGAGGATGACTGTTTCGGTGTCGTGCGTGACGGTGTAGATGTGACTGGTCATCGTCTGCGTGAGAAGCTGCGGATTCGAAAGATTCCACGCATCCAGGTAGTAGTTCAGCTTTTTGTTATCGCTCATGGTTACCATTATCACATCGAAATGCAAAAATCAACATAGCCAGATGAAAGAAGCCAAAAAGCGCGGACTTGATTTCTTCAAATGCTCCATCACTGAAGAGATGCTGCAAATCATGGGATTGGTAGAGACAGTGTAAAAGCAATCCTCCGAGTTCCTAAGAACTCGGAGGATATTGACAATCTTTATCTTGCCCACGCCGTTGGAGCCGAGCAGGGCGAAAATACTGCCTTTTTCCACCCTTATATAATAGTAACCTTTGATAAATCGGCCTCCATGCCTTTGAGCACGTTGTAGGTCAGCTTATCCATCGTCGCGCCGTCAAAGTTGATGGTTTTGATGGCACGGTAATATTTCTTGGACCAGGTAGACCAGGTCCACGGTGCAAGGAAGGACACATTTCTAAGGGTCGCACCCTTAAACGTAACTTCGTTCAGCGCTGTCTTGTCAAACTTGACACCAATAAAGGTCTGCCCGTCCAGGCACAGCCCTCGCAAATCGCAGTATTTGAAGTCCACGCCGTTAAAGATACAGTTTTCAATGATCGTTTCTCTGAGGTCGATCATGTTCAACTTTACATCGGTCATTTTTACATTGGTGAATTTTGCCCGAGCCAGCCCTGACGTGTTGATTTCGGTGCGAACAAGAATACTCTTGTTGAAACTCGCATCCGTCAGGTCACTGACGGATAGGGTGCAGTCGGTCAGATTTGTACCGTCGAAATTGGTTTCGCCGCACATCGCTGCTTTTAAACGAGCTGCCAGTTAAGATCCGCGCCCGCAAAGTTGGAGCCGCGCAGTGCGCTGGCTTCAAATTTTCCTTTATGTGCAGTAACGCCCGTGAAATCGCTCTTTGGCAAATTGCTCGCGCTGAAGTTGATCAACAACTGCCGCTCCAGCGAGCGGGATAGGTCGGCCACCTCCTGTACCGTTTGCTCAATGTCGCCGATGCTATCAATGGTCATCTCGAAGGCCGTTTCATCGTCCTTGCCCTCGGCTTTGAGCTCGTTGAATCGCTCCTGCAAATCGGAGAGCAGGTCAGCCTTTAGTTCGGCGACGCTTTTTACTCCATCGTAAGGCGCAAAAACGCCGTCCAAATAGTTTGTAAGTTTCTCATTCATAACATCACATCTCCTTATAATAAGTTATCGAGTACGCGCTTTGCGTATTCCCAATTGCTTTTGTTTTCAAAATAGGTCTGTTTTCCTTTTTCAGTGACCCGGTAGTACTTCCTTCTTCCCCCCTGGGTTTCATCACCCCAGTAGGAAGTGATGCTGCCGTCACTCTCCAGCCGCTTCAGGCTCGAGTACATGGTAGCTTCCTTCAGCTCATACTCGCTTTGGGAATTTGTTTGGACCAGTTTTGAAATCTCGTATCCATATTTATCGCCATCCATCAGCAGCTTCAGGATGATCGTATCCGTGTGACCTCTGAGCAGGTCCGAAGAAATCTTGTTATCGGTCATAGTGTTATCTCCATAGGTGTAATATACAACATATTACTATGTCTGTCAAGGTATTATTGCCGTCTTAGTATTCTCTAATTTTCCCCCGTTTCAAACCTGATCGCAGTTGCTTCTTTAGAAAAACTGCTGGCTTGAAGAAGCCAAAAAGCGCGGACTTGATTTCTTCAAATGCTCCACCAACGAAGAGATGCTGCAAATCATGGGGTTGGTTGAGACGGTGTAAAAGCAAAACCTCCGAGTTCTTTGAACGAACTCGGAGGTTTTTTATGTTATCAGATTTTATTCTCTTTTCTAGGACTTGAACCTAGAACCTAGCGGGTTAGGATTTAGTCCTATTCGACATACATTTTTCAGCAATATTGTGCGTATCTACTTTTTGACTTTAGCACGTCTTTTGACTTTAAATGATATTTCTTTATCTTTTCTGATAATTCTTGTCAGGTATAGGACTTTAATTCATCAATATTTTCTCACTATCCTCTGTGTGAAAATTATTGGATATCTGTTTTATTGTAATGTCATTAATTTGTGACTTCACAATGCTTTCTTTTATCTTTAAAATGCATCTTCGAGATATTGATATATATCCTAATAATGTAAACATGCATAGTATTAAGTAAATTATGCGTCATTGTTGACGACTTGTTTTTCTACCTTCCTCAGAAACAATTTCATATTTTGACTCAATCATTCTTGCTAATTGCGCAGATGGTCTTCATTCTAGACCATCTATACCTATAGCCTTCATATGTCATCAGTTCTTTATTGTTCTTTCGGAAATAGTAAATGTAGCTTTAGTGTTTCTCCTTTTTGCATAATCTGACAATGCTTTGTAATTTGACTTAACTTCAAGTATTGCTATAAACAATGAAAACTAAAAAGTTATAGTTTTGCCTTATAATTACTTATCCCAATACTACTAAGTTCCTCATTTATCTTTGTACGCTTATCAATTCACTGCCTGACCAACATCATAAGAAATCAAGTTTGATTAGTTATCTCAGCATAAATGCGCACTTTGAGTATAAAACTCCCAAACAATAGACAAAACCATAGATCACTATAACTAAAGAAGCTTAATCTTTAGATATTGATACATAAATGTCTGATATCCTTTATTGCCTAGATAATTCGAAAATCCAAAGCAATATTCCCCGAACAATTGCCACAATTATATACACAACTAGCAACTCTTAGCCAACGCATTTTACTTTAAGCTGGATCTTATATTCATATTTCCATCTGATTTATTATCTTTTCGTGCAAATGATATTTGTAATTTGCAAATTAGAAGCTATAGTTATAAATTTTTGATTTTGATAACAACAATTACCTCAATTGTTTGTTTCAGCAACTCTGAGGCAAACAAACATTGGTCATAGTATAAACCCAATTATTTAGAGTTTAGTTTTATATTTTTCTCATTTCCCATACCCCAACTCCCTCAATACCTCTTCCGTATGCTCCCCCATCAACGGCGGCGGGAGGCGATATTCCACGGGCGTATCGCTCATCTTCAACGGCATAACTCTCCAATGGTGAGATGATCCATCTTCACCAGCATCTCGCGTGATTCAGGTGCATTGTTTGAAGCGTCTCCCCGAAGAATTGACCAACCACGCCAGGCAGCACTACTCATCAGGAGATCGATAATGCCAACCGTTAGAGATACGTGCCTGGCTCTTTCCAAACCGATGGAACCGAACAGCAATCCCTTGGTTCCATAAAGAATTATTTCTTATAATGTAACGCAACAACTCCCGAACGAAACGTTTTTGACCCGACAAGTTTTAATGTAAGGTTCCTGCCCGTATCGAACAAGCGGGGACCTTTTCCCGCAATGATCGGGTGAACGACAAAGTGATACTCGTCGATGAGATCCCATTGTGCAACTTGCGATGCGATGTTCAGTCCACCAATGGAAATATTTTTTCCTGGCTGTTGTTTTAACTTCATAATCTCTTCTCGAAGATTTGAGTGGAGGAGCGTCGTGTTGTTCCACTCTACGCTCTTCAACGTCGTTGAAAAGACGATCTTTGGTATGGAATCGAATATACGTGCGAATTCGTTGGTCACTTTCGATTCCGATTGATTCACTGCGACATCGTGCCAGTACGGATACATCAAGTGATACGTATTGCGTCCGAAAATTTCAACGCCTGTATCACGCAAGAGCCCGGTAAAGTACTCGTGCAATTCGTCGTCGACGATCCCGTCTTCATGGCCACAGTAGCCGTCTATCGTGATATTGATTGCAAAAATAACTTTTCTCATTTGTTGTTCTTCTGACATTATTTTAATCCTTTATTAACTGAAGGAAAGAGTGCCAACGCAAATATGAAGATTTCAAATGCAATGACTCTGTTCATTACCTTAACCGTTTGTGTCATTGGCTCTGAAATAAAAAATCGTTGGGCATAGTATAAACCCAATTATTTAGAGTTTAGAATTTTATACCTTCCTCCCATCATCCCGATACCCGAACTCTTCAACACCTCTTCCGTATGCTCCCCCATCAACGGCGGCGGGAGGCGATATTCCGCATGGGATCTGGGCTTCATCCAGTTTTCCATTAAGCGTCATTGCTGGCATTATGGACTACTCTTCTGCCAGCCTATACACAAACCACTCACCGAATTGCGCAACCTGTTCGTAATTTTCACCCAGGTACTTGACCCCATCCCGCACAACTTGAGACCGCTTTTGCAGCGGCACATAAAGCTTTTCATCCAGCTGGGCTCGTCCGCGGGTGTCAATGATCAAGGTGGGTTTGTTCTCCAGGATTTGATTGAAATATTCCTCAAACATTGGGCGTCTCCCCAGAAGCGCAAGCGGATACTGGTAAACATAGCGTGTGGGCGCCTCGCGGCGTGCGAGGAAATTCACAACGCTTTCCGCACCGATGATCAAAACCTTATCATCCTCGTTTGTGTTTTTTACAATGTAATCAACTACAGGAGCATAATTGTTTTCGTTCAACTCACGGACATGCTCAGGGTAAGCTTTAATCTGTCCAAATTGACCAAGCACAACAACTGCCAACATGATTCCCGGAACCCATCTCTGGATCGTTTGAGAAGGCATGCCAGGGATTTTGCCGATCAGGAACGGCACAGTGTAAACCAATACTCCGGTCAGGATTGCCATGACCGGCAAAGGAGTTAGGTAATAATGAAGGATTGAACGGCCTGAAATCAAGATGAGGAGTATTTCAATTGGCAAATTGATAAGCGCAATGAGGATCAAAAGGGGGATTTCCGCAAAACTCTTTCGCTTGAACCAAACATATCCAAGTCCTGCCAGCCAGCCAAGGATGGTCAAATACAGAACCCAGCCGTTACGCAAATATGCAAATCCTTTGATAAACACTGGAACCAATCTCCTGATCCCTTCATGTTTACCTATGTATGTAAAATTATACAGGAAGACCTGTTCCCAGTAATCTGGTAATGCGTTCTGACTCGCAGAAGCTATAACAAATACGATTGACGGGATCGCCCATCCTGCCGCCAGGGACAGAAGATCTTTGAAAGGTGACTTCCTCTGGAACAGTCGGATCACCAGTAAAAAAAGGGCGTACGTTATCCATATTCCTATTGTAGTTTGCTTGAAATTAAAGGCTAATCCACCGAACAACCCGATCCAAAATGAAGTGCGAACAGGGAAATCCTTCCTCCCGGCGCTGACGAATAACCAAAAACATAAAACCTGAAATACCAGGGCGTATTCTTCAGTCACATTTCCCATATCAAGAATTGTCAAAAGACCTGATATGAATATGATTATTCCTGAAAGGGCAGCGTATATTCCGAACTCCCTATCGATTAATTTATAAATAATAAGCAGTGTGAAAAAAATAAAAATGGCCTGGAGAAACCAGACACCCCATAAAGAATTGGGAGCCAGGGCTATTCCAAGAGCATCTACAAAATAGATCAGCGGAGGCTTATGATCCCAGACATCCCGATAGGGAATATCACCATTCAAAAAACGCCAGCCTACATAGAGGAACACACCAGAGTCGCGTGAAGGCAGAGTCGCATTACTGGGATTGCTTGGAAACAAAGCTATTATTGTCCCGATCACAGATATTAATATTGGAACCACGGTTTCACGGAATTTTGTACTTAAGGAAGAGCTCATCTATAAATATCCTGACAAATATCGTAATCGGTTTGCGTCAGCAACTCTGGAGCAAACAAACGTTGGGGATAGTATAAACCCAATTATTTTTAGTTCACTGTTTTACTCTTTCCTTCCATCAATCCGATATTCCAACTCCCTCAATACTTCTTCCGTATGCTCCCCCATCAACGGCGGCGGGAGGCGATATTCCACGGGCGTATCGCTCATCTTCAACGGCGAGCCGACCAAAGGCAACTCACCAATGGTGGGATGATCCATTTTCACCAGCATCTCGCGTTCTTTCACAGTCGGCATGGAAAAGACCTGCTCAAAGTTATTGATCGGTCCGCATGGGATTTGGGCTTCGTCCAGTTTCGTCAACCACTCAGAAACAGAAGCAGTCTTGAAAATGGACAGCCAGCAAGGGGATGATCACTTCGCGGTTTTCCACACGTGCTGAATTTTTCGCAAATCTCGGGTCACCCGCCCATTCCAATTTACCAATGACTTTGCACAAGGCTTCAAATTGTTTATCATTTCCCACCGCAATTGCAAACCAACCGTCACTGGCTTGAAAACTTTGATACGGCACAATGTTCGGGTGCGCGTTGCCGTGGCGTTTTGGCAGTTTGCCAGAGATCAAATAATTACTTGCCACATTCGCCAGCCAGCCCAATTGCGAATCGAACAAGGCAATGTCAAGGTGCTGTCCGCGACCCGTCAGCGTGCGTGCTTGCAAGGCGGCAAGAATGGCGATGATCGCGTTCTGTCCCGCAAACAAATCCACAACCGCCACACCTGTTTTCATCGGCTCGCCCTCGGGTTCACCCGTGATGCTCATCAATCCGCCCAGCGCCTGGATCATAAAATCATAGCCTGGCTTGTCGCGCATGGAACCTGTCTGTCCAAAGCCAGTGATCGAGCAATAGATCAACTTCGGATTCAACTCATGCAGGGTTGCAAAATCCAAGCCAAATTTTTCCAGCGTGCCTGGGCGGAAATTTTCAACCAGCACATCGCTTTGCAGTGGCAAGGTCACGCAAAATATTTTTGCCCTCGTCACTTTTCAAGTTGATCACAATTCCGCGCTTGTTGCGGTTGACACACAAATAATACGCGCTCTCCCCTTCTGCAAACGGCGGTCCCCAACCGCGCGTCTCATCGCCTTCGGGCGGCTCCACTTTGATCACATCCGCTCCCAAGTCACCGAGAACCATCGTACAATAGGGACCAGCGAGCACGCGGCTCAAATCCAACACACGAATTCCTTGTAAGGGTTGCATAATTCTCCTAGTCAATATCGTCATTGCGAGGAGCGCACTTCTCGACGAAGCAATCTCAATCATTTGAAAGATTGCTTCGGCTCGTGCGTCGCCCTCGCAACGACATGAAACATCAAAATGAAACGCGACTTATATTTTAGCAAACCAATCATGAATGCGGCGGGATCACTTGGATTCGCGCCAGACTTCCGAAGTCTTGGAGACTTCGGAAGTCTGAACCGTTTCGGTGCATTCGTGACGAATCCGATCTCTCTCCGCCCGCGCATGCCCACTGCCCATCCAGCCTTGATCGAGTTCCCAGGCGGATTCCTGCTGCACACAGGCTTGCCGAATCCTGGACTCTCGGCTGTGCTCAAAAAACACGAGGCACGCTGGAACCGCGCGGATATTCCCATCATCGTAAATCTCATGGCTGACCGTCCCGAAGAAACCATGCGCATGGTGCAAATGCTCGAAGGCATCGAGAACGTGATGGCGGTTGAGCTTGGCTTTGCTCCGTTATTAACTGACGATATTTTTCTATTAAATTTGGAAATGTGTGTGGGCGAATTACCGTTGATATTTTCACTGCCATCCGAGCAAGTCCTATCTCTCGGTCCGCGTTTGATGCAGGAAGGCGCGGCGGCGATCAGCATGACAAGTCCGCGCGGGGCGTTGATGAATGATGAAAATAAATTGATCACAGGCAGGTTGTATGGTCAGTCCATATTTCCGCGCTCATTGGATATTGTCCACTCGGCGGCGATGATCGGGATGCCCATCATCGGCGCAGGCGGCGTATGGACGGAACAGGATGCAGCAGACATGCTGTCAGCGGGGGCAATGGCTGTTGAAACAGATGCCAGTTTATGGCTGCCGCGCGAAGCGTCTGCTTGAGATGTGGAGCCGCCCGCAGGGTCGACTTCGCGTTCGGCTCATTAATCATTAATCAAACTGACGGGTGAAATTTCCAACAGATAATAGTTGAAATTGTCCTTCGACTACGCTCAGGACGGAATTCATAAATAAAAAAAAGAGCCCCGCTTTTCAGCGGGACTCTTTTTTGGTTTGGTTGGTTCAGAATTACAGAACTACGACGTCAGCAGCCTGCAAACCCTTGGGGCCTTTCTCGATGGTGAATTCCACCTTTTGGCCTTCCTGCAGGTTCTTGAAGCCTTCGCCTTTGATGGCAGAGAAGTGGACGAAAACATCGGGGCCGCCTTCGCGTTCGATGAATCCGAAACCTTTTGTGCCATTGAACCATTTAACCGTACCGATTACACGATCAGACATTTTTTGCCTCCTAAGCAAAATAAAAAATAAGGTGACGCAGTATGTCTTTCATCGGGCGGTTAAACAAAACAACTCAAAGGTAGTGCTTTGGAACATGTCTTGATACTTCCACAACGAAAAGCCACTTGCATCCTACAACGCAACTTTATCATGAAATTCTCATCTTGACAATTATTTAACCGGCTCCAAAATCACCACGGGGATCTGGCGGTGAGAAGCGCGGATTCTGTAAAGCTCATATCCTTTATAAAGTGAGACAGCCATGTCCCAATATTTTTGGCGTTCCCCGTTTTGCGTCTCGCGCGCAAGATAAGTTTGGGTGTGTCCGTTGACCAGCACTGTGCATTGCGGATTTTTTTTGAGGTTGTAATACCAGCCAGGATTGGTTTTGCGTCCAAAGTTCGAGCCGATCAACGCGATCTTTTCCCCGTCAATGAGGCTGACCAGGGGCATGGTGCGCGCTTCGCCTGTCTTTGCGCCTGTGGTGGTGATCTCGATCATGGGCAACCCGACAATTTCCGCCATGGTGTGCTTGCCCTTTGAGATCTTTAATATCAAAGTATCCAGACGATATAGACTGACAGCAAGAAAGGCTGAGACTGGGCGCAGCATAAGAAAGCGGTGGATTATTTTTTGGAAAGCGTTGGGTGTCTTTTTCATTTCTCCAGCCAAATGGTCACAGGTCCGTCGTTATGGATTTCCACTTGCATGTGTGCGCCGAATTGACCTGTTTGAGTCGGAACGCCATGACCGCGCAATAATTCAACGAAGCGTTCCACAAGCGGGGAAGCAACTTCGGGCAATGCCGCATCGGTAAAAGAGGGGCGGCGTCCTTTGCGCGTGTCTGCATATAAAGTGAATTGCGAGACGACAATGACTTCACCTTTCACATCCAACACTGAGAGATTGGTCTTGCCTTGCTCATCTTCAAAGATACGCAGGTTCGCCGTTTTTTCAGCCAGAAATGCCGCTTGCTCCTCCCCATCACCGTGACCTATACCCAATAAAATCAGCAGACCTTTTCCAATCTTGGAAATGGTCTGCTGTTCTACAATTACACTTGCCTGGGAAACTCGTTGGATTAGTAAACGCATGGGGGAGAAAGTTGAGAGTGAGAAGTAAAAAGTGAGAAGGTGTGTACTTCCTACTTTTTACTTCTCACTTTTTACTCGTTCGCTCACTACGGAAGCTGCATCGCCTCGCGCACTTCGATCATCGTCTGTTCAGCGATCGCACGGGCGCGTTTTGCGCCATCGTTCAGGATGTCTTGAATATTATTGGGGTCGGAAGCAAGTTCTGCCCGTTTGGCGCGGAAAGGCTCAAGATGCTTGTTCAGGTTATTGGCAAAACGAAGTTTGCAATCCACACAACCGATGCCTGCCTTGCGGCATTCAACATTGATCATGTCGATCTCTTCCTGGGGAGAGAAGAGCTTGTGCATGGTGAACACGTTGCATACATCGGGGTTGCCCGGATCGGTGCGTCTCTGCCGTGCAGGGTCGGTGACCATTTCCTTCACACGTTTGACAGTCGCTTCGGGTGTGGTGGCGAGTTCGATGTGATTGTTCAAACTCTTGCCCATCTTATCCTTGCCGTCAATGCCAAGCACTTTCAACACTTCGGTATGCTTCACTTGCGGCTCGATCAAGACCTTGGTCTTGTAACGATAATTGAACGAGCGCACGATCTCGCGCGCGAACTCAAGATGCGGAGCCTGGTCAATGCCGACTGGGACAACATCCGTTTTGTAAAGAACGATGTCCGCGGTCATCAGCACAGGGTAGCCGACCAGCCCATAATTAATATTTTCAGGCTGTTGGCGAATCTTCTCTTTGAAAGTCGGCAAATCGGTCAACTTGCCAAGTTGCGTCACCATCGAAAGATAAGTGTGCAACTCCATCACCTGCGGGACATGTGACTGCACAAAAATGATCGAGTCTTCAGGGCGCATCCCTGCGGCAAGCCAATCCAGAGCCATTTCCAATGTGTTCTGCTTTAGCTCCTGTGTAGTCTCAACCGTGGTCAGGGCGTGAACATCCACAATGCAGTAAACACACTCGTAATCATCCTGGAGTGCCACATAATTTTTCATCGCACCCAAATAATTTCCAAGATGCTGCTTCCCCGTTGGGCGCGCGCCCGAAAATACTCTGCCTTTTTTTGCCATTAGTTATCCTTTTAATAAATTCAGAATGTCTGAATCCTGCTTACGAAACAATTTTTGATAATGAGATTTGACGATCTCGCCCGCTTCTGCATGACGTTTCAACTGCAATTTTGAGAAGACCAATTCCCGTTCACGCTAACCTCGAACCTGCCCTCGTCCGAGGGAATGAGTGCCACTGATTCAATGAGGTGCTCGTAATTCTTTAGTAATTCATCCACCAGGCTCACGGCCCGATTGGTGTAATGTCAAACCGCACAATAGGTAATCTCGATTTTCAGCATGAAATTCTCCAGGATTTAGTATTAGTCACCCGCTTATGCGAAAGTAACTGCCACTTTTGTTAGAAAATTATAACATGCCGCGTCTAAGACTTGTCACACACTACCATGCAAGCTATAATCTCTACACTAGTTGTTCCGAAAGATATGCAAGGAGAAAAAATGCCAGTCTATACTTATCGTTGTGAAAATTGTGGAGTGCAATTTGAGCGCCACCAGTCATTCACCGACATACCATTGAAGACCTGTCCCGAGTGCCGCAAGAAGGCATTAAAAAAGGTCATCACACCAACCAAGATCATTTTCAAGGGTTCGGGCTTTTACGCCACAGACCACAAGTCACCTTCGGGAGATACTTCCAGCGTGAAAAAGGCTGACAGTGAAAAGGAAAGCACACCCAAAGAAAGTAAGCCTGCTGAAAGTAAATCCACGAAGAAGAGCGAAAGCTCGGAATAAAACAGGTTTTCAAAAAGCGCGATGCAAATTGCATCGCGCTTTTTTTATTTAAACTGAAAGCCGTTGTTGTTACAAACTACTTCTCGCGTCCCATCACATCCATCACAGCCACGGAGGCGATCTGCACGATGGCATTCACATCGTCACCTGTTTGTAAAACATGCACGGGTGCGCCCACGCCGAGCAAAATTGGACCAATCGCTTTGGCGTTGCCGAGGCGGGCCAAAAGCTTGTATGCGATGTTCGCAAACTCAAGCGACGGGAAGACCAGTACATTTGCATCTTTCACCGCGCTGAACGGGTAACGCTCCTCTGCGATCTCTGGGACTACGGCAGTATCTGCCTGCATCTCACCATCCACGCGCAGGTCAGGTCGGCGCGCCTTCACCAGTTTTACAGCCTTGCGGACTTTGTTCGAGAGTGGATGCGGCGTGGAACCAAAGTTCGAGAACGAGAGGAATGCTACATGCGGGTCAATCTCAAGCTGCACAGCATAATCAGCCGCAAGCAAGGCGATCTCAGCCAGGTCTTCGGCAGTCGGGTCAATATTCACGGTGGCATCTGTGAAGAGGAAAACTTTTTCTTCAAAGATCATGATATATACGCCCGCAACAAGCGCCACACCAGGAGCCGTGTGGTGAATTTGCAAAGCAGGACGGATCACTTCAGGATAATCAAAAGTGAGACCGGAGATGAACGCATCGGCATCGCCCATCTTCACCATCATCGAACCGAGGATGTTGGGGTCACGCACTTTCTTGATGGCATCATGCATCATCGTGCCCTTGCGTTGACGCAATTCATAATATCCTTTGGCATATTCATCAATCTTGGGGAACTGCTCTGGGTCAACGATCTCAGGATCGTAATCAATACTTAAATTCTTAATCTGCTCTTCGATCACGCTCTTACGACCGATCAAAACAGGAGTGGCAATGCCGTCTTCCTGAATTTGGTGCGCGGCGCGAATGATCTTCTGCTCTTCGCCTTCCGCAAAAGCCACGCGTTTTGTGCCGCCTGAAGATTGAGCCTTGTTCTGGAAGAAATAGCGGATGCGCTCGCCCTTGCCCTGACGGTACGCCAACTGCTCGCGATACTCATCAAGGTCAACCTGCTTGCGCGCCACACCAGTCTTCATTCCCATCTCGGCAACGGCGGGAGCTTCCCACAACAGTACACGCGGATCAAGCGGTTTGGGAATAATATACTCACGTCCAAACTTCATCGCCACGCCGCCATACGCACGCACCACGGAATCTGGCACATCCTCTTTGGCTAATGCCGCCAAAGCCTGGGAAGCTGCGAACTTCATATCGTCGTTGATCTGCCGGGCACGGATATCCAACGCACCGCGGAAGATGAACGGGAATCCCAACACATTATTGACTTGATTTGGATAATCGGAGCGTCCTGTCGCAATGATCACATCCTTACGCGATGCCCGCGCCAGCTCAGGCTTGATCTCCGGGTCAGGGTTCGCCATGGCAAACACAATCGGGTCCTGCGCCATGGTCTTGATCATCTCTGGCGTCAACACATTCGCAATGGACAAACCATAGAACACGTCTGCGCCGTGCAGGGCATCAGCCAAAGTGCGCGCATCGGTATCCACAAGGAAACGCTCCTTGTACTTGTTCATGCCAACCTGACGTCCTTTATAGACAACGCCCTTGCTGTCGCACAGCATGATATTCTCACGCTTCACACCCCAGCGGATCGCCAACTCGGCACAAGAGATTGCCGCCGCCCCTGCGCCAGAGATCACAATGCGAATATCCTCATGCTTCTTGCCGACGATTTCCAATCCGTTCGCCAGCCCAGCTGAGGAGATGATCGCTGTTCCATGCTGGTCATCATGGAAGACAGGGATATCCAGCATCTTCTTGAGTTCTTCTTCAATGTAAAAACATTCGGGTGCTTTAATGTCTTCGAGATTGATCCCGCCAAAAGTCGGGGAGATCGCCGCCACAATTTTAATAATTTCATCAGGGTCATGCGAATTGAGTTCAATATCGAACACATCAACATCCGCAAACTTCTTAAACAGCACCGCCTTGCCTTCCATTACAGGCTTGCTCGCCAAAGCGCCGCGGTCTCCGAGACCTAAAATTGCTGTGCCATTGGAAACCACCGCCACCAAGTTGCCTTTTGAAGTGTATTCATAAGCATCTTCGGGATTTGTCTCAATCGCCAGCACTGGCTCAGCCACGCCAGGTGTATATGCAAGCCCCAAATCACGCTGCGTATCCATCGGCTTGGTCGGCACAATCGCCAATTTGCCAGGCTTGCCCTTCAAACGATGATATTCAAGTGCGTCTTCACGTGTAATCTTAGCCATACAGCCTCCATTGAAAATTACAATTGAAATTTATGAACAACTCAATTATTGCACAACTTGCCCAATTCAAATAGTTCCATTTGTCACAATTCTTGTAAATGAACTCCCTTCACATATTTAAAATGGTTTTGATTTTTAAGTGATAACCTCACTGCAATGAAAAAGTTGTGTTAATAATTTGGAAAATTCATGTATAATTAAGAAAATCTGTAAAGATCTGACTAAAAACTTCCGCCGCTCTCGGCATTACTTGAAACTTACTGGAAAATGGTGCTCGACCCTCCCCCAATTTTGGGAGTTAATTAGTGAAGTCTAATTAGGACATTTTTTGAGACAAAAGAATGGCTTCACCCTACTGCCTGTGTACAGTACGTGACGTAAACCGTCATTTACTTTGATTTCTCTCCACTCGCCTCTTACGAGACCTGGAGCAGGTTCAGCCAACCCAGACATTTTTCACAGCCGAGAACCGACCTGAAAGGGACGGAAGTCTTGGCTGTGTGCTTTTAAAATCGCAGAAAAAAAAGATAACCGCCATCTCGGTCCAGAAGAAAAACCCCAATCGGGTAAACATTTACCTTGATGGAGAGTTCGCTTTTGGGGTGGCACGCATCACAGCCGCGTGGCTAAAAAATGGTGACGAACTCAGCGATGAGAAAATTGCCAAATTGCTGGCCGAAGACTCGCGTGAATGGGCATATCAACAAGCCTTGCTTTTCCTGAGCTACCGCGCCCGTTCAGAAAAGGAAATACAGCAAAACCTGCGAAAACACGAGATGCCCGAAGAGGTGATCGAAGAAACCCTCGAAAGGCTTCGCAAAGCAGGGCTTGCCAACGACAACGAATTTGCCCGCATGTGGGTGGAAAATCGAAACACATTCCGCCCACGCAGTAAAAAAGCCCTGGCGATCGAACTACGCCAAAAGGGACTCAACGACGAAGCGATACAGGATTCTCTGTCAGGGGTGGACGAAGAAGCCCTGGCCTACGAAACAGGCTTGAAACGAGCGACCAGAACTCAAAGGTCAGGAGTGGAGCGAGTTTCGGAAAAAATTAAGCGAGTTCCTCGCCCGTCGCGGATTTTCCTACTCCGTCATCGCACCCATCGTATCCAGAATCTGGAACGAAATAAACGGTGACATGCAAATTTTTGAAGATGAGGATATAGCATGAACTGGATCATTCTTTTAATGAGATTTAATAACGCTGATCATAGGCGTTGCCGCAGGATATTTCTTCCATCGCTATCAGGCTGAACAAGCCGCTAAAGCGCGGAATGAAAAAGCCGATAACATTCTCAAGATTGCCAGTGAACAGGCACGCCTGATCGAAAGCGGTGCGCGTGATAGTGCCACCAAGATCCTCAAGGCTGCAGAAACCGACATCAAGGAACGGCGCGCCGAGTTGAACCGCGAAACAGAACGTCTCGACAAACGCCGCGGCGAGCTCGACAGCCGTTTTGACAAAATGGAACAGCGCGAACAAACGTTGAACAAACGCCAATCGCAGGTGGACAAGCGCGCCAACGACATTGACAAGCTGTACGAAGATCAAATGAAAAAACTTGAATTTGTCGCGCAGATGACCCCGGAAGACGCGCGCAAGGAACTATTTGCTTCCGTTGAAAAAGAGGCGCGCGGCGACATGGCGCGAATCATCCGTCAGATCGAAGCTGAAGCGCGTGAAGAAGGTGAAAAGCGCGCCCGCAAATTGATCGCGGATGCGATCCAGCGCGTGGCTTCTGAACACGTGGCCGAAGTAACCCGCGCCGTGGTAACCCTGCCCAGCGAAGAAATGAAGGGCCGCATCGTGGGACGCAACGGGCGCAATATCAAAGCCTTTGAGCAGGCCGCCGGCGTGGATGTGATCGTGGACGATACTCCCGATTCTGTCACCGTCTCCTGCTTCGACTCTGTCCGCCGTGAAATTGGTCGGCGCTCGCTGGCAAAACTGGTCTTGGATGGCCGCATTCATCCCGCGCACATCGAGAAGATCATTGAAGATGAAACCAAAGCCGTCGAGAAGATCATCAACGAAGCAGGTGAGCAGGCGGCGTATGAAGCCAATGTCACCGGCTTACACATCGAAGTCCTTCGGATGATGGGCAGATTGAAATTCCGCACATCCTACGGACAAAATCAACTGGCTCACGCAGTGGAAGTTTCCAAGCTGGCGGGCATTCTAGCCGCTGAACTGGGCGCCAATATTGAACTCTCGAAGCAAGGCGGCTTCCTGCACGACATTGGCAAAGCCATGGATCATAATCAGGATGGCACACACGCAGGCTTGGGCGCGGAATTCTGCAAACGCTATGGCGTAAATCCGATCGTCGTCAATGCAATCGCATCCCACCACCATGAAGTGGATCAGGATACTGTGGAAGCGGTCATCGCTGAAGCAGCCGACGCCATCTCTGGCGCCCGCCCCGGTGCCCGCCGCGAGGATCTGGAAGCGTACATCAAGCGCATCCGCTCGCTCGAGGAAATGTCCATGTCGTTTGAAGGCGTACAGCAAGCATTCGCCATTCAGGCGGGACGCGAAGTCCGCATCCTCGTCAAACCCGATCAAATTGACGATCTCTCCTCTGCCCGCCTGGCACGCGACATTGCCAAGAAGATCGAAGAGACCATGCAATATCCTGGCCAGATCCGCGTGACAGTGATCCGCGAGACACGCTCCACCGAATACGCAAAATAACCCGCCTTACAAGGGTATTACGAATGATATCCCCTGTTTCGACAGATGCTACAATCACGGGAATGAAACCAAATTCCCACTCGCATCTGACGAAATGGGGGATTGTTTTTGGCCTGACAATCCTCTATATATGCAGTGTTCCATTTTTATTACCAATTTTCGGTCCCGCAATCACTGCTTTTAGTGGATTGCCCGTTGTGGCGGCAGGCTGGTACTTTGGTCTGGCAGGCGGAATCATCGCCAGTATTCTTGCGATCATTCTTAATATGATCCTTTTAGCGTTTTTTGGAAGTGATCCATCGTATCTTACTGACCAGAGCGGTTTTTGGGTAAGAGCAGTGATTCTTGTCATTTTGGGCGTAAGTGCCGGACAAATGAGACGAGCCCACATTATGCGCATGCAGACAGAAACTCAACTGCGCGAACGCGAACGTTTCCTTTCCCTGCTAAACGACATGACCCGTTCCATCATCACCGAACAGAATTTTGGCACGATGATGCAAACGCTGGTAAACGACCTGACCACGCTGCTCCAGGCGGATAGTGGTTACATTACCCGCTGGGACTCGGACAAAGGGCAAGTGTTCCCCGTGGCGACAAACGCCGAAGCGGGGCATCCATTTTTGACGATGACCTATCCAAAAGGGGAAAAGAACCTGACAAGTTCCACGCTGGAGGCGGGTCATGTTCTTATCGTTGAAGATGCGGCGAATACAGAGCTTTCGACTCCAGACACCCTTCAAAAATTTTCTGAAAAATCCTTTATCAGCATTCCTTTGATCTACGGGGAGCATAAACTTGGCGCCGCCATTATGGGAAGCAATCAACCTGGTCAATTCACAGCGCAAAGAATCAAATACGCTGAACTGGCCGCCAATCAGATTGCGCTGGCTATTTGGAACACACAGCAGGAAATCGAACTTCAACGCAATCTGTACGAAGCAAAGACCATGTCAGAGATTGCGCTTGCGCTCAGTGAAACTGAACGGATTGGGTTGAATAATGTTCTACAATTGATCGTGGTATCAGCAAAGGAATTGATCTCGAATGTCGAGCAAGCGGTCATTCACTTGCTTGATGAAACAGAACAAACGCTCACCTATGGGGCGGTCATTGGCTTCGACGACCCCGGCGGGGGCAAGAGGAAAATGCATGTGGGTGAAGGAATTGCAGGGCAGGTTGTACTCAGCGGGGAAACAATCAATATTGACGATGTTAATACCGATCCGCGTTTTCTCAAGCTCGACAGAGAGCCGATCTACCGCTCACTGATGGTAACCCCAGTGCACAGCGGCGAACAAAAACTCGGCACGCTCAGCATATCAAGCAAGCTTCCGTTTGCATTTAATGCAGGCGACATGAAATTACTCAGCCAGTTGGGAACCCAAGCCGCCATCGCCATTGACAATGCCCATTTATTGGAAAGCATACAACAGGCATTGAAGGAATCAAATGCGTTGTATCGCATCAATCAGGGATTGGTTGCTTCGCTCGACCCGCAGGAATTATTAAAAGATGTGGTGGATCTGCTTCAAAAGAACTTTGGCTATCATCACGTTCAAATCTATGTACTGGAACCCAAAACTGGTGATTTTGTGATGAGCGAGGGAAGCGGCGAAATCGGCAGGCAATTGAAAGAACAAGGTCATCGCCTGCATGCCGGGGAGGGGATTGTGGGCTATACCGCCGAAACAAAAGCGGCTTTCTTTACAAATGATGTAGACAAAATGTTTTCTTTCGTTCGAAATCCGCTCCTCCCAAACACAAAATCAGAACTGGCCGTGCCTGTGAAAAACGACAACCAAATTCTCGGCTTACTGGATATCCACCAGGTGCCGCCAGCTTATTTATCGCAACGCGATCTGCAATTGGTCACCGCGGTGGCAGACCAGCTTTCCATTGCGCTGCAAAAGGCAAATTTATATTCCGACCTGCAAGCCGCTCTGCAAGTTGAGAAAGCCATCCGCGATCAAATGGTGCAAAGCGAAAGGCTTGTCACCATGGGGCGTCTGCTGGCTTCTGTTTCGCATGAATTGAACAATCCCCTGCAAGCCATTCAAAACGCGCTGTTTCTATTGCGTGAAGAAAAAGGAATTTCACTGCAAGGCAAGCTGGACCTGGATATTGTGCTTTCGGAAGCGGAACGCATGTCTGCGCTGATCGAACGCCTGCGCGCCACCTACCGCCCCACCCAGGCGGAGGATTTCCAACCGACGCAGGTCAACAATATCATCGAAGATGTTTGCGCGCTGATCACTACACATTTACGGCACAACGAGATTATCCTTGAGTTTCATCCTGAACCCGATCTGCCGCTTATCCCAGCGCTGGCAGACCAGATACGACAGGTGATCATTAACCTTTTAATGAACTCGGTGGAAGCCATGCCCACTGGCGGAACATTAATGATATGCACAAAATTATTACAGGATTCGAATACAATCCTGATCACAGTCTCAGATAATGGCATAGGCATCCCTCCTGAGATTTTGCCGAATATCTTTGACCCCTTCATTACAGATAAACAACGCGGTACAGGACTTGGCTTGACCATTACTTATGATATTGTGATGAAACATCACGGCCGCATTACGGCCGAGAACAACCCGGACAGAGGCGCAACCTTCAATATTTGGCTTCCGACCCATAATAGTGAGATCGAATGAGCATTACAGGCCACATACTGATCATAGATGACGAAGCAGCGCTTCGCCAAACCCTGGCGCGCATTCTTCAACAGGCGGGTTTTGAAGTTACTACGGCAGAGGATGGCGAACAAGGACTTTCTTTCATACAAACCACAAATTTCGATCTGATCTTCATGGACCTGCGCATGCCAGGCATGCCCGGCATGGAAGTGCTCAAACTCATCCATGCAAGCTACCCTAATTTACCCGTCATTTTATTCACAGCACAACCCGACCTGCACTCGGCTGTGGACGCATTGCGAAATGGCGCAACTGACTATTTGTTAAAACCGCTCAAGCCACAAGCCCTGATCGAACGCGCCCAAACCGTTCTCGAAAATCAACAAAAGGAAAATCGTAAACGTGAGATCGCTGCACAGATCGAAGCCTTGCAGGCAGAATTAAAAGACCTTTCAACTGGTCAAACGGGACCATTACAAGCCGCCAGTTTGAATACCGACCGTTTTCTGAAGCGCGGTGCGCTCATGTTGGATCTTCACAAACGCCGTCTGCTTATCGACGAGCAGACCATCAACATCCCCCCCACCTCATTTGATTATCTGCTTGTATTGGCGCGCCATTCTCCAAATGTGGTCAATTACCAAACCCTTGTTGCCGAGGCCCAGGGCTATCAGGCTGATCCGCGCGAGGCGCAGGAACTCACCAAGTGGCATATTCACCAATTACGGCAAGCCATCGAACAGGATGCACATTACCCATCCTATCTGATCAATGTGCGCGGGACAGGCTACCGCCTTGTGGCGGATTAAACTCTCAGCGTTGATTCTGTTCATTCAGATAGAAACCCGCTTCCAGCTTAGGCTGGAGGCGGGTTTCTCGTTCCCCAACTTTTCCCAACTTTTGTCCCCTTCACCCCATCGTTCAAGAATAGGTTATCGCGGATAATGTCTGCAATGACCACACCTGAGTCCACCCCCAAAGATCAATTCCGTATCCTTGTTGTTGACGACCACCCAAACACTGCGGCTACCCTGGCGCGCGCGCTTTCGCAACTCGGGACGGGCGTGAATGTGATTTCAGCATGCAGTGGAAGCGATGCCCTTGAAAAGGTAAAAACCATCGGTGTGGATATTTTGTTCACCGATATGATCATGCCTGAAATGACCGGGCTGGAATTGATCGAGAAGATGCAAAAGCACCCCGCAGGGCGGCCTTCGTATACTTATCTCGTCACGGCCTATGATGTGCCCGGGCTAAAAGTGACCGCGCAGCGCCTGAAGGTGAATGAAGTGATCGTTAAGCCTGTGCGCCCGGAGCGTATTTGCCAGATCGCGACGAGTGCCATAGAAGAAATGAAACACACGACACCGCCTGTAAAAAATATAGTGGTGGGAAAGAAAAAATTTAAAATACTGGTGGCTGATGACAAACCCGATAACGTCACCTTATTAACACGTTATTTGGGCTATGAAGGCTATGAGTACGTGGAAGCCCGCGATGGGCTGGAGACGCTGGATAAAGTGCGCGATGAACTGCCCGACCTTGTTTTGCTGGATGTGAACATGCCGCACAAGGACGGTTTCACTGTGCTTGGGGAAATCCGCAACGATCCTGCCATTCAACATATTCCCGTCATTATTCTGACCGCCGCCCGCCTCGACCCCTCGGATGTGCAATCTGGATTGAACCTGGGCGCAGATGATTACGTGACCAAACCCTTTGACCGCCACGAGTTGATGGCACGCATCCGCACGAAATTACGCGTGAAGGAAGCCGAAGATGTCATCCGCCGCCGCAACCGCGAGTTGAATCTTTTACCTGAGATCGGCAAAGAGTTGAGCGCGCGCACGGATATTAAAGATCTCGCCAACATACTGCTTAAACGCACTGTGGAAACACTTGGGGCCATTCAGGGCAATATGATCGTATTAAGCTCAGAATATGGGGCTCAACAAAATTATCAAGTTTCTCCATCCGCCGAATCTTCGACCGCTGAAATGGTCGTCCCTGAAAGCCTGCTAAAACACATCAACGAATCACATCAAGGACTGGTGGTTGGCGATGCGCGCAATGACCCGTTCTGGCAGACAAACACGGAGAATCCTGCCATCCGCTCGGCGGTGATCGCGCCTTTGCATGGCCGCAAAAACCTGTTGGGGTTACTCATCCTGACGCATGAGCAGGAAAATTATTTCAACCTTGACCATTTACTGCTGCTGCAGGCTATTGCAAGTCAGGCGGCAATTGCCGTTGAAAATGCGCGCTTGTATTCGAATGTGGCACAGGAACAAAAGAGACTTGCGGCTGTATTGCAACACGCGGCAGAAGCAATATTGATGTTCGACGCGCAGGGAAGATTAAGCCTGCTAAACCCCGCGGGCGAAAAATTATTCACAGATTTCAAGGCAAACATCAACCAGCCTTTGCCTGCCGGATATGGATATGATGCGTTCAGTCAACATGCTGGAGGATGCGCGTTCCTCACACGGAGCAAAATCTGGCGAAGTGCTCTGGCCCGACCAACGCACATTTACAGCCTTGATCACCCCGATCGAAGATGGGGGCGGGCAGGTTGTTATTTTGCATGATGTAACGCGCTTCAAGGACCTCGATCAGGTGAAAAATGAATTCATTGCCACAGCCTCGCATGATCTCAAGAACCCGATCACGACCATTTCAGGTTTCAGCACTTTGCTTGAGCAGGCAGGTCCGCTCAACGAGCAGCAACAAGATTTCGTGAGCCGCATCCTGGGTGCCGCACAAACCATGAGCGAACTCATCCAAAATATGATGTCGCTCGCGCAAATGGACTTGCAAGCCACACAAAAACACGAGCCAGTGGAACTGGGCGCGCTGCTGGCTGGCATAGCCAATGAATTCACTCCGCAGGCAACTGCAAAAGGGCAAACCTGCATTTCAATCCGCTTACAATTCCAGTCACAAGTGAACGGTGACCCATTGCAACTGAAACAGTTGTTTCGCAACCTGGTCGGCAACGCCATCAAATATTCACCGCAAAGCGGCAGCATCACGGTTGCGGCAAAAGTGGAAAAAGAGACCATTCAAGTAAATGTGCAGGATACCGGCTACGGCATCCCTGCCTCAGACCTTCCCTTTATTTTCGATCGCTTCTATCGCGTGCGAAATGGCAAGAACAGCGAAATGGAAGGCAACGGACTGGGATTGTCGATTGTCAAATCCATTGTGGAACAACACAAAGGACAAATAACCGTGCAGAGCGAAGTGGACAAGGGAACATGCTTTAGCATATCTCTACCGCTTTCATCGGCGGCAGAACTTGCAATCGCTGAAGATCGGAAATAACAAGCATAAGTACCCAACCTTTTTTAAAGCACTTTGTTTACAGTAAAGGAATATCACACTATGAAAAACTTTTTCAACATGCTAAACAATTTTTTGCCGCCCCCATATTCGAAGGCGATGAGGAAAAAACAAGCAACGCTAGACTGCTTCATCAGTCACTTTGGCAGCTGGGCAGTGCTCGTATTGGGGGGTATTGTCGCCATGTTCGATGCAAATATCAGGCCATTTGCTCTTCCGGCAGTACTGCTCGTTGCCATCTGCCTCGTGATCATCATGAGGCTCAATCGATCTGGAAGGACTCATCTTGCCAGTCAGATCATAGTTGGCATTGTGCTGCTGGGGTTTACATATTTAAATTTTGTGAGCGCCGGCGAACCAAGACCTCTCATATTGTTGACTATCATTGGTATTTTGATGGGCGGCTTGTTATTAGGCCCCAGCGGAGCAATGTACGCAGCAATCTTTCTCGTGTTGCAAAACACAGTTATTACTGTTCTTTCCATACAAGGAATGATCGCGCCACAGGATGCACCTGCGCCGCCAATAGAATATATTGTAGTGAACGGCGCAGCGTATTTGCTGATTGGGTTCATGTTCCTTTTGGCAATTCAGAGAATCCAATTGGCTGTCAATCAGCTTCAGGTCAGTAACCGTGAATTACAGGAGGTAAGTACGGCGCTCGAACAACGCGTGGAAGACCGAACCAAAGCGCTGGAGACTGTGGCTGAGATCAGCACTGTCACATCCACCATTTTGGAATCCGATAAACTTTTGCAGGTAGTGGTGGACCTCTCGAAGGAACGCTTCAACTTGTATCACTCCCACATCTACTTGCTTGATGAAGCAGGCGAAAATCTAGTGTTAGCCGCTGGTGCAGGTGGACCTGGCAAGCAGATGGTGGCGGAAGGGCGTTCGATCCCACTTAATCGCGAACAATCTTTGGTGGCGCGTGCCGCACGCGAACAAAAAGGCGTTACCGTCAATGATGTCACCCTGGAGCGAGACTTCCTGCCCAATCCCTTGCTCCCAGAGACACGCTCTGAACTGGCTGTACCAATGATCGTTGGCGAAAAGGTGATCGGTGTTTTCGATGTGCAGTCAGACGTTATTGGGCGCTTTACAGATGCGGATATTGCCGTCCAAGCCACACTGGCTTCACAGGTTGCCTCTGCTGTGCAGAACGCCCGCCTTTACACCAGCGCTGAGCAGGCTTTGCGGGTTGCCAAAGATCTGGTGGACTATGCCACAGAAGGTCTTGCGATCCTTGATTTGGAAACAGAGCTTTGGGCTGAGCCAAATGAAAACTTTGCAAATACATTCGGAATGTCTCGCGAAGAACTAGCGAAAACAGGGCCGAAACAAATGAGTCCGCCCAAGCAACCTGATGGTCGCGACTCGGTGGAAAAAGCAATAGAGATGATCAACATTGCCATGAAAAAGGGCAGCCATAGCTTTGAGTGGGTGCATACGACTGCGCAGGGAAATAATTTTACGTGCGAAATCCGCCTGGTGCGCATGCCTGGTGCGCACCCGCGCTTACGCCAGTCAATCACCGACATTACCGAACGCAGACGCACTGAGGAACTCATAAAACGGCAAGCCCAACAACAGGAAGCGCTGAACAGAATTACCCAGAAGATACAAAGCACAACCAATATTGGAGCGGCATTGCAGATTGCGGCACGCGAACTGGGCCATGCGTTGGGAATGAAGCAGACCACGGTGTCACTTGAGCCACAAGAACTGGCTGGCGAGAGCAAAGTAATTGCCAATGAGTGAGCGGCAGAATAACTTTGGAACGCTTGAAGTGATGAAAAGAGGAATTGAAAAATGACCAAATTCAAACATTCAACAACTACCCAGGACGAAATAACTCGTGTTGCGTTTTGGGGAACACTAATACAAGCCGCAATTTTATTTGTAGTCTTTACGGGTGTATTACTGTTGGCCATCGTGGCATTGAGTTCAGATCGGGGTTCAGATTCAACTGGAACATTCGCCGCTTATGAAGTGGCAGTAGTCATGGCTGTCATTGTGATAATGAATATATCAAGCCTGATATTCACCTTCCGTGGAAATCAGGGACTCGGATATCTCCTGACATATTCATCGATCGTCTTGTTCGTGTTGAACACTGTAACAATGGTTCAAGGACAGGCGCTCTCCATGTCTTTTCTCCTTCTCATCCTGTCCACTTTGGGAATTGGATGGTTGTGCCCGCCCAAGTTACGGCGTTCTTATATTATTGTCACGGTAATCGCATTTGCATTGGCGTGGGCGATTGAATGGATAAATCCACCATGGCGGGCAGAGTATAGTGGTGCACAACTCGGGCCTATTGCTGCCGTCATTTTCGCCCTTCTTTTTGCCATTTTGGTGGTGGTCCAGGCTTGGCGTGGAAATATTCGCCTAAAACTGGTTACATCATTTACTATTGTGGCTTTGATCTCAACCGGGTATTGTGAGCACAGTTGTATATATCAGTTATCGAAATCAAGTGCGTGAGGATATCCGCCAGCGTCTGCTGAATATCGCAAGCATTACAGCCATCCAACTGGATGGTGATTTACACGCCACCCTTCAAACTCCGGAGGACATGCAAACAGAAGCCTATAAGCAAATGCTGGCGCAAGGTGATGAGATCGTTGCAACCGACCCCGACCTGATATATGCCTATACCATGCGTATGAATGAGCAAGGCCAGATCTATTTTGTTATCGATTCGCGTCGGGCAGATGACACCGAACGCGATGCCATTGGAACGATTTATGACGAACCCAGTGAAACGTTGCTGGCCTATTTCAATGCACCTGACCATCCAATCGTTGAAAAAGAGATATACACAGACGAATATGGCTCTTTTCTTTCTGCTTATGCTCCATTTTATCGAGCAAGATGGGTCCTTGGAAGGAATTTGTGGGCGTTGATATTGCTGCCGATAAGATTATTGCGCAGGAAAAAGAAGTCCTCACACTAATCGTTGGAGCGACGGTGGCAGCGATGGTGATCGTGACCTTGATCGGTCTATTTTTGGGCAATTTATTCACCCGACCAATCGTCAACTTATCTTCGGTTGCGCAAAAAATTACCGAGGGTGATTTGGACGCCCGCGCTAAGATCGAAACTGCTGATGAAGTGGGCGATCTCGCAAAAGCCTTCAATACCATGACTTCCCAATTACAGGGAACGCTGCAAGGTCTGGAACAACGTGTAGCAGACCGCACCAAAGACCTCGCAACAGTGGCTGAAGTGGGAACGGCCACAGCCACCATTCTGGAAACCGATAAACTTTTGCAGGCAGTGGTGGATCTCTCCAAGGAACGCTTCAAGTTGTATCACTCGCACATTTACCTGCTCGATGAAGCAGGCGAAAACCTGGTATTGGCGGCAGGCGCGGGTGAACCTGGCCGCATCATGGTGGCAGAAAAACGTTCCATTCCGCTCGACCGTCAACAATCACTGGTGGCACGCGCCGCCCGTGAACAAAAAGGCGTTATCGTGAACGACGTAACCGAGGCGCCAGACTTCCTGCCCAACCCCCTACTGCCCGACACACGCTCCGAACTGGCTGTGCCGATGATCGTCGGCGGTAAAGTGATCGGCGTTTTCGATGTGCAGTCTGAGCAGGTTGGGCGCTTCACTGAATCAGATATCAACATCCAAACCACGTTGGCATCACAAGTGGCAACCTCCATTCAAAACGTGCGTGCGTTCGAGCAATCCAAATCGCAAGCAGACCTGGAATCGCTGGTCAATGCCATCGGTCAGAAGATTCAACGCACCACAACTGTAGAAGATACGCTGCAGACTGCCATCCGTGAAATCGGGCTGGCGCTCGGCGCAACACGCGTCAGCGCAAATATTCAGGCGAACAACGACATAACCAGCAATAATTAACCTGGCGCGTTACGAACAGGAGTTTCAAAATGACTGACTTAAATTATTCAACTACCGAAGAAATGACCACGAGCGCGAAAAGTTCTTCCAGCCCGGACACTGCGGACGAAAAGATGATACGAAACGCAATCTGGGGAGCGTCCTTGCTGACTGGCGCTGGCCTGCTCTTTGTCATAATCGGTTTTGCAATCGCCGAAATTAATAGTTGGAAGGATTACATCCTACTCGGCGCGCCGGCGATGTTGTTCATCCTGGGGCTGATCAGCATTGTTTTGCTGAGACGCGGAAAAATTGTCCTTGGAACCGGGCTCATTTTTGTTGCCAACCTGATCGTGCCCCTTACTGAGGTCCTGCTGCAAAAAGATATTGGACCCGTTCTATTTTTTTACACCCTGGTTTCATCAGGTTTGCTGATCTGGCGGACATTGCCCAAATCGTCCCGTAGATGGGCATCCGTTCTGACTGGTGTTGCCCTACTTTTTATTGTTGTTATTGAATGGATAGACTCGCCGATCCGTGTCACCCCGGCAGATGAACTGGTTGCATTTATTTTCGGCGCAACCGTAATCCTGGCTGTGGCTTTTATTGTTGAAGCAGTGCGCCAGGCATGGCGCGGCAGCCTGCGTACTAAATTGCTGGCAGCCTTTATCGGCGTAACGGTCCTCGCTACAGGCATATTGAGCGCATTCGTCATTGTCACAACCACAAATAACCTGCGGGGAAATCTGGAACGCGAGTTATCAGCAGTGGCTGTTAGCCATGCCACCCAGATCGGCGATCTGTTCAATGAGCAGATCAACAATCTAACCGCCTTAAGCCTGGGTGAAATTTTACAAGGAAGGGTGAGGGAACAAAACCGATCCTATCAAGATGATACTGCTGCTGCCATCCAGGCTGCAATTGACGCAAAGGATGTACAG
Organism: uncultured Chloroflexia bacterium; assembly: GCA_963833175.1. Taxonomy (GTDB): domain Bacteria; phylum Chloroflexota; class Anaerolineae; order Anaerolineales; family Villigracilaceae; genus Villigracilis. The sequence goes on from CAWHXC010000012.1 coordinate 38,325, forward strand.
TGGCGGGCCGCATCTGCGGCCAATGACGCTTCTGACTTCCTGGTACGGGAACGTCTTTCCAATGCGGCGGCTCGGGACTTGCTCGAATATCAAAAAGTCTTTCCTGATAACGCGGAAATTCTTATTACCGACGTCCACGGTGGTCTGGCGGCAGCCACTGATCTTACATCCGACTATAACCAGGCTGATGAAGCCTGGTGGCAGACTGCTTACAATTACGGACAAGGGGCGGTATATATCAGCGATCCACAATTTGATGAGAGCGCAAACGCACTTGGTATCCAGGTTGCTTTGCCATTGCGTGATCGTGTTAGCGGAAAAATCATCGGCATCCTGCGAACAACCTATTTCATGAGACCATTGGCGAATATTTTGAAGCAGGGCATTGGAGAAAACAGTTCAGCAGATATCTTTATTCCAGGAGAAACGGTCAGCCGCATTCATGAGGGAGTGCTGGAAACAGTTGATTTACAGGTATTGAAGAAATTGCAGGCAGTCGCAGGCCAGGGCTTGACTGAAATGGATTTCGAAGGCAGCCCAAGCGTTGTCAGTCAGGCGGTGGTCCAATCGCGGGATGGAAACCAAACCATCAAAAATTTGGGTTGGATCGTGGTGTTTCACGAGAATCAGGCTGAAGCCTTTGCTCCTGTCAATGCACAAATTCAGGGCATCATCATCGTGATCGCAGTCATTATTCTCCTTTCAGTGCTCGCAGCTATTTTTATGGCTGATACACTGGCCCGGCCGCTTACCCAACTAACCAACACAGCACAAGAAATTGCCGCAGGCAATTTGGATAGACAGGCACAAGTGACCTCCTCCGACGAAATCGGTGTGCTTGCTTCGGCGTTCAATAACATGACTGCCCGCCTGCGCGACTTCATCAGCACACTCGAATCCCGCGTGGCAGAACGTACCCGTAACCTGGAACTTGCTGGCGAGGTTGGACGCACCGTATCGCAAGTGCGCGCCCTTGATGTCATGTTGACAGACGCTGCGGAACTCATCCGAAAGCAATTTGACCTATATTATGTGCAAGTTTACCTAACTGACCCCAGCCAGACGAACCTGATCCTGCAATCTGGTACAGGTACCGTTGGTGCGGAACTGGTTAGCCGCGGTCACCGTTTGCCGTTGAATACAGCCTCCATCAATGGGCGTGCCGCAATCGAAAAACACACTGTGGTTATTTCAAATACCACTGAAAGTTCCACCTTCAAGCCCAATCCCCTCCTGCCCAATACCCGTTCAGAAATGGCTGTGCCGCTGATGATTGGTGAAAAAGTGGTGGGCGTGCTGGATATGCAGAGCGAAATCCCAGGTTCTTTGAATCAGGATGTATTACCCGCCTTCGAAGCGCTGGCTGGACAAATAGCCATCGCCATTCAAAACGCGAACTTCCTTGCCGAGACGCAACAAGCGCGCGCCGAAGTGGAATCGCAGGCCCAGCGTCTGTCCCGCACCAATTGGGTGGACTACCTGGATGCCATTCACAAACCCGAAGAGACAGGTTTTATGTTTGAGCATAATAAAATCATGTCGCTAACAGCAGAGCAACAAACTCAAATCGCAGAAAACAGCTCCGCGCTAGTCACTCCCATCACCGTCACAGGCGAAGCTCTCGGAAATCTGGTCGTGGAAATGGAAGGGCAATCACCAATCGCCCGCACCGATGAATTGCTGGCCACTGTCGCGCGCCAGATATCCCAGCAGATCGAATCCCTGCGCCTGCTGGATAGCGCCGAACGCTACCGCTTTGAGGCGGAAGAAGCATCCCGCCGCTTAACACGCGAAGGCTGGAAATCCTATGTAGCCAATGCCGATGAAAGCATAAGCTATATTTATGACTTGAAGGAAGTCCGCCTGCAGAACAACAGTGGAGACGGGCAGACCGAAGATACCGATTACACCTTGCCGCTCAAAGTCCGCGATGAAACCGTCGGCAGACTTGTCGTTCAGGGAATGGATGCCGGCGACGATGAATTTGTCAGCCTCGCCACTGCGGTCGTCGAACGTCTCGGCGCACACATTGAATCCCTGCGGCAGTTTGAAGAGACCAAACGCGGTCAGATCGAATTGGACAAACGTGCTCAACAGTTGGCGGCGGTTGCAGAGGTTAGTTCAGTTTCATCCCGCGAATTGGATATCCAGAAAATGCTGGAATCCGTGGTGCATCTCACCCAGCGTCAATTTGGTTTGTACCATGCTCATGTCTTCACTTACAACGAAAACATGGAAGCACTTCAAATTGCAGCCTGCGGTTGGAAGGAAGGCGACGAGCACGAAGGTACTCATGGCACGACTGCTATTCCATTAGCGCAGGAACAATCGCTCGTGGCACGCGCCGCACGCACCAGGGATGTGATTTTCGCCAACGATGTGCACAAGGAGGATGGTTGGCTTCCCAATCCACTTCTCCCTGACACGATGTCTGAAATGGCTGTGCCATTGATCATCGGCGATAAACTTCTGGGTGTGCTGGATGTGCAATCAGATCAAATCGACGCCTTTTCTGGTGATGATGCCAACATCTATGTCACGCTCGCATCCCAGGTATCCACTGCTTTGCAAAATGCCCAATCCTTTGCCCGGTCACAACAACAGGCTGAACGCGAAAGCACACTGAACATCATCAGCCAAAAGATCCAAAGCGCCACCACGGTGGAAGCTGTGCTTCAAATTGCGGCGCGTGAATTGGGTCACGCCTTGGGCGCTCCCATGACCGTAGCCCAATTAAGCATGAAAGATAAGAAATAATGGCGCCAGCCTCAGGAGACGTGACCTATGCACTCCGATGAAAAATCACAGAAACGGGTTGAAAAACTCTTTTCCGATTTGGGACAGATCGCCACGCTTCGCGAGCCGCTCACGGCAGGCGAGAGTGTACCCGCGGAAAAACCTGTGTTGAGCGTTGTCGAAACAGAGCCAACTCCACCCGTCACGAATGACAGTTCAATGGCAAGCAGCGAGATGGACACATTGCTCTTGCGCATCCGTGAATTGGAAGCGCGTCTGCAAGAGAGCGAAAACCGCACCGCCTCTGCAAGAGCAAATCCTGCCCCTGCCATCCTGTATGAAACAAAAGAAGTTGGCTACGCCTATAGCGGTGATAATGTACTGCCAATTCACCTGGCAAATACCCCTGCTCTGCCGGCAGGTAAATTAGAGAATGTCCATCACGGCACCATTAACTGCAAGCGGCGAGACGATAGGAGAAATGAAAATTGACCCGCCCGCAGAGCATACATGGTCTACGGAAGAAACGACTCTGGCAAATGCAGTCGCCCAGCAAGCCTCCTTGCAAATTCAAAACCTGCGTCTGCTGGCCGCAACCGAACGCGCACGCGCCGAAGCGCAAGCCGCCAACCGTCAATTCACCCATCAAAACTGGGAATCCTTTATGGATGGCATCCGTAACAGCGAACGGATCGGCTATGTATACGACCAGGCTTCTGTTGCCCCCTTTGGCGAATCAACTCCTGATGAACCTGATTTTCAAGAGACAGTTAACGTACTCGACGAGCATGTCGGCAACCTCTTCCTAAAAACTGACCCCGCCCACCCGTTGACCGATGAAGATAAAGAGATGGTCTCGGCGGTTGCGCGTCAAATTGCGCAACAAGTGGAAAGTTTACGTCTGCTGGCAGATGCCTCACGCGCCCGCGCCAACGCCGAAGAAGCCACCCGCCGCCTGACACGTGAAAACTGGCAGTCGTTTACCAATCAAAAAGCGGATGCGATGGGCTTCGCCTACGACTCGATACAGGTGACTCCATTTGGAGAAACACAGTCGCCCCGCGATATATCCTTTGCGCAGCCATTAACGGTGCGCGGTGAACCTATTGGGCAGTTGACTGTGGCAGGGTTAAAGAACATTCCGCCCGAAGCACTTGAATTAGCCAACAGCATCGCCGCGCAGGTCAGCTCTCACATTGAAAATCTGCGTCTTTTTGAATTGAACGAAAGACGCGCCCGTGAATTGGAAACGGTGGCAGTCGTCAGTACCACAGCCTCCACAGTGTTGGACCCGGATGAATTGCTTCAATCTGTGGTAGACCTGACAAAAGAACGCTTCAATCTATATCACGCGCACATCTACCTCGCCGATGAATCCTGGAGCACATTATTGCTTGCTTCCGGCGCAGGCGATATCGGCAGACAAATGGTAATGACCGGGCACGCCATTCCAATGGACTCGGAAAAATCACTTGTAGCGCGTGTCACCCGCACACGTACCGCTTTGATCGTAAACGATGTGCGTACTGAACCAGATTTTCTCCCCAACCCATATCTGCCCGATACCCGCTCAGAAATGGCAGTGCCCATGATCTCTGGTGATAAGGTGATCGGCGTGTTCGATGTTCAATCAAATATGGCTGGGCACTTCTCAAAGGAAGATGCCAACATCTATACCACTCTCGCCTTGCAAGTGGCAGTGGCGTTGCAAAACGCCCGTCTGTATGTGGAACAGACGGCAACTGTGGCTCAGTTGCGCGAACTGGATCGTCTCAAGTCGTCCTTCCTGGCAAATATGTCGCATGAATTGCGTACCCCGCTCAACTCCATCCTCGGCTTCGCAGATGTAATTCTCGAAGGGCTGGATGGCCCGCTCACTGATAATATGCAAAGCGATCTTGGCTTGATCTACAAAAACGGCCAGCATCTGCTGCACTTGATCAACGATGTGTTGGATATGGCAAAGATCGAATCTGGCAAGATGAACCTCAACATCGAGAAGTTCAACCTGCAGGAGATCATTGAAGAAGTAACCAGCATCACTTCCACATTTGCGAGTGAAAAGAATCTCTCGCTCTTCATTGAACCTGATTCAGACCATGAAGTGGAGATCAACGCTGATAAAATTCGTCTGCGCCAGGTCATGATCAACCTGATCAACAACGCCATCAAATTCACAGAAAAAGGCAAAATTGCCATCCACGTGACGCGCGAAGAAAGCAACGTACTTATCCGAGTAAAAGACACGGGTCTTGGTATTCCAATGGAACAGCTCGAATCAGTCTTCCAGGAATTCACCCAGGTGGATACCACCACCACCCGCAAAGTGGGCGGCACAGGCCTGGGCTTGCCCATCAGCCGCCGACTGATCGAAATGCACAGCGGCCGCCTATGGGCTGAAAGCACTGGCGTTGAAGGCGAGGGTTCGACATTCTACGTGTCCCTGCCCATCGAAGCCAAAATCGAAGAAGAACCAAAGGTAAAATAACATCATGGCAAAACCAAAATTCCTGCATTGCGCCATTTGCGGAAATCAACAACCGTACGAACCCTTCGTGCCGGCGATATGCAAAAAATGCGAATCGCAATGGCTGGAAGCAAGCTATGATTATGAAGCCTTCAAGCGTGATATTTTGCGCGGCTTGCCGGGTCGTCCATCCAACCTATGGCGCTATCAGGATGTCTTGCCGCTGACCGACCCCTCCGCTTTGGATCTCTACCCCGTTGGCGGGACGCCGCTTTGGCTTTCACAACGCTTCGCACCCAATCTGGGGCATGATCGGGTGTACTTCAAAGACGAACGCTACGGACCGACATCCTCTTTCAAAGACCGTCAAGCCGCAGTTGCGGTTGCCGCGATGAATGAAGGCGGCGTACGCGAAGCCGTTATCGCATCCACGGGAAATGCGGCGGTGGCGTATGCGGCGGCTTGTGCCCGGGGTGGGATCAAGCTTTGGGTTTTTATGACCAGCCTCGTTCCGCAGGAAAAGCTGCGCGAAGCCGCGCTCTTCGGCGCCGAAGTCATCCGAGTCAGCGGCAATTACGATCAGACCAAACAGATCGCAAGTCAATTTGCACAGCGCAAGCATTTGCTTTTGGATCGCGGCGCAAGTTCCATCCCCGCGCGCGAATCCATGAAAACCATCGCGTATGAGATCGTGGAACAACTTGGCTGGCGCGCGCCAGATTGGTACATTCAAGCTGTCAGCGGCGGCATGGGACCGCTGGGCGTGTATCAGGGCTTCAAGGAAATGTTCGATATGGGGTTGATCCATCGCATTCCCAAGATCGCGATCATTCAGGCGGAAGGCTGTTCGCCGATGGTCAAAGCCTTCAAAGCTGGCAAAGACACCGCCGAGCCTGTCGTCCCCGACACGCGCATCATCATCCTCTCCACCGGCGACCCGGGGAAAACCTACACCTATCTTTGGAACGTCATCCAAAAACATGGCGGTACAATGGAATCTGTCACAGATGCAGAAGCCTTTGATGCCATGCGCTCGCTTGCCAAAACTGAGGGAATGGCTGTGGAACCAGCCACCTCGGTTGCCTATGCGGGTCTTGAAAAGATGTTGAAAGCCGGCACGATCGGCAAGGATGAGACCGTTGTAGTCAATTGCACAGGGCACACCTTCCCCGTTGAGAAACATGTACTTGGCGATCAGTGGGCTGTGGATGTACACTTAAGCAAGGACCAATCTCCCGCCCCGCAGGAAGGCTTGCAAGCCGCACTTGAAAACCTGGACGAAAAAGTGACCACCGTCCTGCTGGTTGATGATAACGCCGATGATGCCCTGCTCATCCGCCGCCTGCTCGAAGGGAAAAAATCCTATCGGGTGTACCATGCCAAAGACGGCTGGGAAGGTCTCGCCATGGCGCGCCAACACCTGCCCGATCTAATCGTCAGCGACCTGACCATGCCCGGCATAGATGGGTTTGGTTTTGTGGAAGAACTTAAACTCGACCCGCGCACAAAGGATATTCCGGTGGTTGTTGTCAGCGCAAAAGATATTACATTAGAAGAACGTCAGCAACTCAATGGACACATTGAAGCTCTGTACCAAAAAGGCTCATTGCCAACGCGTAAATTCGTGGACAAAGTGATCAACGTCATCGAAGATAAAAATGGAGCCTAGGAGATAATTTTATGGGAAGCAATATTTTATATATTGAAGATAATCCAGATAACATGATGCTCGTTAAACGCGCCCTCGAAGCGCGCGGCTACAAATTACTCGAGGCTTTGAACGGCTTGACAGGTGTGAATAAGGCTGAGGCTGAAGAAATGGATTTGATCCTGCTCGACATCAACCTGCCCGATATTGACGGTTATGAAGTGGCGCGCAGAATACGCAGCAGCAAGAAATTGACCCTCGCGTATGTGCCAATTATTGCTGTCACCGCCAATGCCTTGAAAGGCGATGCCGAAAAAGCTCTCGCCGCAGGCTGCGATGTGTATATGTCCAAGCCGATCAACATCCGCGAACTGTGGGCGCGCGTGGAAGCCTTTGTGCCGTCTCCTCAAAAGCCAGCCTGATGAAATGGTTTGATTCCTAAAAATACGCAATAGTCCATATCAATGACACCAGAAAAAGTCTCATACCTGGCTAACCTGCAATGCTCCGATTGCGGAAGCGTGTATTCAGCCGCTGAAGTTCACACCTTCTGCCCCGATTGCCAGTCTCCGCTTTTGGTGAACTATGACCTGAATGCCGCGCGGCAACATGTGGACCGCGATGAAATCCACAGGCGGCTAAAAGGCATGTGGCGCTGGCATGAATTACTTCCCGTATGTGAAACACAAAATATGGTCACACTGGGCGAAGGAGATACCGCTTTACTACGCCTGCCGCGAGTGGGGAATTCACTTGGCTTAACCAATCTTTTCGTTAAAGAAGAAAGCAGTAATCCCACCGGTTCATTCAAAGCGCGCGGACTTTCCGCCGCTATATCCAAAGCCAAAGAGTTGGGAATTCAAAAAGTCATCATCCCCACTGCCGGCAACGCCGGTGGAGCCATGGCCGCTTATGCCGCGCGCGCCAACATGCAAGCCCTCATCTACATGCCCAAGGATACACCCAGTGCAAATATCATCGAAAGCCGCATTGCCGGCGCGGAGGTGATCCTTGTGGATGGAATCATCAGCGACGCAGCGGGTATGGCGGGCGAAACAGCCCGCAAGGACGGCTGGTTTGACGTTTCCACCTTCAAAGAGCCATACCGCGTGGAGGGTAAAAAGGTGATGGGCTACGAACTGGCAGAAGCCTTCAACTGGGAACTGCCCGATGTCATCATCTACCCGACAGGCGGCGGCACAGGGCTGGTCGGCATGTGGAAAGCCTTTGAAGAACTCGAACAACTTGGCTGGCTGAATAATGCAAAACGTCCGCGTATGGTCTCTGTGCAAGCGGAAGGATGCGCGCCTGTTGTGAAGGCGTTTGAAAAAAAAGCCGTGTTCTGTGATTTCTGGATTGATGCCAAAACCATCGCATCCGGCTTGCGTGTTCCAAAGAGTTTTGCAGACCACCTGATCCTTGCAAACCTATATGAGAGTAACGGCACAGCCATCGCGGTAAGTGATGCATCCATTACAGAGGCGCAAAAGGAACTGGCAAAAACCGAGGGCATCTTTGCCGCTCCCGAAGGCGCCGCAACGCTCGCCGCATTGAAGGAACTTATTCAGCAAAAATGGATCCAACCTGATGAACGTGTGGTGATATTCAATACGGGGTCAGGGTTGAAGTATTTGGACAATCTGGGGTGATCCACAAGGGAATAAGTTTTCAACAAACAGGGCG
>CAWHXC010000013.1:0-138095 GCA_963833175.1 uncultured Chloroflexia bacterium
CTCGGTCAGATCGTGGATCGCTATGGCAAGGATATTCCCGACGGCTCCGGCAACCTTGCGGCGTTGCTGCGCCTTATCGATGAAATAGACGGCATCGAGCGCATCCGCTTCCTGACTTCGCATCCCAACTATTTTAGCGATGACCTCATTCAAACCATCGCCATCCTTCCGCGCGTTATGCCGCACATCGAACTTCCCATTCAGGCGGGCGATGATGAGGTGTTGGTCAATATGAAACGCGGATACACCCAGCAGGAATACCGCGACCTCGTGGCAAAGATCCGCTCTCAAATCCCTGATAGTCCCATCGCGACGGATATCATCGTCGGATTCCCTGGCGAGACAGAGGAACAGTTCATGGAAACCTACCGCGTCCTATCTGACCTGAAACTGGATGTGGCGCATTTGGCACGATACTCACTGAGAGAGGGGACCGTCGCCACCCGCAACATGGAAGATAACATCCCGAAGAAGCAAACTCCGCCGCCTGCACATGCTCGATGATCTGCAGGAGCAGATCGTGGCAGAGATCAATCAAAAATATCTTGGCGAAACTGTTGAAGTTTTGTTTGAAGATAAAGTTAAAACCCGCTGGCGTGGACACATTCCTACCAACAAGATCGTCTTCGTTGAGACGGAAGAAAACCTGCGCGGAAAACTTCTGCCCGTCACAGTCACATGGACGGGGCCGTGGTCCATGCAGGCAGTTTTGCAAAAACAGCCTGCATTAATATCAATATAAATTAAATAATGTCGTTGCGAGGTGTCCTTGGTTTTGCCGAAGCCTTCCTCGCAACACTTGCGCCGCACGCCAGTGCAGGTGTGACATAAAAAAGTATTTTGCAGGTCACATTCAAACGTGACCTGCTTTTTTTCTGTGGCATAATAACCCTATGAATCATTCAGCAGTAATTATCGGCGGCGGGCCTGCGGGACTAATGGCCGCGGAAGCATTAATTCAACATGGGGTGAAAGTGGATGTTTATGATTCCATGCCATCCTTGGGACGCAAGTTTTTGATGGCTGGCAGGGGCGGATTAAACCTCACGCACTCGGAACCGTTCGAACAATTTGTTTCCCGCTACGGAAGTCGGCGCGAGGAAATTGAACCGATGCTTAGGTCATTTGGTCCCGATGAAATACGTGAGTGGGCGGGTGGACTTGGGGTCGAAACTTTTGTCGGCACGTCGGGGCGTGTGTTTCCCAAAGAGATGAAATCCAGTCCGCTGTTGCGGGCGTGGTTGAAGCGCTTGGATGATGCGGGAGTTGATTTTCACCTAAGGCACAAATGGAATGGATTTATAATCTGCTCAAGGCGGCGTCCCCGCCGCCGAGGACGGCGGCTTGAGCGTTGGTTTTGAAACACCTGAAGGCGAGAAAACTGTCCATGCGGATGCAGTGCTGCTGGCACTGGGCGGCGGTAGTTGGGCAAAACTCGGCTCGGATGGGGCATGGGTCAATTGGCTGAGTCAGGCTGGGGTTAAGGTGGAAGCGTTGAAGCCGTCCAACTGTGGATTTGACGTGGCATGGAGTCCGCATTTTCGCGAACGGTTTGAAGGTCAGCCGCTTAAGTCAGTGGTCTTATCGTTTGGGACATTTCGTCAGCGAGGTGAATTCATCGTGACGAAGGATGGTGTGCAGGGCAGTTTGGTGTACGCGGCCTCGGCATCCATCCGCGATGAGATCGAAGCCAAAGGCAAGGCAATCATCACGCTCGACATGTCGCCTGACAGGTCGCATGAATGGCTGGTTGAAAAATTATCGAAGCCGCGCGGCTCGCGCTCGATGGCAAGTCATCTTGAAAAGACGGTGGGCTTGAAAGGCGTGAAGGTGGGGTTGCTGCATGAGTTCATGCCGAAGGAAGATTTTGCAAACATGGAGCGGCTTGCTTCGTTTATCAAGCAAATGCCCATCCCGTTAATTGCGCCTCGTCCGTTGGATGAAGCCATCAGCAGTGCGGGCGGTGTGACATTTGAGGCACTGGATGAAAATTTGATGATCCGCGATTTGCCAGGCATCTTTTGCGCAGGTGAAATGTTGGATTGGGAAGCGCCGACAGGCGGCTATTTGCTAACCGCATGTTTCGCCAGTGGACATGCGGCAGGGCTGGGAATGTTGAAGTGGCTGAATAAATAGGAAGAAAGGAAAATCATGGAAATCGGCGAAACAATTTATGTAACAACACGTGAGGAATTCCGCGAGTGGCTGGAAAAAAATCACAAGACCTGCAAAGAGATCTGGTTGATCCAATATAAGAAATTTACCCAGAAACCATCCATCCCGTATGCCGAGGCAGTTGAAGAAGCTATTTGTTTTGGCTGGATCGACGGCTTCGAAAAAGGTATGGACGATCAACGCTTCGCCAAACGTTTCACGCCGCGCAGGCAAAAATCGCTGTGGACAGATACGAATATCGAGCGCGCGCGCAAAATGATCGAAGAAGGTAAAATGACCGAAGCAGGAAAGGCGACCTTGCCGAAAGGTATCTGATCAGAGCCCAACACAATACAAAGGAAGGTAGATAACTCATGGAAGACAGAATCAAAATACAGGAATTGATCGCTCATTTTGCCAACAGTTTCGACATGAAAGATTGGGGGGACTGGAATCCTGTTTCACTGAAACGTTCTACTCGGATTATTCCGATCTGCGCGGCACACCGCCCGAGAAGATTTCCGTGAAGGAATACGTAAGATTGCGCCGTGAATCATTGGAACCTTTGAAGATACAGCATTTGGTGAGTAATTACGAAATTCAATTCGTCGATTCTGCCACGGCTACCTGCCGCGCTTCGATGGTTGTCTGGCGAAAAACGGATAAGGAAGATTTCATTACACACTGCATTTATACCTTCCAATTGATTGCGCAAAATACAGATTGGAAGATCAGCGGAATTACGCAGAAGGTCTTGTGGAACGAGGGGACTTCCTCCATATATAAAGGCGCAAAGAATTAAGTTAAACTGAAGACTTCCGAGTTTTTCAAAAACTCGGAAGTCCAGCGGTTATTATGAATTGCCCTGAATGCGGTGCCCCTGAAATTTTATGCAAGCCGCGTTTCGATGAATTCCTCGTCCTGGAATTTACGGATGCAGGCTATGGCGTTGTCCATCATTTGACCGTCGCCGCGTACATGCTTCAGCACTCCAGCAAGTTGACCTGCGAAGGCTGGCTTCATATGCGCGGATTATTGCGGGAGTTCCTTGTGGAAAATAAGCCGCCTGCTTTTATCCGCAGGCAGAATAGGGATTTGGTGGATAGCGGCAAACGCAAATTCAAAATTGCTTCCAAAGATGGTTTACCTGTTATCACCAAATCCACGTGGACGAAGACGATTTTGGATGTCCGTACGGGGAATGCGGAAGTTTATTGCGAGGATGTGACTGCGTGGGCGAAGTCTGTGCTGGAAGAGGCGGAGCTAATTGCGATATGATATTCCCGACAGGCGCATAAAATGCCGTTGAGAGTTTTTTATGCGCTACAACCCATTTACCTATGAACCCATTTGCTGAATCAATGTTTGTCCTGTTTGCCATCCTGACCTTCGGCTCGTGGATCGGTCAATGGTCGTGGCGCGGCATCTCGCTGGGAACGGCGGGCGTGCTTTTTGCCGCGCTGATCTTTGGTCACTTTGGGTTTAGCGTGTCCAAGGAAGTGATGGATTTCGGGCTGATCTTGTTTGTCTATTCTGTCGGGTTGACAGCAGGCCCCAGTTTTTTTCGCACCTTTCGTCGGCGCGGGATGCAGTTCGTCATCCTGGCTTTGGTCATTGTCACCAGCGGAGCAATCCTCACGGGGCTGATCGCCTATCTGCTTAAACTATCGCCTGCGCTTGCCGCGGGACTTTACACTGGCGCGCTGACTTGTACGCCCGCGCTTGCGGCCGTGCTGGATAGCCTGCGCAGCATTTCCCCTGCCGATGCGGCGCTTGCTTCGGTTGGATACGGTGTCGCTTATCCATTCAGCATGATCAGCATGGTACTGCTGATTCAGTTTTTGCCGACCCTGCTCAAGCGTCCGATAAAGATCGAAGAGAAAAAATGGCTGGCAGAAAAAGCCATCGAAACGCCTGGGCTGGTCGCGCTCCAGTTCCGCATCACCAATCCCAACTGCGAGGGGCGCACCGTTGCGGAAGTCAATCCGCGGCGGCTGGCGCAGGTCAACCTCTCGCGCATCAAGCATGGCGAGCATGTCTTTGCCGCAACACCTGAATCCATCTTACACCTTGGTGATGTGGTGATGGCCGTCGGCGCGGCGGAGGAACTTGACAAAATGACTCTCCTGCTCGGTGAGCAAACTGACGAGCGCATGGATGTCAACGCCGAGGTCTTGAGCGTGGATGTGGAAGTGATGGATGCGTCGTTGACTGGCAAAACATTGGCGAACATGCGTGTTTGGGAGCAGTTCACGGTGGTCATCACCCGTATTCGCCGCCAGGGATTGGAGATCGCGCCGAACGGAAATGTGACGCTCGAAATGGGCGACGGCATCCGCGTGGTGGGTGAGAAGTCGGCGGTGGAGGCTTTTGCGCGCAGGGCGCAAGGCACGCCGCGCCGCGCAAGCGAAACCAGCATGACGGCGTATCTTGTCGGCTTGTTGATCGGTGTTTTTGTGGGATTGATCCCCGTTCCGCTTGGCGAAGGCGTGACTGTGAAACTGGGCATGGCGGGCGGAGTTTTTTTGACCAGTTTGCTGATCGGTCACTTTGGCAGGATCGGCCCGTTCCAACTCTACGTTCCGCCTGCCGCGAAAAATCTGACGCGTGAACTTGGCTTGATGCTTTTTCTGGCGGGCGCAGGCACAAATGCGGGCTCGCATCTTATGGATGTATTAAAAGATCAAGGCTGGATTTTGCTATTGGCAGGCGCAAGCATCACCCTGCTTTCCGCGCTGGCGGGACTGATCGTGATGATCAAGATTTTCAAGTTAAATCTCCTCTCCGCTATGGGCTCACTGACCGCTTCCATGACCAATCCGCCTGCACTGGCATCAGCCAACAGTCAGACCGAAACCGATCTTCCGTCGATTGCTTATGCCAGCACCTATCCTGTGGCGCTGATCTTCAAGATTTTACTGGCGCAGGCGCTGGTGGAAGTTTTGAGCAGGATTTTGTAATATAAAAGACGCTGGTCGGGAGACCAGCGTCAGTAAGTTGGGCAAAATGTTAAGCGCGGGACTCCTGATCCGCGCTAATTTTTATCCTTCCACAACCTCGAAATCGTGTGTGATCTCAACAGCATCACGCAAGGTGGCGTAAACCGAGCAGTATTTCTCTTCGCTCAGCAGAATTGCCTTGCTGACCTTCTCAGGGTCAATGCCCTTGCCAATAACCTGATAATGAATGTGGATCTTTCGAAAGCGCCAGGGTGGGTCTTCATCCTGAGTGGCATCTGCTGTGACTTTTAATTCGTGCAAGTCCTGTTTTTGTTTTCCAAGAATGCTGACGATGTCATACGAGGCGCATCCGATCAACGCCATGGGCAGCATGTCTGACGGGCTGACATTATTTTTCAGGATGATCTGATGATCTTTATTGTCCTTAAGGATAAACTCTTGTTCGGGATTCCAGTTGAGGTGTACGATTTTAGTTGTCATGTTTGCAGTATAGCATCAAATTACATATAGAAAATTATGGTACGATTTGCAACAGGAGCACACAACAAATATGTATCTAATTGCCGCACTTGTATTCGCTGCGCTGGAAGCGTTGGCTTTGTGGAAAAAATGGCCGCGTTTGGAATATCTCGCCAAGCCAGCTGTGATGATTACCCTGTTTCTCTGGTTATGGACATCAACTGGGCTAAGCGGTGCCGCACTTTGGTTTGGGTTGGGGATCATTTTGTCACTCACAGGCGATGTGCTGTTAATGATCTCACTTGATCGGTTATTTATGGCTGGGCTGGTTGCTTTTTTGCTGGCACACGTGGCCTATCTGATTGGATTTAATATTCCAGTTCCAGAGATTTCGGCGTGGGGATTTGTTTTAGCGATCATAGTGGGGCTTGGCGGAATGCGAATCACTCGCCGCATCCTTGCATCGCTCACTGCCAATGGACATGGCCGCATGCGGATACCGATCATTATTTACAGCGTGGTTATTTCGTTGATGTTATTATCTGCAATGATGAAACTGACCGACCTCACATGGGATGCCAACGCGGCGGTCCTGGTCAGCGTGGGTGCATTGCTGTTTTATATTTCAGATATTATTCTTGCATGGCATAAGTTCGTTTCCCCGATCCAACATGGACGCATCTACAATATCGGCGCTTATCATCTCGGTCAAATAATGTTGATCGCAGGTGTGGTCGCACAGTTTGGAAGTTAGTACACATAAAAATTATAAAAGGAGAAATCATGACTCGCGATGAGGCTCTTGCTCTTGTACGTGAATTTGTAAAAAACGAAGGATTGGTCCGTCACATGTTATCGGTGGAAGCCGCTATGCGTTTTTACGCCGAAAAATTTGGCGAGGATATCGAAGCCTGGGGATTGCTCGGATTGCTCCATGATTTTGATTGGGAGATACATCCCACGCTCGAACAGCACCCGCAAGCTGGTTCGGCGATCCTCCGTCAGCGGGGTGTGAGCGAAGAGATCATCCAGGATATTCTTAGCCATGCAGATCATACAGGCGTCCCGCGCGATACCCTCCGCAGAAAAGCCCTTATCGCATGTGATGAAGTGACGGGATTAATTACTGCCGTGGCACTGGTGCGCCCTTCCCGCTCCTTGTTTGACCTTGAAGCGAGCTCTGTCAAAAAGAAATGGAAAGACAAAGCCTTCGCCGCAGGCACAGACCGCACTGAAATGGAACATGCCGCCCAAGCTTTTGGCGTGGACATTTGGGAGCATGTCGGCAATGTAATTCTTGCAATGCGCAAGATCGCGCCAGAATTGGGTTTGGTGGGGAATATTCAGTAAACAGCACTTTCTAATGAAACGGGCAACAGACGTAAAGTCCGTTGCCCGTTTTTGATTCGAATATATCTTACAGCTAATGGAAAGCAATCACTTCCGAGGTGATCCAAATCGCAGTTTCCTTGCTGGTATCGGTCACACAAAGAACATCAGGAGTTTGGGCAGTTGAAGGCTCATTTCCATCCACCCATCCGTATCCCCAGTAGCACCCTGCCAAAACTTCCACAACTGGTTCGTCAAACTTCGCCAAATAGAAAGAGTATGTACCACATTCTTTAAATGAATTTTCCTGAGTCATCCCAAAAGAGAGGGTTACATTGCCGCTTGATTTGTTGACGAATTTTATTTTCACCTTGTCACCTTCGGGTTTGATGGGCGGCGGTTCGTCACATGGATTCGTTGCCGAAGTATCTGGCAAGGTAGCGGCAGGCACAAGGGTTGGGAATGGAGTAAAAGTGGGAAGCGGTGTGAGTGTAATTGTGGGCAAGGGCGGGATTGGAGTTTCTGTGGCTGTCGGGATCGCTGCTTGTGTCAAAGTGAGCGCGATCCAAGCATCAGCAACAGCCGTGCCCTGGACATCCGCTGCGGATAGGGTGGGTTCGGGGGTGGGTCCGCAGGCAGACATAACAGCGACGATCAGTATTGAAAGGATGGTTAGATATTTCTTTTTCATTATTTTCTCCGTGATGCTATTTTTACCACAAAGGTCAAAATACAACTCCTACTTTTTCCAATTCAACATAATTAACCCAATCAGACAGATAAAAATCCCGGCAATATTAACCCACGAAATCTTATCTTTGAAAAAGAAGATTGCCACAGGGAGCAGAATCAGCGACGCAACTACATTGGTCAGCACCGCGGCGATGCCGAGCTGCCAGCCTGCACGATAGACGAGCAGGAAGCCAAATTCAATGCCAACGATGGCGACTGCAAGGCCGATGCTAGCCCAGTTGAGTTTCTTTAGTTCCGCTATAACACCATCTTTTACGGGGAAGAAAAAGAACGTGAGCAGAGTGACTGTAAACGCGACAGCGTATGTCACTAAAAGGGATACCGAGAAATTTACATTTGACGGTGTGCTCTTGGCGACAAAATGGTAAAGCGCACTGGAACAAATGGCAAGTGTGATGGAGAAGTAAAAGAGAAACATGGATTTATTTCTTGGTTGCATAAAAACAAACCACAAGTGGAGAGTAATTGCAGATACATCAACTGACTTTTGAAGTCCTATTCTGAACAGAAGAATTCGTCAGTAGACTTGACGACTGAAGCCGATAATCCATTCATGGAGCGGATGCTTTGGCAAACCTGCTGTTGAACAAAAGGATCAGCCTTCTTCATGATGCGATTAATATCCTTCATGGCATCAATATCTCCTGCCTGAGCATAAGCCTGAAGGAATGGTATCCACTCGATCGGGTCGTTAGGAGCGAGATGTTTTTTCAGGGCTTTGTCGCCAAGATCCAATACCTGATCCCAGTCACCGCGCTGGCGGGCAAGATCGGCTTTTTCAAAGTAGTAACACCAATCTTGAGGAGGCTCAGGGCCGAAGACAATCTCAGGCGGAGTGTGTGATTCTGCATCCAACACAATATTGCTGGTGTCTGAATGAGGGGCAATGACCATGACACCGGTATCTTCGAATTGGGAGAGTAGTGGCGCATTTCCATCGATGACTTGAACGCATGAGCCTTGAGATGGCTGGGTAATGATCAGGATATTTTGATAATCGATTGTAGAACGAATCAGCCTGCGGTTGACAAAGTTGGGAGCTTCGTCTGAAATGATCTTGAGTATGGAATATTTGTTAAGGACGGCGGCTGAAATTTCAACATTAATTTTTTCTGTGCTTCTCGCCTCGGGATAATAGATCAGACTGGCTGGGCCCCAGACGAAGTAATCCTCTTCGATCGAGGCGAGTGGGTAATTAGCCATAAGTGTCGTACCTGGTTTGAGTTGCGGCACACGCCAGGAGACCTGCCACCAAAACGATCTCGTTGATGCCGTGTTATTTGCAAGTCTGATCGCATTGGCTTGATGAGTGAACACCGCAATAGTTAGAAGAAGGGCAGTTAATGACCAGCGAACAAGTTTGGATGGGAGAAAATATAAAATGGATACAAAGATCAATGCGCTGCCCGCAGAACTGGCCAGGGCGTAGCGACTGGTTCTGGGAAAATCCACACCACGATTGACAAGAATGACTGGCAATACTCCGGCGATCACGAAAATCACGCCAAACCACAAGAATTCCATACGCCAATCACGAGACTCTGCCGATTCCAATTTTTCCCCATTATCCAAACGGCGCATTACCCAAATCACCAACAGACTTATCACAACAGCGCAGGCGACACCAATGAACAAGTCACGCAGACGTGAAATGTAACCGATCATTTGGGAAAACGGAATACCCCAGGCAAGAAACATCACATCGAGCGAATTTGTAGCCAGACCCAGCATCCACCGCACCCCGGTCGCCAGCGGAAGTTCCTTGAATTGGTCAAACTGTGAACCAATATCGGTGGCACCCCGCTCGCTCTGGAAAAAAAAGACGCGCCACAACAAAAACCCTATTGGAATGATACTGCTTGGCAGCCAGAGTCGGACGCTGGTAAGGATTCTCTCCTTCCATGAATTCTGTTCACGATAAGCGAGCAGGTAAAAACTCGCGAAGCGTACGATCTCGAATCCGATGAAATATTCCACCAGACCAAGATACAACCAACCCAGCAGGACAGAGGCCAGAAAAATAATAAATTTCCAGGCAGTATTTTGAACCATGGATGCTTTTATACCAAGAGCAATTGAAAGAATTGCAGCTGCGAGGCTCACCATCTGTGATTGATAGTCAATGCCGTTGGCTTGGGAAAGAAAACCTGGGTAGATCAGGAATAACAGGGCAGCCAGGAATGTCGCACCGCGCGCTCGCGGCCAAAGCATTTGCAAGAGCCAGAGCAAACTCCACGCTGAAATCACCCGAAACGAATAGGCACTTAAATTGTAGTAAAGTGGATTGTCACCAAAAAGAGTGTAAGCGGGGATCATCACCAGAGCGCGCGCTGGGCGGTCGATGCTGAAGATGTCGACGAAGGACTGTGGCCCGTAGGCATGAGCTGAATACATCAAATACCAATCATCGTTCGTGTATCCGATCTGCTTGATCCGTGGCAAATAAACCAACGCGGATATGGCCAACAGAAGCACGAATAACAAAAGGTTCTCATAATTTGCAAAAGATTTTTTTTTCATAAAGCCTCGTCAACTTCAAAGTTCAACCCGCATCCATGGACTTGTCTGCGGGCATCTTGAAGTCGCACAGGTTTAGTAGGGTAATTTTTCGAGCACGAACAGTGATTATACTGAATAATCCAAAGACTTTGGTAAAATTAAATTTGGTGAGTGCCTAAATCTGACTGGAGTGACTGGACAAAACAGGACATTGGGTCTCCCCCCGATCGTGACACCTTTTTATTTAATATGAATGAAAACCCGTTCTCACTTATCCCACTCCTGCTAGCCCGCCTTGAAAGAATCTCCGCCGATTTCAGTTTGGGCACACCGTGCAAGCGGTATACGCGGCTCATTGTTCAAGGTGTTGGAAAAACTCGAAAATGGGGAAAATGTTTCCAATCAGGTCCTGGTGGATCTTTATCAAACAGGTTTTTATATTTTGGAACAGGCTGCGAGAATAAAACAATAATATGTCATTTGTTACGCCCTGCGTAATTCTTGATTAACGATTTAATGCAGCTTCATCCAGGATCGCAAGCAGACGCTCGGCATGCCTTTCAAAGTTAAATTGACTTAACACAACATCACGGGCGTTTTTACACATTTGATCGATCTCAAATTTATTCGCAGGGTCCATCACCTTGCGGATCGCCTGCACATAAGACTCAGGCTCTCCACTTACTATAATGGCTGTCCGCCCATCTTGAACATGATCAATCACGCCCAATGCATTTGAAACGATCGTTGGTTTCCCTAGCATCATCGCATTCAAATAGGTTTGCTGACCAACTGAACGGATTAATCCCTTCTTCATAGGTACGACCACGGCATCAGAGGCGCGCATCAAACGTATGAATTCCTCGCGCGGCACAGGGCCAGCCTTAACATTTGGAGGAAGTGTTTTCCCTTCGAGGAGATGGGTTGCAATGATGAATTTATGCTCCCGCAGTACATTGATCGCTTCAAGAAACGATTCATAATCTCTGTGTGAATTTCCGCCTGCAAATATAAAGCCTTCCCTGGCAGGAGCAGGAAGAGAAAGATCCTTATCTGTGAATGTGTAAATATATGGAACAAACCGCATCTTCGATTCAGAAATCCCCCAGGCAGACGCGAACAATGGTATCTCATCCGTTGACTGAACAGCATACCGTGTAATCGCTCCATCAGCCAGCCTGAGGATCAGTTTTTGCAATTGGCCCCTTATCCCATCATCCCTCTGCCACATAGCCCCCATAAAAACAATAACCGGACGATGCGACCATGGCAATAACCTGATCAAGATCGTTGCCAGTACGTCAGGATGGATTTTGCCCGAGGTGCTATTGAGTAGGAACAATTTCGCTTTACTGGTCGCCCTGACAAGTTGCGGAATGAATTTGATTTCACCGAGCAGGGAGGATTCTGGCTTCGACATTATGATCGAACGTTGAGCAAATTCCGGATAGTCGCGGTAATTTACTGTTGTAACAAATCGTTGATTGAATTTTTCCATGGTTAATTGTTCAGACCTTTTCCAGAAAATATTGATTAATTTTTATCCGTCTTGGCTAGCATACCATAAAATATATTTGACCCAATGTGCCCTGCCAGCTTTGTTAGGCTCATCAAAAACCTCAAAGAGTCTCAAAATTCATTTTATCGTCACCGGAACGAGAATGTTTATTCCGTTCTTATCCAAGCCGCCAAACGACAGGTTGATCGCCTTTCCGGTCCGCAGGTCGAGAATGGATACGCCAGCATAATAATTGCCGCCCTCCATGGAATACGGCAATTGAATATTCGCTGATACGGGGTGTAGGAGCGCCTCACTGCTTGATAAATCTGGGGGATACCATTGGGAAATATCCGCTGGTATCTGCCGTTCGAACATGGGTTTCCCGTTTTCGTCTACAAGATAAAAATGCAAAGAAAAATCCTGTCCCATTTTGGGGTAATTGGGGGCTGAGCCTGTATTTTGCCAATCCATTTTTAAGTTGACCTGCCGTCCCTCAATCTTAAGATCGGCCCTATGAAGAAGAAACCGGTACCCCGTATTCTGCATCAAATCTTCGAGTTGTTGGTAGGAATATTTCCAATTGTTGTTATGCACGATATTGCCGTGACTTATTTGAAGCAGCCATCTGGCGTCTTCGATCTCCACTTCATCCGGCTTGCAAAGCTCGAACACGATGGGAGCATTTTTCCAAAGACGGGAAATCTCGCCTTCCACCTTTTCATACACGTTTTTCCCGTCCCTTCCAAGACAGTCATATCGAAAACCGACATCTTGCCTCTGCGAGAACACATATTGTGTGGATTGAACAATACCAGCATATGGCATCACAAGCTGTGTTTTTTGAAATCCCCGGTATGAATAATCCACTTGCACTACGTTGCCGTTCGGCATGCGGCAGGAATGTCCCTGAAAAGAGCGGCCAATGAACATGTCAGCCAGCCTGCGCCGCGCCTGCCCATCCAGCGATTTGAAACTGGCCGCTGTGGCGGTACCCTTTACATAATCATCTTCCCAATGCGCATCCCATTCGGTTTGTTCATCCTGCCAACTCCATTCGTTGAAATTTCCATAACCAGAAATATCTATGAATGCTATATTGGGGTTACCGTCATAAACACGCCTCAGTTCATCAACGAATTTCCCCCATTGTTCCTGATATACACAATTTGAATAATCCGGCGCCCCGGAAGGCAACAAGACCGCACCTTTGTTCAAGACCCATTCGGGAATCATGTGCCCGTAATAACCCTCTCCTACATGTGTATAAACACGGAAAGAAAATTGCTTGCCGGATCGAACTGCCTGTTCCAATTGTTGATTCAGGGCCGACCATTCGAAAATCCCCATGTCTGGGTTTAACACAGACCAGCCGATCTTGCGCCGGTTGGAATATGAAACCGTTTCGGGAAGATACATAAAGCCAAACGGTTCCGGGCCATCCTGCCATCCAATCCCGGGATTGGTTAAATAATCTGTAGCTGGTTCCGGCTGGATACTTATCCAACCGTCATTTTCTGTTATCGGCCCCGGAGGAGCGGGTGGAAGATACGCTGGAAAAGAGTCGTCGTCTCCACGCCCTAAAAACGATGGAGCACAACCATTCAACAGAACCATCACTATACTTATGGCAAGAAAAAATCTGAACATCAAAATTTCCCTGTTGAGTTAGTGAACGAATCTATTTGCCGAGAGTTTTGCAGCAAACCTTGGAAGCACATCTGGTGTGCGCAAAAGAATTCGGCGGATCGTCAGTGGATTGTTCCTTACATCTTTGTAACGGGTTGTCCCATCGACAAGGGTAAATGCCAGTTCAAATCCTGTCTTTTTAACAAGACTTACTACATCGGGAGAAAAATCACCTACACCACCATTTGGGTACGCAAAACTAACAATCGGCTTTCCAATCTCCGCTTCGATCTTCTGTTTTGATCGTAGAAGTTCATTTTCGACCTCAGAGAGGGAAATACGTGTCAAGATCGGATGTCCGGCTGTATGTGCCCCCATTTCGATCCCGTTCTGGTTCATTTCACGGATCTGATCCCAGGTTGCATGCAAATTGGAAAACGCGTCGTCGGGAACTTCCACAGCTAAAATCGCGGCAAGTTCTGAAACGATGCGTTTTTTATCATGATTGGGTAGCTGCTTAATTACATTAATCCAGCGGGATGCGATTGTATTTCGCCCAGAAACGTTTGTCCACGAAACAAAACCTAACAATGGTAATTCAGCCGAGGTCTTTTGGGTATGGTAAAAACAATAAGCAATATAATCCCAGTAGAATGGAACATCATTACCAATATAATCGGTGGTAAGGAATATAACGGCGGGAAGATCCCTTGCCTTCAAGATAGGATATGCATTTGAATAATTATCATAATACCCGTCATCAAAGGTTATCAGCATCGGGTAAGGCGGCAGATCCTGTTTACCAGTACGGAAGGCATTCAAATTCTCGCATGTGATCACATTGTAGTATCGTTTGACATAGTCCATCTGGCGGGCAAAACCTTCGGGCGACACGCTGACATTAGGGATAAAGGTGTCGAATCCTGATCGTGATATATCATCGACGCGGTGATAGTTCAGAACAGTTAAAACAGAAGGCGAAACCCGTCTTGCTGCGTCAAAAACTCCGATCTTCATGGCCGCGTATAACGCCAAGTTGATAATTTTTTTTCTGCCAGACATTCAATTCATTCTATTTATCGTTTAGGGTGGTCGAGGATTAACAGCCTATAAGTTTCTTTTTCGTAATCGCAAGGCAGCAAAAACCACAACGCCCATAAGTACAATTATTCCAACTATTGAGGCAATCATTATTTGCCTGCTGTTGTTGGAGGCGGATTGTGCATCAGTTACTAATTGCGTAGGTACAGCAGTCTCGACAACATCTACAGGAAGGCCGGGATTGGAACCAAGGCGTGCCAAACCAAGGCCGGTACGGGTATCTACAACGATCGCACTGGTGCCATCCAATGTTGCAAAATCCCCGGCAAGTTGATTCCGGATTTCAGAATCAAGCAGTGCGTTGACTGAATAACTCAGACCTTCTGTTGATGTTGTCCCGAACACGCCAAGGACAATACTTTGGTCGCTCCAAGGGGAAGTGAACAACTCCAGATATCCAAGATCTTTATCATCGGGAATCCGATAAACGACCTGCTGAGATTCCAATACCGCGACATTACTGCCATCTTCAAAGTATGCCGGGCATGTCATCCTTCATTCCTGAAAGTATGGTCAGGTTCTTTGGCTGTCCAACGATCACAAAATTATTAGCAAGATGCTCTTCCTTTGCCTGACCGTCAAAATCCAAACTAAGAGACAGAACTGGGCCGGGGATATGCGCCGCCAGATCATAAGCGATTTTCCCTGCCATGAGCCAGGACGAAGAATCCTGCTGTGAAACTACGATGGTGGTTGTACCAAGGGAAGGATCATTTGAAATAGAATATGGGTATGCACTTAAATCCTGAAGGGCAAAGGATATATCTGAAACCGGGGTCAATGGCATGTGAAGCAAGGAATCGGAGTAGAGCGTAAACCATAGTTCCGAAAAGGCAAGTGTCGAACATTCATCCTTTGGCATAAGATTTATGACAAAATCAAGTTTATTAACACCCGGTCGCAAAGTGCTGGCCGGTATATTGACCTTTGTTGAAATAATATTGGATGCTTCTGAGGCGAGTGAAATGTTTCCAATCCGTACATCATTCATATAGACCACCCCTTCTGATCCTAACGGGTCAACAAGATTAGAGACGCTATAATTTAATTCAAGGTAGGGACTCTCAGAAGGAAATTGTCCGGGAGGAATGACAAACTCATAGCCTTGCCAGTTCGCACCCAAGCCCGTGATAGTTACAAACTCGAAACCGAGGTCTGAAAATTTTACGTCAGGAGAGTTGAATTGGGTTAGATCTGCAGCCATTATTCCAAGCGAAGTCACTGGATTAACTTCTGCAATGATCGAGTAATCAGGGGTGGTACCTGTCTGCAGATTCATAGTGGACAGCGCCTGGGAAGACATAATGACGGGATGATCTGTAGCGCCACTCACGATCAGGATGGCCCGTTCTTCATTCCATGGTGAAGGAATTGCCTGAATAACACCATCTTCATCGGTTCCTTCCTGGGAATCGAAACCTGTCTCATCCAGGGGGACGGGCAGGGAAAGTTCATTCAAAACAGGTAAAGAAGATGCTTTTCCCACCATCAGCAAATGAGACTGTGCCTTTATGTCATCTGTCAACTGCCCAACAGCTATCATATTAAGAGGGAGTTTCCCATTTGTCATGCGTGCAAATGAACCCATCACCACCAGTGCCGATTGCAATTCTTCAGCCGATGGCGAATCTGGGATCACAACGGTAACTGGATCATTTAAATTTCTACGTTCCTGAAAGAATGGCCAGGGCAACTTTCTCAAATCCATAGATAATGGGATTTGATCATATTGCAAAATAGCCTTTGAGCTTCCATGGACAACAACTGTGGTGTCATGGAAGTCCTGATCACAATCGACGGCTGCACTTAGAAAAAAAGACAATTTATGCCAACCGGCATTTGTAGTTGGAATAAGTGCATCATCAGAAATTGGAACACGATAGATTACCCGTTGACCTGCCATAAGCGGAATGCTCTGCTGTAATTTATCGTTGAAATAGACTTCCAGCGTTGCACCGATCATGGAACTTTCATCTAATTGAACCGAATTGCCTTCAGCCACAAAATACGAGGTAATTTCGAGCTCAAACACCCCCCCGGGTTTCAACTGCCAGGTCGGGGGAAGGTCAAAACGCATGGCGCCGGAATCATATGGTCCATTCAGCAACATATCATCCCCCTCCAGACCCAGATCCGCAAAAGTGATGATACCTTCATCCATTCGTGGTGCTGCGGAAACAGACTTTGCCGATAAAAATAACGGCAATATTAACGAAGCCAAAAGTACTAAATTAAATATTTTTTTCATAATCGACCTTTGTGCGCAAAACGCGCTACTCCTTTCATAATCCATTATCTTGTAGCCTTTTTCCAAACTACAGTCTGGTTCGACGATATATAACGGTAAAAACCGTGTAGGGCGGCTAAATTACTATTGACCAGGAATGTTGGCAGGTATAAAACCTTTCCCAGCACACCACGAGTTTTTATTTTCATGCCCAAAAACGCGGCCGCATAAAACAGCAACTGGAGAACAAACGATATACGATCATAGGGGCTTGCAAGTACAAGCCAGGCAGGTCCATTCAATATCGGCACAGAAAATAATGAGAACAAACTGGCGAGAAACGCAATGATCATTGCAAATGGAACCAATGGCCTGAGGTATTTGTGCGAAACAATCTGCCAAACGGCGATCGGATCTCGGAAGGGCAATACGCGCCACGCAGAAAATATTGCCTGATAACGACCGGCAACCATGCGGGCACGCCTTTCCATCTCACCTTGTTCTGTGCCAGCCACAGGATGATAAGATCTGGCCTCTGGCGCATACACAACACGATATCCCTGTTTCAGAACGCTTAATGCCATGTAAAAATCATCGTTGATAATTCCAATAGGTGGAGATATAAACAGGGATCGACGGATGGCCAAAAGATCGCCTGCGACCCCCACGCAATTTCCAAAACGGGATTCCTGACGCTTGATAAATTCCTCGTATTTCCAATAAAGACCTTCGGCATCTCCAAGCGAACTTTCGCCAATCACATTTCGGCCACCTGAAACTGCTCCGATCAAGGGGAATTGGAAATACTTAACTGCTTCTTTGAGCGCATCTGGTGGATAGAAATTATCTGCGTCCGAGAACAATATGATATCGCCGCGCGCATTATTAATCGCGTCATTCAATGTTGCCAACTTGCCTCTTCGCTCCGGAAAGGCTATCAATTCAACTTCCTGATCCTGAAAGTTTTTTACGATCCTCACTGTCCGGTCTATGGAACCATCATCAGCAACCAAAATCTGCAATTTCTCCTGGGGGTAATCCAATGCCAGGGTGTTTTCCAACTTCCTGGCAATCACCTTCTCTTCATTGTTGGCGGCAAAAATTAGAGTAACTGATGGATAATAGCCGGGTGAGCATAACAACGGCCTACGAAATCTCGCCAATGCTGTTATCAGGATCGGATATCCTGCATAAACATAAAAAATAACAAACACACTCAACCAGAATAAGATGCCAAACATATAAAATCTACTCCGAGATCTGGTGGTAACGCAATTGTATTTTGTGCAACCAACCGCAACGACAAGGCAATACCAAGCAGGACATAAAAGTACCTTGGGAATGCATTGTGAATAAACATCGCCGCAATAAAATACGCAGTAAAACCTCCTAAAAAGCCTGTGACCATGCCAGAATAATCACTCATTTTTGCCTGTTCGAATGAATTTTTTGCACGAAGCATTGTCCGAAAACAAATAAAAAGTACCAAAGCGAAGATTGAAAAACCAATCAGGCCTGTTTCCGCCGCAACTTCAAGGTATAAATTATGAGCCTCGCGTTCCGTGGCTACCGATGCCAGGCCGAGCCGCTTGGAATACTCCGGGAACAAGTATTTGAAACTGTTCAACCCAACCCCGAAAAGGGGATTTTCCTTGACCATTTCTATGGCTGCCAGATTCTCGCTCAATCGTCCCTGAAGGGAACGCTCCTCGATCCGCAGAGTACCCCTCGGCGTGAACAGACCTGTCAAAGTGTTGAGGCGGGCCAGGTAATTGGGAGGCAGAAGTGAAACAAAAACGATCATGGAGAAAATGATCACTGGAATTTGGAATTGCTTCGGGGGGTAATACAACAGAACTATGATTATTCCGATCGCCATAGCGAGGAAACCACCCCTGGAATAGGTAAACAACACCGTAAGCACAGATACTACAAACGTCCATAGCGCGATAAATCGAAGGCTGTTCTTTTTTTCATGGAGAAATCTCTCAAGGGAAATCGGGATCAGAACCACCATGATCTGTGCAAAAAAATTGGGGTCACCCATTGGACCGGTACTCCGGTAATTATCTGTTGTCCCAATAATTTGATGTTTGAGACTGACGGCAAAACCTCCATACACATTGTCAAAAGTCCCTGTAAAGTATTGAAATACAGACAGAGTACCCAGAATAAAGCCAAGACCAATCAGCACCCACAAGACACGCCGAAAAGTCGGTCCCCGTTGCAGGAGGATAATAATAATCAATGCTATAACCGTATCTTTTATATCATCCAGCCAACGAGCCATAACCCGGTCTGGAACCGGGGAGAAGACCTGGGACATAAACCCTACCAAACTCAGCATCCCAAATAATACAAACGGTCCCACCCAGCCTTTGGGGCGATCACCAAACACAGCCCAACGCAAAAATATCGATATAATCAGTATTGCGATGAATGGCTTTGCAGTGGAGGGAAATCCATGAAATTCTGTAATAACATCGGAGAACCGGGCATAGGAAATGAACACCAAGACGAACAATCCGAATTCAGTTGAATAGAGCGAAAGGAGGAGGACAACAATTCCTGCCAATCCGAACAGAATATAGTCAGGATTATCCAAGATAACAACCATAGTACCTGAGGCGGCACCCAACAAGATAGCCAATGGGATAAAGATGTTAAACAGGCGCGCCAACCTGGATTGAACAGGGGTCGTTATTGGAGTGACCATCTTCTCTTGAATCATGACGTTGCTCTCATCTTCGACATGATTGAACTAGATCGCCTCGGTTGCCTTAAGCATGTAGATTCCACCGCTTTTCTTTGCAACTTCGAGCGCCCAATCTGTATTTTTGGTCAGGGATGTCAAAGTATCACCAACACGATATTCCGCGATCCCAATGACAGGTTTCAACTCAAGGTCTTCGCCTGATACATCAATCTTTATTGGTATGGAAAGTGCTGTCTGTACGCGACTCATCGTGTTCCATGCGGCCTGCCCGGGAGTCTCGGCAAGCAGAACTGAGAAATCAAGCTCATTCCAACGCCCAACCAGATCGTTGCCGCGTAATTGATTTTTCAGGACTTGATTTACATGCCTAAAGATATTTTGAAGGGTGGATTGAGGCAAAACATTCATATAATCGCGCAGCCCTTCCAAGTGGACATAACAAAGACAAAAATCATCAATGGAGCCAAGCGTCGCATCCTTCAGGGTCTCCTGAAAAGATGCCCGGTTCAAAGCCTGGGACATATCATCCACTTTACGTTGTTGCAAAAAGTTAACCATTGGAGAGCGCAACAACTCGCGCACTAAAGCAAGGCCAATACCCAGTGCAATACCTACTACAAGCGCGACCCCAGCATCCCTTAATGGTTTAGGAGATATCGGGACGGTTGGAACACTCGCCGGGTCGAGGATTCCCATTTCATAAATTGGATACAGGCCTTCGACATAATCAACTGCCCGTTGCCCAACAGTGGCTGTGAGAAGTGCAGCCATTTCAGGATCAGGGCCCTGAACTGTAAATTCGATTATGTTGGTCTCCGGAAATACAGCGGCTGAGAAGGTATAGTCGGCACGGACAGATTCTTTCAATCCCAACGATTTAACTGTCTCTGTATAGATCCGAGGACTATTCAGAACTTCAGCATATGTAGTAATGATCGTTCTTTTGTCCAGTGTGTCCAGACTATAGATCAGGTTGTAGTCCACATCTCCGCCGAGGTAGATCGGGTTCGGTGAAACAATGTATCGGGACGATGAGCTGTAGATTGGTGTTGTCATGAAGGCAGCTATCAATGCTGCCAAAACAGCCGATAACGCTGTGAGAACCACTATCCACCAACTACGCTGGATCATCCGTAAATACAATTTAATTTCCATAAAATCCTCTCAATTCTTAATGCTTGCTATTTTCAAATTCATGATTGTAATTATACACAAACCTGGCGACATAAATATTACCAATCTATTTCTGCCAAATACCTTGAAGGACCTGAACAATCCAGACAAAAACCAAAAGCTTTTCAAAAACCTACTTGTTTCCGTTTCTATTCATCGGCAATATGTGATGCATCGCATCCTGGAGAACAACCGCTCGTTTGATCCAGGAATTCTCCATTGCACGCTTGCTACCGCTTTTGCCGAGGTTCTTTCGAAGTGTTGTGTCACAGACGAGAGCATCTAGCGCTGCACTCAAGGACATGACGTTTTCGGATTCAAAAAGGAACAAATCTTCTCCGTGAGTTGCGATCTCCGTGATGGTTGGCTGGTTGGGTGCAACAACGGCCTTGCCAATTGCCATGTATTCATAAATCTTCATCGGGTTGCTGTAATCATTTGCAGCTGGCATCACTGCAATATCTCCAGCAGCGATATGAAAAGGCACATCCGGGTACGTGACACGACCGGTGAATCTGACACGATCCGCCAATCCGAGATGTACAGCTAATGCCTGACTTTCAGGAAGTGCGCCTCCATCTCCAACTAATAACAAATACACCAAAGAATTTTCCTTCAATGCCTGAAAAGCCCTCAACAAAAGGTCAACCCTGTGAAATGGCTGAAATGATCCGACAAAGACAATAACGATTGCTTCTTCAGGTATTTGATATTTCTGGCGATAACGCGAACCATCGATACCAGGGTAAAAAATCGAATCATCAAATCCATTGGGTATAGTAATGACAGATTGCGGAACCAGACCATCGCGCAGAAGGTGATCCCGCATCGTTTCATTGACTGCGACTACAAGGCGTGCGTGGCTAGTGACTTCCCTGTGAATCTCGACTACCCGTTTTTTAAGTCCAACACCATACATTTGTTCTTCTTCCCAGGCCGGCGAACAATCATCCAAAACCAGTGGAACTCCCAGGCGTTCAGATGCAATTTTCCCAGCCAAGCTGAAGGCAATATGTGTTTCAAGTATCAGATCTGGTTTTTGTTCAAGAGCAATCTGAATCAAGCGTTCTGCATATGTTTTACCGTATTGAATGCGTGCACTGTCACGCAGTCGCATTGCAACAGACTGGGGCAAAAGCTTGCGCACCAGATTGCGATAGATACCAACAGAGATCGCTGATTTTGAGTTGGCTGCCGCTTCGATCCGTACCACTTCATGACCAAGTGTACTAAGTGCATCCAAAAGCGCACTTGCGCGAATCACGTGACCGGCGCGTTGCGCACCAAGGCGGTCAAATGGATGAGGAAGGCTATAAAGAATCTTCATGAGATTCCTCCAGGGTCTTTTTGTAAAGGGCTTTTAGTTGTAAGGCCTGCTTGTTCAAGGTAAAGGTATTAAATACATGAGAATGTGCGTTTTTTCCCATTTCATTTGCAAGTGCCTGGTTCTTTAGGATGTCCACGACACGATTCGCAAGATTGGCAACATCGCCTGGCTCAACAATATATCCGCTAACGCCATCCTGAACGATCTCCCGAGTTCCACCCACATTCGTGGCAACCACCGGCAGTGAAGCTGCACCAGCCTCAATCAATACCGTTGGCAATGCTTCACTCCAAGATGTTTGAATGAGGATATCGCTTGCTCGAAGCAATTCAGGTATATCCATTCGTGATCCAAGGAACTCCACTGCTGCGTCGCCAAAAGGCTTTGCCTGTTTACGCAACTCCGCTTCCAGTTCACCACCACCAACAACCTTAATTTGAACTTCCGGCACAGCAGCCTGAATTCTGGGAAGAGCATCAAAAAGCACATCAAACCCTTTTCCAGGTCGCAGTACAGACACTAGGATAACGATCGGCAATTGGAGATCCCAGCCTAATTTTTTGCGTGCCTCAGACCGATCTTGTTGAAGATCAAACCTTTCAAGCTCGATTCCGTTATAAATAGTCTCGATCTTCGAATATGAGATTCCGGTTTGTCTGGCAAATTCGTGGCGAACTGCATCTGAAACAGCCACGATTCGTTTCATTTCATAACGGGCAGACCAGAATACCATACGGGCCCGCAGGGCCGTTTTCCAGGAATACGCCGTCTCCTTCAATACGTGGCGCGTCATCACCGTTGGGATATTCAAAAGGCGATGTGCGAGCCCAGCGTAGATTATCGTATCCTGATCCTGCGCATGGATAAGATCTATACTCTGATTACGAAGCAATGCCGAAAAACGTTCCCATGAACTCAGGTCCATCATTCGTCTGGCTTGCAAATCAAAACGTGTAATTCCAGAGCGATTAAAGTCTTCAACCAGCAGGCTGTCGCGACGTGTATTTAGAGTACACAACATTACATCCACACCAGCTTGCTTGAGCGGAGGCAGAATTGATACCACATTTCGTTCACCTCCGCCCATCGCTACACTGCTCATCATAACCAAAACGCGCATAGAAGAATCCATAATTCTAGGAAGACCTGTTGGTCAAAACTGTTCGAACAAGTTGTATTGATTGCATCACTAATACCTTTTGAGTAAGATAGAGCAACCCCAGATAAACGAAACCTCCGACCGCAATTCCAATAGTCAATTGAATCCAGGCGGGAAATCCGGTTACATAGTGAACTACTACAAGCACGGCACTAGTCATACCAAGGGCGGGAACAAATGGAGCTTTTAGAGCATTCAGTAACTTACCTATCGACATCTTCAATATATTGAGTGCAACAAGTAGGTATACTACACTTATAATAAATGCGACAAAAGCCTGTACCCAGCCAACTACAACAATATCGGCCAGAATTGTAACTGCCCAGAATAAACCAGGGACTAAAAGAAAAATGTGCAAGATAGACATCAGTGTTAGTATACCCGGTCTGCCCTGAGCTTTATAGACATCGCCTGCATTGAAACCCAGGGAGATGAACAAGGCATAGATGGAAATTCCCTGCAGTACCGGTGCCACGTCTAACCACTTCTCACCAAAAATAGTTAGAACAAGAGGTTCAGCTAAAAGGGCCATCCCCAGCCCGATCGGAACAGTTACCAATGCAACATAACGGGCAGTTTCCAAAAATCCACGATTTCAAGGCATCCGCATCATCGCGAATTTTGCCGAATATTGGAAAGATGACTTGAGCCACGACCCCGCAAAAATACAGAATGGTCAATTCTGGTATGCGAAATGCAAGCGAATAGACCCCTAACGATTCGCTGCCCAGATATCTTCCAATAAAAATGTAGTCAACATTCAATGCTACTGCGCTAACAATGTTCATGCCTACAAGTGGCAGACCAAAGGATAATAAAGAATGGGCCGCCTGATTTGAGAACGTAAAGGAGGGGCGCCAGGCGAACGATGCTCCATAAAATAATCACGGCCACAATTGTCCCGCTCAGCTGGCTGATGATAAGGCTCCAGGCACCAAACCCCAGAAATGCCAGGCCAATTGCAACAACTCCCTTAACTATCGATTTCGAGAATGTAGGAAAAAATCTCTTTCGAAACTCAAGTTCCTTGATCAGAATCGCCTCATGCGTTGAGCCCAATGCATGAAGAGGTAAACTCATCGCAAGGATTTGGGTGACCCAAATTACCTGTGGATCATCAAAAAATGAACCAACCAGAGGCGCTCCGATCCAGGCAAGTAAAAAGAATGTGAGGCTTGTGGAAATACTTATCCAGAATGCAGTCGAAAAAAACGCTTCATCCCTGTGATAGATCAAGGATGCACCAATGCCCAGATCTTTCACCACCTCCAGTAAACCAATAATGGTGACAGCGTATGCAACAACACCAAATTCGCTTTTGGAAAGATAATGCGCCAGAATGATGGTTGTAATAAATACAACCACCTTACTGCTATAAAACGCAAAATAAGTCCAACCCGTACCGCGAAGTGCGGCACCAGCGAGATTACCTGTTTTTTGTGAAGGCATAATATCTAATCTGTTCTGTCAATAAATAGAGATTCATCCGAACTCTTTCTTGAAATCAAGAGCATTTGCATAGATACTCCGCATTTTCCCAACCCCGTTGACGTGAATGTTTCGCTCTCTCTTCCAGCGTACACAAGTATATTTTTATTTCCATGAAATATCCTTGATAATTGTTTCGAATAATTTTGAAAGAAGAGCAGCACTCGATAAAATATTAAATTCTTTTAGGACTAGATCCTTGCCGGATTTTGCACAACTCATCGCTTTGGCGGGATTGGATTGCAATTCCATAATCGCTTTAGCTAGGGCTTGCGGATCTTCGGGGGGAACCAAAATCCCGGTTTCATCAGGTCGTACAAGTTCAGGAATCCCGGAAATATTTGTCGCGATAACGGGTAATTCACTTGCCATTGCTTCCATCAGCGCAACTGGAATGCCCTCCATTCTCCCAGTGTTGATAATCACGCTTGGCTGGATATAACAATCTGTGCTTTTCAACAAAGAAGCAACTTCACTCTGCGACTTTCCGCCTAGCAACTCGACGCAATTTTGCAAATCATCGTTGATGATTCTTTTTGATAGAGAATCATGCAATTCGCCACTACCTACAATCCTGCATCGAAAAGGGAAACCTTGCTGCTTCAATATTTGACAGGCATCGAGCAAATAGGTAAATCCCTTATACGGTCGTAAACTGCCTATACTTAGGATTTCAAAAATCTCGCCTAAACTTTTGCCGGTAACCTTGTCTGATGTATAAAGTTCCGGGACGATGCCGCAATGGATTACTTGTATCTTTTCAGCAATCCAGGGACCAGCATAATTTATTAAATAATTTCGGTTATATTGCGAAATAGCTACGATCTGCCTGGCATCCTGTAATTTCTGAAAAAGCATGCTTTTGTCAATAAAAATATCATGTGCATGGACAGTTACACTATATGGAATATTTGTAAGTTGGTTTACGATCCACGCGGCCAAAGCCGGATGAGTAGCATAATGTGCATGGATATGATCAATGCCGTTCCTCGTCATATTCCTTGCCATCCACACAGCTTTAGGCCAAACAACAATTGCACGAGCAAGGAATCGCGGACTGTTTATATTCCCGGCGATCATTTTTATGTAGATTGATATTGAAGTGACAGGGCGGGTAAAAAATAATATAAGATTCGCTGCCAAAACTTCAAAAAGACCTGGGCGATGCGCACGCGGAATCCAACTACGAGCTTCATCGTGGATAATTGATTCGTTTTGAACGATAAGTGGATACAATTCCAGTTGCCATCCAAGTTCTTCCAATGCGCACATTTCACGCAAAATAAAGGTTTCAGACAATCCTGGAAACCGCGACATAATATAGGCTATATGATGAGGTTTTGTCACATCGCTCCGCGTTGTTTGAATATCTCGAAAACGGTACGAAAAAGAATATTTATATCCAGCCAAAGACTGGCACGCTCAATGTAAGCAATGTCCAGGCGAAGCCATAGATCAAAATCCTCACTGCCTCGTCCGTAAATTTGAAATAATCCAGTCACACCTGGATAAACATCAAGGCGTTCCGTCTGCCAAAGCTTATAGGATTTTATTCCCCAGGAAGTAGGGCGCGGTCCAACCAAACTCATTTCGCCGCGCAAAACATTAAATAACTGCGGTATCTCATCCAGGCTGGTTTTGCGTAATATTCGGCCAATCGGCGTTATGCGCGGATCATTTTCCAGTTTTAGTGGGCCAGACAATTCACCATCAGCGTTTAATTGAGCCAGGCTGCCTTTTAGTGCTTCAGCGTTGGGCACCATGGAACGAAATTTATACATTGAAAAGCGCCTTCCGCCCCTGCCCGTGCGTTGTTGTACAAAGAAGACCGGTGCGCCCGGGGATAAAATAGCAATTAAAAGCGAAATTATCCCAACAAGCGGCAGCCAGATCGGCATTGCCAATACTACAATTACAACATCCATAATACGCTTGGCACGCCGATATGCAGCACCGGTTATTATTCGCTTTTGTGGATCAAAAGAATTAATCCATGAGTGATTGTTAACGGGAGTGCTTGGATTATTGATCATTTCGTAACCTGCCCGCTTGCCTCAACCAAGTTTTTAGAGGTTGGGGGCTGTTTTGAACGATCACGCGCCAGATGTAACAGGTCTTCAAAAGTCAAAGCTTCATCAGGGAAAGACGCAACACCATAATGGACAAGTTGCCCGGTACGTTCTTCAATGATTTTGTATGTGCGTTCGGCTAGAAAACGAGCATTTTCCAGATCAGTTTCGGGACAGAGGATAATAAACCGCCCAATATGATCCTGGATGAGCAGGTCTGTCTGGCGAACAGCCTCTCCAATGGCTTGTCCGATACGAGCATTAGAGAGGCGGGTAAGTACATCATGTTGCAGACTTTTCATTATCTCGCGCGCCACTTCATCATCCTTGGGAATGATATGTATAACCAATAATGATAGTGGGCGATGGTACCGCCTGCTTCGACCAAATTCGATTTTTATTTGATTGGAAGCAGCATCCATTTCTATGGCCCGGTTAGGAAATGTCCCTTGCGCCAGAACATCCATCAGCGATTCTGATTGCGCGATTCCGACAGCCATTTGATATGAAAGCCATACCCCCACTTCCACGATTACGATTTCAAGGACGATCACCTCTGTTTGCCAGGTAGCGGTTGTTCGACCCAAAATCTTGAAAAGAGCAAAATAAATTGCGCCCCAAAAAAACATTGGGGCAATTACAGAAACTTTGTGAAGAGATGGCACAAAGATCATAACGGGAACAAGAAAGATCGCAAGAAGATAAAAATATGCCGCAAAGTTGATCACCGGCGTGTCAGCACGATCCAGTTGAGCAAGCAAGAGCACAATTAGCAAATAAAAAGCGATCCAAAAAAATGATTTCTTGAGGTTGGTCACGTTTATACCTGGGAGGAATTATGGGTTAATGGAATTATATAACAAGTTCAATCAGAATCGATTTTAACATACAAATATAATGAATTAAATCCAGGCACTAACAATTCTGCAAAGAATTTCGTTTAAAAATAGTTTTTTAATGGAATTATTTCCTTTCAGGGATTTTGGTAAGGTGTCAGTGGAACGGGGCTAACAGATGTAATTTCTGATTCTTTGATGTTTTAGAACCCATAAAGGTATAATTCAAAGCATTCCACAGGGAAAACTATGACTGCCAATTATTCAAAAAATTTATCCCTTCGATTTTGCTCATTGCCAGCCTTCCTCATTCACACAAAGCGTTTATCCTTATGAATCGCCCTCTCCGCGTTTTCCTCTGTCACTCATCCAATGACAAACCCGCCGTGCGTGAGTTGTATCAAAAACTGCGCGCCGAACCGTGGATTCAACCCTGGCTGGACGAAGAAGAACTCTACCCAGGGCAGGATTGGAACATGGAGATCGAAAAAGCGGTCGAAGCCGCCGATGCGATTATTGTTTGCCTTTCCAAAAATTCAATTACCAAAGAAGGATATGTTCAACGCGAATTAAGAATTGTGTTGGACTTTGCCGATTACAAACCCGAAGGCACTTTATATATTATTCCCGTGCGTTTGGAAGAATGTGAGCCGCCGCGCCGATTGCGGGCATGGCAGTATGCGGATTATTTTGAAGGTCAGCGTGAACGGGCATTGCAAAGATTGTTGGTCAGTTTGAAGAGACGTGCCGATTCACTTGATTTGAAATTTGAAACACCTGCCTCAAAAACAAAAGAAAAGCCAATTCAAGAAAAGAAGCCTGTTATTGAAACAACTGCGCCAATAACAAAAAGAAAAGCCTGTCGAAGTAAAGAAGCCAGTTTTTGAAAAGCAAAAGCCTTTACCTGTTCATCAAATTTCTACTAACCAAAAATACACACATGATGGTTTTTTGGTCGAAATCCTTGACGGCATGGAATTTATACGCGTGCCTGCGGGTAAATTTTTGATGGGAAGTAACAATCATAGCGATGAATGAAAAGCCCCAACATACTGTTGATATTCCCTACGATTATTGGATGGCACGTTTCCCAGTGACCAATGAGCTATACAACCAATGTTAAGAAAAATAAGCATCCTGTTGACAAATGGCAAAAGAAAATCATCCCGTTATTCAATATAGCTGGCATGGACGCTCAAGACTATTGCAATGGCTGAATGAAGTCAACTTCAGCGTCGAATTGCCATAAGGGTTATGATCTTGCGCCTGCCAACCGAAGCGGAATGGGAAAAAGCCGCGCGTGGGACAGAAGGGCTTGATTATCCATGGGGG
Source organism: uncultured Chloroflexia bacterium (assembly GCA_963833175.1). Classification (GTDB taxonomy): domain Bacteria; phylum Chloroflexota; class Anaerolineae; order Anaerolineales; family Villigracilaceae; genus Villigracilis. The sequence continues at coordinate 28,710 of CAWHXC010000013.1, forward strand.
AATCAGTTTGATAAAAATAAATGCAATTCGAAAGAAGGCGGCAAGGGTAGCACAACGCCTGTAGGCATATATTCCCCGCAAGGCAATTCGCCTTACGGTTGCGCGGATATGGCAGGCAATGTTTGGGAATGGACGCACAGCATTTATAAAGCCTTATCCTTACATGGTAGATGATGGTCGGGAAGATGAAAATCCAAAAATCTTGATAGGTTATCGTTGCGCGGCGGTTCGTGTGCTCAGCAGATCCGGATTACGTATGCGCCTCTTGTCGCAACACCCCTCCCTCGAACAACCTATGGAACAACATTGGTTTTCGCGTGGCGGTGTCACTTCCTATTGATTCAAATAATGCTTGCGATACTCTCTAGTTTAAATATTGATATTTGATAAATTTTATTTTAGGTTCAAAATGTTTATTGATTGTTCTACTCTTGCCCACTTCCACTGGGGGAAGTAAACTTCAACAACCTTACACCTCAAACTGGAGCCTCCCTCATGCACCTCAAAGGAATTTACGCCCCCATCGTCACCCCCTTCAACGCGGACGAAAGCATCAACTACCCCGTCCTTGAACAACTGATCGAATACCTGATCGCCAACAAGATCGCAGGGCTCGTCCCAGGCGGCACCACGGGCGAAGTCTACGCCTTCACCGAAGCCGAACGGCTGGACATTTTCAAATTCACCAAAGAGAAAGTCAACGGGCGGGTGACGCTCATTGCAGGCACCAACTCTGGCGCCACGCGCGACGTTGTCCGCTACTCGCAGATCGCCGAGGACATGGGCTACGACGCGCTCATGGTCGCCGTCCCGCCGTATTCACGTCCCAACCAGCGCGAACTGCTCGCGCATTACGAAGCCGTCGCCAAAGCCGTCAAAATTCCCATCGTGCTCTACAACTTCCCCTGGCGCGCGGGCACCGAAGTCAGCTACGAAGTGATGGACGGTCTCACCAAATACGATCACATCATCGGCATCAAGGAAGCCTCCAGCGACATGTCCCGCGTCTACGAGTTCCGCCTGCGCTACGGCGACCGCTATCAAATGATCTGCGGCTCCGACGATCAGGCGCTCGACTACTTCCTGTGGGGCACCACCGCGTGGATCGGCGGCGCCGCTTCCTGCGCTCCGCTCGAACATCACAACGTCCTCGAAGCCGCGCTCGCCAACGACTTCGTCACCGCCCGCAAGCACATGGACAAACTCCTGCCACTCCTCCGCAACATGGAAAGCGGCGGCTACACCCAAAAGGTCAAAGTCGGCTGCGAACTGCGCGGCATCCCCGTTGGAGATCCGCGTTTGCCGCTGCTTCCGCTCACCGCTGAAGACCGCGCTGAATTCGAGACGCATTTTCAAAACCATTAAATACAACATGTCGTTACGAGGAGCGTATTGCGACGAAGCAATCTCCTCATGTTGGAGATTGCTTCGTCGCGAAGTGCACCCTCCTCGCAACGACATAATCTTTGGATGTCTACCCTATGAAACGAATCCCCTTCTTAGACTCACACACGGGCGGAGAGCCTACCCGTTTAATAGAAACGCCTCCCTTCGACCTCGGAACTGGTTCCGTTGCTGACAAATTATCCAAGCTGAAAAAAGACCACGACGACTTCCGCACCACTGTCCTCAACGAACCCCGTGGATCAGATGTGCTCGTCGGCGCATTGCTCGTCGAACCCGCCGACCCGACCTGTCAGTTCGGAGTCATCTACTTCAACAACGTCGGCTACCTCGGCATGTGCGGACACGGCACCATCGGTCTCATTGCATCGCTGGCATATCTGGGCAAAGTGCAACCTGGCGTAATTCGGGTGGAGACTCCTGTTGGGGTTGTGGAAGCAACTCTCCACCCCATGTCGTTGCGAGGAGCGGAGCGACGAAGCAATCTCCCAATTAATGAGGAGGTTGCTTCGGGCGGATGAAGAACGCCCTCGCAACGACATGTATCCCAATAAAGTCTCCGTCAAAAACATCCCCGCCTACCGCCACTTGACTCACGTCCCTGTCACAGTGGATGGCAAAACCATCCACGGCGATGTGGCTTGGGGCGGCAACTGGTTCTTCCTCTGCCACGACCACGGACTTGACGTATCCATGCAAAACCTCGAAGCGCTGACCGATTTCTCGTGGCGCGTGCGCGAGCAATTGACCGCCAACGGAATCACAGGCGCGAACGGCGCAGAGATTGACCACGTCGAGTTGTTTGCACCTGCTTCGACTTCGCTCACACGAGCCTGATGGCGGACAGCAAAAGTTTTGTCCTCTGCCCAGGCAAAGCCTATGACCGCTCTCCGTGTGGAACAGGCACCAGCGCAAAATTGGCATGTTTATATGCCGATGGAAAATTACAAGTGGGCAGACGTGGAAACAACAAAGCGTCGTTGGCAGCATCTTCGAAGGCAGCGTGCAAGTCGGATGGCGATAAGATCATCCCGACTATCACAGGCGAAGCATGGGTGATGGCTGAAGGTGTGATTCTGGTGGATGAACGCGATCCGTTTGGAAAGGGAATTTAAATATCAACCCGCTGGTTGAGTAGGCGGCATGCTCTTCGCCGCCGTATCGAAACCACCAATGACAATAATACTCTTCATGAACTGTTGGTTTCGATACGCCCCTCGCAAAGAACGCTCAGGGCTACTCAACCAACGGATCATTAATAATCTCGTAATTAACCCCTTCTCCAACCCGTCAAATTATGTAATAATACAGTTGTCGCATGTATCTTCGTGAACGTGACGACACATCCCAAATTCAGAACGCAAAGCGCAACATTTCATGGGGGCGGCGCAAAAGCGGACTCTACCTTTGCCGAAAGGCACGGAGGGTACCATGTCTACAACAACAATTTCAACCAGCACACCACAACGCAAAAAGGTGACCACGCTCACGTTCCGCCAAAAGAAGGAACGCGGCGAACCGATCACCATGCTCACAGCCTATGACTATCCCACTGCAATGGCGATGGACAAGGCTGGTGTTGATTCCATCCTCGTCGGCGACTCGCTGGCGATGGTGGTCTTGGGCTACGAAAACACATTGCCCGTCACCATGGACGAAATGCTGCATCACGCGCGTGCGGTCTCACGCGGCGCGAAGAGTGCCTTGCTCGTCGGTGATATGCCGTTCATGTCCTATCAAGTCTCTGCCGAAGAAGCGCTTCGTAACGCGGGACGTTTCCTGCAACAGGCTGGCATGGACGCGGTCAAGCTCGAAGGCGGACGCGAACGCGCGGATGCTGTCCGCAAGATCACGGGCGCGGGCATTCCCGTCATGGGACATCTCGGACTCACGCCGCAGTCTGTCCATCAGCTTGGCGGATTCCGCGCACAGGGCAAAACCGCTTCGGCGGCAAAAATTCTGCTCGAAGATGCGAAAATCCTCGAAGAAGCGGGTGCGTTCAGCCTTGTGCTTGAATTTGTCCCTGCGCGTCTGGCGGAATATATTTCCAAACAAATTTCCATTCCAACCATTGGCATCGGCGCGGGCGCGGGCTGTGACGGTCAGGTGCTTGTCACGCATGACCTGCTCGGTCTCTTTGACCGCTTCACGCCCAAGTTCGTCAAGCAGTATGCAAACTTCCACGCGGAGATGAACAAGGCTTTCACCGATTACATTGATGACGTTGAAAGCAAGCGCTTCCCCGCCGTTGAGCACACCGTTGAAATGACGGACGATGAGTGGAATGAGTTTGTGAGTGATAAGTAACGAGTAAAAAGTGAGAAGTAAAAAGTAACAAATCATGTCATTGCGAGGAGCGATGCTCTTTCCGACGAAGCAATCTCCCACATCTTGGAGATTGCTTCGTCGCTGACGAGCGTCCCTCCTCGCAATGACATATAAAAGGTAAATAAAATGAAACAAGATATTTTCTTAGTTGGTACTGGCGCATTGGCAACATTCTTCGCGGCGCGCTTGGGTGAGGCGGGGCATTCTGTTTCGATGCTTGGCACTTGGAAGCAGGGACTTCAAGCCTTGCGCGAAAACGGCGCGCGCATTGTGGATGCGGACGGAAACGAACGCGCATACAAAGTCCACGCGACGGATGATCCGCATGAAGTGAGCGGGGCGAAGTTTGCCATTGTGCTGGTCAAGTCGTGGCAGACGGAGCGCGCGGCACATCAACTCAAACTATCGCTTGCGGATGATGGACATGCGCTCACCCTTCAAAATGGACTCGGCAACCGCGAAACGCTGACGCGCGACCTCGGGTCTGGTCGGGTTTCATTGGGTGTGACCACCACTGGAGCGACCCTCGTCGGTCCAGGCTTGGTGCGGACTGGCGGGGATGGGATCATCTCCATCGAGCAGAATCAGGCTCTCGGTCCGCTTGAAGCGGCTCTTCGTTCATCCAATTTCAATTTGCAGATCGTGGACGATGCCCAGTCGCTGATCTGGGGCAAACTGGTCATCAACGCCGCCATCAACCCGCTGACCGCTTTGCTGCGAATGTCCCAACGGTGAATTGCTGGCGCGACCCGATCGTCCGCAAGATGATGGCATCGCTGGCGAGTGAAACTGCGGAGGTTGCCGCCGCCGAGCATGTGCATTTGCCGTTCAGCAACCCCGTCAGCGCGGCAGAGGATGTGGCGCGCAAGACCGCCAGGAATATCTCGTCCATGTTCCAGGATGTGCGCCGCGGCGCGCCGACCGAAATTGACGCCATCTGCGGCGCGGTGACAAAACGCGCCGAGTTCCACGGAATTAACACGCCCTACAACCGAGCCTGCTGGCAATTGGTGCGCGCGTTGTAGGTGAGGTGACGCTGGTCAGGAGACCAGCGTCAAACTGGAGATGTTTACTGTCAAAAGTAAATCTCCGTGTTATAAATATAAAGTTAGCAGAATTACGTCTGCATGAGGTCAACTCTTATGCAGACGTAACTTATTTGTATTTATTTGTGGTAAAACAAACAACGAAGGAAAAATAATCAATGACTCAAAGAAAATTCACAAACCGCCGTTACCTCGACGCCCTCGAAAAGAAAGTCCTTGTCTTCGATGGCGCGATGGGAACGAGCCTGCAACTGCAAAACCTGACCGCCGAGCATTTTGGCGGCGAGCAATACAACGGATGTAACGATTACCTCGTCATCTCGTATCCCGAAGCCGTGGAAAAAGTCCACCGCTCTTTCCTCGAAGTCGGCGTGGATGTGATCGAAACGGACACTTTCCGCTCCAACCGTTTGACGATGCAGGAATATAAACTGCAAGACCGCATCCTTGAGATCAACATGGCGGCGGCAAAACTCGCGCGTCGTTTGGCGGATGAATACAGCGTAGGGGCGGACGGCCGTCCGCCCCTACCAAGATTCGTCGCTGGTTCAATGGGTCCCACAGGCAAACTTCCCTCCACCACCGATCCCGAATTATCGAATATCGCCTATGACGAATTAATAGATATTTTCCGCGAGCAGGCTGTCGGTCTCATTCAAGGCGGCGTCGATCTTCTGCTGATCGAAACCTCGCAGGACATTCTCGAAGTCAAAGCCGCCATCACGGGCATTCACAAAGCCTTCGATGAGACTCAAACCAGGTTGCCGATCCAGGCTCAGGTCACGTTGGACACGACGGGTCGCATGTTGCTCGGCACCGACATCAACGCGTCGCTCACCATCCTCGAAGGCATGGGCATCGATGTCATCGGTCTCAACTGCTCCACGGGACCCGAACACATGCGCGAGCCGATCCGCTTCCTCGGCGAAAATTCCACGCTGCCCGTTTCGTGCATTCCAAATGCGGGATTGCCTTTGAATGTGGATGGTCAAGCCGTGTATCCGCTGGAGCCTGAACCGTTCGCGAATGACATGGTCGAGTTTGTGACGAAGCACAACATCTCGGTCGTGGGCGGATGCTGCGGCACGACTCCTGCTCACCTCAAGCTGTTGGTTGAAAAACTGAATCATCATCCACACCCAAGCCGACCGTCTTCCAGCGAGGGTCGTCTATCGTCTGCCATGTCCGCGATTGCCATGCGACAGGAACCCGCGCCAACTTTGCTCGGCGAACGATGCAACGCGCAAGGCTCGCGCAAATTCAAGCGGCTGCTGCTCGAAGAAGATTACGATGGCATTTTGCAGATCGCGCGTGACCAGGTTGCGGGCGGCGCGCACGCCCTGGATATTTCCGTGGCTGTCACCGAACGCGCCGACGAAGGCGAGCAGATGCGCAAGGTGGTCAAGAAATTGCAAATGGGCGTGGACGTTCCGCTCGTGATCGACACCACCGAAGTGGATGTGTTGGAGATCGCATTGCAAACTGCGCCTGGGCGTTGTCTTGATCAATTCAACTCATCTCGAATCTGGACGCGAAAAAGCTGACAAGATTTTTGGTCTTGCCAAGAAATATAACGCCGCCGTGATCTGTCTCACCATTGACGAGAATGGCATGGCGAAAACCGCGCAGCGCAAACTTGAAGTGGCGCAACGCATTTACGACATCGCCGTCAATGATCACGGACTCAAGCCGCAGGACCTCGTCTTCGATGACCTCACTTTCACCCTCGCCACTGGCGATGTGGAGTTCGTGGATTCCGCCAAAGAAACCATCGATGGCATTCGCCTCATCAAACAAAATCTGCCTGGCGTGATGACCTCGCTTGGCGTGAGCAATTTATCATTTGGTCTCGCCCCGCAAGCCCGCCCTCCGCTGAACTCAGTCATGCTGTATTACTGCGTGCAAGCTGGCTTGGACATGGCAATTGTCAACGCCGCGCACGTCCAACCCTACGCCGAAATTGACACCGAAGAACGCAATCTGTGCGAAGACCTGATCTTCAATCGCCGCGATGACGCGCTTCAACTTTTCATCGAACACTTTGAGACAGTTGCAGTTTCAACCGAGTCCACTGTCGCAGATCCTACCGAAGGCATGACACCTGAGGAAAAATTGCACTGGTGCATTCTCCACCGCCATAAAGAAGGCGTGGAAGCAGATATTGATACCATCATAAATCGTGGTTATATCTGGAATGAATCCCTGCCTGATAATGGGGCAGGCGTTACTCCTGCGCCGACAAAACACGAAATCGCAGTTTATACGTTGAACAATGTCCTGCTTCCCGCCATGAAAGAAGTCGGTGACAAATTCGGCGCGGGTGAATTGATCCTGCCCTTCGTGCTGCAATCCGCTGAAACGATGAAGAAGACCGTCTCTCATCTTGAGAATTATCTTGAGAAAGTGGAAGGCGTCACCAAAGGTACGGTTGTCATCGCCACCGTCTATGGTGATGTGCATGACATTGGTAAGAACCTTGTCAAGACCATTCTCGCAAACAACGGCTACACCGTGATTGATCTCGGCAAGCAAGTCCCAGCAGAGACGATCATCACCAAGGCTGTGGAAGCAAACGCCACTGCGATTGGTCTGTCCGCTTTGCTGGTTTCCACATCCAAAGCAAATGCCGCTCATCGTCAACGAAATGCATCGCCGCGGACATAAAATTCCCATCCTCATCGGCGGCGCAGCCATCAATCGCCGCTTCGGTCGCCGCATCCTCTTTGCCGAAGACGGCAACGCTTACGAACCTGGCGTCTTCTATTGTAAAGATGCTTTCGAAGGTCTCGACACGATGGACTCGTTGATCGATCCCAACCGCAAGCCAGCCATGCTCGAACAACTCCGCAAAGACGCTGACATGGAAATGGGGCGCGCAGCGCAAAGCCCGTACACCGTTCAACGTCAGATGTTCAACGTTCAAATATTGTCCCTGCGCCGATTCCACTTCCTGCCAAACTAGGTCAGCGTATCGTTAAAGATATGCCGCTTGAAATGGTTCTCAAACACCTTAATATCAATGAGTTGTATCGCCTTTCATGGGGCGCGAAGAATACACACGGCAAGGAATGGGAAAAGTTGAAGAAGGAATTCGACACCCGCCTACAAAAGATGACCAAGGAAGCACTCAAAGATGGCTGGCTTAAACCCCAAGCTGTGTATGGCTATTTCCCCTGTCAAGCCCTTGGCGATGAGTTGATCGTCTACAACCCAGATACGATCAATGGCGGTACACCTGAAGAGTTGACCCGTCTCACTTGTCCGCGCCAGCCTTATGATGATCATCTTGCGCTGTCAGATTATTTCGCTTCGACAGAATCAGGTCAAATGGATGTGGTCGCTTTTCAAGTTGTCACGGTTGGTCTCGAAGCCACCGAAAAATTTGAGAAAATGCAAGCCGCCAACGATTACACCGAAGCCTACTTCACCCATGGACTCGCCGTCCAAACCGCCGAAGCGACAGCCAATTACCTGCACGAACACATCCGCCGCGAACTTGGTCTTGGCGAAGAGCAAGGCAAACGCTACTCATGGGGCTATCCCGCCATCCCCGATTTGGATGACCACTTCAAAATTTTCAAACTGCTTCCCGCCGTCGAATCCGAACTCGGCATGAGCCTATCCACCTCGGGACAACTCATCCCCGAACAGTCCACCGCCGCGATCATTGTCCATCATGCCCAGGCGAAATATTATTCGGTGGGCGAAAGCCGCGTTGAACAGTTGATGAAGTAATATAAACAGTCCGCTAAGCGACAGTCAAACACGTGAGATAGTTCGCGTGTTTGACTGTCGTATATTATTACAAATTGCGATAAACTTACCGCCAGTAAACCAAACTGGAACACACAATGAAACATTCCCTGCAAACAGCATTCAAATCATGGATCGGGCTTACATTGCTGGTTATCGCCAGCCTTGTTGCCATCTACATTAGAAATGGAACAGCGGGCCTGGACCTTTTTATTCAACAATGGCCTCTTTCAAATCTTGTGGTTACGCTTGGCTCAACAGGCATAACTTGGTTATTGCTCGGCGCATTGCTTTACATGCTGGCTAATGACAAAATCAATGCAGGCAATGTCTTTTTTGTGGCAGGTTTTTTTATCATCATGTTTCTTTATTTGAGCATCCTGCGCGAAAGATTTCGCTATGGTGATTATGCGTACTACATTGAAGCTGCAACCGCTTTGTTAAATAACCAGCATTTGCCCGATACTTATTTGTACCTGCCTTTATGGGCGACACTCTTGCAGTATATTGTCCCATTGGGTGACCAGGGCGTGCTGGCAATTTTATGGACAATGAACATTATTATGCTTGGCTTGTTCTATGTCTTGCTTGTGAGAATCCTTGAACGATATGGTTACTCCAACCGTTTTGCCGTAACGATCACTTTCCTGTTCATGCTGATCAATGTCCCTTTGCACCGCACCCTGGGATATGTGCAGGTGAACCTATTGGTAATGGTTTTGGTGATGGTCAGCATTCTAGCCTTCCCCAGAAACCTCTTTCTCTCGGCGCTTGCACTTGCGCTTGCCATTCATTTGAAAACATCACCAGCCGTACTTGTGCTTGCCTTCCTGCTTGAACGCAACTGGCGCTGGGTGGCGTGGTTTGCCTTGAGCTTCCTTGTCATTGCTTTGATCCCTGTCGCGCTTGAAGGCATAACGCCTTACCTTGATTATGTCACCAATATCAGGATTCTCACCCATATTACCGACACGAACTTCCACGACACATCCTTTGATTCGTTCTTCCGTTTCTTTAATCCATTCCTGGGTATCGGCATTGAAACGACACGTGTCATTATCAATATAGCCAAGGTAGTACTTGGGTTATCAACGATCTATGTCATGGCGCAAAATGTCCGCAAGCATACTTTTGTGGATGAGAAGGCAGTCAGCCCCGCGTTGTTAAATGCCATTCCATCCCTTTTTGTTCTCATGACCTTAACCTCCCCGATCGTTTGGGATCACCACGGACTTTTTACAGCCTTGTCATTTTTACTGCTGATCAAATGCATCGAATCCCCCGCCCTGTGGATGTGGTTTGGGTTTGCCTATTTTCTTGAATTCATCATTCCCTCATTTGACTTTTTCCCCTGGTCATTTGGCCGTCTCATCGCCCCGATCATCGTATTATGGTTAATGTGGATGAATACAAGAAAGGATACATCCTCGTCCTTCTTTAGCAATGCCAATCAATGGCTTGCAGATCTAAAATTTAGCCAAAATTAATGAAACAAAATTATCCCATTGTCATCATTCTTGTTTTGAGTCTGCTCATCGGCATTCTCACGCTGACACACTACGGCGAAAGTTGGGATGATCTCTCACTTCAAAAATATGCTGCTAAATCACTCGAAGCCTATCGCTCCTGGCCTCAGCAAGGCATAGTCGAAATCACAGAAGAAGATCTGGGGAATTATGGTCCATCGTATGTTATGGCAATTGCGCTCGGCACACGCATACTCAACGCTGTCACGCCGCTCAACCCGCCCGACCTTCGTCATCTGTTTTACTTCATCACATATCTTGCTGGCATCTGGGCTTTTTATTCGTTAGGCACACGCTGGCTAACCCGTAACGCTGCACTCGGCGCGACCCTGCTTTTCATGACTCAGCCGATCCTTTGGGGGCATGCCTTCATGAATCCAAAGGATACGCCTTTTCTTGCATTCTTCCTGCTCACTGTCTTTTTTGGATTCAAAATGGCGGATGACATTAATCCACTTTCGTTTGACTCTTTCGACTCCATCCTACCAAAAAGACACTCGCGCTTCTGACTACCCTGTGGCTTGTTTCTGTGTCCCTGCTCTTTATCTTCACTGACGCATTTCACGCCGCCCTCACAAGCCTTGTCCATGCTGCCCAATCGGGTGAAACAAATATCATCTCCCTCATCGCATCAGACATTCGCACCGCTGCCCCTGAAATTTATATCCAAAAATACTTCACGCTTTTTATCAACGCGCGCGCAATCTACTTTTTACTTTTTACTTCTGTACTTCTTTATGTTTATTACCGCCTTCTTCCTTCTTCCTTATTACTTCTTACTTCTATTTTTCTTCCCGCCATTCTTCTTGGTTTCACAACTTCCCTCCGCATCCTTGGTCCATTTGCAGGTTTGATCGTGGTTTTCTATGCGCTGCGGACAAAGGGCAGGCAAGCCATACCTGCTTTGGCAATCTACGCAGTCATTGCTATCATTACCATGTATCTCACCTGGCCCTATCTCTGGGCAGATCCCGTTGGGCATTTGTTCGGCAGCCCTAAAGACAATGTCTGCATATCCCTGGCGGGGACTAGTCCTCTACAATGGCTTCGAGTATGCCTCCACAGCTTTGCCGTATTCATACCTGCCTGTGCTATTCGGTATTCAGTTGACCGAACCTGTTTGGGTGTTGGCCATTGCTGGGGCGGTCGTATCAATTGGAAGGGCGTCGCGAAGCGAGAAGCGGGGATTAATCGAGCTGACGATCCTCTGGTTTATCATCCCCTTCATTGGGTTCATCATCCTGCGTTCAGCATTGTATGATAACTTTAGGCAGATCATTTTTATTCTTCCACCTGTCTTTTGGCTGGCTGGGGTAGCGTTTGAGAAAATAAAAAATACGAAGTGGCAAATTGCGCTGGTGACTTTATGCCTGATCCCTGGTATTGTGGGCATCATTCGTCTGCATCCCTACGAATATATTTATTACAATTCCTTCATCGGCGGCATGGATGGCGCGCAGGGACGATTTGAATTGGACTACTGGGGTACTTCGTACCGTGAAGCGGCAGAGTATGTAAATAAAATTGCGCCTGCAAACGCAGTCATCTGGGTCGAGGGTCCTTCGCATTTGTTTGAACTTTATGCAAGGGAAGATTTGAAGATTTATTCCGATCACGAAGCGGAGCGAGCCGATCACTACGATTACGTGGTCGCTACAACCCGCTACAATTTGGATCAGGCATCTTATCCAGATCCAGACGCAAAAATAATTTATAAGATCACTCGCGGAGATGCCATCCTGACCGTGATCAAACAACCTTAGAGAGATGATATGAATCTGTTTGAAATACTTTCACAAAAAACTTTACTGGCTGACGGCGCGATGGGCACCATGCTTCACGCGCGCGGCGTAAGTTTCGACAAATGCTTTGATGAGCTCAATCTCACCAATCCCGCCGCAGTGGCGGATATTCACCGCGAGTATATTGAGGCGGGCGCGCAGTTGATCATTACCAATACCTTTGGGGCAAATCAATTCAAGCTGGGTAAGCATGGATTGCAGGATCGTTTGACCGAGATCAACCGCGCAGGCGTGGAACTTGCCAGGCGCGCGATAGCTGCATCCTACAAGGATGATGTGCTTGTGGCAGGTGATGTAGGTCCGCTGGGTGTGCGCATTGCGCCGTATGGACGCGTGAAGCCCGAAGAGGCGCGCGCGGCATTCGCCGAACAGATCAAAGCGCTGACAGATGCAGGCGTGGATCTGATCGTCATTGAAACCATGAGCGACTTGTATGAAATTCAGGAAGCCATCAAAGCCGCGAAATCTGTTGTTGGGGCGCCTCTGCCTGTTATTGCTTCGGTCACATTCACGCGTGATGACCGCACCCTGCTCGGTGATGACCCGATGAAAGTTGCGCGTAGACTAAAAGAAGCGGGTGCGGACGTGATCGGCGTAAATTGTTCTGGCGGACCCTCACAGTTACTTCGCATTCTCAAGCAAATGAAACAAGCCGTGCCAGATGGGAAATTCTGGGTCAAGCCAAACGCAGGCTGGCCTGAGCAGGTGGGTGGGCGCATCATGTATCCCGCAGATGCGGATTACTTTGGCGATTATGCGCTTTCCTTTCGCGAAGCAGGCGCGAACATTGTTGGCGGCTGTTGCGGTACCACACCCCAGCACATCTCCGCGATGAAAAAGGCGTTTGAATCTGCTCCCGCTTTTGTCATGGATTCTGCGACAATTTTAGTTGAAGATGAAATTACAACCGAACCTGCCGAACAGCCCACTCAATTTGCACAAAATTTAGCTGCGGGGAAATTCTCCATTTGCGTTGAGATGGATCCCCCGCGCGGACTCTCAACTCACAAATTGTTGGCGGGTGCGTCCCTGCTTCACGACGCAGGCGCAGATGTGATCAATGTGGCGGATAGCCCAATGGCGCGTATGAGAATGTCCGCTTGGGCTGTGTGCGATCTGGTGCAACGTAAGATCGGCGTGGAAACTACTTTGCATTTTCCCACCCGTGGACGAAATCTTCTTCGTGTGCAAGGTGATCTGCTGGCCGCCCATGCGATCGGCTTGCGAAATATATTTGTTGTGATGGGCGACCCCACTTCGATCGGCGATTATCCTGAAGCGACAGACAACTACGACCTTGTCCCATCGGGATTGGTCAAACTCATCAAGCAGGGATTCAACATGGGCGTGGATCATTCAGGGACGAGCATTGGCCAGCCGACAAATTTCTTCGTTGGCGCGGCGTTGAATTTGTGTCCCAAGGACATGGACAACGAGGTCAAGAACCTGCAGCGCAAGATCACAGCAGGCGCGGACTTTTTTCTCACCCAACCGATCTATCGCCCCACCGATGGACCAAATCTGATCGAAGCCTACGAGGCAAAGCATGGCAAATTGAACAAGCCCATCCTGGCGGGTATTCTGCCTTTGGTCAGCGCCAAGCACGCCAACTTCCTGCACCACGAAGTGCCTGGTGTTTTCATCCCTGAGGAAGCACGCAGGAAAATTGAACTCGCTGGCGATACTGAGCGTGGAGTAAAAGTTGGGGTGGAACTGGCTGTCGAATTGATCGAGCAAATAAAAGGATGGGCGAGCGGTGTTTATATCATGCCTCAATTCCATCGCTATGACATGGTTGCGGAGATCATCGAAAAGATTCAATAGGCTGATGGCTTTATGTGGAAAAAATATCTCCAAAGGGTCTTTCTTATTGTCATTGCGATTCTTGGTGTAAAGACAGGCGTCGAGAATTTTGTATCAACTATCAATATGGATAGTAACGACACATCTGTCATAAATTGGGATGAACGGATTTCAAACTTAACTTCTTCCGTCCCATTCAAGCGTGGGTTTATAGGATATATCTCAAATGCAGACATTTCTGGCGCGGCTTTTAATGAGGCTGATACTTCAGGAGAGTATATTCTTACTCAATATGCGGTCGCTCCTCTTATTCTGATCCACGGAACAGATCAAGAATGGAATATCTTGAACCTGGATCCTGTCACCTTCGAAACCTGGTATCAAACAAACGCGGATGAATTTGAGGTTGTTGGTTTTGGCGGTGGTGTGTATTTGGTTCACAAGGTGGGTAAATGAGCATCCCAGGTTTTCTGGCATTTAGCCTGTCAATTTTAACAGGGACATTAATTATTCAACTTCTGTGGATTGGCAAAAACCACCCGATTGACCTGATACTCAAGCTGTCTTTAGGAATAGGAGTGGGGCTGGGGATTTCAGCCCTGCTATATTTTATCTATTTGATATTCTTCGCTGGGAAGCCATATTTTTTATATGTGGAACTTTTATTGTTTTTGATAGTCTTGGTTGTGGCGTACTTAAAAACTAAAACCACAGCACAAACATTTTACTCAAGACCAGGTATAACCTCCTTGCAAATTGCGATATTGGTGATTGCTGGGTTCTTATTCATCTCATCTTTTCTTGGTGTTGTCAACTATGCCAGACAAAGAGCGCATGGCGATTGGGACGCCTGGATGATATATAACCGCACTGCCCGATTTATTTATCGAGGTCAGGAAGCATGGCAGGATGCCTTTTCCAAAGACCTTGGCGTGATTTTTCACGCAGATTATCCGCCGCTTTTATCGTTAAATATTGCATCCCGCTGGAATTTGCTTGGTGAAGAGACGGCTTATGTGCCGATGTTCCAAAGCATCCTGTTTTCACTTGCATCTCTGGGACTTTGCTTTGGCGCACTGGCGAATCTTAAATCCCTTGGGCAGGCTGGGCTGGGCGTGATTTTTTTAGGCGGAGTTTCATTTTATCTTCACGAAGGCGGCAGGCAGCTGGCAGATGTGCCATTGGCATTTTTTATGCTTGCTTCGATTGTGTTTTTATTTTTTTATTCTTATGAAAAGCGTTCTGTATTTATTGTATTTGCCGGCTTGACAGCCGGGTTAGCCGCCTGGACGAAAAATGAAGGTATATTATTTTTGGCGGCGTCGGCAGGGATTTTAGTTGTTGCCGCGCTTTGGAAGCGCTCATTTCGCGAGTTATTTTTATACTTTATTGGTTTACTTCTGCCGCTGGCTCTCCTTTTTTATTTCAAACTTCAACTTACACGCCCGAATGAATTCTTAAGCGGAGGAGGCATTAAAATTGCTCAATACTTAATGGATATATCCCGCCATCAAATGATATTTAATTCCTTCAAAAATTTCTTTCTGTACAGCGGCGGCTGGTATAACATTGGGATTTTCCTGATCTTATGCGCGTATTTTTTATTATTCCATTCCCGTATCAAAGACAACTCAGATATGATCGTCATAAGCTTTGCCATATTCGCCTGTCAAATTATGGGGTATTATGTCATTTACTTGATTACGCCGAATGATCTGGAATGGCAACTGAATTACTCTCTGAACCGTCTTTTTGTGCAAATATATCCAGCGGTTGTTTTCGTGGTTCTGATCGCCAGCCAGCCTCCTGAAATAGTATTCTCATCCAACTTGGAATAACTTTGTTCATACAATAGATTTAGGGATTCTCATGCTTCTCACCATTGATATTGGCAATACCAACCTTACACTTGGCCTTTACGAAGGCGAGCAACTCGGCGCGCACTGGCGGCTGGCTACTGATAATAACCGCATGCCCGATGAATACGGCCTGCAATTTTTAGGCTTGTTGCAGAACGCAGGTAAAACGTTAAAAGATATTCACGGCATTTCGCTTGCCTCCGTTGTGCCACCGTTGACAGGCCGAGTCATTCAAGCCTGCCGCGAATACCTCAAACAGGAACCTTTGGTTGTGGATGCTGGCATCAAAACAGGAATTAAAATCCGCTACGAAGACCCCAAAGCCGTGGGCGCAGACCGCGTGTGCGACGCAGTTGCTGTATTGAAATTTTACGGCGGCCCCGCCTGCGTGGTGGATTTTGGTACCGCCACTACATTCAATGCCATCACAAAAGAGGGCGAATATCTTGGCGGCGCCATTACAGCAGGTGTGAACCTCGCCGCAGAAAGCTTATACACGCGTGCCGCAAAACTTCCGCGCATTGACCTGCAGCGCCCGCCATCCGTCATCGGTCGCAACACTATTCATGCCATGCAGTCGGGATTACTTTTCGGGTATGTGAGCATGGTCGAGGGCATGGTGGCAAGGTTCAGGTCCGAATTGGGAAGCGACATGAAAGTCATTGCCACAGGCGGTATGGCGGAAATCATCGCAAAGGAAACACAGGTTGTTAATTTCATCGCACCCTGGCTCACGCTCGATGGACTGCGAATTATTTGGGAGCTCAATCACTAGGAATAAAATGAAAAAAATAATTATCTTAATCATGGGGATTTCTATTTTATTGTCTGGATGTGGAACAGGAGTATTTGCCAAACCAATTCCAACCGCGACTATAACAGTCACAGTAACGCCTCTCCCCCGACCGACGCGAAACTGCTACTGCCACCCCAACATTTACTGTCACTCCGACATTTACAGCTTCGCCCACCCCGACAGCCACGTGGATTCATCAAGGACCTGATACCGTCCTTGTGCCGATCATCCTCTACCACCGCATTGACACATCTCCCATCAACAGCCAGTATTATGTGCCGCCAGAAAAATTTGACGAGGAAATGAAACTCTTGCATGATTGGGGCTACACAACCATCACAACCGAGTTGTTGATAAAAGCTATTAACGAAGGCGCAGACCTGCCGCCACGCCCGATCCTGATCACGTTTGACGATGGGCATTTGAACAATTACACAACCGCATTTCCCATCATGCAAAAATACGGCTTTACGGGAGTGCTATATATTGTTGCGAATTATATGGGCACAGATCAATACATGAATGCAGACCAGATCAAGGAAATGGCAGCCGCAGGTTGGGAAGTGGGAAGCCACAGCGTCAACCACCTGGATTTGACATCACTCGACCCTGAACGTCAAAGATATGAGGTTGTTGATTCACGCACCATATTGGAAGATAAACTGGGGGTGCCCGTTCTTACAATTGCCTACCCATTTGGTATAAGCAACTCCAGTGTTATTGATTATGCCCACTTTGCCGGTTATATTGGCGGGATGAGCCTGGGTTTTACATACGATCAGGGAGTTTCAAACCTGTATACCATGCAACGCCGTGACATTAAAGGGACCTATGATGTGAAACAGTTTGCAGCTTTTTTACCTTGGCAAGGCGACCCCATTTTCCTGCCAACTGATACGCCCACTCCTACAGCAACCCCTTCCCGCACACCCATCCCAACTTATACATGGGTCCCCACCCAAACGCCTGCCCCGTAGAAATAAAAGTGGAGTCCAAAGTCTCCAGACTTTGGACTCCTGTGGTCTGTAAATTTACTGATCTCCAAATCGCAATAAAATTACACCCATGAGAACCAGCGCGCCGCCAAAGAGCTGGGTTCCAGTTAAAATCTCGTTCAATAAAAAGTAAGCCCAAATTGCAGTAAATGCGGGTTCAAGCGTTGCAATCAAATTGGAAGTGGTCGGGGAAAGGTAACGAAGACTCAGGGTATAGAGACCAAATCCGCCGAGTGTGGGCGCAACGCCAAGGAAAAAAAGAATTCCCCAGCCAGTAAATGAATTTCCAAGCCAGAGCATATCTGCAAAAAGCGTTTTGCCTGTGATGAACAGGTCATTTCCAAGGTTGAAAAACAATAAAAATACAGTTGCCAAGGCAAAACTGTAAAGCAGAGCCGTCCATGAATCAATATTTGTATCGGAAGCGTGCTTCCCTTCAAGATTGTAGACGGCAAATAACAAACCAGAGAGCAAGCCAAAGATGATTCCCAGCGGGTTGAGATTCCATGTGGAAGGATCATAGGCGCCTGAAACAAACACGATCCCCACAAGGCTTAAAATAATGGAGAATACTTTAACACCGCTGAATTGTTCTTTATAAACAATGCGGCTAAGAATGGCAGTCATTGCAGGTGAGCTGAATGCCATCACAGTAGCTACTGCCGCGCCATTATATTGCACCGAAAATGTCCACATGGAATTGAAGATGGCAAGCGTAAAGCCATATAAAACCATAAATCCCCAGTGTATGCGGGCAAGATGAAAGCGCGCGCGGCTGAATATCAACAAACCAACCACCATGCCAATGGAAACAAAAAGATCGCGCCAAAAAGCAAGCACGAGCGATGGCAGGGAATATGTTTTGCTTAAGTAACTGATGAGTATGCCCGTGAACGACCATAATACTGTAGCGGTGAGCGCAATGATATATCCGCGCGAAAGACGGGACGATGTTTGCATGTTTGCTCCATAATTCAAAAAGTGACAGCCACTGCTTAGGTGACTGTCACTTGGGTGTGCCCCCACGGGAATTCGAATCCCGGTTTAAGCCTTGAGAGGGCTTCGTCCTGGGCCACTAGACGATGGGGGCTTGCTTGCGTTGAGCCTGTCGAAACAAGCGGGTTGCATTGTATCACTGCAAATTTTACCCGTCAACGAAAAACCAACTGTAATTATGATGAGATGGAAAACTATATGGCGGGTGTTGGCCTATCGCACTCTGCGTTTCCACTCTTCCTTTAGCTGCAACTCACGCGGACTTGCACCTAAGTCAAGAGCGAGGAAATCGGTTAGCAGACGGTTGAATTGGGTGGGGTTGTCTATCATGGGGAAGTGCCCCGCACCTTCGAGGTTGACCTGATTCATATGATTCGGGAATGAGTCTGTCTTCTCTTGCGGAGGCATGGTGACCGCAGGATCATTGGTACCGTATGCAAATAAGCAGGGAACGCCGAGGTCGCGGATGCCCGCAAACATATTCGTATTCGCCTGGAGTCCTGCCAACGAAGCAGTAACAGCTTGCAGGTCCACTTTGGAGGCGTCTGAAAGGGCAGCTGTGGATTCAGGGGTGCGGGCGGCCAGCCAGTCCATCATTTCAGGTATTGTGGCAGTCCGCATGCGCGCATTGACTGCGGAATATTCAAGTGGGCAGTTGATCGCCATCATGCGGTCTACACTTTGCGGCCATTGTTTAAGATAGGAAAACCCAACCAGTGCGCCAAGATTGTGACCAACCAGCGCAACTTTGCCAATTCCCATTTCTTCGAGGAAATACTTGAGGAGGTCTGCCTGTCGCTCCAGAGAGTAGCGCAGGGGGTCGTGCATGGTATCGCCAAAGCCAAAGAGATCGAGCGCATAGGCGCGGAAAGATGTGGATGCGATCTGCATGGCGTTGATCCAATAACGCCACGAGCCGACCCAGCCGTGCAGGAAGATAACGGGACGTCCCCGTCCCAGAGCTTCGTAATGCACCATCGAACCGTCAAGAATAATTGCGCTCATTAGTTGTTATTTTCCAAATTTTGCCAGAATAGCCTTTACACGTTCTGCAAGTTGAGTGGGAGCGAAGGGCTTGAGCAGGTATTCTTCTGCGCCTACATCCAGTCCAGCTTGTATTTCGGAATCCTGTCCTTTGGCGGAGAGAAACATAACGGGAATATCTTTTAGCATAACATCTGCTTTCATCGCGCGGCATGCATCGTAGCCGGTCATCCTTGGCATACGTACATCCATAATGATAATATCGGGAATAATCTGGGATGCCTGCTGAAGCGCCTCTTCACCGTTGGCGGTAGTTGTGACTTCATGACCCGCAAAACGCAGGGTGAAAGCGACAAGTTCGCGAATATCTGGTTCGTCTTCTGAAATTAAGATCCTTGCCATTCAAACTCCATTATATTAAGTTAGGCAGGGTGAAAGAGAAAGTGCTTCCTTCACCCGGCACACCTGAACTGGTCATCCAGATGCGGCCTTTGTGCATTTCAACCAGTTGACGAACGATGGGGAGTCCCAAGCCAGTTCCGGGTGTGGAGAGAACGAGTGGATGTTCACCGCGGAAAAATCGTTCAAAGACACGGGGCTGGTCTTCAATCGCAATGCCTACGCCGTTATCCTGCACATCCACTTGCAGCTCGTCATCATGTTGTTGGATGGTTATGCGGATGGTCCCATTGCTGGGCGTGTAATTGAAGGCGTTGTCCACAAGGTTGCCTATGATTTGTCTTATGCGTTCCCCGTCGCCCATGACAGGGGGTAATTTGGTTGGCGCATCCAATGAGAGCGCCATGGGCTTGTCTTCCTGCTGGGAGCGGCGCAGAGCATCAGCGATGATATCTTCGGCGATCTCGCGCACATTAACAGATTGCGGGTTGAGTGTGACACGTCCTGCTTCAATACGGGATATGTCCAGCAGGTCATTAACAAGGATATTGAGACGGTTGATATTATTACTGACAATATCAAGGAAGTGCAGTTGATTTTCACTCAAAGCACCAGCCGCACCCATTGTTAAAATGTCCACGTAGCCTTTGATGGCTGTTAAGGGGGTGCGCAGTTCATGGCTGACGGTGGTCACGAATTCAGATTTCAGGCGGTCTACTTCCACTTCACGGGTAATGTCACGGAAGATGGAGACGGTGCCAAGAAAATCATTTTGCAGGATTACAGGCGCAAGATGGACAAGCGCAATGCGCTCATTTTCCAATTCCAATTGCTCAGAGTATGTGTCGCCGGGATGATATGCGGATGGATCTTCAGACCAGTATCTGATCGTTTCCATCCATGTGCCAGCAGATTTTCCAAACAAACCGCCGAAAGCATCCAAAGGATTGCCAAGCAAATGTGATTTTTCAACGGAAAGAATGCGCTCTGTGGATGAGTTCACAAAGGAAATGCGGTTGTCTATGCCTGTAACAAGCACGCCATCTGCAACGGCTTCGAGGATGGCGTGCGAGCGACTGGCTTCCTCCTGTTCTTTGCGAAGCATTACACCGAGACGTTCAGCCTGGTCACGGATCAGTTCGTAAAGGTGTGCGTTGTTGATCGCTACGGCTACCTGACCGCCAATGGCTCTTACAAGATTGAGCATTTCGATGCTGAACGAATTTACCAAACGTTGGAATACCATCAGCACGCCGATAACGTCCTCTCCCACTTGCATGGGGACAACGATGGCACTCCGATGATCCTGCCCGGAGGTGGTACTTCGCACCCAGCGCGGATCCTGGAGGAGATCATGGACTAATATGGATTCGCGATTTTGCACGACCCAACCTGCAAGGCCTTCGCCGACTTTCAATGTGAAGTCACGTCCGCGGGAGTCGTTTCGATCTGTTTGGTACCCATACCCTGCCCGGTAGTGCAAAAGATTATCCTCTGCGTGAAGCAGCATGATGGTACCTTGCTCGGCGCTAATGGCTTCATTTAGCAACGATAATGTACGGTTAAGCGCGCGATCCAGGTCGAGGCTGGAGGAAACTTCTGTAAGGATGCGCAGAAGGGTTTCAGTGTTTTGCTGTTCGCGCTGTAATTGCGCGGTGCGTTCAACTACGCGTATTTCAAGTTGAGACGCGAGGGTCTGCGTTTCGGCAAACAGACGTCCATTTTGAATGGCAACAATGGCCTGATTTGCAAGTGTGCCGAGGATCTGCACATCTTCTTCGGTATAAACTCCTTCCTGATAACTTTGAACAGAGAGCATACCCAAGGCTGTGCCGCCTATGATCATGGGAACAGCTACAATGGATTTGGTATCTTCACTTTCTTCACCAATATACATGGAATCCAGCTTATTGGCTTGTTCAAGTGTTGAGACGAGCAATGGTTTCCCGCTCTGGATTATCTGACTGCTAAGCCCTTTGCCAAATGGAACACGTTCTCCAGGGTACCGTTTTCCAAGATCAAATAAATAAACAGCCTCAACCTCATTTTTCTCAACGTCAAGCAAGCTGATGACAAATGATTCCAAGGGCATGAGACGTTCAGCCGCTTTATGAATTGCGACATAGACTTCCTCTGGGTCAAGGGCGCTGATTTGGGAACTGGTCTCGTTGAGAATGGCAAATCGCTCGGCTGTGCGAACAGATGATTGGAACAAGCGTGCATTCTCAAGTGCGACAGTCGCCTGATTGGTAATAGTGCGGGCAACTTCAAGTTCGTTCAGGCCAAAGCGGGATTCGCCGGTCATTTGAGCAAAGACAAGGGCCGTCAGATTTTGTCCGCTGGCGAGTGGGAGGATAATTAGGGCGGTTGTATTCTCGCCAAGCATTTCCACAAGCGGTGCGAGGTCTGGCTCATTGCGAGCGTCATCTGTATTGAAGATGCTCTGTGATTCGCGCAAGCGGTTGAAGATGGGCGAGTCAGGCAGGGGACGGGGAAGTTTGATGCGTGTCCGGGGGGCGGAAATTTTCCAGTACGCTTGACCCCGCTCAAAGGTTACGACAGAGACGCGGTGCGCTCCCAATCCTTTGAGTAGCTCGGTGGCAGTCAAGTTCAAAATCTGATCCGCATCCAGCAAGCCAGTCAATGCAGATGCGAAGCGGTTGAGCGTCGTGAGGCGTTGTGTGCGCTGGTCCAACTCTGTGGCACGGCTCACGCTGTCTTCATACAGGCGTGCATTATCCAATGAAACCGCAGATTGGCTTGCAAAGGTCAGGCCGACCTGCATTTGTTCGCGTGTGTAAAAATGTGCCTGCCATTTTTCAGCTGCGAGCACGCCGACTAATTCGCCTTTGGAGATCAATGGAATTCCGAGCCATGATAGGCGTGGTTTTTCCACTGGCGGGAAGCGCGGGTCTTCGCGCACATCATGGATGAAGATGGGTTGCCCAGTTTGAGCCATCTCTTTGAAGAGCGCACTGTCTTGAACAGAAACGGATAAACCCAGGCGCTGTTCGGTGTCTGCAAATCCGCGCGCAGAAGCAACCGAAAGACGATCTTTCTCGCGCAGCCAGAGTGTAGCTGTGTCGTAGGGGATGATGGGGACTAACTGGTCGAGCAGGGAACTGATCAATTGGTCGCTGCGCAAGCTGGAGGTGAGAGAGGCGGCGGCGTTATTCAAAGCATGTAGCTGCGCCGCGCGTTCCTGCGTTGTTTGCACAAGGCGGACGTTATCGAGCGAAAGCGCGATCTGTTGGGTTAGGGACAGTAGGAGGGCTTCATCTTCTACCAGGAAAGCGCCAGTCGTGTTGAAGTTATCCAATACAAGCAGGCCTAAACTTTGGCCGGCAGTCATAATGGGAACCAGCAAACTTGATACGGGCAAACGGCCGCCAGTTGCCTGACGGTAGATCGCAAGATTTTCAGCGCTCAAGTTATAATCCCGCACAAAGTTGATCTCATCGACACGGCGGGCGGTTTTGTTCATAAATACGGTGCCGGGCAAAGCCTCACCTGGGCGATAGTTGATTTCCATCATGCTGTTGTTGTCTGCATAACCTGAGACTGCTCGCGGGGAGAGTGATTCAGTTTGCGGATTCCACATCAGCGCTGCGCCCGCGTGGGCATGTTGGAGGACACGGCGTGAACTATCGAGCAATGATTTGAGGATCGCATCCGGGTCCATACCCGATAGCTGGCGGCTAAAATCAAGCAGTAGATTCACCTCATCAAGACGACGGCGCGTCTGGCTGAGGAGGGAGATGTTTTGCAGGATTAGGGATGCTTGCTGGGAAATCTGCAGATACACTTTGCGATCTTCATCTGTAAAGGTGGGCATTGCCTCAGGACTAATGGCAAGCATGGCGGCCACTATTTTACTTTCCACGAGCACTGGCAGACAGATCACGCTTTTGGCGCGTAATGAAGTCAACAATGAGGCATCGTGCCATTCCTCATTTTCATCAAGGTTCGCGATGAGGATAGGCTCGCCGTTTTGCAGGCAGGCACGCAATGGGTTGCGTTGACCGAACAATGATTCCACATTCGTGGAACGCGGCAAACTTCCGAGCACATGTAGAAGGCGTGAGCCATCAACTGTATTTTCTGCCACAAGCGCAATTGACATTCCCAATTGGGTGAGCGTTTCACGTCCAAGCGCGAAGAGTGCCGAGGATGCATCCAATTGGCGGCTGACAGATTTGGTGATTGCCAAACCTGCGCGCACACGCTGGGTGCGTTGATCCAAATTATATAAGGCGATGGTCTGCTCAAGGTCTTTATGAAGCAGAATAGGAAGGTTGTTTTGGGTGCCGTCGATCAATTTTTGCTGGCGTTGCAATCCTGATGCCAGCAAATCAATGCGGGAACGTAATTCGCCCTGGCGTAATGTATGGCTGACCAGTAATGCGGCTTGAGAGGCGAATACCTCCACAGTTTCAATGGTCGCCTTATCAGGACGCATGCCATTCGAAGGATCGTCCAAACTAATAAGACCCACGATCTGTCCTTCCGCATTTTCAAGCGGAACGAGCAAAGTGTCGTTTGGATCCCATGCATTAGGGGTTTTGCTTACAGAGGCGGCAATATCCAGAGTAACAAGGTGTACATCTGAAGGTATCACGGGGGATTGGTCATTGGGAATGAAGTAGGAACGGCTTAACTTGAATTCCGGCTTCATGAGTTGGCTAACACCCTGAAGCGGCTGTTTACGGGCAAGCAATTCACTAAGCGTTTCCTGGGGAATGCCTACTGCGGTAATGCGTCGTAAAAGGCTATTGTCACCTTCTACGATGCTCATCAACACCACACGAAACGGAGTGGAGTCTCGAATTCCGCGTGCGATAATCTGCAAAGCTTGATCCAACGGCTGGTCATGGCCAAGGCTGTAACTTACGTCGGTGAGGCGCACAAGCGTGTCTGCACGGCGATGCATCAACTCGGCGCGCTTTTTCTCTGCCAGATAACGTTGAGCATTGTTAAAAGCAATACCGGCTTGTATAGCCAGAGTTTGCACCAACTCAACGGTTTCTGGTGTAAAGAAATCAGGTCGATCTGAATGCAAGTTGATCAAACCAAGGGTTTGCGCCTGATATGAGATGGGCGCAATGATCGCAGAACGCACCACACGTGAATCATGCGGTAGAAAATCTTTCTCTTGCAGGAAATCCGCAATGATCTGAAGTTCTCTGTTTTGAATTACATCCCGCTCAAGGGAAGATAATTCACGAGTACTTTCGCAGCCGACAAAAAGTTCAGCCTTGGGATCGGCTGGGGCATAATCCTGTTCGAGTAATAAGATGGAACAACAATCAGCCTGAGTTACCCGCAAATTTTCATCGTGAACAATTTTGAGTAAATGTTTAATATCAAGTGAAGCACTTAATTCTCTGCTAATGCGTGTAACCGCGGAGAGCTGGTCTACGCGGCGGCGTAGTGAATCATCAGTCTGCACAAGCAGGTCGGCAGATTCCACTGCGGCAGCCAGTTGCCCGGAGGCTGTGGCCACTACTTGAAGATCATAGGAATTGAAATGGTCGGTTTGAAAACTTCCCAACATCAACTCGCCGATACTATGTTCACGTACTATCAATGGAACAACAATGGCAGATTCAATGAGAAGCGCAGTAGCAAGCGGACGGTAAACGGGTAGGATTCGTCTGTCTGTACTGAGGCGGCCGGACAAAAATGGTTTTTGGCTTCCCGAAACCGTGTAACGATAATTGGGGTCATCTACGAAAATTTGAATGAAGGAATTGCTGATGTCATCTGAAATGCCAAATGTGGATTCACGGCTCAATCGCAATTCGCCGCGAGTTTCATTCATTAAGAAGATCGCGCCTGCATCTGCCTGAAAAAGGTTGGCTAATTCCTGCACCGAATATTTAAGAATTTCATCAAGCGTGGCGGAGGAACTTGAAAGGCTGGCAATGCGGCGCAGCGCATCCGAGCGCTGCGCGCGCGCACGCGCCTGCTGCACTAAAAGAATATTTTCTATAATAGCCGCGGCTTGATTTGCCACGATATTCATCAAACGCAATTCTTCCAAAGTGAAGGAAGATGCGCCACGTTGATGATGTCCCACCTGTAAATATCCAAGCATCCGTCCGGAAGAGATCAAAGGCACAAGCGCAATATCGCGTAAACTGGCCGCCATCGCAATATCTGAGAGGCCAAGCACATGCCAATTTTCATCTGTGGATGCATCCAATGTAAGTATAGGCTGCTGGCCTGTGATCAGGTGCTCGGCCGGGCTGTTTGCGGTAATAGTGGCACGATAAATTTGAACAAAATGGGGCGGCAAGCCCCGAAAAGGAACTTTGCCTTCAAGTGTGCGTTTCTCTTCATCATAAAGAAGAAAACCAATGATCTCAGCCGAAAATAGGGGCGCTACACTTTCCACGAGCCGCGCAAAAAGTTCCTGCATATCGCGAACACTGCCAAGCGCCTGATTTAGGTTTGCCAGACCCGCAAGTTCAGATACACGTTTTTGCTCATCTTCATAAAGCCTGGCATTGCGAATTGCCACAGCTGCCTGGCCTGAAATCAAAAATAATAGATCAAGATCGTGTTGACCAAATTCCCCGCCTCCCGTTTGACCAGCTTCCAATGTGCCGACCAGTTCATCCCCAGCCAGAAGCGGAATTCCCAAATACGATTGAATGGAAAGCAACTCACCATTTTCAGCAAGTTCGGGCTGCAAGCGCGCATCCGCTATCATGGCAGGAGTACGGCGCTCCACCAGTTGCTTTGTAAGGCTTCCAAATTGAGATGTTTTAGCGCGCACCACGCCAGGAAAACTGGAATCTGATGATTGAAAATGGTAAGGAATCAGGGCTTGATTCTCTGCATCCCATAAGTTTAATTCAAGCATGTCGGATGATACAAGGCGGCTTACATTGTCTAAAATGGACTGCACAATTGCAATAAGATCAAGATTTGCGGCAATGCCCTGGCTGAACTCTGTGACCACACGCAATATTTCTGCTGAAGCGCCATTGCCCTGGTCCAAAGAGGGAACAAGTTCCTTTCCGCGCAAGGAAATCAACATCATTGGGTATGCGCCTGGCACCTCAAATGATGAAATTTCCACCAGCTTGCCGTTGATGGACACACGTTTATGACCTGAAGCGGCGCACAGATCCAGAAAATCATCTGTTGGCCGTACCCGCCGAGCGAGCCGTTCAAGATCATAAGGTTCGTTTTCATGTATGTTGAAATACGTGCGAGCCAGTGCACTGATATATTCCACACGGCCGCCCAGCTGGAGGAGAATTACTGCATCGTTTGATTTTGAAGATTCAGGGAAAGAAAAAGAATTGGCATCTGCCTGCGCGGTGGTATACGTGCGCGGAAAAACGCGCAGAACCACCCAAACTAGTAAAATAAATACCAGTCCGGCAATGAATAGGCTGATGCCCAATCCGGATGACATTGAAAATTTACCTTATCAGGCGGCAGAAGAAGTCGCCGTGTCCTGTCGTCGAGCATCTGCTGCAAGTTCCGTAATCTCGCGAATATCTGCAAAGGATTGCAAACTTGGCGAGACCAAGCCCGCAGAGAAATACAT
The DNA here is from genome assembly GCA_963833175.1 of uncultured Chloroflexia bacterium. Lineage (GTDB taxonomy): Bacteria > Chloroflexota > Anaerolineae > Anaerolineales > Villigracilaceae > Villigracilis. Next base: position 55,965 of record CAWHXC010000013.1, read on the forward strand.
GAAACCCACCTTTTCCACTCCGCCTTCAGCTTTTGGCGCCTGTATGAATCCCTGCTGGCGGTCTATGAAGTTATAGTGGCTTTGCACTTCATTCGCAAATCGCTCTTTTAATCTCTGGCGAATTTTTGGAGCGGCATCATTTGTCGTAATGATAATGAAGTTATCGCCGCCTGCGTGGCCAATGAAGTCGCTGGTTGTTCCTAATTCGTCAACAACCTCACCGATTAGCATTGCCGCGAAACGCACCACATCATCACCTGCTACAAAGCCATAAACATCTTTAAACGCTTCAAAGTTGTTGACGCGCACATCCAACAAAGCCCAATCCTTCTCGCGGATGATGCGGCGTAATTGCTCTTCGATCAAACGACCAGCAGGCAAACCAGAGCGCGGGTCAGTGAGGCTCTCCCGTTCCGAGCGGCGAATAGCACCTTGCACGCGCAGTTTCAATTCTTCAATATCAAAGGGCTTGGTGATGTAATCATCCGCGCCCAATTCAAGACCCTGCAGTTTGTCACTGCGTTCGTCTTTTTGTGTAAGGAATATCACGGGAATATGACTGGTACGAGTGCTTGTCCGTAAATTGCGGCACACTTCATAGCCGTCTATATCCGGCAACATAATATCCAATACGATCAGATGCGGCAGGGCATGCTTTGTCTTTTCCAAAGCATCACGGCCGCGATTCGCTACATCCACGTCATATTGCAGACTCGTGAAGTAGATCTTGAGCATATTGGCGATATCGACATCATCTTCCACTACCAAAAGCCGGGCATTTCCCATATTGAGCCTCCTCTACCGCTTATTGCACATACAATTTTACTTTCTGAAGAAAGTACGGGTAGAAAACATAATTCTGATTTACTTATTTATTTCAATCGGCACTACATACGCGCGTCGTAATCCTTTGCGTGCATTTTGTCGAACGGCGTCTATCTGTTCTTGTGTTACTTCGCGCTCAAACGAGCGAAAGCCACTCATACGAAAACCATGTCGTTCAGCGATCGCAGTAATGTCTTTTACACGTTCCAACGTTATATCTTTGCCTACAGTGTAATCCTCAAAACGGCCTTCCAAAGCCAGCGCAATGGTTTCAGCCATACAGGCATACGCCTTTCCTTCAGGGAAACCAAAGTCAAAATTGAAATTCACAGCGCCGGGTATATCTACCATACCGCCGTCGATCACTAATATATCATCTCTCACCGCCGCCACCATTGCAGAAACATCACGAGGACGGGCCACGTCGCAAACGACACTTCCCGGTTGTAAATGCTCTGGATGAATAACATCATGGATCGAACTGGTTACGGTCAGGATTAATTGCGCTTCCTTCAAAATATCCATCTTGGTGCTGACGATAAGTTCGCTTCGTGCCTCAACCTTGAGCCTGTTACGAAGGGCTTCGAGTTTTTTCTCGTCTCGTGCCACGAGCAAGACCCGTGCCGCCTCACCAGCCAACAGTTCAGCACAGACATGTCCGATTGCTCCAGTCGCGCCGACAATGGCCACTGTCGCATCCTCGATCTTTATACCCATCACACATGCCGCATCCCGAATGGCTTGTACAGCCATCGCCACTGTAAATGAATCGCCTGTGGTCACAGGTATATCCAACTCGTTGGCAATGGTCACTCCGGCATCGCCAACAACAGAGGTGAAAGCGCCAAGACCAAGAATATTTGCGCCAAGTTTTTCAGCCATGCGGCCTGTTTGTATAATTTTACGATAGACCGTGCGCTCAGACAACTCCATCATACGGCGCGGCGTGTAAGGGCACGCAATGAACCAGCCTTTGATAACTTTGCCTGTGGCTTGTGATCTGATGCCTTCGATCTCTGAAATATAAACGGGCGGAAAGAAAGTGGAAAAAAAATCTATTTGTCTTTCGTTCAGTACACGTCCTAAGAAGGGGAACTTACGGCTGACATCTCGCTTGGGATCAATGGGATGTATGATGAATGCGAAACTATCCATTTTTTACCATGACTCTGCATTGCCTTTCGATTGTTTGTGGTATAGCACCTGGTGTAACTCGGAAAATTTAAGGTGATGGTGGTCGCTGTCTTCAAATGTAATGTCGCGGTCGATCATACGCCGCTCCTTGGATGCTGCCAGCACAACATCTGATTCGATGGTGCGCGCAGGATAAATGATCATGCCAGCGCCAATGCGACAATTATGGCCCACACACCCGCCCATCACCGGGCGGTTTGACAGGCTCAATTTCCCGTTACCGTCGCGCGCCCGGATAGGCGCGGGGACCAGGTTGTAATCTGTCCATGTGGAGCCTGCGCCAATGAATGTTCTTTTTCCGATCACACACATTTGCAAACAGGTATTTTGCGCTACCATGCTGTCTTCCATAACAGTGGTCATGAACAGGGATGCGCGAAACGGCAGGAAGGTTCCATCCCCCACCACCGAAAGCATCACCTGGCAGCCCTGCGAAACGTTGACATGATTCCCAATAATAGAATTATCAATGACCGCTCCCGCATTGATGGTCACATTATCACCAATGGTTGTGGGACCTTTAATGATGGCACTTGGGTCAATAATGGTGTTTTTACCAACCTTTACAACTTCAGAACATTCCAATACCTGACGTCCCTCATAAATGGCTTTACCAAGGATCTTAAGTTTGAAAGAAAGTTCTTCGTTTGCCTTTTTTTCATAGCGAGCACCGCGCGCAAACAAACCAAACACCGTATCAGCGATAAAAATATGCACCCATGAATCAATCGCCAGCATTGCGCGCAAAGGAACTTGAAAAACAAGATCGCCGCTTTTGTCCCCCATGTATGTTGGTACGTGGTAATAACCGATCTCCTTCGCCTGCATATCAATCACAAGCGGTTCCACGTCTGCAACAGGGCCGTTGGGGTAGTACCATAAATCTGCAAGGTATAAACTTCCGGCGGGCGTGTATGATGTGGAAAGCGGCAGGGCATGTTCACGAAAGGCCGGATCTTCTGCGCGGAAGGCGGCGCGCACCGGCTTTTTGCCTTTTATTGCCTTTTCCATGAAAGCCTGGATATAGGGTTTGTCAAAAAATAAATTATCACGATAAACAATGGCTTGCTCACGTACAGGCTGTAAGCGTTCGCCCTTTTTTAATTCCAATTCATGCGTTACATAAGGTGCGAGCAAATCGCGTTGATGCAGCCAAAGCGGCGCATTTTGAATCCGTAACTCACGCGCTGGTTCGCAGAACGGCATGATTTGGTTCGGCGCGTGCAGAATAATTTTCAACATAGGCCATGATTATAAATCAAAGTATGTGATAAAACACTCATCCAACAAAACTGTAAAATATCGTTTCCTGGCTACGAAAGCGGGGTTTGATCTATCACTATGGTGCAAGCCGCATCACCTTTGGCAATGCAAGCTGTCTCTTCCACATTAAATATCTTCCCCCCGCTTACCCAATATAAAGATTCCTGCAATAGGCCAACCGCCAAATGACAGACTGGCTCTTCGGCCTTTCTCTCCCAGCATAACGGACAACGCTCAATATGCCAGAAGATTTTATTATCCTTTTCCTCCACACGTACTATTTGATCAGTATGTTTATTGAAAAGATCAGCAAAGGTTTTTGCACCGATATGTAATTTTACTGGTAGGGAAAGCAGACGAAAAGCCATTTCGGTCAAGCCGAGCATGGAGCCATATTCTTTGAGACCATACTTGAAACTTGCGCGTCCAATACGCAAAGCCAATCCTCGTCCACCGTGTGGGCCGTACTCTTGCTCCAACATACTTTGCAGGAGACCCACTGATTTAAATGAGATTGGTTGATCTGGACTTACTTGTAAAAAATCTTGAATGGAATTTTCGGGGGGAGAAAAACGAAATATGGCATCCACTCTCTTGATGCCCATTACCTCCTCCATGCCGAGCAACATGATCTTTCCCATTTTTGGGGGATAGAAAAAGGATTGGTCGCTCATGGAATGGGTATATCTTGATCAAGGAATGTTTTTAATTTTTGGCTGAACGAGGTTGGCTCTTCCAACATGATAAAGTGCCCAGCCGTGGGAAAACGCTCAATGACAGCATGCGGTATTCCTGCTTGCAAAGGCTGCCACTGTAATGGATGGACAATGACATCTTTATCGCCATACATACCCATTGTCGGGACTTTAATCTGCGGGATCATGGGGATCAGGTCTGTGCGGCGAAGCGAAGCGATGGAGCGTAGAAAAGACTCAACCGTGGTGCGTGAAAGATCGCGATCCATCATTTCTGGAAAACGCGGGTCTCTACATATGTAAGGTGAATAGATTTTCATTCCAGTGCGAAAAACCCCCATCATGTTGAACAACATAAACGCAATCGGACGGTAACCTGAAAGCTTAAGCAACGGCGCAAGCGAAGAGCCTATGATTGGCGACCCCACTACCACCACTTTACTAACACGCTCAGGATATTTAATAGCGACAGAAAGACTGACTGTACCGCCCATGCTATGTCCCACCAGCGGAGCATGGACAATTCCCAACTGTTCCATGAACTGATCTACAAGGATTACGAAATCTGAAACGGCATACGTGTCGCGTTTTTTTCCAGATTCGCCGAACCCCCAAAAATCCAATGCATAGGTGCGGTAAAACGCGCCCAGATAACCCATCGTTTCCTGCCACAGCCCCCATGAGCCTAGCCATCCATGTAACAAAATTACCGGACGCCCGCGTCCGTATACTTCGTAATGAACTATTCCCTGATCAGTGGTGATTGATGACACAGCAAACGATTATCCATTCCCCGGCTTTCAGGAATCCATTTCTTTCATGATACTGTATAACAATTCAAGCAAAACCGTTTTCACAGTATCGCGATTCGTTGCAACACAGGGCAAAAGCTTCGTCTTCTTATCAAGGCGCAAAGCATGACGCACATCGTCAATTTCCCAGGCGTCTTCTGCATCCTGCTTGTTCGCGGCAACCACAAAGGGGGTGGGAGCATATGCGCGGAAAGTCTCAAGGATCGAGCGCGCTTCGCGGAAGGTTTCAGGGCGGGTGCTATCCACCATGACAATAAAGCCTAACATGCCTTCCGAAAGAATTTCCCACATAAAATCAAAGCGCTTCTGCCCTGGCGTTCCAAATAGAAACAGGACCAGGTCCTCGTCCACAGTGATGCGGCCAAAATCCATCGCCACTGTCGTTGCAGATTTTACAGTCCGTTCTTCTTCCGAAGAAATTTTACGTTCTGTGGCAACCACATCAATTTCACTGACAGACTGAATAAACTGTGTCTTGCCAGCGCTGAATGGACCCGTCACTACCATTTTGACCGTTTGCATAATTTCTATCCTTCTAGCTCTGATGACTACAATGCACGAATGCGACCAATCAATTTGTTGATCAATGATTTTTGTTCTTCTTTGTTCTGTACCGGGAATTGCTTCGGGTTGGGCGGAGGAGCCGCGCCTGCAGGACGCACTAATTCGACCAGACCCGCTTGCAACAGGCCATACACAATTCTACGTATGTCGAGTTCACTCAACCTGTTCGTGCTGGCGATCTGACGCATGGTATTTTTGGGGTCAACAAACTTAACTACTTTCCATTCTTCAACACTCAAGTTCACATTGGTAAGAGGTCGGTCAGTGAATTTAAGCGCCATATCAAGACTCGGAATTTCATCCTGCAACTGCTCCAATTCACGCAGTTGGCGCGATCCTTCAATAATAATATTTTCAAGGTCAAGTTTGACATTAATTCGGCCATCTGGCGGGAGCATTTCATTCTCGAAACGAAAAATGCCTTCCACCCATGTAAACAATTTGCGAACCACTTCGGTAAAATACCCTTGTAAATTAAGGAGAATATCTTCCTGGGTTACATAACCTGCATTTATAAGAAGCAAGCCAAGTTCTTTATCGGTCATTTGACCTGCGCGGTCTGCAATGGCGCGATACTGATTGACATTAATCTTATTCGCCTTGTGCAAAACCAACGCAAGACTGCCATCTTCCTTCCCAATGCGCGCATAAGCAAGCTTGCCTTCGCGGAACGAGATATGAGCTTGTTCCGAAGGGCCATCCAGAATCAATGTGCCTGTCTTGCTCGCAAGATTAATAAGGTTGAGAAGTTGTGTAATTGTAAAATCGCGTAAATTTCCACGCAGTGCCATATATCCTCTATTTATCCCTCCATGAGGGATAGTGGAAAAATTATACATGCAAGACGATAATGCGTCAATTAAACTGGTTAACATTCTTGTGAGGAACACGACTCGCGCCTACTTAACGTTAGTTTGTTTCACCCGAAGGGCATTTTCTCGCCTGTGGCTTGGTTCTGCCACTAAAAATCCACGCCTGGCATCGCAAAAGGATATAATCAATTGTGTACACTTGCACCAACACGCAAGTGCAGGTGTCACGAAGTCGCCTAAGAGGAAAAACACCAGTAAATAACGAAATTTTCAATTAATTCATGGTCAAGGAGACCATATGAACGACGTAAGTTTCAAGAAATTACGAATCTTTGCTGCATCACCATCTGATGTAGCAGGTGAACGCACTAAATTGGAAACTGTTGTTGACTCTCTCAAGCCGATGGCGGATTATCTCGGTTTGACCCTTGAAGTTATAGATTGGCGCGCGGTAGTGCCTGACACTGGACGACCTCAGCAAGTCATCTTTGACCAACTCGAGCCGACCTCATGGGATATTTTTATCGGTATCTTGTGGCATCGTTTTGGCACGCCGCCTGGGGCGAAGGACAAAACAGGCAAAGATTATTTATCGGGAACGGAAGAAGAATTCAAAACCGCGTATGAACTGTGGAAGCAATATGGCAAGCCCCGTATCGTATTGTACCGTTGCACGCGGGCGATTCCGCTCAATGCGGACTTTGTCCAGGCACAACTCGTCAAAGATTTTTTCGAAGAAATTCAGGATCCGCAGGGTAAGTTCAGCATTTTAACACAATCATTTGATTCGCTTGAGTCGTTTGAAAAACTTGTGCTTGACAATCTACAAAAACTATTGGTTGCGTACGGCCAGCAATCGAAAACGCCCATCACGCCCGAAATCACGCAATACCTTCCGCCAAAAATTCCAAATAACCTTCCACGTCGTGCCGCGTTCTTCGGTCGCGCCAAAGAGATGGATGTAGTAATGCGAGCCCTCAGCCCTGTCGACCGCACATGGGGAATTCTCGTGGACGGCATCGGAGGAATTGGCAAGAGCGCACTTGCTGTGGAAGCTGCGTATCGCGCGCAAGCCGCGGACACGTTCGACGCATTTGTGTTTATCACTGCCAAACAAAACATTCTCGAACCCATAGGTATCCGTGAGCAAATGTCAGTTGTGCGCGTGCTGGACGATTTTTTGAATGAGACTGCGCGTGTGCTCGGGCAGCCAGCTATCGCCAAGCTGACAAGTGAAGAAAAGCGTCGCGTCCTGCTGGATGTTTTCCGAACAATGCGAACGCTCCTCATTTATGATAATCTTGAGACGTTGTCGAAAGAAGAGCAGGAGGCAATGGCAGATTTTCTACGTGAATTACCGCAAGGGTGCAAGGCAATCATCACGAGCCGAAGGCGCGGCGGCGAAGGCGCGGTGTGGCTGCGCGTGGAAGAATTAGACTGGGATGCGGCACGCAGCATCATCGAAAACGAAATGGCCCGTGACTCAGGTTTGGCAAATAAACTGCATCGTGTGGAACCTCGCTGGCAGGAGTTGTACGATAAGACTAACGGCTCGCCGCTGGCATTAGTGCATACATTGGGCTTGATGCGTGTAAAAGCGACTTTGACATTTGATGGCGCACTGGCAATGTTGCAGGGTAAAGGTAAAAGTGGAGGTGATGTAGAGACAACACCCATTGTGGTATTTGTGTTTCAGGAAGCTCGTAAAGAGTTGACTATAAGCGATAAGGTTGCACTCGGCGCACTTTCGTTCTTCACTCCATCATCCACCTTCGAAGCATGGATGCAAGTGGCAAACCTGTCACGCAATGCGCTGGAAACGACGATTGATCGCTTGAATGCATTGTCATTAGTGGATATACAAATAGGTCAGGAACGCTATGCTCTGCATTTACACACTCGCGATTTTGTCCGCGACGAACTGCTTGCTGATGATAATGTCGCGCGCGAAACAGGGATCCGCTTTGCAAGATATTGGGTCGAGTATGCTGAACGCTTCGGCGGATGGGGGAAGGAAAACTATAAAACCTATGACAATCTCGAAGCAGAATGGGCGAATCTAAATACATCAGCGCAATTGCTTTGGCAACTTTCAGGGGTGGGAGATGACGGTATTAAGAATGACGATGCAGCACGAATGTTGGTCGTATTAGCGAGTGCTTTATCAAGTTTTTTGCCATTTAGCGGTCGCTGGGATGAACACATCAACTTAAGCGAAAGAGCATATTATGCTGCGAACACTTCGGATACATGGAGAAATACGGGCTGGCGCGCATTTGATGTAGCATGGATGTACTATAAACGTACTCGTACAAATGAGGCAATTGTTTGGTTAAGAAGATGCGAAGAGGCATGGGAACGTGGTGGGACGCAGGGTGATAAGGCGACCGCCTTGAGGCTTGGTGGTTTAATCGCACAGCAATGCAAGAAATTTGATGAGGCAGAACGATTATTACAAGCCGCGCTCAGTATCCGACTAACCTTGAACAATGATCGTGAGGTTGCTTTCGTACTTATCAGCCTTGCTCATCTTGCCCAGGAACAAAAGAATTATGAATTCTGCGGAGAAGTATTTTCTTGAGGCATTGGACCTTGCACAGAAGATTGTAGATATAACCATCCAGGTTAGTGTTAGCAGCTATCTCGGTGAACTTAACATCGAACGAAATCGATTATCCGAAGCCCGCAAATGGTTTGAGCATGCCATGCCAATGTCAATAGAAGTTGGGCGTGTTGAAGTGATTGCACGTATCCAATTCGGTCTTGCGTATGTGCAGGAGGCGGAAGGTCATGCAGATCTTGCATTGCCGTTGGCGCAAGAGGCATTGAAGATATATGAGCGGTTGCAACATGGGGATTTGGCAAAGGTACAAAAGTTAGTGGAAAAATTGACAAAGGTCAAATAATATAGTTTCTGTCCCGCCCCAAGTACAAGATTCTAAAGCAGGCTAGCAGGTGGAATGTACTCCACGAAGCAGTATCAACTCACAGTTAAGAAAGAAGCGAAAGTACTTCAGTGTCCAAAAAAATCTTCATCTCCGCCGATCATGGCATGGCAATCATCTATTTCCTGCAAAGCGACGTCGTCCCGACTCTGCTTAACGCGGGCGTTGAAATCGTCATTCTCACCGACGATGAAACTAAAGACAGCATCGCACAACGTTTTGCGCGCCCAGGGCTCACCTTCGAAGGTTTGCGACTCAAACAGGCGAACGATTACGCTCGCAAAGTCAGCCCGCGCTGGCAGTGGCTGCTCGGTTACCTGCGCCGTGTTGGCGGTTCGCGCCGCATCAACACCGAAGCCATGGACAGCCACATCTGGGAAGTCTGGGCAGAGAACGGCTGGAAATTCCGTTTGGGGATTTGGATTCCGTCCGCGCTGATGATTCTGCTCCTGCGGAATTTTTCTTCCGCCCGCAAACTTTTGGTGCGGATGCAGAACCGCTTCACGCCTACCCCTGGGCTGTATACTGATCTCTTTGAGAAGTACCAACCCGACATGGTCATCGCTTCCACGCCAGGCTGGCGCATGGACCGTTATCTCCTGCGCGAATCTGCCCGCCGCGGAATCCCGAACATGACCGTCATTGTGGGTTGGGATAATTCGTCGAGTTACAACGTCTCAGGCGCGGACGTACAGTGGGCGACATGCTGGTCTGAGTTGCAAAAAGAGGAGCTCGTGCTCGGCTCAGATTGGAATCCCGAGCATGTGCACGTGGGCGGCATCCCATCCTATGACGGATATTTTCGCAAGTCGTGGCTCATGCCACGCGACGAATATTTCAAACTGCACGGGCTTGACATCAATCGCAAGTTGATCTCGTACGCCAGCAGTTTTGTCCACTTTGCGCCGAACTTTCCGAACATTGAAGCTCTGGCGAAACTGGTTTCATCTGATTCGCTGGCTGAGCCTTCGCAACTGTTGATCCGTTTGCACCCCAGTCATTTTCAAGATAAGCCGAAGATCTTCGCCGAAGAGCGTCAGCGCGTGTTTGACTTGGAGAAGAAATATCCCAACGTACATGTTGTCCAACCCATTGCATTGGGCGGGTCACTCGGCTACTATGGCGGCGAAGACATGGACGAGAAATCCTCCATGATGGCATATTCCGACGTGCTGGTGACGGTCTATTCCACCATGTTGGTTGAGACCGCTGTCCACGACACACCGATGATCGCGGCAGTAATCGATGTCCCTGGCGGTTGGAACAAGCCGAGGAAATTCTCGCTCTCGTTGAAAGAGATCGGTGATTGGCCAACCCATCAAAGATTCCGCGAGGCCAAAGCGGGACGAGTGGCGAATGACGAGAATGAACTGCGCGATACTTTGAATCTTTATTTGAAAGACAAATCTGTTGATTCGGAAGAGCGCCTTAAGTTTGTTGAACGAGAGATTACCTTTACTGATGCCAGTGCAGGCAGGCGCACGGCGGAGTTTATTTTGAAAATTCTGAATTCCTGATTTGGTTTGAATAATTTGCCCTGACCAATATTTTATCGATCAGGGTAAATTTTCTTGGATATTGAGAATGGGTCACATTATTTCTTGAATAAAAATATGACTTTGTTGTCTGGGGTCAGGTTGTTCGGTGAATATTTCCTGTCTCTTGTAACAATATAATCGGCTGCGTTTTTGGAAGAAAGGTATTGTTCACTCAGATAAAACCCTGGCGGGAATGGCCCGTACGGAATCACCTGTGCCATATTTACATTGTTTCCCGTCCCATCGATTTTCTCGAGAATACGGTCAAAGTCATATACATAGGCATCCGCTTTCCCTGCGGTATTTTCGTGCCAATCCCTTACCTGAATAATCGCCGAAAAATAAACTGCCATTCCTGCTATAAGCAGAAAAGACGAGACCTTTTTGGAAGGATTGAGCGCCGCAAATATCGATATAAAAAACGCCAGGGGTATTCCAATATAGTACATGGCTGTGTAATCGTGAAACGCAGCCAGGTTTCTAAGTGGAATGAGCCAGACGAAACCAGAAAATGTTAGGATCAAATAGATGATCCTTCTTTCCACTGTTTGCTTCCAAATCATTATTCCAATGGCTGCAAACATAATTCCCAGAAGCAATAAGCTCCCTGAAAAGCCCAAAGGCATTTCCTTAACAGGGAATGACCATTGAATAATTCTCTCGACCTGGCTTTCCGCGAATCTCGACAAATTAATAACGTCTTCATTTTCCTGATTGAATTGTGGATTTAGCGATAACCTGTATCTGGCGCTCCGTAAAATACTGGTTTGGATAATGGATACATCTCTTATATGTGCTTCAACAATCACATTGTAGGTTAAGAGGCTTCCGCCCCACGCAATTGCAATTATTACCAGAAGGAATGATGGATGCTTAATTATGCCTTTGATCTTTTCTTTAATATCCACTCCTCTTGCTTTGAGAATCATGAATGCTTCGAACGCAAGCCACAAAAATAAAATGGAATAGGATGCGTATCCCCGTCCCAGCCCTATTGCAACAAATGTAGCTATGTATAAAGGGGGCTTCAATCCATCAAGCTTATATAGAGCAAGAGAGTAGATGAGAAGTAAAAAGCCAAACAAGGCAGGCTGGTCAAAATGCACCATGTCTTTATACCAAAGTAAATATGGATTGGAAAAAACCAACAAAACTATTGCGAGTGATAAAGGCTTGTTTTTGATCAATTTATCTGCTATTAAAAAGGCAAGGATCAGGGTGCCTAGAAAAATAAAATTCATTACCTGCCTGGCAATGTGCAGTTTCTCAGCCAGGGTATTACTAAAAGATAATATACGGTTGAACACAGCACTGAAGAAAACAGGATATCTATCAAAATACTCATAGTGAATATTATTTTGATCATCTTTGGATGCCAATGCGTAACCCACGAAATAGTTTTCCGGGGTTGCTTTACTGATAATGGCCAGTGTGTTTGCGGTTACCCAGCCATGATGATTGGGCTGCTGGTCATCATATCCTCCTTCCAGTCCCAAAACTTTACTCTGGAAGGTAAAAGTCGCGACTACAACAATTAATATAACAATAAAGCAAAGAATTTGCGGGAAGTTATTTCCTATATAGTTTTTGATAGTTTCGAGAAGAGAAGGAGTATTTTTCTTGAGCATTTTGAATAGCCTAATTTCTTTGATATTTGCCTGAAAGTATATGTTTGATACTCTGCAAAACGACCAAATTTCCCCAAAAGTTATAATCAGGGTGAAAAAAATTGCAGATGCAGATGAGTGAAGCAAAGCCACAAGCGGCCTGCTAAGAAACTTTCTCAATAGATTTGATAGACAGACCTATAATTTTGAGAGTATAACACAGGCAAATTCGACCCTAATTTAATGTTTTGGCTCTAATAGTTCTTGTGTAAAGTTTTCGCCATCAATCGCTTGTCTTCAACATAATAATCGCGTAACATTGGAAAGCCTGCGAATTCAACTGCGTAAACCATTACATAACCGAATAAAGCCTGCCTGATCAACACGAGATGGCACGAAAGCGAGTATAAAAGATATGCTTGAAATAATTGATCTGAGTCAGGAAATCTTCACAGGGATGCCAGTGTTTCCCGGACTTCCGCAAGTGGAGATCACCATGCACGTATCGCATGAAGAATGGGATGGCATTTCCGATAGTGACGTAGTTTCGCCCGCTGTGAACAGATTGGAATTTGGCGAGCATACAGGTACGCACGTTGATGCCATCAACCACATGGCGCGTCAGTTCCGGGGACAGTCGATTGACACAATGCCTCTCAAGATGTTCTACACAGAAGGTATCTGCCTGGACCTGTCGCATAAAGGTCTGCGGGAGTTGATCGAGCCAGCCGATTTGGAGCGTGCCCTTTCTGAAGCGGATCTGGAAATTAAGCAGGGAGATACTGTCCTGCTGTATACGGATCATTATCGCCGCACATTTGGGACTGACGATTGGGACAATGGACCAGGGATCAGCGTTGAAGTCAGCACGTTGGTTGGGTCAGCACAAGATTGCGGCTTTTGGAGTTGAAACTGTGTCACCAGGTGTGCGCCATGTTTCCAATAGGGAAGTCCATCATATTTGTGGGGAGTTGGGATTTACGCATTACGAGAACATGGTCAACTTATACCAACTTGTCGGCCGCGGACGTTTTCGCTTTATTGGCCTGCCGCTCAAGATACGCGGAGGGACTGGTTCACCTGTGCGTGCAATTGCTGTCTTTGAGGGAGGCGTTACTTAACGTCCACCCCTGTGACCTTTGAAACAATACGATGAAGAAGCGTTGTCGGCAATAAAAGGATGACGTGCAGGGCAACGCTTAATCCAAACAGGGTGGCTACTGAGCCAAGAAAGCTATTTAATAACGGGGCGATATTATCGAACATCCATGTGCCTGCGCCAGCGAAGATTGCCAGCGCGAGCAAGCCTCCTGTCCACAACCCAAGCGGGAGCCAGGCGTGGCGGTCTGATTCGGAGGGCATCATGGTGCTGGAAACTGCAAAGATAAGATAGAACCACAGAAAAAAATCATCTACTTGTGGCAGTAATTTCAACCCTGCCCAGAACAATTCAGTTTGTCCGTTTGCCAGCACATCCAAAAGGGTGTCTAAGCCCATTCGATTCAAACCTGCGTAGGCGATGAATAACGAGCCTGCGATCAGCGGCGCAATGCCGATCAATAAATCGCGGACAATGTCCGTTTGGGCTGTTTCCACGTATCCCATTTGCAGGCGTCCGTCAGGCATGGATTTTGGGATGAGCGAAGTTTTTCCTGTTTGAACGCGCAGAATCTTTGCCATCACAAAATGACTTAGCTCGTGCAGGAATACTCCTGGGAAAAATAAAACCGAGAATAAGCCAACTGTCAATTGCGGGTTGCGTGTCACGATCAGTATCACGGCTTGTATTTCACGATGCAAAAGCCGCTGGAGAATTACCAGCGGCAAAAGCGTTAAGATGAACCAGAAGAAGCCAGCGAAGGGCATGGAGAGTGGAAATGTCGTTGCGAGGGCAATGCTCTTCGTCCGAAGCAACCCCTCTCGTACATTGTCGGGAGATTGCTTCGTCGCGAAGAACAAGGGCGCTCCTCGCAATGACGGGATTAATTCACAGCGGCTTTTGTGATGGCAACGAACTCGTCTATTTTCATGCTTGCGCCGCCGACGAGTGCGCCGTCAATATCGGGCTGACCAAAGAATTCGGCGGCATTTGCGGCTGTGACCGATCCGCCGTACAGTACGCGGATGGCTTGCGCGGTTTCTTCTCCAAACAACTCAGCCAGCGCAGGGCGGATGACATCTTTCACTACGGCATTCGCTTCCAGGCCGTTGGATGCCTTGCCTGTTCCGATAGCCCAGACAGGTTCGTAGGCGACGACAATACGCGGGGCGTAGGCGGGAGATACGTCCCTGAGACTATTGCTTGTTTGAGCAGAGACAACTTCACGGGTAAGTTTTGATTCGTACTGATCCAGCGTCTCGCCAACACAAACGATCGGGGTCAGGTTAAAGGCCTGGGCTGAGATCAATTTCCGATTCACAATCTGATCGGTTTCGTTAAAATAGGCGCGGCGTTCCGAGTGACCGAGGATGACATAGCCGCATAATTCCTTGACCATCGCGGGGGAGATTTCGCCAGTGAAGGCGCCTTTCTCTTCCCAGTGCATGTTCTGCGCGCCCAAGCCAATGCCCGAACCTTCGAGCAGGGCAGAGGCAGCCATGAGCGACGTGAACGGCGGGCAGATAACTTTTTCCACGCCGCCGATCTCGCGTAATTGCATACTCATTTTGAAGACCAGGTCGCGTGTTTCTGCGATGGTTTTGTTCATCTTCCAATTTCCGGCAACAAGTGATTTTCGCATATTGATTTCCTATTGTATGGTTTTGAGATAGTTTTCCACAGCAAGGTGAAATTCTTTTGTTTTTATCAGCGCAAGGGATAATACCAGATGCGCGTCAAGATCCACTAAATTTTTGGCGACCAACTCCATCGCCACGGTTAATTCACGGAGTTGTTTTGAATCGTCAACCAGGGTTCGCTGGTGGCAACAGGCAATGGAAAGGTAGCCTGATCCTGTATTGCAGGCGTATTTAATTGGGCTCGGGAAATGGCACGATTCCTGCGAATTGCCAAAAATGTGATTGTGAGACAAAGCAAAACAATCAGGCAAATGCTGACCCACATCCACGGCGAGCGCTTCTTTGCAGGATTTTCAGCGGCTGTTGGTTTAATCTCAGATGCGGCTTGGTCTTTTGAGACTGCCTTATCTTTCAGTGCCGTCGAGCGCATGACGATGGCAGTACCTTGCATCGGCACGCCAGCTTCTGTCCATGCTACCTTGAAGGCGCTCATCAATTCTTCGATCGAGGTGTAACGATCTAGGCGGTCTTTTGCAAGCGCCTTTAACAAAACACGTTGAACAGGTTCCGGCACATTGGGGTTGACCTTCATCGGCAAAGGCAGGGGCGTGTAAATATGATCGTGAATAATGGAGAACGGAGTATCCGCGTTGAACGGGACTTGTCCCACCACCATTTCATAAAGCATGACGCCAAACGAATAAACATCCGTGCCAGCATCAAGATCTTTTTTGCCCATTGCCTGTTCAGGCGAAATATATTGCGGCGTGCCCATGATCGAATCAGACGACATGGTTGATTCGCCTGCTTCTGCAATGCGAGCGAGGCCAAAATCCGCGAGATACATCATGCCGTCTTTGGAGATCATAACATTGGACGGTTTGACATCGCGATGCAAAATTCCCTGTTTGTGGGCATGTGCCAAAGCAGAACCAACTGAATTTACCACGCGCTCGATCTCTTCTGAAGTAAGCGGACCTTGATTTAGCCGCGCCTTGAGCGTATCCCCTTCGATATATTTCATTACAAGAAAAGGCCGCGACTCATGTTCTGAATAATCATAGATCGGCACAATGTTCGGGTGTTCCAAACGCGCAACCACGCGCGCCTCGCGTTGGAATCGCATTGTGAATGTTTGGTCCTGAAGAAATGCGGGGTGCAAAACCTTCAATGCAACATAGCGGTCAAGGGAGGCATGATAGGCTTTATAAACACTAGCCATACCACCCTGCCCAAGTTGTTCGATGATCCGATACGGACCAACGTTTTCACCGACATTGAAGGACATTCATACTCTCCGCTTGCATTTTTTTCGATTATAGCCGAGTGCGATTAATTTCGGTTACTGTACTGTAAATTGTTTGTAAATTGAAATGTAAGATGGGATATGCTCCGCCTCATACGCAGCCGAAAATTGGTTCTGTTTCGAGGGGCATTTTTCTCACTGACAGCCTGTACAAAAGAACAGCGCGAACAAAGTCCGCGCCGTTCTATATTACGCATAACGTTATTTTACTTATCGAGCAAAGCTGCCACGCCGGGCAACTCTTTTCCTTCAAGGAATTCCAGTGAAGCGCCGCCGCCTGTGGAGACGTGTGTCATCTGCTTGGCAACGCCTGCCTTCTTGACAGCGCTTGCTGAATCACCGCCGCCGATGACTGTGATGGCGCCAGATTCGGCCAACATGCGAGCCAGGGCAAATGTGCCTTCGGCGAATTTCGGCATTTCGAAGACGCCCACGGGACCATTCCATACGACGAGTTTGACTCCGCTCAAGGAAGTTTTGTATAACTCCAGAGTCTTTGGTCCAACATCCAACATGCGCCAGCCTGCGGGGATCTTGTCCACATCTACAGTTTGGGTGTTGGCTTCTGCATCAAATTTATCGGCAATGATCGCATCCACGGGAAGGATCAACTTGTCGCCTGATTTCGCCAAAATGGCTTTGGCAGTTTCAAGCGAGGCTTCTTCCACGAGACTGTCCTGCATGTTGAGTCCCTGTGCGGCGAGGAAGGTGTTTGCCATGCCGCCGCCGATGATCAATTTGTCACATTTGGCGAGCATGGTTTCAACGACCAAAATCTTGTCGCTGATCTTTGCGCCGCCGAGGATGGCAATGTAAGGATGCTCAGGGTTTGCAACGGCACGTCCGAGATATTCAAGTTCCTGTTCCATCAGGAAGCCAGAGACAGCAGGCAGGAAGCGCGCAATCCCTTCAGTGGAGGAGTGGGCGCGATGCGCAGAACCAAACGCATCGTTGACATAAACATCACCGAGTACTGCCATTTGTTTGGCAAGTTCAAGGTCGTTCTTTTCCTCACCCTTGTGGAAGCGAGTATTCTCAAGCATCAGCACATCACCAGGCTTGAGCGCCTTCGCCATTGCTTCCACTTCCGCGCCAACGCAATCGGGAGCCATTTGGACAGGCTTCCCTAACAGTGCAGCCAAAGCTTCCGAAGCAGCACGCAGGCTAAACTCAGGGTCCGGACCGCCTTTAGGTCGCCCCAAGTGACTCATCAACAGTAGTGACGCGCCTTGTTCCAAAACATAATTAATCGTCGGCAGTGCGGCTTTGATGCGCTTGTCATCGGTGACTTTGCCTTCTGCCATCGGTACGTTGAAATCCACGCGCATGAGCACGCGTTTTCCTTTAAGATCAATATCTTTTACAGTTTTTTTGTTCATGGGATCTCGATATATCAGGGAATTAGGTAATAAGGTGATCAGGAATACCTGATCCCAAATTACTAATCCCTAATCCTAAGGTTTTTTGCCCATCAATGCCACGAGATCGGCGGTGCGGCAGGCATAGCCCCATTCGTTATCGTACCAGGCGACAACCTTGATCAGGTTGCCAAGGACGAGTGTATCCATTGCGCTGAAGACGCTGGAGAAAGTGGTGCCGCGCAGATCAGTGGAGACAAGCGGTTCATCTGTCACATCGAGGATGCCCTTCATGGAACCATTGGCGTACTCAAGCATGGCGGCGCGGATCTCTTCGATGGTAGCTTCTTTGTTCAAGATGGCGGTGAAGTCAACAACAGAGACAGTGGGGGTGGGGACACGGAAAGCCATGCCGCCAAATTTACCCTTGAGTTCAGGGATGACGAGACCGACAGCTTTTGCCGCGCCTGTGGAAGAAGGCACGATGTTTTGAGTGGCGGCACGTGCATCACGTAAATCTTTTGCGCCAACATCCGTTAATTTTTGTGAGCCTGTGTAGGCATGGACTGTGGTGAGCAAACCTTTGTCAATGCCAAATTTATCATTGAGCACTTTGGCAACTGGCGCGAGGCCGTTGGTGGTGCAGGATGCGTTGGAAACAACGTTGTGCTTTGCTGGATCGTATTTATCATCGTTCACGCCGAGGACAATGGTAATATCTTCGTTCTTGGCAGGGGCTGAAATAATAACTTTCTTCGCGCCGCCTGATTTGATATGGGCTTTGGCTTTGGTGGCATCGGTGAAGAAACCAGTGGCTTCTATGACGATGTCCACGCCCATTTCTTTCCATTTGATCGCGCCTGGGTCTTTTTCTGCTGTGACTTTAACAGCCTTGCCGTCAACGATAATATTGCCGTCTTTCACGTCAACAGTGCCATCAAATTGCCCATAGATCGAATCATACTTAAGCAGGTGGGCATTTGTTGCAGGGTCGAACAAATCATTTACCACTACAACTTCTATATCATTTGGGTAACGAGCCTTAAGTGTTCGAAAAACAAGGCGTCCAATGCGGCCGAAGCCATTAATACCAATTTTTACTGTCATTTGAATTCTCCTTAAAGAAAATGTGATGTTTGTGAATTTATCGCACAATCCATATGTATTTTAGCATAGATTATATGCAATTATAGCATCTACTGAAGTCCGTTTTCATTTAATAATGGGCCAGTGCGTTCATCAAAAATATCCATGATGACTTGTGCGAGTTTGAGCGAGTCGTGCCGCCAGGGATGTCCATCATCCACGAGGTCGGCGCAGTAGGAACGGGAGTCTGAAAGGATTTTTTCGTCTGCGAGAACCCATTGGGATGAGCCGATATTGGCTTCGTAATTATCGTTGCATAAAATAATATCGAACATATCTTCGCCTATGTGGCTTTCCAACGCGCGGACATGGTCGTAGCAAGTGTAAGAATCTGTTTCACCAGCTTGCGTGGCAATATTGGAAACATATATTTTTAGGGCGCGGCTGGCTTGAATGGCGCCAAGCAGGTCATGTACAAGCAGGTTGGGGAGGATGCTCGTGTAAAGACTGCCAGGACCCACCACGATCACCTCCGCATTTAATATGGCTTTGATGACTGGCGGAAAAGCGGATGCGTCATCTGGCTCCAACCATACGCGGCGGACTCTCCCTGCCATGGCGGGGATATTGCTTTCACCTTCCACGCGGACTTCGTTAATCGAGTGCGGTATTTCCATGCTGGCGACCAGCTTGACGTTATGTAATGTGGAGGGAAGCACCCGTCCATGGACTGAAAGCACGCGGCCTGATTCGGCAACTGCTTCTTCAAAGCTGCCTGTAATGTCAACCAGCGCTGTGATGAAAAGATTTCCAAAGGAATGACCTTCAAGATCGGGTGCGCCGTTAAAGCGATATTGAAAGAGTTGAGTGAGCAGGGCTTCATCGTTGGAAAGGGCGGCGAGACAGTTGCGAATATCACCGGGCGGAAGGATGCCATGGCTTTCGCGCAATCTGCCAGAGGAGCCGCCATCATCCGCAACGGTGACAACCGCTGTCAGGTTGCGGGTGTGCGCTTTTAATCCGCGTAAAAGGGTTGCAAGTCCGTGTCCGCCGCCGATGGTCACAATACGTGGTCCGCGTTCGCGGCGGCGAAAATCTGTGATCTGACCAAAAACGTCGGCACCGGGGCGAATGAATGGTTTGAGCAGGGCGCGGTTGAGTTGCAAAATGCCGTAGATGACAAGCCCGACGCCTAATCCACCAAAGATGATTGCGCGCCAGATGCGTGGAATGAAGCGCAAGGACGCGTAGCTGAGGATCGTTAGGAAAACTGGGTTGGTGGAATTGGTGCGGTATATGTCAATCAGAATAACTGCGAGACCCAGCCCTAAAAATGTGATGCCGATCAGCACCAGCACGAACCAGCGCTTGATGCCCAAGCCTGGGCGAAACCAGCGTGGAATGCCGCACAGGATTTGCCAAATGCGTGTAAAGATATTTTTTCGCATAAAAAAGATGATAGCAGGGTTGAGGGGATGAGTCAAATATTTGATTGCAACTCTCATTAGGAACGCTGAACTTCGCGTGTCGCTGCGAGGCGCTCTTGATTTTGCCGACACTTGCGCCGTACGCCAGTGCGGTGAGCAGTCTCCTAAAAATAGGGATTGCTTCGTCGGTAAGAGCCCTCCTCGCAAAGACATGATTAAAAATTGCTTAATCTGGTTTTTAGCAAAACGTATTTATAATCACTCCATGCGTACCCTGCTGAGATCCAAATTGTCTCGCTTTTTACTTTTTATCTTTTTACTTTTTACTGCCTTTTTAATTTATCTGTTTTACGACCTGCCCTCCATCAAAGCCATCCCTGAAAACCTAAACCAACCCAGCGTGAAGATCACTGACCGCAGCGGACGGTTGCTGTACGAGATCATCCCAACCGAAGGCGGGCGGAATGCTGCGCTTTCAGCGGGGAATATTCCGCAATGCGTGAAGGATGCGACGATTGCGGTGGAGGATAAAAGTTTTTATCAAAATCCTGGCGTGGACTTGTTGGGAATCATCCGCGCGGTGTGGATCAATCTGCGGGGCGGCGAGACTTTTTCAGGCGGGAGCACCATCACCCAGCAGGTGGCGCGGACTTTGCTTCTTAGCGATGAAAAGTCAGAGCGAACCTTGCGCCGCAAATTGCGCGAGACGGTTCTGGCATGGCAGTTGACTCGCGCTTATTCCAAGGATGAAATTCTCGCATTGTATCTCAATCAAATTTATTACGGCGGCATGGCATATGGGATCGAAGCCGCGTCGCAGACCTATTTTGGCAAGCCTGCTTCTGATCTGCTTTTGCCTGAGTGTGCCTTACTGGCTGGTTTGCCGCAAACCCCAGGAATTTACAACCCGTTCACAAATCCCGACCTTGCGCTGGAACGTCAGAAGGTGGTGCTGGGGTTGATGGAGAAAAACGGATTTATCACCATCCGCCGAAAGGCTGGATGCAGAGAATGCGCCGTTGAGTTACAACCCCGCGCCGTATCCCATTGAAGCGCCGCATTTTGTTTGGATGGTCAAAGATCAACTGGATGAACTCTATGCTTCGGGGCAATTGGATCAGTCAGCAAAGTTTGGTGATCCGCACCACGCTGGATTTGAATATGCAGCATCTCGCTGAGGAGATCGTCAAGAGGCGCATCGCGGGGTTCAAGCCGCTCGAAGGCGAGACCAACCGAAACGTCAACAATGCCGCGCTGGTTGTCATCCACCCGCACGCACGTGGCGAAATCCTCACTTTGGTCGGCAGCGCGGACTACTTCGATTCATCCATCTATGGCGCGATCAATATGGCGATTGCGCCGAGGCAATCGGGTTCGGCGTTCAAGCCCATCATCTATGCCGCCGCGCTTGACCCGAACCAACAACATCCGATGACCGCCGCATCCACGCTGATGGATGTTGCGCATACCTTCACTACGAAAGATGGACAGCCCTATAAGCCAGTCAATTATGACGGCAGGGAGCATGGATTTGTGTCGGTGCGCGAGGCGCTGGCTTCGTCTTTGAACGTGCCTGCCGTGCTGACCCTGCAAACTGTGGGCATTGAAAAAGTGATCGCGCTTGCCAATCGGCTTGGCGTGCATTCGTTGGATGAGCCGCGAAATTATGACCTGTCGCTGGCGTTGGGCGGCGGACAGATGAGCCTGCTTGAACTGTCGCGCGCGTATGCGGCTTTGGCGAACGACGGCAAATACACAGGTACTTCGTCCATTCTCGAAATCCGCGATGCTGATGGAAATCTTTTGTATGAGCCAGAGGCGAAGCCCGCCCAACAAGTCATTGACCCGCGTGTGGCGTGGCTCATCTCCGATATTCTCAGCGATGACCAATCCAGCCAGACGGGTTTTGGCATCAACAGCGTGCTGAAGATCGACCGCACCGCCGCCGTCAAAACGGGTACCACCACCAACTTCCACGATAACTGGACCATCGGGTACACGCCCGATCTGCTGGTGGGTGTGTGGGTGGGCAACAGCAATTATCAAGCCATGCACAACGTCACGGGGCTGACGGGCGCGGCTCCCATTTGGGCTGAGACCATGCGCTCCATTTTGCAGGGACGCCCCGATAAAGCTTTTACCCAGCCCGATGGCTTGCTTCAAGTTGAAGTGTGCGATCTTTCTGGCTTGCTTCCCACTGAAAATTGTCCGCACACAAAAACGGAATGGTTCATCGCGGGCACACAGCCCACCACGCCCGACACTTTTTATCAACGCACTGCCACAGGCGAGATCGTTTTGAATATCCCCGCTGAAGCGCAGGATTGGGCACGCTCACAAGGTCTGCCTTTGGTGGATGAAGCTAATGGGAGTTCTGACTCAACCAGCGGATTGACCCTCACATCGCCCACCGACAACACAACCTACCGCATCACCCCTGACCTTGACCTGAGCGCCCAACAATTGGCATTGTCCGCGCTGACAAATTCCAGCTTCACGCAAGTGACCTTCTTCGTAGACGGTTCCGCGCTGACGACCCTCTCCGCGCCGCCCACTTCGTGTCAAACCTGGTGGACGTTATCTCTGGGCACGCATCAATTTTGGGCGGAAGGTGTGACGACCAGTGGCGAGACGGTGAAGAGCAATGTGGTCACGGTCACGGTGGTGGAGTAAGAGGCGGATGCGGGTCGGGAGACCCGCATCGAACATATGGTCGGGAGACCCGCATCGAATCAGGGGGAAGGATAGCGTACCAAAGGGTAGATAAGAGTATCCTGTATTGATCCTGTACTCATCCTGTACTAGTCCTGTAGTAATTCCGTAATATATCGATATAATTGTTATTTACTAGCTAGACCTGACAGGTTTCCATAGAAGTCTGGTTCGATCTTAAGATCTTTGTCTGCACATAAGTTTATGGTCGAACTCAAGTCGCGATGAAACCTGTCAGGTCTGAAGGTTGGGGATTAAAATCGAGCCATGCCCACTGACATCCCACCCATCACATACGGAACCTTTTATCACATTTACAATCGCGGCAATAATCGCGAGAACATATTCTTTCAAGAGCGAAATTACGCCTATTTTTTAGAGTTATGGTGGAAGCATATCAGCCCAATCGCTGAGACATGGGCGTTTTGCCTTTTACGAAATCACTTTCATGCGGTAGTGTGGATAAAGGAACAGTCAAACCTGTCAGGTCTTCAAGACCTGACAGGTTTATCACCCAAATTAAAAGAACCAAGCCTGTTATTTCTCCAACTTCTTCAATGCTTATGCGCGAGGTGTCAATATCGCCACCCAAAGAACAGGCGCACTATTTGAGCGTCCCTTCAAAAGAATTCCAGTGGATAGCGAGGCTTATCTATTGCGCCTGATTGTGTATGTTCATCAAAACCCGCAAAAGCATAAATTTGAAGACGATTTTCGGAATTGGAATTACTCGTCATATCACCAACTTATTGCCAATGTCCCAACCCGTTTGCAAAGGGATCGGTTGTTGCAATTATTTGGAAGCTGCGAAGACTTTGTTAGAATTCATCAGGAAATTCAGCCTTTGGTAGGGCTTGAGGACGAAGATTAAACAAAAAGACCTGACAGGTTTCTAAAACCTGTCAGGTCTGTGGATGACAGGAAATAAAAAGGAGCAGACACAATGACAGCTACCATTTGAAACCGACGTAATCTCCACTTCCGCTGGAGATGTTGCCATCACCTTCATCGGTCATGGCAGTTTGATGATGGAATTCAACAGCAAGATCATTCATGTTGATCCGTTTGGCGAATTGGCGGACTACTCCCAGCTTCCCAAGGCGGATATTGTCCTCGTCACGCACGAACATGGCGACCATCTCGATCTCAAGGCGTTGGAGAATATCCGCACCGAAAAAACCATCATCGTCCTGACGGAACTTTGCGCGGCACAGGTCAAAGACGGCATTGTCATGCGCAACGGAGAAACGCGCGAGGTGGGCGGCTTGACCGTGAATGCTGTCCCTGCGTACAACATTGTCAACAAACGCCCTGACGGCTCGCCGTTCCATCCCAAGGGCGCAGGGAATGGCTACATCGTCACATTTGGCGATACGCGCATCTACATTGCAGGCGATACCGAGAACACCCCTGAGATGAAGGGTTTACAGAATATCTCCGTCGCTTTTCTGCCAATGAACCTGCCCTACACCATGACACCAGAAATGGTCGCGGATGCCGTGCGGTCGTTTCGTCCGCGCATTTTGTATCCATATCACTTTGGCGAGACAGATACATCCAGGATTGTAGATTTGTTGAAGGGTGAAGATGTGGAAGTCCGCATCCGCAAAATGGGTTGAAGAAAATTGACCCCCTCCAGCCTCCCCCATTCGAAGATCACGAATGGGGGAGGAAAAATATAAAGTGTTTATGAGAATTCTAATTTGCGCCCAAGTCGAAGTTATTCCTCCCCCATTGTCGGTTTTTGACAATGGGGGAGGTTAGGTGGGGGTCTCATGCACAAAAGAACAACTGTAAAAATCTTTGCACGCGCAAAAGAATTAAGTCGCAATCAAACTCCTGCCGAGGTCAAACTTTGGGGCTATCTTCGTGCTCATCACATTGATGATGTCCATTTTAGAAAGCAACATGCAATCGGCAATTACATTGTTGATTTTTGCGCCCCACGTAAAAAGCTCATTATCGAACTGGATGGTAGTCAACATTTGGAGCTAGAGGAATATGATGTGGAAAGGACTGCTTTTTTGGAATCAAAAGGTTATCGTGTTTTACGCTTTTGGAACAATGATGTGATGAATGATATTGATGGTGTGATTCGTGTAATTGTTTTTGCAATAGAGGAAAAATAGCCATGTCACAACCCAACTCCAAAACCGTCTGGTCTTCCGAAGATGGAGACTTGCGTAAACAAGATGATAAGCACGCCATTGCCAACTCCCTGCCGCCTCAACAGCAGACGATATATTTGCATCGCGAATCCAAGGGACGCGGCGGGAAGGGCGTGACGCTGGTCAAAGGGCTGGTGCTTTCGGAGGGGGATTTGTCTGCGCTGGCGAAGAAACTCAAGCAAGTCTGCGGCAGCGGCGGGACGGTCAAGGACGGGGTGATCGAAATCCAAGGCGAACAGCGCGAGAAGATCGCGGACACGTTACGCAAGCTGGGGTATAAGGTCAAGATGGCTGGCGGTTAGTAAACCATGTCGCTGCGAGGCGACCTTGATTTTAGCCGAAGCAGCCTCCTAATAAACAGGAGATTGCTTCGTCGGAAAGAACAAGAGCCCTCCTCGCAACGACATAATAAAAAATAAGGGCTGTCCAAAAAAGGACAGCCCTTCTGCATATTCACTTTACTTGTACAGCTTGAACGAACCTGTGCGACCCGTAGGAGTGTCAGTCGTTGCAGGGATCGAAGTTTCAGGAGGCATCGGCGGGTCAATGGGCAATTGTAAATAAAACGTACAGCCAGGGAAATTGACTTCATCATATCCCGAACTTTCCACCCATGTCTTGCCGCCATGCGCTCTTGCCACGCCGCGCACGATAGCCAGTCCCAAGCCAGGTCCGCCGCCTTTGAAGGATGTCTTGCCTGATGAGTGGATCGCCACATCGCTGACCTGATAGAACTTTTCGAATACCAATTCGTGGTGCTCGGCTTCCAACCCGATGCCTGTGTCTGAGACGCTCAACTCAACTCCCTGCACGTTATTTTCGAGCGTGATCGGGCGCGAGCGCAAAGTCACCTTGCCGCCATCGGGCGTGTATTTGATGGCATTGATAATCAGGTGGTAAATTGCTTTTTGGATCAAAGACGGGTCGGCGTTGATACTGGGGGTGTCTGCATCCTGCTCAATGACCAATTCAATGTTGCGTTCTGCTGCGGCTTTAACAAAATCACCCGAAAGTTCATTAAATATCCGCTTCATTGGTATTAGCGCAGGCCTGATCTTCAGTGTTTCGCTATCGATGCGCGTCACATCCAGCATCGTATTCACCACTTCGTGCATACGGTCAGCGCCTTTAATGATCCCATTCAATACATCGCCTAATGCGGCGTTCGTTTTTATTTCGGGGAAGGTACCCAGCATGTTGACAAAGCCTTTGAGAACGGTCAACGGGGTGCGGAGTTCGTGCGCGGCAACCTGAATAAACTCCAGCTTGTTACGGTCCAATTGGCGCAGTACTTTGTTGGATTTTTGCAGGTCCTGGATCGCGATCTTATCGTTGGAAAGCATCCGATCCAGTGTCGTGCGGATGATATTGATCGCCATACTGGGGCTTCGGCTGAGCAGGTTTTCAAAATCTTTTTTGCCCATCTCCAGCACCGTGAAATCTGTGAGGGTACGCACAGTTGCCGAGCGCGGCACATTTTGGATCAGCGCCATTTCACCCACCAGATCGCCTTTGCCTGCAATTCGTAAAACACGCTCGCCATCCTGTTCGCTGATATTTTTGCTGACGACAGCCCTGCCATCGGCGATGATATAAAAGATATCCTCGTAAGCGCCTTCATGGCACAAAACGTAATCGGGTGGATACGTGCAAAGTTGGGTTGCAGTTGCCATCTCCTGCAGCTCATCCTCCGCCAGACCTTTAAACGCCAGGCGCAAAAGCGAAATTTTATCAAAAGGCTGAGTTTCACTCATTTCGATAGTATACCGTGAACTGGCCAGACAATAATTGCTCTTGAATGATAAATTGTGGGGGCAAAATCATTGCTGATGGGTGACAAAATTCCACCCTTGATTGTATTTGCAAAAGGATTGTTGTATAGTTTTATTGGCGATTCTTTTGCATTATTGCACCTATTGTCAGTCCTTGTTTTCATTCCTATTTTTGTTTTCAAACTTATAAAAGGAGAGAATTACTATGACTGCTAAGAAAGTTTTTCAATTGCTCGTGGTTGGCGCAATTCTGGTTGCGTCTTTTGCGTCAACTAGTGGTGCGATGGCTTGGTCGGGCTGTGCCAGTACCATCACCGTCCAATGGGGTGATACGCTGAGCGGACTCGCGAAGCTCTGCGGCACCACCATCTCAGCCATCCAAGCCGCGAATCCCGGACTTGGCTGGTGGGTTTACGCGGGACAGGTGTTATACATCCCAACAGGGTACGCGCCCCCTCCTGCCCCAGCGCCTTATTACCCAGCATACGGCAACACCTACGTGGTGCAGCGGGGAGATACTCTTGGGAAGATCGCTGCGAGAAGCGGAACCACTGTCAGTAACATTTTGGCCGTCAACCCGCAGATCACGAATCCGAGTTTGATCTATGTTGGGCAAGTGATCAACCTGCCTGCTGTTCCTGTCTATTACACCGTGTGTCGCGGTGACACGCTTCGCAGCATCGCCAATAGCTACGGCACCACGGTGTACAGTTTGCAGCTCCTCAACCCGACGATCTACGATCCAAATTTGATCTATCCCGGACAAGTGCTCCGCGTTTGGTAGGATAATAATGCAATCGCCGAGGTCAATCCGACCTCGGCGATTTTGATTCCACTACCAACGCTCGCGTTTATTCGCTGGGCACGACGACCATCATCACCAGATAAACAAGGATGCCAGGCACGCCGCCGGGGATCAGCGCGAGCAGGAATGCAAGGCGAAACCAGAAGGAGCTTACGCCGAAAAATTCAGCCAGTCCGCCGCACACACCAGCGATCATGCGATTGCTTTTTGAGCGCCGTAAAGTTTGTCTTTGATTTGTCATTTGAACCTCCAAATTTATTTGATATTATCTCAATATACGCACGTTATTGAAAATGGATGCAGACAGCGTATGTATTTCGGTGGCATCTTGTAGGCTATTTCAAACGTGCCAGTTTTGCAAACAAGCTGGAGAATGGCTATAATTACCCAGTTCTGCGTAACAAATGAAATGGGCTTGAGTTTAGGCGAATAGGAGCAAAACGTGTCAGATATAAAATTGAATAGGTTGGCGAATGTGCTGGTAAATTACTCCACCAGGGTCAAGGCCGGTGATTGGGTGCATGTCAATGCCAATTGGCAGGCGATTCCCCTGGTGAAAGAGGTGGTGGCTTATATTCTGAAAGCTGGAGGGAACCCGAGTGTGTCGCTGGAATCCAGCGACCTGAATGAGGTTTTTATGGCGAAGGCAGGGGATGCGCAACTGCAATGGATGCCGCCGCTTGACATGCACATGATCAAGAATGCGAACGTCTGGATCATTATCGAGGCCCCGGAAAACACGCGCGCAATGAGCGGCATTGACCCATCCCGACAGCAGATGCGTAACCAGGCTTATGCCAAATGGATGGAAGCCTACACCAAGCGTTCCGCTTCAGGTGAATTGCGTTGGGTTATGACGAACTATCCATGCCAGGCGCTGGCACAGGATGCCGAAATGAGCCTGGCAGATTTCGAGAACTTTGTTTACCAATCCACTTTTGCGGATCAGGTGGACCCGGTGCAATACTGGCGTGATATCCACGATGAACAGGAACGCCTGATCTCGCGGCTGGCAGGCAAAAAGATGATCTCGATCCGCGGCCCACAGGCGGATGTCACGTTTTCGATTGCGGGACGTAAGTTCATCAATTCAGACGGCGACCAGAACATGCCCAGCGGCGAGATATTTACCAGTCCCGAGGAAGCCTCGATCAATGGCTGGGTCGGTTTCAGTTATCCCGCGATCTATCAAGGGACAGTTGTGGAAGGAATCCGACTGGAATTCGAGCGCGGCAGGATCGTGAAGGCCAGCGCTGAGAAAAATGAAGAGTTCCTGATTAAGATGCTTGATACAGACGAAGGCTCGCGCATTGTGGGTGAGTTCGGCATCGGCACGAATTATGGGATCAGCCGTTTCACAAAGAACATCCTCTATGACGAGAAAATGGGCGGGACGTTCCATCTGGCGCTGGGCAGTGGCTTTGGCGAAGCAGGCGGAATGAACGAATCCAGCATCCATTGGGATTTGATTTCCGATGCGACGAACGAGACTGAGATGTGGGTGGACGGCGAACTCTTTTACAAGGATGGCAAGTTCCTTGTTTGAAGGAGATTGCTTCGCCGCCAAAAAACAAAAGCGGCAGCTCGCAACGACATAAATTTAGTACCAATGGACATATACTTGCAATTCTAACGCGTCGAAAAAGGCATTAAAATACCACCATGGAAAAACAATCAGATTATTTACTTGTAGTGGAAGATATTCCCAATATACTGGAACTTATAGATACAACATTGAAATTCAAGGGTGGATATCGCGTGGTTACTGCGCTTAATGGCGAGGATGCACTGGAGGCTATTCGACAGGAGCGCCCGGCCCTTGTCATAACCGATATCCTGATGCCCAGGATGGACGGTTTTAGCCTTGTGCATTCATTACGGTTGGACCCAGAGACCCGTAATATCCCGGTGGTATTTCTCTCCGCGACCTATGTCGCGCCAGAAGATAAGGCATTTGCGGCGCTCGTTGGCGTATCTCGTTTCCTCGAAAAGCCGATTGACATCGACCAACTCATGGGGACGATCTCTGAACTCCTCGCAGAGGAAGTCCCTGCTTCCCCCGAGCCGCTCAAGGAATTCGAATTTTACGATGGGTATAGTAAACGCCTCAAAATGAAACTTGACCAGAAAGTAAAACAGATCACACGCATCGAGCGTTTATTAACGACCATTTCAGAAGAGGAAAAACCAGCCTTTCAGCATTCTCTTCATACGGCCATTAACGAACGGGATGAGATTCGCCTTCACTATGATGAAGTAAATGCACGAATTGAAGAAGCCAGCGCCAGGTCAAAAGAACAAAAATTGAATGCCGATACGGAAAATAAACTTTAGCGTTTGAAATAGGAATATTAAAAAGCAGGGACATGCTCAAAGCATGTCCCTGCTTTTTGTTAACTCACCTTACTGCTCAATCATGATTCCCTGAGCGAAGCGACACTTGCGCCGACGCCAGTGCGGTGAGGGTCTCTAGTCTTGGAATCAGAGGTTCTTCGCTTCGCTCAGAACGACATTGCATAAGATGGCTTTACTTCACAACAAACACGCTGCCCGCTCCGCGCCCGCCGACATCGGGGAAGTAGAACTCGGAAGCAGTGGAAGGGATGACTTTGAATGTGCCTGCCGTGCTGGCGCGGGTGATGTAAGTGTAAACATAGGTCCCAGCAGGTAGATAATCCGAAGAGAGGACAACTTTCTCATCACGCAATTCAATATGACTGAAATACCACCAGCCCCAGCCTTTATCGTTGTAATCCTGTGCCGTGTACGATGAAGGGACTGCGGTATCTGTCGCAAGGGATGTGTCAATGGCTTCCATGCCTGCGGGGAGCGGATCTTCGACCACCACATAATGAACGGCTTCAGGCACCACCACTGTCAGGCGGACTTTGACCAATTCGCCGCGATCAATTTCTGTGATGGGTGTCTTGAGATTATCGAGTGTGAAATATTCGCGCGAGAGGCTCATGCCCTGGTCAAGCGGCTGGATTTCGTCCACGGGCAGGGTGACGTTGAGATAAGCTGAGTAATATAGGTTGCCTGTGCCGCGTCCGCGGGTGAAGACGAGAGCGTTGGCTTCTTCCGTCAGCAAGTCTTTGAGTTCCACCTGCAATTTGACAGTGTCTGTTAAGTTATCTTTATTCGCCTGACCTTCATGAAGCAACTCGCCGTTCAGGCCGACTGCATACTCGTAGTTGGCTTCATATTCTTTTGACGCGACCAGCCAGTTGGTCAATGCGATCAGCGACCAGCTGGTTTCCTGCGTGGAATACCAGTGTCCGCTGTCGCGATGCGCCATCAGCCAGCGGACAGCGTTTGCGTTGATCGGGTTCTTCGGGTCAATTTGTACAAAGGCATTCAGCACGATGGCGGTTGTGCGCGTGTCGGAATTCCAGTTCCAATAGTCTTTAGTTGTTTCCTCCCAATGGGCGCCAGCTGCCGATTGGACGGTGGCAGTTTCGAGGTCGGAAAGAAGCGTGGGGATTCGTGAATCCTCCGGGTTGAGCAGATACATCGCCTGCGCGAGATAGGCTTCCCCGTATAAATCCAATGAAGCGCGATGCTCGAAGATGAAGTTGGTCTGCCCCGCGCGGAGTTCATCCGCACGCGCCAACACATACAACATGAAGGCATAGCGGTTGTATTGCCACGAATCGTCGTTGCGCCTGAGGTCGGGCAGGTTATCTTTGAGATACGCGATGCCGTTGTCGAGCACGTTTTGTGAAATCTCGTAGCCAGATTCCTTGGCTTCGAGCAAGCCATAGATAACATACGCGGAAGTGAGCGGGTCGCTCACGTCGCCATCCCACCAGTTCCAGCCGCCATCATATAACTGCTTGGCGTAAATCTTTTGCAGGGCAGTGTTGACTTGCGCATCGAGGTTGCTTTGCGAGGGTGAGGGAATTCCCTCGGCCTTCAAGGCGCGGGTGGTGATGACGTTGGGCAAAAAGCGTGAGACTGTTTGCTCCATGCAAAGATATGGATAATCTTCGAGATAGGTAAAGCTCGATGTCATGGACGCGGTGAGTGAAGGCGAAACTTCGATGGATAGATTTGCGTCGTCATAATTCAGCGAAGTGGGCAATTGAATATTTTCGGTGACAGAATCTGCGGTGCTGATCGTGCCCGATGTGCCGACGGTTTCTGTCGCGCTGTAATGCAGAACGGGGATGCCTTGACCAGGCAGCGTGCCAAGTGCGGGCTTGCTGGCATCGGTGAATTGACCGCTGGTGGCGGTGGCTGTCATGTCCACGCGCTCGACATCATTGTGTACGACCACGTCCCAGGTGACGTACGCCTGTTGCCTGCCTTCGATCTCAATGGCTTGCGCCGCTTCTGATTTGAGATCAACACCTTTGGCAGTGAGTGTGACATTTACTTTGAGCGCATTCTCCAAGTTGTTGAAAATGGTCGCGCCGACTGTCACCTGATCGCCGACGACAAAGAATCGCGGCGTTTGCAGTTGAACAAAGAGCGGCTTGGTGCTGACCAGTTCACTCGTGGTTTGTCCCACGCGGCTGTCTGCGGTGACGGCGCGTACATCCGCCACCCAGGTGGTGAGGTTTTCTGGTAGTTTTACTTTCACTTGTGCGGCGCCATTTTCATCGGTCACGATCTCCGCTTTGAATACAGCGGTATCTTTGAAATTCTGGCGCACGGTGATGATGCCCGCCTCGCCGCCGCCACCGCCGCCGCTTGCGCTTCCATCAGGGATCGTCTTGCGATAGTTCGCATTAAAAGCGTCTGCGCTGGATACGATGCCAACCGCGGTTATTACGCTCAATGGTTGATCGGAATAAAAACTTTCGAGCATCGGCGCGGAATTTGGAGGCGTCATTGCCAGCACGGCTTTATCCACGACCGCGAGTGAAACATCCGCTGTGACAGGTTCGCCGTTGATATCTTTTGTCTTGATCGTGTATGTGACCTCGTCGCCAGGTCCTGCGGTTTCTTTATCTGTTGTAACCGAGACATCGAGTGTCTTTTGTTTCGTGTCAATGTTGATCTGCGCCATGCCGATCTTGAAATCGGGCACACCTGTGTTTTCCGCGCCGCTGATAACGGTGACAGTGACATACGCAATCGGAGCCATCTCGTCGGTGATCGGTAATTTGTAAATGGTGCTGTTGCCTTCGAGCAGAGCCACTTCCTGCTTGTAGATATGTCCGCGTTCGTAGGTGATGAGCGCGTACACTTTATCTTCGAATGGCTGGGCGATCAAAATTTCAGCAGTGTCGCCAGGCTCATACATGTCCTTGTCTGCGATCAGGCTGAAGGCGCGGTCATTGGTCTGTCGCCACGAAATATCTCTGTCGCTGGCAACCCAAATATAAGTCGAGGCTTGATGCGAATTTCCCTGGGAATCTTTGACTGTGACGAGCGCTTTGTAGACTCCGCCTTTGGGTGGGATAAATTCCACCTGCGCGATTCCGTCTGCGCCTGTAGTTGTATCCTGTTTACTGACAGGGATTTCCTTCACCGTTGTGACCCAGGTCAGTTGACCCTGCTTGTCTTTTTCCTGCACGCTGTACCACTGCCGCTCGACAAAATCAACCGTAACCTTTTTGTCTGCGATGGGCTGAGAATCCCAATCGAGAACGACCACGCTGAAAGGCTGTGACTCACCCTGCCTGCCGATATATTTCTCCGAGCGTATGCCCGCGTAGAATTCGCTCTGATGCACGACCACACTTGTGCTGCCGCTGACGGTGTTGCCCGCCACATCGGTCACATTGGCGTAAAAGGACATTTGCTGGCTGACGTTGTTTTTGCTGGAGCCAAAGGTTTGCTGAACATCGAGGTGACCGTTTTCATCCGTCACGCCGTCGCCTTCATCCACTGTGTCGTTGTTCGTGCTTTGGTTGGGTTCCCAATACATGTCGCGGTCCCAATCCATGAAACTGTACTGGTTATATTTGGAGGAGGGCGTGAAATAATAGGTTGAAGATTCGATGAACCACTTTGTTGGCGCATTCTTCAACAGGCCGCCAGAGTAGTATTCGGCATCCACCCCAAAGTTGACCGAGCCGCCTGCAAGGACAGCCGTTTTATCGGGCGTAACACTCACTTCAAATTCTGGCTTTTTATATTCAGCGATGTCGAAACCAACAGAACTGAACGGCGACTCTGATGGGGAAGAGGTTGGGTAGACATAGATCATGTAGGTACCCAGCGAAACATCCTGCGCGAGTTTCACTTTTCCGCTGAAACTTCCTTGATCGTTGACAGGCACATAATCGGCAAAAATCTTTTGCCCCCACTGATCCACAACCACGTACACCTGCTTTAGTTTGGAGAGGCTGTAGTGCAGGTCATCATTTGTACGCAGGATGCCTTTGAAGAATACTTCCTGATCTGGACGGTAGATGGGTCTATCCGTGTACAAATACCCAAACAGGCTGGTTGCACCGCTGTAATAGTTTTCATAGATGCCAAAATCACCTGCAGAAACGTCACTGCCCCAATAGAGCGCGGTAAAAGCAAAGTGACCATTCTCACCCGTGCGCACATAATTCACCGCTTTTATGTTGGGTAGATACGCAAGTCCGTCTTTATCTGTGGTTGCCATTCCAAGTTCTACAAACTTGTCATCATAGAACGTGACGGGCACATCCTTCTGCGGCGTTCCGTTTTCCAAGTCCGTGACCCATGCCAGCCCTTCCGTGGGAGTGGCTTTGAAGGTGATGTTGTCTGTTGCCACCATGAACAAGTTGCCTTGCATGAAATTCCCTTCGTATTCAAACGGCGAACCTTTCAAGCCGATAAAGTAATATCCTGTTTCAAGGGGATTTCCCTGCTCCTCAAACTTGAAGAGTTCGCGCTGGAGTACATTCCTTGTTTGGCTTGCGCCGACCTTCCATTCACGGACAGGCTTTACCTGTGGCCTGAATTCAGTTGTGACAGTTTCGCCCGTTGTTAATTTGCCAAACTCTTCGAAAGTCAGCGGATAAATTGAAACAGTCGCTTCATCAATATTTAGATGTTCAAAATAGACTTCCTGCGTCCCCCCGTTGGCGCGATATACCAGCGGAGTCCACGGCAAAATCAACCGCATATACGGGGAATAATCCCCATTTTTGAAGGAGTATGAAATTTCATCCTTGATCGTGTTGCCGTATGGGTCTTGCATACCTGGCAAGATCCGCACCACATAATCTGTGGCTGGCTCAAGCCCGAAAATATTTAGACTTTTATCGTAGGTGTTGTAATACCAATCGGGTTCACCTGGTATCGCAGGCGAAATAATTACCCTGCCCTTCATGCTGTCAAAGTCCATCGGTGATGCAAATGTGATCGTGATGACTGAGTTGAAAGTCCCCTCTGAATAAGCCGCAGGAAACACACTCACGACCGAAGGCCAGGATCACCGTGGCAAATTGCACGATCAAACCTTCTTTGAGGTTTCCGCCGTCACTCGCCTGTGCGCTGTCGGCGATGGTCAAGTCGTAGAAACTGGCGATCTTGAAATTTTCTTTTGGTTCGATGGTTAGCGTGGTGGAAGTTTCATCCCATGCAAAGTTCACAGGGAATGGTTGCTGAGTTTCGCGGTTGACAACTGTCACTGCATCTTCGACACTTTTTTCATCCATCGGTTGCAGGAAGGTCACGATGAATGATTGATCGAGCGGCACATCCTTCACTTCTTCAGTTGGATTCTCCGCGCCGTCTTTCAATGCAAAATTATAGATGACTGGGGCGCGTGTGCCGAATTGCCAACTATAGGACTCGTCCAATGTGTTGCCCTGCGTATCCTCGATTCCCGCTTCCACACTAACCTGATAGCTGGTGCCGCTCAACAGAATTTCCTCTGGCTGATAGACATACACCGACGAATTGACCCATTTGCCAGTGCCGTCGACCGCGGGTGTAAATTTCAACGGCTGGGGAAGTTTGCTTTGTTCTTCCTCTATCGTCACTGGCACAACAGGGTGGTTGAAGATGACCGTGATGCTGGTGTTCAAATCCACTTCCTGTGTGTCCTCTGCGGGGAATACCTGTGACACAGCCAGACCTTCAATTGTTTTGAATTCAAGTTCGATGATGTCTTGAGCAGAGATGCCGTCTTTGGTGGTGGCTTCGGTGATGGCTGCGATGTAGACAGTACCAGGGTCAAGGGGCGAGTTGGGAGTGAAGGTTAATGTTTGAGGGTTGTCCCATGTCAGTTTGCCAGGAACAGTTGCCCCGTTGTCAAGCAGCGAAAATGAGTCGCCTGTTTTGGACTGATCCATATCCTGATCAAATTGAATCTGAATCGGCGCGGACAAGTCCAGCCGTTCTCCATCCACTGGATTTTGTGCGACCACCTGTGGCCCCGTTGGCTGGGGTTCAATGGGAAGAGGTGCGTTGCTCAATAAAATGTTTTTTGGAAACGCGAGCGCCAATACGATGCCAATAATGACCGCAAGAATTCCGAGCGCGCCTAGAAGTTTTTTATTGTCCATTTTGCTTGCCTCTTGAAAATAACCCGTTAGCCTCGAAGGTTGTGTGAACCTTCGAGGTTTGCTATATGATAATTGTATGACGAATTCGGGGTTTAAGAAGTTCCTGTTTTGCGTTTGAGATTTTTGGAAACAGAAACGTTTGGCGGGTTGTAAAACCACCAAACGTTGAATTAATAAATCGAGAGTTTTTTACTGCGACAAACGTGGACAGCAATAGATCATTTCATAAGCGCTGTTTTTTGCATCCACCTCAAAGCTGGACCCCGTGCTTTTCGCTGAGCAAATGGAGCGCGCGCGCCACCTCGGCATTTTTCTGGTCAACACTCCAGCCCAGGGAATCTCTCATAACATCGGCGAGTTCCAGTATGATTTCTTGTGTAACACGACCCAACATGGCAAGCATGGTGCGGCGTAAAAGAAGGTCATCCAGACGCATGGCTTTTTCATTTTGCACGAGGAACATGATCTCGCGCCGCGAATATTCTGGAAGAGATTTAAGTGGCTCATCTGCGGCACGCTTAATGAATGTTGCAATGGCTTCTGTGCGCGATCCATAGCGCGAATATAAAACCCGCAACCGTTCCTTATCAAGTCCTGTCCATGCGGCAAAACCGTCAATTTGACGTTTCTGCTCATTGGCATCGCTTGAGTAGCCGCGTCCGCCGCCGATCGGCAGGTCGCTCGTACTCTTCAGACGTGACTTGGCAAGGAATGCAAGCACTTTGTCTGTGACCTGCTCGGAAAATGCGCGAAAAGATGTCCACTTGCCGCCGACAAGCGAATAAACAGGGAAGGATAATTTCGTCTGTTCGCCGCTCAATACTTCGATGTGATGGTCGCGGCTGTATTGACCTGTCGTTCTCCCTGCGCCACTGCTGCCCAGCGGACGAACACCTGTAAAGTGGAAAACAATATGTTCCTTGGTCACTTTGATGGAGGGAAAAACATGTGTCACCAATTTGAGGAAATATTCCACTTCTTCATCGGTGCAGCGCACATCATCGGGATTTTCGATCTTGATGTCGGATGTGCCGATCAAGACACGGTCGTACAGCGGGAAGATCAACACGATGCGGCCATCTTTATTTTCAAAATAAAATTCATTGGACCCAATGGCAGCGCGTAGTTCAGGATGATCCACAACCACGTGAGAACCCTTGGTCCCGCCGATGTATTGGGTGGACAGACCAAGCTTGTTATTTGTCAGATCGATCCACGGTCCAGCCGCGTTGATGAGCAGTTTCGGGCGGACAACATAAGTTTTGCCAGTCAACTCATCCCGCAATGTGACTAAATCCTTATCTCCGCTCTCCATGCTGACATAGTTCA
This sequence comes from uncultured Chloroflexia bacterium, assembly GCA_963833175.1. Lineage (GTDB taxonomy): Bacteria > Chloroflexota > Anaerolineae > Anaerolineales > Villigracilaceae > Villigracilis. The sequence goes on from CAWHXC010000013.1 coordinate 93,363, forward strand.
ACGAGCGCGCATTGGGACTGTCTGCTTCGGCGTCTAATAGAATTTCAAGCGCAAGGCGTTCAGGGTCGGAGATCAAACCATCATAATATACTGCGGTTGTAACAACTTCAGGATTTATGCGAGGCCAGTGCTTTAACGATTCAGAGCGCATCATGAATTGATGACGCGGCACAGTGCGGGTCTTTCCTGTGTAGGCATCGTACATCATCAAGCCGAGTTTTATGATGACCGAGCCGCGCTCCGAGGGTTTCTCCAGCAAGCCCAAAAACTTTAGCGGCGCATTGAACAAGCCAGAGAAATACTTGAACATGGGAATGGCAGTCGGAAGCGGACTGACAATATGCGGCGCATTTTGGATCATGCGATTGCGTTCACGCACTGCCTCACGCACCAAACGGAACTCGCCGTTTTCAAGGTAACGGATGCCGCCATGCGCCATATGTGAAGATGCAGCACTGGCGCCCGAACAAAAATCCCCGCGGTCAATGAGCAATGTATCCACGCCATTAAGGGTGAGGTCTCGATATGTGCCGATGCCATTAATGCCCGCGCCTACGATCAGCACGGAGACTTCGGGGTTTGTCTTAAGAGAAGAGAGAATTTCGTTTCGATTCATATACAACCTTCAATGTTTTTTTATTCTACCCAACCAAACGTACGAGTGACTGCTTTTTTCCAACCCGAGTATAAACCTTTGCGCAAGTTTGCGTTCATCTTCGGAGTCCACTCTTTATCCTTGCCCCAGTTGGCGCGCAACTCATCGTAATCCTTCCAGAAGCCAACAGCCAATCCCGCCGCGTATGCTGCGCCGAGTGCGGTTGTCTCCGCAACTTTGGGACGCACCACAGGCACATCCAAAATATCAGATTGGAATTGCATCAGCAGTTCATTGAAAACCATGCCACCGTCCACTTTGAGCGCGGTCAACTTCACACCTGAATCTGCTTCCATCGCATCGAGCACTTCGCAAGTCTGATAGGCTGTCGCTTCCAATGCAGCCCTGGCAATGTGACCTTTATTTACATAACGCGTCATCCCCAGAATGGCACCGCGCGCATCATATTTCCAGTAGGGTGCATATAATCCTGAAAACGCAGGAACAAAATAAATGCCGCCGCTATCTTCCACAGATCCAGCCAAGGTTTCGATGTCAGAAGATTTTTCAATGATCCCAAGATTATCCCGCAGCCATTGGACCAACGCACCTGTAATTGCAATCGAACCTTCCAGTGCGTATACGGCTTTTTGATCGCCAATTTTATAAGCAAGTGTGGTGAGCAACCCCGCTTTTGAAGTGACAGGCTTTTCGCCCGTGTTAAGCAGCATGAAACAACCTGTCCCATAGGTGTTTTTAGCTTCACCAGCGCTAAAGCATGTCTGACCGAAGAGGGCTGCCTGTTGGTCACCCAGATCACCAGCAACAGGGATGCCTTCGAGAGCGCCTGTCGCATAGCCGTAGACTTCGGAGGAGGCTTTGATGGCGGGGAGCATGGCGCGCGGAATGCCCATCACTTTGAGCATATCCGCATCCCAACCCAATGTTTCAAGGTTCATCAACATAGTGCGGGACGCGTTGGTAACATCTGTAACATGCACGCCGCCCTTGGGGCCGCCAGTCAGGTTCCAGATGATCCAGGTGTCGATATTGCCGAAGAGTACTTCGCCTTTTTCCGCTTTTGCGCGTACACCTTCAACATTGTCCAGGATCCACTTGACCTTGGGGCCAGAGAAATATGTCGCCAACGGGAGACCCACTTTCGCGCGGAAGCGGTCCTGACCGCCGTCTTTGGCGAGTTCGTTGCAAATTGTGTCGGTGCGGGTATCCTGCCAAACGATTGCGTTGTACACGGGTTTACCAGTTGCTTTTTCCCAAACGACAGTGGTTTCGCGTTGATTGGTAATACCGCAGGCTGCGATGTCCTTTGTTGAAATATTGCCGTTTTTCAATCCGCCTGCGATCACTTCCTGTGTGCGAGTCCAGATTTCCATCGCATCATGTTCAACCCAGCCTGGCTTGGGGAAGATTTGTTCGTGTTCTTTTTGATAACTGCCGACTACTTTGCCTGCATGGTCGAAGATCATGAAACGAGTGCTGGTAGTGCCCTGATCTACTGCAACAGAATATTTAGCCATTTTTTATTTCCTGTCTTCCCAGTGATTTTATTCATGAGGTAATTGTAAAACGATTTTGGAAATTGGGATGATCCCGTTTTGTAATTGTACTTTGGCGAAATTGGATATATACTATAAGCAAGTAAGATATTGGTCATTTGGGCTTTCTAAGGAAACATGATGAAAATAACATTGAACTGCATCTGTACACGGCGGGGTTTCTAACCACCGCCTCTTTTCCCAGAGAATAACGGCTGACTGCCGTAAACGGTGGGCTGAACCCCGCAAATTCCAAAGTCGCTTCCTGCGGCTTATTTGCGCCCATCGTTTGCGAATACCGAAAATATTTTCGGTTGCAGACAGCCGTTTTATTTATTTAAATCCAAATCAATTTTATTCACAGGAGAGAAACATGAAAATTGCAAACAACGTCACAGACCTGATCGGCAACACCCCGCTGGTGCGCTTGAACCGTGTCACTGAGGGCGCCAAAGCCGAAGTGGTTGCCAAGCTGGAATTTTACAACCCCGCTCATTCGGTCAAAGATCGCATTGGCGCATCCATGATTGATGCGGGTGAAAAGGCTGGCTTGATCACCAAGGATACGGTTATCGTGGAGCCGACCAGCGGCAACACAGGCATTGCTTTGGCTATGGTCGCTGCGGCGCGTGGATATAAGATCATCCTGACCATGCCTGAGACGATGAGCAAGGAACGCCGTATGTTGTTGCGCGCGTATGGCGCGGATCTGGTGCTGACTCCAGGTCCTGACGGTATGGGCGGCGCGATCCGCAAAGCTGAAGAGATCGTAGCTTCAGACCCGAAGAAGTATTTCCTACCGCAGCAATTCAAGAATTTAGCCAATCCTGAAATCCATCGCAAAACAACTGCTGAGGAAATCTGGAAAGATACAGACGGCAAGATTGATTTTCTTGTTGCAGGTATTGGCACAGGTGGGACAATTACAGGTGTCGGCGAAGTGCTCAAAGCGAAGAAACCATCCTTCAAAGCAATTGCTGTCGAGCCTGATGCCTCTCCCGTTTTATCTGGCGGCGTGAAAGGTCCGCATCCCATCCAGGGGATCGGCGCGGGATTTGTCCCCGATGTGCTCAATACAAAAATCTACGATGAGGTCATCCGCGTGAAGAATGAGGATGCTTTCAATATCGCCCGCCGCATGGCGCGTGAGGAAGGTCTGTTGGTTGGAATATCATCAGGTGCAGCTACCTGGGCGGCTTTGCAAGTGGCAAACCGTGCAGAGAATGCGGGCAAGTTGATCGTGGTCATCATCCCATCATTCGGCGAACGCTATTTGTCCACACCTTTGTTCGCTGATTTGGTTGAGTAAGAGATAAACAGACCAGACAGGTTTCTTAAAACCTGTCTGGTCTTGAGTATGTAAAGTGAGGAAAAAATGTTCAAGACCATCCGTGAAGATGTTCAATCTGTACTAGACCGCGACCCCGCGGCCCGTAATGTTTTGGAAGTTCTGTTGTGCTACCCTGGCTTGCACGCTGTTTGGGTGCATCGCAGTAACCCACCGACTTTGGAAGGGTGACTTCAAATTGCTTGCGCGTTGGATTTCCCAAATTGCCCGCAGCCTGACAGGCATAGAAATTCACCCAGGCGCAACCATCGGGCATAATTTTTTCATTGACCACGGCATGGGAGTGGTCATCGGCGAAACCGCTGAAATCGGGAATAATGTGACCCTTTATCATGGCGTCACGCTCGGCGGCACCAGTCTGCAAAAAGCCAAGCGGCATCCCACCATCGAAGACCATGTCGTCATCGGCGCAGGTGCAAAGGTGTTGGGAGCCATCACCATTGGCGCGCACAGCCGCATTGGCGCAAATGCTGTCGTGGTCAAGCCGTCTCCGCCAAATTCGGTCATCATCGGCGTGCCTGGGCAGATCGTTGTCCGCAGCCAGGGACAAAGCAACAAGCCTGATCTTGAGCACGGACTTCTGCCTGACACCATCGGCGAAACTCTGTCCGCTCTGGTGGCGCATGTGGAAAAACTTGAGAAAAGACTTGACGGTCACGCTTCTGTTATTCCCGCTCTGCACATGTCCGACCACGGCGTTTGGCACGGTGGAGACTTCGCGATCTAAATTATTTTCGGCGATTCTTTTTCCGCGCCAATAATGCAGATGTGGTCGAAGTGGATTGCTCTGGCTTGGGACGAAGTTCCCCTGCCTCTTTTTTCACACTGGGGGCTGATTCAGTTTCGATAGGCGGCGCTTCGACTTCGCTCTGCGCGGATTTGCTCTCGCGCACACGGTTCTTTGCATTTCGCAACGCCTCCATGTGCGGGCTTGTCTTCTGTTCGCCCTGAGCGCGTCGAAGGGCATTGGACGGCAATCTTTGTACAACCCACTCACGCAACAGCGCAACATCATGTTTTGTGATGATGAGTCTGCGAACGGCGATGTCAAATGGCAGGAGCAGGGCTGCGATCAGCAAAAGCAATGGGGCAATCGGCTGTGAGGCGCGGGTGGCTTTCAGGTCGTGGTTGAATACGGCAGCAGGGAGGGGAGAGGCAACCTGTCCGCTGGTTAATGCCGATAGACGCAGGAGCAGGTCAGGGTTAGGGTCGATGCGCTGATATTCCGGGGAGTAGGATAAAGCCCAGCCCGTCGTCTCTGCAAAAGAGGCAGATTCACCTCCAGTGTCAGTAGTCCCAGAAAAATGAATTAAATAAATACCCTGTTCTTTTGGAATGAATTCAGATTCATAGCGCCCTGGCGCGGTCTGCGTGAAGGTCACGTTTTGCGCTTCGCCGTTGGGTGAAACGATGTTGGCTTCGATCTGATATGCGTTGAGAAAATCGCCTGTACGGTTGCGTGCGTCAAGCGTGATTTTGGCTGTTTCGCCTTGCGGTTCTATCGTCATTTGCAGCGCGGAGTTAAGCGAGTCGTTGATGGTGTAGCGCACGGCTTGCGTCCAAAAGGTCGGAAAGATTTCCGAGCGCGCCCACTCACGTGCCCAACGGCCAGTTGCGTCGGAGGTGAATGCGACGGATTTACCCAAGCCGTATTGCCACGCTGCGAGAATGGGATCGCCTTTTTCGGATTCGAGGATCACCTGCGCGAGGTCTTTGGCGCTGGATGCAATGTAGCCATGCAGGCGCGGCGTTTCGGTGATGTTTGCGAGAATGGGTGATGAATTGACGAGGGTCGGGAAGAATGATTCTTCGACGATGTAGGCGCGTGTGGCGAGCGTGGTTTCTTCGGTGAAGATGGATGCGATGGTGCTGGCGTTGTTGGTGAAGTGATAGCGTCCGCCGCCGAGTGCGGCGAGGTCTTTCAGGAAAGGCGCGGCGTCGTTGCCCACGCCGACAGTGGAAAGTGTGATGCCGTTTTCCTTGTATAACTTTTCAACCAATTCGGGAATGCCCGTAATATCCGCGCCGCCGTCGGTGAGCAGGATAACGTGTTTTACTTTGGCTGGGTCATTGGGCAAAACTTTCGACATGGCGAGTAAGCCCGCGTAAATATCTGTGCCGCCGCCGATCTGAATCCCGCCGATTGCGTTGGCGATTTCATCAGGGTTTTGCAAGTCGGTCATTGGCACGACCCAACTGGCAGTATCGTCAAAGGCGATCACGCCGACACGGTCATTGGGGAAAAGTAATTCAATCGAACGCGCTGCGGCTTCCTTGGCGAGTTCAAGTTTTGTGACGCCGCCGCTGGTTTCGCCCATACTGCCAGAATGGTCAATGATGAAAACGATATCCAATGAAGGGCGGCGTTTTTCATCTTTGATCTGCATGTCCACGGGCAAAGTATCTTCGAGCGGTGTGCCGTAATAACCACCGACGCCGAAGCTCGTCGGTCCGCCGACTGCGACCAATCCGCCGCCAAGATCGCGCACATAGGATCGTAAAGTTTCCATTTGGTTATTGCCGAGTTGACTCGCAGGCACATCCACCAGCACAACCGAGTTGTATTGCGCGAGTGACGGCAAGTCAGCGGGCATGAGACTCGGCGTGACGAGTTTCACGTCAAAGCCAGCGGAGGTCAGCGCTTGCAACAGCAGGGAATGTTCATCGGGGCGGATATCGCCGCCAGGCATTGTTTCACCTGTGGGCGGCGCCACCATCAAAATCCGCGGCGGACCTTCGACCTGTGAGAATGTGTCCAGCCGATTGTTTTGATAGAACGCGTCCTGCTCGGGCGTGATCTGCACCTGATAACTGACAAAGCCAGGCTCCTCTGCTGTGAGCGGCAGGCTCAAAGTTTGCAAACCTTTATGAAGATCGTGTGCACCTTCGTAAAGAATTTCATTCCTGGCAAGCACCCGCAGCGTTGCACGCATGGATTGATTGGCTTGGATGGAAACGTTCAAATCAAATTGCTCGCCGTCGCGGAGATGAGTGGGCACATCCACTTCGGTGACCAAAGCCTCGGCTCCCACTTGGCTGATAATTGGTACGACCACAATTTGCACATCCGAAGCTGACGCAGACTTGGCCGCATTGAGCGCGTCGCCTGTGGTTTCTGCTCCGTCGGAAAGAATGACCATGCGCTTGGCGTATCCCGATGGGTAAAGCGCGAGTCCCAATTGAATGGCTTCGGCGAGATCGGTTTGATTTGTGATTGGAACAGAAGTGATGGCAGAGAGATCATCCAACGCGGACATCGGGCGCTCAACCAAAGCGTCCGCGCCGAAGAGGATGATCGCAGCTTTATCATCCGCGCTGATGGATTTCAGCGCCTCGCGGACGTAATTCACTTCTGAGTCAATGGCTTGCTGCGGCATGGAGTCGGAGACATCCATGAGAAAGACTACTGCGAGGTTATTTCCGCTCTGGACGATTTCGAGTCCAGCAATGGCGAAGATCAAGCAGAGGATGATGATTAATCGTAAACCGAGGGAAAGTAATTCACGCCTTCTTGATATGACCTTTACTTGGCGCGCCAATATAAACCACAAGTGGCACGAGGAGAAGTAAAAGCAGGAAGAGCGGGGAAGTGAAGCGCATATATTGTTCATCTAAGGAAGTCGAAGGATGAATTATGAAGGATTGAAAACGAGAGCTGAAATCCTTCCCATTCTTTTTTTGATTTTGGTCACAATGGTGGTGAAAATTGCCAGGAGTTCGTTGGTTTCCTTAATCGAGCGCTTCCGCCTTTTTTGCGCGGCGAGAATATCATCTCCTTACAAGCAGGTCGAGCCAGTAATCGGTTTCATCCAACTTCCTGCAAGACGGACTCGAATTTATTGATGCATATCAGTGTCGGATTTTACGCGGTTTCCTTCGCGATAATTTGCACCGACAGATGTGCCAGAACGAAGGACTTGTTTTCCAACAACCTGTGCTTCTGTTGTCTTATGGCAGACTTACATATAGTTTGACAATTTGCAGTGCAAAATCTGCGGTTCGAGTCACGACAAATCCTTGGGGAGTTTCATTTTGCCATTGCTCGACCTTTTCTTTTTTGCTCTTGACCTTATTCATCGCTTCATCCTTTAGCCTTCATCATTGGCTTGAAAAATTTGCGATGAAACACCTGCCATTCGATCATTGAGATAATCAAGGCTGCGCCCGCAAACCATTTCCATAATTCTTGCAAGCCGATTTGTTGGGAAATTGTGGGCGCAACGGACGTGCTTCCGATTTGCAACGTCTCGCGTGGTTGCAAGTTGGATTCGGAAGGGTCGAAGAGATTGACGGCAAAATATTCAGCTTTGGTCGAGTCTTTTGAAACGAAATTTACAGCGTAATAACCAAGTTCGTTTGTTTGGCTAAATAAGGTTTGACCTGCCGCGAGTGTGAAAGTTTTGTTCGATGGTGATGCGATGATTACTTGTTCCGCGTCCGTGGGCGGGACGAGGGTGAGGCTTTCGCCAGCTTGCAAGGATTGTGACGAGTCAAATGCGCTGGGCGGGGCGAGGTAATTGATCAGGTTGGAAAATAAAATGGGATAGGCTATCTGTAAAGGCAAGTCACTTTCGCGCAAATCAAAAGTCAGGGCGGCGATTCTCTGTCCGTTTTTTTCACCCGCAGCTACCAGCGGAGTCGAGTCCGACTCGATCAAAACGTTCATCCAGTTTGGCAGGGTCGTTTTATCCGCTTGCAGCACGTGGACAGTTTTCCAATCCACATAGCGGGTGAGGGAATTTTCATTCACTTGAATATTGTTGATATCCTTGATCGTCTCGCCGACTTCAAAGAATGGATTGGTGGTTGGGTTGATGAGTAACAAATTTGCGTTCGGTAATTTTTCTGGGATGTAACCGTCGAAGATGTACAAGTCAAATGGGTCGCTGGGGATTTGCAGCGTGCCATCGGCGGCGGGCAGGGCGCGGAAGGGTTGAATGCCTGGGAGCGAAGCGAGCAGTTGCTCAAGGAATAAATTCCCATCCGAGACGAGCAATGCGCGCCTCGCGGCTGACGATTGATAAACGGCAAAGGCTGTGTCATCCAGCGCGAGCGAATCCAATGGCTTGTTTGATTCGGTTGGGTCGGAAATATGCGCCTTGTAAATGGCGGTTGTGATCGGCAGGTTTTCAAGAGAAATACTTTTTTGTGAATTGGCGGGAATGTCCAGTTGACGCGCGTCGAAGAGATCGTTGCCCAGATAGAGTGAGAGTAAAACTTTGCGGTCTACATCGCTAGTGTTTGTGACTTCTGCGAATAACTGCGGAATTCCATTTGAGGCGCGCAAAGCCAGGGCGGAGATGGCGAGGTTATCGTCCGCTTGACCGATGGGGATGTAGCGCACTTCGCTCGGAAGAGAGGGCAGTCCACTTTCTGGAAGTCCGCCATCGGAGACGATGACCACTGTGGATTCTGCACCGTTGCGTGTTGCACCTGCGGCTATGGCGAATGCGGCTTCCCAGTCTGCGGCCCCTTGGGTGACTTGCGCCTTGGATAGCGCCGCCTTGAGCAGGGATTTATCCGTTTCAGATGCGATCAATGTCTGTGGAGTTTTTCCAACCAGAATCAAGGTCATGGCTGAATTGCTGGAGAGCCCATTGATGAGAGTCAGCACGGATTTGCGAGCCTCCTCAAAACGGGAGGGAGTTACATCCACAGCATTCATCGAAGCGGACGCATCCAACATGACGATGACTGATCCTGTTGCGACGACTTTTGTTTGCAGGGCGGGGCGAGCCAAAGCAAACACCAGCGCGGCGAGAATTAATAATTGAAGAAAGAGTAAAAGATTGCGTTTGAGTTTTTGCCACGGCGCATTGGCTTGCCTGTCTTTTAATAATTTTTCCCATAGCAGCGTTGAAGAGACCTGCGTCTGTTTGCGGCGCAGTTTGAGCATGTAAAGCAGGAGGATGGGAATTGCTAACGCGGAGAGAGCGAAGGCAATGGGGGTGAGGAATTGCATAAGAAAAGATGATGAATGATGAACGCTACGCGTGAAGGATGAATAAAGACCTTTTTACTTCTTACTTTTTACTCGATTACTTCACCACTCCCGTCACGTCGCATTTCGAGCAGGAGCGCTTGATCCCAGGATTGACTCGTGACCAAGTCCAAATAGCGGATTCCGTGTTTGCGGCAATCGGCTTGTGTGGATTGAATCCATGCCTGCACACGGGTGCGGTATAAATTACGCAAGCCGCCGTCTACGGATACATCCTGCTCGAAGTTTGTTTCGATGTCCACCAGTTGCAGGTCGCCTGCGAGGGGCGGATCAATTTCATCGGGCGAGAGGATGTGGATCAATGCGGCTTCATGTCCGCGGCTGAGCAGTTGACGTAAGCCTGATTCATATCCATCAGCGGCAAACAGGTCAGAGATGAGAATGACCAAGCCAGCGCGGCGTGGTGCAATGGAATATTCACGCAGGGAAGCGTTTAGGTCCGTTTCAGCGTTCGCTTCGAGCGATTCCAAAAAGCCGAATAAACGTGGCAGGGCATATTGTCCGCGGGAGGGACCAAATTCTGAAACGACATGTCCGCCTTGCAAAAAGCCAACGGAAAGCAAGTCACCAGAACCGAGCGCGACTGCGCCGATCCCTGCGGCGAGGTGACGTCGCGTAATTGAATTTGTGTTGATCGCCCTCGCCCCAATCCATGGAACGTGAGCCGTCGATCAAAACATAAACAGCGAGATCTTCCTCCTCTTCCAGTAATTTGATGAATGGTTTTTCCAGCCGCGCGTAGATATTCCAGTCCAAACGGCGCAAGTCATCGCCTGCGGTGTAGTTGCGATAATCCGCAAACTCCACGCTGCTGCCGCGGCGCGAAGAACGCCGCTCGCCTTTGATCGCGCCAGCACGCACGCGCGAAGCGACGAGGGTGAGTTGGTTTAACTTGCGGAGGGTGCTTTCATCGAATAGCATATATTTTATGCATTTTTTAAGATTAGTCCGCAGATTACGCAGATTCGAGCAGATTTTTCAAACACAAAACAAAATCTGCGTAATCGGTTGAAATCTCGCAGGATGTTTATTTATTGAGGTTGTAGTGCGCCAATTAATTCATCAACTACTATGTCAGGATGAATTCCCTCAGCCAGCCCGTCAAAATTCAACAATAGCCGATGTCGCAGCGCCGCCCTTGCCACCGCATGGACATCTTCAAATGCAACGTTGTATCTTCCTGCCAGCAGCGCAGTCACTTTTGCACCAAGCACCAGCGCCTGTCCGCCGCGCGGAGAAACTCCATAGCGGACATATTTCTTCACCAGCGGAGAAGCATTTGAGTCTTCGGGATGCGTGGCGAGCATAAGTTTTGCAATATATTCTTTCACGTGCGAAGCGATGGGAGTTGTGCGAGCCAGTGCGCGCATTTGGATAATATCCGCGCCGCTGACGGCTTTATTTGCAGCAGGCGATTCCTTGCCTGTGGTGCGGTCTAAAATATCAACCATCTCATTTACATTGGGCAAGTCCACATTGACCTTGAAGAAGAAACGGTCAAGCTGCGCTTCGGGCAGGGGATACGTCCCTTCCATTTCAATCGGGTTTTGCGTTGCCATCACGAAAAACGGTTCTTCCAGGTGATACGTTGTTTGCGCCACCGTCACCGAACTTTCCTGCATGGCTTCGAGCAAAGCCGATTGCGTCTTCGGCGTGGCGCGATTGATCTCGTCTGCCAAAACCAAATTCGCAAACAAAGGTCCGCGGCGGAAACGAAACTCGCGCCTGCCGTCTTCGTCGCTGAGAATCTCTGTCCCGACGATGTCAGCAGGCATCAGGTCAGGGGTGAACTGGATGCGCGAGAATTTCAAATCCAAGGCTTGTCCCAATGTACGAATCAACATCGTCTTGCCCAAGCCAGGCACGCCTTCCAGCAAAACATGTCCGCCCGCGAGGATGCTCACCAGCACATGCCGCACCACCTCGCCCTGACCAACGATCACGCGCCCAACTTCGCTTTCAATTCGGCTTGCATATTCGCGAAACGTATCAACAGAAAATTCACTCATCGTTACTCCGTTACTTCAAAGAGTCAAAATAATTTCGGATCACATCCATAAACTGCGGCGGCACTTCGCCGTTGTCAATTGCCTGATAATAAAATTGCTCGTATTGCGAAAACACATTTGTGTATGGCACAAGGCTTTGACCACCTGTTGCCGTTGTCGGGCTTGTCCCAATCACATCACCATTTTCACCCGACGTTGGCAAGCCAAGCGTGTCACTGCCTGTGCCGCCGATAAGCGATGGAGCATAAATTTGTTCATAAGCGGATTCGCCGCCATCGCCTGCGCCATTATTTTGTGGGATCGGAGAACTGCCCGCCTCTGACCCTGACTGATTGCTTTGCGGCGCACTGCCTGACCCTGAGCCTGATCCGCTGCCCCCATTGTTTTGTCCACTCTGTTGGTTTGACTGTCCTGGCACAGACGCGTTGCCCTGCGACGCTGGATTGCCGCCTCCCGCCGCGAGGACTTGTCCCGCGCCTTGCTGCATCTGACCCGCCGCCTGGCTCGCCACCTGCGAAGCATTGATCTGTTGACCAGTCTGCGCCAATTGGGTTGCCGCACTCGCTATGGATTGTTGTGCGCTTGCAATATCTCCCCTGCGGAGCGCCTGCGCAGCATTTGCCAATTGCTGCGCCAACTGCGGATTTGTCGAAGCCAGCGTACTTGCCATTGCTTCCAATTGCTCGGCAAGCTGCTGCCACTCAGCCGAATTCATTTTGCTCAAATCCATGTTGGCGAGGTCGGAAGCCGCCTTGGCAAAATTTCCACTGGCTAAATCTTTCCCGATCGATTCCAGTGGAGTCCCTTGCTGTGACGCAAGCGAACTTCCCGTTTCCTTCAACGCCTGCATGGATTGCCCAGCCTGTTGACTGGTCATGGCTTGCAGTTTTTCACTCGTACTGACCAGTGTTGAGACCGCGCCTTCCACTGATGGATTTTCCTTCAATCCGCTTAAGGCTTCGTTCAATGGCTTGGCAAGCGCTTGCTTTTGTTCATCGGTCAAAGATTCGTTGGCATTGATCTCTTTGATGATCTCTTCGATCTGAGTTTGCTGTGCGGCGATGGCTTGCTCCACGGCTCGCTGCTGGCTGGCGGCGACAAACAAAGTCTCACCGCGAAACCAAAGGACGCCGATCAGCAAGGCGAAGAAAAATGCTGAGGCGAGATCAAGTTTCGAGAATCGCAGAGGCAGGTCACGGCTTGGCTTGACCGCGCGCGAAGCGTTCGTCGCATCGTCCAATTGCTTTTGGATAATTTCAACAGAATGATTATCAGCTTGCAACTCCAGCGCAGTGCTGACTCGTTCTTCGAGATGAAAGGCTCGGTCAAAATAACGCGCAGCTTTGATGGTTTGGATTTTCCAAAAATAAGCAGTGATTCCAAATAAAACTGGCAGTAAAGCCACAAAGAGAATGAGCAGAGCCAGAAATTCCTGTTTCAATAATTTGGCTTGATACAAGCCAAATCCGCCGACCAGCAGGGATAATCCCAATGCCACCGCAAGTCCGCGCACAGCCCAGGTCAATGCGCGTTGTAAGCGCATCCAGCGGATCCATTGTTGCAGGGTGTGGGAGAGATTATTGATGGTATTCATTTTCCTTTTACAATTTTATCGGTCTGGACGGTTTACAAAATACACGCTCAAGCCGATCAGGATAACAGTCAGGATCGAATAAAAGATCACATAAATGATCCACGGAGAAGGCAGAGGGAAAGACGAGGGAGTACCCAAAATATTACCTGTGGTGATGAACAGACTTTGCTCGTCCACCAAAATCACCTCGCTCATGGTTGCCGCATAGAGGGGATTTGTGGAAAATAAAAACCACATTGCGGCAGTGACGATATTTTCAACAAAGGTCGAGGGGTAATTATTGTAAGAGCCGATCACACTGATAAAAAAGAGGAAAATAATGAAAACAATAAAAGAGATCAGTATCGAAGCGTATGAGAGCACAGTCGCAATGAGTGTGCGTCTTGAAAAACTAGAAAAGAATAATCCTAACGTACAAAAGAAAACGGCTGTAACGACCAGCATCAAGGTGGATATCAGCATTTCAGCCATGCCTACGCCACCTAGAAAAAAAGCCAGGCTTTCGACGGGGATCGCAGTAAAGATGAGAAGGAGCAAAAATATAGCTGCCGAACTGAGTTTTCCAAACACCAAAGCGCGCCCTGAAAGCAGGGACGTGCGCAGTAGGTCAATTGTTTTGTGTTCACGCTCTGCAGAAATGGCGCCTGCCGTTAGGGCGGGACCAATAAACCCCAGCATCAACAGTTCGAGCAAGACCACAGTGCTGAAAATCACCTTGCCTACTGTTTGCAGAAAACCTGGGTCGCCGTTTGAAACAGTTCCGTCCACGGCGAGGAAAAGATAGATCAAAATAATAAAGAGGCTGATCAAAGAAAGGTATGAGCCAAGAATAATGAAGCCTTGACGACCTCTCATTCTGCCTTTTAATTCCTTGGTGATGACAGGATTGTCCATCATTCGGCTGAAAAAGTTTCGGCGCGTGATGGATTTTTCTTGTATAGTTGACGCTGGTGATTCCATGTTTGTTCCTTGTTGATTTTGTCATTGTGAGGGGATTGCTTCGGGCGAAGAGCAAGTGCGCCCTCGCAATGACAAGCGTTTAGGACACGATTCCTTTTGTGGTGCGCATGAACACTTCTTCAAGATTTTTTGATTCTTCGCTGAAATGGATAACAGGAAAGCCTTCTGCCAATAATTTTGCAAGCAGTTGATGAATGGATTCATCGTCACCGATGAAATCCACTTCGAGTGAGACGCGGCTCGTGTTTTCCACTACGCGGATTTCGAAAACGCCAGGCATGGCTTGCAGCATGGCTTGCGCTTCCTCCTTGCGATCCAGTAAGCCAATGTGAAGTTGACGATACGGCATCACATGCTCGCTCAATTGCTGTAACGTGCCGAGCGCAACCAATTTGCCGTCTTCGATGATTCCCACACGCGTGCAAAGTTCGCCAACATCCGCAAGGATGTGACTGGAGAAGAGGATGGTCTTGCCGAGGTGCGCCACTTCCAGCAGCAGTTCGCGGATTTCCACTCGCGCGCGCGGATCGAGACCTGAGGCTGGCTCATCGAGGACGAGAATGTTTGGGTCGTGGATCAAGACTCGGGCGAGTCCGAGCCGCTGTTTGAGTCCAGTGGAGAGGGTGTCAACCATGTCATCGCGGCGATGTCCCAAATCCACAAGATCGAGTAAGTCTGTAATTAAATGCGCGCGTTGATTCGGATGGATCTTGTAACAAGCGCCGAAGAAATCAAGATATTCCTGCACGGTCATGTCGCCATAGACGCCGAACGAGTCAGGCATGAAGCCGATCAGGCGGCGCACGTCGTTGGGATTTTTGCTGATCGAATATCCCCCAACGTAAATTTCACCGTGGTCGGGTTTGAGCAAAGTGACAAGCATGCGCATGGTGGTGGTTTTGCCTGCGCCGTTGGGACCGACCAAGCCGAAGATCTCGCCGCCTTCAATGCTGAAGTTGATATTGTTCACCGCAACCCTTCGATTGAATTGCTTGGTTAGTTCCTTGATCTCAATGATCGGACTCATGGCTGCACCATTAAAACAAAGTCAACTGAGGTGATCTCGATATAGTCGTTTGAGTCGCCGTTGATGTTCATTAATATCTCACCATCCATGCCGATGTACTGCCAGGCTTCGGGGATGTCGGTGTTGTATGGGTCGAGGGCGATGGAATCCCATGTTTTGGTTTGGGTGTTCCAAAGCGAGATTTGTAATTTATCGGGTGTGACGTTTGATCCGATGTTGAGCGCAAGCGAATCCACTTTGTTGAAGTGGACGGGCAAGCTGGGTTGGAAACGTAAGGAGTATCCTTCGCTGGGAAAGGCTAAATAGGATGTGGTGATGGTGTCCCCGCTGGAGGATTCCCATGAGTAAATACTTGATGTGAGCATCAACTCTCCCGATTCTGTTTGAAGCGCAGGGGTGAGTTTTTCAAAATAGAGCATAGTGTCTGTGGCGTTGAAGTCTTGGTCTTGCAATCCGACGGGCGCGGGAATTTCGTTATCCAACCAGGCCATCACATAGACGCCAGCGTTGACGTTCATATTATTGCCCGCCCATGCGGTGACTGCCTGAAAGAATGATGCGTGCCGTTGTTTATCCTTGTCTGCTGAATAAGTGTCCAATCCCAGGACGTTCAGGATCGCATACTGGCTTGTGGCTGAGGAATTGGAATTATTTTTGAGCGTGGTATTTACATCTTTACTTTCATGCGGAGCCATGTCGCCAATGACATTCCATCCGCTGGGTGTAATAAGGACTGCGTCTTTTAACGTGTATTGACTTGTGTTGGTAATGATTCCTTTGAGGACAGGAATGTCGTCAGAGAGGGTAAGTGTAAGATCACTTTGAAGGAGTTCCATGCCAGGCAGGGAACCGTCCGCGCCCATGGATTGCATCCCGCCAATTTCCACTTGAACATCGGGCAGGTTCACTCCCGTTTCGCTTTTAAGAGATAGCCAGTTGTTGTTTCCCTGTAAATTTTCATTCATGTCTGGATAAGGATATATCAGGAATTGATCCTGGCTTTCCACATTGTAGGTGGTGCGAGTTGGGGAATATAAGCCGACCAGAGCGGTGGTTTGAGCCTCGTCCACTCCCTGCCAGGCTTGCGTCAGCATGATACGGTTCAAAATGGGACGTGTGCCTCGATACAAATATCCTGAAAAATAGGCGAGGCTGGTAAAAATGATGACCAAAACAGGCACTGTGACCCATGCCAGTTCCGTTCGTTTCATGCGGCGCAGGACAAAATAATTTACAGGACCAATTACGGCAATATACAACCCAAGCCAGCCGCAAATGTAAAAAAAGGATGGAAGGGCAAGTTCGGGCAAAGTGGCAAGCGCAGCACTGGCTTGATAGGAATCCCAACCCCCATCCGCCCAGGAAGGTTTGGGTGATTTGACAGCAAGTAAATGCTCGTAAATATCCTGCATCCCATCCCAATTGTTTAATGGCTGTAACCCTGGATCAGCGGCAAAGTAATACACCTTGCCATACCCGATATTCTTTTCGATCAGTACCGGAATGCCATTCTGCGTAACAAGGATATTTGCGCCAGTTTCCGTTGCCCCCGTAGCCACAATGGATTTAACTTCCAGAGGGGTCAGAATCCATTGCGTAAGCAGATAAAGCAGACAGCCCCGTCATATTCTGCGTGGATGCCAACTTGATCGGCAGGAGATCATTTAATCCAGCCGTTGTGTTTTGCCATTGAATGCCGCCTGTGACAAATAATTTTCCGCCATTTGCCACCCATAACTTAAGAGATTTTTTTTGTTCAGGGCTGAGTGTGCCTGTATCCACATTGGAGATAACCAGCGCATCCAACATGCCCCAGCCTTGTGCCTGATCAGGCAGGTCTGAAATATTTAATTGCGCGGTTCTCGTAAAACCCGTCAGCGGGCGCACATTATTCAACATGGCAAAGTTGGATGGATTATCCGTCACTACGCCGAACAATGTGGTTTCGTCGCTGGTGCAATTTATATTTATATTTTCTTTCGCCAGTACTTTATTTCCATCCAGCACACTTACACTGAATGTCCGCATTAATCCTTCTGGTGTGACGTACAGAAAAAACTCCTTGCGCGATGTGGATGGCAGGGAAATATCCACGCCGTCCACAGTTTGTCCGCCCACATTGTTTTTATATGAGGTTTGCACGCGTGCATTGACATCCGCGCCTGTATTTTCCACTATGATGTGGACTGGCAGCCATTCATCCTTTTTGCAAAGATCATCCAACCCCGCGTCTGCTTTGATGGTGATGGCTTCGTTCGCTTGCGCGCGAACTTCCTTCGCTGCGCTCAATGGAGCGAATAGCACGCAGAGCATCGCAAAGAAAAAGATCTTCTTAAATAAACTTGCCTTCTGCCGAATATCCAATTACGTCCTCCATGCGTTAGACGAGTTTTGAAATCATATCATACTTGATTCGAGCCTTTGGGATTTCTTTCACAGGGCGTTGATCTATTCTTATTGGTAAAATGGTTCAGGTCCATACTTCGATAAGATCGAATCAGGAGATTGCCATGCAGGAACAAAGCATTTCTGAATTACAGAAAAAAATGACATCTGGTGAGCTAACCGCACGCCAGCTTGCTGAATTGTTTTTAGAGCGGATCGATTCACTCGACAGGAATGGCCCACGCTTGAACTCTGTCATCGAAACGAATCCAGATGCCCTGACAATCGCATCAGCCCTCGACGAGGAGCGGGTCGGTGGCAAGGTGCGGGGTCCACTCCACGGCATTCCCATCCTACTTAAAGACAATATCGATACCCACGACGCAATGCAAACGACAGCGGGTTCGCTTGCTTTGGAAGGCAATATCGCTTCACGTGACGCCTTCATCGTGAAGCAGCTTGCGTAAGGCGGGCGCTGTTATTTTAGGAAAAACAAATCTGAGCGAGTGGGCAAATTTTCGCGGCAAAAATTCCATCAGCGGATGGTCGTCACGCGGTGGGTTGACACACAATCCCTACGCGTTGGACCGCTCCGCCTGCGGCTCATCCTCAGGGTCAGGTGTGGCAGTTGCCGCGAACTTGTCCGCTGTGGCAGTGGGCACTGAGACCGACGGATCGATCATCTGCCCCGCGCAGACGAATGGAATTGTCGGTATCAAACCCACGCTTGGTCTATTAAGCCGCAGCGGAATTATCCCCATTGCGCACAGCCAGGATACGGCTGGTCCCATGGCGCGGACAGTTGCTGACGCCGCAATTTTGCTTGGAGCAATGACTGGCGTCGATGAACGTGACCCAGCTACCAAGCCCAGCGCAAAACGCCGTTTATCTGATTACACAAAATTTCTTGATATGAACGGTCTCAAAGGTGCGCGTATCGGCGTCGCAAGAAATATGTGCGGAACAGATCCGCGCATTATCAAAATTTTTGAAGCCTGTATTGATGTAATGAAACAGCTGGGCGCAATCATCATTGACCCTGCAAACGTGGCAAACTTTAACAAATTCAACAAGACCGAAAGCGAAGTTCTGCATTATGAATTCAAAGCGGACCTGAATAAATATCTCGCTTCTGCAAATGGGCGTGTGAAGACGATGGCAGATGTGATCAAATTCAATGAAGAAAACAGATCACGAGTACTCCAATACTTTGTTCAGGAATACATGTTGGCTGCAAATGAGAAAGGAAACCTGCGCGATAAAAAATATCGCGAGGCGCTTGCAAGGAATTTGTTGCTCACCCGCAAAAATGGCATTGACGCGACCATGAAAAAATATAAGCTCGATGCGATCATTGTCCCTTCGGGCGGGCCGTCATGGGTGGTTGACATGGTCAATGGCGATTCAAGCAATTGGGATATGGAAAGCACGTCACCTGCGGCTGTGGCGGGGTATCCGCATATTACTGTGCCCGCAGGTTATATCTTCGGTTTGCCCGTTGGCATTTCCTTCTTCGCAAAAGCCTGGCAGGAACCGATGTTGATCAAACTTGCTTACGCCTTTGAGCAGGCAACCAAAGTCCGCAAGCCGCCAGAATTTTTGACCACTGTAAATTTGAATGTTTGACCCTAACCGATTTCGCACCGCAACTTTACAAACGCACGAGCATGGTGACGCTGTGATGCGCGTGCTTGCCTCTGCCATAAATTCTGTTGAGCCAGGCGCGGCGGTCAAAAAATATTTGGGCGAAAATCCATTACCTGCTGCAAAACGTGTATTTGCTTTTGGATTGGGAAAAGCAGCCTGTGCGATGACCTCAGCATTGGCAGATGAGATCAGCTTGACTGACAGCCTCATCATTACCAAGCACGCTTCGCTTCTGCGCCTTCAGCCTGTTACGGTTATCGAGGGAGATCATCCTGTCCCAGGCATTTCCAGCCTCGCGGCGGGGGATGCCGCATTGAAATTTATTTCCCAACTTATGCCAGATGACTTGCTGGTCTGTCTCATTTCAGGTGGCGGCTCAGCTTTGATGACCGCACCGCGTATTCCACTCGAAGATTTGCAGTTACTCACCTCCGCTTTGCTGGCTTGCGGCGCACGTATTGACGAGATCAACATTTTGCGCCGTCATCTTGACCAACTCAAAGGCGGTGGATTGGCACGCTCTGCAGTTTCGCGCGGCGCACGAATTGTCAGCCTGCTTCTTTCAGATGTGGTCAATGACTCAATGGAAGCCATCGCTTCTGGTCCCACCGCGCCAGACCCAACAACCTGCGCGGATGCTTTGGCTGTCATCGAAAAATATGATCTGAAAGATAAAATTCCCGCCTCAATTATCCCGTCGTTGACCGAAACTCTAAAACCGAATGATCGCATTTTCGAAAAAGTGAAAAATACGATTATTGCAAGCAATGAAATTGCCTTGCGCGCGGCTCAGGTTCAAGCGCAAAAAGAAGGATTTCTAACAAATATTATTCGCACAGGTTTGCAAGGTGAAGCTGGCTTTATTGGGCGCGAGATCGCGTTGCAGTTAAGAGAATCAATCCAAACCATGCGGCGTCCGTTTTGTTTGCTGGCAGGCGGCGAGACAACTGTCACCCTTCGACGCGGCTCACATAGTCCCGATGACCTTTCGGGAGGGCAGGCTTTGGAAGGCAATGGAAAAGGTGGCAGGAATCAGGAACTAGCACTTGCCGCCGTGGATGTGCTGGCTGGCTTGCAAAAAGTAATGTTGATCTCGCTCGCAACCGATGGTGAAGACGGCCCAACTGATGCGGCTGGAGCGCTGGTGACAGGTGAATCAGCCGAAAGGGCAGAGTCGCTTGGGATGAGTGCAACAGGCTATCTGTCGAGGAATGATGCGTATACTTTTTTTGAGGCGATGGGTGATCTCATACGCACTGGTCCAAGCGGCACAAATGTCAATGATCTGGTGATCTGTTTTGCATTCTAATCAGCCCTGAAGTGACGGGAATCAAAAAGGGACACCATCACTGATGTCCCTTTTTGTATGTGAATTATGCGGCGGTTTCTTCTTTTCGTTTGAACCAGTTATTCCATTCGCGATTTTCCCAGACAACTAAAATGGGGGCTGCGTTGAAAATGGAGGAATATGTTCCGCTGAAAATACCAATCAGCAAAATGATCACGAAGTGTTGGATGCTGGCGCCGCCGAATAGAACCAGCGCGAATAATGTGAACATCACGGTAAGTTGTGTGGTGATGGAGCGGTCCAATGTTTGAACGATGGAATGATTTACCATTGTTTCGTATTCAAGGCGGCGGTAAATATTTGAATTCTCGCGGACACGGTCAAACACCACAATGGTGTCGTGCACAGAGAAACCGATGACGGTCAGAAGGGCAGTCAGGAAGAGAGCGTCTGCCTCCCAACCAAGGAAGTAGCCGAACATGGCTTCCACTCCAAGAACAACCAATACATCGTGCAACATGGCGATAATGGCCGCTGTTCCATAGCGATAAGCATGTTCCACATTTCGGAAGGCAAACCAGATATA
This sequence comes from uncultured Chloroflexia bacterium, assembly GCA_963833175.1. Taxonomy (GTDB): domain Bacteria; phylum Chloroflexota; class Anaerolineae; order Anaerolineales; family Villigracilaceae; genus Villigracilis. Next base: position 114,359 of record CAWHXC010000013.1, read on the forward strand.
GCCAAGAATGGCAAGTGCCGCAAAAAGTATGGCAATGGCAGCCGCGCGCGTAACTTCAGCACCGATCGAAGGGCTGACCGACGAAAAATTTAATACGACAACCTTCGTGCCAAAACGGGTTTCCATTTCAGCAATGATCTTCCCTTTGGTCTCATCGGTCATTGTTTTTGAGCGGATGGTAATTGCATCGGTGCCTAGGGATTGAATAACAGGATCAGCGATGGGTTCCGCTTCTGTGGAGAGTTCCTTGTATATCGCAGCAATAGCTGCCGTGGAGGGGCGCTCGCCTTCGAATTGCACCTCGAGCAGGGAGCCGCCTCGGAAGTCAATGCCGAGCTGTAACGGGCTGGTTTTTGATTGCGCCCAGTTCAGGCCCATGAAGAAGAGACCTGGAATGATCACGAGCAGGGAGATCAGAAAGTAAATGTAACGATTTTTAATAATATTCATTGCGCACTCCTATGCACAGCATACGGGGAAAACACCCTAAAGACCGAACCAGCGCGGGTGTTCGGCGAGTTTCATTCCGTCAAGCGCAGTGTGTAAGAATGTGCGTGTGACGATGATGGCAGTAAACAAACTTACGCCCACCCCTAAAGCAAGGGTGACGGAAAAACCTTTCACCATGCTGGCTCCGAAAGTGTTGCCGAAGATGAACAGGATCGCACAGGTGATAAGTGTGGATGTATTTGAGTCTCGAATGGAAGGCCAGGCTCGGCTCCATGCTAGGTCAATTGCCTGACGCAGATTTCTTCCTCCCCGTAACTCTTCTTTAAGACGTTCAAAGATCAGCACATTCGCGTCAACCGCCATGCCTATTCCCAAGATAAAACCGGCAATGCCTGGCAGGGTAAGGGTGACTGGAATCAATTTGAATAGCATCAAAGTGAATAACACATAACAGATCAAAGCAAGGTCAGCGATGATGCCGAGAACGCGGTAGTTGAATCCCATAAATAATATAACTACGATCAAGCCGATAATTCCAGCTTGTACGCTCTTGCGGACACTTTCTTCGCCCAGGATCGCGCCAATGGTGCGGCTTTCCACAACTTTAATTGGAATGGGCAATGCGCCCGAGCGAAGGTTTACCGCAAGATTTTGCGCTTCTTCTTGTGTGAAACTGCCAGATATCTGTCCCTGTCCATCGGTAATTGGAGATTGAATGATAGGCGTAGAGATCACTTTTTTATCAAGAACTATTGCGAGATATTGTTGTTGATGAGAGGTGGTGTACTCCCCAAAAATATCGGTTGCATCAGGTTTTAGGGTAAAAGAAATTGCATATTCACCAGTCTCGCTTCTTGTCACAGCGGCGGTCTTCAAGCCAGCGCCTGTCATCACGGTGTGATAGGTGGTTTCTGCATTGGAGTCTGTGTGGAGCTGTCGCCCCAAAATCAGTTGTGATGACAGTGCCCTCAGGAACAGGCGTAGTGCCCATATCCACAAATTCCAGTAAGGCTGTCTGTTTCAGCATTGCCACTACTTCTTCAGGGTTTGAAACGCCTGGAAACTCTGCCACAATGCGGCGGTCACCTGCAGTTTGCATGGTGATCTCACTCACACCAAGGCCGTTCACGCGGTTTTCCATGATATTCTTTGCGTTTTGCAGTTCTTCTGAAGATATGGCAGTGTCCGCAGGGACATCCGCCTCGAGGAGAGCTTGAAGCCCGCCACGTAAGTCAAGACCCAGTTTCACATCCACGTTGCGTTCCACAATTGCCGTGTCGGTAAAAGGGTTGTAAATCACTATATCTTTGCTGATGTTTACCCACAGCGAAAATATTATCAGTAGAACAATTACAACTAGCCAGCTATTTCGATTACGCATTGTTACACTCCATCCAAAAAAATGCCAGCCTTTGGCTGGCGCGGACGCCATTATACTCTGATTGAAAGATTTATGGGTATATCCATTTTTCAAAGAGCGGCGTTAGATCGCACTTGCATTGAGACTCCGCCTCTTTCTTCATTTTTTCAGGCGTCGCAATATCCCAGGAGTTGATTTTTACATAATCCTTCATAAATGCGTCAAAATTCTCCCTGCCCATCTCATCGCGCAGGGCTTCAAAGAACAATCCGCCGCGCCCATAGACAATGCCGCTGTATTCTGCATCGGTATAGTCTTTTACGGGCAAGCCAACGGGAATTTCTGCCCGATCGATGGAGGACCAGCGTCCTTCCAAATCCTGTCGAAAACCCTGGTTACCCGCCTGTCCGTATGCTTCTGTAAAATATTGCAGGGTTGCGAACTGTGTCAGTGACTCATCCAGCCAGGGGTCATCAAGCTGGTCATTGCCGACCAAATTGTAAAACCACTGATGTCCCACTTCGTGCGCTACAACTCCTTCCAAATAATTCTGATCGGGTTGGAGTATCCAATCGGTGATTGCGATCATGCCAGGGTATTCAATTCCCAAGGCATACGTGGGTGTTGAGACAAAATCCAATTCAGTGTATGGATAGGGCGCGTATCTTTTTTCATAGATTTCAATCGCTCGCGCCGCAGTATCCAGCGCTGACTCAGCGCCTTCCTTTAAGTAATCTCGTGTGTAAAATCTTAATGTGACTCCGTTTGCTTCCTTCGTGAAGACTTCATAATCTGGACTTCCAGCCAGATAAAAATCACGCACGGGACCCGCTTCATACCTGACCGTTTGCCTGTCTCCATTATCCTGACGGCTGATTTCACGCCCTGAGCCGACTAGCGTGACATCCCTTCGGCGCATCCACTGTGACGATAAAGAAGGACATATCTGCATAGGTCACATCACCTGATTGCGGTGGGATTTCTGCGTTCCAGCCTTCATCGTCGTAGACTGCGATCATGGGATAGGCGTGGGCGAGTGCAAGTACATCATCGTAATAGGCTTGCACGCCAGAATTTAAGTCAACGGTTTGCGGCACGGTGAGATTGAAATCCATATTGAGGGTGATGCTTTCTTTGGGCTTTAGCGGAGTTTTGAGCGGCACGGTCAGCAAGCTGTCGTTGAGAGAATAATTTGGAATGATAACTTCGCCGTTCACAGTGACTTCATCCACGTGCATTTCGCCGCCGAGAATGTTGGGGAACAGGCGGAACTTTACTTCTTTCAATTCAACATCTTCGGCGTTCGTGTATATTACCGTCTCATTTCCTGTGATGTGATACAGGTCATCGGCGATGTTGAATTTAATGTCATACATGCTTGCGTATGGAAGTTTATTCAATATGTTTTGATATTCGGGGGCGAGTCCGTCTTTGTAAATGGAGCGATCTGTGGGGGATGGTTGGGTAGGTGGAATATGCTCGGGTGTGGATTTTGCCCATTGCGTAATGAACAGGCATGCGGTCAGGAAAAGAAGCGTGATGCTTGAGAGCAGGAAAATCTTTTTCATTGATAGTTTTCCTTTAAGAAAGTTAATGCGCGGGCGAGGACTTCATCTGGATTTAATAAGTTGGTGTCGATAATAATATGGGCGTGCTCAAGCGCGTGGGAGAGTCTGCGTAGTTGTTCTTCGTGGTCAGCGGGGAGCCAGTTTAATTTTCGGCGGGAGGTGGAGTTCTCATACGAGCATTGTAAAAAAATCAGCACATCAGGGTTGGTGATGTGCTGCCACATGTATTTGACGTAGGAATGTTCCTGTGCGATGTGTCGGCAGCGATAGCCGTGTTTTTCCAGCCCTGCAACGAGCGTGGATTTTCCCGAGCCGCAGGGTCCGACGACGCCGATGAGTAATTGTTTATGCGGGTCACTCATTGTCATGCATTAGGTGTCCCAGTTGTTCAGGACCACCCAGTACTGCAATTGTATCGCCCACATGGATGATGCTGTTGTCAGTTGGATGCATTTCGGAGTGATGGTCGCGGCGCAGAAGCACAACGTTGAGATGGAAATTATCTTCCACATATCCGACAGTTTTTTCTGCGAAGGACGCATTCTCTGAGACGATTAAACGCGCCAGACTGAGCAATTGACCCTCGATGGAAATGGGGTTGGTCACATCCACACCCGATGCGGCAGCGGCAAAAACAGGCGCGGCCATTTCGGTGGCGCTCAATGCAATAAATCCAAATTGGTCCTGGAGCGCGTGTGCAAAGTCTTCATCAAAAATACGGACGACGACTTTTATTTTTGAATTCATGCTGCGGGCTTTGAGCGCGATCTGAAGGTTCACTGCATCGTTCTGGCTTGCCAGAATGATGGTGCGCGCATCATTGATATTCGCAGCTTCAAGCGTGGATGGACGGGTGGCGTCTTCATGGATGACGGGAATTCCAAGATTGCGTACCACGTTTAGTGTGTCTGTATCTGGGTTGAATTCGATCGCGGTGATTTGTTCGCCCATTTCATGTAATTTGAGTGCAACGCGATAGCCGAGATGACCCAGCCCAACGAGGATAATGTGTTTATTTAATGTGGAGGCTACTGCCATTTCCCATTCCTTTGTGCGTGAGCGGCGATTGAAAAGCAGGGTTCCGAAGTCTGCCAATCCCTGCGCGAGCATAATGATCCCAACGATGGGCATAAAAAAGTGAAATGATTGTAAAACATAGTGAGTTGGAAAATCCCGATTGGGGGGTTGTAAAAATGTGATGGTGAGGATGATGTAAATGGCTTCAACCAGGCTGTTTACAGGTTCATTCAACCAGTTCGATAGGTAGTAAAAAAGTACACCGCCGCCTATGACCGCAAAGGAGAACCATAATATTGCCGAGCGGAATTCGCCCAGCAAAATGGTCATATCACGAAAGGAGGCTCGAAGATGTTGCCAGCGGTGTTGGTCGCGTGCCAGCATTATGTCTGTGTTTTTTAGCCATTGATGGGAAGCCTGACGCTCATTCGCCTTACTTCGTCGCCATTGCGCGCAGTGACCTTTAATATGAGCACGCTGATGTCGTCTGCGGGGCGATTGTCGTCAATGCTGACCGCGTGCGCGAGGAGTGCATCTGCCAGTTGTTGCGGAGTGGGATCCTGGTCTTCCATAAGTGACCGAATGGTTTCACCGACATTCATGGGTTGACCACGCCGCTCGCCCGCATGGCTGATCCCGTCGGTGAAGATCACAACTGTGAGTCCAGTTTCAAGCCCAAGTTCGGTGATGACAGGACGCACATTACGTGATGTGCCGAGTGAGATACTTTCTTCGTTGTGCGAGTCAATTTGTTCGCCACGGCAGATGAATATAGGTACGGGATTGTTGCGTGTCAATACGATGGTCTTGCTGTGCAAATCCACGGATGCGATATTGAGCGTGCAGGTAACTTTGCCTGCCTTGTCAGCAAATAATGCGTCTGAGGCGGCGCGTGCCGCCGCGCCATCACGTACACCTTCAGCCAGCAAGCCGATCACTTTTCGCACGACCAACTGGGATACGGCTTTTGCGCCCCGTCCGCTGGTTTGACCATCTGCCAGCACAACCGAAACTCCGCCAGTAGGGCGTTCCACCACTTCGAGAGTATCTCCGCTTTCTGAGACGGCGTATTTGTTGATCTTTGCGACAGCGATTTGGATTTCCATAAGACGATTTTACTATGCCTTTTGCTTAAAGTTTGCAGTTTCGAAGATTGATTTTTGCTTGACGCTTCCGCATCCTCCCGCTATAATTTGCCCGCTTAAAGTTCGTAACCAAACAGACGGGCCAGTATGCGCCCGTCTGATGTATGTAAAAGGAGAAAGTAAGAAATGACCCCACATCCAAAGCGCAAACATTCCAAGGGACGCCGTGACCGCCGTCGCTCGCAAGATGCGTTGACCGCGGTGAACACCGTTGCCTGCTCCAATTGCGGCTCCATGCGCCTTCCGCACACTGTTTGCTCGAAATGCGGCTTTTATAACGGACGCGAAGTTATTCAAGTCAAGAAAGAAAAGAAAGCCAGCGAATAACAGCATCTTTACGTTTTAATGCAAAATGGGTCGTGACTATCACGACCCATTTGTGTTTTAATGTGAACTTACAGGAGATAAGATGAAACTCAATTTACAAAACACAGCATTTATTTTTCCGGGCCAGGGCTCTCAAACGGTAGGTATGGGAAAAGATCTTGCCGCACAATATCCCATCGCAAAACAAACCTTCGAAGAAGCTGATTCGATCCTCGGATTTCCCCTTTCCAAAATGATGATGGAAGGCGCGGCGGATGAACTCAACGACACCGTCAATACCCAGCCTGCTTTGTTCGTTCATTCGATTGCTTCCCATCGCGCCTTCTCGCATCTTTATCCTGAACCTGAAGCCTGCCGCGCTGGCCGGGCATTCGCTTGGCGAGTTGTCTGCTCTCGCCATCGCTGGGGCATTCTCCTTCGAAGACGGCCTGCGCCTCGTCCGCAAACGTGCAGAGTTAATGAAGCGCGCAGGCGGACTTGCCCCCGGCGGCATGGCTGCCATCCTCGGCGTGGATATTCCCACCCTTGATAAAGTCTGCGCGGAAGCAAGCACTCCTGACGAACTCGTGCAGGTCGCCAATGACAATTGCCCTGGTCAGGTTGTGATCTCAGGCTCAAAACAAGCAGTGGAACGCGCCATGGCGGGAGCAAAGTCAGCGGGTGCAAAACGCGCATTACCCCTGGCTGTGTCCATTGCCGCACATTCAACTTTAATGGCTCCCATTCAACAGGAATGGAATGAAGCGGTTGCTTCTGCAAATTTCTCCGCATTGCAATTGACAGTCATCGGCAATGTCCACGCCCTGCCGTTGACAGATGAAACAGCCGCCCGCGCCGACATCATCGCGCAAATGCAATCCCGAGTCCGCTGGACTGAGTCAGTGCAATACATGGTTTCGAGTGGAATCAACACTTTTGTTGAAGTGGGGACTGGTACCGTGCTTGGCGGCTTGGTCAAACGAATTGCAGATGGAATGACAATTATGCCATTAGGTAATCCTCAGGATTTCGCAGCGTTGGAATAATTACTGTCATTCCCCATGTGGGGACAATGTGCGATTGCCCGCTAGGGCGGTGAGCAATCTCCTTGTGATATAGACAACTGGAAAAATAATGTCTCGCAAACTCATCCTTTTTTCGTTACTCTTCACTCTTGCGGCATGTATACCTGTGGGTGATTCGCCTACGAATTATCCTGTGCCAGTCACGCAGATCCCATTTTACGCAACTGACACACCTGCTCCATTCATTGTTCCCGTTACAGATACTCCTATCATCCTTCCGCCTGTTACAGATACGCCAGTCTTTATCGAGCCGTTGCCTGTCACTGAAACACCTGTTGTTATCACCCCAACAGCCAAATGGTGGGAAGTATATTTCACCGATCCGCTTACGATCAATAATCCTGATGTCATCGCAGGGTCAATCGAAGAGAAGTTGATCGAGTTCATCAACAACGCGCAGATAAGCATTCATATCGCAGCATTTGAATTCAATCTCACCCCTGTAGCGGATGCGCTCATCGCGGCAAAGAATCGCGGCGTGGATGTGAAATGGATTACCGACGATAAGAACGGCTTGGAGTACGACATCCAGCCTGGGCGTGGACAATTCTCCCTTTTGACGGCGGCAGGCATCGAGGTCAAGGACGATGCGGGGCGTTCTGCATTGATGCATAACAAATTCTGGATCTTCGACCAGCAAATCACATGGACGGGGTCAACAAATATCTCGGTCAATGCGGTTTTCAAACAAAATAATAATGTGCTGGTTGTCCATTCCCCTGAGATCGCTTTTATTTTTGAGCGTGAATTTCAGGAGATGTGGAATGGGCAATTTGGACCCCGTGCGCCGTCCACAGTGAATACTCAATGGGCGATCATAGATGGCACGCCTATTCAGGTTTTGTTTTCCGCGGAAGACCATGTGATCAATAATCTCATTGCTTTGGTGAATGACGCAAAAGTAAACATCCGTTTTTTGGCGTTTAGCTTTACAGATTATCCACTTGCGCAGGCAATGATAGACCGCTCCAAAGCTGGCGTGGATGTGAAAGGGGTCTATGAAACATTTGGAAGCAACAGTTCGGGTTCTGAATTAGACACATTTTTGTGCGCTGGCATTCCCGCACGGCAGGATGGCAATGGAAGTTTTCTGCACGATAAAATTATTATCATTGATAATAGCATCGTGGTGACTGGCTCGCTAAATTATTCATCGAATGCAGATGAATCCAATGAAGAGAATGTGGTTATTCTGGACAATGCCGAGATCGCCGCGTTGTATTTGCAGGAATTTGACAAACTCTGGAATCAAGCCCATAATGTAGAGGCGGGGACATTCACTTGTCAGTAAAAGTAAATTTGATGTTTGGCTGAGTTGGCTACATTGTTTGGAGTTTGAAAACACATGGAAGAATTAAAAAGCGTTGCTCGCACCTTGTTTGTTCCGCTGACTTGCCGTGCTGTTGAATCCATCCGCTCGGATGCGATCCTTCGCGACCCGCGTGCTGTTGAAGTATGCAATGCTCTCGGAGGTAATTCCGATTTTCTAATGGGAATGAGCGAAGTGGATGTGTTTGTGATCGTGATGCGCACCCGTCAAATTGATACTTTCGCCCGCGCATTTCTCACCATACACCCCGATGGCTTGGTGGTGGATTTGGGTTGTGGGCTGGACACACGCTTCAACCGTCTCGACAATGGGCAGATGACCTGGCTGGGTGTGGATTTGCCCGAAGTGATCGAACTGCGCCGCAGGCATCTTCCAGATACTGAGCGCTGCAAAGTCATTCCGCAATCCATGTTTGAACTTTCGTGGCTGGATGAAGTGACGCGGCTGGGAAAGCCAGTCATCTTTCTGGCGGAAGGGGTATTCCCGTATTTCAGTACTGCAGATATCAAGCCGATGCTAATGGAAATGGCGGCGCATTTTCCCCAAGGTGAGTTGGTTTTTGATGCCGCTGCACCGTTCATCTCACGTCACCACAACCGCACCAGCGCCGTGCTAAAGCGCACGGGTGCGCGCATGTTATGGGATGCAAAAAATCCCGAGGAGCTTGAAACCTGGGGATTGCGCCTACTCGACCACTGGTACTACTTCGACACCCCCGAACCACGCCTGCGCGCTTATCGCTGGATGCGCTTTATCCCGTTCATGACAAAGGCAACTGGAGTTTTCCATTACCGACTCACATAAGCAAAAATAATTCAACCGCCAGGAATTACTGCCGGCTGAACTGATTCTGATAACTGATTACTTGTAACTATAAAACCCTCGTCCTGTCTTTCTTCCTAAATAACCTGCATCCACCATCTTCCGCAGCAAATACGCAGGACGATATTTATCCTCACCCAAATCCCTTTGCAAGACTTCCATCACGAACAGGACCACATCCAAGCCGATCAGATCCGCAAGGGTGAGTGGACCCATCGGGTGATTCATTCCCAGCTTCATCACCGTATCAATCGCTTCGGGCGTGCCGACATTTTCCTGCAAGGCAAAGATCGCTTCGTTGATCATCGGACAAAGGATGCGGTTCGAGATAAACCCAGGCGAGTCGTTGGCTTCGACGGGTTCCTTGCCCATCCATTTGCAGACTTCGACGGTGCTTGTCAAGGTATCATCTGAGGTTGCCAGTCCGCGGATGACTTCAACCAGTTTCATCAATGGCACGGGATTCATGAAGTGCATGCCGATGACTTTCTCAGGTCGCTTCGTGACCGAGGCAATCTTGGTGATCGAGATGGATGAGGTATTTGTGGCCAGGATCGCGTTTGTCTGCGCGTGCATATCCATGTCGCGGAAAATCTTGAATTTCAATTCGGGATTTTCGGTTGCCGCCTCAATGATCAAGTCAGCTTCGGCGATGTGCGTCATGTCTGGGACGAAGTGAATTTTTTCGACGGATGCCTTTTGTTCGGCGGTGATCAAGGATTTTTCAAGCAATTTGGTCGAGGATTTCTGGATGGTGGCTTTCGCTTTTTCAAGCGCGGCAGGCTGAACATCCATGCAGGTGACTTGATAGCCCGAAGTTGCCGCAACTTGTGCGATACCGTTGCCCATTGTCCCTGCGCCGATGACGAAGATATTTTTAATGTCCATTATTGTCTCCTTGTTTTTGCGCTGAACGTAGTCGAAGCGCCTGTGCAAAAAATGTCCTTCGACTGCGCTCAGGACGAATTATCTATTTTTCCATAACTTCATATTATTCTGTATCTGCTCAATGTGACCAGGGATATGCGCCGAATAAATATCGATCCATTTCTCGAAGGTGTATGGCTCATCGTATTCGGGATGTTTGACCGTATTCTTGAACACCTCGTCTGGCTGTCGTTTGAGAAGTTCATAAGTTGTTTTGCGGACGAGCCTTGTTGTTTCCAAAGCATCTTCAAGATCGGCTTCGTGATAATGTAAAGTATTCGCCCATGCATCCTGATCATAGCCCATCAACGTGCCGCCTGGTTCGACGATCAATTTGCGCGCGCGTAACGCCGCATTGGATTCACTATCCGCGATGTGGATGATGATCTCGTAAACGCTCCACTCGGTTGGAGCAGGTTTGAACTTCATCGCTTCCTGCGGGACCTCAGCCAGAGCGGCTTTCAAAAGGCTAAATCCACGCCCGTAGAGTTCGATTTTTTCGTTACGTTCGGATTTATCCATTTTTTTGTTTCTCCTCATACGGCGAAAAAGCACCGCCTGCTCAACCACCAATTCTTTATTATTCCACCTCAACCGCCATCGCCACAGCTTCACCGCCGCCCAGGCACAATGAAGCAACGCCGCGTTTCAGTTCGCGATCTTTCAAAGCGTAGATGAGAGTCGTCAGCACGCGTGCGCCGCTTGCGCCGAGTGGGTGACCGAGAGCTATCGCACCGCCGTTGACATTGACCTTATCCCAGTCCCAGCCTTGATCGGCAAGCGCGTAGCCATTTGCTAAAACTTGGGCAGCAAAGGCTTCGTTGACTTCAAAGAGATCAACGTCGCTGAATTTCCAATCAATTTTCTTTAATAACTTGGGGATCGCATGAGCAGGTGCAGAGAATAAATACTTCGGTTCCACAGCCGCTTGCGCGTAACCAACAACATGGGCGATGGGTTTGAGATTATTTTTTTCTGCATAAGCACGAGAAGAGATGACAACTACCGCCGCGCCATCGTTCATGGACGAGGCGTTGCCGGGTGTTACTTTGCCATCGGCTTTGAAAGCGGGTTTCAGTTTGGCAAGAGATTCCAGCGATGCATCTTTGCGTGGACCTTCGTCGGTGTCGAAGAGGGTTACTTCACCTTTTCGTCCAGGGATTTGGACAGGAACAATTTCCAGCTTGAACCGTCCTGCCTCTTGAGCCACCACAGCTTTCAGGTGGGAGCGAAGCGCGAATTCATCCATCGCCTCGCGTGTGACCTTGTATTCGTCTGCGATAAATTCTGCGGCGTTGCCCATGCCCCAATTCTCAAAAGGATCCCACAGGCCGTCGTTGAGCAGGGCGTCGGTTAGCGGTTGATTGCCAAACTTCAATTCACCTGAACGACCGCTGACCAGATATGGCGTGCGGCTCATGGACTCCATTCCGCCTGCGACGAAGAGATCGGCATCGCCAGCGCGGATGGCTTGTGCCGAAAGCATAACGGCTTTCAAACCCGAGCCGCATACTTTATTGATCGTGGTCGCGCCGACAGTGGCTGGAAGCCCCGCAAAGATGGCCGCCTGGCGTGCGGGAGCCTGTCCATTGCCTGCCTGAACGACGTTGCCCATCAAGACTTCTTCAACATCTTTCGGGTCGATGTTTGCGCGTTCCACTGCAACTTTGATTGCGGCTGCTCCAAGTTTTACAGCGGGAACACCGCTGAGCCCGCCTTGAAACTTTCCAATGGCTGTGCGTGCCGCACTTAGAATCACGGCTTCATTTTCTTTGCTCATTGTGCCTCCTGTGGGTGATGTGGCAATTATAAACCTGTGAGGTTGCAAGGCGGTTGCCTGGCCTATAACAATGGTAAGGTAAAATTCCACGCATGAATGAACTGAATTCCCTCTATGATCTGATCGGCGGCGAGACAAAACTTCGCGCGCTCGTTGACCGTTTTTATGACATCATGGATTCCTCGCCCGAAGCAAGGGAAATCCGCGCTTATCATGCGAAAAGCTTGAATCAGTCACGTGAGAAACTTTTTATGTTCCTCTCTGGCTGGTCGGGCGGACCTTCGTTGTATATCGAAAAATATGGTCATCCGCGCTTGCGCCAGCGTCACATGCCTTTTTCGATTGGTGAACGCGAGCGTGACCAATGGCTGTGGTGCATGAACAAGGCTCTCGATGAAAGTGATTTACTGCCCACGGTAAAAGAACACCTCAAAACTCGTTTTGCTGAGGTGGCGGATTTTATGCGGAATAAGGCTGAAGGGGAAGGCGTAAAAAGTGAGAAGTGAGAAGGTTGTTTCTTGTTCAGCGGCGGTCAGGATGACTGCCGTTGTTTTTATTCCTTGATATTTTTCAACGCCTCGCGCCTGCTTAATGGGTTATTCTTTCATAATGTATTCTGTCTGTTTAAGGCAATTTCTGTATTTCTGGAGTCCTCATCAAAACAATGCGCGAAAGGATCAAAGAGCAAAGTGCGAACAAAGTGATCGCAAAGCCCAGCCCAAATTTTTCGCCGAGGAAACCGATCATCAAATTTCCAAAAGGCGCAAAGCCAAAGAAGGTGATGGTGTAAAGTCCCATGACACGGCCTCGAAATTTATCATCCACGAGGGTTTGTAACAGCGTGTTGATCGTTGTGAACTGCACCATGAAACCAGCGCCCAATCCGAAAGCCAGGATAAGAGAAAGTGGAAGAAGACTTGTAAATGCAAAAGCGATGAGGATCAGTGGAAAAGCGATGTTTGTCCACACCAGCAATTGACCGCGCCTGCCATTGCTCACGTGATTCGCCAGTAGAAAAGCCCCGCAGACTGCACCCAACCCGGAAGCGGCATTTACCCAGCCATAAACCAGGGCTCCCTGGTGGAGAACTTTCTCGACAAATGCCGGTAATACTGTGAAATAAGAAATGCCAAATATACTAAATACCAACGACAGCAGGATCAATGCTGAAATTTCACGGTGACCCGCCGCATACTGCACCCCACTAACTAATTGCTGCCAGGATGAATCGGGATTTTGGACAACCTTATGCGGCGGCAATTTCATTAGCCACAGTCCGATAATGACCGCGAAAAAGGAAATCCCATTGATCGTAAAGCACCATGCCGCACCGACAACTGCCAGTGTAAGCCCTGCGATTGCCGGGCCAATGACACGCGCACTGTTAAACATGATCGAATTCAATGCGATGGCGTTGGGCAGGTCTTTCTTCCCGACCATTTCCGGGACAAAAGCCTGGCGCGCCGGAGCGTCGAAAGCATTGACCACACCCAGTAAGGCTGCAAGCACGATCACATGCCATTCCTTTACTACACCGGCGAATGTTAACGCGGCCAGGGTAAACGCTAAAAGCATTGCGCCAGTTTGGGTTGCAATGAGCAAATTGCGGCGGGAAACGCGATCCACGATCACGCCGCCCCAGGGAGAGATCATAAGCACTGGAATGGCCGATGCAAAGGCGACCAGTCCCAGGATCAATTCTGAATGACCGATCTGGTAAACCACCCAGCCCTGCGCGATGATCTGCATCCATGTGCCAATATTTGAAATTAACTGTCCGCCAAAATATAGCTGGAAATTACGATGGCGCAAAGCCGAAAAAGTTGAGTCGGCCGATGAACGCGGCGGAATACTTTGCTTGATGGGTTGCTTAACTATAGGTTCTTCCATAATCTCACCATACTTCTAAAGTTATTTACCTGTCTCGATTGAAAAAAATCGGGTGTAAAAGTTGCATTGCGGTATAGATCGTTTCCAGCTCAGGGTTAGAGAGATGATCCAATTTTTCAGCTAATTTCGCTTGTGCGCCTATGCGCGCAGAGTTGACAATGGATGCCCCAATTTGAGTCAACTCAAGCCTAAGCCGGCGGCGGTCTGCTGTTGATTCTTGTCTTATGACCAGATCTAGTTTGACCAGTCCATCTACAAGTTTGGAGACAGATGGGAGGGTAAGTCCCAGATGTTCTGCCAGCTTGGACAAGGATGAATCCGGGTTGCGTTGAATGAATGCCAGCGTGCGAAACTGGGGTATCGAAATATCAGACCCACGTCCACGACGCATTTCCACCCGAATCGCTTGCATGATTTGCGGGGCAGTGTCCATCAATTCGTGCGTGCAGGTGTCAAGTAGATTTGTCATAATTAGTTAGCCTTTCTAATGATTAGAAATTGACATTATATACTAATTACTAGGAATTTCACTCAATCACGTTCACCCTGAGTAAATGTGACTCTTGCAGCGAAAGTAGCGCGGTGCAAAGAATAAAGATGCATCATTTTCTTTTTTTGTTAAAGCAAAAAAGAAGGCAAATTGCCTTCTCGTAAATCCAATATCAATGGAGGTGGGTTTTATCGATTATTCAAGACTTGGGCGATTTTTCTTCTTCGGGCTTTTCATGTTCGGAAGATGTTTCCAAACCCTTTCTGAATTGACGAATGCCTGTTCCAAGTTCGCTGGCAATCTTTGCAATTCGGCCGGGGCCAAAAATTAACAACACTACGACCAGAATGATGATGAGTTCAGGGGCGCCAATATCCATTGAAGTATCCTTTTATGAATGATTTTAGAGTGGATTTTATTTCACAATTCATGGAGGCAACCTTGAAGGCTGCCTCCATGCAAATTAATTTTGCCGTTATAACTACTCTGTTAGTTACCCGGCTGAATTGTGATGTCAATTTCCTTGCCGTCTCGCAAGAGGGTCAGAGTTAATTTCTGGTCTGATGTAAGCTGGGATAATGCAGCTTTCAATTCCTCGATGCTTGCAACGGACTGCCCGTTGATCGAGGTGATGATGTCGCCACCCACATTAACTTCTTGTCCATTTATGGTGACGGACTTGGTTCCAGCGCGTAATCCCGCTGTATCAGCCAAACTGCCTGATTCGACCTGTTCCACTAACACGCCCTGCTGTTGATCGGGCAGGTTCATTTCTTTGGCAATGGTCTGGTCAACTGTCATTCCGAGGATGCCCAATCGTACGCCATTCTTGATGGACGGAATGGTGGCCTTTGAGCTTTGTTGCTCTGCGGAGGGACGGGCCGCCAATTTCACATCCAGAGTTTCCTGTTTGCCGTCGCGTATGATAGAAAGTGTAACCTTTTGACCTACTTGGGTATTGCTGGCAAGATAGGCAATGATGTCATTCATTTCGACCACTGACTGACCATCTATGGCAGTGATCACATCGCCACCAACATTGACAGTCTGCCCGTCAATGGCCACTTGCTGGCTGCTGCCACGCAAGCCTGCTTTCTCTGCTGGGCTGTTGGGGAGTACTTCTCCAACCAATGCGCCTCGCTGAGCCGAATCCAATTTCATAGCTGTGGCCAGGTCTGGTACAAGGCTTGAGCCGCTGATGCCCATCCACGTGTGGACGTATTTTCCATCCTGGATCAGCGCAGGGACAACATTTTTCACAATAGCCGACGGGATGGCAAAGCCGATACCAGCGTTGGCACGCACGGGCGACTCAATTGCCGAAGTCACGCCTAGAACCTGTCCCTGTGTGTCGACCAGTACGCCGCCGGAGTTGCCCGGATTGATGGGCGCATCGGTTTGGATGATGTCAGGAATTGAATAGGATTGAGTTGAGGTTTCACTTGACGGGAGCGAGCGGCCGACTGCGCTGATGATGCCAGTGGTCATCGTTCCTTCCAAGCCAAAGGGATTGCCAATGGCAATTGCCAATTGACCAACTTTCACTGCGGTGGAATCGCCCAGTTGAATCGGATGCAATTGATCGGCAGCCACATCCACTTTTAATACTGCCAGATCGCTATCTGGGTCGGCGCCAACCACCTGGGCAGGAACAATCGACCCGTCGCTGAAGGCAACTTCGATCTTATCTGCGCCGTTGATAACATGGTTATTGGTCACAATATGACCGCTTTGATCCCACACAAAACCTGAACCGAGTGAGCTTTGGTATTGTTGTTGAGGTTGCTGCTGCTGAGGCTCCTGTCCCTGGGGAAGATTGAAGAACGGAAGATCCGGAAGACCCGGCAGCTGCGATAAGTCGGAATTCGCGGCGTCAACTTTTTGTACCGTACGGATATTTACCACAGACGGGCTGACCGTTGTATAGATATTTTCCAACGTTCCTTGATAGGCAGCCAGCAGGTCGCCGGAAGCGCCAGCAGGTACTATAGGTGCAGGTACAGTTTTTGTAGGTGCAGGAAGCGCAGAATCCTGTTTAGTCAACGGGCTGGTTGTGAGCAGACTAAAATTTCCGCACGCCGTCAGGACAATGAGTCCGATGACAGCCAATATAGATAGTGAAGTAATTCTCTTTTGCATAATTATTTTCTCCTTGTAACAATCGTATGAATATCTAATTCATTACGGCCTGTATCATATGCTTTTCAGCTATGTTTGACTTTATAAGGAGAATAAGCGAACCTTATGGTTACCTTAAGGTCTTATGCCTAAAGCAAAGCGTCCCGAAGGTTTCCTAAAACCTTCGGGACGCTGTTCAAACCTTTATTCGGCCTCGCCGCCGGGGACAGCGACGAGAGCAATTTTAGGTACTTAACGTTAGTCCACTCGGCACCCGTAGTGTGAAGCAACTGCCGTCACCGGGTACACTTTGCAAGTCAATTTCCCCGCCATGCGCGGTGACAATATCCTGTGCAATACTCAACCCGAGCCCCATGCCTTGCACAATGCGACGACCATGCGCGCCGCGATAAAATGGTTGGAAGATCTTATCCCGCTCTTCTATCGGAATGCCTGGTCCGGTGTCTGTCACCTGCACGATTAACTGCTCGTCGATATATTTCACAGTAGTAGTTACTTTGCCCCCGGCAGGCGTGAACTTGATCGCATTGCTGAGCAGGTTGCCGATGGCTTGCACCATGCGGTCAGAATCCATCACCATGCTGGGCAAATCCTGTGGGATTTCAACCTCCCAGACGATGCCTTTTTCCTGCGCTACCGTTTCCCATGGGGATAATGTGCCTGCCAGCCATTCATTGAGTTGAATTGCTTCCCTGTTCAATTCTAATTCCCCCAATACTTGATCGTGTAGTCTGGCAAGGTCATCGAGCAGGCGCTGTAAGCGGGCAGTCTCGCCATCCAATCCAGTCAGCAAGTCGCTGGAAAGCTGCGGGTCTTGATTCGCACCTTTCAATAACGCCTGAATAGCCGAGCGGATCGCACCAAGCGGACGTCCCAATTCATGTACCAGATTCGCCAATAACTGTCGTCGTGATTTTTCAAGACTGTTCAACTGGTCTACCAACGTGTTGACTGTTCTAGCCAGCGCGCGAATTTCATCCGGTCCTTGTTCTTCAACATGCGTCTGTCTGTCGCCATCTGCCAGTGCCTGGATCGAATAGTTTACGCGCTGAATGGGACGGTTGATGCTGAACGCCAGATATGATCCCAGCCCAATGCCTGCCAACACGGCAATCAAAAGTACAATTCCAAGTAGATAACGCAGTTGATAGACTTGATCAGAAACAGTGAGCAGGCGCGTTGTCATGCGGATGACGCCAATCGGCTGCCCGCTCAAACTGTAAACTGGCGTGAACACTTCCGCCAGTGGTCCGCGCTGCAAGCCGATCACCTGACCCTGGTCAACACCTGACAGGTTGGGCAGTTCGACGATTTGTGTGCCTAAGCCGCTAGTCGGGTCACTGGATGCGAGCGTACGACCATCCAATGTCACAAATGAGACTCGTCCGCTTAGATATGGACTGACCCCAGTGACAAGAGCCTGCGCCGCCTCACTGCTTTGCCAGAAAGCGGGTTGATTGCGGGTGATCTCAGCCAGGAGTGTGGCATCTTTCGACAACTCGTTGTAGACGATCGGCAATAGCAGACGCGTTTCCAACACATACACCATTGCCGCGCCCATCAATGGGATGATGAGCAAGGCGGGCAAAATATGACTGAAGATCAGGCGGGTACGCAAGGAGCGGAACATTTTGTTACTCACTATTTTGGGATAAGTTTATAGCCAACGCCCCGCACAGTGATGATGCGCTGCGGGTGGTTGGGATCGGATTCCAGCTTTTCACGCAGCCAGCGGATGTGGACATATACCACCTGAGGCTGCCCGATGAATTCTGCGCCCCATACCTGGGTCAGCAGATCTTGAGTTGCGATCACCTTTTCAGGCTGGGAAGCTAAAGCGTATAACAGGTCAAACTCGCGGGGAGATAGGTCGAGAAAAGTCCCAGCGCAGGAAACTGTATGGGATTCGGAATCAATTTCCAGGTCGCCGACAGTGAGGCGTGTTTTCTCAGGTTGAGTTGTCCCACTTGTTCTGCGTAACACAGCTTTGATATGCGCCAGTACCACATCCACATCAAAAGGTTTGGTGATGTAATCGTCCGCGCCAAGTTCCAAGCCGACCACTTCATCGAGTTCACGGCGGCGCGCGGTCAGGAAGATGACGGGCAGGTTGTATTGCGTTTTCAGTTCACGCAAGGCATCCAATCCATCCATGCCAGGCAGACCGATATCGAGGACCACCAGATCAGGCGGGGAATGCCGAACCAAGGCGAGCGCATCCTCGGCATTGGCGGCAGTATGGACTTTGTATCCAGCCTGCTCCACGTGAAAAGCCAGGCTGCGCCGCATCAGGGCATCATCATCTACAAGCAAGATCGTTCGAGCCATTGGGATAGTTTACACCTGAATGCGCTGTGGTGATAATAAGAGTATCCAATAAACTAGATTTTCACTCCCCAATATTCTTCAACGCCTCGCGCCGACTTAGCGGATGCAAATCTTTCGTCTCTTTCACAAACTTCTTCACAGCCTTTGGGTCTGTCCACGCATATTGACGTAAAGCCCAGCCAATTGCCTTGTTGATGAAGAATTCGTCCGAGCCGAGATTTTCGTGGATGAGTTCACACAGCAGATCGAAATCGGTTTCTTCTTTATAGCCAAGTTGAAAAAGTAAGGTGGTGCGTCGCAGCCAGAAGTTATCGGACTTGCGCCACTTTTTTAGATATTTTTCGCGCACTTTGGGGTACCGTTTGAAAAGCGGACCCACAATTCCGCCTGCAATCGAATCCACTGTATCCCACCAGGATTTGGTAATGAGAAGATATTCAATCGTGGTTATGATTTCAGGTTCGAGTTGATTTTCAAGCCTGCCCAAAAAGCTGTTTGCCGTGTATTGAAATTCACGCTGGGGGAGTGACCACAACTCACGCAAGATCGTGTCCAGTTGATCGATAGGTGGAAGTCCGTTTTGTTTTATGAAATCCTTGAGTAAATCAGAGAGTTGCGGTGACTTGATTCCCAGATATTCAAACTGGTCACGCATGTATTTCTTCATCGGTCCCGCTTGTGCAGGATTGGTGTTTTGTTCAAATAATTTTTTCAAGGAAAGAACATAAGGATGCATGGCAGCTCTCCACTTCTCACTTTTTACTTTTCACTTTCCACAATTTTACTTCGAACCTTCAGGCGCGTAATAACGTAATTTCCAGGTGCCGTTGCCTTCATCAGACACAACTGAATAAGGAGTGGCGACGAAAATCCATGTGCTTCCAGGCTTTAATTGAGCGGGGCTTCCATCAAGATTTACGAATTGCATCGGCCTGCGCTGACCTGATTTTTTTTCATACTCACCTGCCTTCGTGCTCCATTTGATGTCATATTTCTTGCCGTCGCGGAATAACAACGCAAACCCTTGGTCTCCCTGCTCGAGATGAATATCCAAATTCGTTGGCGATGACCACATCCACATCCGCAAAGATAATTACAAAATTTTCAAAGTGTAATTGGCGTCCTGTCAGGCGGTCTATTTCCGCGTGCAATTGCCCCGCAGTTGCGTTATCGCCATCGTCAACAAATCTCAGCCACGAGCCGTAAAGCGGATCATACGTCCAGCCCGATTGGTTGAGCAGCGCCACATACACATTGACCTGGTCCGCTGGTACGCCGCCTTCGGGCGCTTCTTCCGTGAAAAGATTGCTCGAATAATTGAAGCCACCGCGCGTATGCCGCATATTATCTTCTGCGATCGCCTGCATCCGTTCCAGTGACAGCATCGAACCGCCGCCCGCATCCTCATGTGTCACCATCGCGCATTGCGGTATTTCGGATAAGACTTCTTCCGATGCAAAGGCATACACTAAACACGAATCTTGAAAGAAACTGGCGATGTCTGCATATAGCAAACGACCCGAGCGGACTGGTCCGACTTCGGCGGGCGGCAATTCACCTGAAGCGGGGATCAACTGCTCGGACGGAATCAGGCCTGCGTCCAGATAAAGAACCGTAGATCGAACATCCGCATCCGCCCGCCCCGATAACTGGTCGGCGTCGCTATCGGCACGCTCCGCGTCATCCCCGACGTTTTGAGTCGTAAAACTCAACCACTCGGGCAAAATGAATTCAACTGTATATTTTGCGGGTTGGACATTGAATCCATAATATCCGTTTGTATCGGTTGTCGTGGACTCGATCATCTTTCCTGCTTCATCATAAAGATTGACGCAAATTCCACCCACGCCTGGCTCATAAGATTCTTGTCGCCCATTTTTATTTTCATCAAGCCAAACCTGATTGCCGAGGATTTGGGCTGTTTGCGTGAAAGGTTCCTTGCGGATTTCGCAATCGCCAGTGATTGGGATTTCAGGCTCAGGATAATCACCGTAAAAGACCGAGAGAAAACGCGTGGCGCCTTCGGTAATATAAAACTCGAAGACCCACGGCGCAAACGAAAGCCCCGCCTGCGGGCGCGCAACAGGCGGGAAATGTGAGATCGAAATTAACATTGCAGGGACTTGAAGCAGGCTTGGATCTTGAACTGGTTGTCCGCTCAATGGGTTATAGCCTTTTGGAAAATCTTCCCGATCAGGACCAAAAGATGATGGAGTTGCAAAAGATTGTGGCGCAGATGTTGCGATTGATTCAGGTGCAAACGTAACCTCAGGGATGGCGGTTTGCGTCTCTGTCGAGATCAGCGCGGACTGTGTAGCTGTATTGTCAGAGCATGCAAGTAAAATTAATAACGTAATGCTCATTATGAGCATGTTTTTTGTGCTTCGTTTATAGATCATAAGGTCTCCATTTTAGAAAGATAATGGATATACTATTTTTTGTCATTCCCCATTAAGTAGGTTAGGTTTGTAGCCTAACAGTATTTGAAAACGCAATCTTTGGCGGGTTGCAAAGCCCGCCTTACTAAACCTTACTAGACGAAAACTCCTCCTGCACGCGCTTATATGTATCTTCCAGAGATTCTGGTAATACACGTGTTTCACCCAGCACAGTCATAAAATTTGTGTCGGCACCCCAGCGCGGAACGATGTGAATGTGGAAATGCCCAGGCACACCCGCGCCTGCGGCCTCGCCAATATTTGCGCCCACATTGAATGCCTGCGGATGATAGATTTTCCTCAATACAGTTATGCATTGTGATGTGAGCTCCATCATCTCAGCGCGTGTTGCCGGGTCAAATTCTTCAAGCGTGGCGATATGCTCAAATGGGACAACCATCAAATGTCCGCTTGTGTAGGGGTAGAGGTTAAGAATGACGAAGGCGCGCGCTCCGCGAAAAGCGATCAGGTTTGCTGCGCTGTTTTTCTTGGCAAGTGCATTACAAAATACACAGCCTTCTTCTCTTTCGGTGTTTTCAATATATTTCATACGCCAGGGTGACCAGATGTGATTCATAGGATGTGGTAATTGTAGCAGAAAAAGTTGATTGGATATGAGATGATGGTACAGGGTTTTGTCTAGACCGCCGTTTTCTGGTATAAAATGCTGGTTCGTCATCCTCAGGGATTTAGTGGATGGCGGGGATGCTTCGCGTCAAGTAGTAATCTTATTATTGGCAAAGATTTTTATTTTTTTACCCTCACAGGAATATCATTGTTCATGACGCCGAATTCCAGTCAAGACCATTCTGTTGAGTCATTACATCGACCACTTTTTTTGTGGTCATTGCCGTTTACTTTCCTTTACTTTTCATTGCCCATCATTAGCAAGATGTTCGGAGCAACTGCCTTCGAGATCGGCGGGTTGTTCACTGTATTTACAGTTACCACATTAGTACTGCGCCCGATCGTTGGCTGGATGCTGGATCGCTTTGGCCGCAAAATATTTTTTGTGGTTGCTTTGTTGATCTATGCGCTCGCCATGTGTGTCTTTGCGTTTGCCAACTCGCTCAACTGGCTGTATGCGGCAAGGTTCATTCAAGGAATTGGTTCGGCATTTCTGTGGGCGGCGGTAAATACCATCGTTGCCGACCTCACTCCCAGCGGGGAGCGGGGCGGGGCAATGGGACAAGTGACCGCAACCACCACTCAGGGGGGCTTGATCGGCATTTTTGCCGCAGCCATCCCAATGTTCGTTTTTTCAGATGATATTGGCTGGAAGGTTACTTTCACAAGCTATGCAGTGCTGACTTTGGTTGGCGCCTGGCTGGCGTGGAAAAATGTGCCCGCTACAAGGCCCGTTCAGAGTGTGAGCCAGAAAAAATCGATTGTATCCAAGCCATTGCTTAAACTGCTTTTTATCGTTTTTATCACGGGTGTGCCTGAAGCCATGTTGAGTCCCATTTATCTTATCTATTTGCAGGATAAATTCACAACGGATATTATGACCATTGCCTGGGCTTTTTTCCCAGCTGGATTGGTCGCGGCTTTCCTGTCCACCCGCCTGGGACAAATGAGCGATCGTTTTGGGCGTGCGCCGATGATGGCTGTCGGGCTGGCTGGCTCAGGGATCATCTCACTATTCATGCCTGGTTTGCCTTCATTGTTTTGGTTGTCAGTCCTTTATACTTTATCAGCCGTGATGTGGGGATTATCCGAACCTGCTGAAACAGCTTTGGTGGCTGATCTGACAGGTAATGAGAGACTGGGTATGGGATATGGGCTTTACGACTTTGTAGAAAATCTGGGATTCGCCATCGGACCTTTGCTCGGTGGATTGTTGTATGACACCATCGGGAAAGGAGTGCCCTTCTACTTGAATGGTGTTATTCTGCTCATTAGCTCTGGTTTGGTTCTACTGTTCCTGCGCCAGCCTCCCACTCCGAACCCTCAAACATCGCCATAAAAAATATTTTTACCCCACTGGTTTTTACTCCGCGTTTAGAGTAAAATAGAACAGACGTTCCCCAAATCAGACCCAACAAAAAATTATGGACTTCAAACTTAACGCTCCCTTTATCCCAATGGGTGACCAGCCCGAAGCCATCCGCGGACTTGTGGAAGGTGTCCGCGCTGGCATGAAGAATCAGGTGTTGCTTGGCGCCACAGGCACTGGCAAGACCTTTACCATCGCGTCAGTCATTCAGGAATTGCAAAAGCCTGCGCTGATCATGGCGCACAACAAAACCCTTGCGGCGCAGTTGTATGCTGAATTCAAGGAGTTCTTTCCTGAGAATGCGGTCTCTTATTTTGTTTCCTACTATGACTATTATCAGCCAGAAGCGTATGTGCCGC
Organism: uncultured Chloroflexia bacterium; assembly: GCA_963833175.1. Taxonomy (GTDB): domain Bacteria; phylum Chloroflexota; class Anaerolineae; order Anaerolineales; family Villigracilaceae; genus Villigracilis. Next base: position 137,789 of record CAWHXC010000013.1, read on the forward strand.
GCCGTGACCTGTTCATTGAGAAAGAGACTCAGATCAACGAAGAGATCGAGCGGATGCGCCTCGCGGCGACCACCTCGCTCATCTCCCGCCGCGATGTGATCATCGTGGCTTCGGTTTCGTGCATTTATGGTTTGGGCTCACCAGAAGAATTTGGCAAAGGGACGGTGACTCTCAAAGTGGGTGAGATCTATCGCCGCAATGCCTTGCTGCGCCAGTTGATCGAGAGTCAATATCAACGCAACGATATGGAATTGAAATCGGGTACCTTCCGCGTGCGCGGCGATACGCTGGAGATCATCCCTGCCTA
>CAWHXC010000014.1:0-45356 GCA_963833175.1 uncultured Chloroflexia bacterium
TTTCATAGATATTCTGCGCAATTTCACCGCTGGCTGTATCATAAATACGGGCAGGATCCAAGGTTTCAAGGTCACCAAAGGTCACATTGTTGAAAGTCGTGGGGTCCTTGGCACCTGCTCCCTTGGAGATCGGGTAATAGTAATCGCCAGCATAAATGGGATTAAAGATTCTGCCTTCAACCCAGTTTTGTTCATAAGCATGGCTGATGCCACTGGTGAGGATGTTGCCGGGGTTCAAGTCGTAGTACAACTGATTCATTTCTTTATAGATCACATCGCGTTTGGCGGGATCCACCTCGCCAACGCCCTTGTCCAGCAATTCTTTGAACTGGGCTTTCATTTCATCAGGCATGTTCTGGCGGCCGCCATAAGAACCGGTGGTATACGGCTGATACCAGTTATGCGGGTCGTGAATATCTTCCTGCCAGCCGGCGGTCATGATCGGAATGGTTCCAGCGCGCTGACCAGCGAGGTATGCGGGCCAGGGGAGACCAAGAATTTCAACCGAGAACAATTCGTTGACACTGGATAAATTGGAGGCAAGGATCTCACCGATAGCCTGACGGGTGGTGTTGCCCTGGTTGTAGAGCATCTGGATGCGGAAACCGGTGGTCCAGACATCGCCTTCGGGGTCTTCACCAGCAGCGATACCATCATGATCGAGGTCAGCCAGTTTGAATTCTTCGGCGGATTTCTCGAGATCAAAGGTATAGTGCGGGGCATTGGGATCATAACCAGGCATGCCAGCAAGCGGCAATTGGAAGGACTGAACAGCCTCTCCTTGAGACACATCGATTAATAAAGGTGTCCCAGTCAAAGGCATAACTGAACGCCTTGCGGATATGGACATCAGCAAAGAAGTCAGTGGGAACACCATTGCCGTCCAATTGGCCGGAGCCAATATATGGGCTCTGCGGTCCCATTGCTTCAGGGGCTTCAGTCGCAGCAGGGGCTTCGGCAGCAGGGGCTTCAGTCGCAGCAGGGGCTTCGGCGGCAGGGGCTTCGGTTGGGGCCGGGGTGCCGCAAGCTGCCAGAGCCATGCTAAACACGACTAAAAGGCTTAGTAAAGCAAACATTTTACGCATTTTTTTCTTCTCCTCAAAAATAGTTAGTGAATTTTTGGATACGAACTTCTTGCATACAAATTTGAAACGTTCCTTACGAAGCATCACCTCCTTTTACATGACTATGAGACCATATGACAAGCAACAAAATGATCTGCCTTAACCTCGCGAAATTCAGGGCGAGATTCTGCGCAAATCTTATCAGCGATCGGGCAGCGTGTGCGGAAGCGGCAGCCCGAGGGAGGATTAACCGGTGAAGGGACATCGCCCTCCAAAATAACACGTGTTCGATTGACGTCTGCAAGAGGATCTGGTATGGGAACAGCAGAAAGAAGAGCCTGTGTGTACGGATGCAAAGGCTCGAGGTATAGATCGTCACGATTTGCCATTTCCATGATCACGCCAAGGTACATCACCGCAACACGTTTGCTGATGTGACGCACCATGGATAGATCGTGGGCAATGAACAAATAGGTCAGGTTGAACTGCTCCTGTAATTCCTCCAACAAGTTCACAACCTGTGCCTGAATGGATACATCCAAGGCAGAGATCGGCTCGTCGCAAATAATAAAGGAAGGCTGCAAGGCAAGCGCGCGCGCCACGCCAATGCGCTGGCGCTGACCGCCTGAAAATTCATGCGGATAACGGCCGGCAAAACTCGGATTAAGCCCCACTAATTCAAGCAAATGCGCGACACGCTCCTGAATTTCCTTACCCGTACCCACCTCGTGGACCGAAAGTGGTTCGCCAACAATTTCACTAACTGTCATACGTGGGTTTAGTGAAGCATATGGATCTTGAAAGATCATCTGCATTTGGCGACGCATCCAGCGCATCTCCTCACGTTTAAGGGTGACCAGATCCGTGCCTTCAAAGATCACTTCACCAGCAGTGGGCTTATAAAGTTGCAGAATGGTACGACCAGTTGTGGACTTGCCACAGCCAGACTCACCAACAAGCCCAAGTGTTTCACCACGCCTGACATCAAATGAAACACCATCCACCGCGTGGACAGCTCCCACTTGACGTTGAAACACACCCCGATAGATGGGAAAATGCATCTTAAGGTCTACAACTTTCAAAAGGACATCAGTGTTATTAGACATTATCGAGCGCTCCCCGTCTTAATATCAACCCAGCATGCTATACGATGTTCATCAGAAATCGGGGTAAGGGAGGGATTTTCTTTCCAGCAACGTTCCATCACCCACTTGCAACGCGGCGCAAATGGGCAGGCTTGGGGCTTTTGATAAAGGACGGGCGGCTGGCCTTCAATTGAATACAGACGCCCCTGTTGTTTTCCATCCAAACGCGGAAGGCTGCCGATCAAACCAATTGTATATGGGTGGCTGGGGTTGGCAAACAGATCAGTAACAGAAGCTTCTTCAATAATAAAACCGCCATACATAACAAGCACGCGTTGAGCCAACCCGGCAACCACGCCCAGATCGTGCGTGATCCAGACAATAGCCATGCCAAGTTCACTGCGCAGGCGTTTAACCAGGTCCATGATCTGCGCCTGGATCGTTACATCCAAAGCTGTGGTGGGTTCATCTGCAATTAAAATCTGAGGGTTGCAAGAAAGCGCCATGGCGATCATCACACGCTGGCGCATACCACCTGAATACTGATGAGGATAGTCATTCAAACGATCTTTGGCTTTCGGAATTCCCACCATACCAAGCAATTCTGCCGCGCGGTCACTAGCCTGATTCTTGGTCATACCGATATGAAGCATTAGCGGCTCTTCCAGTTGACGGCCAATGGTCAACACAGGATTCAGCGATGTCATTGGGTCCTGGAAGATCATGGCGATCTGTGCACCGCGAATATGACGCAACTCCTCACTTGGCATTCTAAGCAGGTCTTTACCCATGAACAATGCTTCCCCTGCAGCTATCATTCCAGGAGGGCATGCAACCAGGCCCAAAACGGAAAGCATGGTCACACTCTTACCACAACCACTCTCACCCACAACCCCCAATGTCTCACCTTCCTTCAATCCAAAAGAGACGCCATTTACAGCATGAACAATTCCATCTGGAGTTTTGAATTGAGTTTCAAGCCCATTCACATCTAATATAAGATCAGGCATCCGCGAAGTCCTTTTCTACTTTGGGATATTTGCTTGGTAAATTGTCGAAAGATTTTTAGACTTCAATTCACCCAGTCGGAGGCAAGACCTCCAACTGAGCGGCAAGTGTTTACAAATTTATTTCGACTACCTACTTAACTAGTAAACCAACTACTACTACCAGCAAGCAAATTGAATTATACCTAATTCCTTTAGGGCGTCAACAAGCGCTACCGACAAAGTGGTCTATATGCTCATTTTACTGACAAAAAGCACTACTTAGGTACTGACAAAAGCCATTCGGCGATACATATCCAAAATGATTCAATTGGAGCATTAAACCACATCACCTTGCTAAAAACCCGCCCCACTCCGCCAGAAGATCGGCCATCTGACATCCCAAATAATCAGCATGCCTGAAAATCCCCCATATCGTTGACAAGCCTTCCTTCCTAACATAGAATCTGAATATAATTAATTTCGAAAATCATAGGAGAAAATCATGTTAAAAGAATTCAAGACCTTCATCATGCGGGGTAATGTGCTTGACCTCGCCGTCGCCGTTATTATCGCCGGCGCATTCGGAAAGATCATCACCTCCCTTGTCAATGACATTATTATGCCAATTGTCGGACTGCTGCTGGGCGGCATAAATTTCGACGAACTAACCACCACCATTGGATCGGTTGTTATCAATTGGGGCGCCTTCCTGCAAGCCACCGTTGACTTCATCATTGTGGCCTTTATCGTCTTCCTCATTGTAAAGGCAGCGAACAACATGAAGAAAGCTCCCGCCCCTGCTGCCCCTGCCGAGCCGACTACAAAGGAATGCCCGCACTGCTTTAGCACGATTTCGATCAAAGCCACACGCTGTCCAAACTGCACAACTGAATTGAAATAGGACAACACAAGTATATAAGTAACATCCCAATCCGCTCTGGCGGGGGCTAAGCCCCCGCCAGATGCATTTATAATGAGCCTCATGGATTTTCTCAACAAACTAAACCCGCAACAACGTAAAGCTGTCACAGCCGCCGATGGACCCGTTTTGGTCGTAGCAGGCCCGGGATCTGGAAAGACGCGCGTGCTGACCCAGCGCATCGCGTATCTGATCGCAAATGAAGGAGTCCGCCCGTGGCAGATCCTGGCGGTCACATTCACCAACAAAGCCGCCAAGGAAATGGACAGCCGAGTGAAGTCCATGCTGAATGAACAGGCGACTGACGGCATCATGCTTGGCACGTTCCACTCGATCTGCGCGCGTATTCTGCGGCGTGAGGTGGAGCATCTTCCGCTTGAATCGAATTTTGTGATCTTCGATTCAGATGACCAGGAAAGAATTGTAAAAAGTATCATCAAAGAATTGAATTTGAATGACAAGCTATATCGCGCGCCAAGCATCCACGCTGCCATCTCGCGCGCAAAAAATGAACTCATTGGACCCGATGATTACTTGATCAATACTTATCGTGACGAAGTCGTCAAACGTGTTTATGTTGAATACCAAAAAAGATTGATCGCCAGCAACGCCGTGGACTTTGACGATCTGCTCGTTTACACCGCGCGCCTGCTGGAGGATAACCCCGCGTGCGTGATAAATACGCGCAAAGATTTCGGCATGTGCTGGTGGATGAATTTCAGGATACCAACCTTGCGCAATATGCTTTGGTCAAACACCTCGCTTCGCAGCACAAGAATATTTTTTGCGTGGGCGATCCCGACCAATCAATTTACGCCTGGCGCGGCGCGGACTATAGAAACGTGAAAAGGTTTGAAGAAGATTTCCCAGAAGCACAGATTGTACTGCTTGAAGAAAGTTACCGCTCGTATCAAAATATTCTTGATACTGCCACAAGCGTCATTGACCGCGGCACCAACCGCCACAAGAAACGTCTTTTCAGTGAGCGCGGCACGGGTGAAAAAATACTTTTCCACGAAGCCTACAACGATTACGATGAAGCCTCTTTTGTCGTAGATACCATTGCCCAACTCGTTGCATCCAGACAATTTGAACCTGGTGATTGCGCGGTCATGTACCGCACCAACTCCATGTCTCGTTTATTGGAAGAAGCGTTTCTACAAGCGCGGCTTCCCTATCGCCTTGTTGGCGCGCAAAGATTTTATGGACGCCGCGAAGTTAAAGACATGATCGCCTTCATTCGCCTCGCGCATAACCCCGCCGACGAAGCCGCTCTCGGACGCATCATCAACGTGCCGCCGCGTGGCATTGGCGAGAAAACGCTGACCACACTTCATCTTGTTGCGAATCAAGCAAACATATCCCCTGGCGCAGTTTTACTTGATCTCGCGCGCGGCGCAGACTCACCTTTTTACAAATCCTTTACTGGACGCTCCGCCCTGCCCCTCGCAGATTTTGGCGGGATGCTCGCAAACTGGCATGCCTTCGCACAAACATCCACAACCGTCGAACTCTTTGACCGAATCGCAAAAGACATCAATTATAAAGACCACATCCTTGAAGATGATTCAGAAGAAAGCAAGGATCGCTGGGAAAACGTGCTCGAGTTAAAACGCCTCGCGCTCGAATTTTCGACCCGCACACTGGATGAGTTTCTCGAAAACATCGCGCTGGTCGCCGACCAGGACACCATCACCGATGCAAACGCCCCCACCCTGCTCACGCTCCACGCCGCCAAGGGACTTGAATTCGGCGCGGTCTTCATCGTCGGCTTGGATGACGGCATCCTGCCGCACAGCCGTTCCTTCGATGAGCCTGCCCAAATGGAAGAAGAGCGCCGCCTCTTTTATGTTGGCATCACACGCGCCAAAGATAAACTTTATTTATTGCGCGCCATCCAACGCGGCGGACGCGGCATGTCTGAAACAACCGACCCATCGCGTTTTCTCGGAGACATTCCCGCAAATCTATTGGTTGGAAAAACTCGCACGGGACGTCCCACGAGTTCATTTTCCTCCTCTCAAAGTTTTTACCGAACCCCAAGCCCATCCGAATCAAGATGGACGGTTCCTCCGCCGCCCAGGTCTGCTCCAGTCACGATCAGCAGTAGATTCAGCTCTGGAGATCGCGTCAAACATCCGTCATGGGGCGAGGGCATGGTACTGGAAAGCAAAATACAAGACAACGACGAGATCGTTGTCATAGAATTCAAATCTGTTGGGTTAAAGCGCCTGGCAGCAAGCCTGGCAAAATTGGAAATTATTTAGCACACCTTACACAGAATTCAATCCCGAAGGGATGAAAGGATTATAGAACAACGCAAATAACCGTTCTAATCCCGAAGGGATGGCATGATTTCACGAGAATTATGACACCCCTTCGGGGTTTTTGAAAACCCTTTGCAAACTATAATCATTCCACTCCTTCGGAGTTATTAAACTTTGGAGGCAAACATGCAATACACTAATCTCGGCAAAACTGGATTACGGGTCTCACGGTTGTGTTTGGGGATGATGACCTACGGCTCAAAGAAATGGCGCGAATGGATTTTGGAGGAAGACGAAGCAAAACCATTTGTCAAACGCGCACTGGATGCAGGTATCAATTTCTTTGACACGGCAGATGTTTATTCACTGGGAGAAAGCGAGCGCGTTACAGGCAATTTATTAAAAGGCATGAAACGCGAAAACCTTGTTGTTGCCACCAAGGTCTATCAGCAAATGAGCGATGACCCGAATGACCGCGGACTCTCGCGCAAACATATCATGGATTCAATTGACAAGTCACTCAAACGCCTGCAAATGGATTATGTGGACTTGTATCAGATCCACCGCTGGGATTACAACACGCCCATCGAAGAAACCATGGAAGCATTGAATGATGTTGTCCGCGCAGGCAAGGCGCGCTATATCGGCGCGTCTTCGATGTTTGCGTGGCAATTTATGAAAGCCCTGCATACATCCGAGATCAATGGCTGGACGAAATTCGTATCCATGCAGGATCACTACAACCTTGTCTATCGTGAAGAGGAACGCGAGATGATCCCGCTTTGCAAAGACCAGGGCATTGGAATCATTCCATGGAGCCCGATGGCACGTGGATTTTTCGCAGGTGACCGTAAACGCGGCGGGGGCGGCAACACCACCCGTGCACAGAATGATCCGTTTGCTGATGAACTTTACTTCCGCGATGAAGATTTTGTCATTGCTGAGCGCGCCGCAGAGATTGCAAAGAATCACAATGTAACCGCTTCGCAGATTGCGCTTGCCTGGGTGTTGAGCAAACCCTATATCGCCGCACCCATTGTCGGGTCGAGCAAGATCGAGCACTTGGATCAGGCAATCGCCGCGTTGGATATTAAATTATCAGATGAAGAGATCAATCACCTCGAAGAGTCCTATCAACCGCACCCGATATTAGGGCATGCTTAAATGTTCATCCGCATTCTCTACTTCGGTTTTAAAGTCTATTGCTTCATCTTCCGACCGATCCGCATGGGCGTGCGTGTGATGATGATACAGGATGGAAAAGTATGGCTTGTGCGCCAGACTTACATGCCCGGCTGGTTCATGCCTGGCGGCGGATTGAAGCGTAATGAAACCCTCGAAGAAGCCGCCCGCCGCGAAGCGCGCGAAGAGACGGGCGCGGAACTTGGTGAATTAACTTTAATGGGTGCATATTCAAACTTCACAGATTGGAAAAGCGACCACAACATCGTTTTTATTTGCACCAATTTTGAAGTGAAAAGCAAACCAGACAGTGAAATTGCAGAATTGCGCGCTTTCGCATTAAACGAATTACCCGACAACCTTTGGCCTGGTCACCTCCGCCGCTTGCAGGAATATCAAGCGGGCATCCAAAACCCGCAATTTGGAAAGTGGTAAATAAGACGACATTAGTCATCATTAAACGGCTAAAGTCGTCACTACAACTGTTATGATAAGGTTGGTAAAATAACCGTGAAATCTTTCACTGGAGAATTGCAATGGCAAATACTATGAAGATCGTTATCCCAATGGCTGGCTGGGGAACCAGAATGCGTCCGCACACGTGGAGCAAGCCCAAGCCGCTCGTGAGCGTGGCAGGCAAAACCTCACTTGAACATTTGCTCGACATGTTCAAAACCCTGCCTGATCCTGAAAACACAGAATATGTTTTCATTTTCGGCCCTTATCTGGGTGAGTTGCAAATTCCGCCTTTCATCAAGGAACACTACCCGGACCTCAAAGCTCATTTCGTTGTGCAGCATGAAATGAAGGGACAATCGCACGCGTTGTCATTGGCGCGCGAATATTTGCAGGGTCCCATGATCATGTGTTTCTCAGACACTTTAATGGAAACGGACTTCTCCTTCCTCGCGAAAGAGGAAGCGGACGGCGTGGCATGGGTCATGCCCGTTGACGATCCGCGCCGCTTTGGCGTGGCGGAGGAAGGCGCAGACGGCTGGGTGACACGCTTCATTGAAAAGCCGCAAAGCATGGACAACAATCTCGTGGTGGTTGGCTGTTACTATTTCAAGAGTGCTGAACAAGTACTCGCCGCGATAGACCTGCAAATGGAACGCGGCGTGATGCTCAAGAATGAATACTTCATGACGGACGCCATTTCCATCATGATCGAAAGCGGAGCGAAAGTCCGCACGAACAAGATCAGCACCTGGCTGGATACGGGAACGATCGAAGCGACACTGGATACGAACAAGATCTTGTTGGAAAAACAAGGCTCAAAGGCTCAAAAGTTCAATGGCTCAAATGTTAAGATCGTGGAGCCTGTGTCAATTGATGCGACGGCTGAAATCTCCAATTCCACCATCGGGCCGCATGCATCCATCGGTGCGGGGTGCAAAATAGAAAACTGCCAGATCGCTGAAAGTATTATCGAGGCGGGTTGCGAGATCAAAGATTCAGCGTTGAATCGCTCATTGATCGGCAAACAGGCCAGGGTTAAAGGGAGAGGCGATGGTCACGTCATGCAGTTGAATATTGGCGATACAAGTTCCATCGTTCTATAGTCATGGAAACCGTTGAATGCCGCTCAGATACTGAATATGCGGAAAGGCCGCTGTCATTGACCTGGCAGGGATACCGCTATGAGATCGCAGAAATTTTGGCGCGCTGGCGCGGACCCGCTGAAAAAGGGTTCCGCGTAAAAACAACGAACGGTTTGGCTTTTGAATTAACCTACCAGGAATTTTCAGATGACTGGCATGTTCAACCTTTATAGGAGTCTCAATGCAGGAAATTGATAAAGTACAAAGACTTTCAAATCGTGTGGCTGGATTAAAGCCCAGCGGTATTCGCAAGTTTTTTGATATCGTCGCAACGATGAAGGATGTGATCTCGCTGGGCATTGGCGAACCAGATTTCACCACGCCCAAGCCGATCCTCGATGCGGGAATCCGCTCACTGCAAAACGGCGAAACACATTACACATCCAATCATGGAAAATTTCAACTGCGCCAGGGAATCGCGGATAATTTACAAAAACTATACAACGTGAAATATGACCCGGCGCATGAAGTGATCGCCACAGTTGGAGTTTCAGAAGCGTTGTACCTCACGTTCACTGCGATCCTGGAGCCAGGCGATGAAGTCATTATCCCGACCCCGTGTTTTGTTGCCTACCAAGCTGAGGTGATCCTGGCGGGCGGTGTGGCAGTTGAAATTCCTGCGCGGCTCGAAAATAATTTCGCCATTGACCCCGATGACATTCGAAAAGCCATCACTCCGCGCACGAAAGTTATTTTTATCGGTTATCCATCCAACCCAACGGGAGCAGTTGCCCCGCGCGAAGTGATGGTCGAGATCGGAAGAATCGCTGAACAATATAACCTGATCGTTGTCTCGGATGAAATTTATGACCGCCTCGTGTATGACTTTGAGCATGTCTGCTTCCCCGCACTCGATGAAAGCCTGAAGCAGCGCACTGTTTTACTCGGCGGCTTTTCCAAAGCATACGCCATGACAGGCTGGCGCATCGGCTATGCCTGTGCCCCACAGGATATTCTTCAGGGCATGCTGCGGGTCCACCAATATACGATCATGTCCGCGCCGACCACTGCGCAGGATGCCGCAATCGAAGCCTTGAAATCAGGCGAACCGCATGTGCAGGAAATGGTGACCGAATATGACCGCCGCCGCCGATTGATGGTGGCAGGCTTCAACAAACTCGGTCTCTCGACCTTTGAACCGCGCGGCGCTTTTTATACATTCCCCGATATCCGCGCCTCCGGCATGGACGAAGAAACCTTTGCCGAAACATTGCTGAAAGAAGAAAGCGTGGCTGTTGTGCCCGGCAGCGCTTTCGGTCCCGGCGGAGAAGGTTTTGTCCGCGCTTGTTATGCCACCGAATACAGCAAGATCGAAGAAGCTCTGCATCGCATGGAAAGGTTTATGAGCAGGCATGGGTAGAGCAGTAAAAAGTAATAAGTGAGAAGTAATCAGAAGGAGCGAGGCTTTGCGAAGCGTCCCGCTCCTTTTTGATTCACAAACAGAAAATGCTCCTTCTCTTTCGGTTATGCGGCTTTTGGCAAATTACGAATGACCCACGATGCGATGCGGCACATACGGCTCTTCCAGGTATGTGACTTCTTCCTGGGTCAGTTTCACAGAAAGAGCGCCGACAGCATCTTCCAAATGCGTGATCTTGGTTGCCCCGATGATGGGCGCAGTCACCGGCTCTTTCTGTAACAGCCAGGCCAGCGCGATATGAACGCGCGGAACCCCATGTTTTTCGGCGATCTCTGCGACGCGCTCCACGACCCGTTGATCGGTTTCAGCGGTGGCATCATATTTGCCTTTGGCGATTTGATCGGTTTCAGAACGCATCGTCTTTTCGGATGACCAGTCGCGGGTTAGTCTTCCCGAAGCAAGCGGACTATACGGGATCGACCCAATCCCCTCTGCGCGGCAGAGCGGCAGCATTTCGCGTTCTTCTTCGCGGTAGATCAAGTTGTAGTGATCTTGCATCGAGACAAAGCGAGTCCAGCCATGTTTCTCAGCGACGTGCAGCGCCTTCTGGAACTGCCACGCAAACATGGCGGATGCGCCGATGTAACGCGCCTTACCAGCCCGCACCACATCATTCAACGCTTCCATCGTTTCTTCAATTGGAGTTTCGTAATCCCAGCGATGGATTTGGTACAGGTCAACGTAATCTGTGCCAAGCCGTTTCAGGCTGTTATCGATCTCACTCAGGATTGACTTGCGCGACAGCCCTTCACCGTTCGCGCCTTCGCGCATTTTACCGCGCACCTTGGTAGCAATAACAACCTCATCCCGTTTTGCGAAGTCCTTCAACGCGCGTCCGAGGATTTCTTCACTCTTTCCAATGGAATAGACATTGGCCGTATCGAAGAAATTGATTCCCATCTCGAGCGCTTTCTTGATGATCGGACGGCTGTTTTCTTCATTGAGCACCCATTTGTGAATCCACTCTGAATCTCCGAACCCCATACAGCCGAGGCAGATGCGCGAGACCTTCATTCCTGTTGATCCTAATCGGACGTATTCCATGATTTACTCCTTTCAACACTGTCATATTTTTCCGGTACCTCTGCTTCCATCGATACTTCAGGGATGGTGAGGATCAAGAGCAATGCCATCAGCATGGTAACTGCACCCACCAGAAAAACCAGCTTTAAACCACTTTCCAAGTCTGGGGCGCTGCTTTGCGCCAGACCCAACAAGGCCGGCGCGACAACCAGCCCCATCATCTGGAAAAAGAACATCGCGCCAACCGCTACACCCAATAACCGCCTGGGAACTGCAAACTGCGCCACCAGGGTATTGATCATTCCCAGCGCGCCCAAACCAAACCCGGCGATAGCTGTGACGAGAACATACAACCAGACGGGTGTGTCGGCGGTAAAGCGCCACATGGCGAACATGGCCATGGTCGCAATAGCATAGCCACCATTGTACATCCACTTGTATCGCTTGGTCCTTGCCAGTAAAAATCCAGCCGGAATTCCGACAAAGGCGACGATGGTGGTGTACGGGGTTAGCATCGAACCGCTCATCGTCGGGTTGATCTCCATCACGCTTTGCACAAAGATCGGCGAATAAGCAATGATCCCCAGCAGACCGAAAAAGGATAAAAATCCGGCTCCGGCCGCTGTCATAAAGGTACAATTCAAGAATATTTGCGGATCAAGGATGGGCGCTTCCGCCCTATGTTCGATTTGGATAAAGCCGACCCAGGCAGCCAGTGACAGCACGAGCAGGATCACGCCCAGCCCAAGCCTGTTTGACGCACCCAATGACGAAAACCCAAACATGAGAGTTGCCGTAGCAAACACCATCACACAGGTGCCCCAAATATCCATTTTGGGTTTAATTTTCTGCACATTTCTCGGTAACCCGATGATCACCAGTCCCCCTGCGATCAACATCAGCGGGATCGTGCCCCAATACAGCCCGCGCCAGCCAAACTTACTCTCGGCGATGACACCTCCCAGCACAGGTCCGATCAGCGCCGCAACGCCGCTCGGCAGGCTGAGCAGTCCGGTCCATTTTGCGCGCTCCGTGGGCACAAAGAGATCGCCGATGGCCGAAAAGCAGAGTGGAATGATCGGGAAATGCCCAATGCTCATAAAGGTTGCTGCCGCAACCAGAAAACCCATCGTTGTGGCTCTGGTTGAAATACCCAACCCTACTATAAAGATCCCAATGGAGAGCAGCAGCATCGCGCGTCGCCCGTAGATATCTGAGAGCTTGCCAAAGAGCAATGTCGAAGCGGCTCCGGCGAGCGCGGGCAGCGCGATCAGCCAGGAAAAGAGCGCCATCCCATCCAGATCATTGATGATCCCAGGCATGGCAATATTGCGAGCGTTGATGAAAAGAAAGCTGACGAACTGCGCGATGAATATCGCCCACAGGCCAATGGCGGCCTTATGATTGGCAGGCGGGTTTTGCTGTTGATTTACTTGCATGCATATCCTACAGAGTTCTGATATCAGATTAAGTGAATTACAAACGCGGCACAAGTTTGATGGCAGCCGCTCGCGCGGTGGGACTGTTGATGCTGGGGATGATGCTGGCGTAGCGGCGGTACTTGCTTGCGTAGGCAGCGTCAATTTGATCGTTGATGTCCGCGTCAGGCTCTTCTACAAAGATAACATCTTTCTCCACGCCGCCCGCGCGGATGTGACCTTCGTGCCGAGTCTGCACGCCGCGGAACCAGTCAGATGTACGCCCGTTGACAGAGCGCACGTATAGATCGTCACCAACGCGGACTACCCAAATGATCCGCATGGAGCGCAGCGTGCCATCTTTACGCAATGACGCAATTTGTAATTCTTCGGCTGAACCGATCTTGTTGAGCTCGTCGCTCGTCCATACGGTCATATGTTCCTCATTACGGAATCAACAACGCCTTGATGGCGTGACGCTCATCCATTGCCTTGTAGCCTTCCGCCACCTGTGCAAGCGGCAGGGTCAAATCGAACACTTTGCCAGGGTTGATTTTGCGATTCCAGACCAAGTCAATTAAGTGGGGCAGATAATTGCGCACGGGAGCGGGGCCGCCGTGCAGATGAACGTGTGAGAAGAAATATTCCCAGCCTTCAATTTCCACGCCATGCAACACGCCCACAAAACCAACGTGACCGCCCGCCCGCGTAGCGCGGATAGACTGCATCATTGATTCTTGTGTGCCGACCGCTTCAATCACCGAATGAGCGCCAAGCCCGTTGGTGAGGTCTTTGATTCTCGCAACGCCCTCATCGCCGCGTTCGGTCACGATGTCGGTTGCGCCGAATTCCAGCGCGAGTTTTTGGCGGTCTGGGTTGCGGCTCATGGCGATGATTCGCTCCGCGCCCATCTGTTTGGCAGAGAGGATGGCAAGCAGTCCTACCGCCCCATCGCCGACCACCGCCACCGTTTTGCCAGGTCCCGCATCAGCCGCCGCCGCGCCAAACCAACCTGTGCCAAGCACATCAGAGGTGGAGAGCAGGCTGGGAATTAAATCAGCGGGCGGCAGTTCTGGTGTGGCGACCAGCGTGCCATCCGCGAGCGGAATGCGGGCATACTCCGCTTGCGCACCTGTGGGAGCGCCAGGTTGTCTGTTGACACAGGAAGACTGATAACCAGAATTGCAAATCTCGCAGGTATTGTCCGAAGCGAAGAACGAGCCAACCACGAACTGACCAGGTTTGATGTGCCTGACTTCGCCGCCCACTTCCTGCACGATTCCGCAATACTCGTGTCCCATCGCCACGGGCTGTTTCACTGGGTCAATGCCGCGATAGGGCCAAAGGTCAGAGCCGCAGACACAAGCTGCGGACAGTTTAATAATCGCGTCGGTAGGTTCGATAATTGTCGGGTCTGGGCGGTCTTCAAAGCGCACATCTCGTGCGCCGTACAACATAGTTCCTTTCATGGTACATCTCCTCTTTAATCTTGTTGAATGGCAAATCAAATCTGATTCGCCTTGTTTTTAGAGTTCCGCTACTGCTGGAATGATTTCTTTTCCAAAAGTTTTGAGCGAAGTCATAGAATACGCATCTGGCATGTTGAAAATGGTATGCGTGAATCCCATTTGAGAGAGTTGCTTGATTTGGCTGACAATGCTGCTGACAGTATCTTTGGCAGAAAGATTCACGGTACACAGGGATGTTTTTTCAATCGCATTGTAATCGCGCCCCAGTGCCTCACAGTGCCTCTTGATATCATCGAGCGCTTTTTGCATGTTTTCTCTCCCAACCCAATCCCCAATGTTGCAGGCATCCGCATATTCTGCGACCATTCGGAGGGTTTTATTGGGACCTGTACCGCCGATCATGATACGCGGATGCGGATTTGAAAGCGGGCGCGGATTGTTGGTGATTGCCGGGGCGGAAAAATGTCTGCCCGCAAAAGATGTCTCATCACTAGCCCAAAGCGCTTTCGCCAGTTTCAGGGTGTCTTCCAATTGTTCAAAGCGTTCGGATGTTGACGGATAGGGAATGCCATTCCCCTTTGCCTCATCCTCATACCATGCTGCGCCAATGCCTAAATAAGCGCGACCGCCTGAGAGAATATCAAGGGTATTGACCATCTTCATCAACACAGCAGGATGCCGATAAATAACGCCTGTTACCAATACGCCGAGAAGGGGTTTCTCTGTCAACCCTGCAAAATATCCGAGCGTGGTGTAGGCTTCCAACATGGGGTCGGTATATGCTTCCCCAAACAAGCCTTTAATTTGATAGTAATGATCCATCACCCAGAGGCTGTAAAAGCCGGCTTCTTCTGCGGTTGTAATGATCTCCTTCAATGCAGGTCGAATGGCAGCCGTACCGCCGGGAACCTTGAAGGATGGGATTTGCAATCCAATTTTCATATTAGTCTCCTGTTAAAATTTTTCTACGCGTGAGCAATCACGGGATGAGGGCGATAGTGGTTCTTCCAATCGCGCGATTTCCTCTGCCGTGAGTTGGACAGAGAGCGCAGCGAGGGCATCTTCCAAATGATGAGGCTTGGTCGCGCCGATGATCGGAGAATTGACGATGGGTTTGGAATACATCCATGCCAAGGCAACCTGCGCCATGGGAATTCCGCGCGCTTCCGCCACTTCACTGACACGCTCGACCGTGGTCAGGTTATCTTCCTGGGCGTAGCGGCTCTTGGCGAGGGAATCGCTTTGATAGCGGATGGTTTCCTCTTGCGAAGTTTTACGCGCCAGCACACCCCGCGCCAAAGGCGAGAAGGGAATCACGCCAATGCCCTGATCCTGACAGAACGGAATCATTTCCCGCTCCTCTTCGCGGTAGATCAGGTTGTAGTGATTTTGCATGGAGACGAAGCGCGTCCAGCCGTGAAGGTCAGCGGTGTATTGTGCCTTGGCAAACTGCCACGCGTACATCGCTGAAGCTCCGATATAGCGGGCTTTGCCAGCGCGGACAATATCATGCAGCGCTTCCATTGTTTCTTCGATGGGCGTTTCATAATCCCAACGGTGGATCTGATACAGGTCAACGTAATCTGTCTCCAGCCGTTTGAGGCTGGCGTCAATGGAACTCATGATGTGCTTGCGAGAGAGTCCGTAGTCATTGGGACCAGTGCCCATCGGTTGACGAACCTTGGTAGCGATCACCACCTCATCCCGTTTTGCGAAGTCTTTCAAGGCGCGTCCGAGGTATTCTTCGCTCGTCCCATTGGCGTAGACGTTGGCTGTATCGAAGAAATTGATCCCAGCTTCCAGCGCGCGCTTAATATAAGGACGGCTCTGCTCTTCGTTCAAAACCCACGGGTTGCTCTCGGTCGGCAATCCATAACTCATGCAGCCGAGGCAAACTCGTGAAACTTTTAATCCTGTTGAACCTAATCGAGTGTATTCCATCTTTGTTTCTCCATCATCTTCTTCTGAAGTTGTCTGCGAATTTGTTTAAAACAAGTACATCATCGTTCTTGCATATGCTTTTCCCAAAATGTCACCGCATCATCCAGCCAACCCTCGGCGCTTGTGCCAATTCCCAGCCCAAAGCCATGACCGAGATTTGGGTATTTATGAAATTCCGTATCAATTCCGGCAGCTTTGAGGGCATTAACGCGCCGTTCCATCGTACTTGGGCTGGCAATGCCGTCATTCGCTCCAATAACCACAAAGGTCGGCGGGTCGTTTTTTGTATAATCAGAATGACCTGTATATTGCATCACCACGGCAGCAGGTCGCGGCAGTTCATCTCCTCCATAAGCAGCCGGACCATAAGAACCGAGAGATGCCGCCATTCTTGCTCCGGCTGAGCCACCCCACAGCGAGTAATTCTCTGTACCAACTTCCAGGTTCTCAGCATTCGCAAAGACAAAGGAGATCGCCGCCGCTAAATCTTCGCAGGCGACTTTCGCGCCCCCAATACGATACTGTATAACAAACGCATTGTAGCCCTGTTCCGCCAATTGAATTGCGAGAGGGAAACCTTCATGAATAGAGCCCACATAGGAAAACCCGCCGCCTGCACTAATGAGTGCAAAAGGCGCTCCCGGCTTTCCACGGAAGAAGAACAGTCCAGTCGATTCTTTTGTGGGGTCTGACTGCTTCTGCTGGTCCGTGTAGAAGTCATAGAAAATGGTTTCTCCGGAGTTCACCTCATCGATCATATAGTTGATCGTATTAACCGCTGCGACCGGGTCAACATTGCTGTGATAGGGCAGCAGCGAAGCGATGTTCTCCAACGGCATATCCATGTCATAACGCCCACGATCCAGCGGAAGGATAAACTGGCCGAAGCCTTCAAACGCCGGATGGTTTACAACGTCACGGATCGTACTACTGGTTTTCAAATGCATACTGTTTTCCGTCGTGCTTTCGGAACCATTCCCATTTATTCCTTCATTGCCAGCAGCATTTGGCGTAGATGTTGGGACAATAAGTTCGGCATCGCTGGTAGCGTCTTTTTGCGCACAACCTGTTGAAAGAAGGAGGGTAAAACATAAGAATCCTGTCAGGACAGTGAATTTCATTACAACAACACCTTCATTTGCTAATTGTTTCTAAAAATATTTGTTACCCATTCTTCAATGGGTATAGAATCCTACTTACTTCCAAAACCATATAAGGCCGTTATAGGTATATTCCATCGCTGCTGTTCCACTGTGTGAATAGCCCTCTTTCACACGAAATGCAAAATTGCCGTTTACATTATCATCAACATCCGAAAAATACTTGGAAGTTCTCATCAGGTCTGTTCGGCCTTTATCATAGGAATAAGCGAAATCGTCCGTTCCTGTCAGAACAAAGACGAAAAAATCATCCGGATCGTGTCCTTCCGCCGCGGCAAATATTTCTTCCTCATTCAATGACGTTCCACAGCTCATCGGAAGAAAATAGCGAAAATAGTCCAGTCCATACTGGAACGTTCGCCAGGTCGCGACAGAACCCATGGAAAAACCTCCGAATCCCCGATGATCGCGGGAAGCGATCAGATCATCCTTGCCTATGCTTGCAGCATAGGTACTGTATGTTCCTTCCACCGCCGGGATCAGATCATTGATAAGTTCATTGTGATAGTTTTCCGTCAACTGCATCGCCAAAGAAAAATTGGCAGAATCCCGACCGTTCTCATTTGTATTGTTATAGGTCGGGCATACAATAATCAGTGGTCTCATCTCGCCTGCAGAAATTGCATGATCTATGGCGTTCTTGAAAGAGGATGGGCTTTTCGGTGTTCCCAGAGTCATTGTCTCATCACCCCATCCGCCATGCATCAGATAGAACACATTGTATTTCTGGTCTTTACTGTACCCATAGGGAAGATATACAACCGCATGCTTCTGAAGCGGTTCTGATTTTTCATTATAGGAAAAGGATTCATAGGTATCGTAATACAGGTCCGCTCAAGGTTCCCTGCTGATCTGCCGCCTGGAAATACTCCGCAGGAATAATTTTAAGTTCCTGCGGAACTGGCTGCTCAGTACCGCTTCCCGTGTTCATGTCAGTTTCTTCCTCCGCTACGGTTTCCTGCGGTACTGTTTCAGTGACTGCATTATCCGGTACATCAGGGACCGAAGTAACGTCCGATGCATTCCGTCTTCCACATGCCCCAAGTAAACCGATAAGAAACAGCGACACAACCATAATCCCTGGTATTCTTTTTGTTCTCATTCTCAATACATCCTCAGTCCATCTGGTTCTCCCAGAATTTAAGCGCATGATCTATCCCCCTTCAGCAATCGTCCCTTCGCCAAGCCTGAACCTGTGCGGTAGACTATCAAAAATCTCAATCTCTGCGTCCGTTCCATCATGTGCACAGATTACTGAATGCAGGGAAGTGCCGTGAAGTGGTAACCTGCGGACATGGAATTTTCGATCACAAAACTGCTCGACTATGAAAATGTTTGAGTGGATCCACTCAAACATTTTCATCCAACGCAAACAAGGGATGGCTGATTTTTTTATCTGCAATTAAACATCCAGTTTTCTCTCACCCAGCCATTTCACCATTTTCGGGTCACGATGGTCAAAGAAACAACTTGTTTTGGTGTCCAAGGTTGTGATCGCCGCCACGTCTTCCGTGCTTAATTCAAAATCAAACACACTGATATTTTCGATCATTCTTTCTTTTCGGGTTGACTTGGCAAGGGCGATGATTCCTCTTTGAACAAGCCAGCGCAGAATGACCTGGGCAGCGCTTTTGTTGTACTTTGCGGCAATGGATAGCAGGACTTCGTTTTGGAAAATATTATTCTTTCCCTCTGCAAATGGAGCCCAGGCTTCAACCATTACGCCGTTATCCTGTAAAAACGTTTGCGTGTCGATTTGCTGTTGGAACGGATTGACTTCGATCTGATTGACCGCTGGTGTTATTTTGTTGTGGATCATCAAGTCCATGATGCGGTCAGGTTGAAAATTGGAAACCCCGATGGCTCTGGCTTTGCCTTGTCCGTACAGTTCTTCCATCGCACGCCATTCACCATACACATCGCCGAATGGTTGATGGATGAGATACAGGTCAACGTAATCCAATCTGCAAGCGTTTCAGTGACCTTTCAAAAGCTTTTAGTGTGCCTTCATAACCATTGCTCTGAATCCAAAGTTTTGTCGTGATAAATAATTTTTCTCTGGCGACGCCGCTTTGTTTGATTCCCCTGCCAACCGCTTCTTCATTCATATAAGAAGCGGCGGTGTCAATGTGGGTGTATCCAACTTCAATGGCATCGACCACGCTTCGTTCACATTCGGCTGGGTCAGCGATCTGAAAAACACCGAAGCCAAGAATAGGGATTTCAACGCCATTGTTCAATTTTATAGTTTGCATGATTTTCTCCTTGTGTGAGACCTGGCAGGTTTCTAAAACCTGTCAGGTCTTAATGGTTTTATTCTTGTACAAGCAGTTTGGTGAACGAGAGCGACGCCAATTTCCAACTGCCATCTTGCTGTACATACACTTCAGTCACCATGAAAGGATTAATGACCTCATTGCCGCCAACGACGGCGAGCAGCGTAATTCTGTTTAAAAGGACGGCTGTGTTGTCAATGATATTCACCGACACTTCGTGAATGTCCGCTTTTTTGTAGTGGATCCCACCGCTTTTGATGATCTCGAGTTCCCGCTCTTTTCCCCATGATCCGCCCATGTGGACAAAGACAGACTTTTCATGGAAGAGCGCGTCCAGAGTGTCTATGTTGCGCTCTGACATCCAGCGCCATTTCTCTTTGGAGAGATCGATTACTTTTTGTTCCAAGTTTATATTTTGCATTTTTCAAGCTCCTATCGCTTCCAATTGGATCATTATTCAGGCAATACTTCATTGATGCATCTGATGGCATTTAAAGTTCTTGGATATCCAACATAAGGTAGCAATTGGGTCACCACACTCAGCATGGTTTCTTTATCATTTCCCACATTTATATTGGTCTGGATATGCCCTTTTAATTGCGGCTCGCATCCGCCCAGAGAGAGCAGCATGGAAATCGTTAAAAGTTCCCTCGTTTTTACATCCACACCATTGCGGATGACATAATCACCAAAACAATTCGCCGATAAATATTTTTGAATGTGGAGTTGATTGGCTGGCGCGTCGGCATACATCTTGTCGATTCTTTCCGCGCCGATCAGGTCCTTTTGTAACGCGAACCCTTTTTCAAAGCGTGTTTCCGGTGTAGTAGCGGATTGTCCCTCCAGCGGCAGTTTGATTCCCCTGCTTTCCAAAATTTCATTGGTCGCGTGGATGAAATCGTACACTTTTGCCATCCCAACATACGGCACAGCCTGATACACAATTTCCTTCACTTCAATCGGAGTGACGCCAACATTCAACGCGCCGGTCAGCATCACTTTATATTCAGCGAGAGCCTGACAGGCGATCATGGATGCCAGAATGACCATCAATCTGGTTCTGGTATCCAGATTTCCATATTGAAGCACTTCATCAAAAGCGAAATTATCGAAGACCTCGATCAGTTCAGGGTCGGTTTCCATTAATTTCGATTTGCGATTCGGAAATAATTCTTCATGGTTCTTGAGCGCCGTTTCACTAATATTCATCGTTTTTACCTTTCCAATTTGTTTGCATCTTGATCGCAGTGGAATCTGTGACAACCATCTCAAACAAGTTGTTCGCGTCCACTTCCTCTAGCGCCTTGCACGTTGATCTTCGAAACTTCGCTATCAATTTCACGCAGATCATCGGATGTCAGTTCAATATCAGCCGCGCCTATGTTTTCTTCCAAACGGTTTAATTTACGCGTGCCTGGGATGGGCACAATAAAAGGCTTTTGGGCGAGCAGCCAGGCTAACGCGATCTGGGCTGGCGTCGCCTCAATCTTCTCAGCAATCCTGCCGAGGAGAGCAATAAGCGGCTGGTTGGCCTCCATCGCCTCTTGTGTGAAACGGGGAAACCAACTGCGCACGTCGCCAGCCTCGAAGGTCTGGTCGGTACTGACCTTGCCAGTTAGAAAACCCTGTCCGAGGGGACTCCAGGGAACGAAGCCAACACCAAGTTCCTCGCAAGTTGGTAACACTTCCGCTTCCAAATCCCGTGCCCATAAGGAATATTCGTTCTGCACAGCAGCGACTGGATATATTGCATGTGCCCGCCGAATTGTTTGGGCGCTCACTTCAGACAACCCGAAGTATTTGGCTTTGCCTTCTTCAATAAGATCTTTCACAGTGCCAGCCACCTCTTCGATGGGGACATTTGGGTCAACGCGATGCTGATAGAGGAGGTCAATCGTATCCACCTTGAGACGCATGAGCGATGCTTCCACAGATTGCCTGATGTGCTCCGGGCGGCTATTCAAGCCTCTTCGCTGACGTGTCTCAGGATCAACATCGAAGCCAAACTTTGTGGCGATCACCACTTGTCCACGAACGGGAGCAAGCGCTTCACCGACCAACTCTTCATTCGTAAACGGGCCATAAACCTCGGCCGTATCGAAGAAGGTGATGCCTTGATCCACTGCGGACCGTGCAAGGGTAATCATTTCCTGCTTGTCTGGGGATGTACCATAATTTACGCTCATTCCCATACAGCCCAATCCAATAGCCGAAACTTCCAAGCCGCCTGTTCCAAGTTTTCGTGTTTGCATTTTTTATCCTGCTTTCTTTTTTGTATCGGAAGGATATTTTCTTAATATCGGTCGCCAACCACCGTAATCTGTGACATGGCTTCCTTGATTTCACTGAGATCATTTAACGTCAATTCGACAGCAGCCGCTCCAATGTTCTCATCAAGACGTTCAAGCTTGCGCGAACCCGGAATGGGTACGATCCAGGGTTTTTGCGCCAGCAGCCAGGCCAGCGCGATCTGTGCCGGGGTGGCGCCTTTTTCCGCGCCGATTTTCTCCAACAGGTCGATCACGACCCGGTTGGCTTTGATCGCCTCTGGTGCAAAGCGCGGATTTCGAGCCCGAATATCGGTGCTGTCGAAGGTCGTGTTCTCGTCAACCTTGCCAGTCAGGTAACCCCGTCCCAGCGGACTGTAGGGCACAACCCCAATGCCAAGTTCCTCGCAGGTCGGCAAAATGTCGGCTTCGATATTTCTCCACCAAATGGAATATTCGCTTTGCAAGGCGGTGACAGGTTGAACCGCATGGGCGCTGCGGATCTGATCGGCATTCGCTTCGGACAAGCCAAAATGCTTGACCTTGCCTGCCTGAATCAGATCCTTGACCGCGCCAGCCACATCTTCCATCGGCACATTCGGGTCGGGACGATGCTGATAGAACAAATCGATGACTTCGACGCGCAGACGTTTGAGCGAAGCCTCCGCCACACGCCGAATCTGCTCCGGGCGGCTGTCCAGACCAACCGCTGGACTCGGTCCCTTTTCTCCATGCTTCCAGCCGAACTTCGTGGCGATCACCACCTGACCCTTGAACGGCTCCAGCGCTTCGCCGACCAACTCCTCGTTCGTGAACGGACCGTACACTTCCGCAGTATCGAAGAAGGTCACACCTCGCTCAACAGCTTTGTGCATGAAAGCGAGCATTTCCTGCTTGTCAGTCGGTGTGTCGCCAAAGCTCATTCTCATGCAGCCAAGCCCGAGGGCTGAGACTTCCAGTCCGCTATTTCCAAGTTTACGCTTTTGCATTTTTAATTCTCCTTTTAGTCCTCTACCGGGATCATTTCTTTCTCATTTTTCAAAACAGCTTTTTCATACACTTCGATCTTGTGATCCAGAATGTCCAGGGTTTTCTGCATTTGTTCCATTCTGGCTACCAGCAACTCCCGCTGCTCGGTCAGGATCTCTTTTCTGGCTTCGATGGTCTTGTCGCCCTGTTGCACCAATCCGATGTACTCGATCAGCACTTCAACAGGAAGCCCTGCGCTCCTCATGCATTTGACGAATTCGACCCGTCTTATATCGAGTTCGTTATAATCTCTGATGCCGCCGCCATTTCGATTTACTGGCGGGACGAGTCCAATACGCTCATAGTAGCGCAGCGTATCCGATGAAATACCATATTTTTCACTAACTTCTGCGATTTTCATAATTCACCTCGAAAGAGAGTTCTATCACCTGGAGTCGACTCCAAGTCAAGGGTTTTGGGGAAGGAATAATATAGAAAAACGCCTGATTTTTTATGGAAGGATTATGTTATTGTTAACGCATACAACGAGACGGCAAGATATTCACAACACTCACAAGGAGCATTAAGAGCTATGACAGAAAATAAAATCATCACGCAAGTATGTATTGTTGTCAGTGATGTCAGGAAGGTCAACGCAAATTGGGCCAAGGTTTTGGGCGTCGCTGAGGAAAAGATCGAAACCATCTTCCCAGATGGGATTCTCCATTACACCAATGGCAGCGCAGCCGAATATAAGGATTGTCAGGTTGCAAAATATCAGCTTGAAAATTTTGTTCTTGAATTGATACAGCCGGGGCAGTCTCCCAGCCCATGGAGGACATTCCTGGAGAAATACGGTCAAGGTGTTTTTCACTTCTGCGTTCTTGTAAATGATCGGAAAGCATTTCAACAAACGCTCTCCGGCATCGGCGTGGGACTTCCATATCACATTGGCTATCACCCAAACGGCTCGTATAGTTACGTTGACTCAAAAGAGCAGCTGGGGCTGGAACTCAGCGTGAACGATCAAGCTGACTACCTTGAGTTATTTAAAGGACTGCTGGGCGGCACGACCATTCCACTGGATGAACTGAAATAAAAGATTGGAGACCAAACAAATGGATATCAACTCACTTCGACAATGGTTCGCAGAACGCGATTCGATCAGTATTTTGGAAACGGTGGATGTACACACCGGGGTCAGGTCTGTCCTCAAGGAGTTTGACTATGTCATCGAAGCGCCCAACTGGACGCAGGATGGCAGATATTTGGTATATAACAGCCAGGGACACATGTTTACGTATGAACTGGCAACTGGTGAAGATCAAGGAGATCGATGCTGGTTTTGCGATTGATTGCAATAACGACCATGTCCTCTCGCCGGATAACACACAACTTGCAGTCAGTCATTTCACGAACGAAGATGCAACGTCAAGAATTTATATCCTGCCATTGACAGGTGGCAGCCCGGTGTTGGTGACTGAAAAAGGTCCCAGCTATTTGCACGGCTGGTCACCAGACGGTAAACGTTTGGCTTATTGCGCCGAGCGCGGCGGACAGTATGACATTTACACCATCTCCGTGGACGGCGGCGCGGAAACCCAACTCACCAATTTGCCCGGTCTGGACGATGGCCCAGAATATTCTCCCGATGGAAAACATATCTGGTTCAATTCCACGCGGACTGGGCTGATGCAAGTCTGGCGCATGGAAGTGGATGGTTCCAACCCAACTCACATGGTCAAGGAAGAGGCGAACTGCTGGTTTCCTCACGTTTCACCCGATGGCAAATGGGTCGTTTACATTGCCTATCGCAAAGGTGATGTGGATCCGGGCGATCATCCCGCCAACAAGAATGTGGAACTGCGCCTCATCCCCGCTGACGGTGGGGCATCAAAAACTATCGTGAGTTTATTTGGCGGACAGGGAACGATGAACGTGAACTCCTGGTCTCCCGATAACCGCACCATTGCATTCGTCTCCTATCGGCTTAAGTCATAACAAGGAAGAACAACTATGAAAATTCAGCCAGTAAAAACAGCAGTTGTCGGATGCGGCGCGATCAGCGATGCCTATCTGGGCACGATGACCAACAAGTTCAAAATCCTCGATGTGGTGGGTTGCTGTGACCGAAATCCTGAAAAGGCTCAAGGGAAGGCGCAAAAATACGGAATCAAGGCTCTCACCATGGAGGAAATTTTGGCGGATGATTCCATCGAGATCGTTGTCAACCTCACCACGCCAACTGCGCATCATTCCGTGATCAAACAACTGCTTGAAGCGGGCAAACATGTTTACACTGAGAAGGTTTTGGCGGTGGAGTTGGACCACGCGGCGGAACTGGTAAAAATTGCCGACCAAAAAAATCTGTATCTTGGCGCAGCCCCGGATACGTTTCTAGGTTCAGCAATACAAACCGCAAGATACGTGGTTGACAGCGGCATGATCGGCGAGATCACTTCGTGCTACTGCTGCATTTACAAGAGATAGTGATATTCTCAATCGGGCGTTCCCTTTCACAGCAAAACCAGGCGGAGGAATTGGTTTTGACGTGGGGATTTACTCCATTACCGCGCTGCTGAGCATCCTGGGACCTGTCAAAGAAGTGTCAGGGGTTGTTCAAACCAGGAAGCCGGAAAGACCGGATTATTCACTGGAACGTTTTGGCGAATCTTTCCAGGTTGAATGCGAGAATCTTATGGCAGGCATCCTGCAATTCGAGAATGGCACAGTCGGAAACATCTTGTTCGATTCAAACTCGATCTTTATTTTGCCGGAGAAACCCAGCCTGGTATTGTTCGGAACCATGGGCATAATGTACATGGCAGACCCGAATGGCTTCGGTGGAGAGGTCAAGGTCATTCTGAAAGGGAATAACGAGCCTTTCATCATGCAGCAAAGCCATGCGTTCAACGACGAATGCCGAGGACTCGGAGTGGCAGAAATGGCCTGGTCAATGAGAATGGGCAGAAAGAATCGCGCAAATAAGGAAATGGCTTATCACGCCCTGGATGTACTGCATGGCATCGTCAAGAGCAGCGAGACGAAATCAAACCAGATCATACAATCCACCTTTGAAAAGATGCCACCGATCCCACGCGGGTATTCCGGGCAAACCTATTTTGAGTTCGTTGAAGAGATTGGAATAGCTCAATAGTTGCAAAATCAAAGTATGAAGCACAATGCAGGTGTTAAGCGCACTGTCGCAACTGCGGCTTGCTCCTTTTTGATTCATGTTAGGGGTTGCATCTCACGATATTTGTGGTTAAATCTCCCTGCAACAAAATCCAACTTTAGGAATAAACCATGCAAATTCTCGGAATTGACATAGGCGGATCGGGTATCAAAGGCGCTCCCGTAGACACAGAAACGGGACAACTTCTTGCGGATCGGCTTCGCATCAAAACGCCCCCAAAAGGTGAACCTGAGCCTGTGGCGGAAATTGTCAAGCAGATCGCACAATCCTTCAACTGGACTGGTCCCATCGGCATTGGTTTCCCCGCACCGATCAAAGGCGGCGTGACCATGATGGCAGCGAATGTCTCAGAAAAATGGGTTGGCACAAATGCAGATGCGCTCTTCACCAGGATCACAGGCTGTGACTGCACCATGATCAACGATGCGGATGCGGCGGGACTGGCTGAAATGGCTTTCGGCGCAGGTCGCGGACAGCCCGGGACGGTGATCATGCTCACGCTTGGAACGGGCATCGGCTCAGCCATCTTCCACCGCGGACAACTGCTCCCCAACACCGAGTTTGGTCACATGGAAATGGATGGCATGGATGCAGAATTTCGCGCCTCCGATGCGGCACGTCAACGCGAAGACCTTTCATGGAAGAAATACGCCAAGCGCCTGAACAGCTATTTGCAGAGGATGGAAAAACTCTTCTGGCCCAATCTGTTCATTATCGGCGGCGGCATCAGCAAAGAATCTGAAAAATTCCTGCCCCTGCTGACCATTGAAACACCCATTGTCCCTGCGCAATTGTTGAACGAAGCAGGCATCATCGGTGCGGCGCTGGCAGTAAGAAAGGGCGCATAGAATCATCGTAAAAATAAATAAAAAACTCCCCGAGACTTTCATCTCAGGGAGTTTTTAGTATTCAGGATGAATTAGTTGACTACAACTACGTTAGTAGCCTGCGGACCCTTGGGGCCTTTCTCAACGGTGAATTCAACTTTCTGACCTTCTTCAAGGTTTTTGAAACCGTCACCCTGGATAGCGGAGAAGTGGACAAAGACATCCGCGCCGCCTTCGCGAGCGAGAAAGCCGTAGCCTTTGCTTCCGTTAAACCATTTGACTGTTCCGAGAATACGATCTGACATTGTTTGCCTCCTTAGGCAAGAAAAAAATTTGGAGGACCCGGTTCTTTCGCCAGAACAGACAAAACAAAACGGCTCATGGACTTGTACCCATGAGCCGATGGTTATACTTCCAAAGCGAACTACTGGTATCCGTGTAGGGCACTACTTTATCACGGTGATGTGGTTGTGTCAATGACCACTTTTAAAAAATATTATTATGTCGTTGCGAGGGCGATCTTGTTCTTTGCCTGAAGCAACCTCCAAATATCAGGAGATTGCTTCGTCGGGGAAAATACCCTCCTCGCAACGACATTATTTGATATTACGACTTTACCAAAGTGAACTTATCTTTTCCAATTCGATAGTTGCCGTTGTGTTTCAGCACCTTCTCGACCAATTCATCAGGCACGTCCACATAGGTGAACTTGTCTTCGATGCGGATCTTGCCAATGACACTGCCAGGAATATCAGCGTGATGCGCGATGGTGCCGACAATATCATTCGGGCGAACGCCGTTCTCTTTGCCTTTGTTCAACTTCAAGCGCACCATGCCCGCCTCATGGGATGCCCGCTTGTTGCCAGAGTCTCGATCCCCGCGTCGGCCAGTTTCGTGGTCACGTCTGCCGCCGTCTCTACCCTGAGGTTTACCGCGAACAAATTCCCGGTCACCGCCACGATAAGAGGAGCGGCTTTCAGACACCACAACATCCGTAACATTCGCCACAGGGCGCTGCTTCTCATCAGCACGTGACAACTTCAAAGCGGCGGCGGCGATTTCCATTGGGTCGTGACCTTCCTCAACCAAACGCGCTACGAGTTCGCGCTCACGTTGATAACGTCCGCGGCCGAGCCAGATCTTCATTTGCGCTAAAACCTGATCCTCACGGTGCTGCATAATATCCGCTGCGGTGGGTAGTTTTCCAAGAGTCATCGCCTGCTTGGTCAGGTGTTCGATCTCGCGCAAACGTCGTTTTTCACGCGGGGCAAATAATGAAATGGCAATACCCGTCTTGCCAGCGCGCCCTGTGCGTCCAATACGATGGACATACACTTCGGCATCATCCGGCAAATGATAATTGAAGACGTGCGAAATATCGTCAATATCCAAACCACGCGCAGCGACATCCGTGGCAACCAAAACTTTGATTTGGCCACTGCGGAATCTGTTGAGGATCTGTTCGCGCGCATTTTGTTCGAGGTCACCATTCAGGGCTTCGGCGGGGAATCCACGCGCTGAGAGTTGACCTGCCAACTGTCCCGTTTCGATGCGCGTGCGGACGAAGATCAACGCGCTGGTAATGGGTTCTATTTCAAAGAGATTTGTCAACGCTGCTAGTTTATCGCCTTCGTGGACGAGGTAGTAGCGTTGCTCAGTCCCTGACAGCGTCATCGTCGGCTGTTTGATGATGACCGATTGCGGGTCACGCATGAAGCGTTCTGCAAGGGAGCGAATGCGCACGGGCATGGTCGCGCTAAAGAGAGCGGTCTGTCGTATGCCAGGAGTCGCGGAGAGGATTTCCTCCACGGGTTCAATGAAGCCCATGTTAAGCATTTCATCGGCTTCGTCCAGCACAACGGTCTTGATCATGCTCAAGTCCAGAACTTTGCGTTCCATCAAGTCAATGATACGTCCGGGTGTGCCGACAACAATATCCACGCCGCGTTTGAGCTGGTTGACTTGGGGGCCGTAAGGTTGTCCGCCATAAACAGCCAGCACGCGCACTTTAAGATGCTTGCCATATTGTTCCATGGCAGCGGCGACTTGAACAGCGAGTTCACGCGTAGGCGCGAGCACAAGCGCCTGCGGCAGTCGTTGATGTATGTAATTGTGAAGAATGGGGAGTGCGAAGGCGGCAGTCTTGCCAGTGCCTGTTTGGGCCTGACCGATCACATCCACGCCGGTGAGCATGAGGGGGATCATGCCTTCTTGAATACCGGTTGGCGTAATATAGCCAAGGTCAACAATGGCCTGCTCCAACTCTGGACGCAGGTTTAAAGAAGTAAATTCGGTTGTCATAGATTTCCTTTTGTTATGTCATTGTGAGGGCGCCAGCCCGACGAAGCAATCTCCTTCTAAGTTGGAGGTTGCTTCGTCGGGAAGAGCAACCTCCTCGCAATGACATACATGAATTATGAAATGTTTTGACAACTCCGTTTAACTTCCTTCCTGTCAACAAAGTTTACTTTTGCAAGTAAACCCGCCCAACAAAAAAGCCCGAGTAAGGTTCATCGGGCTTGCAGTTTAGAGTGATCAAAACCATTTCCCAAAAAATTGCTCTCCATTGAGAGCGGCGAGAGTATAACACAAATTATTGGCATTCAAGGTTTTTAAGACCACTTTCCTGAATTGATAGCTGTGGCTTACTTTTAACGAAAACTCTTTACCGCTGTGGTCGAACGAGACTTTCCTTTATTACGCGATTTTTCCCGCAATTGCTCCATCTTTAATTTCTGTTCTTCCTGCTTTCTGAAATACAGCAAAATCACCCAATACGCAACCAGGAAGAGCGTGATAAGGAATGTGCCTTTATAAAGCAGGTTTGCAATTGGCAGGACTGAATCAGTACCTGCATATAGACCGTGCAAGGTCGCACCAAGATACGCCACCAGACTCAGGTAATGGATCTTACGAAATGTTGCCATTCCGATCTTTGCTTTAAGATAGAAGGTGATCGTCACCAATAGGGAAAGATAAAGTGCGATGACTCCGACTCCCACCCAAAATGGACGATATGGAGACAGGAAGGGAATCAATACCTGCCAGATGGTATAAGGCAAATATTTATCAGCCATCAGCACGATCACATGCACAGCGATAAAACCCAACCCAAGCAGGGAGAAATACTCATGAAAATCGTAGTTAAAGCCGCGATCCATGAACGAGTCCAAAATTTTGCTGCTGACGACGAGTCCCCAGGCGGTGGAGAGCCAGAGCAGGAAATATCCCATCAGCCCTGCGGCGCGGGTGAGATACCACCAGAACTGCAGACTATCGATGGCAAATAAATTTGAGAGTCAAATTAATGAGAGACATGTGAATAATTCCTTGGGTGTAACGAGACTTACTAGTTTTCCATCCTTGTCCACAGCCAGGACGGTTAATTCTGGATTTTGCTCGCCGAGCAATTGGGTTTCATCTTCATCAGCAATGAGAAAGGCTTTGGCGAAGGTTTCCGCTGTGGCGGCATGCGGTGCAAGGACTGTGACACTCAGCCACTGAGTATTGGCAGGTTCTCCAGTCCGCGGATTGATGAGGTGATGGCGGGAAACATTTCCCTGTTTCCAGGCGCGCTTCACAACAGATGATGTGGCGACTGCGCCTTCCTGCAATAATAGAACTAAAATATCATCCTGGGGATTACGCGGGTCCTCGAGACCCACTTCCCACGAATCCTGTCCATGTGGATAGCCGACCAGGAATATGTCACCGCCAGCGTTGACCGCACAAGCGGATGCATATTGACTGAGCAAATGCGCGGCTTGTTCAGCGATCCAGCCTTTGGCGATGCCGCCGAGGTCGATCTGCAAATCTGCGGGCAGGCGAATGGATGAGGTGGCTTCGTTGAATTCGACAGAGTCAAAGGTGGAGACAGAAGCCGATTGATGGCGATCAGGCTGAGGCGCGGACCCGAGACGGCGAATTTCATCCATGCTATGAATATATCCAGCATTTTTCAAACTCGGCAAAATGGATGGGTCAAACAATCCATTGGTTTTGTGAAAATAAACCATCGCTTCCTTGAGCACTTGAAAAAGATCGGGAGATGCCTGAAACCAGGTACCAGCGGAGCGATTGAGTGCAGAGAGTTCACTTTGTTCGGAGAAACGGGTAAAGCGTTTTTCGCTTGCATCTACAAAATTTTGTGCAGCTGCAAGACCCAACTCAACCTGCGATAACTCGCCTTCCGCGACAAGCACGATATCCGAATTCATGGCGCGGAAGGTTTCTGCTTGCATTATGAACCGCCTGAACGCAGAATTTGCGCTTGCTGTCTGCGCTGAAAACCGAGGGATTGAGTTTGCCCGGAAAGCATCACCTGCTCGAGAGACGGCACGGGGTCAAGCCTGGGCATGGCAGGAACATCTGAAGCATTAAATTGATTGGGTTTGGGGGCATGAGCCAGCACAGCCCAGCCAACCAAAAAACTTGCGAGGCTTGCCAGTGTGAACCATATTCGAATTAATTTTTTCCAAAGTTTCATTTTATCTCCTTACTTCTTACCCTTACGGGATGCCGACACGACCACTCGAGTTGATCGTGATGATGCCGCGGTTTTGCAATGCCGCCAACAGCATCTGGTATTGACGAAGCTGGTCATTGGCTTGCTGCAGTTGCTGACCCGCAGTGCTCAGTTCGTTTTGATATTTAACTTCGCGAGTTTGATATTCTGTTACCAGGCTTTGCAATTGCTGAAGTTGAGCCTGCTCAGCAGACTTGGCTTCGGCAGTTGCGGTCGCCTGTGCCGGGGAATTCGCCACGGGTAGTCCGTTCTTATTCAACAAAGCGCTTCCGCTTACCAGGAGCATCCCCGCTCCCATACAAATTGTGACCGCAAATGCGACCAATAATGCCGTGTACTGTTTTTTCATAATTTCTCCTTACAATAGATAAATAATTACGTTCGGGAGTATAGTTGGTGAAAATGACAGGGAAATGACAAAATAATGTGGATTTTGTCATCTGCAGGTCATTTGGGAGTGCTACAATAATCGTATGCGTATTCTATTGGTGGAAGATAATCGAAGATTAAGCGACTTGCTGCGGCTCAGTCTGGTGGACGATGGGTATGCCGTGGATGCGGCCTACGATGGACAGGAAGGTGAAGAACTGGCTGAGTTAACTCCATACGCCTTGATCATCCTGGATGTGTTGCTGCCGCTGCGAAGTGGAATTGAGGTTTGCCGCTCTTTGCGAAATCATCACATCAAAACGCCGATCCTGATGCTCACAGCCCGTGATGCGCTCGAAGACCGTGTTTTGGGATTGGACAGCGGCGCGGATGATTATCTTGTCAAACCATTTGAGATGGCTGAATTACGGGCGCGTCTGCGGGCACTTCTACGCCGTGAATCTGACGACAAAAGCGGACAGATCACCATTGCCGACCTGACGCTTGACCCAGCCACTCATTTTGTGCAACGCGGCGGACAGTCCATTGACCTGACTTCGCGTGAATATGCCCTGCTTGAATATCTGGTGCGAAATCCAAATCGTCTCATCACCCGCCAGATGGCGGAGAATCATTTGTGGAGTTATGACGCCACGGTCACATCCAATGTTGTGGATGTGTATATCCGCCGCCTGCGCCGCAAGATCGACGATCCATTTGAAGTGAAATTGATCGAAACTATCCGTGGATCAGGGTATCGCCTGCGCCGTCCGGCACGAGATATAGCATGAAATTTTTCAACCGCATAAATCCCCTTCTTCTCAGTATTCGTTTTCGGCTTACGCTTTGGTTTGTATTTATTTTGGCGATTATTTTAATTGGCTTCAGCGGCTTGTTGTTCTATATGCAAATTCAGGAATTACAGACGGAAACATTAATTCGCCTGGAATCAAAACTTGAAAATATCGAAAAAAACTTTGGAGTAGACACAGCCAACCCTCAAGAACAAGGCTTCTCGATAAATGCCAACGACGGTGACGACACGTCATTCCAAAAGAACGATGTGCTTGCCTTGTACGATCCTGATGGATTACCTCAAAAAATGTGGGGGCCATTCACAGAAGCTATTAGTCTTAATTTTTCTCGTGTCCACAATGAGAAAAATCAAGAGCCAAGGATTGAAGTAGTAACTTTAAGCAATGGCAACGAAGAAACTCAATATGTTTTCAAGATCGTGCCTCTCTACTCAAAGAGTGTCTTTACAGGCTATCTGGCAGTTGGCACTCCCCTTGACCCAAGGGGTCAATTAAGGCGGTTGTTTCTCACCCTGGTTGTTTTGATCGGGTTGACATTGTTGGTTTCCTTTGCGGGCGGATTTTGGCTGGCAGACCGTGCCATGCGACCCGTAAAAACGATCGCTGCCAAAGCACGCTCCATCGGAGAAACAGACCTTAGCCAGCGATTTAATCTGCCGCAAAAAGATGAGATCGGTCAACTGGCTGCAACTTTTGATTCAATGCTGGCGCGCCTCGAATCGGCTTTTGCGCGTCAACGTCAATTTACTGCCGATGCCAGTCATGAACTGCGCACCCCACTAACCATTGTAAATTTGGAAACCGCACACGCCCTCTCCGCACCCCGCCCTGCGAAAGAATATCAACGCGCGCTGCAAGTCATTCAATCGGAAAACGAGTTGATGAGTCATCTTGTCAACGACATGCTCACACTTGCCCGCATGGATGCACACCTAGAGTCTTTGTGTCAAGAGCCGCTCGACCTGAGCGATCTTGCGCTTGATGTTGTGGAACGCCTTGTACCCCTGGCCGCCCGCCAGGAAATAAAACTCGAGACAGGCGAACTTCCCGAAGTACTGATCCTAGGCGACCGCCAATCTCTGACGCAGATGCTTACGAATTTGGTGGAGAATGCGATCAAATATACCGCCAAAAATGGGACTGACCAAATGCGCAATGTCCTCATCGAAACAGGCTCGCATCCTTCGCGGACCCTGGGCTGGGTGCGTGTTTCTGACACAGGACCGGGCATCCCCGGCGAACACCTCGCCCACCTGTTTGACCGCTTCTATCGCGTGGATGAGTCTCGCACCCAATCCGACGACCAATCCGCCTCCCCTGCGGGAAGCGGATTGGGACTTGCAATTGTAGAAGGCATCGCCAAATTACATGGGGGCACTATCGAAGTTCAAAGTGAGCTGGGAAAAGGGTCAAAGTTCGAGATCGTATTTCCACTTTATATTGAACCTGCTATATCGTCATTAACACGATAGCAACAAAAGCCGAAAAGACACCGATCCACTGATTGCGGGAGAGGCGTTCTTTGAGGAATATCCACGCCAGCATGACTGTCACACCGGAGAAGAGGGAGCTCAACACAGAGGCAACGTCCAGCCGCCCAGCCTGCCCCGACAGGATGAAGAACACATTTCCGCCAATATCGAAAATGCCATTAAGGATGAGAAATTTCCAGGCGGACGCATCCTCCACTTTCCATGCGGTACGGCTGATAACCATAAATGCCGCAATCAGGATCGTTCCTCCAGTGCGGGATGCAATCATGGGCCAAACCGTTGCTCCTGTGCTGGTGGCTTCGTGCATGAGAATGAAATACAAACCAAACCCAATGCCTGCCAGCAGGGGCAGTTTCAAATCAAAAATATGGGAGAGGATATCCTTCACACCGCCTTCACTTTGAGAGACCAGCCAAACTGCGGCAAGGGCAAAGCCAAAGCCGGTGAAGGTCAGCGCATCGGGCAGGCCATCCCTGAAAGAGCCGACAAGGACAGGGATCAACGCGGCAAGCAGCGCCGAGACGGGTGCGGAAATGCTCATTAATCCCAGGGTCATTGCCTGGTACAGAAGCATTAAACCGACCGTACCAATCGCGCCAGCAATCATGGCAAGAGACCATATTCTAAGGTTCGGAAAAGCCTCCCCGGAAACACCCAGAATAATAAACAAAAGGAAAACGCCGATAATCTCGCTATAAAAGACAGCGCGGTATGCGCCTGTTTTACGCGATGCCAGTCCGCCCGTAAAATCGCCTGCACCCCAACTAAGTGCCGCCCCGAGACCAAACAATATTGATAACAAATTAATCTCCTGTTTTTATTTCCCTGCCGCTCTCGCTCTTTCCAATACCTTCTGCGCGTTCTTCAACAACGGCATATCGATCATCTTACCATCCAGAGAATACGCGCCCTTGCCCTCTTTTTGACTGACTTCAAAAGTTTCAACGATCCGTTTTGCATACGCAATGGATTCGTCATTAGGCGTGAAAGCCGTTTGCACTGGCTCCACTTGTGCGGGGTGGATGATCTGCTTGCCGCTATAACCAAGCCGCGCGCCGAATTCAGACTCTGCACGCAAGGCTTCGATATCCTTGTAATCAATCGTGACAATGTCAATCGCCTGCAAATCATTTGCCGCGCAAGCCACAACGACAGCCTGGCGCGCGTAAAGCAATTCAATTGCATCTTTCGTACGTGTTGCGCCAATGGATGCGGCGAAGTCTTCACCGCCGAAGATGATGGCATCCAGCCGCGGATGAGACGCGATCTCTTTGAGATTTAAAATCCCTTTGGCAGTTTCCACACCGATCACTACGCGGATCGAGTTGACAGGCCAGCCATATTTCAACTCAGCGGCCTCGATCAGCCTGCCTGCCCAATCCACATGCTCAAAAGATTCCACTTTGGGAATTACGATCCCATCGGGGCGATAAGGCAAAACAGCTTCAATATCATCTTTTTCCCAACCAGAGCCTACCGAGTTGATACGCGCAAGCTTTTCGCTTTTTCCAAAATCCAATTCCTGTAAAGCCTTTGCAATTGTGACACGCGCTTCGGCTTTTTTGCTAATGGCTGTGCCATCTTCCATGTCCATGCAAATGGAATCCACGCCGAGGGTGACAGACTTGGAGATCATTTTCCAGTTATCACCTGGCATGTAAAGTAATGCGCGTCGTGAATGCATAGTTTCTCCGTTGAAATTAAAATTGTAAAGGTTGGAAGGATTAAAACTGCCAATGACTAACTTGTCAACCTGGCGAAGCGCAATATTAGTTAACAAAAAAAGTCCCGCAGGTTGAAGCCTGCGGGACTTTTTTGCTTTATGGCCGTTTGTCGAGCACCACGGTTATATCTACTTTTTCACTGCCACGCAGTACCTGCAAAATGACTGAATCTCCCGGCCCTTTGTTGGTGATGAGATATGAAAGCATCTCATCGAAAGTGTGGACTTCACGCCCGTCTATTGCTACGATCAAGTCACCGCCGCCCAAGAGATTGGGAATATTGGTGGGCGTACTGCCTGCTATAATCCCAGCTTTTTCTGCGGGACCGCCAGGGACAACCTCTGTAACATAAGCGCCGGTATATGAATTTAATCCCAGTGCCTCAACGACTGGCAGGGACATAAGATCACTCGGCAGAGAGGATACTCCAAGAAAAGGATAGTCATAATTTCCTGTTGCGATCAGACCCGGGGCAACGCGTTTGACTATATTAATGGAGACCGCAAAACCAATACCCGAATTGACAGGCTGGCCGTTGGCTGTGGTGCTATCGGTGCGGATGGCACGATTAATGCCGATCACTTCGCCATTACTATTAAAGAGCGGACCGCCAGAGTTACCAGGGTTGATCGCGGCATCGGTCTGGATGATATCACCGGCAGTGAACAAGTTTCCATCAGTTGTTACGTGGGCTGAATCCAATGTGCGGCCAAGCGCCGAGACAATACCGACGGTCATTGTGCTGTTCAAACCAAAAGGGTTGCCAATTGCAACTACGGTCTGACCAACTTTCAGCGCGGACGAATCGCCGAGCGGGAGCGGATGAAGTTCGCTGGCGGGCGCATCCACTTTGATGATGGCAAGGTCAGAATCCAGATCAGTTCCGACGATGGTTCCATAAGTCATGTATCCAGAGGGAAATCTAACTTCAACAGTTTTCGCGCCTTCGATCACATGATAGTTGGTTATCACGTTGCCCTGCGCATCATACACAAACCCGGAACCCTGGCCCTGATCAGTGATGATCGCAACCGTGCCCGGGCTGACACTTTCATAAAGTGCAACCAAACCTTCCTGCTCTGCGGCGGGGTTCGCGGCAGTTGAACTGATGGGAGCAACCGGTATAACCAGCTCACTAAACGGCGTTGGTTGTTGAGGTTGAAACGACGTGGACTGGCAGGCAATCACTGCAATCACCAAAACCGCTAAAGCCAGCATACTTCTTTTTATTTTCATGAACACTCCTGATATTAACTTTTAAAATTTTATAAGAGCCGCTTCTTCTAGCAACGCCCTTTGTTTAGACGACAGATATTTGGGAACTTGTACTTTCAATTTCACGAACAGGTCGCCCTTTGTATTTGGGCTTTTCAAATGCGGCATACCGCGCCCTGCCAAACGAAAGACCTGATCGGGCTGTGTGCCGGCAGGAATGCTCAACTTGACTTTGCCCGTGGGCGTTTCCACATCCGTATCGCCGCCCAGGATCAAAGTAAACACACTTAATGTGGATGTCGTGTACAGGTCCTG
This sequence comes from uncultured Chloroflexia bacterium, assembly GCA_963833175.1. Taxonomy (GTDB): domain Bacteria; phylum Chloroflexota; class Anaerolineae; order Anaerolineales; family Villigracilaceae; genus Villigracilis. Next base: position 37,530 of record CAWHXC010000014.1, read on the forward strand.
ACCGTCGCGTTCGAACCGACTCTCACCTGTAACATTCACTACGAGATAGAGATCGAGCCCCTCTGGACCCGCGCCTGCCACCCGGACCTTGGAACCTGTCTTCACCCCGGCAGGGATGCGGACCTGCAACTTGCGTCCATTGGTCTGCAATTGGCGTGTAGTGCCTTCATAAGCCTCTTGAAACGAGATTTCCACTTCCTGCTGATAGCCCTGCATTTGCCGCTGCTGCTCCGCTTGATTTCGCGCAGAGTTACGCATGGCTTCGCCAAAAATGGCTTTAAAGAAATCTGAAAAGCCGCCAGCCCCTCCAAAAGCATCATCGGCATTTCCATAACTTCTATAACTTCTTTGTCCCCCGCTTTGCTGAAACCAATCATCCCATTGGAAATCACTCGGGCGCCCGCCGCTGGTGCGGAAATTGGAATACGCGCTTCCCAACTGGTCGTAACGGGCGCGCTTTTGATCATCACTTAAGACCTGATACGCCTCGTTGATCTCTTTGAATTTATCCTCGGCTTTTTTATCACCGGGGTTTTTATCAGGATGATGCTGCATGGCAAGTTTACGATATGCCTTGCGGATATCGTCTGCGCTTGCTTTTCGTTCCACACCAAGAATTTTATAATAATCCTTATATTCCATGAGGCTATTGTGACACTGCGCAAGTTCCTAGTCAAGCACCCAAAGGGCACGCTAACATAACTCTAACCTGTGTTTTTATTGGGGTGCAGTTGTGCAACGACATGAACAAAGAAATGTTTGAATTTTGGGATAGTCATTAAGCAAACATCCCGCAGATTTGAAATCTGCGGGATGTTTGCTTAAGCGGTTATAGCTTTTTCAATTGTTTCGCGGTGTTCCGAAAAATGCTCGGTGGTGTCTCCCAAGACCCAGAGGAGCAGTGGACGCTTTTCAATATCATCTTCGTGACGTGGTTCCATCAAGTCTTCAAAGCTCATTGACTCCAGTTTTGCCGTCAACTGCTTATATACCTGCTTCAACTCATCCAGAACATCCTGCCTTGAACGATTACCGATTTCGCTCGAAAAGAACGGGATTGATGATCTCCATATCCCAGCCTTTTGTCACATCTTCAGAAACTCCAAGAACCTCATGGCTCGGGCGTCGATCGAGGTGAAAACCCATGAGGGCCTTCATCCATTCTGAAAGGTGAGCAAGATTATCCTTCGGCGACCAGCCGCCTTCGTCAGCTGTGGTCATTTGTTCGTCAGTCAGTTTTTCCGCAACGTTCATCAAGAGTTTCCATTCCCGCTCGATCGCGGACATTAATTCAGGTTTGTCTTTGGGCATCCATTCTTCGGTCATGTTATTCTCCTTTATAACGTGATCAATTTGCCTTCTTCAAGTTTTTCTTTTTCCTGGTCTTTGCGCCAGATCCATGCCTCGCCGCGGATGAGCGTTGTCTTCTTCCCATCCACTTTGACATAGGCTCCGTCAGACATCATCACGATGGGGTTATCGTGGAAGAAGTGGTAATCTGAAAGCCATTCATCTTTTACAGATTGACCATAATTATCCAGCGGATAATGCGGCGAGAAATTAAACGGCGTGGCATTCAGTCCTTCAAAATATGAAGTCCCAACCGTGTTCATATCTTTCGAGGTGAGAATATTCGGTCCGCATAAAATTGTCCCGGCGCTGAAAGCAACGACAGGCAAACCAGCCTGCACTTTCTTGCGCAGGAAGAGCATCAAGCGGCTGACGTGCAGGCGATGATTCAGCAAAAAAGTATTTCCACCGGGGATGTAAACCAGCGCAGCGCGGCGGATAATATCCTCCATCACTGGCAGGGACATGGTCTCGGCATTGATCGTTTCAAGCCGTGCAAGTCCTTTGAAAGAATTTTCTGTATATTCCTGCCATCGTTCAATAAAAAGTGAGGCGAACGGCAAATACGCCACAGTTGCATCGGACTTGCCTTCCAGATAGGGTCGGCTGGCCTCGACAATATAGCGGATATCGTCATTGCCGGGAGAGGAGAATAGGTGAAGGTTTGGCATTTTGATAATTTACGTCAATAATGGATAACGAAAGTATGTCATGCTGAGGGGTGGTTTTTGCCCCGAAGCATCTCTACCAACCCACGTCTGAGACCCTTCGGTCGCTGAAAAGCGCTCCCTCAGGGCGACATGATGGCGGTTTTGGCTTATCCATTATTCAAGTTAATTTAGATCGTAAGAATGATCGGCTCGCCTTTTGTGACAATGATCGTGTGCTCAAATTGAGTCGCGATGGTTCGATCCGTTGTCCGCAATGACCAGCCATCATCTTCTTCGAGAACGTGTCCTTTGCCTGTGGTGAGAAAAGGCTCAATTGCCAGGACCAGACCTTCCTCCAGAATGTGGCGGTCTTTCGACTTGAAGTAGTTGAACACCTGTGTCGGCTCTTCGTGAAGATGACGCCCAATGCCGTGACCCGTCAGGTCATAAATGACACCGTAGCCGTTCCGCGCCGCTTCCTGTTGGATGGTCTTGCCGATCATGTTGATCGTCTGACCTGCCCTTGCAACCTGCACAGCCTTCGCCAGCGCGGACTTGGTTGCCTCGATCATCCTCTCAAATTCAGGCACATGCTTCGCAATGACCATCGAAGCGCCGGTATCTCCAAAGTAACCATCCAGCTCGGCAGAGACGTCAATATTGATCAACTCGCCTTCGCGCAGAATATGATCGCTTGGAATTCCGTGCGCGATGACAGGTGAAATGCTGATGCAGGTGGCGCCAGGGAATTGATACATGGACATCGGCGCAGACAGGGCACCTTCTTTTTTCAGAAATTCCATGCCGATGTTATCCAACTCACCCGTGGTCATGCCGGGCTTGGCGTTCTCCATCATTTCTTTCAGTGCCATGGCGCAGATGTGACCGATGGCTTTTAGTTGTTTGATATCGTTTTCGTTGTCAGCAATCATGATTTTTAATCCAGTAATGATTTTTCGTCCTGCACGTCATCCCATTTCTGCTCCAGGTTCAACACGATCCACTTTACTTTGCCTCATCAGAAATTCCAACACGATGTGGATAAATGTTTCAGGGTTCATCACCACGCCCAGATGGTCTGCATTGGGCAGGACAGCCAGTTCAGCGTTTGGGATCATTTGATACATCTCAATCGCATCCTCCAACGGGATCATACCGTCGCGGTCGCCGATGACAATGAGAACAGGATCGGAGACCTGTTTGAAGTCTGCTTCGGTGTAATTGAGCGGGGTCAGCCACAGTTCGGAAATCTGCAAAAGTAGTGACTTCCAGTAATCAGGATCATCTTCACGGAAATGTTGAGTCTTCCACATCTCCACGAATTGCGGAGAAGTCGCCTGTATCCTGTCGAAGTCGAATTCCCCCGGACGCTCGAAACCCCATCCTTTCAAGCCATTTACATAAGCCTCTGAAAACTTGTACCATGCAGCGCCAACCACCAGTGCCCGCGTCAGCCCGGGATGATGGAGAGCAAGCTCCAGGGTGATCTGTCCGCCATCGCTGTATCCACACACAAGCGGACGGGGAATGTCCAACGCCTTGATGAAGGCTGCCACATCATCCGCCATCATGCGATAACTGAGCCTGCCCGCTGGATTGTCCGTTTTACCGTGCGCGCGGCTGTCGAGCGCGTAGATGTGGAAATGCGGCGCAAAAGATGGGATGTGCGCCTGCCACTCCGCGAGTGTGCTTGTCCCCCCGTGGAGCAGGATCAAAGGCACGCCATCGCCGTATTCTTCATAATGAATGTTAATGCCATTGGCTTGCACATATTTGCCGTTCATGTGACTATTCTCCTTTCGATCACATTCTTCAACTCTGCCTGCACATCATCCCACTTCTGCTCCGAGTTGACCACAACCCAGCGTTGCGGTTCGGCTTTGACCATCTCCAAATAGCCTGCGCCGCACGCGTTGGTAGAATTCCACCGTGAATGCATCCATGCGATTCCATTCAACTTCATTTTGCGTTTTGCGTTTCAAGCCAACTTCCACATCGAGATCGAGCAAAATCGTCAGGTCGGGAGTTAAGCCGCCCGTTGCATATTTCACGAGCGCGCGGACTTGTTCCAAATCCTGCTGATGTCCATAGCCTTGATAGGCAATCGTCGAATCATAATAACGGTCAGAGATGACGATCTCGCCCACAGCCAAGCGCGGCTTGATGACCTGTTCCACGATCTGCGCGCGCGCGGCTTGATAGAGCAATGTCTCGGTGCGCGGATGCATCTCGGCATTTTTCAAGTCATGCAGAATATCGCGGATCTGCTCGCTGATGGTCGTACCGCCAGGTTCGCGGGTGGGAAAAACGGTGTAGCCCTTCTCGCGCAGATATTCCACGAGATGTGGGATGTGTGATGTCTTGCCAGAGCCTTCGGGACCTTCAAGGGTGATGAACATATTCCTCAACTTAAACTGAGTGAAAAATTAACAATTTGCCTACAATACTCTTAGCGTGTTTTCATTTTACGCTAATTCTTTTTAATAAGCATGTAATTTTCAGGGACTATTATTACATATTGCTATGGAGGCAAAAATGTCGTGGAAAAAAACAATGTATATTTTACTTGTTATGGTCATCGCCGGGGTATCGGCGTTGACGGGCGCCATCACCGGCGGCGCAGTTGTATATAAGGCAGTTACTGGTAAGCAATCGGGAAGTCCATCTATTTCAATTCCTGCATCCATTCCCAACACCAATAATACGCCAAATCAAACTTTGGTTCTTAATTCGACTGACGTGGAAACAGCGGTCACGCAGACAGTGCAAAAAGTCGGTCCGGCAGTGGTGACCATTGTGGGAACCATCCCCGGTCAAATAGGCTTCTTTGGCCAGACGGGCGACCAAACTGTCAGCGGCAGCGGTTTCTTTATCTCAGATCAGGGATACATCCTAACCAACAATCATGTGGTCGAAGGGACTCAGCAAGTCAGTATCATCCTCTCGGATGGGACTGAAGAAAACGCCATCCTTATCGGCACAGACCCATATTCTGACATCGCCATCCTGAAAGCGGATGGCAGAGTGCCGGCTGTGGCAACACTTGGGAATTCAGATCTGCTCAATTCCGGTAAATCCGTGATCGCGATCGGGTCGCCGCTTGGAAATTTCAAGAACACCGTGACCGTTGGCGTGGTCAGCGGGACTGGACGATCCATCGAGACCGGGCAGGGGTACCAGGTCGAAGACTTGATCCAAACTGACGCAGCCATCAACCAGGGCAATTCAGGCGGACCGCTGGTCAACCTGGCTGGCGAGGTCATCGGCATCAATAACATGATCGTCCGCGGCTCAGGAAGCGGGGCCATTGCCGAAGGATTGGGCTTTGCGATTCCCGTGAACACTGCCCAGGCAGTAGCCACCCAGATCATTGAACGCGGATATTTCTCGCGGCCCTTCATGGGAATCAGCTATCAAGCCATTACCCCGGACATTGCGGCTGCATATAACCTGCCTGTGCAATGGGGCGTGTATGTGACCAAGGTCGGCGCTGGCAGTCCCGGCAGGCAATGCAGGCCTGCAAGTGGACGACATCATCACAAGCATCAACAATGTGCGAATGGACGAAACACATAACTACCTGAACATGCTTTACAACTACAAGCCCGGTGACCTGGTCACTCTAGGCGTGATGCGCGGCGGACAAGAGATTATGCTTCAGATCACGCTTGGCGAGTTGAGCCATTCGTAAACCATGATTCTCTGAGCGAAGCGACACTTGCGCCGCGCGCCAGCGCGGTGAGAGTCACTACTATAGTCACAGAGATTCTTCGCCGCGAAAGCGGCTCAGAATGACATGACAGTAATAAACGAAAACAAGGACAGGCGATTTGCTTGTCCTTGTTTTCGTTATTCAGATTTCAGAATTTATGAACATAATTATTGGCTTTTAGCGATTAGCTGTTGAGCGCACTAAAAGCTAATTGCCAATCGCTAAAAGCTGTTTACTCCCTGAAAATTCTCACATGCCTTCTTGGTTCTTTTCCATAGGAATGTGAAACCAATTCCGCATTGCGTGCCAGTTCGTGCTGCAATCTTCGCACGAGAGATGTGCCGGGCGGCAGATCCACCCAGCGCTCGCCGTTGAGCACTGCGGAGATGGCTTGCTGTGTTTCTTCGCGCACACTGTCCATGCTATCACGCGGGTGCTGTTGTTCGCTGATGTTATACAAGTCACCGAGGAACTGTTCCACTTGCGCCACGGTATTTGCGCGCAAAACATAAATGGGCAGTCCGCGATGTTCGGCATCCATCACCGTTTGCTCGCGGTTGCGATAATACGTCCGCAGGGTCACGAGCGCGTCGGCTTCGTCCACGTCGGTCACGATCACCGCTGGCACGCCAAGTCTCTTCGCGGCTTGCATCAGTCTATTGCGCGCCACGCCATACGCATACACGCGCACAGTTTGCAAAGGTGATGTCAGGACGGCGGGAGTTTGATTGGGAGTTGGATTCTGCCCCTCGATAGCAGGATCAGCCTTCCCCTGCGTCTGATCGACAGGTTGACGTCCACGACGGGGCGACTTGACCACTTCCCGCACATCCATCTTGGACCGTGGAGCGGGTGCGGCTTTCTCGATCACGATCTTCCCTTCGGCATCGCGTGTGCGAACTTCTGGCGGCACGGGAACGCCGCGCAAAAGTGAATCCACCGAAGCGGATATATCCAGATGCACCGCAAAACGGTCACGGGTTTGGATTTCGATCACCACGTCAAAGGTCGGAGGCGAGCGCCGCTCAAGCACCGTTTTCTGGGTGCCGCGTCGACGGGCTTCCTCGTCAGACAGTGTGACCGCTTCGATGCCGCCGATCAGGTCGCTGAGGGTTGGGTTGAGCAAAAGATTATCAAGGGTCTGACCATGCGCCGTGCCAATGAGCTGCACGCCGCGCTCGGCAATGGTGCGCGCCGCCTGGGCTTCGAGTTCGCGCCCGATCTCGTCAATGACGATGACTTCGGGGTTGTGATTTTCAACGGCTTCGATCATCACTTCATGTTGTTGCGTGGGCTGGCTGACTTGCATACGGCGAGCCTTGCCCACCGCAGGATGCGGCACATCGCCGTCGCCGCCGATCTCATTGGAAGTATCCACAATAACGACGCGCTTATTTTCCGCAAGGATGCGGGCGGCTTCGCGCAGGAGAGTTGTTTTGCCAACGCCGGGGCGTCCAAGGATCAATACGGACTTGCCCGATTCAATGATGTCTTGAATAATGTCCACTGTGCCGTAGACAGCGCGTCCTACACGGCAGGTTAAACCAACAATAGCGCCGAGGCGGTTGCGAATGGCGGATATGCGGTGAAGCGTACGCTCCATGCCCGCGCGGTTATCCGCATCAAATGTGCCGATGCGTTCAGTAATATGGTCAATTTCTGCGCGTGTGATTTCTTTTTCCAACAGGGTCACTTCATTTTCGACAAAACGCGCAGTTGGCACGCGGCCAAGGTCAATTACGATCTCGAGTAGCTTTTCGCTGTTGTTGGCTTTTTCCACCGCGTGACGGATATTGGATGGAAGCACTTCGAGCAAGGCTTCCAGATCGTCTGTAATTCGATGTTGAGTCATAGTAAGATACCGTATTTATAAGTTCACAGGTTGAAAATTTGCAGGTTTCAGGTTTGCTAATTGAAACTTGCAAAGGCGTATGCACGCAGATAACCTGCGCGTTTTGGTTTTGGGATGAATTAGTGGAAAATAATGAACATGGCGGGGTCCCTGCCTTGTTGAGTGAAAGTCACGCGCCGGGCATTGGTCACGTGCAAGCCTATTATAGCAGTGTCCCCGTTAACGAAAAATTAAAGACTTATATTAATTTTTGAGTTGTCAGA
>CAWHXC010000015.1:0-441612 GCA_963833175.1 uncultured Chloroflexia bacterium
AGAAAGAACGTCCCGAAGGTCGAAATGAGCCGATTTGGCTGTTTTTCAAAACCTTCGGGACGTTTAGTGAACGCGTTATAACTGCCTAAATTTGTGTTTGCAACAGCTTTGCCAGTGACTTTTTCGCGAGCAAATCAGCGCTGACCATGCCTCGCACGAGTCCGTTTTCGACAACGGGCATGGCGGAGATCTGATGCAGTTCGAGTAGGTGCACCATGTCGAGAATGCCTGCTTCGGGTGGACAGGTGATGACATCGCAGGTCATCACTTCGGCGCTGGGAGTGGAATTGGGAACGCCTTGTGCTGTGGCACGGGTGATATCCCATTCGGTGAGAACGCCAGCGATTTCATCATTCGTTGTCACAACTGCAAGCATTGGGCTGCCCGCTTCGACAAGTTTGGCGGCTGCGTTCTGTAAAGAGCAGGCGGCTTCGATGGTCGGCAATGGCTCCATCAAGTCGGCGGCAGTGCGTCCGCTTTCCTTGGATGCGATGCGACGGACACTGATGCGTTCAGCGGCATGACAAGGAAGCATGTCTGAGTCATCAACGAGCAGATCGACGAGTTCGCGCATGTTGCGGCGCAAGGCTTCTTCGCGATGAGATTCTCCAGCAAGGCGGCGTTTTTCGGCGAGGGCGGCAAATTCAGCGGCGTGGGATTTTAGCCATCCATCCACGGCTTCGCGGTTTCCAAGCATTTCCTGCGGGATGCGAAGTTCGTCTGGGGTCTTGATCAGTTTTTCCTGCGCGGCAAAGATAACGCCGCCAGAATTGACCAAATAATCGGTAGCGATCAATGTTCCGCGCTGGCGATAGACTGCCTGCTCCATGCGGATGCGGGCGGCTTTGCGGGCAGGGTCGGGCGAATAGGTGTTCGCGCCTTCGACGCTGAGCGCCCAACGCCCCATTCGATCAACGGTCATGGCGGGATTGGAAGCGGAGTCGATGTCGAGGTAGTTGGCAATCGGCGCGGCAGGGATCAAACAGAAGGCGTTTTCGCGCAACAGGTCGTTGGGGTCGGTTGAATATTTGAGAGTTCCACCTTTGCCCGCAGACATCTGCTCCATGAAATAACGGCGCGTGACAATGCCGTCTTTCTGCCAGCGTTGGAAAAGCTCATCGAGCGGAAGTCCGCTTGGGTCGTAGAGATAACCGTCAGCGTCGGAAATGCCGATGACTTTCGCCTCAGGCAAACGGTCACGCAGGATGCGGGCGGAGTGTGCGCCGACTGCGCCGAATCCCTGAATCAAAACGGTCACTTCGGCGGGGATGATCAACGAGTCAAATTGAGGCAGGGCTGTGAGGCGCGGCATTTCCTCAAGCAAGGCTTGTAAACAAATGACCGTGCCGCCCGCCGCCGCGCCGAGTTGATCGATGCGGTTGCCGCCCATGTCGGCAGGCTTGGAGAGGGCGTGGTCAAGACCGTTTTCGATGGCAATGGTTTTCATGTCGGCGTCGTTCGTGCCTACATCGGGACCAGGCAGGTAGATGTCGTGGTAGCGATAGATCAGATGCGCCCAGCCGCGGATGACTTCGGTGTGCTGTTCGGGAGTAAGTCCGCGCTCGGAAACGATGCCCGATTTGCCGCCGCCATACGGGAGATGCGCCGCGGCGTTTTTGAGGGTCATGCCGCGCGCAAGGTTGTGGATCGCGGCGGGTGTGACTTCGGGCAACATGCGGATGCCACCCATTGAGGGTTTGCCCATAGCGAGATTATCCACCACGAGATAGCCACCGATCTCAAGCGGGGATGTGTCGTCCCACATGCAGACGATGCGATGCGGTCCGAGCGCATCCACTTCGATGCCGAGGCGGGCGAGTTGGTCTACGTCGGTGGAGTCGAATTCAATAAAGCAGAGATTTCCCTCGCGTTGGAGACGTTTGTCCCATGCGCTTTCGGGAAGACGTTCACGGAGGTAGGTTTGCATTCTTTTTGGGATCATTCGTTTTCCTATATTTAGTGAGAAGTAAAAAGTGAGAAGTACTTTTTACTTCTCACTTTTTACTTTTTTCACTTGTGCAAATTCTTCGCCGCAATAAAGCTCAACCCATTCTCCGTCAATGCGCGGGCGGAGTGTTCGCAGGCTGCGACTTTGTCGAGGAAGTTGATTTGCAGATTGTCCCAGTCACCGCTGGCGATGACTTCGTCTTTCGCGCGGAAGTAATCGAGAATGTCGGAGAGATGGGCGCGGGTCACATCCACTTCGGGGTCGCCGCCTTCGTGCTTGGCAGCGATGTTCGCCACGTGGTCGGCGATCTGCACCAATTCAGCGCGGCGGTTGTAAGGCTGGATGACAATGCTTTTCTGCGGCTCGGTGATGTGATGCTCGAAGCGCACGACCTTCTCGAAACCAAGCGCCTTGCGGAATTCAGCGGATAGTTCCATCGTTTGGTTGTTGATCGAGTTTGACCAGTTGAATCCGATCAGCGGACTGGTGCCATCGTCACGACTGAACATTTTCGCCATCGACATGATCCACAACGCGTGATAAGGATTATCCGAACCGAAGAAAACGGAAATCTTGAATTGAATATCCACGCCCAGCTTGTAGAGCATAAAGCCAAGCAGGATCGTTCCCGCGTTGAAGTTCAAAACATGCTGTACGCCATAGTTGGTGTAGTAATACAAAAATTCATCCAGCCATTGCAGAGCATGTTCATTAGGTTGACCAATACCGCCAAAGTAGCCTGTGATGGTGGCAGGTCCGCCGAGATGCGGGTTCGAGCCATCGGTGCCTTTCGTGTCCAAAGTCTCGACGAAGGACGCGCCGATGATATCCAGCGCGGCGACGATCGCGGGCAGGTCGCCATCCGCTTCGGATTCTTTCATGTTGCGGACTGCGATAAAGCGCCCAGGGATAAGGGTCTTATTCGCAATGGCTTGCTCCGCCATGACGCGCACCCAGGGGAAATATTGCAGAGCAGATACTTCAAGCGTGACAGCGGATTTATCCTTGAATTTCATTTTATCTGCCGCGTCACCCAGGATGTTGCGTCGGTAATCCTTGACTGAGATGAACGCGCCGCGGTCACGTTGTTCGATCAGCCACTTCAAATCTTTGAGGGCATCTGGGTTTCGCTCCTCGACGATCTTGAAAAGATTGTCCATTTTGCGAGCGGCGCGATGCTTGCGATTGATCTCTTTCGGCGTGCCATATTTAGCAACCACTGCGAAGAAATCTTTCATGACCTGCGAATTGGGGTCAAGCAAAACAGAATTAAACGCCTTGAGTTTATCGGGCGAAATCTTGAGTAATTTTTGAGTCTCGTTCATTTTTTCTCCTTACTCCAGCATCTTCAACAATTCGTCATACTCTTCATCTGGCATGCCAAACCAATTTTCCTGTGCGGGGAAGGTTTTCTCGGTCACTTCCTTAACGTAGCCGTTAAGTCCCTCACGGATAACTGCCCCAGCATCCGCAAAGACTTTTGCCATGCGCGGTTTGAACTTGGGATACAACGCAAAGGCATCATGGTAGATCAGCAGTTGACCATGCGCGTCTGGACCTGATCCGAGTGACATGATGATGCAATTCTTGGCGCGCTCGGTGATGAGTTTGCAAAGGCGGTCAGGCACAAGCTCGAGCAGGATACAAAAAGCCCCAGCATCTTCCAACGCCCTGGCATCGTCTACGATCTTCTTTGCCAGCGTGGCAGACTTTCCCTGCAACTTGAACCCGCCCAACGAGCTGACAGACTGCGGCGTGAGTCCCAAATGTCCGATGGCGGGAATGCCTGCGTCCACAATCCCCTTGATACGGTCAGCCATCGAAGCGCCGCCTTCGAGTTTGATCGAGTCACAGCCTGTCTCAGCCATGAAGCGACCTGCGCTGCGGATGGCGGTTTCGACGCTGGGTTGATAGCTCATGTACGGCATGTCGCCCACGATCCAGGCATTGGGTGCGCCGCGACGAACCGCCGCCGTGTGGCGCATCATGTCATCCATGGTCACGGGCAGGGTGCAGTCATAGCCGAGCATGGTCATGCCAAGGCTGTCGCCGACGAGGATCATGTCAATGCCCGCCTGATCTTGCAGATATGCCGTTGGATAATCGTAGCAAGTCAACCAGGTGATGGGCTGTTTGTCTGCCGCTTTTTTGAACAGACCAGGTAATGTCATCTTCTTTCTTGGTTCAGTCATGGTGTCCTCCAATTCTTGAAATCAAAAGGTCACGCTCAACGCGTGACCCATAATATTTACAGTCTTTCAAATCTTGCCTGGAAGAAGCGCAGATACTTCGGCTCGTAGACCATCTTCAAGCCGCGTGTGGTTTCGCGCGCATCGTACACAGCTTTGACCGCTTCGGCAACCACATCCATGTGCGCCTGGGTGTAGACACGGCGCGGAATTGTGAGGCGTGTCAACTCAAGCTTGGGGTAGTAATGATCGCCCGTCTTTGGGTCGCGCCCTGCCGAGGCGATGCCGCGCTCCATCGAGCGGATACCAGAGTCGAGGTAGAGTTCCGCGGCGAGAGTTTGGGCGGGGAATTCGATCTGCTTCAGGTGCGGATAAAAAGCCTTCGCATCCAAAAAGATGGCGTGACCGCCAACGGGTTGCACGATCGGAATATTCCAGTCTGTGAGGAGTTCGCCAAGGTAAAGCACCTGACCAATGCGCGAGCGGATGTGCTGGTCTTGGACTGATTCTTCGATGCCGATGGCAAGCGCTTCGAGATCGCGACCCGCGAGTCCGCCGTAGGTGTGCAGACCTTCGTACACAACGACAAGGTTGCGAAGTTCCTCGAATACAGTCCAGTCGTTGACTGCAAGCCAACCACCGATGTTAACAAGATTATCCTTCTTGGCGCTCATCCATGCCGCGTCGGTGTAACTACAAAATTCAAGGAGAATTTCTGCGATGGATTTATTTGCGTAGCCTTCTTCGCGCTCCTGGATGAAAAAGGCATTCTCCATCATGCGGGTTGCATCGAGATAGACCTTGATGCCGTGTTTGTCGCACAGAGCGCGCAGAGCCTTGATATTTGCCATGCTGACGGGTTGTCCGCCTGCCATGTTGACCGTTCCCGCCACGCTGACGTAGGCGATGTTATCCGCGCCAACTTTATCGATCAACGCCTGAACTTTATCCAGATCAATGTTGCCCTTGAACGGATGCAAATTGGCGGGATCGTGCGCCTCGTCAATAATGACATCCAAAAATGTGCCGCCCGCCAATTCCTGGTGCAGGCGCGTGGTGGTGAAATACATGTTGCCAGGGACGTACTGTCCCTTTTTGATAACCGCCTGACTAATGAGATGTTCCGCGCCGCGTCCCTGATGTGTGGGGACGATGTACTTGTAACCGTAGGTTTTCTGGACGGCTGCTTCAAAATGATAGAAGTTGCGGCTGCCTGCGTAGGCTTCATCGCCCATCATCATGCCAGCCCACTGACGGTCGCTCATGGCGCTGGTGCCGCTGTCGGTCAACAGGTCAATGTACACATCATCTGATTTGAGCAAAAAGGTGTTAAAGCCAGCCTCGATCAACGCCTTCTCACGTTCCTCGCGTGAGATCACATTGAGCGGTTCGACCATCTTGATCTTCCAAGGTTCCGCCCAGGAGCGGCGTCCGAACTGTTGTCCCATTGTTTTTGGTGTGTTATTGGTCATGAAATTTCTCCTTTTGATTTTGATTATTCCAACGGCAGCGCCATTGTGGATTTGACTTCGGTAAATACCAAACTGGTGTGGATGCGAGCCACTCCAGGGATGGGGGTGAGTTTGTCCACGACGAAACGCTCCAAATCCTTGCGGTTGCGAAGCACCACTTTCAGCAGGTAGTCATACTCACCTGTGATGTGGTGACATTCCAAAACCTCGGGCATTTTACGGGTTGCCTCGCGGAATTTTTCCACTTGTGTAACCTGATGCATTTGCAGGCTGATGTGGATAAAACAAAGCAGATCGTAGCCAGCCTTTTCGCGATCCACAATGACAGTGTACTGACGGATATAACCGTCCTTTTCCAAGCGGCGTACACGGGCGTGAGCGGCAGGCGGAGAGAGGCTGATCTTGCGAGCCAGTTCCACGTTGCTCAAACGTCCGTCTGCTTGCAAAGCGCGAAGCACAGATTTGTCCACTTTATCCAGCATAATGCTCTGTGAATTTTTTATCATAAATTGCCCTTCATTTCAATATAAATTCGTCATTTTTGTATAAAGTCAGAATTAATAACCATAACAATGGTTATTTTACTCTTGATATTCCAAAATATAGCTTTGTGATTTATTTATTTCGAAGGAACAAAAGGTTTTAGTTTGTGTTTGCTACAAATTAAAAGAAAAACACCTCCGAGATTTTGAAAATCTCGGAGGTGTTTGCTTGTTTAACCGATCGGCATTACCAGTGGAAGAATAACCAGAAGAATGATCACAAGGATAATGGTCAATGGGATACCCACGCGGGCATAATCGCGAAAAGTATATCCGCCTGCGCCCATGACCATCACATTGACCGAGTGCCCGAGCGGCGACATGAACGCCATGGACGATGCGAGCGCCACCGCCATAGCCATGCTTCTCGGGTCCATCCCAACCTGTTGAGCGGTCGCAATGGCGATCGGCGCAACAACAGTTACTGCGGCTGCGCCGTTAATGACCTGGGTCAACGCTACGGTGAGAAAAACAAACCCCGCCAATAATGCCAAATGCCCTGCCTCACCAAAAGTTGAAATAATCGCATTTGCGAACATGGTTGATGCGCCTGTCTTATTCATTGCCACACCTACGGAAAGCATGCCGGCAACAAGAAATAGGCTGCGCCAATCAATTGCGCGGTACGCCTGATCCATGCTCATGGTGCCTATCAAGACCATTGTCATCGCGCCGCCTAACATAATTTCTGCAATTTGGTCTGGGAAAACAACGGCCAAAATCAAAGTAACAGCCATAATCAGTGTGGTGAACCAACCGCGTAACGTCATCCGCGTGGACGGTGCGGATTCTGCAAGAAGAATCAAACCAGGTTCTGTTCTTAACAAGTCCAAGCTTTTCTCGGTACCCTGAAGCAGCAAGCCGTCGCCGAACTCAAGCGGCAAATCTGCAAGCCGGGTGCGGATGGATCGTCCACGCCGCCAGACAGCCAAGACCCTTGCGCCGAATTTCTGGCCAAAACAAATCTCCTGCAATGTCTGGTTGGCAAGGTGCGAACGAGGCGCAATGGCAGCTTCGATCAACTTCATGTTTGGTGTGGAAAGGTAATCCTGCTGCCATTCGCCTGAAGGAAGAATTACCAGCATCTCCACAAGCGATGCTGGCAAACTATCTTCAGGGCGCGCCATGATCAAAAGAATATCCCCACCTTTTAGGACAGTTTTGGCTTCGATAGCCAACGTGGATTTACCACGCTGGATGGCGATCACATTGAGATGATATTTTTCGCGCAAACCGCTGCTCTCGAGGGTGCTGCCGTCAAGGCTTCCGCCAGTACGCACTTCCGCCCTGACCAATCTCTCAGCAAGTTGATATGTATTAAGCAAATCATCTGATTCGCCGCTTTCTTCGTGACGTTGAGCAGGAGATTGATTGGGTAATAACCTACGTCCCCAGAACACCATAAATAGGATTCCAACAAACGCCAGTGGAAGTCCAATGGGCGCAAATTCTGTCAGCGTGAAACCTGGAAGTTTTGCATCGCGTAACAACCCACTTACAATGATATTTGTTGTGGTCAAAAGTGTAGCCATGCCGCCAAGAATGGTTCCAAACGCCAATGGCATGAGCAATTTTGACGGTGAGACTTTTGAACGACGAGCTACTCCAGATAATGACGGGAACAACAACGATGCGGCGGCGATGTTGTTCATAAAAAGCGAAAGCGTAGCCGACGCGGTCATCACACCAAAAATCAATCGCCGTTCCCCTTTGCCGAATAACTTGATGATATACGAACCCATACGCTCGGTCATGCCTGAGCGATGCAAACCTTCTGCAAGGACAAATGCGGACAACATGATGATGACCGCGGCACGGCCGAATCCAGAAAACGCTTCCTGAGAAGTCAGGATTCCACTTAACCCCAACGCCAGCATTAACAGCAGCGCGACAATATCCGCACGCAAAATATTACCAAGAAGAAGAAACGCGGCAATTCCTAAAAACAGAAATATTAATCCAATTTGGGACATGTTTTAATTTACCACCGCCGTCATAGTAGCACAGGAATAATATTTCTGCAAACGCAGCAACAAGAAAAAAATTAAGTCTGATTTGCACACAAGTTCCACACAATTCCTTCATCGCCACCTAATTCTCCAATGGGAAAATAGGATTAATAAACTTTCGTTTCCTGCTTGTTAAAAAACGAAAACCTATATCAAATATCTTTAGTGGAGAAAAAATGAAAAATAGAAAATGGTTAACTTATACATTGGGCATTCTGCTCACATTGGCTGTGCTCGCCGTAGTCGGTGCAGCGGGCTTCCGCATTGGGACAATGCAAAACGCATCCTTCGCACGCAATTTTGACGGCGGACGCCAATCCATGCAGGGGAATTTCCAAAACGATGAGATGCCCCGGCAATGCAAGAGAATTTCCATGGCAATGGCGGACCTCAAGCCATGCAGGGAAACCCACACAACCAGGGATTCGACAACCGTGGCTACAATCGCGGTGGCGACCGTCGTGGCGGCCTGCCCTTCTTCGCCCCCCTCTTCGGGTTGATCCACCTTGCGCTGTTGGGATTACTGATCTGGGTGGTTTACAAGCTCGTGAAGAATAGCGGTTGGAGACTGACCCGCGTTGCGACATCACCTGCTCCCGCTCCTTCGGCAGCCGAAACTCCCAGCGTGGAGGTTGAGGAGAGAAAAGAATCAGAGTAGAAAGACCCAATTGACCAGGATCAAGCGTCCGCTTCAAAAGAGGCGGATGCTTTTTTATTTACAGAACGGCAATAGCCGAGTGCTATAATCCCAAACATGTCAAAACATATCGCATTCCTTCGAGCTGTCAACGTAGGCGGGCATAATGTCAAAATGGATCATCTGCGCCAGCTATTTGAGTCACTTGGATTTTCCAATGTTGAAACATTTATCGCCAGCGGAAATATCATTTTTGACGCAAAAGCGGGGAATACCAAAACTCTTGAAAAGAAAATCGAGACCCGTCTTCAAGAAGCGCTGGGATATGAAGTTGCCACGTTCATCAGAACCGATGCAGAATTAATTGAGATCACAAAGTACAAGCCTTTCCCACAATCACTGTTGGATGCTGCAATGGCGCTTAATATCGGCTTTCTTGCCGAGGTACTCGATGATGCCGCAAAGCAAAAATTGTCGTCAATGCAAACTGACATTGACGACTTCCACTTCCACGGGCGGGAGATTTACTGGCTGTGCAAAAAGAAGCAAAGCGATTCCAAGATTTCAAATGTGGTCATTGAAAAAACACTGGGGATAAAAACAACATTGCGCGGCGTGAATACGGTCAACAAGCTGGTTGAGAAATATACTTGATCGCGTGGGTCTCCTGATCTGCGTACTCACAACAATATTTTGCATACTTTTTATGTTACACTCGCCGCTCCCCTAATTACCTAATCCCTCCCTCTTTCACCCCCGCCCATGTTTTCTAAACTCAAAGTCCTCTACAACGAATATCCACGCCAATACTGGTTGATGATCGTAGGCGTCGTCATCAGCACCGCGGGCGGAAGTATGATCTGGCCCTTCCTGTTGATCTATGCCAGCGACAAACTCAACATGCCGCTTAGTACGGTGGCAACGCTGATCTCCATCAACGCAGCCACGGGGCTTTTCTCCTCTTTTCTTGCTGGGACATTCGCAGACAAGATCGGGCGCAAAGGGGTAATGGTTTTCAGTCTTGCGCTGAACGGCATTGCGTATTTCTTCCTCATGAGCGCAGAGACCTACCCGCAGTTTGTGGTCTTGATGATCCTTATCGGCTTCTCGAATCCGATGTATCAAGTGGGTGCAGATGCCATGCTTGCCGACATGATCCCCACAGAAAAACGCAGCGACGCATATGCCATCACCCGCATCGCAAACAACGCCGCCTTTGGGATAGGCCCAGCCATTGGCGGATTCCTCGCGTCCACATCGTACAACCTCGCATTTTACTGCGCGGCAGCGGGCTTTTTAACTTATAGTTTGCTGCTCTTCTTCCTCGCGCACGAAACGCTCGACAAAACCGCCATCGTAGCAAAAACCCATTCTTTAGCCGAACAGGCACAGGGCGCAGAAGGGTACGCGCGCGTCTTCCGCAACAAAGGGTATATGGCATTCGTCTCCCTCATGGCAGTCGGCCTCATCGCCCCGACCATGGTGTGGATACTCATGCCCGTTTATTCAGTAACAAATTTTAATATCACCGAAGCCATGTATGGTTGGATCCCCACCACCAACGCCTTCATGTGTGTCTTTATCCAATACCCCGTCACGCAGGTCACACGGCGTTTTAAAACACTTCCTGTTGCGGCGACGGGCATGCTCATCTATGCCATCGGCGCGGGCAGTGTGGCGCTCATGACGGGCTTCTGGGGTTTTTGGCTCAGCATGGTTATTCTGACATTCGGCGAACTCACCTTCGTGCCTACCGCCAGCAAATACGTGGCAGATTCCGCGCCCGCTGACCTGCGCGGCAGGTACATGTCGATTTACTGGCTCGGCTGGGGTCTCGCCCGTACCCTCGCCCCACTCATCGGTGGATTCCTAAACGACAATGTAGCTCCGCAAGCGATTTGGATCGGAGGTCTGCTCATCGGCCTGAGCAGCACTCTGGGTCTGGTGCTGCTCAATAGCAGGACCCAAACCCAGGCAGCGCTTCGCACTTCACCGTGAGTTGATCATGCTCCGACGAAGTGATAGCCATCACAAAAAAAGAAACGCAATATAATAATTGGGGTTATTAACAAATATCATTACTTGCCATACAACATTAAATTTTAGAACTGGAGTACTAAATGAATCTACCAAAATTAATACAAGGCGGCATGGGAGTAGCCATCTCCGATTGGCGGCTGGCAAAAGCGGTTTCGCAACTGGGGCAACTGGGCGTTGTGTCTGGAACAGGCATAAGCCGCGTAATGGCAAGCCGCCTAATGGATGGCGACTTGAGCGGGAACGTGCGCCGCGCACTGGCAAATTTTTCACTGCCTGAACCCGTGCAGCACATCATCGACCGCTACTACACCCCTGGCGGAAAGTCACCTGAAACACCTTATAAAACACCTGCGGCTTACACCCTCAAGCCACCGCAGTTCCTTGACCAGATCACAGCGATTGCCAATTTTGTCGAAGTCTATCTCGCCAAAGAAGGACATACAGGCATCGTTGGCATCAACCTGCTGGAAAAAGTGCAGATGCCCAACCTGGCTTCACTCTACGGCGCGATGCTGGCCGGAGTTGATGTGGTGTTGATGGGCGCTGGCATCCCGACACAAGTTGCAGGAATCCTGGATAAGTTGAGCAACCATGAACCCGTCTCATACCGCGTGGATGTGCATGGCGCGGACAAAGACGACGATCATCGAATCCACTTTGACCCGGAGAGCGTTTTCCCTGGCATCGCCAAACTCGTCGGGAAACTCAAGCGGCCAAAATTTTTTCCTATCATATCTTCAGTGGTATTGGCGCAAGCTTTAATCAAGCGCAGTGAGGGTCCGGTGAATGGCTTTGTGATCGAAGGCCCAACCGCTGGAGGCCACAATGCCCCGCCACGCGGTACAGTCACCTTGAACGAAAAAGGCGAACCGATCTACGGCGAAAAAGATATAGTTGATCTCGAAAAGATGAAGCTGTTAGGCCTGCCTTTCTGGCTTGCGGGCGGCTACGGCAACCCCAAGCAAGTGGAGGCGGCATTGGATGCGGGCGCGGCTGGCGTGCAGGTCGGCACTGCGTTTTCCCTCTGCAATGAATCCGGCATGAGAGATGACTTGAAAAAACGTATGCTCGAAAAAGTAATGAGAGAAGAAGCGGAGGTATTTACAAGCCCGCTCACTTCACCAACAGGCTTCCCCTTCAAAGTTGCCCAATTGGAAGGTACCCTCTCCGACCCACAGGCTTATGCTGCGCGCAATCGAATTTGCGATCTCGGCTTTTTGCGAATCCTTTATAAACGGGAAGATGGCTCAGTCGGCTACCGCTGCGCCTCTGAACCCGTGGATATGTTTGTCAAAAAAGGCGGCGTCATCGAAGACACTGTCAACCGCTCCTGCCTGTGCAACAACCTGACAGCAACCGCAGGCTTCCCGCAGGTCCGCAAGGATGGGTATGTGGAACAGCCGATCATCACCTCCGGCGACGATCTGGTGTCAGTAGGCCAGTTCCTCAAGGAAGGCAAAACCAGCTATTCCGCCGAAGATGTGATCACATACCTGCTTGGCCCATTCTTGAGACCAAATCTTTCAACAAGCTGAAAACATCCGCACAACAAAATCGTTGAAACAAAAACTGCCGCAGCCAATCATGATTGGCTGCGGCAGTTTTTATACACCTACCTGCCTAACATCGCTTCCAAATTTTTCTTTACATCAGGCCATTCGGTATCCAAAACGCTATAAAACACCGAATGACGGAAATAACCATCAGGCAGGATCATGTGATTTCGAAGCACGCCTTCCTTCTTCGCACCGATGCGCTCGATGGCCTTTTGCGAACGCTCGTTCCGCGAATCCGTTTTCAACTGCACTCGAATTGCGTGAAGTATTTCAAAGGCATGAGTCATCAGTAGATATTTACTTTCCGTATTGACCGCAGTGCGTTGAAAATCAACACCGTACCAGGTGCCGCCGATCTCCAACCCACGGTCTTTCGGCATCATGTTCATATAACGAGTGGCACCAGCTACACGGCCTGAGGCAAGGTCAATCACAGCAAACGGCAGGTCTGTTCCCTTTTGGCCGCAACTCATAATATCCAGCACCCAGTTCCGCATATCGGTTTCCGTGTTCATCTCACCATACAACATGAAATGCCAGAAGTTCTGTCCCACGCCAATCTCAGTCAGCCCAGGGATATGCGCTTCGGTCAAAGGCTCAAGGCGGACATATTTGCCAGTCAAGGTAACAGGTGTGGCCCAGTTTGTCATGCAGCGCTCCCAAATAGTTCGGTTATTTTTTGAAATCGAAAATCAAATATCCGCTCCAATTTACCGCGTATCCACATCGCGTTCACAAAATCGCCCAATACTCCATACGGCGGAGCATAGGTCACATGGTCGGTCATCTTTACACCAGAAGCAATTTTCTCAAAATGGTGTTCGTGGTACCAAAAACGATACGGTCCCAGACGCTGCTCATCCACAAAATATTGAAAATCGCGCACGTGGGCGATCTCTGTCAACCACAGGGATTTTACGCCGCGCAAAAATTCCACACGGTATTCAATGATCTGGCCTTCATACATTTCCACATCCCCGCCTGCGACAATCTCAAAATTCATATCAGGCGGAGTGATTGGGTTTAGGTTTTTGGGGTCTGAAAAATATTTCCACACTAGCTCGATGGACGTTGGAATGACCTGTTCGCGGTGCAAATAATGGATCATATTTATCCCTTCAACCAATCCTTTTCATTTTTATCCTGCGAAGGGAGATAAGGCATTTGCGGACCATCAATTCCTAAAAATTCAGCAAGCGCAGCACGCATGGCTGTTCGGTCATCCCACAGGTATTCCGTCTTTCCAAAACACATGGATTGTTCATGTCCTTTTCCGCATGAGAGGACAATATCCCCTTCCTTTGCAAGGCGAATGGCAAACTTGATGGCTTCGCCCCTGTCAGCGACCCGCCAAAACGTCTCCCCTTCGCGCCCACCCTTCGACCTTGCACCTGCCGCCATTTCCTCGAGGATTCCATCCAATGATTCTGTGCGCGGGTCTTCAGCAGTCAACACGGATAGGTCGGCCAACTCAACCGAAGTCTCCGCCATCATGCGGCGCTTCTCTTTATCTCGCAAGCCTGCGGAGCCAAAGACGGAAATGACTCTGCCTTTTGTCAATTTTCTGCCAGCTTCCAGTGTCACCTTCAAAGCATTCGGCGTGTGAGCAAAATCCACAATGGCGATGAAATTTTGACCCAAGTCAATCTGTTCCATGCGCCCAGGAATACCCTCCAATGCGCCTATTCCACGCGCAGCGACCTCAGGAGCAACGCCAAGACCGTAGATAGTGGCCGTCAGTGCGGCGAGGCAATTAGAAACGTTGTACGCTCCAACCAAATCGCTTCTAATACCTACACGAAAATCCTTTGAAACAGCGGTAAATTCAATTCCTGATGAACTATATTGCATATCCTCCGCGCGAACATCGGCAGAGTCGCCCAAGCCATAATTCAACTTCTTCGTTTTGATAAATCCATCGAGAAATTCAAACGAACGATCATCACGGTTGATCACACCCAAACGTGGATTACCCAGCGGCTTTTCTTTTGTCCGCTCCAAGCTACTGAACAAACGGGCTTTTGCGGCGCGATAATTTTCATAGGTGCCATGTTCATCAAAATGTTCATGCGTAATATTTGTGACTACGCCAATATCAAATTCACACGCATCCACACGGTGCTGTGACCAGCCATGTGACGTGGTTTCAAGCACAACATGAGTCAGCCCAGATTCAACCATCTTTGCAAGATAGCGCTGCACATCATGCGCATCTGGCGTGGTGACATGGAAGCCTGTATCGAGCACCTCGTCCCCTATCACTGCATTGACAGTTGAGATCATCCCAGCACGAATCCCTGCGGCGATGAGAATTTTATGGATAAGGTTGCTCGTGGTAGTTTTGCCGTCTGTGCCTGTTACGCCGATCACTGTCAGCTTGCGGGCAGGCCAGTTGTAAAACGCCGCAGCCAAAAAGGTCAGAGCCTGACGCGGATTTTCCAGTCTAATGTACGGGACGCTAAGTCCGCTCAAATCCCGATCTCCAATAATTGCAACGGCGCCATTCTCAATTGCCTTTGGAATGTAATCATGGCCGTCTACAGATCCGCCTTGCATGGCGATAAAAAGATAACCAGGCTTTACCGCGCGGCTGTCAATAGCGATGCCTTCAATTTCGACATCGGGAATATTTTCAGGAATGGAAAATGGAAAGTCAACAAACAGGTTTTTGAGTAACATTTATCTTTGTTCAACTCCGTTCGTCATGGTTTAAAACAAAAAGGGTCTTGGTGATTTTACCAAAACCCTTTTATCAACGATTGAAATCGTTACTACATTTATTTCAGGGTCTGGCGTAGACCGTCAAGCTTGCCAGCGACGGAGCCATCGAGGACTTTATCGCCAACTTTGATAACCACGCCGCCGAGAATGGTAGGGTCAACACGGAAAGTAACGGCTTGCGCGCCAACCTTGGAGAGGATATCTTTCTTCGCCGCATCCTGCTCTTTGCTGCTGAGGGGGAGAGCACTGGTCACTTCAGCGGATTCGCCTTTGAAGTCTGAGCCTTCGAGCACAACTACTTTGCCAGCCTTCACACCAGAGAAGAATTCGTCAATCAGGGCATGCTGTTTCTTCTCATCAAGCGCTTCGCCAACGAGTTTATTGGCAGCAGCGATGGAGAGAGCAGCAACCTGACCACGCAAGTCGCCGAGAATGCGATTGCGTTCGAGTTCAGCTTCAGCCATGGCGGCTTCGCGGGCTTTGACGGCTTCGGCTTCGGCCGCAGCTTTCACTTCCTTGCCAGCAGACGCGGCACGTTCGGTAGCTTCACGAACAACCTTGCCAGCTTCAGCTTGAGCTTCAGCCAGAACTTTAGCTGCTTCTTTTTCAGCATTCGCACGGGCTTCTGCGGCAACACGGGCGTCTTCGAGGCCCTGAGCAATTTTCTGCTTACGGGTCTCCATCATGTCCAGCATGGGCTTGTAGACCCAGGCGTTCAATGTAAGAAACACAATTGTGAACGCGATGATCTGGATAATGATAAGGCCTAAATTAATACCAAGAGCTTCCATATTTCCATGCTCCTATGAATTAAACAACTTTGAAAAGCATGAGGAACGCGATAACCAAGCAGTAAATAGCGATAGCTTCAGAAAACGCGATCCCCAGGATCATGTTAGTCAGCAAATTACCGTAGGTGTCAGGATTACGAGCCATACCCGTGAGAGCACCTTGCACACTCAGACCGATACCGATACCAGCGCCTGCAGCTCCGATCATAGCCAAACCTGCGCCCACGTAGCGCATTGCATCCAACAAAAATATTCCATCCATGATTCAATTCTCCTTAGGAATTATTAGATTAATTATATTTAGTGAGTTTCCGCATGCGCTTCTTCATGTTCTTCGCCGTGGCCTTGTGTAGCTTGCGCCATAAAGACCATAGTCAGCATACCGAACACGAATGCTTGAATGACGCCCACGAATAACTCAAACATCATGACCATAGCAGGCAAAATGGCGATAAAGCCGAGCAAACTGGCAACTATGGCTGCCAACACCACACCTGCGAACATGTTACCGAAAAGACGGAAGGCAAACGACAATATTTTCGCAAGTTCAGAGATCAATTCAAGCAGACCGACCAAAAAGTCCATGGCGCCAAAGAATGGCACTTTGAACATGCGTCGCGTATTGAAAAACTTGCTAAAATAGCCAACTCCTTGCGAGCGAACACCAATTACCTGAATGAAAATCACAGAGATCAATGCCAGCGTAAAAGTGAAGTTCAAGTCCACGGAAATGCCGCGGAAAAATGGAACAAGTACGTAGCCGCCTTCTTCAGGCAATATATTTGACCAATTTCCCACAAAGGGAGCAATCGCGTGGCCTTCACCCTCAGCATGATGAAAAACGCCAATCGTCTCAAAGCCAGGAATCAACTTGAGCAAGTTCGCAAACAAAACATAGATCATGATCGTTGCAAACCAGGGGAAGATGGCCCTTACCCACTTTGCGCCTGCCGAACCCTCCGTGAGGTTATACAACATTTCCAAAATTGCTTCCATCGCATTACCAATGCCGCGTGGAACGAGATCGGTATTTTGGCTTTTCTTTAACGAGCGGTAGGCAGCCAACGAGATAATCACCAGCAGAACAAGAGTCACTGCCAGTGTTGGTAAAGTATTTACCAAATACAACGGACCAGCAAAGCCGAGGAAGTTCTCGGTCAGCGGTTCTTCAATTATTTTTTCGGGGGCAACTGTGATCTCAGGCTGAACAGGGACATAAATCCCGGTCAGATAAAAACCAGCAATTATCAACACCAGAACAATCCAGCGTCGCCACGGGGTACGTTTTTGGGTTTCCAAGCCCGCCTCCTTAAGCAGTAGTTTTCTTCTCTTCGGTCTCGTATTTTTCCCTCAGCCTCGCCAGCGCTTTCCGCGAGGCATACAGCATCAGGATTACCGAAAGAGGGATTCCAGCTAACAACAACACCAGGGTAAAAACTGGCTTCGTTCCAAACGTATTATCAAGCCACAACCCGCCAAACACAGAGGCTAAAATAACAACCAGGGTTAAACAACCCACCTGCCCGATCACAACGATCAGCAGGGTGCTTATCATGCCATCGCGAGAGTTTTGTTCAGATTGCGCCATGTCGCGCGATTATACCTGACAGGTCAAAGGGATGTCAAACAAAAATTGACCTTCGCTACATTCTCAATCTGACGCTTGATCCTGTTACAAGGAAGTGCGCCACATCTGACGGGTATAGACCCGTCAAATGCGACGCACTCAATAGACTAAAACAAATTCAACGCCGCGGCACTGGACCAGCTAAACCACGGAGCGAATACGGTACCGATCAAAATCACGCCAATTGTCAACACAGCCAACGCAATAGCATATGGTCGGGGCAATGGGATGGGGTGATTCTCTTCATCTTCATTCGGCATGCGGTAAAGATAAACATACTTCATCGCATTGAGGTAGTAGTACACGCCGAGGATGGAATTAAGAATACCGACTACAACAAGCCATGTGTAATTGGCTTCCACACCAGCGGCAAAGACAAAGACCTTTGCTACGAATCCGCCGAATGGGGGCATACCCGCAAGCGACAGGAACGCACAAAGCATCATCAATGCCAGCCAGGGATTTCGACGGCTCATGCCTGAAAAATCCTTGATGTCATCAGCACCAGCCACACGGCTAAATGCCATGACCACACCGAAGGCTAGAAGATTGGTTGCGATATATGCTGCGAGATAGAAGATCACACTTGCCGCACCCAGTTCACTAAATGCAACCACACCGACCATAGCATAGCCCGCATGCGCAATGGATGAATATGCAAGCAAGCGTTTGATATTCGTCTGCGACATTGCAAGCAGGTTACCGACGGTCATCGTGATGGCGGAAAGCACCGCAAGCATCACTGTCCATGAGGGGGCATAATCGGGAAAAGCAACAAAGAAAAAGCGAAGGACAACCGCAAAGCCTGCGGCTTTGGAGGCAGTTGAAAGGAACCCAGCCACAGGAGTCGGCGACCCCTGATAAACATCAGGCGCCCAGAAGTGGAATGGAACAACTGCTATCTTAAAACCAAGTCCAACCAACACGAGAGCGAAGATACCGAATGCAAGTGAAACAGAAATCTCGCCAAAGGCGAACAATTCAGATATGCGATACAGATTGGTTGTGCCAGTAAAGCCGAAGATCAAACTGAAGCCATAGAGCATGACGGTGGAAGCCAGCGTGCCGAACAGTAGATACTTGAAGCCCGCTTCAGTGGAACGATTGTCAGTCAATATAAAGCCTGCAAGGATATAAAGCGGGATCGACGCGGTTTCAATCGCCAGGTAGAGCATGATCAGGTCGGCTGAAACAGCCATCAGGTTCATACCAATAAGCGAGGCTAAAAGGAGAAGATACGCCTCGCCGCGTTGTCCGGCCTTCTCGTGATCCATCAAAAGAAGGGCGGTAATCGCGGCGGCAAACATGAAGAGAATCTTGAAAAAGAATCCCAGCCAGTCATAGCGGATCATATCGCCAAAGGTAGAAGTCGGCTCGCCAGGTCGGCCAAAGAGCAAGCTGACGACGATGATGGCGAAAAGTCCGCCAGCGGTAAGCCAGCCTGCATTGCGGCGCTGATCTTCCTTCCAGAACGGCTCAACACAGAGCAGGATCACGGCAAGGATGAGGATCAAAATTTCAGGAAGGACGGAAACGAACATTACGGGAGTAAACATTTATGCACCTCCCAACAGACGCAGGATGTTTTCAACGCCTGTTTCCACCATGGGAACCATCACCGCCGGGAAAATACCGATGATGACCATGCAGGAACAAAGGGCGAAGATAGCGATCTTATCCAGCGCGGTAATGGGTGTTATATGGCCTTCGAGTTTCTCAGGCATTGGACCAAAGAACACGCGGCGAATAGCGATCATGATATATGCCGCGGTGAGGATGATGGAAATACTTGCGATAACAGCTACAAGCCACTGTTCGCGCCATACGCCCATGAAAATGGGGAACTCCGCAACGAAGCCAGAGAAGCCAGGCATACCCATGGAAACAAGACCGCCAATGATAAAACCGATCCCAGCAAATGGCATCACTTTCATCATGCCGCCGAGTTCGGGAATCTGACGGGTATGTGAACGATCATAGATCATGCCCGTGATAGCAAAGAAGAGAGCCGTCATTACGCCGTGTGAGAACATTTGCACACCCGCGCCTGTGAGACCGTCATGGTTGAGCGTGGAGATACCCAACATGACAAGTCCCATGTGGGAAACAGACGAGAAACCGATCATATACTTCAAGTCGGTTTGGACAAAAGCAATGAATGCGCCGTACACAACGGCTACACCTGCACAGATCATAATCAGCCATGACCAGTCCTTTGCGCCTTCAGGCAAAAGCATAATGCCCACGCGCAAGGCGGCAAACGCGCCGAGTTTCATCAACACGCCTGCATGGAACATGGAGACTGCTGTCGGCGCGGCCACGTGGCCGTCAGGCGACCAGTTGTGTAAAGGCCAAATGCCGCCTAAGACGGCGAAACCAAAGAAAACTGGCAGGAACCAGGCATATTGGAAAGAAGCAGAGAAGCCCGCGCTTTCCATTTGGATCATGTCAAAGGAGAGGATGCCTGTATTTTGATATTGTGTCCAGTACATGACGAGGGCGCCAACCAGGGCAACCACGGAGCCGATGAACAGGTAAAGTGTCAACTTCATGGCTGCGTATTCGCGAGTCTTGACCCAGCCCCAAATGGCAATAAGCAGGTACATCGGGAACACTGCAATTTCATAGAAGAAGAACAACATGAACAAATCGAGTGAAACGAATACGCCGAACACGCCGCCCGCAAGCAGGAAGAGGAAGGCGAAGAATTCGCGCGGCCTATCCTGAATACCAGCGGAAAGATGATGTTCTTCATCGTAGTCACCCCACGAGATCAATACACCCGTGAACATGACGATGCCTGTGAGCAGGACAAGCGGGGCGCTCATACCGTCCACGCCGAATTTCAGGCTAATGCCGAGCACAGGAAGCCAGTTGTATGTTTCAATAAACTGATAACCTTGCAAGTCACCTATCAGGTATTGCAGATAGACCCAACCGGAAAGCAGTAGTGCTACTGTTGCAGTTGCAAGCGCAACACCGCGGACTTCTGTTTTGCGGTCCGCAGGGATCAGCAACATGATGACTGCGGCTACAAGGGGAAGGAAAGTGATAATACTTAGGATGGGAAAATTCATCATCCACCTCTTAGAACAGAGCCATAACGGCTTTGTTGATAACTTCCAAAATCCACGCGGGCCAGATGCCGGTGACCAGGATTAAGATCATCAGCGGGACCACCACGATAATTTCGCGCGTGTTGATCTCGGTCAGTTTGTGTTCGCCGTGTGCCCAATGTTCATTCACGGGGCCATGCAGAACTTTTTTGATACCTTTCAAGATATAAGCACCCGTGAAAAGCAGACCAAGCATGGAGATGGCAGTATATCCAGTCAATACAGGATATGCGCCCCGCACCACCAGAAACTCTGAGACGAAGCCGTTGAGTCCGGGCAAACCAAGGGAAGCCATGCTCATGAAGACCAGAATGCCGCCATAGACTGGCACCAGCGGGAAAAATCCGCCGAATTTTTCAAGGTCACGTGTGTGCGTGCGTTCGTAAATCACACCGACCAGGAAGAACATTCCAGCCGCCGACAAGCCATGATTGAACATTTGCAAAACCGCACCATTCATGGCGAGATTAGCATCCTGCGTTCCGGCGGCTGCAGCGGCTGCGGCGATACCGAGCACTACAAACCCCATGTGATTGACTGATGAATAAGCTACAAGCCGTTTGAAGTCCGTCTGACCGAATGCGGCAAATGCGCCGAAAACGATTGCAGCAACAGCAAGGAAGGCAAGCGCGCCTGCAAATATCCTTGCTTCATCTGGATAGAACGGAAGCACGATCCGCAGGAAACCATACGCGCCGAGTTTGAGGAGAACGCCAGCGAGGAGCATGGAGCCAGCAGTCGGGGCTTCGGTGTGCGCATCAGGCAACCAGGTGTGGAAAGGCCAAACTGGGACTTTGATGGCGAAGGCGATGGTGAATGCCCAGAAGGCAATGGTTTTGACGGTATGCACAGGCATACCGAGTAGAACAGAACCAGAACCCAGTGCATTCCAACGGTCATAGAGGGCAACCAGATCATAGGTCCCGAAAAGGACGCCGAGCAGTTGAATGCCGAGCAACAGGCCGAGCGATCCGCCCATGGTGTAGATCATAAACTTGAGCGAAGCGTAATCCTTGTTGGCACTACCCCATTGATTGATGAGGAAGTACATTGGGACGAGACCAATTTCCCAGAAGACAAAAAAGACCAGGAGGTCGAGCGACATGAAAACGCCGAGCATGCCTGTTTCCAAAAAGAGGAAGAGCATCATGTACGGCTTGACTCGGTCGGTTACGCTGAACGAAGCAAGGATCGCAAGGGGCGTAAGTAATGTGGTGAGCAAGACCATCGTGATGGAAATACCATCCACACCGAGGTGGAGGGTGGAGTTGATGGCTTCGTACCACATATATTGTTCTTGAAATTGAAAGCCTGTCTTGTTTGGATCGAAACTGGTCCATAACACAAGCGAGAGCACAAAGGGGATCAGGCTGGCGCCGAATGCAAACCAACGTATAAGTTTTGTCTCGCCGCTTGGCAGGAAGAGTATGATCAGGGCCGCAATTGTCGGCAGGAATAAGATCAAGCTAAGGAGATGAGTGTTGAGGAAATCCATCGTGCGCTCCTATGCCAGCAGTAAAAAGTAAACTAGGCCGCCGATAACAAAAATGACAGCCATTGAAAGGAGCAGATACTGCTGGATACGTCCCGTTTGAATGGGACGCAGGTTTTTGCCAACCCAATAGGTGGCATCGGCGGAACCATCGCCAATAAATCGATTGATGACAGGCACATCAAAGTAATTACGGATGGCAGAGCCAATTCCGCTAGCGGTGGGACCAAAGATGTGCAGAATGCCATCGATAAAGCCTTTGTCCATCCATTGGGAAACGAAGACTTCAGAGAACCAGATCGATGGTTTTATGAAGAGGAAATCATAGGCTTCGTCGAAATAATATTTGTTCTTGAGCACAGGAATTTGGAATTTATCCTGTTCAACAGAAGTAACGTTGCGATAGGTGAGCCACCCGAGGAACAAACCTCCAAGCGCTACCACAAGAGATGTAAGCAGAGGTACCCAGTTGAATTCCAAAACAGGTGGATGTTCAGCCAGCGTACCGCCCACAAATTCATGGAACCAGTTGGGAATGAGTCCGCCAAGGAGTGGGAAATCCTCGGGGATGCCGACCCAGCCATAGGTCACACCAAAGAAGGCGAGAATTACGAGCGGAGCGGTCATCGTCCAGGGAGTTTCATGCGCGTGTTCTGCTTCCTTTGTGCGGGGTTCGCCGAGGAAGGTCAATGTGATCTGGCGCATGGTGTAGAACGCGGTCATGAATGCGGCGATTGCGAGTGTGATGAAGATCGTCAAATGGCCGTTGATGAAAGCGTCTGCGAGGATTTCATCCTTCGACCAGAAGCCTGCTGTGATGATCGGGAAACCAGAAAGCGCAAAACCGCCAATGAGGAATGTCCAGAAAGTGATCGGCATTTTCTTGCGAAGGCCGCCCATGTTGAACATATCCTGCGGGTCAAGATCATGATTGCCCGTGTGAAGTACGCCGTGCTCCATGCCGTGAATAACGGAACCAGAGCCGAGGAAGAGCAGGGCTTTGAAGAAAGCGTGCGTGATGAGATGGAAAACAGCGGCAACGTATGCGCCCATACCGATGGCGGCGATCATGAAGCCAAGCTGTGAGATGGTGGAGTAAGCCAGCACGCGCTTGATGTCGTTTTGAGCAACAGCGATGGTCGCGGCAAAGATCGCCGTGAATGCACCAATGATCGCAACAAATATCATGGGGGAAGTCAACGGGCTGCCTTCATGCCAGCCAGCCGTGAGCAGGGGGAACATGCGAATGACCGCATACACGCCCGCCGACACCATTGTCGCCGCATGGATCATGGCGCTAACTGGGGTCGGACCTTCCATCGCGTCTGGCAACCAGACATGCAATGGGAACTGCGCTGATTTACCAATTGTGCCGATAAAGAGCAATATTGCGATCAGTCCCGCAGCGGATAAACCGAACACTCCGCTCGGCACTGTTGAGAGAACATGCAGAGTCTCTTCCGTGAATATTTCACGGTAAGTAAGTGTGCCAGTCGCATAATAAAGAAACGCGATGCCAAGCAACATGAACACATCGCCGATGCGGGTGGTCATGAAGGCTTTCACAGCCGCATCACGAGCAGATGGCTTGGCGAACCAAAAGCCGATCAGCAGGTACGAGCACAGCCCCATGATCTCCCAGCCGACGAAGAGTGTCAGCAGGTTATCCGAGACAACGAGTGTGTACATGCCAAAAGCGAACAAACCGATAAATGCAAAGAAACGCGAGTACATCGGCTCGATCGAAAGCACGGCATGTTTGTGACCATGCTCATCAGTCGCGGTTGCACCATGAGGAGGCAGACCCGCATGATCGTGATCGCCAGCAGGTTGACCGAAGTTATGGTAACCAACGCTGTAGATGAAGATCATCAACACGGTCCACGCTACGAAGAATATAACCGCAGCAGAGAGCGGATCGATCAACACACCGACCCTCAGCCAGGTATCACCTGTTGGAAGCCAGGGAATTGAAGCTTCAAACGGATGTTCACCAAAATGCTCGGTGGTGACTGCATTCCAGAAAATTATCATGGCTCCCAACCAGGAAAGGAAAGCCGCGCTGATTGCCACCGTGTGACTTAGAGCTTTATTCTTATTGGTAAATAACACAATAAGAGCAAAGGCTATAAGGGGTGGCAAGGGAACTAGCCAAACTAATTTAGTCACGAATTCATGTGTCATGCGTTCCTACCACTTTAACAAATCAAGTTCTTCCGCAACCACCGTACTGCGACGGCGATAAACAGAGATTACCAAAGCCAAACCTACAGCCACTTCCGCCGCGGCTACCGCGAAAACAATGATCGCGAAGACCTGTCCAGCCATCTGTGAAACATCACCGTAACGCCAGAACGCCACGAGATTGATGTTGACCGCATTCAGCATCAGTTCAACACCGAGCAAAATTGCAACTGCGTTCCTGCGCGCCAGCACACCGAACAAACCGATGCTAAATAATCCAGCCGCGAGAATGAGATACCAGGAAAGAGGGATCATCAACGCCTCCTATTTCTTATTGAACGCGAGATAAACCGCGCCAACCAATGCTGCAAGAAGCAGGATAGATGCGACTTCGAACGGCAGGACATATCCCATGGGCGAGGTCAACGCATTACCTAACTCATTAACCGCATCAAAACCTGACGGGATGGCTGCTGCCTGCTTCGTGAAGCCGCTCCAACTCTGGAGCAGATAGGCTAACCCACCGAAGGTCACCACAGCGATAATCGCACCCGCCCACCAGTTCTTGTTCACCGCTGCGCCCGTGTCAGCCGCCTGACGACGGGTTAACATGACCGCAAAGATGAAGAGAATTGCTATCGCGCCGATATACACCACGACCTGCACGACCGCCAAAAAGCTGGCATTGAGCAAAGCGTAAAGTATCGCCACACCGAAAAGTGTCACTACCAACCACAACGCCGCGTGGACAAGGTTACGAACGGTCACAACCAAAAATCCAGCAACGAGTATGACTGCCCCAACGATCAGAAAAATTACTTGTTCTGCTGTCATATTTCATCTTCCCATTTAGTGATGGGCCTCCGCAACTTGCTTGGGGCCTTCCACCCGCTCGCGTTCCTTTTTGCCCATTGAGCGGACGATCTCCAGTGCAACCCATGCGACGATGATGTTCGAGAGGAACATACCTGTGATATAGAGCGTATTGCCAGCGTCGCGCAGGAGCTCATTCATCAACGCAGTTACCATTACAAGGGTGAAGGCAACAGGCGTCAGGAACTTCCAGTTAAAGGCAAGCATCTGGTCAATGCGGATACGCATCACAGTGTATTTGACCCACATGATGATCCAATAGCCGATCATCGCCTTGAACAAGATGATCGCAATGGCAAGGAAAGGACTGACTTGCTCCAAACCAAAGAAACGATAACCGCCAAAGAACATGATCGCCAGGAAACCGCCGAATGTGAATGCGTGCAAAAGCTCGCCTGCATAGAACATACCGAATTTCATACCCGAATATTCGATATTGTAGCCAGAGACCAATTCTGATTCGCCTTCGGCAAGATCGAATGGTGCGCGGCCTAATTCGGCAATTGCCGCAATCAGGAAGATCAACGCTGCTAGCGGAGAGAGCCAGAAAAACCAGATATCCTGGCTTTGAACGATGGTATTCATGCCCATCGAACCAGCGAAAATGGTGGGAATGAGCATCACCGCAAGCATTGGAACTTCAAAGGAGACCATCACCGCAACCTGACGGAAGGCGCCGATAACCGAGAACTTATTATTCGACGACCAGCCTGCCATAATAATGGAAAGGGTACCGATCGAACCCGCCGCGATGATGAACAGCAGACCCATGTTCAAA
The DNA here is from genome assembly GCA_963833175.1 of uncultured Chloroflexia bacterium. Taxonomy (GTDB): domain Bacteria; phylum Chloroflexota; class Anaerolineae; order Anaerolineales; family Villigracilaceae; genus Villigracilis. The sequence goes on from CAWHXC010000015.1 coordinate 25,976, forward strand.
TCCACGCCGAGCATCACGGGAGCCAATGGCACAACCGCCCACAGGATCAACACCGACATCATCGAAAGCATCGGCGCGAGGTTGTAGACTACTTTGTCCGCGCCATCGGGCGTGGTATCTTCCTTGATCATCAGCTTGATAATGTCTGCGAATGGCTGGATCAAGCCGAAAGGTCCGAGGCGATTCGGGCCGATACGGTCTTGAAAGCGAGCCACCACCTTGCGTTCGATCCACACCAGGAAGATGTCGATCACCATCAAGATCATGACGAGGACAAATATGCCGAGAAAAACCACCAGCACATGAGCAAAAACCTCGCTCATGCCCCAGCCGACAAAAATACTCGTCAACCAATCTGCGGTTACTTTCAGAGGGTCATTCAAAAAATCCATAAATCACTCCTGTTTACCCCTCATCCCCAGCCCTTCCCCCTGAGGGGGAAGGGAGTTCCCTCTCCTTTCGGGAGAGGGTGAGGGTGAGGGGGTTCCTTTGATTACACAAATAAAAGGCTGAAAGGATAAATCCATTCAGCCTTTTATTTTATTTACGAAAAAATTACACCCACTCCAACATCCCTTTGCGCCAGGTGTAAACAAGACCGGCAATAAGGATAAGGATGAAGACGATGCCTTCCACTACTGCAAACATGCCCAACGACCCCAATTTTACAGCCCAGGGAAAGAGAAAAACGGTTTCCACATCGAACACGAGAAAGACCAATGCGAAAATATAATATTGGGCTTTAAACTGTACCCAACCTTCGCCAATGGGTTCAATGCCGCATTCATAAGTTGTTTGCTTGATGGGATTGGGTTTCTTGGGTCCCAGAATCCACGCGACGCCGATTGCGCCCACTGGAATGATCAAGCCAACGATAAAGAACATACCGATGTAAAGCCATTCGTTCATTTACATGCTCCGTCGTGAGATATCTTGGTGTACTGCGACCTTACAGCTTTTAACACACGAAACGCCTGTGAGGTTCTGTACAAGCGGCAAAATTGTACCATACAGAATAAAACAGCCCCTATGACCGCATGTCAATTTTTTGGGTGATATTTGTCATATATTTCAGCGTTTTCACAAAAGGCAGGATGTCATCTGCCTTTATTGTTTCTTCTTAAACAAAAACTTGAGAATGTCTTCAATGAATGGAAACCCGATGACGACGCCGATGAATGTTCCTATCACCCCGGACGCACGTACCAAGTTGACTGGCAATCCGAAAAAATCCACCGCTTCAATCTCGATGATTTGAGCTGATACGGCAATTCGGCTTAGTTCTCCCGTTAATTTATCTGCAAAGTTCAAGTGCAGCCAGACCGTACCGGGATATATCCCTGGCTCCTGTGGGCGAATACTCCAATAGAATGTCGCGGATTGTCCGCGTTTGAGCGGCTCATAGATCGCATCTGCGGGCTGAACCAGCATACCAGCCATGTCTAGCCGCGCCTCGGCGGTGACGTTATGCGTTTCATATAGATCAGGAATTTCAATGGTCTCCCCCACCACCACATTGCCTTCAATTTCAGCAGTCGGTGTGATATTGCCAAGATCATCCACCTCAAGCATCAAACGGACAATCCCCCCTTCCACCCCTGCGCGCATTTTCGATGGGAATTCCAAAGTGAGACGACGAGCTTCAGGAATAGCTGGCGCTGCGGCAATTTGCGTCGGCTGGGCTGTAGCAGCAAAAGCTGGTTGCGTAAGAAGTACACTCAAAGTTGACTCAGGCCCAATAGCCGGCTGTGGAGCTGATTCAGAGGTAGAACCCGCACCACACGCGATGGACGCAAGAATTAACATCAGCAACGCGGAGGATAGCAGGAAAATCTTACGGGAAGAGAAAGGCCTATCGGTCATGCAACAGCTATCAGGTAGGGGAGGAACGAGGATGGCGTGGGCAGCTGCATCTCAGATGGCGAGATAGGCCGCACACGCGTCTCATGCGGATCTGGCGCATATCCCCATATTAAAAGAGCGATCGAGATCGTAAGAATAATAATGGAAAGAAAGAGTCGAAATCTTTTTTTCATCGATCCACTTCTTCAACCTCAATGTACCACTTGATGCGCGTACCAACGCGGTCGCGCAATTTCCATGCAGTCGGTTTTGGCATTTCTTCAAATGTGCGGTTTATCTCGTGAATGCGGCTTAACACCAGGTTTCGTTCCGCCTCTGAAAGAGACAAGTCTTCCTGCTTCATCAATGATTCCACATGAGCCAAATTAATGGATGTGGTTTTATAAAGCCCCCAATCCTGACTGCATAGTTGGGCGACGACCTTCAAGTTGATCTTTTCAACATCATCATTCCCTGTTTCATTATTAAACAGAATGGAAGTGATGTCCAGCATGTCTTTGCGGTTGAGTTGTACGATCTGCGTTTTGGAAAGGAGCAACTCCGCAAGCGGAATTGTCACAGGGTCAAATTTGAGGCGTTCTTCAAGCGGAATCTTGTGACACATTTCAAAATCACCAACGAAGATATCCACCTTCATACCAGTTTTATTCTCGGTATAAATTTGGCGCTCCGCACCGTTCAACACATTGAATTGTTTATCGGGGCTATATCCCACTTCGGGCATAAAGGCTTCAAAGTCACGGCGCTGTTTTTTTGCGACAACAAAATCAAGGTCGGCAAACTCGCGGATAAACAAGGGATGATTTGACTTATTATGCGCCTGCACAGCCAAACCACCAATCGCGCGGATTTGAATATTCCTCGCTTCCGCCGCGCCCACCAAACGGAGCATTTCTGCCAAAATTTCCTGCGATGTGATCGTCATCCATTCACCTAAAAACAGACCTGACAGGTTTTTTGTAGACCTGTCAGGTCATATAACTTTATTTATTCAACTGGAATTTCAGCCTGTACCTTGTTCAGGTCAATGCCCTTGCTCTTGCGGTAAGCCTTGAAGCCAAAGTAGATCACAGCCGCCAGCGCATAATTGCCAAGCATGTAATAAATGGAACTCGTGTTCTTTATGCCGATACCGTACAAGGCATTCGGGTCAATGATCCATTGATACAGAAGATATACAAGGAAACCGCCGAAGATCACCCCTGCGATTGTGATCAACGGAATGCCAAACACATTGTATTGAGCGATTGGCGAAGCCTTGTACAAGTCAGGCTTGGTATAGGGAAGCACGATCGCCGCAATAGTCGTGCCAAGGAAGGTCACAGCAATGACCAGTGTGGAGCACAGGGTCAGTGTTTGGAAACTGGCAATGTTATAAGCAAACAAATATGCCACAACGATAGATGGAAGAACCATCAACAACAATGCGTTGACCGGTGTGCCAGTGCGTTCATTAATCTCTGCAACTTTTTCGGGGAGCAGGCGGTCAAACGCGGCAGCAAAAATAACGCGGGTCGAGGAAAGAAATACCGTTCCGCTCCAGCCAAACCACCACAGGCTCATCAAAACCACAACGACGAACTGGATAGCCTTATTGGTTGTGAGGAAAGCAGCCAGCAAAGCAGGGTACGGCCAGACAGGAAGTGCGGGAGCATCCGTGCTGTAGCCCCAGGCATAATTCCACCATGCGCCGCCAGCCTGCACGTAAAAGTCCCAGCCGATGGTCTGCTTGATGGAATAGAGCAAAATGATCGCCAACACGGTCGTTACGCCAAGCGCCCAACCCATACCAGCGACGTTGCGTTTGAAATCAGTTGCGCCGCGCACTTCACCATATAGAGTCGCGCCCCAGTTCGGCCACAAATTGAAAAATACAAGGTAAGGAATTACCAGGAAGACCGCCGCCATGGAGCCGCCGCTAAACGGCGTAATTGCGCCAGCATTCGTCCCAAGCGTGACGGTTGCATCATATACACCGGGAGCCGCGCCAAACATGGAAGTGGCATTCGATTCCAATCCAGCCTTGAATGCTTCGGGAGAACCTGTCAGCAGCAATACAATGACAATAAGCAATCCCAACATGCCGCCGTAGAATGAAAACTTTTGAATACGCGCATAAGTTTTCATTCCCAACATGATGAAGAAACTCACAATGCCAAGTGTAATCATCGAGGCAGTGAATGCGCCATCTTGTGTGCCAGCGAACCAAAGCGCAGTATCTTTTGCACCAAGTACGCCAAGAATAGGCACAAGCACAATATGACGGAACATATCACCATACAACGGAACCCATAGCCAGAGGATGAACCACCAGCCTGTCACCGCAAGGATAAAGCCGACTGCCCCACCCAGGATACGACTCTGCCAGACATAATCACCGCCAGAACGAGGCATGACAGAGATCAGAGCGGCATAAACAATCACTTCAAAAAAAATGAAGATCGCGCTGACGATCAGCGCATTCACCATGCCGCCCTCAAAGTAGTACATCTGACTAAAACTGTACAAACCCAGGGTGATCAGGTTGATCGAGAACAACGCGTAAACAAACGCGTCCATAACTGACCATGAACGTACCAAGCCAGTTGCCTTACGAACAAATAAGTTGCTCATAACACTCTCCTCTGTTGGTATTGGTTTTTATAGTACATCATCCTACAGGTTTGTTTTCAAAATGGGCGAACCTGCAGGATGTAACTAGCCTGATGTCAAAACGTAATCTTCCACTTTATTTTTTCCAAGTCTCACAATTGTGCCAAGCAGGGTACCCTGCTCATACATGGAGCCTGGGTTAATGCAAAGCGTCTTTCCAATACGCGATGTACCGCGTCCTTCGTGAATGTGTCCATGCAAGCCAAGCAAAGGCTGAACCTTCTCAATTAATTCGCGCAACGCAGTAGACCCGACAGGCTTCATCGAATTACCAGCCAGAACAGGACGCAAGTTCTTATCCAACTCAGGTGCTTGATCCAGGTTTGATTTATAGGGAGGCACATGGATGTTGAAGATGGCATTGTGCGGATTTTTCAGTTGCGAAGTCATCGCTTCATACCTGACCTTGAGCTGGTCCTCGTCCTCTTCACGGTGCGTGTCCCAGGGTGTTCGGTTGCTCCAGCCCGAGGTGACCATTTCATGATGATCATCCAGCTGAATCACCTGCCCCTCGACCAGGAGCACCCTTCGGCTGGAACGAATGATCGCGTCCACTTCATCCGCATCATCATTGCCAGGCGAGCAGTACACTTTCAAGTCAGTCCCTTCGAGTTTTTTATCCGCCAGATCCATCCATTGCTGAACAACCTTCAAAACTTCAGCCATAAAAATCCTGCTGATGCGATCAGGGTCTTTTTCCAATTCGGCAATTTCATCGGGATTGGTCATGTATGGATAATAACCACGACTGCGCACGCGCTTAAAAAGGTCTGCGAGTTCTTCTTCATTCGTAGCATCAAACACCTGTTCAAGCAACGTGATGCGATAATTTTTTCCACCCTGATGAACAAACGGGACCACCGCCTTGCCCGTCATGTCGCCGCCGAGGATCATCCTGTCGGCGCCGTAGAATTTCCCCGCATTAAGAAACTTACTCCAGCAAATATCCGAACCGTGTACGTCTGTTGCAAAAAATATAGTAGTCACATGCAAATCCTTTATTTTGGGATGTGGCTTGCAAAGATGGTGCGGTGGTGATTGGCTGATTATACTCCCCGAAAAAAAGATTGCAACCATTTTTAACAAAAACTACCCACTTTATAGCGGGCTTGTGAAGGAGGTTGATCATAGTATGCAAGTGGAGTTTTACCCCACGTTGTTGGCGAGTTAAAGTTGAATTACGATATATTTTCCCTTTTTTCTATTTATCTATTGACTTAAGGCAACCCGAACTGTAAACTCATAATAACCAGAGGATCGAGGAGAGCGGATATGGCAAGGAAGTCATCAACCGTAAGTAATGGTATTAGTAAAAAACCAACAAAGCCCAAGGGGGTGAAAACTGTCGCTGTGTCCAAAACTGCTTCTAAAGAAGCGCGCCCAAAAACAAACCACGCACAAAATTCTTTTCAATTGAACAGGAACTTATCCAGCGCAATTTCGAACTGCAGATCATCAACAGCATCCAGCAGGGACTCGCCGCCGAGTTGGACTTCCAAGCCATTGTAGACTTGGTCGGCGATAACCTGCGCGAAGTGTTTCAGACGAAAGACTTCGCCATTCGTTGGTACGATGAAAAAACAAATCTGGTTCACTATCTGTATGAATTTGAAAAAGGTACGCGGCTCAACATTCCACCTGGACCGCCACCCCCTGGCGGAAGCTTCGAAAATTTTCTAAGAGACCGTCAACCCATTATTGGCAACACGCTTGAAATCATGGCAAGAAGCGGTGGCACATCGCTTCCTGGAACTGATACAAGCAAATCGCTTGTTAGCGTTCCCATCATCGCGAGTAACCGTGTCATCGGTTCTTTGCAAATGGAAAACTATGAGCGCGAGAACGCCTATGGTGAATCCGAACTGCGCCTGTTGACCACCATCGCTGCCTCGCTGGGGACTGTGCTCGAGAACGCGCGTCTTTTCGACGAGACCCAGCGCCTGCTCAAGATCACCGAAGACCGCGCCGCCGAACTCGCCATCATCAACAGCGTGCAAGCTGCTCTCGCCGCCGAACTCAACATTCAGGGCATTTATGACGCGGTCGGAGATAAGATCCGCGAGATCACAGGGTCGGAGATCGTGATGATCCAAATTTGGGATATTGAAAATGGAATGCGGCACGATGAGTATTCCTTCGAAAAAGGTAAAAGATTCCCAATTTCAGAACATCCCTTCACGCTATTGGAAAAGTCAATGATTCCAGATATTCAAAGCGGCAAAACCATTGTCTGGAATGAAGGCATGGAGGAAAGAATCAGGAAACTAAACCATAGCCATATTGTTGTCGGTGTATTGCCCCTCTCGGTTGTGGTTGTGCCCTTGAAAACAGGAAAGACTGACCAAAAAGCGATCACTGCCATTTCCCTGCAAAATAGCCATGAATATGCATTCAGCGACTCGGATGTCCGCTTGATCGAAACACTTGCCAATGCAATGAGCGTGGCGCTCGAAAACGCACGTCTCTTCGATGAGACCCAGCGCCTGCTCAAGATCACAGAAGACCGCGCCGCTGAACTGGCGGTCATCAATAGCATTCAGCAGGGACTCGCCGCCGAATTGGATTTCCAGACCATCATTGACCTTGTCGGCGATAAATTACGCGAGGTGCTCAACACAGGTGAAATTGGAATCCGCTGGCATGAACCGAAAACCAATCTCATCCACTATTTGTATGAGTATGAACACGGCGAACGCATTACCATCCCCAGCGCACCGCCGCAGGGAATGACATGGGAAAAACTTGTACGCACACGCCAGCCTATTGTGCTCAACACAGTTAGTGATATGCAAGACCTGGGAGTCACGGCGGTTCCAGGGACAGACCAAAGCAAATCCATCATGTATGTTCCCATCGTAGGCAGTGACCGAGTTCTTGGTTCCATTGTTACGGAGAATTACGAAAAAGAAAATGCCTACACAGACGCAGACACCCGCCTGCTAACCACGGTCGCATCCAGCATGGGTGTCGCCCTTGAAAATGCACGCCTGTTCGACGAGACTCAACGCCTGCTCAAAGAGACCGAGGAACGCAATGCTGAACTCGCCATCATCAACAGCATTGGTCAGGCGCTTACACAGGAACTTGATCCCAGTTCATTGGTGGATCTGGTCGGCGACAAATTACGGTCGGCGATCCAAACCGAGAATATTGGCATTGGGCTGTACAACACAAGCACCAACTTAATTACCTCGATTTATGTTTATAAAAACGGTCAACGGATCTATCCTGATCCTTCCCCGCTAAATGAGTACAGCCTGCGGTTTTCCAGGCAGGGAAAGTCGCTCGTCTTAAATGATGTGACTGAAGAAATGTGGAAAAAATTGGGCTCAAACCTGACATTTGGCATGGACATCCCCAAATCCGTTATTATGGTCCCCATCCTCGCGGGCGGAGTGTTGATCGGCGGGATCACCGTGCAAGATTTCAACAACCCAAATGCCTATCCCAATTCAATCGTGCGCCTGCTGGAAACAATTGCCTCGAATATGGGCACTGCCCTCGAAAATGCGCGTCTCTTCAAGGAAACCCAGCGTTTACTTAAAGAGACCGAGCAGCGCAATGCCGAACTCGCCATCATCAACAGCGTACAGGATGCACTGGCTGCCAAGCTGGATATGCAAGGCATATATGATTCCGTTGGTGACAAGATCCGCGAAATATTCAAAGCCGATACGACTTTTATCGTTTTCCACGATGTGGAAAATAACCGAATTATTGCACCATATTATATCGATAGAGGCATACGTCCCTCAATCGCCAGCCGTCCCTACAGCAAAGGACTCAATGAGATCATCATCGAGTCTGGCAAACCGCTCCTGCTAAATACCTATGAAGAAACAGCAAAAGCGGGAGCATTTAATGTTGCTTCCCCAGATTCAGATAAGGATCTCAACGAATCTTTCCTAGGCGTACCAATTTTCAGGAATGGCAAAGCGATAGGTGCGACAGCCGTGCAAAGCTATAAACAATTCGCCTACGACCAGAACGACCTGCGCTTGCTGACAACTTTATCCAACTCGATGGGCGTGGCTCTTGAAAACGCGCGTCTCTTCGACGAGACCCAGCGCCTGCTCAAAGAGACCGAGGAACGCAATGCCGAACTCGCCATCATCAACAGCGTGCAAGCCGCGCTGGCCGCCGAACTCAACATTCAAGGCATTTACGATGCCGTTGGAGATAAGATCCGCGAGATCTTCCATGGGCAGATATGGACATCCGTATCTATGAACCACAAAACAGCTTGATATACTTTGCCATATATGTATGAAGGTGGAAAACGTATCTCACAGTCGAACCCCAGCCCGTTGGCGATGATGGGATTTGAACCACATGTCTATCATACCCGTGAGACGTTGGTCATCAACGAAAATATTGACACAAGAGATGGAAAAGTACGGCAGTTACATCATTCCTGGCACAATATTGGAAAAATCAGCTGGTCTATGTTCCGCTTGATTGTTGGCGATCAAGCACATGGATTGATATCGCTCTGGCGATCTAGAGCGCGAACAGCCTTCAGCGAATCGGATGTGCGCCTGCTGCAGACATTGGCAAATTCGATGAGCATCGCACTGGAGAACGCGCGTCTCTTTGCTGAGACCGAGCGCCTCCTCAAAGTAACTGAAGACCGCGCCGCGGAACTGGCCATTCTCAACGATGTTGGCGAAGCAATGACCAGCACACTTGATGTAAAAACTCTGACCTATAACGTGGGAGATAAACTGCGTGAGATCTTCAGCGTTGAAATCGTTGACATCCTGTTGTACGACTCGAAATCGAATATGGTAAATCTCACCTACAGTTACTTCGAGCGTTATTTCGAAAACGAACCACCGTGGGAACTTGGCGGCGGACTGACATCCAATATCATCCTTTCACGGCGGCCACTCCTGCTCAACACCGCAAAGGAAATCAATGATGCCGGGGCAGAGGCTTATGTCACAGCCCCGGATGAAACTGAGGATATTCAATCCTATCTGGGTGTGCCCATCATGATCGGCGATAAGGTTCTGGGAGTGATCGATGTCCAAAGTTTCAAGGCACATGCTTTCAACGAAAACAACCTGCGCCTTCTGCAAACACTCTCCTCCAATATGGGCATCGCCCTGGAAAATGCGCGTCTTTTTGACGAGACCCAGCATCTGCTCAAACAGACCGAACAACGCGCCCAGGAGCTCTCTGCCATCAGCACGATCAGCCAAGCTCTCGTAGCGGAAACTGAACTGGATAGCATGATCCAGCTGATCGGGAGTCAGACGCGGGATATTTTCAATGCAGATATCGCGTATCTGGCTTTATTAAATCCACAGGCAGATATTATCGAATTCCCCTACCAACACGGAGACAAATTCCCGACCCTAAAATTTGGGGAAGGACTAACAAGTCGAATCATCAAGGATGGTCAGCCCCTGCTCTTCAACAGGAACCTGGACAAGGAAAGCACTGCCCTGGGGATCAACCGTATTGGGCGGCGCGCCAAGTCCTATTTGGGTGTGCCGATCAAAGCAGGCAAAGATACCATTGGGGCACTGAGTGTACAAAATACGCAACAGGAAGGTGTCTTCAATGAAGATTCCCTGCGCCTGCTGACAACGATCGCAGCAAACGCGGGTGCAGCCATTCACACTGCACAACTCCACGCTGAGACCCAGCGCCGCGCCCGTGAAATGGCAACCCTAACAGAAGTAGGCCGTGATATTTCCTCCTCGCTGGAGGCATCCACAGTGTTGGAAAGTATTGCCACTCACGCCAGGGAATTACTCAACGGCGATCTGAGCGCGCTCTTCCTGCCAGAGGATAATGGTCAAACCTTCCGAGCCATTGCCGCTGTGGGAAATGATGCAGAAAACCTGCGCAACGATACGACTATATTAGGTGTGGGCATTCTCGGAAACATTGCCAAAAATAAAGTCGGCGAGATCGTGAACGACGCCAACAATGACCCGCGCGCCATCACCATTTTAGGCACCGAAAACGAAGCCGATGAACACATGCTGGTCGTTCCTCTGCTGGCAAATGATGAGCTAAAAGGACTCATGTCTGTTTGGCGCACAGGCAAAGGACTTGAATTCACAGAATTTGAATTGGAATTCCTCACCAACCTTTCGCGTCAGGCAGTCATTGCGCTTCAAAATTCACAACTCTTTGCCGAAGCGCAGGAAGCGCGTGCTGCCGCTGAACATGCCAACCAGGCCAAGAGCGCCTTCCTCGCCACCATGAGTCACGAACTGCGCACACCGCTCAACGCCATCATCGGTTTCACCCGCATCGTAAAACGAAAATCCGAAGGCGTGCTCCCCGAAAAACAAACAGACAATCTCGATAAGGTACTTTCCAGTGCCGAGCATTTGCTTGGGCTGATCAACACCGTGCTTGATATCGCCAAGATCGAAGCAGGCAAGTTGGATGTGCAAGCCTCCAACTTCAACATCAACTCCCTTGTGGATCAATGCTACAACACGGTACAGCCGCTGATACAAGCAAATGTAAAATTTGAAAAGAGGAACGACACCGAACTGCCGCTGGTCTACTCCGATCAAGATAAGATCAAACAGATCATTCTCAACCTCCTGAGCAACGCCGCCAAATTCACCCATGCAGGCAGCGTCATTCTCAATGTGCGCCACGCAGATTCCCAATTCATGGTGGATGTCACAGACAGCGGCATCGGCATGGATGAGGAAGCCCTCAGCCGCGTCTTCGAGGAATTCCAGCAGGCCGATTCCAGCACCACCCGTCAATATGGCGGAACGGGTCTCGGGCTTTCCATCAGCCGCAGTCTTGCCCGTCTGCTCGGCGGCGATCTGACCGTTGTCAGCCAACCCGAAAAAGGCTCCACATTTACGCTCACCCTGCCCATTAATTATGAGGATAAAAACAACGCCACGCCTTCGGACCTTCAGCCTGGTCCTGTCCAAAAAGTCATGTCCACGCTGAAAGCGACTACGACCAAAAAGCGCGTCCTCGTCATTGATGAAGACCCCGATGCCGTCTATCTCCTCCAGGAGAGCCTTGACCCAGCCGAGTTTGAAGTGATCGGCGCGCGCAATGGCATCTCAGGTTATCAACAAGCGAGTGAACTTATGCCAGATGCCATTTTGCTTGACATCCTATTGCCGAATAAAGATGGCTGGCAGGTATTGCACGACCTAAAAACCGACGAACGAACCACCAACATCCCAGTGATCCTGCTCACCATTGTGGATAAAAAAGCGCTTGGCTTCCGTATGGGCGCATCCGCTTATTTGCTCAAGCCCTTGAATCCACGCGAGGTGATCGAAACATTAAGCCGCGTCACAAAACAGGCAGACCGTTCTCACACACACGTCCTTGTAGTAGATGATGACCCGCACATCGCGGACATGCTGCAACAAATATTGCCCCCTTCTGAATTTGAGTTACGCTCTGCCGAGGATGGCATTGCAGGCCTCGAAGCCATCGCGATCCAACGACCCGATGTGCTCCTGCTCGATATTATGATGCCGCGCCTTGACGGTTTCGGCGTCATTGAGCAGTTGCGCGCAAACCCCGTCACGCAGGATCTGCCGATTATTGTCATCAGCGCCAAGGAACTCACAGGCGAAGAGTCAGCCCGCTTGAAGGAAAGCGTAGCCTTTGTAATGCGAAAACAAGGCTTCGATAGCGAGACGCTGGTACAGGAAATTAAAAGCGTTCTAAACACCTCGTCCTGAGCGAAGTCGAAGGACATTCGTATCAAATGGCGCTTCGACTTCGCTCAGCGCGAAACAATTTGGAGGCTTTAATGAAAACCATTCTTGTAGTAGAAGACACTGAACTGAACATTGATCTGCTCACACAATTACTCGAAGATGACTATAACCTGCTAATTGCAAAAGACGGCGCGCAGGGTGTGGCAATGGCACAGCAAAACAACCCTGACCTGATCCTTATGGACATGTCATTACCGATCATGGACGGCTACGAAGCCACTCGCAAAATTCGCGAAACTAATAAGTCCACGCCCATCATTGGCGTCTCCGCACACGCCATGAGCGGACACGAACAAAGCGCCAAGGAGGCAGGATGTAACGACTACCTCACAAAGCCGATCAACGACGAATTATTGCTCAGAAAATTAAAAGAGTATTTGAGTTAGTCACTTTACGCTGAATTCCCTGGAGCATTATGAATAAAAAACCAAAAATCCTGATCGTTGATGATGAACCCTTCAATGTGGATTACCTCGAACAGGAACTCGAAGAACTAAATTACGAGACCATCGCCGCAGTCAACGGGCAGGATGCGTTGGAAAAGATCGCCAGCGAATCTCCAGACCTGGTTCTGCTCGATATCATGATGCCCATCATGGATGGCTACGCCGTACTTGAAAAAGTTAAAGCCGACCCAGTCGTTCGGAACATCCCCATCATTGTCATCTCTGCCAATAATGACCTGCAGAGCGTGATCAAAGGGATTCAACTTGGCGCAGAGGATTATCTCCCCAAACCATTTGAACCCACGTTACTGCAAGCACGCATCCAAGCCAGCCTCGATAGGAAGCGTCTGCATGACCTGCAAGACCTTTACACCAAAAGTCTCGAACGCGAAATGAACATCGCGCATGATATTCAAGAGGAATTCCTACCCGCGCGACTGCCCGAGGTGGCTGGCTGGGACATTGCATACTATTTCAAAGCCGCCAAGGAAGTGGCAGGCGATTTTTACGATGTGTTCACTTTGCCTGATGGGACCCTGACCCTCCTCGTCGCAGATGTGTGCGGAAAAGGCATTGGCGCTGCTTTGTATATGACCCTCTTCCGCAGTCTCATTCGAGCAGCTTCCACGACAGATCAATTCTCCCCTGGGCAGGAGCAGATGAAAACCTTTACTCCTGAGGAGCGTCTGCTGCACGTCATTTCACTGACAAATGACTATGTCGTAGAAACTCACGGCGAAGCCAATATGTTCGCCACAATATTCATTGGCATTCTCGACCCGAAAAGCGGGAAACTTTCCTACATCAATGGCGGCAACGACCCGGCATTGATCATTGGCAAGGACGGGATGGTCCACACCAGATTAATCCGTACCGGCCCAGCCATTGGCGTTATTTCCCAGGCAAAATTCGTTGTTAAAGAAATCACCCTCGCCAACGATGACCTGATCCTTGCATTTACCGACGGCATCCCTGACACCCAAAATATTGATGGTGAGTTCTTCGGCAACGAGCGTCTCCAGCCATTATTGACTTACAACTCAACCCCAGCCGAGTTAATAAATAAGATCGAGACGGAGCTAAATCAATTCATTGGTGAAGCGGATCAATTCGACGATATCACCCTGCTGGCGATCAAAAGAAACGCGCAATAATATTTACCATCATATTCCAAACCTCAAGGAATTTTTACTATAAAACATGTATTTGAAAATCATTGTCAAATATGTATAATATAAGTAATCGTTTCAATAGGAGAAGGAGAATAGTATGGAGATTAAAGTTTCAACCCAAAATGCACGTGTTCCAATTACAATTCTTCACGTAGACGGTAATCTTGATTCAGCCACCTGTGACTTGTTCCAAACAAAAGCTGACGAGGTGATCAAAGGTGGTGCGCGCTACATTCTTGTCGATCTGGCTCATTCTCCCTATGTGAGCAGCGGTGGACTGCGTGCCATTCACCATATCTTTAAAGAATTAAACGCCATCCATCCAGATTCCACGCTAAGCAATGAAGATATAAAGAAAGGCATTTACGACGGCACCTACAAATCCCCATATTTGAAGCTGGTAAATCTTTCAGAAAAATCAGAGTTTGTTTTTAAGACAACTGGCTTTGATATGTACCTTGAATTCTTTGACGACATGAAAAAAGCCATCGCAGCTTTTTAAGCCGCGAAACAGGGCGAAGGTATACAAAATAGCAAAAACTCGGAGCTAATCACTCCGAGTTTTTGCTTATTGCCAAGCCACCAATTGCTATTGTGTTGTAGAATCGACATACTTGAATTCACAAGCCATCATTCAAGACCAAGGATTTATCACATGCCAAAACTGGGACGAGACGAAATACAAGCCCTGCTTCAAGCCGCGGAAGACTCATTCCCACATGGGGAGTGCAATACCTGCGAATGTTTTCTGGGCTACATTGCCCAACTCCGCATTGACTCGGACTCCGCGGACAAGGATCTATTCATCCCCTACAAAGTTGACCGTGCCAGCATCCACCGCTGTTTGGGATGTGATCCATGTCCGCCAGGGGATTTGTATGCGGGGTATATGTTGAAGAAACAAACATCGAAACTCATCACCCTTTAGCGGGGACATATCGGGAGGCTATCCATGAAAGTATTCATCAGTTCCACCTACAAAGACTTGATTGACTACCGCGCCGCTGCCATCCGCGCCGTGGAAGGGACGAATTATCAAGCCTCCAAAATGGAAGTCTTTGGCGCGCGTCCCGACGAGCCTTTGGACGCTTGCTTGAAAGAAGTTGAAGAAAGCGATTTCTTTCTTGGTATTTACGCCCATCGTTATGGATATGTCCCCGCAGGTTCAGAGATTTCCATCACTGAGATGGAATATGTTCACGCAAGAAAACTTGGCAAAACAATTTACTGCTTTGTCATTGATGAAGAAAATCAACCTTGGCTTCCAAAATTCATGGAAGGTGAACCTGGGGCGTCAAAACTAAAAGATTTCAAGAAAAGAATCCAGACAGACCATGTCTGCGCCTTCTTCACCATCGCCAGAAGATTTGGGCATGAAAGTTGCAAACGCCCTCAGCCACTACGCCGCAAATCACGATTCCAATCGTCAATCGGAAATCGTAAATCGAAAATCTCCGACAGGCTCTACTCTCCCCACCCAACCCTACTTCTTCGGTCGCGCGGACGAACTCAAAATCATCGCATCCGCCCTCTCCCACGAATCCCGCACCTGGGGCGCACTGATTGACGGACCTGGCGGCATCGGCAAGACCGCCCTCGCCATCAAAGCCGCGCACGACGCGCCAGCGGAACTCTTCGAGCGCAAGATTTTCATCACCGCCAAAGTGCGCGAACTGACCGCCGAAGGCGAAGCCAAACTGACCGACTTCACCCGCCCGACCTACCTCGCCATGCTGGACGAACTGGGCAAGGAATTGGGCGCAGACGGACTCGAAAAACTCGCGCCCGATGAGCGTCCCAACGAACTGCGCCTCGCGCTGGCGGGCAAAAAGGCGCTGATCATCTTCGACAATTTGGAAACCCTGCCCGAAGAAGAACGCACGCGCCTGTTCCAATTCCTCTCGCGCCTGCCCGAAGGGAACAAAGCCATCGTCACCTCCCGCCGCCGCACCGACGTGGACGCGCGCATCGTGCGCCTCGACCGCCTCGCCCGCGACGAAGCCCTGCAACTCATCGCCGAACTCGCCGCCAAATATCCGCGCCTCGCCCGCGCCTCGCAAAAAGAGCGCGAAGACCTGTACGAGATCACGCAGGGCAACCCGCTCTTCATCCGCTGGATCGCGGGGCAGTTGGGGCGCGAAGGCTCGCAGTGCCGCACCATCGCCGAAGCCTGCGCCTTCATTGACAAAGCCCCCAAAGGGAACGACCCGCTCGAATACATCTTCGGCGACCTGCTGGAGACCTTCACCGCCGACGAGACGAAAGTCCTCGCCGCGCTGACGTATTTCAGCCTGCCCGCCAAACTCAAGTGGATCGCGGACATGACCGACCTGCCCGAACGCGCCGCCGAGACCGCGCTGGAAGACCTGACCGACCGCTCCATCCTGACCTCTGACCTGTCTGCCCAAACCTACTTTTTACCCCCGCTGACAGCGAAATTCATCCGCACCCGCCGCCCCGAAGCCGTGACCCAGACAGGCGACGCCCTCACCAACCGCGCCTACGCCCTCGCCATGCAATACGGCGGAGAAGCGACAACTACGAAGGATTCCCCACGCTGGACGCCGAATGGGACTTCATCTCCGCCGCCCTGCCGCGCCTGCTGACAGGCGACAATGACCGCCTGCAAACGGTGTGCGACCAACTCTATCAATTTCTCAATTTCACAGGCAGATGGGATGAACGCTATCTGGCTCTACGAACAAGCCGAAGCGCGCGCCCTCGCCGCCGACGATAAAGAGAACGCAGGCTGGCGAGCATATCGAGCAGGGATAGACTTATTACCTCCGCAACCAACCCGCCGAAGTGCTGGCGTGCGCCGCCCGCGCCGCCGAACACTGGCAGGATAGCACCCCGCGCAACAAAGCGATTGCCATCCAACTGCGCGGACATCGGTCACAAACTGAACAAAGATTACCCCGCCGCCATCGCCGCCTACCGCGAAGCGCTGGAAATCTACCGCTCCATCTCCCCCGAAAGCGACGATGTCGCCATCGCGCTGAACGACTCTGGCGGGCGCGGAACACGCCAACAAAGACTACCCCGCCGCCGAGCGCGACTACCGCGAAGCCCTGCGCATTGCGAAGATAATCAAAAACGATGAACGCATTGCCATCTCACAGGCAACCTGGCGGCACTCGCCCTCGACCGCGAGCAGTGGGCAGAAGCCGAGTCCCTCGCCCGCGAAGCCCTCGCGCTGGCAGAAAAAGTCGGGCGGCAGGAGTTGATTGCCAGCGATTGTCACCGCCTCGCCAAAGCCCTGCTCAAACAAAACCGTAAGCGATGCAATCTGACCTGAAGAAGCCTTATCCCTGTCCCGCCGCGCCGTCGAGATTTTCACGCGCCTGCGTCATCCAAGATTTGCAATCAGCGCAGGAAACGCTGGCGGAGATCGAAAAGGCAATGATGAAGGATGAATGATGAATGCAGAATAACAGATCATGTCGTTGCTGAGGGAGCGTGTTCTTCGCCTGAAGCAATCTCCCATTATGGGCAGGTTGCTGCGAGGCGAAGGGTACTGCTTCCTGCGCGAACAGACATCAAAGCATCGCTATCGCTCAGGAACGACATTATCGAAATAAAGTCTGTTATTAATTCATAGCGGATTTCATGACATTTGTTACAACAATAAAAAATCATTTTGGTCGTAGAATCACCCTGTCATTGGAGACCGAATGACGCGCGACGCGCGTCAGGCTCGCTACCCAAAATTTGACGCATACTCAAATCTCAGGAGACCCAAATGACACACCCCTACCCCCCCGAACCGTTCCGTATCAAAGTAGTTGAATCCATTCGCCTCGTCTCACCCGCCGAGCGCGAGTCCGCGCTGAAAGAGGCAGGCTACAACCTGTTCTCGATGAAAGCCGAAGACATCTTCATTGACCTGCTGACCGACTCAGGCACAGGCGCGATGAGTTCCGAGCAATGGGCAGCCATCATGCGCGGCGATGAATCCTACGCGGGCGCGCGTTCGTTCGTTCGGCTCAAAGCCGCTGTCGAAGATATTTTCGGCTTCAAGTTTTTTGTCCCCACCCATCAGGGACGCGCCGCCGAAAATATTCTAGCCGCGTGCCTCGTCAAGCCTGGGATGTACGTCCCGAGCAACATGCACTTCGACACCACCGACGCCAACATCCGCGCGCGCGGCGGACGCCCGACCAACCTGGTCATTGACGAAGCCTTCGACATCAACATTCCGCACCCGTTCAAGGGCAACATGGATATTGCCAAGCTGCGCGCCTTCATTCAAAAGGTCGGGGCGGAGAAAATCCCGTTCGGGATGATGACAGTCACCAACAACGCGGGAGGCGGTCAGCCCGTTTCGATGGAAAATCTCAAAGCGGTCGCCGCAGTCTATCGCGAGTTCAAGATCCCGTTCTTCATCGATTCCGCCCGCTATGCCGAGAACGCCTACTTCATCAAACTGCGCGAGAAGGGCTACGAGAACAAATCCGTGATCGACATTGCGCGCGAGATGTACGCGCTGGCTGACGGCATGACCATGAGCGCCAAGAAGGATGCGATCGTCAACATCGGCGGCTTGCTGTGTTTGAACGACGAGGCGCTGTTTCAGAATGTCAAAAATGAATTGATCCTGCGCGAAGGCTTCCCCACCTACGGCGGACTCGCGGGGCGCGACCTCGACGCGATGGCGGTTGGTTTGTACGAAGGACTGGACGAAGCCTATCTCGCCTCGCGCCTTTCGCAAACCGCCTACCTCGCGGGTCGGCTCAACGACGCGGGCATTCCCACCATCCAGCCTGCGGGCGGACACGCCGTTTATCTCGACGCGGCAAGTGTCTTCCCAAATATTCCGCAGAGCGAATTTCCTGGACAGGCGCTGGCAGTGGAACTTTATCGGGAAGGCGCGATTCGTGGAGTGGAAATCGGCTCGGTCATGTTTGCCTACCCCGATCCTGATTCTGGCAAAATGATATTTCCCAAGCTGGAGCTTTTGCGTCTCGCCATCCCGCGCCGCACCTACACCCAAAGTCACATGGACTACGTCGCCGATTGCGCCGCGAGAATCAAATCCCGTGCCGATAAAGTGAAGGGATATAAATTCACATACGCGCCTGAATTGCTGAGACATTTCACGGCAAGGTTTGAACCGTTGTAATTTCTTCGTCCTGAGCGGAGCCGCCGCTCTTGCGGCGTAGTCGAAGGACAGGTTACTTTGTGTCCCGCCCTTCGACTACGCTCAGGGCGAATGTTTTATAAAATAGGAACATCATGATCCCCAATCAATGGTACGGCATTCTCGAATCGAACGAAGTCAAAAAAGGGAAACCTATCGGCTTCACGCGCATGGGCGAGAAAATGGTCGCATGGCGTAACCGCAGTGGAAAGGTCACGGTGATGAGCGACCTATGCCCGCATCGCGGCGTAGCCTTGAGCGCGGGAAAATTGGTCGGCGACTGCATCCAATGTCCCTTCCACGGTTTTGAATACGATGTTTCGGGAGACTGCCAATTCATCCCCGCCAATGGGAAAAATTCCCAGCCACCCAAGGCAATGCACGTCAAGACCTACCTGACGCGCGAGGCCCATGACATTATTTTCATCTGGTGGGGCGAACCTCAGGATGAATATCCGCCTCTCCCGTGGTTCGAAAACATTGACGATCAAATGGTTTACTCAACCATCAAAGATCACTGGGCGAATCATTATGCGCGCGCCATTGAAAACCAACTTGATGTAGTCCATCTGCCCTTCGTCCATCACAATACCATCGGCAGCGGAAACCGCGCACTGATCAATGGTCCCGTCGCGAAGGAAACTCAACTTGCCGCTGGCAGTTATCGCCTTGACCTGTGGGTGGATAATCAACTCGATCAAGGTCAGAAACCCATCAAGCCATCAGAAATGCCCGAACCAACGCGGCGCCCGTTGATCCAGTTCCATTTTCCCAACCTGTGGCAGAATTGGCTCTCGGATGACTTCCTCGTTTTCCTGATCTTCGCCCCCATCGACAATGAAAACACCCTGATGTATCTGCGCCAGTATCACAAGGTGCGTTTTCCCATTGCGCGCCAGTTGACCGAATTGCTGGGTGGACTCGGCAACCTGTATATTCTCAGACAAGATAAACGAGTGGTCGTCACGCAACGTCCACCGCGACCTGATCTGGACATCGGCGAGATTCTCATCCCTGGCGACCATCCCATTGTGATGTATCGCAAACGCAGAAGGATGTTGATCGAGGAGATTGCTTCGTCCCGATAAGAGCATTCGGGATGGTATCGGGAAGTACGCCCTCCTCGCACTGACATGAATTAATTCATCAGCAGGTTGAACTGCTGATGAATTTTTTATTGACTTAGGCTAAAGGGAAGTACCTGCTACAATAGGTGGAATTCAATCACAGCCCAACTTTATTAGTAGAAATTGGAGGAACCATGCTGTCAAACATTTCCCGCTGGCTTACTTATACCTGTGCTTTATTGTATGCAATTCTGGGGGCGCTTTTATTTCTTCTCCCTGAACAGCTTGCGCCTATATTTGCATGGAAAGTGACCGCCTTTATGACCATCACCATCGGCGGCTGGTGTCTCGGCAATGCATGGCTGGCTTACATCAACGCCCGCCGCTGGGAATGGAAACTGGTCTATAGTTCGCTGATCTATTTATGGCTATTTGGCATCGGCGAATTGATCGTGCTGTTCGTCTTCCGCGACAAGTTGAAGCTCGAACACCCAATTGCATGGCTGTATTTCATCACGCTCATCGTCAACGCGCTAACGGCGTTCGTCGGTGTATTTGATTATCTTCGCATTCGTCCATCCAACAAGTTGAGCGGTCCAAGCATCACAAAAATTCAAAGCCTGCCTGCTATCGCATTTGTGATTTTTGTCGGCTCCCTCGGCTTGTATGGATTAACCGCGCAGATCGGTGACGTCGGCACAAACGCAGGCATCTTCCCTGAGGTGATGTCGCTGTTCACCCTGCGGAGTTTCGGAGTTTTCTATCTCTCGCTTGCGCTGGGGGTTGTCCCCTACTTTTGGGATAGAAGTCTGAACGCCATTCTGCATCATTCCTTCGCAGCATACGGACTGATTCTCTTCATCACCGCCGCCGCATTTATATACATTGGTCTCTTCGACTTTGCCAAGCGCCCAGGCGGACTGGCTTACTTCGGCGCATATCTTGTAGTAGGTATTCCATTGACCTTCGTTTTCCGCAAATACGGCACAGGAACCAGAAGTTGATTTTTACAGTCTCCGAGCATTGCTCAGAGACTGTTTTATTTTTGGATGCAACAAGCGGTAAAATCACGAGACATTATGACTCGCTGGCTTGACCCTCATCCTGTAAACATTCCCGCCTCTTTCGCGGACCTGAACCTGCCTCCGCTCATCGCGCAGACTCTGCTCCGACGGGGAATCAACTCACCCGAAGAAGCTCTCGCGTTTTTACATCCAGATGCAATTCCCTCTACTCCATTTCCTGAAATCGAAAAAGCAGTTGACATTATCAATCTGGCTATACGCAGGAATGATATGATCTGCGTTTGGGGTGACTTCGATGTGGATGGGCAGACCTCCACCACGCTGTTGGTGCAAACCCTGCGCGCATTGGGCGCAAATGTCGTTTACTACATCCCCATTCGCGGCAAGGAAAGCCACGGCGTTCATATTGAATCGCTCAAGCCCATCATCGATAACGGCGCGAAGTTGATCGTTACCTGCGACACAGGCATCACCGCCCACGAAGCGGTTGACTATGCCAACTCACGCGGCGTGGATGTGGTCATCACCGATCATCACGACCTGGGTGAGACATTGCCAAATGCAGTTGCAATCGTCAATCCAAAGTTATTGCCGAAGGATCATTTGTTGGCAAATCTGGCGGGCGTTGGGGTTGCATATAAATTGGCTGAAGCGATATTCGATACTCGAAATTCGAACATCGAATATCCAGTATCGAATATTGAATTACTCGATCTCGTTGCCCTCGGACTCATCGCCGATGTTGCCCTGCTCAAAGGTGAAACTCGGTCACTTGCACAAAAAGGGATTGAAGCCTTACGAAACACAAATCAACTCGGCTTGAAAGTCATTGCTGAATTATCAGGCACCAATCTCGAAACACTGACAGAAGAAACAATTGGATTCACTTTTGCTCCGCGATTAAATGCACTTGGGCGTTTGGGTGACGCAAACCCCGCTGTGGAATTATTGCTTACCAATGACCCCGCCCGCGCCCGCGTCCTTGCTGCGCAGATCGAGGGACTAAACGCGCAACGCCGATTATTGACCAGTAATGTTTACCAGGCGGCGGAAGCACAACTGCGTGAAAATCCAGATTTGCTTACCGAACCTGCCATCGTGTTATCGCATCCCAGCTGGCCTGGTGGCGTGGTGGGAATTGTCGCCAACAAACTCGTTGACCGTTATCACAAGCCCGCGATCCTCTTGAATGAATCAGAAGACGGTATCATGCGCGGCTCAGCGCGTTCGATCGAGGGACTGCACATCACTGAAGCCATCGCCACGCAAAAAAACATCCTACGCGGATTCGGCGGGCATCCCATGGCGGCGGGCATGGCATTTGATGCGGACAAATTAACAGAATTTCGCCGCGGACTTGGCAAAGCGATTGAAAAGCAGCTTGGTGAAATTGTGCGCGAAGAACCCACGCTTCAAATCGACGCCTGGCTTGGTTTGGACGAAATCAACATTTCTCTCGCTAAATCATTGGAAATGCTCGCGCCTTTCGGAGCAGGAAATCCGTCCCTGACCCTGGCTTCGCGTGACGTACAGTTGAAATCCGTTTCGACAATTGGAAAAACCAAAGAACACCTTCGCTTACACATTGAAGATGAAAACGGGAACGTCCAAAGCATTTTATGGTGGGGCGGCGCAGGGGAAGAACTCCCTCCCACCGATAACAAGTTTGACATAGCATACTCATTGCGCGCATCCACTTTTCGCGGGCAGAAGCAAGTCACATTGCAGTTTGAAGAATTTCGAGTTATGGAAGAAAAACCAATCGAGATTCGGAAACCGAAAATCGAGATTCGGGATATGCGACTTTTGACCTTCAACCTTCAACCTTCAACTTTGGTTTGGGCTGAAGGCTCAGAGAAATCAAAAGGCAAATCGCGCTTTGACTTGCATCAAGCTGATGAATTTGCGATCTACACAACTCCCCCATCACCAGTTGAGTTGAGGAAGGCTTTGGAGATCGTAAAGCCGAAAGTGGTTTATGTTTTTGCCGTGCCGCCTGCCGAGGAAAAGCCCGAAGAGTATCTAAACCAACTCGCGGGATTATGTAAATATGCGATCAATCAACGCGGCGGCAAAGCGACCATCCACGAGTTGGCGGCGGCAATGGCTTCACGTGAAGTTGCAGTACAAATCGGGTTGGAATGGCTGGCGGCGGGAGGTCAACTCTCTGTAAATATCGAAGAAGATATGGTTGCTTATCAGCAGAGAAGCAGGAGAAAAATCCATACCTGCAAGCTGAATTGTTCATTGCCTTGAAGGGCATACTCAAAGAAACATCCGCTTACCGAAAATTTTTTGCGACTGTTGATTTGAAAACTATTTTCTAAAATGAAACCTGAGATCATTTCCTGGCTACTCGAAGGCGACCCGTCCATCCGCTGGCAGGTGCAGCGTGATTTGCTGAATTCATCCCCTGCAAAATATGAAGCGGAGCGCAAGAAGATTGCAAAGGAAGGCTGGGGCGCACGCCTGCTTGCCTTGCAAGATTCCAGCGGAACATGGGGCGGCGGACTCTACGGTCCCAAGTGGACATCCACCACCTACACCATGCTGACCTTGCGTCTGCTTGGTCTGCCGCCAAACAACCCACAGGCAAAGCGGGCATGTAAACTATTTCTCGATGAAGGCTTTTATACAGACGGCGGTATCAACTTCTTTTCGTACGCCTGGAAATATAGCGAGGCTTGTGTCACAAGTATGATCCTCGCCCTGCTGGCTTATTTCCGTTACCCTGATGAGCGGATTCATTCGGTTGCTTCGTATTTGGTAGGACAGCAAATGCCCGATGGCGGCTGGAATTGCAAGTCATACAAGGGTGCAACTCATTCATCCTTTCACACCACGATGATGGCGCTCGAAGGATTATACGAATATCAATGCACGTATCCTGAAAAGAAAAAGCAGATAACCCAAGTCCGCGAGCATGGACATGAATTCCTGCTGACGCATCGTTTGTATAAATCGCACCGCACGGGACAAGGTCTTCGACGCAAAGATGACCACCATGCCATTCCCTCCCCGCTGGCGATATGACTTTATCCGCGCGCTGGATTATTTCCGCGCCTGCGATGCTCCGCGCGATGAGCGCATGTCCGATGCGATTGAACTCTTGCAAAAGAAACAAAAGAAGGATGGACGTTGGCTAGTGAACAGCGGCATGTCTGGAAGAAAATATTTTGACCTGGAAGTGGCAGGTCAACCCAGCAGGTGGAATACTTTGCGGGCGTTGCGGGTGTTGAAGTGGTGGGATTCATAAGGCGTGGACAATGTCTGAGAAAACAGAACCAACTTCAAACATGGAAAGAGGCGCGAAGGAAAATGGCAGGGTGAGGGAAATGCTTCGTAGACAGAAAATTTACCAATGTAGAAAATGTCCCAATTAACAAAAAAAGTAGGTCACGTTTGAAACGTGACCTACAAGATTCTTTTCTACGACGGCAACCCCAACTCTTCCAACTTCTCTTTGGTCGGCACACCATTCTCATCCCAGCCGCGGAGTTTGTAATACTCGGGCAGCATCTTGTCGAGTTGGTTGACCATGCCTTTGGCGGGACCGTCGGGCAGTGGCTCGTTCAACATGCGGTGCGGGAGCGTATCTTCGGTGGAGCCAGCTTTGAGCAGGAACATGCGCTCCAGGTTGTAGACGCGCTCACCAGCTTTCAGCACTTCTTCGGCAGTGTAGCCCTCGCCTGTGGTGTAGTTCATCATCTCGGAGAGGCGCAGCGGCCAGATCTTGCGATCCTTGTTGAAGACATAACGCAGGGCGACGAAGACGCACAAGCCCGCGCTATCGATCAACGCAAAGGAGTCCTGGAAGTGCGAGACGAGTTCGGGTTTGCCTTCGGTTGAGAGCGGGTCTTCCTTGATCGGTACACCGAAGACTTCTTCGTACGCCACGTCACCTTCCATGTGAGACGCGCCTTTGTTGGATGTGGCATACAGCAAGCCCATGCCCTGCGACCCGCGCGGATCGTAGCCAGGAAATTCCTGCTTACGCGTGGTGACCGCAATTTCGGGATGACCATATTTTTCCGCGAGCCGATAACTGCCCATTGCCAGTTCATCGCCGAAGCCTTCACGGTACGCCATCTTCCGGACCATCTCGATCATCGCGTCGTGGTCGCCAAACTTGAGCGGCATACCGATCGTCTCTTCGGGGATGTAGCCCTTCTCGTACATTTCCATCGCGGCGGCAATCGTCATGCCTGCGCCGATGGTATCCATGCCGAGTTCGTTGCACATGTAATTGGCTTTGATCAGCGCGGCGAGATTACTCACGCCGCACGCGCCGCCAAAGGCTGAGATGGTTTCGTACTCAGGACCTTCGCCTTTGCCTTTGTAGTCGCCATCGGGGACTTCGGTCAGGCGTCCACACGCCAGCGGACAGCGATAACAGGCCGTGTGACGGATCAAGTATTGCTCCTTGAGCGCAACACCGTCAATTTTATCTGTGCTCTCAAATGTGCCTTGCTGGAAATTGCGCGTGGGAAAAATGCCGAGCGTATTGGTCACCTGCGGCACATACGATGTGCCGTAAATGCGCATGTTCGAGCCTTTCTTAACATCCGCGCCAACATCTTTGGATGTGGTCACGCTCAAGGCATTCATTTCAGCAGAATTAAACAAGGGCGGATTTTTCTTTCCCATTGCCACAACAGCTTTGAGGTTTTTACTGCCCATCACCGCGCCCACGCCAGAACGAGCCGCCGCGCGATGTTTGTCATTGATGATGCCTGCCATTAATGCAAGCCGTTCCCCCGCAGGACCGATACATGCGACTCGCGCCTCGGAACTGGTCTCCGCCTGCAGGATGTCCGTCGTCTCGTGCGTATCCTTCCCCCAAACATGCGCCGCAGACCTGATCTCGACCTGGTCTTCGTTGACGAAGAGATAGACTGGCTCTGGCGATTTCCCCTCGAAGATGAACATATCGAAGCCAGTGCGCTTCATCCAAGTTGGGAATTCGCCGCCCGAATTGGAGTGCGCCAGCGCGCCCGTCAGCGGAGACTTGGTGACCACCATGTAGCGGTTGCCAGTCGGGGCGGGAGTTGCCGTCAACGGGCCAGTGGCGAAGATCATCACATTCTCAGGCGCGAGCGGATCGGTCATTGGATCCATTTCATTATAGAGATAATGGATCGCCCATCCGCGCCCGCCGAGATAATCGCGTGCAATCTTGGGGTCTACATCTTCCTGGGTTATTTTTTTGGTTGTGAGATTAACACGGAGTAGTTTTAGGTGCCAGCCGTACATGAGAGTCTCCTGTGGGAAAAGGATGAAAACACTTGCATGAGAAGGGCGGTGTGAAGGATGAAGGTTGTATTCCTTTGTGTACCTTCGTGATCCTTCGTGGTAAAAAAGATTAACCGCCAGCAATTGCTGAAAAAGCGGATACCACGTCACCTGCTTTGAGCGGGGTGTCCAAATCCACAGTCAAACCGTTTACCACGATCACACTGGTGTCATCCAGCGGAATGGGAAAGCGTGACATCGCCTCGCGGACAGTTGTCCCATCGGGGACGTCCAATTCCACTCCGCCGTTTTTTGCCTCAGGCGGAAGGTGTTCACGGTAGTTGGCGAGCAGTTTGACGTGGATCATCATTGGTAGATTCTAGCACGAAAAGTAGAAGGTTGTTCGGGTCGAATGTTACAGGTTGAAGGTTACAGGTTACGGTTTTTTCCTTCGTGACCCTACACCGTGAACGAAAGATGAACCGTCAGTGCTGGTATTTGTGGTTAAATAAGGTTATGAAAAGACAAATTCCCTATCACGGCTGGTGTTTCGTCTGCGGACATGAAAATCCGCATAGCATTGGTATAACCATGTTTGTGGATGATGACGGAGTCCTCACTTCCGAGTTCACTTTGAATGAAGCGCACCAAGGTCCGCCTGGACATTCACACGGGGGTGCGTCTGCGGCAATACTAGATGAAGCCATGGGATTGGTCGTGTGGGCGTCGGGGCATAAAGTAGCAGCGGTCAATTTGGAGATCAATTATCACAAGCCGCTCCCACTTTTGCAGCCACTCACACTCGAAGCGCGCATCACGCAAATGGATGAGCGGAAAATCTTCTCGACAGGTGAAATCAAACTGCCTGATTCAACTGTCGCCGTGAGTGGGCGCGGGATCTACGTCGTTGCGCCAAAGCTGTTTGAAAATGTCAGATTGGAAAGGGAGAAATCATGAAAACAATCGGGTTGATCGGCGGGATGAGTTGGGAATCGTCCATCGAGTATTATCGCATTATCAATGAAACAGCCAGGGAAAAACTGGGTGGGCTGCACTCCGCAAAAAGTTTGATGGTCACTGTGGATTTTGCCGAAATCGAAAAGCTGCAACACGAAGACCGCTGGGACGAAGCCGCGCAAATATTTAGTCAAATGCGCGCAAGACCTCGAACACGGCGGCGCGGATTGTATTGTGCTTTGCACCAACACCATGCACAAACTCGCCGACCAGATCATCGCGAGCGTGAATATCCCTTTTCTGCACATCGCCGATGCTACTGCTGAAAAAATCGTCGCGGCGGGAATGAAGAAGATCGGCCTGCTCGGCACGCGCTTTACGATGGAACATGATTTTTACAAGGGACGGCTGGTCCAAAACTTTGGTCTGGATGTGCTCGTGCCAGACAAAGCAGACCGAGACATTGTCCATCGTGTGATCTATGAGGAATTGGTGCAGGGCAAAATTGTGGATGCTTCACGCGCAGAATACAAACGCATCATGGAATCATTGATAGTCCAGGGTGCACAGGGAATCATCCTTGGATGCACTGAAATCGAATTACTTGTAAAACAGGATGACAGCAGTGTGCCGCTCTTTCCCACCACAAGTATCCATGCTGTTGCCGCAGTTGAGTTTGCGTTGAAATAATAACGATGATGAAAAAGGAGGACTTTTCTTTTACTTCTGATTTTGGTATTGAGCGCCTGCGCCGCACAGCCCACGCAGGAACCGACCCCCACACCCATACCAAACGCGCCTTATGTGCTTGTACAAGAGGAAAATTCATACGCGCCAAAGATGGAAGATCTAAACCTGAAGCAGGATGGAGTACTTCTCACCTCAGTGGACCTTTCCGAACGTTATGACCTCACCCCAATACGCGCAGAATTTCATGTTTTAGGTTCCATGCCAACCACTTGCAATCAACTGCGAATAAACGTCAATCCACCTAATGCCAAATATGAGATCAGGATTGAGATATACAGCATTTCAACTCCCCTGCCGAAATGCGAGAACGTTTTCCAGCAAATTGATGCGGTCATATTACTTGGCGTATATTCTCCAGGCAAATACACAATTTGGGCAAATGATAGTTATGTGGGAGATTTTTCTTCGTATTAAAACACCTCGCACAGAGGAAGAACCCACCTCGCTGAAATGCACTGTTAGTCTATTACACTCTTTGGGTCATGAGAATTACTCTTCTCTGCTGATATTTCCAAATCTTGCATTGGTCAATTTTGCCAGGTCGGCCACGGGCAATTGAATATCCAATCCACGCTGACCGCCTGAAATGTAAATTTTCTCATATCCCTGTGCGGCGGAATCGATCACGACTTGAAAGCCTTTGTTGATCAAAGCCAATGGGGAAATACCGCCCGCCTGCAAACCTGTCAACGCTTCGGCTTCACGCTCGGTGGGCAGGGACACTTTTTTCTCGGCGAGGAAAACTGCCAGGAGTTTCAAGTCCACAGTTCGAGGTCCGGGAATGACCGCGAGCAGGGGTTTCTTTTTTTCGCGCGTGATCACAATCGTCTTAAAGACCTGATCGGGTGGAACATCCATGTACTGCGCGGCTTCCACAGCGCCAAGTTTTTCGGCGGGCAGTTCATGTGCGATGTAATTTACCTTGTGCGCATCCAGAAATCTTGTAACATTATTTGTGATGGTCATCTCATATAAAACCTTGTACAATTATATATAAGCTCAAAGGAGACTGCCATGCCAGAGTCAAAATCTGAAAGACTGAAAAAACTCAGCCAGAAACAACTCGCTGACCGCGACCCGTTGGTCAAACAGCGTAAATTCCAACATGACAGCGTTGTCAAAGAAAAACGCCTGCAAAAACCTTTTTCTTTTAGGAAGGCGTGGAGCGAAATTCCGCACAGCATTAGAATCCCATTCTTTGGTCTGATCGTTGGTGTACTCGTGATCGTGCTCCTGCCCAATTTCTGGGCATCGCCATACGCAATTTTTACAGGCTTAGGTATAACAATATTATTAATGATTTTTGGATTCGTCGTGGGCAACTCGCTTGATCTCCGCGACGATATCAAGAGGCATATCAAATAGGCAATGCTCACGCCCAATTTCGTTTTTTTGGGGTATACCTGTCAACAGTGTAGAAGAAACCATCATGAAATCAGTCATTACCGCCATCCCGCTTGAGCAATTGCTTGAGCAGCTCCCCGAAGACTATACAGTCGCTGACCGCGATTTGATCCAACGCGCATATCGGGTGGCAGAGGAGGCGCACCGCGAACAAAAACGCCATTCGGGCGAGCCATATATCAATCACTGTGTCGCAGTCGCCAGTATTTTGTCAGACTTGAAGGTGCCGCCAGAAGTGATTGCTGCGGGCCTCCTGCATGACACGGTTGAAGACACAACCGTCACACTTGCGGATATCCGCCGCGACTTTGGAGATACGATCACAGCGCTCGTTGATGGGGTCACAAAGTTGACTCATCTTCCGCGCGTCTCACGCGGCGACCAACACGCAGAGAAGAACGGCGATAACGGCAACGCAGAGGAAGAAGAGCCGATCGTCCCTGCCCTGCTTGGCCGTAAGGAAGACATCGTCGCAGAAACTTTACGCAAGACTTTTCTCGCAATGGGTGAAGATGTGCGTGTCATGTTCATCAAACTGGCTGACCGTTTGCACAATATGCGTACGCTCAGCCACATGCCTGAACACAAGCGCAGACGCATTGCCCAGGAAACGCTGGATATTTTTGCCCCGGTTGCCAATCGTCTCGGCATTTGGCAGATCAAATGGGAATTGGAAGACCTCGGCTTTCGCTATGTCAACCCTGAAAAATATAAAGAGATCGCGGAACTTCTGACCGAAAAAAGACCAGACCGCGAAGCCCAGCTTGAAATGATAAAGGAAAGTCTTATCAAACTGCTTGAACAAAACAATATCAAAGCCGAGATCAGCGGGCGTCCAAAACACATTTACTCGATCTATAAAAAAATGCAAAAGAAGGATAAAGCCTTCGACATGGTCCGTGACGTGCGCGCTGTGCGTCTCATTGTGCCAGATGTGCCATCCTGCTATGCCGCGCTGGGGGTGATCCATACTACGTGGCGCCCGATCCCAGGCGAGTTTGATGATTACATCGCTGCGCCCAAGGATAACTACTACCAGTCGCTGCATACCGCCGTCTTTTACGACGACAAACGCCCGCTCGAAGTGCAGATCCGCACGCATGAAATGCATATCAATGCCGAGTATGGTATTGCCGCGCACTGGCAATATAAGGAAGGCACAAAACACACAGATAAGAATTATGAAAACCTGATCAACTCCCTGCGCTCAAAAATGGAATGGGGATCAGATGTGCATGACGCGGCTGAATTTGTTGAATCCATGCGCAGCGACGTATTCCAGGACCGCGTCTATATCTTCACCCCGCGCGGAGACATCATTGACCTGCCTGCTGGCTCCACGCCGATCGACTTCGCTTACCACGTCCACACGGATATCGGTCACTGCTGCCGCGGCGCACGCGTCAATGGAAAACTTGTCCCGTTGTACCAGGAACTAAAGACAGGCGACCAGGTTGAAATCCTGACCGCGAAGCGCGGCACACCCAGCCGCGACTGGTTGAACGCCAACCTTGGACTTGTCCGCACACAGCGCGCGCGTTCAAAGATCAAAACTTGGTTCAAGAAACAGGAAGATGAACAAAATCTCGCGCAAGGCCGCGACGCACTGGAGAAAGAACTGCAACGCCTTGGCCTCAAAGACGTCAACTTTGAAAAGATGGCGCGCGAACTTAATTACAAAACGCCAGAGGATATGTTCATTGAGTTGGGCAATGGTGATCTTTCGGTCAACAAGGTCATCAAGCAATTCTCACAGAATGAAGAATCTCATGAATTTTTTGAAGTCAATCCATCCGCCGCACCAGCCACATCCACGAATGTCATAGAAATCCTCGGATTAAAAGGAATGCTTTCCTCCATGGCGCGTTGCTGCAACCCCATGCCTGGAGACCCAGTCGTCGGCTTCATCACCCGTGGACGCGGCGCAACCATCCACCGCC
Organism: uncultured Chloroflexia bacterium; assembly: GCA_963833175.1. GTDB lineage: Bacteria > Chloroflexota > Anaerolineae > Anaerolineales > Villigracilaceae > Villigracilis. The sequence goes on from CAWHXC010000015.1 coordinate 57,357, forward strand.
AGGACTGCCCGAACATTCTGCAAACCAAAGACCGCGAACGACTGCTCCAGGTAAGCTGGGGGCGTATGGAACGCACCTATCCCGTGCCAATCCAAATAAAAGCGTACGACCGCCAGGGTTTGGTAAACGATATTTCAAAGTTACTTTCAGATGAAAGCATCAACATCGCCGACGTAAAAGTAAACGTCAACCGCAGTATGGCTGACCTGCGCCTTATCATTGAAGTAAGAGACATTACGCAACTCAGCCGAATCCTTGCCCGCATTGAAAACCTCCCCAATATCATGGAAGCGCATCGGGTCAATCCGGGGTAAAAGCACTTCAAACTAAAAGTGGACAAGGACTCACCCTTTTATGAAAATATCAGATGCACTAAAGCGCAATACTTTTCTTTTGGTATTTATCATTGCTTTTATATTCTATGGGGTCAGCGCCGGTTTGAAGATAAGAGAGCAATCAAAAACCCCGCAATATGTTTATCTTGCATACTCATTTTTACAAGGCAAAACGAATCTGCTTGTTTTACCAGAGAGTACCTACGATCTTATCTTTTTTGAAGGTAAATGGTTTGTGCCCGGCGGGGTCACGCCAGCACTTTTACTGCTGCCATTTGTAGCCATCTTTGGAAAGACATTTAGCGATGTTTTATTTGGTGTCTTTATCGGCGCACTGAATGTCGCAATGATGTATTCCCTATTGGGTAGACTTGTAGAAAAATCATCAATTCGATTCTGGCTTACTTTCCTCTTTGCTTTCGGTACAGTCCACTGGTGGCTGGCAAGCATGGGATCAGTTTGGTTCAATGCCCAGCTTGTAGCGTTATTATTCATGATCCTGTTTGTTCGGGATGCTATTCAAAATAAACCCTGGCTGGCAGGGCTGTGGCTGGGACTCGCATTCCTCTCCCGCCCGCCGACCATATTTTCGGCATTGTTCTATTTATTAATCATTCTTTCGCAAGAACGTACCATCCAGCCTATTCTAAAAAAACTGATCCCTTTCGGATTAATGCTGGTCGGAAGCATGGCAGTTATGCTCACTTATAACCAACTTCGATTTGGAAATCCAATGGATTTTGGATATGGATATGTTACCGGGTCAAATGCACTTGTTAAAACATTCGCGCTAAGCGGTGGATTTAATACAAAATATATGCCATGCAATATCTATGTATCGCTTCTTGGAATACCAAATATAAACCTGCCGCTTTTACCAAGCGTTAATGAGGTCTGCCCCTATCTTGAACCGATCAGTCACGATTTCGGAAAACTATCCAAATTCTTTAATCCGCTTGGGATGAGTATCTTTCTGACCACACCTGCATTTTTTTTGATATTTCGCGCTAAACTACGTGACGACCTGGTACTTCCTGCCTGGGCAGGCATAATTGGCATTTTACTTCCCCTTTGGATGTACCATGCTACGGGCTGGGTACAGTTTGGGTATCGCTATTCAATTGACTTTATGGTTTTTCTTTTTATTTTACTTAGCCGCGCCATTAAACAAGCGGGATATTTGGAAAAAATATTGATCGGCTTATCCGTTATTATGGGTGCAATCGGGGTTTATCTTATGTATTACATGACCTTCGGCTTGGTTTGGTATGAAATGTTCATCGAAATGGCGCGAAAGCTATATCATTTTGTGTTTTGATTGCTTCAGAGAGAAAGTACTGTGGTCTCCTCAAAAAACAACACCCTGAAAATTACAGCAATCCTACTAATATTTTTATCAGTCGCTTTGCGCGTCATTTCCATTCCCCATTCGAACCATGACATGGTTGTATACAATTTACTTTGGTACCAGACTCTTTACCAAAAAGGGATTGGCGAAGCTCTGGCTACAAATTTCTCGAACTACACTCCACCTTACACTTATTTTCTTGCTCTTGCAACGCTTGCGCAAGGCCTGATTCCGCCGCTCACTGCAATAAAACTTATCCCCATCTGTTTTGACTTGCTGGGTGCTTTTTATATCTATAAGATCGTCAAATTAAAATATCAACATGGCGATATACCTTATTTTGCGGCAGCGATCTACTTCACTGCTCCAACTGTTATCCTAAACAGCGCTTATTGGGGACAAGCCGACTCGCTCTACACATCCCTTTTATTAGCCTGTATATATTTCCTGCTGACAGAAAAGTCATTTTCCTCCATGTTAGCTTTCGGGTTGGCTTTTTCGTTTAAAGCACAAGCCGTCTTTTTGCTTCCATTTCTGGCGATAATGGCATTTCGAAAAAGAATCCCATGGCTATATTTTGGCTTAATCCCCATCGTTTATCTGGTCACCGTATTACCTGTAGTATTCCTGGGAAGGCCGCTCCTCGAAGCATTGCTCGTTTATGCAAAACAATCCGATACATTTGCCGTACTCTCCATGAATGCGCCAAATCTTTACAGTTTGTTTTCGCGTGAATGGTACTCGGTCATCCTGCCGATTGGCGTCATTACAGCGATCATAGTAATTGCTTACTGGGTTTACTCGACATCTCAGATCAAGATAGATCTTGATAATAAATATATCATCCTTGTCGCCGTCATCTCCACAGCCTTGGTTCCCTTTGTACTTCCAAAAATGCACGATCGCTATTTTTATGCAACAGACGTTTTGTCGATTGTGCTTGCATTTTACTGGCCTGCATTATGGTTTATCCCTGTACTTTATCAACTGGTTTCAACCAGTGCTATTTCGGTCTTTCTATTTAACGTTGATTTATCAATTGTTGTTTTTGGTTTTTTGGTCAACTCAATTGCGATTGCGATTATGCTGAGAACGCAACGACTTGCTGAAAAACGTCATGCAACAAATCAAAAGCTCTCATCCGCGCTTTCCTGGCTGACTGCAATCCTCACCCCCATCGTCATCTTTGGCATTAGTCTCAATTTACTTCTTACGCCTGCCTTTATCAGGGTCGAATATGCCATGCCGCATAATCCTATTGATTCATATGGCTTCGCAAAGTCTGAACGCTTCCAGTGGGCGTCTCAAACGATAGACTACCTGACCAATGACCGACAAACTCAATACCTCGCCAAACAAATTTTTTCAAATGGATCACCAGTTTTTAATGCGGACGAAATCACTATTATAGAAAATATTAAAAAATCTGTACAAAAAACACTTGTGATCTGGCGCCTGTCATTGGCAATGACTTTTATTCTTGGATTGCTCGCCTGGGCTGGAAATTGGCTTCCCAAATTCCGTGAAGGGATAAAACGTGGAGGATGGATCTCGATAGGATTCGCGATCGTCTTTGGATTTGTGACCCTCACCTTTAACAACATCATTTCCAATGCCAGCATTCGGAGTAACGATACCCTCCTGCGTTTATTCCCGATACGGTTTTGGCAGGATTCTTTTCTTTTTTTGGTGATTAGCATGATTGGAATTGGCTGCCTGCTGGTAATAAGTTTGTCAAAAATTAAAAACAATCCTCAAGATTGAATGCGGTATAATCCCGCGCTTAACCATGCTTTCAGTAGCTGAAGCGCGCGAGCGCATCCTCTCCCATTTTCAAACCACCGCAGAAGAGAACATTCCGCTGATCGAGTGCGCCAACCGCGTGCTTGCAGTGGATGTGATTGCGGCGCATGACCTCCCCCTGTTTGACAACTCATCCATGGACGGATTCGCCATCCGCGCAGTGGACTCGTCGAACGCCGCCGCCTCAAGCGTAACGTTGAGCGTGGTCGCTGACATCCCGGCAGGGTCAGCGCCGACAGTGACTCTCGCACAAGGCCAGGCCGCGCGCATCATGACTGGCGCACAATTACCCGAAGGCGCAGACGCAGTCATCCCTGTGGAAGACACAGATTTCAATGACCGCTCGGCAGACACAGTTGCGCCGAAAACTGTATCCTTCTCACGGGTTGTAAAGGTCGGTGAAAATACCCGTCCACGCGGAATGGATTTACGCGCAGGCCAGGTTGTTTTGCAAAAAGGCCGCAAGCTCAAGCCACAGGACCTGGGTCTGCTCGCCATGCTCGGAGTGGCGCGCGTTCAAGTCCACAAAAAGCCGCGCGTGGCATTGCTCTCATCAGGCGATGAACTGCTTGATGTGGATGCGCCGTTAACCGCAGGAAAAATCCATGACTTAAATTCTTATGCGCTTGCCGCACTGATCGAAAATGCGGGAGCCGATATCCTGCGATTGGGCGTGGCAAAAGACTCACGCAGAATCAGTGGAAGGCTTGTTGCAAAAAGCTGTTGATGAGCATGTAGATTTGATCATCTCGTCTGCGGGCGTGAGTGTGGGCGCGTTTGACTTTGTGAAGGAAGTCATCGAAGCTAATGGCAAACTGGATTTTTGGCGTGTGAACATGAGACCAGGCAAACCGCTGGCATTCGGTGAATATCGCGGCACGCCCTTTTTTGGCTTGCCAGGGAATCCTGTTTCGGCGTTCGTTGGGTTTGAGGTTTTCGTACGCCCAGTGCTTGAGAGGCTGAGCGGCCAATTGGACGGGACCAGGCTCACAGTTAAAAGTAAGATGCGACGAGGAAATCGAGTCAGATGGTCGTGAGAGTTATCTGCGGGCAAAGATCCGCAATGAGAACGGCATAACCATCGCAACTTTGACCGGTCACCAGGGTTCTGGAAATTTGCTCTCATTGGTACAGGCGGATGCTTTACTAATTATCCCCGCTGGTGTAAAATGCGTGCCTGTTGGTCAGGAAGTGGAGGCCATACTATTATGAGGAAACATGGATAAATGGTTGTACCGTATTTCAGTAGCGCTTGCAGTTTTAGGTTTATTGGTTTCAATTTACATGACCATCTACAAGGTTACATCCAATAATTCGATGTGCCTCGGCTCGGGTGATTGCTCGACAGTGAACGCCAGCAGTTATTCTGAAGTAAATGGAATTCCTGTGGCAGTGTTCGGCGTGATAGGTTATGCGGCAATTCTCGCTGTTCTTTTTTTTGAAAACCGTAATCGTTTCTTCAAGCAGAACGGTCCTTTGATGATCTTCGGCATGGCGCTGACAGGGTTTCTTTTCACTGTCTGGCTGGTCTATGTTGAGGTCGCAATACTAAAAGCGCTCTGCCCGTTCTGTGTTACATCACAGATTGCAATGACCCTCATTTTCATTATTGCGGTCATGCGTCTAATTAGACAACCCCAATCTTAGGAGGAAGCAAAATGCCCCGTATTAAATGTCACTACATAGATTGCGTGTTCGTAGACGAAGGTTATTGTTCTGCCGCAGCTGTGGAATTGGACCCGGACACTGGATGCAACACCTATTCTGTTACAGACGAAATCGCCAAAAAAGATGACGACTGGGATGAAGAAGAGGAAACGGAAGACTGGGACGAAGAAGAAGGCGACGAAGAAGATGATGACTGGCTGGATGAGGAAGATGAGTTTTAGCCCTTCGGCTCGGTGAGCGAAGAGCGAACCGTCAAAGACCACCCCGTTCTCGCTTAACTGAAAATTGATTCTAAAAACAAAAGCCTTCTCGTGCTGAGAAGGTTTTTGTTTTTCGGCAAAATTGGTAATTTGCACTACACGTCTACAAACCGATATAACAACACCCCCGCCGCAACAGCGAGATTGAGCGAACTGACACGCCCCTGCATGTTCAGGGAGACTGTCACATCACACACAGCTGTATGTTCTTTTGTTAGTCCTTTTTGCTCATTGCCCAGCAATAATATCCAGGGAGTTTGCGGAACCAGAGTCTGATATTCCACGTCAGCTTTGGCAGAAGTGCCGATCAATTGATAATTTCCTTTGCGCGCCCATTCAATAAATTCATCGAAACTCGTTTGAATAATTGGCTTCCAAAACAAAGTCCCCATGCTGGCGCGGACCACGGTGGGATGATACAGCTCCACGCCGCCGTCGAGCAGGAAGAGCACATCCGCACCGACTGCATCCATCGTCCTTAGGATGGTGCCAACATTGCCCGGGTCTTGTGGTGAGACAAGCGCAACCGCGCGCTTGAATGGTTTGATATCCTTGAGTTGACTTTTCTTCTGGCGGACAATGGCGATAATTCCCTGAGGGTTTTCTTTATCAGCCAAGGATTCCATCACTTGTGCAGTGACAGGCTGGGGCTTGAAGGAGAAACGGGAAATCAATTCGTGGGCAAAAGGACTGGTCAACAGACCCGATGCATACAGGATCGATTCAACATCCCAGCCAGCTTCGACGACTTCACCCACATGGTGAATCCCTTCGACAAGAAATAGCCCGCTTTCATTCCGCGCCTTCTTTTGACGCAAAGCGCGCGCCTGCTTAATCAGTGAGTTGCTCGGGCTGGCGATCAATGGTTTTTGCATATCTTTATTGTAAATGATTACTCGGCAGCTACAACGATCAATTTACCGACCATGCCTGAAATGAAATGTCCCGGTGTGCCGCAGACAATTTGATATTCACCAGGCTCAGTGGGCGCAGTGAAGGTTCCAGTGACGCTGGCGCCAGGTCCTGCTTTAATTTCCCAAAAGACATTTCCTTTATCTTCCTCGTCGTAATTATCACCTACTGTTTCGCCAAATTTCATGATAACGAGATCATGAACCACTGCACCGCTATTTGTGGCGTTGACCGTAATCTCCTGGCCGGCTGGAACAGTAAATGTATCCGGGGTAAAGGTGAATTCGGCAAAGGTCACGTCCATGGTAGTGGATGGGCCACCGCCACAGGCTGAAAGAATAAATATTATTATGAACAATGGAATAAGCGATATTTTTTTCAAGTATCTCTCCTTTTTAATAATAGGACAAAAACAGTATATATATTTTCTGCATAATTTACAATAGGCGAATTCCAATTTTCGCCTTCCATATTCGTCTTGATTTGGTTACACTCAGAGACAATAAAGCTTTAGAAAATCTCACCATTATTGGTGCAAAAAAGGAAATTCAATGACAACTCTCGCTCAAAAAACTTCCCAAGCCAGTTACTGGCAATATGCCCTTTGGCTGGCAATTTTCACCGTATTCTACAATGTCGCTGAAGGAGTGGTTTCCATCTTCTTCGGCGTCAGCGATGAAGCGCTGACCCTCTTCGGCTTCGGCGTGGATTCGTTCATTGAGGTGATGTCTGGCATCGGGATTCTTGCCATGGTGATTCGCATTCGGCAAAATCCAGATGCACCCCGCTCACGTTTTGAAATCACAGCCTTGCGCGTGACTGGCACGGCATTTTATTTGCTGGCTGTGGGGCTCGGCGCAACCGCCGCCTATAATTTATTCACCGGACACAAGCCTACAACAACCCTGCCTGGATTGATCATATCAGTAATTTCGATTGCGATAATGTGGCTGCTTGTTGCAGGCAAACGCAAAGTTGGGCATGCGCTCAATTCCGTTCCCATTCTTTCAGATGCGAATTGCACACTCGTCTGTATTTATATGTCAGTGATCTTGCTGATTTCCAGCTTGGTCTATGAAGTCACAGGCTTTGGTTTCGTGGACAGCATTGGGGCATTGGGTTTGATCTATTTCTCGGTCAAAGAGGGTCGCGAGGCTTTTGATAAAGCCAAAGGCATTGAATGTGATTGCGAGGATGAAAATTGTAAAGATTAATACCAGACCCTAAAGGTTTTGAAAACCTTTAGGGTCTCCTAATGTGAAGGTTGGCGTTCGTTTATAATATCTCCATGAAATATTTCCGCTGGCTGGCGTGTGCATTTCTATTTTTTCTAACGGCATGTCAACCACAATCTTCGTCAATCACCATCATTGATGGTGACCAAATCCATCGCATTGAATCCAATGAAAAAGCATTGATTCCCCTGCTGACACAAGCGGGAATCGTTCTTGGCCCGAATGACCGTGTACTCGTCAATGGGACGGAGACATCTCTCGATCAAACTCAACTCTGGCTGATTCGCCTACGATCCAAATTCGCCGCGCTGTGGCATTGACCCTCATCACGCCGCAGGGACAGCAAACACTTGAAACATCCGCGCTGACTGTGGGAGAGGCGCTAAGCGAAGCAGGTTTTTCATTATCCAAAAACGATTTGATTTCCCCGCCTGCTGAGACCCCCATCACAAAACCGCTGAATGTCACCTTCAACCCCGCACGCGACTTGACTATTTTTGTCGGTGAGAATGTGGTGAATGTCCGCTCAGCCGCGGGGACAGTTGGTGAGGTGCTTGCTGAGGCTGGAATCCCACTCGTCGGGTTGGACACCAGCTCCCCGCTTGAGAGCGAAGCGCTCCCATCCGATGGTCAGATCCGCGTGACTCGAGTCTATGAAACTTTCGAAGTCGCATTGGAGTCGATCCCATTCACAGAAGAAGTGACCTATTCTCCAGATGTGCCGTTTGGTCAAAAGGAAACGCTCCAATCTGGCACGGAAGGCATCGCCATGATCCGCTCGCGGATTCGATACGAAGATGGAAAAGAAGTCAGCCGCGAAACTGAAACCAAAACTGTGATGCGCGAACCGCAGACTCAAATTGTGGCAAGCGGAGAAAAGATCGTGCTTGCGCCCGTGGGAGGGAATATTCCCTACGATTATTGGTATGCGACGGAAATGTACGCAACGGTTTATTCGCCTTGCGAATCTGGCACAGGTGGATGCTCCTCCAGCACTGCAAGCGGCGCACCCGCCGGGCATGGAATTGTGGCCGTGGATTATTCGATCTATAGCTATCTGGCAGGCATGAAAGTATATATCCCCGGGTACGGCATAGCAACCATTGGAGACACTGGCGGCGGACCGATCGTCGAAAGCGCGTTCGGTGTGCCGCGCACAAAATGGATCGACCTGGGATTCAACGATGGCGAGATACAAGATATGGGCGGCTGGGTGACTGTGTATTTCCTTGCGCCTGCACCCGCTGAGATTCCTTATTTTTTGAAGTAAGCAAAGTGAGAAGTAAGAAGTAAAAAGTGAAAAAAGCTCCTTGGTAAATATTTTTGTATGAAAAATTAGGGAATCGGTTTCAAACAACATGACAAAAACGCAAAAAAGCATTCTCGCAGTTCTTTCACTCATCGCCTTCGTACTGATCGGCGCGGCAGGATATACCGTGTTGAATACTTATCAGGTATTCGCATCCAAACCGCTGGGACCAGGCCTGCCCGTAGCGCAACAAACCCTGCCCCCACTTTGGACACCTATACCCGGCGATCCTTCTGCGGGCATGGTGACATTAGCGCCAACAATTTCCTTTGCAACCAGCACCCCCGCCCCGTTATGCGGCGGACCCAGCACAATGACCATCCTCGCCATTGGACAGGATCAGCGCTCGAATAATTATCAATACGGACTTGGCGACATTGTGCGCGTGGTGCGCGTGGATTTTGTGACACCCAAAGTGACGGTGCTGGAATTCCCGCGCGACCTGTGGGTGGAAATCCCCTACATCTCAGACAACCTCAACGGACTCGATCACGGCAAACTGAATCAGGCTTATTTGTACGGTCAGCCCGGTGATGGCTTTGCCTATTGGGATGACCCAAGCCAGGGACCTGGTCTGCTCTCACTCACGCTGACCCTCAATTTCGGCATACTGGCAGATCATTATCTGGCGGTCAACATGCGCACCTTTGAAAATGTGATCGAAGCTATTGACGGTATCACTGTCAACGTGCCAGACCTGGAAACCGCGTACAACACAGGCTTGCCGATCGGCAAGCATCACCTCAACGGCGCAGAAGCGCTCAAGGTGGCACGCAACCGAAAGCAAGGCATGTACGAACGGGTCAAAAACCAGAACCTCGTCCTGTGTGCGATGCGTGAAAAAGTCCTCAGCCCAAAGGTCGTCACACAAATCCCTGAATTGATCCAGTCTTTCCAGAATAACGTCCAAACCGATTTCACCCCCGATCAACTCAGCCAGTTGGCATGTCTCGGCACAAAACTACCGGTGGAAAACATCGCCTTTGCCAGTTTCCCCCAGGAATTATTCAAAGAGGATATCAGGATTTACGATGACCCAGCCTTCCCGAACGGGCTTCTCGTCACCCAGGCTGATTTCAACATCCTGCGCGAGTACGTCACGCGCTTCAACGCTGGCACATGGCCCAGCCTGGCTCCATCCATTTCGACTGCAACGACCGAAGAAACCTCCTCCACTTTTTGCCCATAATTCCGTGCTGAGCGTAGTCGAAGCACAGCCAAAGCCCTTCGACTACGCTCACATCGTCCCGGCTCTCTTTCGGGAGGGCGAAGGAAATCCATGACAAATTTTTCCGCCATTCCCCCGCTCGATGCCGCTGCCGTCCTCAAGCGTTTTCACATCCGCGCCGATAAAAGTCTCGGACAGAACTTTTTGCAGGATACCTCCGCGCTTGAAAATATCGCCCTCGCCGCAGAGATTCGAGAGGATGACTGCGTCCTTGAGATTGGTCCCGGCCTCGGCAGTTTGACTCGCTATCTGGCTGTCTCTGCCAAAGAGGTGACAGCGGTCGAACTGGACCCGGACATGCTCCCGCCGCTACGGGCAGTTCTCAAGCCTTATCAGAATGTGCGCGTGGTGCATGGTGACATCCTCAAGACCACCGTTTCAGAGATCATCCACGAACCCGATTATCTGGTCGTTGCCAACATCCCTTATTACATCACCTCCGCAGTCATTCGGCATCTGCTTGAAAGTGACCCAAAGCCGCGCCGCATCGTTTTGACCATTCAAAAGGAAGTTGCTGAACGTATCACCGCCAAACCCGGCGACCTAAGCCTGCTGGCCCTCAGTGTGCAAGTGTACGGAAAACCCAGCATCGCCGCCATCATCCCCGCGGACTCATTCCACCCCGCCCCCAAAGTGGATTCCGCCATCCTGCGAATTGACATTTACGACCAGCCGCTCATCCCGAACGATTTGCTCAAGACCTTCTTCAAACTCATCAAAGCAGGCTTCAGCCAAAAACGTAAAACCCTGCGCAACTCGCTTTCATCTGGACTGCACATCAAAACAACGGAAGCCGAAGCCCTGCTCACATCCGCAGGCATAGATTTCATGCGCCGCGCCGAGACCTTGTCCATTGACGAGTGGAAGGGATTGTGTGAAGTTTTGAAGAAGTGGGAAGTGAGTGAGAAGTGAGCAAAAAGTAAAAAGTGAGAAGGGAAAAGTTTGAGGTTTTATGGCTTTTCCTGCTATTTGTGACAAATGACACATGACTTGGGGAACGGAAAATTGTATAGTTAGGTTGTAAAGTAATGGGATATGACGTTTTAAAGCATTTTTCTGGCTTCGAGTTTTTCTTGCTCTCAAGCATAGTCCACGCCCGCCCACCTATCCACTGGCACAAAGCGTTAGGTTGCTGTTCGAATCGCCATCCTAAGAAAAACGAAGGAACCAAAAATGAAATCGTTGCAAGAAAATATGGTTGAATATAAAAAACAACTAGAGAAGGGTGCGATTCAAAAAGCATATCAAGGATTGATGGAATACATGCTGAGTTTGAAGAACCACTTCGGCACCAAATATCCTGATTTTTCTGTCTCTGGAAGCATGTACTCTGGGTACATGGATATGACCTATTTTTCTGTCTTCCCAAAATCTCTGAAAAATCGAGAGCTCAAGATTGCGATCGTATTTGTGTATGATTCTTTTCGATTTGAAGTCTGGTTATCGGGAAGAAATCAGCAGGTGCTTGCTAAATACTGGAAAATAGTCAAAGACAGCGGTTGGGATAAATATCAGCTTGCGGCTCAGGGAAAATGGGCAGATTCGATTCTAGAGCATGTTTTGGTCTACAATCCAGATTTCAGTGATTTGGAAGCTTTGACAAAACAAATAGATCAAGAGGCTTCGAAATTCATTCGAGATGTTGAGAGCTTCTTAACTAAAGCCGCAACCTGATACAACATGCACAGACAGTGGGACGCTTCGTGGTCACCACGCTTCGTGTCAAGCATTTCGCGTACGCGTGGCTTTGAGCTTTTCCTGCTCCCAAACAGAATCCACACCCGCCCACCTGTCCACTCGCGCAAACTGTTGGGCTAATATCAAGGACTTAAATGGATGAATAACTCAAGGAGTTTCAAAATGCTTGAACCATTCTATTTCGCGCTAGGTCTTGTAAATAGTGTTGTTCTGATTTTCATCTTTCTAATTCGTAAAAATCATCTTGATCTTCTGCAAAGAATTGGATGGGTATATTTTTTATTAGCGATTCCAGCCATTTATGCAATTTTCCTTGTCCAACAGGAGCATAAGACACCACGATACACTATCTTTCTGGGAATCTTTTTGGCATTTCTGGCGATCGAAGCTCTATACGACTGGATATTGAAGATTCCGTTCCGAGAGACAATGGATTGGAAACAATTGGCACCATATGTCGCGCTCTACATCTCGATGAATTATGGATTTATAGTAATGACTTGGAAATATTATTCCGTGCCATACGGGATCATTCTACTTGTTCTTTTTGTTATCCAAATCATCGCAAATATAGTCACGCATTCTTAAGTCACAATCTAAAAAAGTGCCGGTAAGATTAGGTGTTCGTTGAAGTTCAAAAGCGCTCAACAAAGCGTGCAGTGGGCGCTGGGGACTGCCGCTTTGCGGCGTGCGGCACGCTTCGCGTCAAGTATTTTTCTGGCTTCAAGTTTTTCCTGCTCCCAAGCAGAATCCACGCCTACCCAAGAACCACAATGCCCGCAGGGCAATTCCGCGAACGCACAACGTTGGGCATATGGAACGCATAGGAAACTAACGAATGATATTACCAAAGAAGCGGGACCCCAGGTTCATCACCATACGCCGCGGGGGGACGCTCACAGACTCCAACCATCAGCTGCTCGCCCTGTGGGCCGCAACGTGTGCGGAACACGTCCTGCACCTGTTCGAGTTGACGCAACCTTCAGACCCGCGGCCTCGCCAGGCGATCGCCCAGGCTCGGGCATGGGTGCGCGGCGAAGTCACGATGACGCAAGCCCGAACTGCCGCCGGTCACGCGATGGGAGCAGCCAGAGAGTTGCGCGGGGCTGCAAGAGAGGCGGCCTATGCAGCCGGACAGGCTGCGGCAGTGGCGCATGTTGCGGCACATGAGTTAGGCGCAGCCGCATATGCAATAAAGGCTGCACGGGCAGCCGTCGTTGAGAGTGAACGGGACAAGGCAGGTCGCTTGGAGTGTCAATGGCAACGTGAGCAGCTGCCGGATGCGATTCGTGATCTTGTTCTGGACGATCAGCGATTGCGAAACGAAATCTGCTGGTTTGTATTCGATTGCTGACCGGGCAACCCAGCATGCTGCATGCGCGATTTCAAGCAGTTTGCGTGGTTTGAAGTTGGTTCCGTCAAATCGGCGTTGTCTCGCCTCACCCACCTGCGCCACTAACACACACCGTTGAAACTGTCGAAAAAGTCACTTTTCAAAAATTATTTTTGAAAAGTGGGACAGAAACGCTGAAAAGCGTCTAGTTTTTGGTGTTCCGCACAACATTTTGGCTATTTTTTAGCCTGTTGTGGGAGATTTTTTTGAACATTTTTCGGACCAAAGGTTTTTCGACAGTCTCGTTGGGCTGCCTTGAAAATGGTCACAGGAGGTCACCATGAAACATGAGGTTGAATCATATTTTAGGATTGCCCTTTTGGTGTTCACCTGGCTTATTTGGCTTTGGGTGCTTAATCAACCGTTTTCAAAAATAATGGATCTAGCCATCATTGTGGGAGGTGTATTGTTGGTATTCCCGATCGTTTGGCTTGGGAGGATGATTCTCGACAGGCAGCCAACACCGAGCCGCATTGTTTGGATAACCACCTTTGTCCATTATGGAGTGGGGATTCTATTTGGCGCAGCCATCATCAGAGCGGTCAGCACCCATCAAAATTGGTCTGACTGGGCGCTTCCAATACCAGTTGAAATCGGCTTGCTGTTGGTCATTATCACCGGGGCAGCCGCACTCTCAACCGTGGTAAATCTAGCCTTGAAAGGACTCGGCGCGCCCTTTGCGATTGCGCTCACCCAAAAATTAGCGGTCGATTGGTGGTATGCCTGGACGCGTAATCCCATGGTGCTTTCAACTCTGGCTTTTCTCGTGTCACTTGGGATATGGTTTCAGTCAGCGCTGTTTGTGTTGTGGGTACTTGTCCTGTTTGCACCAGCATTGTTATTCTTCGTGAAAGTGTATGAAGAACGAGAACTGGAGCTTCGCTTTGGAGCATCGTATCTGGAGTACAAATCCAGAACACCGATGTTGTTTCCAAGAAGGCCAAGAGGTTAAACGATGTGCCACGCAACAAAGTGAGCACACCTGCACTGCGTACGATGCAGTGCGATGCAAGTGTCGGGTCGCCATGCTTTGCTTCAAGCATTTTTTGGTTGTCGAACTTGTCGAGACACTGGCTTCGAGTTTTTACTGCTCCCAAACATTATCCACGCCCGCCCATACGCCACTAACAGATACCGTGCCAATTCAGACAATTTCCATCTTGACTATCCAGAATAAATGTTCTAAAATTTAGCAACCACCCATCTTGGGTGGCTGAAAACTTTGCTTCAACGACAATCAATCACTATTTTAGGAGGTATCTATGAGCCCAAAGAAGGACACACAAAAGTCCGCGGAAAGCACCACCGCGAGCAACAAGAAATCCACGGGATTCTCGGACGAGGAAAAGGCCGCAATGAAGAATCGCGCCCAAGAGCTCAAGGCGGAAGCGCGTGCAGGCAAGGACAAGGCGGCAGGGGAAAGCGCCGCTCTCGCGGCAATCGCCGCAATGCCGGAACCCGATCGCGCCATAGCCAAGCGGCTCCATGCGATCATCAAAGCCAGCGCGCCAACCCTCTCGCCGAAAACCTGGTATGGGATGCCCGCATATGCCAACAAGGACGGCAAGGTCGTCTGCTTCTTCACAGCTGCGTCGAAGTTCAACTCAAGATACGCAACCTTCGGCTTCAACGACACAGCGAACCTCGACGAAGGCGCCATGTGGCCGACCTCATTCGCGCTGAAGAAGTTGACCGCCGCCGAAGAGGCAAGGATCAGCGCGCTCGTGAAGAAAGCGGTGAGCTGAGGACTGATCGCAAGTGTAAGAGACCCGACGGTAACATCATCGGGCTTAATCAGTAGCTGTGAGTGCGCCGGCGACAAATCATATTTCGCTCGCGCGCACTATGTGGCCGCGCAAGTAATTTACCAGAAACATTCACCCACCTGCCAGTAATGCACACCTTTAGGCTCTTGAAAACGTATATCTATACAAAGGAGTCTAATATGAGCAAAAAAAGTAGTCCTTCCAAACCACTGAAAAATCCAAATGATAAAGATGAGCGGAAGGACCCCAGTACTTTGCCAGGCTGGCCCGGTTATCGCACAAGAGACGGTCGCACGGGTTATGACCCCATTGACACCCGAAGCGAGGCTGCTCATTCGGCTGGTACGATTATTCAAAAACTAATTGTTGGGCGTATTAGAAAACCTCTTCATTTATTTCTTTTGAGCCTATTAGGGCTGATATTGATCACCCCGCTCGTCCTTGCAATTTTAGAAACGATGAACGGGAACCCGTTCCCATGGAATGCATGGATACTCATTTTGATCACAGGATTTGTCGGACTTGCAGTACTGATCAATTGCATCAAAAACCTGATCAATATTATTAGATAGACAGGGCGCAACTCTTTTGAAGAAATAAATCAAATGGGAAAAAGATACAACAAAAAGCCCCGCGAAATTCTTCACGGGGCTTTACTTATTACTTCTTACTTACTACTGAACTAAGTTCCTTCTTCCCACGAATTCAAATAGTGCAATTGCTCATCGGAGAGAATGTCGATCTTGACGCCCATCGCTGCGAGCTTTAGGCGGGCGATCTCGTTGTCAATATCGGCTGGGACGGAATAAACCTTCTTCTCGAGTTTATCTGCGTTCTTCGCCATGTATTCGGCAGCAAGCGCCTGATTCGCAAAGGACATATCCATCACGGAAGCAGGGTGACCTTCAGCAGATGCAAGGTTGATCAAGCGGCCTTCGCCGAGGATGTTGATCTTGCGACCGTCCTTGGTGGTGTACTGCTCAACAAATGGGCGAACACGGTTCGGCTCGCCCACGCTCATTGCAGCCAGCGAAGGAATATTGATCTCAACATTGAAGTGACCAGAGTTGGCAACAAGCGCGCCGTCTTTCATCACTTCGAAATGCTTCTTGTCGATCACGTTCAAATCGCCTGTCACGGTGCAGAAGATGTCGCCGATCTTGGAGGCATCCATCATCGGCATGACCTGGAAACCGTCCATGACCGCTTCGAGCGCCTTCATCGGGTCGATCTCGGTCACGATGACTTGCGCGCCCATACCGCGTGCGCGGGATGCGAGACCACGTCCGCACCAGCCGTAGCCAGCGACAACGAAGTTCTTGCCCGCCAGCAAGACATTGGTCGCGCGGATGATTCCGTCCACGGTGGATTGTCCCGTGCCGTAGCGGTTATCGAACAAATGTTTGGTCAACGCATCATTCACCGCGATGACAGGGAACTTCAATACTTTGTCAGCTTCCATCGCCTTCAAGCGGATGACGCCCGTGGTGGTTTCTTCCGTTCCGCCGATGACGTTCGCAAGCATTTGCTTGCGCTCTTCGGCACTCAGGCTCTGCGCCCATGAGGCAAGAGAGGGTTCGAGTTTTTCGAAGCGTCCCATTTCGATGAAGAATAAGGATGAAACGAGGTCAGCGCCATCATCCTGCGTCATGTGGGGCATGTGCTCCAATGCAGCGCGGATATGCTTGAAGTAGGTTACTTTGTCTTCGCCCTTGATCGCGTAGACGGGGATCTCGTATTGATTCACCAATGCAGCAGCAACATCATCCTGCGTGGAAAGCGGGTTTGAGGCAGTGAGGACGATGTCCGCGCCGCCTTCCTGCAGGGTGATCATCAGGTTCGCGGTTTCGGTGGTCACATGCAAACAGCAGGAAAGGCGCAGTCCCTTGAGCGGCTTTTCCTTCTTGAAGCGCTCGCGGATCGAACGAAGGACGGGCATTTCACGTTCCGCCCAATCAATACGGCGGCGTCCGCCTTCGGCTTGTTCTATATCTTTGATATCGTAGTCCATTTATTACTCCTTTAGGTATGTAGGGCGGGATTTCGATCCCGCCAAATTTAGCGGCGAGTTACAAACCCGCCCTACAGAATTATTTCAACAACACATCCAGCTTGCCGCCATCATCAAAGTGAGTGCGGAAGCGTTCAACAAATTCCTGCTTAGTATAACCATGATTCTGCGTACCGCGTTGTTCAAGACAATATACCGCAGAAAGCGAACCGATCTCGCCGCACAACTTCCAATCGAAGCCATGAGCATAGCCCGCGAGGAATCCGCCGCGGAAGGCATCGCCTACGCCTGTGGGATCAACGATCTCTTTTTCGGGGACGGTTGGGATGTGTACCAAATCCGCACCTGCATACAGGTCTGCCCCATCCTTGCCGCGTGTGATGACCAATATTTTCACATGCTCAAGGATCTGATCCAAACTCCAATCTGTTTTCTTGGAGATCAATCCGAATTCGTAATCATTGCAGAAGAGGAACTGTGCGCCTTCCATATCACGCGCAAGTTCTTCGCCTTCGAGTCTTAACACCTGCTGGCTCGGGTCATAAAGATAGGGGATTCCCAACTCACGGCACTCAGCGGGGAACTTCATCATCGCATCAGGCGCGCTGGGTGAGACGATCACGAGATCGGGTTTTTGTTCCAACTCTTTGAGAGACTGCGTGGCGGAATATCCCATCGCTCCAGGGTAGAAAGATGCAATTTGAGCAAAATCCTGATCGGTCGTGGCAAAGAACGAGGCGGTAAATACTCCAGGGACCACTTTCATCAGGGATGTATCCACACCTTTTGAATCAAGCCATGTGCGATAATCGCCAAAATCCTCGCCGACAGTTGCCATCACGCGCGGCTTTTCGCCGAGCAGCGCCATGGTGTAGGCGATATTTGGCGCAATGCCGCCGCGCTGTTTGGACATGCCATCGACAAGAAAAGAGAGACTGATGGAAGAAAGACGTTCAGCTAGAAACTGTTCTTTGAACAGACCAGGAAAGGTCATCAAGTAATCGTACGCGACAGAGCCAGTAAGTAATATATCCAATGCGAACCTCCAAAATTACGCAGGAAAAAGCGCACTCGCAGGAGTGCGCCCTGTTGGTGTGAACGGGCAAAAGTTTATCATGGCGCTATGGGAATGTAAAGTTTTGAAGCTATCAATTTCCTAAGAATCCTGATTAACCACTTTTGCTAAATTGATTTCAAATGGCGGATATACAACTCCATTCTCTGTGACAATGCCGCTGAGCAAACGGTTCGGGGTGACGTCGAAAGCTGGGTTGCGCGCCCGGGCATTTTTCGGCGCGATGGGTTCGCCGTGAAATTGAATGCCCAGCACTTCGTCTGGGTCACGTTCTTCGATGGGAATTAATCCGCCGTGCGCGAGAGACAGGTCAATAGTGGAAGTGGGAACAACAGAATAGACAGGCACATTATTATCGTGCGCAGCAAGCGCCAACATATAGGAACCGATTTTATTCGCTACATCCCCATTCGCGGCGACACGGTCAGCGCCAAAGAATACTTTTTGAGCTTTGCCTGCTTTCAGGAAATAGCCAGACATATTGTCGCTGATGATCTCATAGGGAATTCCATACTGCTCCAACTCCCATGCGGTAAGGCGTGCGCCCTGCAACCGCGGACGAGTTTCATCCACCAGTACGTGAATCTTTTTGCCTTGCTCATGCGCCGTGCGGATTACGCCCAATGCCGTACCCCAATCCACTGTGGCGAGCGCGCCTGTGTTGCAATGATGGATGATGGTATCGCCATCGTTGATCAATGCCGCGCCATGTTCTGCCATGCGTTTATTGATCTCAACATCTTCATTCGCGATCTTTTGAGCTTCAGCTAATACATACTGGCGCAGATCATCCGTAGTGATGGAATCTTTTACAGTATCCGCGTTACGCATTACCCGATCCAATGCCCATGCCAAATTCACAGCAGTCGGACGTGACACTTTCAAAATAGAGGCGGCACTCTGCAGATCGGTGATCAAGTCATCGGGTGAGGAGGCAGCGGATTCATATCCTGCAAGAGCCAGTCCAAATGCTGCGGCGGCTCCAATGGCAGGCGCGCCGCGCACAACCATATCCGTGATCGCGTGGGCAACTTCCTTGTGCCCGTGATAAGAGACAACTTCAAAACGCCCAGGCAGGATGCGCTGGTCTATCATCTTTAATTCATTGTTTTCCCAGAATACAGTTCTCATTCTATTCCTTTATTTCTGTCCAGATCTTATCGTACAACAAAAGCGCGCTACCCAGGTCTTTTACTTCATGCCCTTTTGCGAAAATATCTGCGGGGGTATTCGTGATGGGAGAAGCCATGTACGCTTCGTAAACATCCGCGTGATTTGCTTTGGCGAATTCCAACGCGGCTTGATTCGGATTGGTATATGGATAATCCACCAGCGTCAGCCAGGACACATCGCCCTGCGTTAAATAATTAAACCATGCGTAACTAATATCAGGATGCGGCGCATGGACAGGAATTCCCATACCATCATAAAAGATGATCGATCCTTCTTCAGGGAAAACATAATCAAAGGCAGGATTTTCCTGTTTCGCCAGGAACGCTTCGCCATTCCACACAATTCCCAGATCCACATCACCAGCCAGAAGCGGCGTCTTCGGGCTGTCGCTATCGAACACGCGGATATTTGGCATCAACTCAATCAGTTTTTGCTTTGCTTCTTCCAACTGTGCTGGATCGGTGGAATTCACATCATAACCAAGAGTGAGCAAAGCCATGCCAATGACTACCCTGTTATCGTCCACCGACACAATTCGGCCTTTGTAGTCAGGATTCCACAGGTCAGCCCACGATTTTGGCGGATCTGTCACAGTTTCGCTGTTGTAAACAATGGCCTGGGTGCCCATTTGATACGGCACAATGTAATCAAGAGCGTCCCCATAAGCGCTAACCAGGCTTGCGTCGAAATTTTTATTATTTGGCAATTTGCTTTGGTCGAGTTTTTGTAAAAGTCCTTCACGGATCAAAACGCTGATCATGTAATCACTTGGATGAACCACATCATACGGATTCACATCTGCGCCGAATGACATCTTTGTATATAGTTCTTCATTGGAAGAAAAATAATCCGTGTTTACATCCACTCCATACACCAGCCCGAAACATTCAATGATGTCTGCTGGCACATACTCCGTCCATGTAAAAATATTGATCTCTTTACTTTCAAATTGCACCCGTGGATTTGGCTCAGGACAGACAAATCCGCTGGATGCAACTTTTGCTGCTGATTTTTCTGGTTTCGCCGCGCAACCCGCGACGGCAAACAACATAAAGGCAACCAAAATCAACCGTCCGAAATGATGAATTTTGTGCTGTATGTTCACTTTCTTTTCCTCTTTTTTAATTTGATATGTATAAGCATATTAATATAACACAAACAATCCGAATTAGACTCGCTTGACGCCTCTGCCTTTTACCAGTATAAAAACGGGATGAGATACACCCGCACCCTTCTTGGACTTTGGCTTGCCACTGCGATAACGGCCTGTTCCATCCTCCCGAACCTTCCCAGCATCCCCCCAGGCTGGACAGTGACCCCGAGCAGTTCTCCCACTCCCGAAGCGACATTCACGCCTACCATCACGCCCACCCCACTCCCCGTCGCGCGCGTAGGCGTAGGTGACCGCGCCTTCTTTAATGGGGAGTATGAGAATGCCCTGCTTCTTTATCAAACTGCGTTTCAAGACTCGCCCGATGTGCTGGTGCAAGCCGCCGCCAAATGGGGTGAGGCGCGCGTATACTTTGCGGATGAACGGTATGAAGACGCACTTACCTCGCTCCAAACGCTGATCACAGAATATCCCCAGTCTACACATTTGGGACAGGCTTACTATTTACAAGGTCTCGCAAATTATCGTCTGAATAATTATCAAGCCGCCGCGGATGCGTGGCAAAACTACCTGACGCTGCGGCCCGATCATTTGGATGCCCGTGTGCAGGAACTGCGCGGTGACGCGCTCTTCGATACGTTGGATTATGCTTCTGCATTATCCGCATATACTGCCGCCATTCAGGCCCCTGCGCTTGGAGATGACATCACGCTTGATATGAAAGTGGCTAATACACAGGCGAAAATGGGAGATTACGAATCCGCACTGGCTTTATATGACGGCATCGCCGCGCGCGCGCCAAACGATTACATCAAAGCTCAGGCTGCGTACGAGTCTGGGTTGGCGTATCAGGCTCTCGGTAAAAATGAAGAGGCGTTGGGTAAATTCCGCCTGGCTGTGGAAAATTATTGGAAATCTTATTATGCCTATCTCAGCCTCGTAGCCCTGCTGGATGCGGGTGGGGAAGTCAGCCAGCTTGACCGCGGTCTGGTGGATTATTTCGCCGGGCAATATGACGTCGCCATCCAGGCGTTTGATCGTTACATTGCGGAAAACCCAACAAATGATGGCACAGCAAATTATTATCGCGCGCTGGCTTATCGCGACCTGGGAAATTATGACGCAGCTTTAGAAAATTACTCAACATTCATTGCGAACTATCCAACACACCCAAGTTGGGGAGATGCGTGGGGTGAAAAAGCTTTCGTGGAGTGGTACAACCTCGGCTTGAATGACGTAGCCGCAAAAACGCTTCTGGATTTTGTGGCAGGCGCCCCAAACAGTGAACTGGCTGTGGATTATTTAATGAGCACGGCGCGCATTTATGAACGCAATGCAAGATATGATGAAGCATTGCAAATATGGGCGCGTGTTGCAAATGAATACCCCGGCTCAGACCAGGCCTCGATGGCTGTGTTTTTGATGGGTATCATTTATTATCGCAATGGGGATTTCGTCTCGGCGCTGGATTCTTTCAATCGCAGCCTCACACTTTCGGAGCGTGCAGAAGACCAGGCGCGTGGATATTTATGGCTTGGTAAATCTCAACAAAAACTTGGGGACGATGAAGCGGCAATGAACGCATGGCGTAAAGCACAAACCAGCGACCCCGGCGGCTACTATAGCGAACGCGCCCGCGATCTGTTGGTTGAGCGCGCACCCTTCACACCACCGGTATCTTCAAACTTGACGCCTGACATGAAATCCGAGCGCAAGGATGCGGACTCATGGATGCGGCTTACATTCAACCTCCCTGTGGACACTGACTTAAGCGGGTTGGGAGTCCTTGCCGCTGACGGACGCATCATTCGCGGAACAGAACTGTGGGAGCTTGGTCTTTACGAAGATGCAAGTCTTGAATTTGAAAGCCTGCGGGAAGAACTGGAATTAAATAAAGATGCTGAGGGAAGTTATCGGCTGACAAATTATCTGTTGGATCTCGGTCTGTACCGCTCTGCCATATTTGCCGCACGCCAGGTATTAACGCTGGCTGGGTTGGATGAACATACCGAATCGATGATGGCGCCGCCCTACTTTAGTCACATCCGTTATGGGTTGTACTATCCTGACCTCGTGGTCCCCGACGCGCAAACTTACGGATTTGATCCGCTGTTTGTTTTCAGCGTGATTCGGCAGGAGAGTCTCTTCGAGGGATTTATCAACTCAAATGCAGGTGCACGCGGATTGATGCAGATCGTTCCAACCACAGGGGCGCAGATCGTCTCACAAATCGGCTGGCCTGTTAATTATGATGACAAAGATCTGTACCGCCCTGACGTGAGCGTGGCGCTAGGCACGTATTATCTTGATAAGAACCGTGACTTGCTGGATGGCGATTTGTACGCGGCATTAGCCGCATACAACGGCGGACCAGGTAATTCAATGCAGTGGAAAGAGCTTTCAGGAGATGACCCCGACCTGTTTTTGGAAAGTGTACGCTTTGAAGAGACGCGTAATTACATTCGAAATATTTATGAGATCTACGCTATTTACAAGCGGTTGTACGGCGCGGCTGAGTAAATGACACTTTAATAACGAAAAGGAGTAAAGGACTTCAAATAACCGAAGTCCTTTACTCCTTTTATTTAAGTGACCAAATTGCTAATTAATCTATGTGTGCCAGCACACGCTGCTGCGCGGTTTCCACATCCATATCCATTACAGAGACCAATTTATCCCTGCCGTTTTCGCCTGCAACAACTTCCACACGCGATTTCGGCACGCCAAGCACATCCGCCAGATAGCCGAGCAATTCAGTATTTAATTCATCCTCTGAAGGATCAGAGACAAGGTAGACCTTGATCGTGCCGTCGTCCAATACACCCGCAATTTGATTGCGGCTGGCGCGCGGCGTAATACGCACAGCCAGGGCAGATCCACGCTGACCACTATGAAGTTCATATTTTCTAGTCATGGTTCACCTCAACTCATTTCAACAATTTGACCAACATACCCGATATTAACTGAACTGCGAGTATTAATATCAATGGGCTGAAATCGAATGTCCCCGCCATAGGTATCACACGTCGGATAGGATTCAGGAACGGGTCAATGATCCTATCCAACGCTTGGCGCACGGGATGATAGGGCGGGAGAAAAAACGAAAGAATAGCAGACGCGATCACAGTCCATACAAAAATCGTTGAAATCGCGTTTATAAAAAAAATTAATACCGAAAAATTCATCCAACCTCCGACTTGTATTGCCGCGCACCCACAATGGCAGTACCAACTCTTACCAAAGTGGCGCCTTCTTGCACAGCTACTTCATAATCACCACTGGTCCCCATGGAAAGTTCAGTAAAATCCGTATGTGGAAATTGAGAAGCCAGGTATTCTTGCAAACGCTTCAATTTCTGAAAAAAGGGGCGCGAGAATTCCGCAGTTTCGCCAAGTGGAGGCATGGTCATCAATCCGCGCACTTGTAAGTTTGGCAGAGCGATCACTGCTGCAATTTCATCCAGCGTTGCTGGCCAGAGTGCCTCGTCCCCTGCAAGCCAGCCAGATTTACTATCCTCGCCGCCCACATTAAATTCCAACAGAACTGGGAGCGTACGCCCAACTTCACTGCAAAATCGATCCAGCCGTTTTGCAAGTTTCAAACTATCCAGTGAATGTAATAAGTTAAAGTTCTCCGCCACCAGTTGCGCTTTGCGGCTTTGCACGTGTCCAATCATGTGCCATTCTACCGCAGAAAACTCACGCAGAGCTTGACGTTTCATAACACCCTCTTCGGGATAATTCTCCCCCAGCATATACGCACCCGCTTCTATCGCCGCACGCGTTACTTCAACAGACTGTGACTTGGTGACCACAACCAATTTGATCAACTCTGGCCTACGCCCCGCGCTATGAGCCGCGTTTGCGATGTTATCCAGTGTTTGCAAATATCTTTCGCGGATGGATTGAACTAAATCACTCATGAGCTAATTTTACCCCGCATCCCATTTCGCCTATGCCTGTAACGCCATCAATGCGCCGAATTTACCCGTTTTGCCTTTTTCTGCCCGATGCGAAAACCAATCATCCAGATGACAGGCGGTGCAAACACCCGAAACCTGGATTTGCTCCACGCCTGCATTTTTCAGTTGAATGGCATTCGCCGTCCACAGGTCTAAAAATGTACTTCCGTTTCTGGTCTGCAAAACTTGATCGGCATCGTGGTTATATTTTTCCTGGAATTGTGAAATGACATCCGCACCGACTTCATAATGGTCCACACCGATGGAGGGACCGATGCCTGCGATGATATTTTCGGGCTTGCATCCATAATGGGATTGCATTCCCTGAATCGCGGAATCGACTACCCCGCGCATGGTTCCCATCCAACCGGCATGGGCAATACCGATGATTTTTTTCTTTGGGTCATGCAAGAGGATCGGCACGCAATCACCAAAGCGCATGAACAATGAAACGTTGGGATTATCTGTGAAAATGATATCGGCGCGTGCAGAAGGCTCGTGGAGCGAACGAGGTGTATCAGCGTAGACAATGTTTGTGCCATGAACCAGCCACACGTCGTGGATGGTTGCGGGGTCACGTCCCATGCTATTAAATACGCGTTCACGATTTTCCGCAACGCGCGCAGGGTCATCCCCTACTGATCCGCCTAAATTGAGCGAATGCCAGGGCGCAGGGCTGACTCCGCCGTGGCGGGTGAATACAGCGTGTGTGACCGCGTTGGAAAAAATTTCAAAACTGTAATAACGCAGCCCGTTAAGTTCGTGGAAGGACATTATTCTTGGACAGCCTCATTGACTGCAAATTTTTTAACGTAATACTGGCGTGTTTCGCTCATCGACTCTTCAATGTTGGGATAGGCAAACCAGGCGGTGCAAATACCGAAAAGCGCACCTGTAAGCACGCGCAAGAACGGCGTGCTTTCACGGTACGGAAAAACGGATGCCAGCGGGAGCCAATGGAATTGGCTGAAGAGTTGCGAGAAACCATCAAAGGCGATGGGGGCTATACCAATAAAAAGCCATATAGCCCAGTGTAGTGGTTTTATGCGGCGGCCTGTCAAGCCAAAGATAATCCCAAAAGTCAGCAGGCCGAGATAGATCGCCACATCACGTTCGCAGAGCGCAATTTTATAACCGACTGTTTCATTGCCAGTATAAGCACGCGCTTCAAAACGAGTAACACTATATGGGTCATCGAGGTTGGAAATACCTGTTGCCTGCTCAAATGTTTTTACACCGGCCAGTTTCGCTTCAGCCAGAGGATAATAAGCCTGCTCTCCGTAAAGGAAAAATGAGCGAAACCCAAATTGGTGGCAAAGCGGACTGTACATTCGGTAGATCGCTTTTGCAGGCAGTGTCGCACCCATCTCCATCAAAGTTGGCGCGAGGAAGGGCAGTCCAACATAAAAAAGCATGAAGAGGTTAAGTAAAAGTAAATAACGTCGGGCAATCCAATATGAAATGCGGTCTCCAGTTGTCACTTTTTTTCCTTTCTTGATCCTCATTAAGTACTCGGGGTCGCCAAGCTCTTCCAGTTGATTCTTTCTGTCAGAAGCAGCACCGAGGGTCATTTGTAATTTCTGGCGTGTGATGGGGGCTTTCAGGCTGTAAGGTCCTGCTTCTATAACAGGTATCTCCAACGCAAAATTTGCCTTCAACGCGGCATCGCTCTCAATATCCACTTCCACCAGTTGGTGCGGGTATTGGGATTGCAGTTCGCTCAATTCAGCTTTTACTTCATCGCATAGTTTGCATCCCTTGCGGGTGTAGAGGGTTACAGTGAGCATGGGGTTCTCGTGGGTTGGTCGTTGATTGGAAGGTTGCAGATCGAAGGTTCAAAGATACGCCTCTGTACTTCTACCCCTGCGTCTCTTCTAAATCCCAAAATCAAAGAAGAAGAATTGACCTTGCTGCGCAATCAATTCAAATACGCCAGTGAAAAGCATGACTCCAATAATAACAAGGATCACACCCATTGCGATTTCAACATAACGCATGGTTTTCCCGTACTTCTTCAAAATGGTCGTCACCCAGCCAATGCCAAGCGCCGCAGCTAGAAACGGAATAGCCAACCCAATTGAATAAGCAGTTAACAGTACTGCACCTTGATAGACCGAACCTCCACTGATCGCCAGTGTGAGTATCGCGCCCAGTACGGGTCCCACACAGGGAGACCAGCCTGCCGAAAAAAACACTCCCATCATCACAGAGGAGAGATAGCCCCATTTGGGGTCTGGCGCCTGTTGAACTCGCGTATCATAAGCAAGAAAAGGGATATGGAATACGCCGATCATGTGCAGACCAAAAATAACGACAACAACACCGCCGATCTTGGTCAGCCAAAAACGCAGTTCATAAAGCAAGCCACCTGCAAAAGCCGCTGCAACACCTAGAAACACAAAGACTATGCTAAATCCCAGCACGAAGGCAACCCCGTGGCTGAATGTGAGCAAACGGTTGGATTTTCCATCCAGACTGTTTGCCGCCGCTATTCCGCTGAGATAGCCCACATAAGCAGGGACTAATGAAAAAACACAAGGTGAAAGAAAAGACGCCAACCCCGCAAGGAACGCGAGTCCAACACCTATTTGGGAAAATGCCATTAATGCCTCGAAAAAATAGACCCTCACCCTAGCCCTTCTCCCAAAGGGGAAGGGAGTCATCCCCTCTCCTTTGGGGAGAGGGTTGGGGTGAGGGTCTTGAATTTATTACAGCTTCAACTCTTTTACAGTTACCACTGTCCCATGATCGGGCCAGGTCATTCGCTGTTCGCTTTGCGCCAGAGAAATATAAGGTGTCGTCCAGCGGAAGATCCACTTGGCATCTTCAGGCTTTACATTGATACAGCCATGCGAGCGTTTTTCACCAAAATCGTTATGCCAGAAAGCGCCATGGATCGCAATTCCCTCTCCAGAAATGACGGTATCCCATGGGACTGCTGGTGTGGAATAACCAGATGCCGAACCGCCGCCGCTCATATTTAGGGAAATGATCTTCCAGTGGGTATTCAAGTCACCCACAGGGGTTGCCCGTGCGTCAGAAATGGCGCCAGTTGCAGGATCAAATACTGCACCGCTGGAAATTCGGGTAAAGAAAACCTCATTGTTTCCTTCAAAGCAGGATAAGGTCTGGTAGGTTAGATCAGCAACGATCTTTTTCTCGGCGGGGTCAACGTCAGGGCTGATGGGCGCAACATCCTGTTCGGTGAGAACCTTTAGCCCTGCGCCATCCGCCCAGAAAACATCACCAAATCCATATCCATGACCCTGGTTTTCATTCCAGCGATATTCCACAAATCCATTGCTATTGCGGATCTGATCGATCCAAATCACCTGTCCGTAATACACACGCGGTGGAAAGTTATATTGAATGTGGCTTTGCATCCACGGCGAGACGGCAGCGCCTTCCAATGCAAGCTCAACATACGGAACAGTCACCTCCGCCCAAAAGCCAGGCTGCCCCGCAGGCATTTCTGTGATCGGTGTGTTTGGTAAATTTCTGGTGGGCTGAACCCGCGAAGACCAGATATAACCCTGCTCAGTTTCAAGATATTTTTGATTCGTTAACCCAACCGCAGTGCCAAGGACTTCACGCGTCCACGGAATACAATAGTCTGCGGGTAGGGCGCCAATGGAGGTGTTCAATAGCGGGTCATTGTTTGGGCGGCTTCTAACATCTGTTTGATCCACAAGGCGGCCGATAATTTCGCTGTTTGGAAATTGAGGCAATAATTTTGGGGTATAAAGTTTTTCGTAAAAGGTATCAAGTTTAAATGGCCTGAACGCCAATGCGCCCAGCCCAATACCTGCCACCTTTAGAAAATCACGACGGGAAAAATCTTGTTTCATGCTTTACCTTTGCTTAAAAACTGGAATACAGACTTCAGTCCGCTCTTTTTGCAAACGCAGACTTAAGTCCACATTGCGCAGTTTCAAGGATAACTGCAAACAAAAAGAGCGTCAACGGCACACTGAGAAAACATTAATCTTTTGTCTTTCTAATTGGGAGAAGAAAGATAGCTTTCCAAAGCGTGCAGACAGTTCGTGCTTAGCTTATGCCCCACTTCATCTTCACAATAAATGATCTGCGCGCCAGCCTGTTCGAGCAAATCCATCGAAGCACGCGCACGGTCAATCGGGATCATTTGGTCTTGCGTGCCATGTGCTACAAAAACTCTTTTTCCCTGCAAGCGGCTTTTGCTGAATCAATTGATCCAGACCAGCGGGCACGAACCCCGCCAGCACCCCCATTTTTCGGATTCTGTGCGGATAGAGAATCCCCATTAAATTGGTCATCGCCGCGCCCTGACTGAATCCCATTAAATCGAATTGCTGCGCATCCAACTTAACGGATGCAGAGTACTCGTCAATGAGCTTGATCAACCCTTCAGCGGCTGGCAAAAGCATCTCGAGACTGGGCCAGCCAAACGAGGCCGCTTGAAGCGGGCGCCAGGAGAATCCGCTTGGGTCGGCGGCATGAGGCGCGCGCGGCGCCACCATCCAATAATCGGGTGAAAGTCCGCGCGTGAAAATCCACATGGAATTTTCGTCGCCCGTCCAGCCGTGAAGGAGAACCAGCAAACGAGGGTTTTGGGACTGCGATGGTCGCACACGCAGCGTCCAATCGCCAAATGAGATCAATTGAGCGTTAGTCGCGGTTTGCACGTTTCACGATCCAATCTGACAGGTAGAGAAAAAAGAAGATCAGCCCGATCGGAACCAATGCGCCGAGCATACACAGCAGGCCCATCACCGCTGCGCCGAAGCCATAGATCAGCCAGATCAAGCCGTCACCC
Organism: uncultured Chloroflexia bacterium; assembly: GCA_963833175.1. Lineage (GTDB taxonomy): Bacteria > Chloroflexota > Anaerolineae > Anaerolineales > Villigracilaceae > Villigracilis. The sequence goes on from CAWHXC010000015.1 coordinate 86,438, forward strand.
ACAAGAAATAACAAAACAACCGCACCAACGATAAGGCGCAAATTTGTATCTTTCATGTAGCGGCGCAGATCACGGCTCATCGCTTGCCTCCAAATATTTTTTTACTCATGCGACTTGTCCACGAAACGGCTTTCTTTAATTCAGGCAAAATTTCTTCCACAGCAACTTCGCCAAGCATTGCCACATCCTTCACGACAACTTTATCCAGCAGATTAATATTATGCACATTCGGGCGGACGATAACATCAGGCGCATCGGCTTCAAGGCGATAATGTGCAACAGCGCGACTGCTCAAATCTACTGCGTGCAGGAAGATACCAAAAGCCTGCGCCAATTGTGTACGAAATATCCGCTCTGTGATCTGCTTTGGAAGCATGGCAGGGACAGGAATGGTGTAGGTGCGAAGAGGAGTACCAAGCGGGTCGTTCAAAGACACGGCAACAATTGGCAAGTCGGGCGAGAGCATACGTGCCACAGTGACAGGCACGGGGTTTAGGACACCGCCATCGATCAGTTCCCAACTGTTCAAGCGATGCGGCGGGAAAATGCCAGGCAACGCAATGGTGGCAAGCACGCCATCCTTCAAACAGCCTTCGGAAATAACGACCTCACTGCCCGTTTTTAAATCCACAGCGGTGACGGCACAGGGAATTTTCAGGTCATCAAAAGTTTTCTCGCCTAGTGTTTCATCCAAAAATTTACGGACGCCTGAAAGACCCAATAAAGAGGGACCATCATTCGGGTCGCGTCCGTATAAATTGCCTTGATCGACCGAGGAGAAAATTTCCTCCATCTCATCTGGTGAGCATCCTGATGCGTATAAAATAGCAACCATTCCGCCGTAACTTGTTCCAGCAATCGAGCGGATTTTATATCCTTCTTTTTCGAGTCGACGAATTACGCCAATGTGCGAATTTCCCTTGGCTCCACCGCCACCTAATGCCAATGTAATATCCATGTTTTTATATACCTTCTGTCTGTGAGTTAGACAGTGTGAATGGAAGAGATTATACCTTGTAGAAAATTTATGCCATTGCGAGCGTTGCAAACCGAGGATCTCCATACGTGCGAGATTGCTCGGCGACAAGCTAGAGCGCTTGCAACGACATATTTAATTCGGGTCGCGGATCAACCAGACAGCTACTCCCCCGCCGACAAATGCCGCGATGATCAATATGCCGACCAGTAATTTTGAAGAGCCAGAATTGGACGCGGGTGTTTCTTTAACTTCGATTGGGGTTGTCGCTGGAGAAGGCTGCAGTGCGGTTGGAAATGACAGGCGAGGGTGTGGCTGAGGTGACCACAACCATCGGCGTGGATGTGGCTGGCGGAAGCGGTGAAGGCGTTGCAGGAGCAGGCTGGGTGGCGGCTTTTTTCACCAACAATTCCTGTCCCTGATAGACGACCAGGTCTTCACCTAGATTATTGAGCGCCTGAATATTTTTGATGGTCGTTCCGTATTCAATGGCAATGCTCCACAAACTTTGTCCGTATTGCACTTTGTGGAGAACATCCCCACTGGGAAGCGCTGTATTCAACACCACTGGCACCATATATTGGCTGATCCCCGCTGAACTACCGCCTTCCGAAGCTGGCACGCTGGTCAGAATCACAGTTGCATCTGTTTGCATTTGACCAGAGCCCGTTGCGGCGGCGCAATCCAGCGCATAATAATAGCCGCCATTTCCCTGCGATATGCCCGCGCCAATGTGAGTGAGATTTTGCGAAAGCATGGTATTCATGTGGTCGGCATCCTGCCATCCAGGTGGGACACCGTTCCACACAAGCGGACCGTTGCTGCTCAAGATATTCTCAGCGCGGAATCCGCCGAGGGACAAGTCACCTGCAAGCGGGAATCCGAGGGTCAATAATTGTTGGGTGTAGCTGATGCCGCCGGGGCGGGTGTGTGTGGTCTGCCCGGTTGCCGCCATGTAATCAGCTTGTGACTGGGAGGATTGCATCAGCACAGGATGGATAGTCAACGGCTGTAATCCATAGGACAGGCGTAAATTATTTACCGCATCGATCAATTGTGATGGCGAGGTGATGCTTTGTTGAGGCAGTTGCGGCTGCGCTTTTACGCTCTCAGGCGGGACAATACTCCACACCACCAACAGAGTGGTGTAAATAAAAAACCAAACGAGGGTTTTATATTTCATTTCACCATCAAACGGGTTATGTCTTTACGGTGTCGGTGTTACAGGCGTATTTGTAAGTGTCGGTGTTACCGGCGTATTTGTAAGTGTTGGTGTTTCCGTAGGCGCGGTTGTTGGCGGAAGAGTAGTAGTCGGCGGCACAGCCGTGGGGAGAACATCTTTGACGACAAAAGATACCGCCAGTGTTGCGCCAAACAAACTTTGTCCGTTGGATAAACGCCAATAACTGGTGTAGGTGCCGGGCTTTTTTGGTGCTACCATGTCCACAGTGATTTCCGACCAACTCCAAACTGGCACCCTTTTTTGAATTTTTGTATTCACGCCGCCAAAGGTTTCCTCGCCAAGCGGGACAAGGGTGTATTGATACATCCAGTCACATGTGCCGGTATTTTGAACTTTCCATGTCTTCGTGAATTCCCGACCCTTTTCAAAGACTGTTCCCGCAGGAACGCTGACATCACGGATGAAAGCGAGGTTGTTACAACCAACTGCCAGAGATGCAGAATTAACGGTCGGAGTAGGCAATGTGCCTGTTGGGGTGATGGTCCCTGAGGTGGGTGTTGCCGAATAATAGATAAATGTAGGCGTGAGCGTGGGTCCCAAAGTGGTCGTGGGGTAGATGATCGTGGGGCTGGGAACTGGTGTATAGGTAGCCGTGGATGTGGGAACAGGCGGGGTATACATGGCCGTCTGGGTATCCTGGAAAGATGCAACCATCGTGCCAACAACTGAGGTCATTAACACATCAGCGCCCTCTGTTGGGGGTTCTTCGCCTGTGCAGGCGGTCAAAATAGATACGATCAGGATTACGATGAGTAGGGTGGTTATATATTTTTTCATTCGAGTCTCCGTTATAAATCTAACACAGAATTGCAAAAACCAAGTGAGCGAAACTCCTGCATTTAGAACTTCTCCATTGCACGAAATCCATGCAGTGAGTCATTTTTTATCGAGCAACACGGTTAATGCTTTGATCAGACGAGCCACATCTCGTTTGGAGTTATAGCCTTGTATGGAAACGCGGATCAGTTTCATATTGTTCCATGCGATCAAAGGGACTTCGATACGATATTCATCGTACAAACGCGCCTTAAGCGCGGCGAGGTCAGTATCAACTGGCAGAGGGGCAGCGGTCAATTGGGCGAACCAATCATCAGATTGGGCGTGAAGCGGGGCAAGTCCTGTTAATTCGCAAATCTGCTGTTGAGCATCCTTCGCCAAAATGTGACAGGCAATCCGCACTTTGTCCCAGTGATTTTTTTTCTGGAATTTGATCGCGGCGGGCACGGACAAAAATGCAGCGATGTCGCGCGTGCCCCACCACTCGTGCTGATCTACAAAAGCGGACGGACCTGGGGTCTCGGATTCGTATCCCCACGAGACGACCAACGGCTTGAGCAGGTGCTGCATTTCAGGCCGCGCATACAAAAAGCCCGCGCCCTTCGGCGCGCACAACCATTTGTGCAAGTTGCCGCCATAAAAATCCGCACCAAGGGCATCAAGATCAAGCGGAAGTTGGCCTGGCACATGCGCGCCGTCAATCACGGTGATGATGCCCGCCGAGCGCGCCCGTTTGATAATTTCATCCACAGGAAAAATAAGCGCAGTTGGCGAAGTGATGTGACTGAGAAAAATCACCCGCGTGCGTGGAGTGACCGCCGACCAAAACGAGTCAATGAAGGCATCCCTGGAAACCAAAGAAACGGGTTGATTGACGTACGTAAAGCCGCGCTCCTTTGCAAGAAAACGCCAGGTTCGATCCATTGCGCCGTATTCGTGATCGCTGGTGAGAACTTCATCGCCCACGCCCAGCTCCAATGATCGCGCAACGATATTGATCGAGATGGTCACGTTTTGGGTGTAAACCAAATTATCAGCGTGGGTGCCAAGGTATTCCCCAAGCACCGCGCGAGATTCAGCCATCAGTCCCGTGAAACGCCTGCCCATGAATTCAACAGGCTGTCTTTCAAGTTCCAATTGCCAGCGTTGATATTCGTTAAAGACAGGCTTGGGTGTTGCGCCAAATGAGCCGTGATTTAAAAAGGTGACCGATGGGTCAAGCAGGAAGTGTTTTTTGAGATTTTTCATTAAGCCATTATAAAAGACTTCAAAAGATTAAACCGCAAATAATCCAAAGCTTTTTTCTTACATCTACGCAGAATGAAGCAAATTATGCTCTCTCCTCAAGTAATTTAGGACATTTCACACGCAAAATAAATGACAAATTTTGGTGTGTGGCTTTATTTTTGCCTTATAATAATTAAGTCTTGTGTCTGTTTTCACAAGCAAGAAGTCTATTGTATTATTTCAACCGCAAGGCGGTATATCAAAAGGAACATTATGACCCTAACTTCTACACCCAACCCAGAAAAATGGTCGCGATTCGACCCCTCTCAAGATATCTATCAATACACAACAAGCCCGCTCAAGAGCATCTTTGCCCCCAAAAACGTGGCCGTAATTGGCGCAACCGAAAAGGAAGGCAGCGTTGGCCGCACCATTCTTTGGAATCTAATTAGCAGCCCATTTGGCGGCGCCGTCTTCCCGATCAATCCCAAGCGCTCAAGCCTCTTGGGGATTAAAGCTTATCCAAGCATCAAAGATGTCCCCGACCAGGTTGACCTGGCCGTCATCGTCACCCCTTCCACCAGCATTCCCGATTTGATCACCGAATGTGTGGAAGCCGGCGTCAAAGGTGCCATTGTCATTTCAGCGGGCTTCAAGGAAACCGGTCCCGAAGGCGTGGAACTGGAACGACGTCTGCTTGAAAATGCCCGCAAAGGCGGCATGCGTGTTGTAGGCCCCAACTGCCTGGGCGTCATGAGTCCTGTCAGCGGGATTAACGCCACCTTCGCCGCCGGGATGGCGCGCAAGGGCAACGTGGCCTTCATCAGTCAATCGGGCGCTCTTTGCACCGCCGTTTTGGATTGGTCATTCAAAGAGGATGTCGGCTTCTCCCATTTCGTTTCCGTCGGCTCGATGCTCGATGTAGATTGGGGCGACCTGATCTATTATCTGGGCGACGATCCGCACACCGAAAGCATTGTTATTTACATGGAAACCATCGGCGATGCGCGCTCCTTCATCTCTGCCGCACGCGAAGTAGCCCTGACCAAGCCGATCATCGTCATCAAACCGGGACGCACCGAAGGCGCCGCCCGTGCAGCTGCCTCTCACACTGGCTCATTGACCGGCTCTGACGAAGTTTTGGAAGCCGCTTTCCGCCGCGCGGGTGTTCTGCGCGTGGAAAGGATCAGTGAAATTTTCTCGATGGCCGAAGTATTGGGTCGTCAGCCACGTCCGAAGGGTCCGCGCTTGACCATCCTGACCAATGCAGGCGGACCTGGCGTACTCGCCACCGATACCCTGCTGACCACCGGCGGAGAACTGGCTGAAGTCTCTCAGGCAACCATGGACAAGTTGAGCGAGTTCCTGCCCGCTTCCTGGAGTCACAATAACCCCATTGATATCATCGGTGATGCCAGTCCTGATCGCTACGCGAAGTCTTTGGAAGTAGCCGCGCAGGATCCCAAATAGTGACGGCCTGCTGGTCATCTTGACCCCGCAAGCCATGACCGATCCCACCGCTACCGCTGAGGCGCTTAAGGCATACGCTAAAACCTACGATAAACCAATTTTGGCTTCCTGGTCAGGTGGTAAAGAAGTCGCCGCAGGTGAAGCGATCCTGAATAAAGTTGGCATACCCACGTTCGAATATCCCGATGATGCCGCCCAAGCTTTCACCTACATGTGGCAATCGATGTCCAACCTGACAACACTCTACGAGACCCCCAGCCTGCCTGATGACGAGGGTACAGGGCCAGATCGTGAAAAGGCTAAAGCCATTATCGATCATGTCCGTGCAACAGGGCGCGATCTGCTAACTGAAGCTGAATCCAAACAACTTTTGGCGGCTTATGGCATTCCCACCACACCGACCCTGATCGCCACAACAGCCAAAGAAGCTGGCAAAATGGCAGCAGAATTGGGCTTCCCGGTCGTGGTCAAGCTCCACTCTGAAACCGTCACCCACAAAACGGATGTAGGCGGCGTCAAACTCAATTTGCAGGATGCAGCCGCAGTAGAAAAAGCCTTCAATGAAATTAAAAAATCGGTCAGCGAATTAGCAGGCGCAGAACACTTCCTAGGCGTGACCGTTCAACCCATGATCAAGGTCGAGGGCTATGAACTGATTGTTGGTTCCAGCATTGACCCGCAATTTGGCCCGGTCTTGCTCTTCGGAACTGGAGGACAGTTGGTGGAAGTCTACAAAGACCGCTCCCTCGGACTTCCCCCGCTCAACACCACTCTTGCGCGACGCATGATCGAACGCACCAAGATTTACACTGCCCTAAAAGGCGTTCGCGGACGCAAACCCGTGGATCTGGACGCGCTCGAAAAATTACTGGTGCGCTTCAGCCAATTGGTTGTGGAACAACGCTGGATCAAAGAACTGGATATCAACCCGTTGATCGCTTCACCCGATGGTCTGATGGCACTCGATGGACGTGTAGTCCTGCACCCCATCAGCATGCCCGAAGGCGGCTGGCCGAAACTTGCCATTCGTCCCTACCCAAATAAATATGTCTCCCCATGGACAACCAAAAAGGGACAGAAAGTGATCATTCGCCCCATCCGTGCTGAAGACGAACCCCTGATGCTGCATTTCCATGAGACACTTTCAGATCGGTCTGTCTACCTGCGCTACCTCGCCCCGATGCTGTTGAGTGAGCGTGTCACACATGAGCGCCTTTCGCGCGTCTGCCACAGCGATTACTCACGCGAAATAGTATTGGTGGTCGAAGCTGAAAAGAATGGCGAACGAATAATCTCTGCTGTTGGTCGTTTGAGCAAATTCCGCGGCGAAGATGAGGAAGCCCGCATGAGCCTGTTGGTCAGCGATAATTTCCAAGGCGAAGGCATTGGCTTGGAACTGGTCAAACGCTTGATCGATGTGGCCAAACAAGAGAAAATCAAGACAATTGTCGCGGTCACATCCCAGGAAAACGAGACCATGAAGGTGTTATGCCAAAAGACAGGCTTCTCCTTTACTACGAATCCAAAAACTGAAATGGTCGAAGCCTCGATCACTCTCTAAAGTTCGACTGAATTTCAAAGTGGACGGGTCTTAGCCCGTCCACTTTGCTTTTAAAATGAATTCCTATTCTAAAAATCACAAGCCAAAGATCACCGGCAATATCCATAGCAGCGCCATGCCGACGAGAATGGTCAGCAAGACATTGCGGGTCTTCCAAGCCACGATGGCTCCGCCAAGCCCAGCCAACAAGCGGAAATTATTCAGGGAAAGGTCAAGATGCCCCGTTGGGTGAGTCAGCGCAGGGAAAACCAGCGCCGCCAATGCCGCAGCTGGGACAAAACGCAGGGCTCGGCTCAGCCAGTAAGGCATTGTAATTTTTCCGAACAGGTAAATAAATAAGAACCGCAGCAGGAAAGTTCCCAAACCGATCACAATAAAAAGGAGCCAAAGGGATGCAGCGCTCATTGTGCGGCTCTTTGCGGGGTTTTCATGTTTTCAGCGAAATATCCAGCCGCAATACCAAGAACGGTAGCCAGCACAAGTCCGGTGTTATAGGGCAGCCCTTTGGCAAGCACAGCGATGGTCCCACCCACCAGCGCCGCCACCACGGTCGGACGGTCACTCAATGCGGCGAACATCAGCGCCATAAAACTGAGTGGAAAGGCAAAATCCAGGCCCCAACTGGCTGGGACGAGCGCTCCCAGCAGCGACCCGATGATGGCGCTGATCTGCCAGGCGACCCAGATGGTAAGCGCTGCGCCAAAATAAAACCAGCGATGACTGACCTTTTTATTGGTTGTGAAATGGCTCAAACTGATGCCAAAGGCCTGGTCTGAGAGCATGTACGCCAGCAAAGCTTTCTGCCCCACCGAAAGTTTTTGCAAATAGGGTGACAAAGTGGCACTGTACATCGTAAAACGCAAGTTGATCACCCAGGCCGTCAACACCATGATGATCCATGGACTGCCAACATTCATCAACTGGAACACCACCAACTGTGATGCTCCTGCAAAGACGATCACCGACATCCCCAGGGTCTCAAAAAATGTCAGCCCCACACTAACCGCCGCCACGCCGGAGATCATGGCAAAGGGGATCACCCCGATCAAGATGGGCAGCGCCCCCCGCGCCCCGGCAATAAAATCCTTATGTATGCGCATTATTTCATTTACCAACGTTCCTTTATGTAGACTTCCGAAGTCTCGCCGCTTTTTGGCGCTTCGGAAGTCTGGTTTAAGTTGAGGATAATCGAAGCATGGGGTGAAGTCAACATGTGCCCAAAAAAGGCTACAACTCCGTCCCTCCATCTTCCCAAAATCCGACAGTTTTTTCATCGTATTTGATGTCGGATATGGCTTGGATCTCCTCAGTGTAAATATAAAATGGCACGCTTCGGTTTTTACTATCTATAGTTCGAAAATCCAGGACACACAGGCAATATCAGTCGAGGCGCGGTGAACCATTAAGCTGCCGCCACTTCCGAACATCTACATTGAATGGCTGCTCAACGATTTCATCGAAGTCTTCAATTCCTTGTCTGGCGACACGTAAGTCTTGTAGTATGGCTTTCCGCGTGGCAGGGTCGCTTGGTTTGCCCTCGGCGTAGTTGGCATCGAGCTTGATAAGGCAAATGGCACGGTTAAACTGATAATAAGGTGAGCTTTGCTCATAGTTCTCGCCGAGCAAAGTGATCGCATGGTCGAGTTGATCCTTTGCCGCCTGCCAGTCAGGCTTGACGCGGTCTTTATAAGAATAACCAAGTTGACTGAAGTAATAATGTTTGTGCGGGTCAACGCTGATCAAAGCTTCAAAAATTGGAATGGAGCGCTCCATGAGGGATTTGTTGCTCGCCCAATTATTGAACCGAACATCCCGCGCCAGCAGAAAGATGGTATGCCGCGTCAGTTCACTCGCACGGGTCACGGCGTGGCTCAACTTGGCTGTGTCAACCGTCGTACGCGCATCAACATCTGACAGGTAGCGGTTCACAAGTGAGATCGCGATTGTATCGATCTGCGATTGGGGTGTTGTATCTGTGATTTCCAGCGATAGTCCTTGTGTCTGGCCATATAGCTTATCGAGCTGACGACTGAACAACCACTTAAGTTCCTCCGCGCTGCGATAGCGTGTGTAGTAGTGGTTTAGCGATTGGAGCTTGGCCTTGAACTCAAGCAGGCTGACGATACTCTGGTCAATATCACCCGTCAAGATCAGGTCATCCTTGAAATATGTATAGATCAGGGGTTTATTGCCTTCTGTAAAGGCGCCAAAAGCACTGTCGAATTCTTCCGCTGTATAACGCCCCACTTTTGTAAAGACCAGCATCACAAAGATGTCGCAGTCGCGGATGGCTTTGTTGTACTCCTGTTGCAACCCTTCCTTCGACATTGCATCGATGAAGTTTTCCCAAACGACAAGGTGAAAAAACGTACCCCGGGGCACCCAGTCCTGGTTGAGCTGACCGATCATAAGTTCAAATGCAATGCGGTCTTCCTTCAGTTCTTCGGATGAGGCAAGAAAGATCTTTTTAGTTTCCATTGCTAAACCTCCGTGGTTTAATTTATGGTGTACCAAATGAGCGACACATAAATAGGAAGATATTGTTGACGGTTGTTGCCTTGATGATAATACTAGTCGGGGAGAAAAGGGAACTCTTTTTTTCCCCTTTCCCCAAATCTGCTTTTGATTTTGGGTAAAGGGGGTGCGCTACGGCATTTCCTTGATAATTTTCATCGTCTCAACGATATACTGACCGAACAACAGGTCAATCACTTGCCGTGATCGTCGAGACTATGCATTATCGCTATATTAAAAAATTTAATGAGAGGATATGGTTGATCGCCCATGTATTTGGCGGCGTTGTCTATAAGGTTTTCCAGCACTTCGCGCAAGCGGATACGGTCTGCATAAACGATGGGAGATCTGGCGATACTGTGACCGTGATATGGCGCGTGTTGAGTCGTAAGAAAAAAGTTTACAGGGCAATCTGGATCAGTTTGCCGAGATCAACTTCCTCGGGCGGGTTGACGATGCGCGATCCTCGAGAGTTCGAGTAATCTGAGAGGAGGACCGACATTTTGTCAGCTGCTTCCGCGATGCGATTTAAGTCTTTTTGTATATATTTCTGGTTGTTCTCTTTCAAATCCTTTTGCAACATCACAAGAAAGCTCTTGATCGTTACAACGGGACTTTTCAGCTCATGCGAGATCGTGTAATTGAAGCGTTCCAGTTCGGCATTTTGCGTTTCAATTTCCTTGAATAAATTTTCACGCTCCTCTTCAGCCTTCTTGCGCTCGGTGATATCTTGTACCGCGCCATAGATGCCGCTCAGCCGTTTATGCTCGCTCATCCCAAAGTGGATGCGCATACACCCGCACCCAGCGCACAGCGCCGCTTTTATGGATTGTCCGCACTTCGCTTATGACATTTTGATTGGCACGCAGAGAGGCTCTATGTCGTGAGCATCCACTTCCCGATCATCCGGGTGCAAGGCTGCCAGACAGCCACCACATGCGACATATTCATCAAAAGTATAACCAGTGATGGACTCGAAAGCCACGCCGACCCATTTGAGGCGCATCTGTCCATCTGATTCCAATTGCGTCGAGAAGACATAGTCGGCGGCGATGGTGGAGATCAATCGGTAAAGTTCTTCCTGGGCGCGGAGAGCTGCTTCAGCGTCCTTTTGAGCCGTGATCTCGGTCATGATGACGGTTAGGCTGGTAATTTGGTCGACGTGTTTTACTGATACTGATCCTGATCGAATCCCAGCTAACAACGACCATCCGGGGTAACTGTCTGAAGCTCAATGGCTTGAGGCTAGACCGCTGTTGAAGGCTCTTGCTATCACTTCGAAGGCGCGTATCGATCTGGTCGGTTGGCAACACACTGCGGATATTTTTTCCAAGGTATATTTCAGCGTATTTATTGATAAATATGATCTGTTCGGCGCGGTCTATTTCCAGGATGATATCGGGCGAGTTCTCAAAAACACCGCGCAGACGTGCTTCGGCGAGACGGGTGCGTCTGAGGGCTTGTTGCAGATCATTCAAAGTCAAATAAAGCACCCCGGTGCTCAGCATGAGAAAGATCCCTTGCGTAAGCCAGGCAGTATAAGCATTAAACACTTGCCGAAATGGGAGGCAGCAAAACCATAGGTTTGCGCGATGGCCATTCCCAGCCCAAGAATGATGCTCATAAAACCGAAAATTAGCGCCGCGTTCAGGCTGATGAGCATGCCCGCGATCAGGACAACGAAGGAGGTTTCCGCCAAATCCCACTGCCCGAACACCGCCGGTCCCTAGCACCGTGTAATTGATAAATAGCCAGATGGTGGAAACCAGCAGGATAGCGTTCAGGAGCACAAATCCTTTTTTGATGAGCGCCATTTGGAAAAAGGATAGCGCCATCACAAGAAGCGTTAACAGGGAACGATTGGCAAATTTCTTGTAACCATTGGCAGCATGATTACAAAGATGATGGTAGTGATCAGCCACAATTCGTACATGAAATAAATATGGTTGGCAATGAGGGTTTTGTCTTGATCTCCTTCGAAGACAGGCGGGGTAAGCCAGTTTTTGAGTGTTACGAATATGGGACTGTTCAATAGTTTCATTCAGGCATCTCTTTTACTATCTTCATCGTCTCGACGCTGACCAGTACACACGCGCCCCAACAACTCGATCACGGACTCTTTATACTCCGCAAACTGATACGTATTGAACTTCTCCGCAATCGTCGGGTCTTTGGGCTTCTTCTCTTTGTAGCGTTCCAAAACCCACTCCAGCGCGGAATATGTCCCCAGCCGATATTCCCACGCCTCCGCAGGGACGCCGCGCAGGGTGGTGACGGAATCAATTTCAATTTCACCTTTATCCTTGCGAGCCATGAAACGTGGTTACAGCGATGGTCGCGGCCTCGCGTAGACCCGACGTCTAACTTCGTCCTGTTTGGCGCTGGTGCCTCCCCTGACCAGCGCCGCTATCTACCCGTTCCAACGCAAACGCCTCCACCCTCTTCATACCCCAAATGCAACTCCATCAACCTCTTCCCCCAATCTGCCCATTGACCAGAAATCCTCATAAAACGGAATCCTCGGAAACTCGCGCTTCAAATTGATCTCATACTTCGCCCGATACGCGGGATGATGCAGGACGGCGTACACATAATGGAAAATATCGAGTTTCGTTATTCGGGATTCGATATTCGGCTTTCGGGCATCGCTTTTCGATTTTCGAGTATCGCCTTTCGAATATCGTTTTTCGAATTGACCCAACGCCCAATCGGTGATATTCTCGCGACTTCCGAAGTCTCGAGACTTCGGAAGTCTGGCTCACGCTGTAACGGTAGAGCGGGAGACATTGCGTAACCACCGCATCGACAAATGTAAATCAGGAATATTGTCAGCTGCCAAGAGCATAAAATGGCTTTGCTGAACCAGCGTTTACGCAAATACCAGAATTTTCTGCACTTTGCCAGTTGGAAAAATTTCAGGATGCTTGACTCCGTCGATGAATAAACATCTTATCAAAATATAAATAGCATTTTACAAATGGGCGATACATAGCTCATTGATTATGAATTTTCTTTATCAAATTCTAGTTTCTGTCCGCTTTAATGAAATTGCTATTGAGCTACTCTGATCCATTTGATACTGATTTGCATCAGTCTTACATCAATTTACTTGTCTCAGTCTTTGAGTTTATCCAACGCTTCGTTGATTGTATACATCAATAAAAAATCGGATTTTTTTTTCTAGTAATTTCGTTCGAAAATCATAAACCCATTCATCACGTTTTGTTTCAACACCACGAGAAAAAATTCGAAAATAGCTTTTTGCTTCAAATCCTTTTTAGTTTCTTTGCTAACAGTGGTATAAGATTCATCCCAATCATTATCAGTGATGATTGAGCCAGTTATTTTTTGTGTCAGGTCTGAACATTTTCAAATTTGATTTCGGAAAATTTAGTAGAACGTAAGAAAATCTAATTTTTCTGTCGCTAATTCATATTCGGTCGCGTCTGTGTAGAAAATCTGCGCTGGAGTTTTGCCCTTCTTTTCTGTTTTGACCATGAAAGCAATTGCACACGCCAGTTTGAATTCCGAAAACATTATGTGTTGTGCCAGAGAGTTTTGGATTGTTGCGAATGTTGCCGCCCAAATCTACAATATAAATATGGCTAAACTCATTTGAAACAACTTTTCGAAATCCATCAAATGCGCGTAAATCAAGATAAGAACTATTCGTAATAAAGGCAATAATTCCATTTTTATCAAGGCGGTCACTTGCCCAACGATAAAAGCGCGTATACATATCATAGAACTTTTGATTTTTGTGCTGTGCTTTGCTTGATATAAGTATCTTTGATTCGCTTATCAATTTCAGGATATTGACGATTCTTTGATTATTGACATTTTCACTGGCTTGATTAGCGTTATAAGGCGGATTGCCAATCACCAACATAATCGGCTTGCTATTCTGCTTCACAATGCGTTCCGTGTTCGCATCCGTCAACCCAAAGAAATTCAACTGCTTGCCCGTGTGTTCAAATCCCATATTATCGAGCGTATCCACAAAGCAGATATTCTCGAACTCATTGAACTTGCCCGTCTTCTGCTTGTACGTATATTCGATGTTCAAATTGGCGATGTAATACGGCAGGATCGAAACTTCATTGCAGTGCAGTTCATGGTCGTACTTGTATTCCAACTGCGCGGGCGGCAGGTACTCGATCAACTCGGTGATGAACGTCCCTGTGCCAGTGGCGGGGTCCAAAATCTCCACGCCCTTATCGCCCAGCGTTTTGCCGAAATGCTTGAACGTCAGATGGTCGGCGCTCTCGATCATAAAGCGCACGATCTCATCGGGCGTGTACACGATCCCCAGTCTGTCCGCCGCCTTCGGGTTATACGCCTTGTAAAAACTTTCGTACAACGCCTTCAAAAATTTCTGCTTCTCGTGATGGTCGCTGATCTGCGACGCCCGCGCGTTGATCGTCTCGTAATACGGCGCGATCTTGGCATGGATGTTGCGCTTCGTCTCGCCCTTGTAAAACGTCCCCGCCACTTCCGCCAGTTTGTGCGCGATCACATTCTCGCGATGGAACTCCGCCTCATCGAACACGCGCATAAAAATATCTTCCGTCAGCACATGCTGGATGATCATCTCGCGCACGTCCGCCATCTCGATCTTCGGATTGATCGCCTTCTTCGCCAACTCCAAAAATTCGGATAATGCATCCGCAAACGACTTATTACTTTTTACTTCTCCCTCGATCACTTCCCTCAGCACCTCCGCCAACCCGCCCACTTCCGCGCTGAACAATTCAATCGCCTTGTGGAATTCGGACACTTCGCGCGGTTCATACCCAACGAAGCGGCTGATCAGCCTGTCCAAGCCTTGGGCGTCGCTGAAAGCGGTTTCCATCACCCGCTCCCCGCCCTGATACAAAATCGCCGTGTGCGTATCTTCAAACAAAATATTGAACGACGGATAGCCCTTATTGAACTTTGCCTTTATCTCCGCTTCAATATCATCTTTCTCGTCTTTGCTATTCCCAAAATCCCCAGTCCTGCCGTAACGCATCCTTCAACACCCCATCAGGACGAATCCGCGTGCCCTTTTTCGTGGTCAACTCAACTTCGGCAACCAACACCAAATTCTTCGCCCGCGCATACCCCTCCAACAAATCCTGAAACGGCTTCCGCAAGGAGAATTCATTCCTCGAACCACTATAGCGAATAACCTGTTCGACTTTTGTGTAGTAATTTTGAATTAGTTGAATTGACATTTGCGCCCCTTAAAGGTGGGATGAATTATTATAGCAAACAATCGGTATATTTTGTCCTGGCTGCCCACAGAATACGCCAGGAGGCAGCTAACAGTTTTATCAAGCCAAAAACCTTGCCAACCTAAATACTTTTTGCGATAATATCCCTGTCAATGGGGAAACTTGGTACAACCCATTAGAAAACCCAGCCAAAATATCCTTTGGGCTGGGCTGTAGTGGTTACTTTCTCTCACTATTTTCATTTTTTAGCCACAATATTACTGTTTTGAGGGTGCAGTACAGGTTCAGTACAGGATGTAGAACGCCATCAGATAGCTACCCCTTACCTGCCGCCTACCCACCCCTGGCATTTCCCTGTTTGATGCGGGCCTCACAACCCACATCCCCGAACCAGCACAAAGATAAAAGGAGGCATTTATGCCGAAAGTTACACTCAACTCTATGTTTACAGAAGTACACGGCAGGTTTGGCGATTTTGTCCTTCGCCGCTCGCGTAATGGGAAAACGATCCTAACCAAAGTTCCCGACATGTCCAAAGTGAAATGGAGCGAGGCGCAGCAAGCGCATCGTCAACGCTTCAAAGAAGCCGCTGCATATGCGAAAGCCGCCATGGCAGACCCGCAAATCCGAGCCGAATACGAAAAACGCGCCGCCGAAAAGCACAAACGCCCCTACGACCTGGCCGTCTCAGACTACTTCAAAGGCAGAAATTTATTATCAGCTAGGAGCGAGTAAGACAACATAATATTTTTGGGGAGTGAGTTGCAATCGTAATTCCGCAATCATAGTTATAATCATCCTTCTATGCGTTTAAACATATTCAGGCAATCTGACATCCCCGAAAAATACCGTTCAAACTTCTGGCATTTATATTTTGACATTGCCTGGTTCGGTGTGCTCAGCGGCACAGCCGTAAACTTTCTCAGCGTGTATGTCACACGCCTCGGCGCAACAGCCTTTCAGATCGGTCTGCTCGCCGCGATGGCCGCCATTGTCAACCTCTTCCTTGCCATCCCCGCAGGCCGCTGGATCGAAAAACGCCACACAGGCCGCGCGGTCTTTTGGTCATCTGTCGTGTTCCGTGCTGGCTACGCTCTCTGGATTCCCCTCCCCTGGCTCTTCGGCCCACAAGGACAGATCTGGGCGTTCATCGCCCTCTCCTTCCTCATGGCAATCCCACTCACCCCGCTCGGTGTCGGCTTCAACACCCTCTTCGCAGAAGCCGTCCCAGACCGATACCGCGCACAAGTGGCAGGCACACGCAACGTCACCTTTGCCATCGCCTACATGCTCACCTCAGTTGTCGCGGGCACCATCCTAAAAAGACTGCCCTTTGAGATAGGCTACCAGGTTATCTTTGCGATCGGGACATTCGGCGCGGCGATGAGCAGTTATCACATCTATCACATCAGGCCCCTGCAGGAGGAAATCTTTCCGCTTCCCTCCGCGCCTCAGCCTGATATAACACCCCGGGCAGATGCTCCCCGAGGCATTAAGCACGCGCTGCGCCTTGATATTTGGGGTACGCCATTTCGGTATGTGCTGCTCGCGCTGTTCTTCTTCCATTTCACTCATTACCTGCCCACGCCGCTTTATCCGCTCTACAATGTGCGCGTCCTCAACCTGAACGACAACAATCTCGGCATAGGCACGGCGCTTTATTATCTCACCGTGCTGATCGGCTCCACACAACTCAGGCGCGTTGCCCAGCGCTATGGAAATAAAAAATTGACAGGCTACGGTGCGGCAGGCATGGCACTATATCCATTCCTGCTGACAATGACGGCCAACGTTTGGCAGTTCTATTTGGTCTCCTTCATCGGCGGATTCCTTTTTGCCATGATCAATGGGGCATACCTCAACTACATGCTCGAACATATCCCGCCTGCCGACCGTCCATCCCACCTCGCGTGGTACGCCATCATCCTCAACATCGCCATCCTCACGAGTTCCATCGCAGGCCCCGCCATCTCAAATTGGGTCGGGCTGGTCAACGCCCTGATCGTCGTTGGGGTACTGCGTATCTTCGCTGGCCTCGCTGTCCTCAAATGGGGATGATCCATCCAGACCTGACAGGTTTCAGAAACCTGTCAGGTCTTAAATAGCGGTAAAATCAACTCGTGACAGAAGACATTAAAGTGATCGCAACCAACCGCAAAGCCAGCTTTGAATACTTCCTGATGGAAAAATTCGAAGCGGGGATCGTCCTGCAAGGATCGGAGATCAAATCCATCCGCGCGGGACAAATTAGCATCCAGGAATCCTACGTGGATGTTCCAAATGAAAATGAAGCCTGGCTCCTTGAAGCACACATTGCGCCGTACGAACAGGCGGGTCAACACTTCAACCACGAACCCGGCGCAAACGCCGCCTGCTCCTGCACAAAAAACAGATCCGTGAACTGTGGAACAACATCCGCATCAAAGGCAATACGGTTGTGCCAACCCGCGTCTACTTAAAGACGGACGCGCAAAGATCGAGATCGCTCTCGCCAAAGGCAAGAAAGCCTACGATAAACGCGCCACCATCGCCAAACGGGACGAAGCGCGGGATAGCGAAAGAGCGTCAAGAGTTAGATAAATCCTTCCCCCTTCGACTGCGCTCAGGGCGAAGGATTAGTTTGAGGAAACTAAAATGCCCCCTTCCACCATAGGCGGAATCAACCTGCTTCCCGAATCTGAAAAACGAGCGATCTATTCCCGTTATATTCCCGCAGCCCTTCTGGAAAAATACGAGATCCCGCCGCTGACCTCTGCGGCAGGATACAACCTTCTGCAATTTCGCTTTGCTCCTGGTTCATCCGATGTGGAAATGCGTCTCTTCCATAAAATGGACTTTCCCGACCCGATCCTATACGCCCATCTCACCGACACCCTGAATGGGCAAATCCACATTCTGCTTTACATTCTCAACGCTCCTGAAGCTCAACGCTTTGATGTGGATAAAATGCCAGACGGCTCACCCACTCATTTCGGTACACTGCGAAGAAATATCGAAGCGGAACAAAACGCCCTCGAAGCGGGTCTGGCTCCAGGTCAGGTGCGGCGCGGATTAAGATTGCTGGGTCAGGCAATTGAAGCGTTCGAGGGTTTCGTCACCGCGCTAGGGCATGAGATGTATTTCATCGAGCCGTTGTACTATCACAACGCGGTCATCTTTGAGCGCTATGGTTTTAGTTATCAAATGGGAAAACGCTTGATGGACAGCATCCACACAGGCTTTCAAAGCGGCGGCGACTTGCTAGCGCAACTCGATGGATCAAATCCATTCCGACAGCCTGATGCGGCGAACAGCATCCGCAAACGCTCATGGGCAATCCACGATGGCATTCTCGGCGAGCCCTTCACCAATGTGACGATGTACAAACGGGTTGGGAAATCAGCGGGTATCAACACCACGCCTGATTGCGTATGGTAATTAGATATAGTCAGGCTTGCAGCCTGACAAGGTAACAAAAACATGGATTTACGGGCAGCGGATCAATCCCTGTGCCCACAAACAACCACCGCAGGTGGGTTGGATATTTCCAAAGCAATCTTCCATATTTTCATTCGCCATCTCACAACTGTTGCAAAACGCGCAGGGTGAAAAATCAAAATCTTGAAGCCGTTTTCTTAATTCCAAATAGTTGGCATGATTCCAAATAGTTAGCAAATCATCCTTTTGGAGGTCGCCGACAAAATATTCCTTCGAGGTTCGTTTCCGATCATCGAGAAAATGTTCGTGGGTATAAAGCAAGGGCAGGCACGGGCTGACTTTGCCATCCTGGCGGATGGAGAGACTGCCGCGCTCAACAAATGGACACTGGTCTGTGTTTTGATTTAATAGAGCGCCAAAAAATTCGAGACGATTCAAACCTTTCAGAACAGATGTCAGTGCACCGATGGTTTGCTTATTAATATCCATGAACGGCACATGTATCAGTGGGCTTAATTGCGCGCCGGGAGAAAGGTTTATGGAACGCATATATAAATTTTCTTCGAGCAGTTCGGCGTTGTGTGCCAGCACATTGCTGACGGAAAATTCCATTGCCCCCAAACGTGTTCCCAGATTGATGACTTCGTTCAGATCATTGATATTGCGTTTCATGGCGACAAAAGCAATCCCAAGTTTTGGAACTCCAGCCAGGAAAGAAAAACCAAAGGTCTGAAATTTTTGCGATCGCAAGCGTGTCAGGTTTTCGATGACCACAGGCAGGGCATCTCCGAGACGCACATCCGCATAACATTCTGGCGATGCGCCATCCAGCGATACCCAGAGTTTGTCAAGTCTCAGATCGATCAGCCTGCGGGTGACCTGCTCGGTCAACAGGATGCCATTGGTGATGAGTGAAACAGAATGCCCAGCCTTTTTAGCTTCTTCAACCATGTCGAGAATGCGTGGATGCGAAAGCGGCTCTCCATATCCACCAAAGAAAAGTTCGGGTTTGTGCGGCAAGCCTTCAAGTCCCGAAAGGATGCGCTTAAAGGTTTCGTCAGACATGCCCCCATATTGAACATCCCAAACATTGCGCATGCAGGTGGCACAATTCAGGTTGCACTTGTTGGTGATCTCCACATACACCCGCTTGAGCGCCGTGATCGATGGTCGCAGACGCAAGCCCTGACCATCGGGGTCAACCCGAATTTGGTCCCCAGGCGATATACCCAAATCTCTTGCCAGCCTGGGCGGCAGGACAATATTTCCGTGTTCATCAACCTGGGCATAGTGTGTTTTTGGCATGTGACAGTATTGTCTCCTGCTGGTGATATTTATTCAAACAGAGTCCAACATCTTCTGGTATGAATATGTTGAAACCAAAGTCTGGAGACTTTGGTTTCAACACTCTAAAGCATTTCCGGTGAGGATAAAACTGCGCCGCCAAAATATTTTTTCTGGAAGAAGAAAGCCACATTCACCAAGCCCGATCATCACCGGCACTTCCACGAGCGGACCGATCACCGCCGCAAAAGCCGCGCCAGAGTTGATGCCGAAAACCGCCACCGCCACAGCAATTGCCAGTTCAAAGTTGTTGCTGGCGGCAGTGAATGAAAGTGTGGTGGTCTTGGGATAATCCGCGCCAATGCGACGCCCCATCCAGAAAGAGACCAGGAACATGACCACGAAGTAGATCAAGAGTGGAATGGCGATCCGCACTACGTCACCCGGGATTTGTACAATCAGGTTACCTTTCAGGCTGAACATAACCACAATTGTGAACAACAAGGCAATCAGGGTCAGCGGGCTGATCTTCGGTATAAACTCTTTGTAATACCATTCTTTGCCCTTCATCCGTATCAAGATTAGGCGTGTCAGGAAACCAGCGATGAATGGAATGCCCAGGTAAATGAAGACACTCTTTGCAATCTGTGCCATTGTGATGTCCACCACCACGCCTTCATATCCAAACCAGGTGGGCAAAACCGTGAGGAAAACATAGGCGTACACACTGTAGAACAACACCTGGAAGATGCTGTTGAACGCCACCAGCCCGGCGGCATATTCAGTATCGCCATGCGCCAGTTCGTTCCAGACAATCACCATCGCAATACAGCGCGCCAGACCGATCAGGATCAGACCAGCAGCATATTCCGGGTAATTGCCCAGAAAAATGATGGCCAGCGCAAACATCAGAATAGGACCGATCACCCAATTCTGTACCAGTGAGAGCGTCAGCACTTTTTTATTGCGGAATACATCTCCCAGTTCCTCGTACTTCACTTTCGTAAAGGGCGGGTACATCATCAAGATCAAACCAATCGCGATCGGGATATTGGTTGTCCCCACTGAAACGGAGTCGTTGAATTGCTGAACTCCTTCCGGGAACAAAAAGCCGATCCCCACACCCACTGCCATCGCAAGGAAAATCCACAAGGTCAGGTAGCGATCAAGGGTGGAGAGTTTTTTGGTTGTACTCATTTCTTTTATCATAAAAAGCCTCCGTAGAAAAAAATCAAGCTGCTTCCAATGCATTTGCCAACCAGGTGGTCACCTCGGCGGAAGTGGGGATGCGGCCCGCACAAACAACTTTCTCATTAATGACCAGCCCAGGGGTGGAAAGTATTTTATACTTCATGATGTCAGCGTAGTCAGTTACTTTGATGACCTCAGCCTCAATGGCCAAGTCGGCAATGGCTTTGCGGGCCACAGATTCGACATTTTTGCAGTTGGCGCAACCCGGTCCAAGAACTTTGATGGTTAACATGTTTATCTCCGTATAGATATGGTTTTATGGATTCAAATGATTTCGATTTCAGGTTCAATAACGATCTCAGACTTCACCGAGTTGGCAACCAGACTGTATTTTTGGGCAGACTGCAGAGCACGGTGGGTGCGTGATTTCACAGCTTTCGGGTCTTCGTCACCCGCGTCAATGCGGATAACCGGCCAGAAGCACAACCGGGTGAAAATCTCAGTTCGGTCCAGTTCTATCAGTTTGGTGCCCTCGGCGCGGCAATCGTAAGAGAGCAGCTTGAGTTTGAAACGTTCCGCAGCCCAAATGAACATCATCATGATGCAGGTATTGGCGGCGGCTACAAAGGCGTCTTCCGGCGTCAAGACGCCGGGGTGACCCTGTGCATCAGGCGGCGCGGAGAAATCCATCTCCGGACCATTACCCATGACGATATGTCCCCAATGCTCGCTCTTCCAAGTAACAGTGGTGTTATAAGTAGACCTGCGGCTCATTTGGCTGTTCCTTGTTGCTTGCAAAAGGCTGCATATTCCCGCGATAACAATGCCATATAGGTCTCGTCTTCGCCCAAGGGGATCGGATTATATATCTTCAGAGTCTCCAGCAATTCGCGGGTCGTTTCGGGCGAGGCTGCTTTTCCAGAGTCATGGAACTGCTGGAAGATAAGTGGCAAAGCAATCAAGGTAATCGTCTGGCCGTTGATTAGGATTTCCTGCACAGGAATTCCAGAACCGCATGAACAAGTCGCCTGGATTGGTTCCTGCACTTCGGACGTATTGATTTCTTCCATGGCGCCCATCGTACGATTCCAGTGTTTATGCAGCAATTCATCCACCAACTCTGAAACTCGCACAGCTGTCACTTCCACAGCCGCCTGACCGGCCTCGTTGAGGCGGCGTTTCCCTTCCGGTTTACCCAAGCTGCGTTCAACGATAAGTTCTGTAACAACGACACTGGCGGCGGGTTTGCCGGAGTACATTTCCGTACCACGTGCCGCACAACGTTTGTCACAGCCGTCAATGGCAATAGTCGGGTAGAATTTTGCGAAAGCCCGGTCGCCCTCACCACCGGCGAGGAAAAGAGGCAGACAAATGGTGACCGTGTCTGCCGGGCGCAACTGCTCGAGAACTTTAAGTGCAGCCAGGCGGGTCACCGTTCCCTCAGAGATTTCTTCCCCGGAGCAGGTGATAATGCCAACTTTTTTCTTTGGCAGGTTAGGCATTTTCGCCTCCCTTTTTCCCTGCAATCAGAGCATCGACTACCGTGACAACTTCCTCCGCCAGGACATGAGCCAATTCCTGCCCGGCTTCGTTGAGTTCGGCGATACCCTGCGGCTTGAGTTCCTTATATCGACGGTACACATCCAGGACAGCAAACTCCTGTGCGATCGTACCACCGCTCTGTTGGACCATTTTTGCGGCGCAAGCCAGTTTGCAACCGTCAATGGTTACTGCCGGGTATTCCGCTACAACAGCCCGGGATTCGTCATCGCCAAGTACCAATAATGCCAACGGTACCAGTTGTGTCTGCTCGGGACGCAAGTCTTCGGTTACATCGTAGGCTGCTTCGCGACTGACGGTACCGTAAGACTTGCCAATTCCACTGCAGGGCACAATAATAACTTTTTTTTGGAGGTCCATTATAGTTTCTTTGCCTCCTCTTCCGCTTGACCTTTCATTACTTTAAAATAAGCCTGCGAATCAAGTAGTTTGGCACGGTCTGCTTCCCAATTGTCAACATCCATCACGGCCAGCCAGCCTGTGCCGTAAGGGTCCTGATTAATGGCTTCCGGGGCATCATTCATCGCCGGGTTAACTTCTGCAATTTTTCCGTTTACTGGCGATGTATATGTGATATTTACCTTAATCGTTTCGATTTCCGCCACTTCTTCCCCCGCAGCGAGGACTGTTCCTACCGGCTTGACCTC
Organism: uncultured Chloroflexia bacterium; assembly: GCA_963833175.1. GTDB lineage: Bacteria > Chloroflexota > Anaerolineae > Anaerolineales > Villigracilaceae > Villigracilis. The sequence continues at coordinate 109,521 of CAWHXC010000015.1, forward strand.
TGCAAAGGCTACATCTCCGCTGCGCTGCTGGACATAATCAGACAGTCCGATGCGTACGCGCCCATTTTCCTCTCTTGCCCAAACGCCTTCCTGGTTATAAAAACAACCAGTATCAACCTTGAAGGTGAATTTATCCACAGTGGTTTCCAAAAAATTAGACATGCTCTACTCCTTCGTTATTAAATCCAAGGGTCTAATGCCCACTGCCCATATAAGTCTTCGCAAAGAGAAGATGGAAAGGATGTTCACGCCATCTCCAAGTTTTTAGCAGAGATTAACACAAGGGAACACTGGGGACATTCACACGAGGAATTGACTCGTGTATTGATGAGCGCAGAAACGGTTTCAGAGGAGATTCCACTTAGGCGGGCAGAGTCAATGATCAGGTCCAGAAGAGCAGCGTCTTTTAGATGATAAAAAACGTAGCGGCCTTCGCGCCTATCCTGCAAAATATCCGCTTTACGAAGCGCCATCAAATGTTGTGAGATGTAAGCCTGCCGCAAACCAAGTGCAGATTCAAGATGACAGACACAGGCCTCGCCACTTCCAATGGCAAGCAAGATTTCCAGGCGAGCCAGTGGTGAGATAGTTTCCAACAAAGAAGCAATGGGCTGAAGTGGGTTTTGTTTTTTTGTCATATTCATTTTCCTGAATACATTATACGTCGTATTCAAAAACGGGAATATAACAAGTGTCATAATTTTCTCTGTTTAATATCACTGTTTATTTTTGGGGGCTCGATCTGAAAAAGTACTTGCGGGAAGTGTTCAAAATGAATTAAACATAAACATCCCGAAAGCTGAATTGAGACAAGTCAACTGTCTTTCAACCTTCGGGACGTTAGTTTTACTGATGACGAAACATATCCAAATAAAAAACCACAGCCTTATGGGCCGTGGTTTCTATTGAGTAGCGGGGGCAGGACTTGAACCTGCGACCTTCGGGTTATGAGCCCGACGAGCTGCCACTGCTCCACCCCGCATCGAATGGACGCAGATATTACCATAACAATCGTGAAATAGTCAAGCAAAGTTAAAGAGCATATTCATCTGGATAAACAACATAAAAAGAATTTTATTAAAAATATAATATTAAGCTGAATGTATTTGTTAAGATTTGGTGTATAATGATTTTACCTTAACAAATACGGTCATTAAATTTACATGGTGTTAAGTTATTCCAATTACTAAAGAATAGGCATTATCGATTACTCATTATGAAGACCACAACACTCCTGGTCATTGAAGGCCGCCACGCAGAGATCCCTTCTTTTGCTGCAGACTTGCAGAAGAAGGGATTTGATGTACAAATTGCCCAGAATGGCAGCCAGGCGGTTGCCCGCCTTAAAGAAGTCAGCCCAAGCCTGGTGGTGATCAACGCCGCCACCCTTCGCAGCACGGGCTTGCGTATCTGCCAATCCATCCGCGAAAAAGATCCCAAGCTCCCCATCATCCTTATTCTTGAAAGCGATAACGATGTGATCAATAAAGATGTGGCTGATGCCGTGCTTGCATTACCCTTCACCGTACAAAAACTTGTAAATCGCATCAAACCCCTTTTGCCCGGTGACGGAAAAAATGTTGTGCATGTCGGTCCGATCCGCCTTGACCTTGAAAAGCGCCGCGTGCGCTGCCTCGGCAAAAGCACAAAGCTCACGCCGCGCCTTGTTACATTATTAAATTTACTAATGGAAAAACATGGTGAAGTCGTTGAACGCGAACCCCTCTTCAAAAAGGCATGGGAAACCAATTACACCGGCGATACGCGCACATTGGATGTGCATATCTCATGGCTTCGCCGCGCAATTGAACTTGACCCTGAAAATCCAAAGTTCCTAAAGACCATTCGCGGCGTTGGTTACCGATTAGATATTTAGCTGAAACTCTTTCCCTTGAACCGTCACCAATCGGATGCACACTTTACAGGTGCGTCCGATTTTTATTTTAAGCTCCAGAGGAAGTTCACCGCTTCGGGCGTGACGTTGGGACTGGGCGACGCTCTTGAACATTTTCCCATCCCAATCAGGGTCCACCTCCCAGAAGTCCACATCGAGAGCAGTATCCAACCTGACAGAATCTGCAGAGACATGTACTTTGATATTCTTTGCGGCTTTTGACATGACAACTTAGGCAGAATCATGCTCAAGGGAAAAAACAGACTGTGTCTCAGCCAATCGGCTGCGCGCAGTATGTATAGCGCGAATGGCACGTCGCTAGTGATAAATTTGCGTCCATTTTTAGCTGCAACCAAAGACGTTGTTCCTGAGCCGCAGAAGAAATCGGCAACCGTGTCACCTTTATTGGATGAGGCTAGGATAATACGTTGTAATAATGCTTCTGGTTTCTGGGTCGGGTAGCCTGTGCGTTCATTGTGCAAACGCGCTACAACAGGAAAATACCACCAATCTTCAGGGACTTTGCCGCGCTCAAGATCTGGCACTTTTCCAAAACCCGCCTTGCGCGATGATTTAAAGGTTGCGATGGTATTGGGGTTGTACGGCTCACGAACTGCATTTGCATTAAACGTGTAGTCCTTGCCCTTGGCATAAGCCAGGATCGTATCGTGCTTACGGTTGAAGGCACTCTTGATCGGAGACGGTCCGTGATATGCCCAGATGATCTCATTGATGAAAACACCGTCTGAACCAAAAAGTTCATCCAGAATAAGGCGGGCGTAGGCGTCGGCATGCCAATCGAGGTGAAGGTACAGCGTCCCGTTTGGCGCAAGCAGACGGACCATCAGTGAGAGGCGTTCATACAGGAATTGCAAATACGAGTCCAGGTCAGGCCAGGCATCGTGGTAGCCTTCAACTAATTTCCATTTTTCAGGCTTGCGTGAATCCTCTCCTCGGCCTATGCGCGCGGAAAATTTTCGGTTGGTAAAAAATGGCGGGTCGGCATAGATGAGGTTAATGCGGCCTTCGTATTCAGGAAGAAGCGCAGCCATTACTGCGAGATTATCCCCAAGAATAAGCCGCCCATCGGGATGTGTTTTGGGGTAGCCGAGTCCATTCGGGTAGAGAAATGAATCTTGAATAAGAGTAGCAGGCTCGGGCGTGGCGAGATGCTTTCCCTTCCAGTTAAGTAGAGGCATGTGGAGTTGTCAAATGTTTGGGATGAGGAATCGGCATGTGGGCGGGAAATCCAAAAAAGAATTAATAGTGGATCTCCACTGCCGTGCCGCGTCTGCTGTGATTGGAGATTGCGTCGGTGGTGTGCGGAGGCTGCGCCCAGCGGAAGATCCAGTTCGCTTCGTTGGTACGCATGTTAATACAGCCGTGGCTCATCTCCGTACCAAAATTTTCATGCCAATACGTGCCATGAAATGCGTGACCAACAGGAGTGAAGAAAGTTGCCCAGGGTATTCCAGGAAGCACATATCCGCTTTCGTCTGTGGTTACATCGCCTCTTTGACCAATGCTAAAGTAACTATACCCCATATGCTTGGATGGGACTTTATCCAGAATGTTGAACTTGCCGTTTGGCGTCGTTGTGGAAATTCCATTCTCGCCACCCTGTCCGCCACCGAAAATACCAGAAGAAATATTGGTTTGGAAAACCGATTTTCCATATTCGTATGCAACCAGTGTTTGCGTTGTGAGATTCACTTCGATCAACTTATCTTCAAAAGGGACTTCGGGACTGATCGGGTCGAAATAGCTGGTGGGTAAAACGCGGAGGTGAATGGCTGGCACAAAATATGGCACATTCGAATCAAGCTCGTCATAAATACGATACCATGCGCCTGTGTAATCGGTCATCGCGGGACCTTCTTCCAAGCCAACCACCCAATGGACCGAACCATAATAAAGCGGCGGAGCCAGCGGTTCCCACCCGCGCGCCTTCGAAAAACGATATGGCGTGGTAAATGGGACTGAAACTTCGGTCAGAACACGTTTCCCTTCAGGAATTTCCACAGGCGTTTGATAAATGGTCTTCACGCGCTGCAATCGTCCGCGATGCAAATAACCGCCCCAGACACGATACCAGACAGGATTGTGTTTGGGTTCTTCGGCAACAACCTGCTCGTATACATGCACAAGGTCATCGCGATACCAGGTTTGATATATACGGCTATCGTCGGTTGGCTGTGCGCGTACAGGAAACTCAGCAGTGGCAATTCGCACTACAAAGCTATCATCAAAATCGGTCAACCCAGGCAGGAAGGGTGAAAAAGCCAGCCCGCCCAGGGTAAGACCGCTTAGTTTTAAAAAGTCACGTCGGGAAAATTGCGATTTCATAGGGCAAAATTGTACACCATAAAGTTTAAGATTTACTAAGAGTATTTGATCTGCACTCTCCCCTTGTAAAAAAACTGCCCTGCGCGGTGGCGGAGGGCAGTCGGGGTATTCGATTTTTTCAGGGCTTATATGGCTTCAACGATCATATCTTTAAGCAAAATCTCAAGCGCCATGGAATGGCCGCATCGCTTGTGGGTAATAAAAAACTCGCAATCGCAGTTAAAAGTGCCGTTATCGTAAGAAACATGGTGTTCACTATTATCGCCGTGAAAATTAAGGTCAAACTGATTGAAGTGGAAGCGGTGCCTGTCCTCAGCGTACCTTTTTGCTTTTTCAACCTTGCCTATCAGTCCAGAATCCATTGTGTTAATCTCCTTTTTTGAGGGAATATAAAAAACACACGCGGATACATCCGCGTGTGTTACTCGACAAAACTGGGTACTGCGTGAAATAATCGCATGTGGGCGTTACCTCGATGTGGTGAGTATAGTACTTTTCAAAATTCAAGTCAATAACAAAAATGGGATTATTATGGATTCGTATGGGAATTGTAGGGTAGGCAAGCTACACGCATCTTACGTAATCTCGTGCCTGATTCTGCTAAATCGGCATTTTCCACACCCAAGCAGTAAGTCTCCCAGAATAACACATCTCCAACCCGACCTACAACAACCACAACATTCAACTTATTAAGTTTTAGCCTATAATACAAACAACTTATTTTTCGAGAGGGTTTGTATGCCCAAGTTATCAACTGGTCATGTTTTCATGAGTTACAGCCGCAGAGACGACGCAGTCATGAGGCGTATTGTGATATTCCTGCGCAACCAAGGGATTAAAGTATGGGTGGATAATGAAAAGTTGATCCCTGGAACTCCCATTTGGGAGGAAGAAATCGAAAAGGCAATTAAAAACGCGCCTGCAATCGTGGTAGTGCTTTCACCCGATTCGAAAAACTCGGAATGGGTCAGGCGGGAAATCAGCCTTGCCGACCAATACCGAAAGCGCGTTTTCCCTGTGCTTGTGCGTGGTGATGAGGAAGCATCCTTATCCTTGCGCCTTATCGGCCGCCAATTTGTGGATATTCGCAAAGACGAAGAGGCAGGGTTGAATTCTGTGAGCACATCGCTTTTGCTCTATCTAAAAGAATTGGATGCACAGGAGCAAAAAACAAAAAAAGAAGCCAATCGTCTTGCCGCACAAAAAACAAGGAATGAGAAGAAACTGGCAAACCAACAGACAGAAGAAGAACGAATTGCTCACGAGGAAAATGCAGGTCAGATTTCCGACCTAACAGATGAAAACGAAAAAGGCTTTGTCCAGCAAAAGGCGGGTGAAAATGCAGATGGGGTTTACAACCCGACAAACGCAGATACACAGAAAGAAAGTCAGACTAAAAGCCTGACCTTGCAGACGGCCCCAGAAAAAGAAGAACTTTCGCGCAAAAATTCCGAAATCTACAACCGTTCGCGCGAAGCGTCTTATAAAGCCACAAAAGAATTCCTGCCAAAGTTGAAAATCCCCGCTTTGGTTTTAATTATCGCGTTTATTGGATACCTGCTCTGGCGGGGTATTTCAACAGTAACACCTGCAACCCCTTCCCCCACTAAGACAAAAACTCCGCTGGCGGCATTTACCCCTATTCCACCAACAGAAACCATTGTCCCAACTCCAACGCTTGGTCTTGGCTCGACCATGCTCGGCAAAGATGATGCAACTCTTGTTTATGTGCCAAAAGGCGAATTTACAATGGGAAGCGATGCTGACGATGCCCTGGCGGAATGTCAAAAATATGGAACGGGATGCCAGCGAGATTGGTTTACCAATGAAGAGCCGCCCCACTCTGTACTTCTTGACGCTTTTTGGATCGACAAAACCGAAGTGACCAACGCCATGTATGCAAAATGCGTGAAGGAAGGCAGTTGTAAAGAACCAGCGAATACCAGTTCAGAAACGCATCCCAGTTATTATGGAAATTCCGAGTTTGACAATTATCCTGTTATTTATGTGGATTGGAGCATGTCAAATACATATTGCTCATGGGCGGGCCGTCGTTTGCCAACCGAAGCCGAATGGGAGAAAGCTGCACGCGGCACAAAAGCATCCACCTACCCTTGGGGCAACACTCTCGATGGAACAGCGCTCAATTTTTGTGATGTAAACTGCGCTTATGATTGGGCAAACAAATCTTTCAACGACAGTTTTGCAGACGTATCTCCCGTTGGAAATTATCCATCTGGACAAAGCGTTTATGGCGCGCTCGATCTGGCAGGCAATGTTTGGGAATGGGTGAATGATTGGTATGATGTTTATCCCGGCAGCGAAATGAGCATTTCAAGTGAATTCAAACAAAAATACCGCGTCCTTCGCGGCGGCTCGTGGTACTACAGCGATGTCAATGCGCGTTCTGCATATCGTCTCAGCAACTCCCCCGATAATACCTTCAACAATGTTGGCTTCCGCTGTGCTAGTTCGCCTTAAGGGCAAGGTTGAATGAGGAACAAACAAAGACCTCCGAGATTTTTGCCTTTAGGCTCTCGGAGGTCTTTATGTTTTACTTCGACTTCTTTGTTGCAGTTGATTTCTTTACCACAGGTTTCGTCCTCTTCGGGGACGATGTTGCAACTGCTTTCTTTGCAACTGGTTTTGCTTTTGCCAAAACTTTCTTCTCAGGTTTCGCCTTCGCAGGGACAACCTTTTTTGTGACAGTTTTCTTTTCCTTGAGTTGAACTTTTTTCACAACAACTTTTTTTGCGGGGGCTTTCGTCTTCACAGCGATCACTTTTTTCTTCTCACTTTTTACTTTCGTCGCCTTTGTCTTTACAGCAACTACTTCTTTCTTCTTACTTTTTACGCCCTTCGCCTTCGCTGCAGTTTTGCGGACAGCGCGTTTTTTCTTTGGGACTACCACTTCAACTTTCGTTTCTTCAACTACGCTAAAAAGTTTTGTCCACTCATCCTGCATGGACTGTACGCCTGCGCCGTTGAGTGCGTCGCAAATGGTCTGCCATTCGCTGTCACCCACGAAACGCCAGTCCATGAAGGCGTGGCATTGATAGGCGCCCAGTTCGATGTACATGCCCTTGTCCCAGATTTCCTTGCAGGAGCGGATATATTCCAGATGGGTGACGTAATCCTTGAAGATGACATGCCCAACACGCGGTAAGCCAAGTCCTTCGGCGATGTTTTTGCGGATCGTTTTGCCTGAGCCTTTATCAATGAATGCGGCGGAGTTTTTGATCCAGCCGCGCGTGTCGGCAAATTTGTTGTGATAGACGATCAGTCCGCGCTCGTCGTGGAAACGGTTGGAGTAGGCGAAGACCTCTTCGTCCACATTACCGTTGGGTGAGTAAAAGTCAAAGAGTAGAAACTGCTCGACATCAGCGAACAGGTATCGGCGGTGAAGAAGCGGGAAGATGCGCCATTCATGCCCGCGAATCAGTCCTTCGTCAGGAGTCTCCTCCCATTTGGCGCGGCGGAATTCCATCCCATATTTTTCGGAGAAGCCTTCCACCTGTCCATGACCGAACATGGGCAGACCAGGCAAAGTGGAAAGGACCGTGCAGATGCCAAAATATTTGTCGCCATTGCCGAATTGCTCAACGGCAGTCTTTTCATCGGGATTGTTCATGAAGTTGACGTAACGCTTGAGAATTTGCGGGTCAAACTCAAGCGTGTTCTTGATCGCAAGGCGATATTTGGCGTTATCTTCGTCGCGCAGCATGTGCATGAACGCCGAGTTATAAACACGGTGCATGCCCAGCGTGCGGACAAAATAACCTTCCATCATCCAGAAGGCTTCGGCAAGCAAAAGCGTGTCAGGGACTTCCCTGGCAACGCGGTCAACCACCTCGCGCCAAAATTCCTCGGGGACTTTTGCGTCAAACTCGGACTTGGTCATGCCATATTGCGAACGGGACGGAATCGCGCCGCCCGCGCCTGGTTCGGGGAACCAAAGACGTTGGACATGTTTCTTGGCGAGAGTCATCGCCGCGTCAAAACGAATGACGGGAAAATTGCGCGCCACATGCAGGATGACTTGAATCACCGCTTCGCGAACTGCGGGGTTGGTGTAATCCAGTTGAGCAGTATCATTCCACGGGAAGGATGTGCCGTCGTTGCCGTGATAGATGTATCGAACGTCGCCCGTTTGAAAATCGCGGCGTTGGAAAACCACCGAAGCATCGGTTTTATTGTAATAATGATCTTCGAGATAAACGCCCACACGCGAATCATCTGAAAGATTCTCGGAGTTGAATGAATAAGATGGATACGGAGAAAACGAGGAAGACAGGAACCATTCAGGATGTTCATTGACCCAGGTTGAGTCAATGCCCATGTGATTGGGAACCATGTCCGCCGAGAGGCGGATGCCGCGCGCCCAGGCACGCGAGCGGAGATTGTTCAACGCAGCCCAATCGCCAAGGTCATCGGCAATATCATACGAGTGGAGAGAATACGCCGAAGCGACTGCATCCTCCTGTCCCATGCGCTGTTTGATGCGCTGCGAGGCGCGGCTGCGCTCCCAGAGACCGATCAGCCATAAGCCAGTGAATCCGCGCGCGGCGAGCAAGTCCAATTCTTCGTCGGGGATCTGGTCAAGAGTCGTGATATCGCGTTGATATTTTTTGGAGAGCTGCCCCAGCCAGACATAGGTATTCTTGGCGATCAAGACCAGACGCGGCATCCAATCCTTGTCCATGCTGTATCGTTCGTATTCCGCGTAATCGTTGCCGCCGAAATATGGGACGTAGGTTTCGGCTTTTTGCAAATCGATGGGACCATGCCCGATACGGATCGCATCTTCGCGCAGGTAGTCCAATCCGCGCAGGACACGAACGGAGAAAGTTTCGCCAAGCAAGTGTCCCCATTTTTCCATTACATAACGCAACTGCCCTTCCAAAGAATCAGGAGAAGCTTTGATCGGGGCAGTCAGGATATCGGTCAGAGTTTCGCCTAGTGCGGATTCTCCATTGCCGAAACCTGGCTGTCGAGAGAAGAAGGTCAACAAGGATTGTACTAATTCCTTATATGCAGACCCACTCATTGTGGATTCGTCAATTAAGTCTTTGTAACGATTCAATGCAGGATTGCTATTTGAATTATTGATCAACAGCATTTCTTCAATGACAGCCGCACGCACGCCGCGACCGAAATCACCGAAATATGGGGCTTTGGTTGAAAGGTAAACTCCTGCCGTCGTCTCGCCGCGATAGACCGACATGGGCGGAAATTCTTCAGTGAATTTGCTGAGGGTCAGGTCATATTTTGAGCCGAGGTTGGATTGCAACATCCCCATGGCGCGTCCCATGACACCTGTATATCTGCTATAAAAATGCTTGAGGAGGATATGGTACGCCTCATCAAGCAGGGATAGTGCATATAGGTCAGTGGCAGGCACAGGGTCTCTGCGAAGCGCTGACATTTGGTCGGCAAAGGCGCGGGCGGCGGCTAGATCTGAAAAGATCACATGCCCGTCCGGGCGAAAGAAATCCACAGGGAAATTATATTTGAGACGGGAGGCGCGGGAGGTTAGCATAACAACAATGATAACCGATAAACGTTTTTTTTCGGGTAAAATCTTCGCTTATAAACATGGACACATCATTGATTCAATTTGTTTTATTGCTATTGCTCGGCGCACTTTACCTACCTGTAATTTTCTTTGCGGTACAACGGCGGGATGAAGGACAAGGAATATCCACCTGGTTTGTGGCTCTTTATGCCTTACTGGCAATGGTGCTGACAGTTGCCGAAGCAATCTGGCGTAATGGGGAAATTTCAAAAAGCGGCGCGGTGGTATTTCAAGAATTACAAATCTACATTGCATTGACACTGATCGCGGTTGTAATGCTTGCGCTCCAAACATTCTTGAAACATGATACATGGTGGGCATGGGTGGGAGTGTGGGCATTTTGGATGCTCGGCCTTGCTCTCATTCTAACCAACACATTCAATCTTCCAGACACACTTTGGACAAATGGAAGCCTTACCTTGCAACGCGCACGGCTCGGCCCTGCATGGGCTATTTTAGGATGGCTGATCTTCTCCATTAGTTTGATCATTACCATTTCGAATGCAAATAAAGAAGCGCGCCAGCAATTATTCCGCAACCGGGTGAATTATTGGTGGCTGATCATTTTCCTGTTGTTCGTCAATGATGTCCTGCTTTTCTCCAACATAGTCATTGCAGGACAACCTTTACGGCTGGCGGTTGGGGCACTGATGGCTTATGTGGTTGGCACACATCACGTCCCTGACTTGAAACAAATCATGCGACGCGTGCTTGTATATACGGTGGTTGCCATCGCGATCGTTGGCCTCTATGTCGCGGGGTTTTTATTGTTACAAGCAAGCTTCCCAAAATTAAATCCAGTATTTGCAGGTTCGATCATTACACTCCTGCTGACGCTGATCTTCTCGCCGTTACTGAGGCTGGTCTCACGCACGATCAACCACTGGACAAAAGGAGATCAATACGACGCAAGCCGCACCATCCATCAATATAGCGAAAGCATCAGCAACATTCTGGATATGGACCGACTGGCAAGTATCGCAGTTGGGATCATTCTCGAAGCCATGCAGATCGAGCGCGGCTTCCTCTTCCTCGTGGATTCAGAACGCCAGGCTGACGGGCATAAAATATACAGGCTTCGCTCTGCCCGCAGCCCTGAAGAAAGACAAATGATCGCAGTGGAATTGGACGAGAACGGGATAATTGCTTCGTATCTGGTTCGGGAACAACGCCCGCTTCTTCAATATGACCTGGACCTGCTCCCTGCTTTCCGGTCATCTTCTCCCTTTGAGAAGGACTGGTTCAGCCAACTGCGCGCCGAGGTATACATTCCCATCTTTGCCAAAAAACAATGGATCGGGCTGTTGGCATTCGGTCCAAAATTGAGCGGCAACCGCTACACAAAGGAAGACCTCGTAACGCTCAGTTCACACGCGAGTCAAACTGCAGTGGCGCTTGAAAACGCGCGGCTCGTGGACAACTTAATGCGTTTGAACAACGAACTGCGCTCGGCGCGGCGCGCATTGGAAAAGAACAATCGCGACCTTGAACGCATTGATCAGGCTAAATCCGACTTCATCAGCATCGCATCGCACGAACTGCGCACGCCTTTGACGGTGATCAAAGGCTACAGCGAAATGCTGATGGAAGACACCAGCCTTGACCCGAATTTCAAATTCATCATGGAAAAAATACATGATGGTACGATCCGCTTGCACGAGGTTATGGATTCAATGTTTGACATCGCGCAAATTGACGCGCGTTCGCTCAAGCCGAATATCCAACCCGTGGAATTGGGGCATCTCATTCAAGAGATTTGTATCGAACAGGCTGATTCCATAAAAGATCGCAAGCAATCCCTCACTATAGAATTCCCCAGCCTGCCGCACGTCAAATCAGATCCAAATTTGTTGCGAAAGTTATTCCATCACCTCGTTCGCAACGCAGTCAAATTCACCCCGAATAATGGAAAGATCACCATCACAAGTTACAGCGTGCCTGCGATCATCGACCTGCCCAATGGCGCAGTCGAGGTTATTATCAGCGACACCGGCGTGGGCGTTGACCCGAACTTCCGTGAGATCATCTTCACCAAATTCTATCAACCCGGTGAATTGGGCAAGCATTCCACCAGTAAAACACGCTTCAAAGGCGGCGGCGCAGGTCTGGGACTGGCACTAGCCAAAGGCATCGTCGAAGCCCACGGCGGACGCATCTACGTGGAAAGCCCAGGCTACGACGAGATCAACTTCCCCGGCAGCCAATTCCACGTGATTTTGCCGTTGACCAAACTGGAAGACGGGGAAGAACAAAAGATGAGCATGCCAATGAAATTTCAGATTTAGGGGAAAAGTAAAAAGATAGAAGCAAAAAGAGCGGACGTGGCAACGTCCGCTCTTTTTTAATGAAGTCTCATAGTTTCATAAGAATCTCATTTCCATCTCTATTTTCTTTTATAATTGATTCACCATGACCACACGCACAAACGAAGCCTGGCTTGCAGACCTGCGAAACTCAGGTGAAGTTCGAGAAGAAGCAATCAACGACTTGCGGGAAGTGATCCAAAAAGGATTACCCTACGCCCTCACCCGCTGGCTTTCTTCAGATTCGCCTCTTTTTGAGCCGCTTGTGGAAGAAGTCACGCAGGAAACTGTCCTGCGCGTCCTTGACCAACTGAATACTTTCGAAGGCCGCAGTCTTTTCACTACGTGGGTGCATAAGATTGCCATCCGACTCGCATTGACCGAACTCCGCCGCAAACGCTGGAGGGATTCCTCCCTCGATGAAATGACTGAGAACGAAGACGCTCCGCCGCCCCCCGGCTTGCTCGCTGATTCCCAAGCCTCTCCCGAAGCCTCGGCAGAGCGCTCGGATATGTTTGCGCGTGTCCGCCGTATTTTGGAGGAAGAACTCACCCCCAAACAGCATGAAGCGTTGGTGCTGCTCAGCTTACAGGATATGCCCATGGACGAAGCCGCCAAACGGATGAAGACCAACCGCAACGCATTGTACAAACTTCTGCATGATGCCCGCCTGCGATTAAAAAGGCGCCTCGCCCTCGAAGACCTCACACCTCAAGACCTGTTGATGGCTTTTGAGAATAAGTAAGATTAAGATTAGATTAATCGTCAAATTTTCAGAATGAAAATCAAAAACATTTTTCAACGCATAAAAAACATCTTCAAGCCGCAGGATGAACTGCAGGATGAAGTCATCGTCAAGTTCCTGCGTATTCTCGAAGACGTACGCGCTGAGGATATGTCTTGTGATGAGATGTTCGTCCGTCTCGATGAATTCGTTGAGACCGAAGTCCAATCGCATGACGCAGAGAAACTTATGCCGCTCGTCCGCGAACATCTTGATATGTGTTCCGAATGTGACGAGGAATATGAAGCACTTCTAACTGTATTGGAAAATACAAAATAAGAAAAAGCGACAGGAACAAAACCTGTCGTTTTTGTTGAACTGGGACACTATATTTTTGAACCCGCTTGAATCTCTCAACCAGGAAATCATTCAATGCCGCAAATGTCCACGCCTTGTGGAATGGCGTGAAGAAGTTGCGCGCGTTAAACGCAAGGCGTATAAAGACGAAGAGTATTGGGGAAAACCTGTCCCCGGGTTTGGCGACCCGCAGGCTCGTGTGCTCGTGGTGGGGCTTGCTCCCGGAGCACATGGCTCAAACCGCACAGGACGTCAATTCACAGGAGATGCTTCGGGCGGATTTCTTTTCCCAGCCTTGCACCGTGCCGGGTTCGCGAATCAGGCTGAGGCGGAGTCCAGAAGCGATGGTCTCATCCTCAAAGATATGTATATCACCGCGTCGGGTCGCTGCGCTCCGCCTGATAATAAACCGAGTCCCGCCGAGTTGAATAATTGCCAGCCGTATCTGGAGCGTGAAATTCAAATCATCCAACCAAAAGTCATCGTATGCTTGGGTAAGATTGCCTTCGACAGAATCCTCAAAATATTCGCCGTTCGCAATCTCAAATTTTCTCACGGCGCAGTTTATCCCATTCAACTTTCCAACCTTCAACCTGCAACCTTGATTTGCTCCTATCACCCCAGCCAGCAAAATACGTCGACCGGGAAATTGACAGTTGACATGTTCGACCAAATTTGGAAAAAGGTAGAATCACTTTTATGAAAATAATAAAACGCATCTTTCTTGTACTTCTAGTTGTTGTTGCCTTAGCAGGCATTGGATTTGTCATTTGGGCTGAGACTCCTCTCGGACCCGAGCCAGAAGCATTGGCTGCCCTCGAATCAGATTCGCAAGTAACGGTAACAATAGATGACTATATAACTTTTGAACCCACGGACGTGCAGCCTACAACAGGCTTTATCCTTTACCCCGGCGGTCATGTGGATTATCGTTCGTATGCCGCGCCGTTGCATGAACTTGCGGCGCAGGGTTATCTTGTGATTCTCGTGCCCGTGCGATTGAATTTAGCCTTCTTTGAAATCAACGCCGCGCAAGCCCCAATTGAAGCTCACCCTGAGATCGAACACTGGGTGGTTGGCGGACATTCGCTCGGCGGCGTGGCTTCAGCCATGTTTGCAAAAGATAACCCTGAAATTGACGGATTGATTTTCTGGGCATCCTACCCCGCGGACGATTCCTTCAAGAACTCAGACATCAATGTGGTTTCGATCTACGGCACAAATGACATGGCCGGTGTGGAAAAATTTGAAGAGACAAAAAGTTTGCTTCCACAAGACACGCAATTTGTCGTTATAGATGGCGGCAACCACGCACAATTCGGTGATTATGGTCCCCAGCCTGGTGATAACCCAGCCACGATTTCGCGCGCAGAACAACAAAAGCAAGCTGTGGAAGCGAGCGCAAACTTTCTTCAGGAACTAAGCAGCCAATGAATCCCGATCTCATCACTCCCGGCGAACTCGCCCCTGATTTTGAACTCGAAGACATCAACGGAAATTTGATCCGTCTTTCCAGTTTCCGCGGAAGTAAACCTGTTGTGCTTGCCTTCCTGCGCGGCTTTACGTGACCGTATTGCCGCGCGCAGTTGGCGCGCATGCGGGATCATTATTCCGAATTTATTACACTCGGCGCAGAGATCGTAGCTGTTGGTCCAGATGGCACAAGTTCATTTCAGCGTTACTGGGGAAATGAAAAAATTCCATACATCGGTTTGCCCGATCCTGATAAAAAAGTCCTAAAACTATACAAACAGGAAGTCAATATTTTCAAATTAGGGCGCATGCCCTTGAACTGCGTCGTGGGTATCGACGGGCGCATTCGCTACGCACATTTCAGCTCAAGCATGTCCGACATTCCCGACAACGAAACTTTTCTACGTGTAATAGACCAGATTAACGCATCATCCAATTAAACATGACTATTGGACGCATTGCCTTTCTTGGCTCAGGTGAGACTTCCCTCGCTGGCGGCCGCATTTTCGAATCACTTGCCCGTCTCATCCCTGACCCTTTGCATGTCGCCGTGATGGAGACAACTGCCGGCTTTGAGTTAAATTCTGCGATCGTTGCCGGGAGGGTCGCTGATTTCCTGACGACCCGATTACAAAACTACAAACCGACAATTGATTTAATTCCTGCTCGCAAAAAAGGGACAGAGTTCAGTCCCGATAATCTCGAAATCCTAAAACCATTATTGTCAGCCAATCTCATTTTTATGGGACCAGGCAGCCCCAGCTATGCAGTCCGCCAGTTGGAGGGCACACTCGCCTGGGAGATCATCCGCGCGCGTCACAGGCTCGGAGCAACATTGATATTTGCCTCCGCTGCAACGATCTCTGTCGGCGCATGGGTTTTGCCCGTATATGAGATATACAAAGTGGGAGAAGATGTGCATACCAAGGAAGGCTTGAATTTATTTGCAGGCTGTGGACTGGACCTCTCCTTCATCCCGCATTGGAACAATGCTGAAGGAGGCATTGATCTGGATACCAGCCGTTGTTTTGTCGGCAAGGAACGCTTTGATCAATGGCGAAAGTTAATCCCTGCTGAATTTGTGATGGTTGGGCTGGATGAACACACAGGTATTATTATGGATTGCGAAAATAAAACCTGCGAAGTAAGCGGCGTAAGTTCGATCTCAGTCATTAAGCGCGATAGCATGGAAATGTACCCAGCTGGCACAACTTTTTCATTAGATGAATTGGGACAAGTCACCTACCCAGACCCCATTGAAAAAGGTATTCGACCCGATGTTTGGGAGATGGCTGTCAATGCCGCAAATTTGGAGGACGATGCGCCTCCTGACGAAGCCCTGAAATTGCTCGAAAAACGAAAAGATGCCCGCACCCGAAAGGATTTCGCCGAATCAGACAGCCTGCGCGACCAGCTCGCCGCCCTAGGCTGGATGGTGCAAGACAGCAAAGAAGGGCAGAAATTAGTGAAGAGATAGTAAGAAGTAAAAAGCAAGACCGTGAATGCAAAAACATTCGCGGTCTTTTTTCACACCGCACTTGCGTTCGGTGCAAGTGTCCTTCATCTTTTATCATTCATCCTTCGTCCTTCCCCCCACTTTGCGATAAAATAGAATCCAGACAAGGAGATTTACTATGCGCGCGGTAGACATCATTATCAAAAAACGCGATAAGCAGGAACTGACCTCACAGGAGATCGAGTTCTTTATCAAGGGATTTACCAATGGGGAAATTCCCGATTATCAGGCTTCCTCTTTTGCGATGGCTGTTTTATTGAACGGCATGACCCCCCATGAAACGGCAGATCTAACTCTTGCCATGGCACATTCCGGGCAGGTGCTTGACCTTTCCAAAGTCGTTGATATTGCAGTGGACAAGCATTCATCTGGCGGCGTGGGCGATAAGACCAGCATCTCGGTCATGCCGATGGTTGCGGCTTGCGGATTGCCCGTCGGAAAAATGTCGGGCCGTGGGCTGGGCTTCAGCGGCGGCACATTGGATAAGCTTGAATCCATCCCCGGCTATCGCGTGGACCTAACCACCGACGAATTCAAGCAACAACTCAAAGAGAAAGGCATCGTCCTCACAGGTCAATCCCTGGACCTTGCGCCAGCGGATGGAAAAATGTACGCCCTGCGTGATGTGACAGGCACAGTGCCATCCATGCCGTTGATCGCTTCTTCGATCATGTGCAAAAAAATAGCTTCAGGGGCGCAAGCCATCGTTTTGGATGTAAAGGTAGGACTCGGCGCATTTATGCAGACCCTGGAGGAAGCCCGCGAACTTGGCGAGTTAATGGTGAACATTGGTCATTTGGCAGGGCGCAAAACCGTTGCTTTGCTTTCGGACATGAATCAACCGCTGGGCTCTGCAGTGGGCAATTCGCTTGAAGTGATCGAAGCCATCGAACTTTTACGCGGACGTGCCCCAAAAGATTATTATGAACATTGTTTGCATGTTGCGGCACATGTACTCGTGGTAGGTCAGCGCGCAAAGGATTTGGAGGAAGGACGCGCCATGGCTGAAAAGTGTATCGCTGATGGAAGCGCGCTCGAGAAATTCCGTGTGTTGGTTGAGGCGCAAGGCGGCGACGTTTCGTACGTGGACGACATGTCGAAATACACGCGCGCAAAATATGTGGAGGTGGTAAATGCCCCTCGAAGCGGAACCATTTCACAGGTCCACGCAAGGCTCGTGGGAGAGGCATCGGTGGTACTCGGGGCAGGTCGCGCTAAAAAAAGCGATCCCATCGATCATGCTGTTGGTTTCCTCATTTATAAAAAAGTAGGCGATAAAGTGGAGACAGGGGAGCCTTTGTTCGAGATTCATGCCAACAATGAGGAAAAACTGGTTGAAGCGCGTCAGGCAGTATTATCGGCGCATGTTTTTAGTGATGAATTCGTATCGCCACTCCCGCTATTTTACGAGTAAAATATACATAGTCTTGTAAATTAATTAAGAATCAGACAAACTTAAATTAGGAAAACGGTAATGGCAAAAGTCTCTTTAAGAATTTACAATCGCGAAATCGAAAGCCTCATTGATAAAGGAAACACCAATGAAGCAATTGCTCATTGCCACCATATATTAAGAACTTTCCCCAAACATCTTGCAACCTATCGCCTGCTTGGCAAGGCATATCTTGAATCAAAAAGCTACACCGAAGCAGTGGATATTTTTGGTCGCGTCTTAATGTCGGTGCCAGATGATTTTGTTTCGCATGTTGGAATGAGCATTATCAATGATGAAGGAAATAAGCTGGATGATTCCATCTGGCACATGGAACGCGCTTTTGAAGCGCAGCCATCCAATGCGGCTATTCAAGGCGAACTTCAAAGGTTGTATGGCCGCCGCGACGGCAGGGAGCCGCCAAAGATCCGCATGACACGCGGCGCACTTGCGCACATGTATGTACAGGGTGAGTTATACCCGCAAGCCATTGCCGAGATACGTGCGGTGCTTGCTGAAGACCCGCAGCGCGCCGATATGCAAGTATTGCTTGCGCTCGCATATTTCCGTGGCGGTCAAAAAGCCGACGCATCTGACATGTGTGCCCAACTGCTCAAGCGTTACACATATTGTTTCGATGCGAATCGGATCATGGTGGATCTTTTGCCTTCCACTGCGGGCGTAGCTGAAAGCACGCAAGTGTATCGCATGCGCGTGACAGAGTTGGACCCGTACTCCACATTCGCAAAAGGCTCTGTCTTTCGAACCGATGAAGTTGCCGATGCCGCAATTAATTTGGAAAGACTCGAATACAACGAAGAAGAAGCGCCAGCAGGACCTGGATGGGATTCATCGCTTGGACTTGTGGCTGGTATATCCTCTGCCGTTGCTGTCGCCGCAGTAGCTTCTTCTGATGAACCTGATTGGTTAAAAGTTGGCGGGGTTTCTGATTCACAATCAAATCTCTATGCCGCACCCCAAACTCCCACATCCAATTCACAGGGCGCATCCGAATCAAATAATGAGATTCCAGATTTTCTTCGTGACGCAGGCTGGGGAGAATCCAAGACCCCTGAACAACCCACTTCATTCTTTGACGAAGAACCTGCCAGCAATGATCTCACGCCGGCAGAAATCCCCGATTGGCTCAAGGGACAAATACCATCCGATACAGCGCAACCCGCTGTGCCTCAGCCTGAACCTGCGCAAGCGATGGAAACTCCCGATTGGTTATTGGATAACTCACTAGACTCCAAATCCACTCCCGCTCAGCCAGGCAATGTTCCTGATTGGTTAAGCGGACTAGACACTCCACAAGCTCCTGCATCCGAACCTGCGCAAGAAGCAAATATCCCCGATTGGTTGAGCGGACTAGACACTCCACAAGCCTCTGCATCTGAACCTGCGCAAGAAGCAAATATCCCCGATTGGTTGAGCGGATTAGACACTCCACAAGCCTCTGCATCCGAACCTGCGCACGAAGCAAATGTTCCTGATTGGTTGAGCGGATTAGACACTCCACAAGCCTCTGCATCCGAACCTGCGCAAGAAGCAAATGTTCCCGATTGGTTAAGCGGATTGGACACTCCACAAACCTCTGCATCTGAACCTGCGCAAGAAGCAAATGTTCCCGATTGGTTAAGCGGATTAGATACCCCAGAAACCTCTGCGTCTGAACCTGCACAAGCTGGCAATATGCCCGATTGGTTAAATGATATGGATTCTCAAAATCAAGAACCTTCCGCACCAGCCTCTTCAGTTGAAAGCCTGGGTTCAACTGCCCAGGAGCAGGATGACGCGGTGGCATGGCTTGAATCATTGGCAGCCAAGCATGGCGCTAAACCCGAAGAATTGGTCACAGATCCAAGCAAACGGTTTGACACACCACCCGAATGGGTCTCGCAAGCGCAAAATATTAATCAACAAACGCCAATTCCTCAAACACCTACAGCTTCAGTTGAAAGCCTGGGAACAACTGCCCAGGAGCAGGATGACGCAGTGGCGTGGCTTGAAATGCTTGCCGCCAAACATGGCGCCAAACCCGAAGAGTTAGTCACAGACCCCAGCAAACGTGTTGATACACCGCCCGAGTGGGTCTCCCAAGCCCAATCCATAGGAGAAGCGCAGTCTGCTTTGGAAGCGGAAAAATCAAATCAAGAATCTGAAGTAAGCGAAAATGCGTTGAATGTCGGCGAGCAATACTTCGCTGATTTTGAGGATGCATCCACAGCTGCGCCCGCAGCTGATGAAACAGGCATTTGGCTGCAAAGTCTTGATGAAGAAGAAAAACAAGCACAGTCCTCCAGCGCGTCAAATGACATTCCTGAGTGGATGCGCGATTCTCAACCTGAGCCTGAAAAACACGAAGAACAAAGTCTTCACCGCGCTGAGATTCCTGAATGGTTAAGTGATACGCAACAGCCACAGAGCTCAGGTGGTCAATTTGAATTTGCAGAACAGGAATCGGACGCGCAAAAATCTGATCTCCCCAACTGGTTAAGTGATGTTGAGAAAGATGTCGCTCCACAAAGCACTTTTGCCAACCAGGATATGCCTGAAAACGATCTCTCCGATTGGTTGAGCGGCCTGGACGATGAACCTGGGCTTCCCTTTGATGCCGTATCCACCCCAGATTCGATCCTATTTTCACAAAAATCCTCTGAGCCTGCAGCAAAGTCACAAGAACCCATTGCCGCAAAATCTGATCTGTCTGACTGGTTAAGCGATATCAATTCGCAGAATGTGGAACCTGTGGATGAATGGAAGAACTCCATTCAGGAAGAGTCTGCCGTCCCCGCATCAGAACAGACCGAGACGCTTGTTCCAGTTAGCGAGACAGAGGACATTCCCAGTTGGCTGCAAACTGCGGATGAAGAAGAGACGGCAATAGCAGACGACGATGACACTCCACCGTGGTTACATCGAGAAAAATGGGAAGCGGAAGAACCACAAGCGCCCATGCCCACCTCGCCGTCTGACTGGCATCCCATAGAGTCGAAGCAACCTGAATCAGCGCCTGTTCAGAAACACGAAATTCCTGTTGAGACTCACAAGACCTTTGCGCCGCAGGATGTGCCTCCCCCACAGCCTGTATCGGCTCAGTCTGTCGCAGCGGCGCAACAATCTTTAGCGCAGTTGGAAGAACCCGTCAAAAAGAAGAAACAGCTTGGATTGCCTGCTCGCAAACCACAGCCTGAAGCGCCAAACACAGTCGCTGCGCTGAATCAAGCCAAAGCTGAGTTGGATCGAGGTGATATTCCCGCCGCATTGGCGCATTACGAAAAGCTCATCAAAAAAGGCAAACATCTCGATGAAACGATCCGTGACCTGAGCGAATCGATCTATCGCTATCCTGTGGAAGTTGGCATCTGGCAAACACTGGGCGATGCATACATGCGCGCCAATCGTTTAAAGGAAGCGCTCGAAGCCTATAACAAGGCTGAAGAGTTAATTGGTTAATTCGTAAGTCGGACTGATAGTCCGACTTACATATTTTATTTCGGAGGATTTTCTGTGGAAAGAACGCTCGTACTTGTAAAACCCGATGGTGTGCAGCGCGGACTCATTGGTGAAGTGATCGCCCGCTTTGAACGCCGTGGACTTCGGCTTGTAGCCGCAAAATTTATTCAAGTCAGCATTTCTCTGGCTGAAACACATTATGCCGAACATAAGGGCAAGCCGTTTTATGACGGCCTGATCTCCTACATCACCTCTGCGCCTGTGATGGCAATGGTTTGGGAAGGTCCGAATGCAGTCGCCGCGGTACGCCAGACTGTCGGCTCGACCAAGCCTGCCGAATCTGCGCCAGGCACCATTCGCCATGATTATGCTCTTGAAGTGGGACGCAACCTGATCCACGCATCCGACAAACCTGAAACGGGCGAACGCGAAGTTGCGCTCTGGTTCAAGAACGAAGAGCTTGTAGAATGGAAGCGAGCTGTGGATCAGTGGATATTTGAGAAGTGATCAAGGTAAAAAGTAATAAGTGAAACAGTAAAAGGTATACGTGCAAAATAAATATCCCGCGCTGATTGCGCGGGATATTTTTCATTCTTCACTTTTTTTACTGCACTCTCAGCAATACCTTCCCATCTTCCCATAATTCTTCCAAATTATAAAAATCACGCTGGTCGGGGGAGAAAAGGTGCACAACAACATCACCATAATCCACGATCACCCAGCCATCACGGGCGAAGCCTTGCTTCTTTCCCTTTTTATCATGCTTGGATTTCATATCGTCAATAGCAGCATCGGCAAGCGCATTGATCATGCGGTCACTGGTGCCGTTGCAGATAATGAAATAGTCTGTAAACGAGACGATTTCCTTCAAGTCTATTAGAACTATATCTTCTCCCTTTTTGTCTTCAAGGGAATTTACAATTTCACGAGCAAGTTCGAGTGCGTTCAGATTTCACCTCATGGTTTGGATAATGGTGCGGAAAATAATTTTGTGTAAATGGAGCCGCTGGGCTGCAGGTCACTTCTATAAAGATGGACGGAGTCTACTCTGGCTGTGCCAATATTGCCAAGTTGAATCGTGTCCAGCGCCGTACGAATTTTTTGCTGCTCAGGCGGGCCGATATTCTGCCGAACACGCCCAATACTAAGATGCGGTGAGAAGGCGCGCTCTTCCTGTTCGTAGCCTAAACGGGATGTTCCTGATTCAATGCTTTTTTGCAGGGAAACCAGATCTGCCGGGGCGTTTATCCCGATCCATAGCAAGCGAGGCCGCTTCGAGTTTGGAAATGCACCGAGTCCGCCAAGCTGCAAATTAAACTGCGGATGCGAATTCGCTTCACGAGCGAGCATTTGTTTCAGAAATTCCAGATGCGAAGTGGTGGTATCCCCGAGGAATTTCAAAGTCAGGTGCATATTCTGGGTCGGCACCCAACGGATGAGTTCATTCCCCAATGTTTGGCGCAGGCGGGCAGTTTGTTTCTGAATCGCATCACAAACAGGTTCGGACAGTTCGATTGCAATGAAAACGCGCACTAAACTCATGCGATATTGCTATGCCTTTTGTAACACCTGTTCCACTGCCTGCTTGAGATCAAGAAAGCCGACGGGCTTGGTGAGATACAAGGATGCGCCCGCTTCAATTCCAGTTTTGATATCGCTGGGCATGCTTTTTGCAGAGACCACGATAACGGGGATGGATAACAGATCTGGGTCACGGCGCATATAACGCAGGACTTCGAGACCCGAGATGTCTGGCATCATAATATCCAGGATGATAACGTCGGGTTTTTCCTGTGCAATCATCGGGATGGCAGGGGCGCTGGAAAACATTTTGAGCACGCGGAAGCCATTCACCCGCATCATTTCAGCGAACATTTCCGCGGCATCAGGCTCATCCTCAATGATCATGACTGTTTTTTGTGAATCCATCTTTTCTTATCCTTGGTCTAAAAATAGCATAATACACTTGAATTGGCAAGGGATTTGGTGCGAATTCGTAAGAAACCATGATTCTCGATGGTCTATTTGAAACAACAACGACAACCATTTTGATTGGAGGAACAATGACAGAGTTGGAAGCATTTCGTGCAGAGAAAGACGAGTTCTTTGGCAGCCACCCACAAAGTCCGCTGACCCGCGAACAAAAAAAGGATTTTCACGGTTTGAATTATTTTCCCGAGAATGAGGCTTTAAGCCTTGAAGTAAAAGTGGATGAATTTCCGAGCAAACAACGCTTTGAGATGCAGACTTCGACGGGAGATGTCCAAAGCTATGAGAAGTACGGCAAATTCAAATTTATGGTGGATGGGGTTGAAGCAGAGTTGACCATTTACCAAAGCGAGCATGGATTCTTCCTGCCCTTCGTGGATTCGCTGGCTGGCACTGAGACCTACCCTGCTGGGCGTTATCTTGAACCTGAGCCATTGCCTGGCGGGCGCTTTTTGGTGGATTTCAATATCGCCTACAACCCCTATTGCGCTTACAACGAGATGTGGTCGTGCCCGATCACGCCTGCGGAAAACCGTTTGAAGGTGGCAATACGTGCAGGAGAAAAGTTATTTCATGAGTAGGTAGAATGCAAAACATCCCGCAGTTGATTTCAAATCTGCGGGACGTTTATTTTTAGCTTTCGTAAAATAGGCCTTACTCATTCCATAAAGGTTCTTGCTACTCAAACCATTTCTCATCAAGCGCAGGCCATTCGTCGCTTTGTTCCGCACGCTCATCCCAGTTTTCTTTTCCACTCCAAGCCTCGATCTTGATCGCATAGATGGATGTGGCTCGCAATTCCTTGTCTGTGATCTCACGATATTCCCTGCCAGCGGTCATTTTGGGAAAATATTTGCTGATGAGACCATACAGCATTTTCCGCGCTTCAACGGGGTCGCTGATAATGCGTGCAGTTCCAAAGATGACCACACTGCGGAATTGGAGCGAGAATTCCAGCGCAACATTCGATGGCAGCAACTTCCCCAGTTCACTCGCTTCCAAACTGACCTTTGGATTGGACTCGATATTCGAACGGATTCTCCCCGCAACATTCGAGTGGAAGATGACCTGGTGATTTTCTTCGTCATACCAAAATATTGTCGGGGTCAGGAACGGCTGGTCATTGAATGATGTTGCGATATGTCCCACTTTTGCTTCTTTGATAAAGGCGCGAATCCATTCATCGTCGCGTGTGAGGTGCGGTCTTCTTTGAAATGCGGTGGGAGATTGGTTTTCGTAATTACGAGGCATAATTTTATCCGTTGAAAAATATTTATTGATTATCAACCAGTAAATGTTTATACCATGCCCACAGGGCAAAGTAACCCGCAACAAGTGTTACGAGCAATAACATCCATCCCCACCATTCAATATTTCCCAAAGCCGCGAGAAGAAAATAAACAGATGCGGTACTGGTAATGGCTCCGAGCAAAGCAACTTCAACTGCCATCAGGTTCGCAATGCTAAACTTCTTGTCTGTCGGCGGAAGAGTCTTCAACCTCCATTTAAAAGCAGGCTCAATTTCCTTGTTGTTCTCGATGTAATAATCTTTGATCTGATTCATTGCCTCAACCGATTCATGCCACGCGGCGCGCAAGCGGGCGAGTTGGGCCAGGGTCAACGTGCCAAGAATGGTAAGCACCATAAATAGAGCTGCGAACGCAAGCGAAACGCTTTTCAGATCACTGGTTGAAAAGATCGCACTGAGAATAGCCGCTACAAGCGAGCCAACCGTTAAGAAATAAAAAGAGGCCACACGCGAACGGTCCTCGTTTGCCTGAAACACGGTAGTGGCAATATAGTCGTATTCGGCTTTCAGAATTTCATCGGGATTGAGTTTTGGTTCTGTAGGCATGGGATTTCCTGATTAAAAGACCTGACAGGTCTTAAGAAACCTGTCAGGTCTACGTTTGTGTTACGCCTCAAACGCCCATTCGCCTTGACGCATGACGGGTTCGCGTGAGCCATCCTGTTTGACACCGTCAATATCCATTTTTGGCGAACCGATCATGAAGTCCACATGGTTGAGGCTGACATTGCCACCAGCGGAGACAAATTCATCGTCGGTCAACTCCTCTCCACCCGTAAGTGTGAAGCGGTAGGCGCGTCCAATTGCAATGTGGCAGGATGCATTCTCATCATACAGAGTGTTGTAGAAAAGATGTCCGCGCTGGGCAATGGGCGAACTGGCGGGCACAAGCGCAACTTCGCCGAGGCGATGCGAGCCTTCGTCCGTATCCACCAATTTTTGCAGTGCGGCTTCGCCCTTCTTCGCAGTGACCTTGACCACGCGTCCATTTTCAAATGTGACCTGGAAATCCTCGATCAAGGTGCCGCCATAGCTCAATGGGAATGTGGATGTCACAACTCCATCTGCGCGGTTTCTATCGGGCAGGGTGAAGACTTCCTCGGTGGGCATATTGGCGGTGAATGCCACGCCGTTCTGCGCCATGGACTGCGCGCTGATCCATAAATGTCCCTTGGGAAGACCCAATGTAAAGTCTGTGCCTGGCGCGGAATAATGCAGGGCTGTGTATTGCTTGGCTTGCAGATATTTTGCGCGTTTTTGCAAGCTGACAATATGCGTCTCCCAGGCGGCAATAGGATCGGGGTTGTCAATGCGGCTGGTTTCAAAAATGGCTTTCCATAATTTTTCCTGCGCCTCACTCGCTGGAAGTTCAGGGAAAACTTTCTTCGCCCAACCTTCTCCTGCGGCGGCAACCACACACCAGTTGACGGCGTTGGTGGAGACTCTCTCGCTGACCCTGCCGAAGTGTTGCAGGTGGGTCTTCTGGATCATACCGACTACTTCAGGATCAAGCCCGCCGAGCAGGTCTGGGTTAGAACCTGAAATTGAGAGCAGGGCATCGCCATTTTCGATCATCTTTACGACTGCATCCACCTGCCAGGTGGAGTATTCGTCAAAAGAATCACGCGGCGCATATTGGGCGCGCAAGCGCAGCATTTCCTCGTCGCCCCAGATCACATCCACATATTTTGCGCCGACCGCATACGCGGCTTTGGCGACCTCGCGTACCAACGGCGCAAATTGATGCGGAACGCCGCGAGTTGCTGCCAGAGTAATGATCAAGCGCTGCCCTGAGCGGATGTTCAAGCCAACTTTTACAATTGCTTCTGCATATTTTTGTAGCATTTCCTGGTGTGTTTTGTTAGTCATGATGCCTCTGTTGGTATGAAAGTATTTTTTCTCCAAGTATAGCATGGAGGTTTTAGGGTAAAGGAAATCATTTCCACGGCGCAGTGATGAGACTCGTTTCCGCATCTGCGGCGTGACCGAGTTGGGGCAAACCCCAGGCCTCGGAGATGGTTTTCAAGATGGAGTAATGCGAATACGGGGTGGCATCTTGAAAATTTTGTTTCACTTGTGGGGAGATGAAAACCGTGGCGACTCGTCCGCCTGCAAGCTCGGGGAGCCCGCAACAGGAATGATCCCCCTGGCCTTCATCCCAGGTGAGGATAATGAGGAAGGGTTCGCCCGAAGATTCGAGAACGGGATAGAGCTTGTCCATTTGATCTTTTAGCCAGCCATCGGCAAGTTCAAGCGAGCAATCATGCGCGGAGTAGCAAATGTCGGGTGTGATGAAGATGTAATTCGGCAGGTCGTTTTGGGCGATATCTGCATCCAATTGCGTGAGCGGGACAACACTGCGCGCGCATCGTTCCGCATCCAGGCGGATCGGGTCAAAGTAGATGAAAGGATTATGTTTTTGAGCGTAGCGTAAAGTGCTTCCTAGAAAGCAGGGTTCGGGCATATCGTCCTGATAGGTTTTCCAGGTCCGTCCGCTTTGTTCAATAAGGTCAGGCAGGCTCTGGAGCGTTGATAAAACAATCTTCGCAATTACTGGTAATTCCAAAAGTATCGCCGCCGATGAGTGAGATGTAATTTGGCAGGCTGGGATGCGTCGTGGCGTAATGTTGAGTCAACAATGTATATGTACTGGCAAGCAAATTAAAGTATGCCATTTTACCGTTTCCGATCACCGTGCCAAATTCCTTGTTCTCAAAAATGATAATGACGATGTGGGAAAAATTCGGCACAAGCGGCAATGGAGTGGGAGTTGACTCAAGTGTCGGGGTTGACGTGACCGCCTCCTGCGAAGTGGAGGCGGGGCTGGATGTGGGAAGAGGCTGTGGCGGCGTGATCGGAAGAGGCGAAGGCGTTGCCAAAGTGGGCTGGCAGGCTGAGGCTAGGAAAGAGGCGAGGACAATCATCCATAAGAGGCGTGTGCTAAATTTCATATCGGCATCCTTATTTACAGATTATAAGAGTAAAATCCAGATGCATTGAAAATGCAACAAATAAATGTTGCCTGTAAACAAGGTTTTTGCTACAATTTTATGATAGCCTAAAAGACAGGAAAACTATGACAACCATACGCACACCCGCAAAAATCATCCCCCGCGCATTTCCTGGTATTAAGCCAGATGAAGTGGAGGAAATTATTGTCAACAGCCATATTAGGACATATCCACCCGAGACAGTGATATGCAAGGAAAACGAGGTCGAATATGTTTTTTACATGATCCTCGAAGGGGAATTTGAAGTTACTAAGGTAATAAACAATTCGGAAGTACGTTTTTTGAAATCACTAAGTGCGGGGGAGTTTTTCGGAGAGATGGCGCTGATCCATAATGCGCCGCGTGCCGCGACCGTCAAATCCAAAACAAATGCGATCATGCTGGAACTCGACAAGGATGGGTTTAATCGTGTGTTGAAGCACAGCCCCAGCGTTGCCCTGGCGATGGTGCATGAGATCAGCCGCCGCCTTCGTCAAAATGATCAAATGGCAATTGATGACCTGCGCGTGCGCGCTGCTGAATTGGCAGATGCGTATCAAAAACTTGCCGAGCACGACCTGGTACGGCGCGATTTCCTTACAAATATCGCGCATGAATTACGCACTCCTTTAATGGTGGCAAGCGGCTATCTGCATGCCATCCAAAAAGGGATGGTTACAGGCGACCAACTTGACACGACCATTGAAACGATCTCGCGTAACGTGAATCAGATTACCACACTTGCAAATGACCTTCTTTTCCTGCAGGAGATCGAACTGGTCCTGCCTGAATTTCAATCTGTGGACTTGGTTGAATTGGTAAATAAAGTAGTCCAAAAATATCACGAAAAGGCACAATTGCGGCAGGTGACCATAAAAGTTAAAGGCGACCGCGGCATATCCAAAGTTCGAGGCGACTCGCAATCGCTTGAACGCGCCATTGCCGCCCTGGTGGATAATGCCATCAAGTTCAGCGTAGTGAACAGGGAAGTGGAGATCCGCTTTTCAGAGCAGGGAGACCGCGTACGCCTCTCTGTCGAAGATCACGGTATCGGCATTGCCCCTGGGATCCGTCCGCGTATCTTTGACCGATTCTTTCATCTCGATAAAAGTGGTGATGAACTTTACAGCGGGCTGGGAATCGGGCTTTCCATCACACGCCAGGTGATTCAACAGCATCAGGGCACACTTGATGTGGAGAGCGAAGCAGGCAAGGGAAGCAAGTTCACCATTTCTTTATTGAAGTGGAAGTAATTAACCACTGCCACCGAACCGCAAAGTTACAGCATCACGCAGCCATGCCAAAAACGTCCCGAAGGTTTGAAACCTTCGGGACGTTTTTTACGAACCAAACACCACAGTCAACTTATCATTTTCATCGTAATAAGAGCGCGCCGCAAAAGGCGGATCACCGTGCTGCATGGAATGGATTCGTTCAAGCAGGATGGGCAGATCTTCGACCACTGGGAGATGAAGAACCGCATCCTTACTTACCCATTCAACTGATCCTTCCTCACTGGCCTTGATCTCACCTCGGGCATTTTCCCCGCAAAAGACAAACAGACAGATTCCCGTTTCCCCAGCATCCACAATGACCGTGCCGCACAACCACAGATCTGCCAGCAGACCCGTCTCTTCGAGCAATTCACGCTGCGCAGAAAAAAGGATATTCTCCCCGCGTTCCACGTGACCACCAATCGCATTATATTTCCCCGCCCACAATCTTTTGGTTGGCGCGCCTTTTATCAACAAATACTCACCCGCAGGGCCGCGGTCCCTTCGGACAAAGATCGCCGTACGGGGAATGAGCATGTATCTATCCTTCGTAATTCCTTGGTCAGACCTTGGCATAAGCGGAGTTTACCACTTGTTGGCATTCTTTAGATAAAAACCTCATTCTCTTACACACTCCCCATATCGGGTAAAACCAGCCAAAGGGATAAACCAACTATGACCGCACCTGAAAATATCCGCAAACTGGTTGAAACATTCGAGCAAAACCTGGGTGAGTATCACACGTACAAGAACCTCTCGTCCGCGAAAACACCGCATCGAGAAAGCGTCGGGAAAGAGTCCATGCAAAGGCAGGTCGAGTCCACGGATGGGGCGATTGATAGGTTAGTCTATGAGCTGTATGGGTTGAGTGAAGAGGAAATCAGAATTGTGGAATCGTAGATTGTGCACATGTATAATGCTGTCCATAGTCTGTTATACAGCGGTGTGCTGTATAAGACGCCGCACAGGGATGTTTTACAGCACTACGTTGTATAAATCATAGTTAGCCCGCCCCTTGCTCAAATATGTTTCAACCATAAAAACGTGAAATACGCTACTTGACAAAATAGAATATACGTTCTAATATTTACTCCAAACCTCATTCGATTCATAAAAGGAGTAAACCATGACACCTTCAAAGAACGGGCAAGTCCAGCATATCAATCCTGATGTCTTATCTAAAAACCCTGCTTTCACCAACGTAATTTCGGTTGTTGGAGGAACTCAGTCATGAGAAAAATTATTGTGCTTGAACATATCTCCATTGATGGTGTCATACAAGCCCCAGGCGGGCCAGAGGAAGATCCCAGCGGCGGCTTCGCGTATGGCGGATGGGCAGGGCCATATTCCGACGAGATTCTTGGAACGGCCCTGAGAAGGCAGATGAACATGCCGTTCGACCTGTTGTTAGGGCGCAAAACCTTTGACATTTGGGCGCAGTACTGGCCACAACATGCGGACGCATGGCCCGGCGTCAACACAGCGACCAAGTATGTCGCCTCGAATACCCTGACTTCTCACGAATGGCAGCCGTCGGTGTTTTTAAACGGAGATATCCCAGAAAAAGTCGCCAAAATCAAGGGACAGCAAGGGCCGGATTTGCACGTTTGGGGAAGTGGTAATCTCCTTCAGACGCTGATCAAGCATGATTTGGTCGATGTATTCTGGCTGATGGTATATCCGATCACGTTGGGCGATGGAAAGCGGTTGTTTGCCGACGGCACGATCCCGGCGGCGTTCAAGGTGACGGAAAGTATCGTCGGCTCGAATGGCGTCATTGTCGTGAATTACGAGCGTGCAGGCGCAATCACGACCGCAAGTTGATGAATATTCGCGCTTTTCTTAACGGCAAGTAGAGTATTGCAAAACAAAAAGCCAGCCAACAAAGCCTGCGAGAAATCCATAGCCCGTTGGAAGGTCAAATAGCGGGTGAAGGAGAATGAAATATGACCAATGATTTAACATCGCCATTACTATGCATGCCCCCTACATTTTGAAGTCAGAAAGCTACTCACTTTTGTATTCTAGAATATCTCCCGGCTGACAATCTAATGCTTTACAAATTGCCTCGAGCGTTGAAAAACGGACAGCCTTTGCCTTTCCATTTTTCAAGATGGAAAGATTGGCCATGGTTATACCAACTCTCTCTGTAAGTTCAGTAACACTCATTTTTCTCTTTGCCAACATTACATCGATATTGATTATTATTGCCATAATTGCACCTTATACCGTTAAATCATTTTCTGATTTTATGTCTACGGCATTTTGTAGAAGTCTTTGAAAAACAGCAGCAGCGGTTGCAATTACGATGGAAGCAAAAGTAGTAAAAATGCCCAGGGCAGTAACACCCGCCGGGTCGTCATCTATTACAGATAACCTTATGTATAGTATTCCCAGCACAATGAAGCCACTGAATGTGATTGCACAGTATTTTATGTTCCTCACAGCGTTCACTGATGATTGAGAGAAAACTTTATTGTCGTCAATATAGCCTAAAAGCTTAAATGCCTGATATAGCGCAACAAAAAATGGGATTGAACCTATGTAAGCATAGATAATAAGCGGATCTTTATAAATACTGATTAAATCCAAGTTGGCAGCTCTTCCTTCAAGTTGAGGAAACCAAATCAGCCATATAAGGGCTCCGATTGCAATAAGACAAATGACAAACTTTAAGAATAGTGTTGACCCTTTTTTCATAAGTAATGCCTCACTTAGTAATTGATAGTTATACTGTAACACTTGATTTATCGTTTGTCAATATATTATTATCGTTATTCGTTATTATGGCTAAGATGGAAAAGGTGTCGTTCTCGTAATCCACTTGTGGATAACGCAAACCGTTAGGAGTTTAGCCTGTTAAGGAGTTTTGTGTAACTTAAAAACGCCTTACAATGCGTGCACTCCCTAGTCGAGCTCATGTTGGCATTGCGAAAAAATCTCGCATCCGCGAAAACGCCGCACCGAAAAGCACGGGAAAGAGTCCGTGCAAAGGCAGGTCCATTACACGCAATCGCAGAAAGGATGACGTCACATGCCCAGTAGATCATCACTCACCATTGAGCAAGTTCTTACCTTGCTAGCAGAAGCGCCGCCGCGCATCGCTACGCTGACCTCAGGTCTGCAACCTGCTCAATTGCATGCCGCTCCCAGTCATGGTGAGTGGTCCGCAAATGATATGCTTGCCCATCTGCGCTCGTGTGCTGATGTTTGGGGCAGTTGCATCGAGATGATCCTCGATCAAGACACGCCGACCATCCGAGCTATCAATCCCCGTACCTGGATCAAAAAAACAGATTATCCCGAACTGAAATTTCAGCCCTCGTTACGCGCCTTCGCCACGCAGCGCGCCAAACTCCTGGCAGTCCTGGAACCGTTAGCACCCGAAGACTGGTTACGTGCGGCGACAGTGACAGGGGGCGGAAAGCCACGCAAACAGACCGTGCACAATTATGCACGGCGGCTTGCACTCCATGAACAGGCGCACCTTAAACAAATTGAACGCATCGTGAACACGATGCACATGTAGCAGAGCCTCGCATACCCACTTTGCGAGACGGAAGGGGACGGATCGCAGAAGATGGAAACGTCCCGAAGGCTTTGAACCTTCGGGACGTTTGATATTAAGTAACTTCTATTTTATTGCGGTAAGCGCAGCCTGCTAACCAATCAACTTACGCACTTCGTCCAAATGACCAGCCGAGCCGAGTTTCTCGTTCTTATCGGCGATAAACTTGGCATATTCAGCCATGAACACCTTGCCAATCGGGCGCAGGTCAAATTCGGCGGGCTTGTCGCGGAAATATTCGCGGTGAACGCGCGTCCACACCAGGCGGCCATCTGTGTCAATGTTGACCTTGGTCACACCCAGTTCGGCGGCGTGCTTGAATTGACTGGCATCCACGCCTTTTGCACCCTTCAAATCACCGCCAGCCGCGTTGATGCGCGCCACTTCTTCCTGCGGCACTGAACTGGAGCCATGCATCACCAGCGGGAGACCGGGCAGTAGCTTTTGGATCTCTTCCAGCACTTCAAAGTGGAGTCCCTGAGAACCACTGAATTTGAACGCCCCGTGGCTGGTACCGATGGCGCAAGCCAGTGAGTTGACACCGGTCAGGCGCACAAATTCCTTTGCCTGCACAGGGTCAGTCAATTTGGCATTCGCTTCATCCACTTTGACGTGTTCTTCCACGCCGCCCAGTTGGCCGAGTTCTGCTTCCACCACCAATCCCTTCGCGTGCGCGGCATCCACCACACGTTTGGTGATTTCCGCGTTCTTTTCAAAGGATTCGTGGCTGGCGTCAATCATCACGGATGAGTAAAAACCGCTGTCAATGCAGTCGTAACAGGTTTCTTCATCGCCATGATCGAGATGAACGGCAAAAATCGCATCTGGAAAGACTACATTTGCCGAGGTGATCAATCCCTCCAGCATTTTCTTGTGGGTATAGGAACGCGCACCCTTGCTGATCTGGATAATGAATGGCGCTTTGCTATCCATACAACCGCGAAACAAGCCCATCGCCTGCTCAAGGTTGTTGATGTTATATGCACCGATGGCATACTTTCCGTACGCCGCTTCAAATAACTTTTTTGTTGTGACAATCATGTTAACCTTCCTTTTGGATAAGAATATGGCGCAAGACCATGCAGCCTAAAAAACATTATTTAATTATACTTCCTGTCTAGATGACGTTTCTTGATTATAACCACAAACTCAGGCTATAATGAATGAGACTTAAGACATGAATTCTCGTATATTACGGCAGGAGGCTCACATGAGTGATTTCTTTGAAAAAGTAAGTGGACAGGTCGACCCGTTCAAAAAACTGGGTTCATACATTCCGGGTTTCAAGGGCTACATTGAAAGACAAAGCCGCCGCGACGCAGATAAAATATTGCGCGAAACAGTGGCGCGCCGCTTTGAAGAGCATTGGGGACGTGCTTCAAATTTGCAGGTTGAGCTTGTCAACAACGGCATGATCAAGTACATGGATGATATGGAAAAAGCCTCGCTCGCACTGCGCACTTTCATCGACAAGATCACCACAGCCACGCGCGGATATTCCGGCATGTTCGACGCCGTGAAGATCAACGAGAAGGAACTCGAAATGATCTATCAATTCGATCTGGCATTCTTTACCCTCAGCGATCAAATCGCCAGCGCACTCGATAATGTGGAGGCCAGCCTCGTTGACGAAGTTGCCCTGCCTGCTGCCATTCGCAACCTCACAACCCTTGCGCGCCTGGCCGTGGAAACCTTCGAGCGCCGCTCTGAAGTTGTCACCGGAAACGGACAATAAATTATAAATGTCGTTGCGAGGGCGCTTTCCCTGGCACCGCCCGCAAGCGGGGTGCTCTCCGCCCGAAGCAATCTCCTAATTACAGTGAGGTTGCTTTGTCGCTCCGCTCCTCGCAACGACATCATTAAATCCTATGTGGCACAATTATATAAACGCAACATCCACCGATGAAGTCATCAAAATCCTAGAGGAAAAGAAGGAGCGTGCCCGCGTGATCGCTGGCGGCACTGACCTGATCCTCGAACTCGAGCGCGGCGTCCGCAAGGGTCTGGACACCTTGATCGATGTTTCGCGCATTCCCAACCTCGATCAAATCACAATTGACGAAGACGATGTGATCCATCTCGGAGCGCTCGTCACACACAACGATTGTGTGGCATCCAAACTGATCCGCAAGAGCGCCTATCCGTTGGCGCGCGCGGCGTGGGAAGTCGGTGCAGCGCAGATCCGCAACCGCGGCACCATTGCCGGCAACCTCATCACCGCCTCGCCTGCAAACGACACCATCTCCCCGCTCATGGCTCTCGGCGCAAGCGTAACCCTGCTCTCGACACGCGGCGAACGCACCATTCCCCTACAGGAATTTTATACAGGCGTCCGCAAAACCGTGATGCAGGCAGATGAAATGCTGGTGGATATATCGTTCCCTGCGCTGAAAAAATCACAACGCGGAACATTTATCAAACTGGCATTGCGACGCGCCCAAGCCATCTCTTTGGTGAATGCCACGATCATTCTTAATCTGAAAGACGCAACGCGTACCGTCAAATCGGCAGTCATCACGCTGGGAGCGGTCACCCCCATCATCGTCCACGCAGAAGAAGCGGAAAAATTCCTCGCGAAGAAAAAACTCAACAAGAAAAATATCGCCCAGGCTGCAGAACTCGCCATGCAAGCCGCACATCCCATTGACGATGTGCGCAGCTCCGCCGTCTATCGCCGCGAAATGGTCAGGGTCATCACCGCGCGCGGATTGACCGCCATTCACGATGGAACTGAACAGGCGGGAATGCCGAAGAAACCCATCCTCCTCTCGGGGCAGGAGATGGAGCGCAAAGCGCAATCCACAAGTGAATTCCCCGCCTCCACAATCGAAACGACGATCAATGGGAAATCCTATTCCTTCAAAAGCGGACACAGCAAAACCCTGCTGCGCCTGCTCCGCGAAGACGGCATGCTGACAGGCACAAAAGAAGGCTGCGCCGAAGGTGAATGCGGCGCATGTACCGTTTTTATGGACGGCAAAGCTGTGATGGCCTGCCTCGTCCCTGCGCCGCGCGCGCATGGCGCGGAGATCATCACTGTGGAAGGGCTTGCATTCCCAACCCCTCTACCTTCGACCACAGGGCAAACGGAAATACTACACCCCATACAGGAAGCCTTTGTGCAAAACGGCGCAGTCCAATGCGGATACTGCACTCCGGGTTTCCTCATGTCTGGCGCAAAGTTGCTGGAGGAAAAACCCAACCCGACCCGCAACGAGATCGAGCAGGCCATCACGGGCAATCTCTGCCGCTGCACAGGCTACTATAAGATCGTAAAAGCAATTGAAGATGCCAGTAAACAAAATATTATGAGGTAACCAATGGGCAGATATTCAGGTTCAACTTCACAACGGGAGTCTTCCGCACGCAAGCCTAAACAGCCGCATGGAGTTTGGCGCGGAATTGGTTGTTTAATGATGATAATCATTCCTGCAATTTCCATACTCATTGGCATACAATTCGTCAATGCCGCGCTGGCAAATAGATGGCTTATGCCGACCGCATTATTGGGATACCCTCAACTGCCCGCCATTGTTTACAAATTTGGCGGTTTAAGTGCTCTTTTAATTCCTTTGGCCAGGACTCAAAATTTATACGCCTATATTGTCGCCAGCCTCGCCTTCATTTTTCTGATCAGCGCTGTGGTCTCACTGATATATGCGGTGGTTTATCGCATCGTCAACCCCGAACGTTACGGGCCGATGGATGAGCCTCCTCCGAAAGTCAAAGCCAAAAAGTACACACGGTAGGAAACCATGTCATCTAATTCTGTTGGTAAATCACTTCCGCGCATTGACGCGCTTGACAAAGTAACTGGCAAAACGCTGTACTCTGGCGATCTCAGCATGAACGACATGCTGCACATGAAGGTGCTCTTCGCCGAGCGTCCGCATGCGCGCGTAAAAAATATTCGCACAGAAAAAGCAGAGGCGGCAGACGGCGTTGTAGCTGTCTACACCTCCAAGGATGTGCCAGTCAACGAATATGGTCTGCAAATCCCCGATCAACCCGTACTCTGCGGTCCTGGTTCTAAAAAACCATACACTGACATCGTCCGCTTTGTGGGCGACCAGGTTGCAGTTGTGGTAGCCCAAACTGAAGAGGAGGCGGCAGCGGCGGTCAAACTGATCGAAGTTGATTATGAGGATTTGCCGATCCTTGCCAACCCGACAGTTGCTCTGCACGCTGATGCGCCGATCCTACATCCTGACAGAGGCGACACGAATATCTGCGTCCATTACAAGATCCGCAAAGGCGATGTAGACGAAGCCTTCGCCAAAGCCCATGTGATCGTGGAAGGCCAATATCAAACACCTGTGCAGGAACATGCCTATCTGCAACCCGAAGCGGGACTGGCTTACATGGATGAAGAAGGTCACGTCACCATTCAATCTGGCGGCCAGTGGACTCATGCTGACCGCGAAACCATTGCCCACGCCCTGGGCTTGCCCGATGAAATGATCCGCGTCATCTACCCTGCCATCGGCGGCGCATTTGGCGGACGCGAAGATATGTCGGTGCAGATCGTGCTGGCGCTTGCCGCATGGAAATTACAGCGTCCCGTCAAGATCATCTGGTCACGGCGCGAGTCAATCATCGGACACGGCAAACGCCACGCAGTCACCATCAACGCCAAATGGGGCGCAACCAAAGATGGCAAACTTGTCGCCGCGGAAAATGAACTCATCGCTGACGGCGGCGCGTACATGTACACATCCAACAAAGTGCTTGGCAATGCCGCCATTACATCCACGGGACCATATTTCATCCCCAACGCAAAAGTGGATGTGTACGGCGTGTATACAAATAACGTCCCAGGCGCGGCATTCCGCGGATTCGGCGCACCGCAAGCCTTATTCATGGCTGAATTGCAAATGGACAAACTCGCCGAAAAACTCGGCATGGATCCTGTAGAGTTCCGCTTAAAGAATGCCCTTCAAGAAGGCGACACGCTTGGGGTTGGAACACCCGTCCCCCTCCCAGTGAGCATTACCCAATGTATCGAAGCCGCAAGTGATAAATTCAACTGGAAGAAGAAAGCCAAAAATAAAAAAACTGAACCGCACATCGCACGCGGACATGGTTTCGCGGCTGGCTTCAAGAATGTCGGCTTCTCGTTTGGCTATCAGGAAAACTGCTGGTCAAAAGTTGAGATCCATGGAAACGGCAAAATGGAACGTGTGGTCATCCACCAGGCAGGCGCGGAAGTTGGCCAGGGCTTGCATACGGTGATGATCCAAATGGCGGCGCAGGTCTTGGACGTGCCCGAAGAAATCATAGAGATCAAAACTTCTGATTCTGCCGTGCAGGGAAATTCAGGCTCGGCTTCCGCATCGCGCCTAACATTCATGGCAGGCAACTCGATGAAAGGCGCGGCGGAAGCGGCTCTGGAAAAATGGAAAAATGAAGAACGTCCCGCCATCGCGGAATTCAAATATCTTGCGCCGCGCACAACTCCCTTTGACCATGAAACAGGCTATTCCATGCCAAACTTCGCCTACGCTTATGTGGCTCAAGCCGCAGAAGTGGAAGTGGATACAGAGACTGGACACGTGCGCGTGATTCGCCTCGTCTCTGCCAACGATGTCGGCAAGGCGATCAACCCTGAACAAGTCGTAGGGCAAATTGAAGGTGCAGTTGTCCAGGCGCATGGTTACGCGGTTCTTGAAGATTACAAAACAAAAGACGGCCGCGTGCTGACCGATCAACTCAGCACCTATCTCATCCCTACCATTTTGGATATTCCCGAATCCGTTGAATCGGTAATTGTGGAAGTACCCGATCCAAACGGACCTTGGGGCGCACGCGGACTGGGCGAACTCCCCCTGCTGCCCGTTGCTCCAGCCATCGCCGCCGCCATCCACGATGCGATCGGCGTCTGGGTTGATGAATTCCCATTCACCCCTGAACGCATCCTGCGCGCGCTTGGGAAAATATAATTATTTAATTTGTAGGTGGCAGGCGCGAGAGGTCTGCCACCTACATAAACCATGACCTTCCCCTATTTAGATGAAATCAAAGAACTAGATGAAACTGCCCGCCAACAAGCGGATGGTTCATTTATCACGCTAACAGATGGGGTGACACATTACGAACTTGGCGGACCTGAAAACGGGCAGCCTGTCGTGCTCGTGCATGGTTTTTCCACTCCATACTTTATCTTCGATACTACATTCGAATTTCTGGTTAATTCAGGTTTTCGTGTATTACGATATGACCTTATCGGACGCGGATATTCAGACAGGCCGCACGTTGACTACAACATCCACCTTTTTGTGCGCCAGCTCAAGGATCTGCTGGATACGCTGGGACTCAAACAAGTTACCCTGGTCGGGCTTTCCATGGGCGGATCGATCACAGCGGCGTTTATCAGCGAGAATCCAGATTATGTCAGCAAGGTTGTGTTGATCGATCCTGCAGGCGCAAATCGACTCGCATATTCATGGATACTCAAGGCTTTGAAAATACCCATTATCGGTGAACTGGCTCTTGGTTTTTTTGGAAGCACGAGCATGGCAAAGGGAGTTGCATCCGACCTATTCGACCCCAAAGTGGTGGATCACTATCAAAATCAATATAAAATCCAGATGCAATATAAGGGATTCAAGTACGCGCTTTTATCCACCATGCGGAACGGGATGCTTGAGTCGTTTTACGAGACCTATGCCTGCGTTGGCAAATTATGCAAACCTACTTTGTTATTTTGGGGCATGAATGACAGAACCGTGCCTTTTGAATACAGCAAGCTCATTCTGAAGGCGATGCCTCATGTAGAGTTCCACGCCATTGAAAACTGCGGACACATTCCGCATTATGAGAAACCAGAGATCGTAAATCCGATCCTGTGGGAGTTTTTATCAAAATGAACAAACAAGATATTCAATTACTCTATAAATATAATAACTGGGCAAACCACCGCATTTTGGATGCGGCCGCCCATGTGACCGAGGAACAATTCCTCGCACCCGCTTCATATCCACACGGCGGATTGCGCAGCACACTTACTCATACACTCTTCGCAGAATGGATCTGGCGCACACGCTG
The DNA here is from genome assembly GCA_963833175.1 of uncultured Chloroflexia bacterium. Classification (GTDB taxonomy): domain Bacteria; phylum Chloroflexota; class Anaerolineae; order Anaerolineales; family Villigracilaceae; genus Villigracilis. The sequence continues at coordinate 148,774 of CAWHXC010000015.1, forward strand.
GCAGGGAGAATCACCCACACAGCGTATCAACCCGGCAGACTTCCCAACATTTGATGCACTGCGCACACGCTGGATTAAAGAAGAGATGGTGCTAAACGCGTTTGTTGACAGCCTGACAGACGAGAAGTTGAATGCGCCTTTTAAATTCAGAAACACGCACGGTGATGAGTTTGAAAATATCCTCTGGCAGGCCATGGTGCATGTGCTCAATCACGGCACGCAGCATAGAGGTGAAGCCGCCGCCATGCTGACAGAATTCAATCACTCGCCGGGTGATACTGACTTTATGCTGTTTTTACGTGAAATGAAATGATCGGCAAACCCACAATTTTTTCCGATGATACAGGTTGAAAAAATATAACGATCAATGATAAACACATACCAAAACTTTTTTAGACGCAACCGCTACAAGATCGCGATCTTTGCGTTAATGACATCCGCTTCGTTGATGTGTGTCCTGCTGGTGGCGGTACGTATCGCATACAGTGACTCGGGGCGGTACACCAGCCTGATATGGAATCTCTTCCTCGCATGGATTCCCTTTGTGCTGGCGTATCTCGCCTATGCCTCTTCGTGGAAGAAGCCGTTTTTGTATCTTGTCTTGCCTATCACGGCATTTCTTTGGCTGATCTTCTTCCCCAATGCGCCATATATTTTGACCGACCTGCAGCACCTTGCAAGAGAAACATCCAGCGCGCCTCTCTGGTATGACGTGATCGTGATGGTCTGGTTCTCCTGGACTGGGTTATTGCTCGGGCTCGTTTCGCTGTATCTCATGCATGATATTGTCCAACGTACTTTTACACGCTGGATCGGATGGGCGTTTATTTTTATCGTTGCAGGCTTGAGCAGCTTCGGCGTTTACCTTGGACGTTTCGTGCGCTTTAACTCATGGGACCTGCTCAATGACCCGACTGAGATCGTTGTCACCGTTCTCGGTCTTGCCATTGACCCAACCAGGCGAATGATCGCCTTTACAATTCTATTCACCATATTTTATTTATTTGTGTATCTCACGTTATACTCGTTCGCACATTTGCTACAGGAACAGAATTCTACAATAATGAACGCTTCACATGAGGAAATATTATGACCAATCTTATTGTTTTACGCGGCGGTGGTGACCTTGCGAGCGGCGTCGCCTTGCGACTGCACCGCACAGGTTTTCAGATCGTGATCCTTGAACTGGAAAAACCTTTGGCGGTTAGGCGTTCTGTTTCATTTTCAGAAGCAGTCTATGAAGGGGCTCAAACTGTCGAAGGGACGACGGCTCGCCTCGTATCGCCAGACCAGCTTCAGGCCACGCTGGAAGTGAATGAAATCCCCGTTTTGGTCGATCCACAGGCAAGCATCCTGCGCAATCAATTTCTGACGAGTCCCCGATCCACTTTTGTGGTGGATGCGCGACTGTTGAAAACCAAGCCCGAGCCATTGGGGGTGAATATCCCGCTGCATATCGGGCTTGGACCTGGTTTCACCGCAGGAGAGAATTGCCACGCTGTGATAGAAACCCGCCGCGGGCACACGATGGGCAGAACCTATTGGAAGGGCTCTGCACAAGCTGACAGCGGAGAACCCGATGGTGACCGCCGCCGTATTTTGCGCGCATCTCACAATGGCATGTTAATTTCCAACGCGCGGATCGGCGATCATCTCGAAGAAGGCCAGTTGATCGCCGAGATCCAACCCGGGGATGGGAGTGACAATTACTTGATCCTCAGTCCCTTCAAAGGAGTCTTACGCGGATTGATCCGCCCAGGAATTCGGGTAACGAGAGACATGAAGATCGGTGATGTAGATCGGCGAAACGACCCTGCGCTATGCGCGTTGGTTTCTGACAAGGCGCTGGCTGTAGGCGGCGCTGTGCTTGAGGCTTTGTTGATGTTTATGAAACAGTCTGAAAGTGGAAGCATGGCTATTTAAATTTGGTTTGCTGCCACAAACCTTTAAGCGTTAATCCCGGTCCAAAAGGAATAAGCGATGCCGCAACAGATAGATGTTTCCCGTTTCACCACCGAGCTTTTTGATTTGCTTGATGAGACTTTCGAAAATCACCACGGTATCTACCTTGATAAAGGTACTTCACTCTTTGCGACACTGGCCGAAATTAATGCCACCGAAGCATCACAACCAGTTGGTGGAAAGTGTGCCTCAATTGCCGCGCAGGTGGCTCATGTCACTTTTTATCTGGAAGTGCTTGAGCGCTATATCCTGGAGAGAGGAGCTGGAAAAGTGGATTGGGGAGAAATATGGCGCACTGTCAACGAAGTTACCCCAGAAGAATGGGACACCCTCAAGATTTAACTTCAGCAAACTTACCAAAGGGTGCTGGCAATGCTCAAAAGCGATATTGATTGGGGAGGCGAGACCGCCATTGGGGGAGCGCTGGCTATCGTAGTCCACACGGCCTATCACCTTGGCGAAATTCGACAGGCATTGTGTATCGTAAAATAAACTATCCCCATATATCGTGTCGTTAAGAGAACGCAGGATTACTTCTTTTTGAGCATGTCTCTATCAAAGATTGAAGGGTTGGTATACAGACCTTCGCGAAGATAACCTCGGGCAATTTCTATATCCCTCATGATCTGCTGAGTATCTTCATATCCAGAGTCGCAAAGTAATACGCCCACATTCGCGCGCAAACCCAAGCCGTAATCGTGATCCTCAAGAAATTTCTTCATGCTATCCCGGGCACGGCTCGCAATCCTAAGCGGAACTTCCGGGGCGGGGATCTCCTCTATCAAGGTGAGAAAATATTCATCGCGCGGAGACCAGGCCATGGTGTCTGTTGGGCGAAGCGCAACCTTAAACTGATCCGCCAAAGCATGAAGAAACCGATTCAAATCATCAGTGTGGATTTTTCTCTTTAGTTCATTGACCTGGGCCACATCCGCAAACAAAACCCCAAAGCGACGAAATTCACTTTGCTTAATTCTCTCCAACGAAAACGTTAAACGTAATATAAAAAACGGCAGGGTATACAAGCCAGTGACCTTGTCATGGACTGGCTCCTTCATTGCACCCTGGGTCACCTGCAGGCGCTGAACAAGATTGCTTAATCGATTAATATCCACTGGCTTAAGTAAAAGCAAATCTGGTTCTACTGGGAGGCTGGCGGCATATGGCGCATACGCGGTAATCACAACGACTGGAATATTTCGCATCCGATCATCGGCCCGCATACGCGTTAATATCTCTATCCCAGACATGCCCGGCAACTGCAGGTCCAGTAAAACTATGTCTGGCTGGGATGCCTCAAGACGATCCATCGCTTCTTTGCCATTCAACACGATTTCGGTATGATAGCCTGCAATATCCAAAACGTGGCGGAAAAGCGCCAGGACATCCCGGTCGTCTTCGACAATAAGCGCAATTGGCTTATTCATGCCCAGTACCTCTCAGATGATCGCAATATGCAAAATAAATACATGTCATGGATTATACAATCTTTACCACAAATATAAAAAGCAAATTGCATTGCAAAATACGAATAATTTAGATTTACAATAACAGAAATGAATCTCTCTCGCGCACTAAGATTTACCCCAAAAACTGCTCAAGGCACTTTGGATCTCACACCGTCTCTTACCAGCGGATTCGAGGTCATCAGTTTTGTTGGCGCGGGAGGCAAGACCACTGCTGTCTTTCAACTCGCGCGCGAAATTGTAAATCGGAATTCGGTGATCATAACAGCCACAACTCATCTTGGAATTTGGCAAATTCCTCTCGCAGACCAGCATATCACTGCACATAGTCCAGGCAACATCCAACTCCCAGCTGAGGGCGTTATTCTTGTCACTGGTGAAATTGAAAACGATAGAACAAAGCCCATAAATGAATCCGTTCTAAATTGGCTACGCGAAAATGCCAAAGCTCGCAACATTCCCCTGCTGATTGAAGCGGATGGCTCGCGTCAAAAGCCACTCAAAGCCCCTGCCGCTCACGAGCCGCCCGTTCCTGAATTCACAGATACTGTCATTGTTGTTGCGGGGTTAAGCGCCCTTGGCAAACCGCTGACCGATGAAAATGTCCATCGCGCCGATATATTTTCTCAATTAAGTGGTTTGCAAATCAATCAAACCATCACATCTGATGTGATTACGCGCATGATCGCACATCCACAAGGTGGATTGAAAAACATCCCACACAACGCGCGGCGTGTTGCTTTTCTCAATCAGGCCGATACGCCCGAACTTCAATCCATCGGCGGCGGGATGGCGCGTGAGTTGCTCGGTCACTTTGACTCGGTCATTGTTGGAAGGCTCAAAGGTTCAGAGTTTCAAACTTTCGAGCGCACTGCGGGCATCATTCTAGCCGCTGGTGAATCAACTCGCTTTGGCGCGCCCAAACAATTGCTGGAGTGGAAAGGGAAACCGTTTGTGCGACAAGTTGCTGAAACCGCGCTTCAAGCTGGTCTTTGGCCTGTGGTGGTGGTTACAGGCTTTCACGCCGCTGACGTAGAATCTGTACTAAACGGCTTGCCCGTGGAAATTATCCACAACCCGCAATATCAACAGGGACAAAGCACATCCATTCGCGCAGGGATACTGGCATTAACACCCCCTCCGCCCTATTCGGGCACCTCCCCCAAATCCGCACAAAACAATTCTCAAAATAGAGAAATTCCTCTTGGCGGATTTGGGGGAGGACGGGTGGGGGTTGGAGCCGCTGTTTTTCTTTTAGCAGACCAACCGCAAATTCCTGTGGATGTGATCCGCGCGTTGGTCGAGTCACATGGACAGAATATGCAAGCCATCCTAGCGCCGCTTGTGCTGGAAGATCGCCGCGCCAACCCAGTGCTATTTGATCGCGACACATTCCCCGATCTCATGCAGCTCACAGGGGATGTGGGCGGGCGCGGCATCTTCGATAAACATCGCGTGGAATATCTTCCGTGGCATGATGATATTTTATTACTTGATGTTGACAAGCCTGAAGATTATCAAAGATTGAAGGAGATGGAATGAGCATTTCAGCCATTATTCTCGCAGCGGGTCAATCCAAACGGATGGGGCAGCAAAAAATGCTGATGCCATGGGGAAACACCACCGTGCTGGGAAAAGTAATCGAAACCCTGCAAGCCGCTGGGGTTGAAGATATTACTCTGGTTGCGAACTCCGCAACTGCCCTTCAAATTACCATTTACAAATTACCCATCACACTCAACAACAACGGCGAAATGCTTGAATCGATTCAACTCGGTTTGCAAGCGCAAAAACCAACAGTGGAAGCAACTCTCATTTGTCTCGGCGACCAGCCCCAGGTGGAGGAAGGAAGCGTGCGGAACGTCTGCAATATATTCCGTGAAAACAGATCCAACATTGTCGTGCCAAGCTATCAAATGCGGCGCGGGCATCCCTGGTTGATCGCAAGGGAATTATGGGGTGAGGTGCTGCAAATGTGCGCTCCCGAATCCATGCGTGATTTTCTGAACGCGCACAAGGACGATATTTTTTATGTGGAACTTGATACGCCAAGTATTTTGCTGGATCTGGATACACCCTCAGACTACTTGAAATACAAGCCGTGACGTGCTATTGTAAATATGGAAAGGAGGCTGTCATGTCTGACCTGACTTTGATCGCCGAGGATATTCTCAATGCCATGCAAGCCATGGATGAGGCATACCACGCCACCCAAGCATTGCGCGAAAAAACAGACCATGTTGCATTTGACACGTTCCGCGCTAAAATGAGTGCGCTGGAAGAGCGCCTTACCAAACTAAAGATGGTGCTGGACAATGAAGAAGCGTTTGCAATGGATGAACTGGCTGATGCGCTCAGCATGGCCAACACAGGCCATCGTCTAGAATATCGCAAAACACCGCGCATGAATGAGTAAGCAACCTCATCCCACTAGGAGCCCTCTCCTTGTGGGAGAGGGTTAGGGTGAGGGATACTGTTTAGACACTGGCACCGAACGCCACATCGTCCCAATGCTCTTTCGGGAGTGCGGTGTTGACAACCAAGATTACAAAAGATACACTCGCCCCATTCAAAATTTGGAGTGAGTGTGTGAAATACTTTATTATTGTGAACCCGACCTCGGGTCATGGACTTGGAGAAAAATCCATTCCACAAATCGAATCCAGCCTGCGCGAAAACAGGCTGGATTTTACTTTGGTACGTACCGAACGCATGTGGCATGCCGCCGAGTTGGCGGAAGGTGCGGCGCGGGATGGCTATGATGTGATCGTGTGTGCCAGCGGCGATGGAACGGTCAATGAAACCATCAATGGGATCATGCGCGCCAAAAAGGCAGGGCACAATGGCGTGGCACTCAGCGTGATAGGCATTGGAACTGGTAATGATTTTGCGGGCGGCACAGGCATCCCCACAAACTTAAAGGACGGCTTAAAAGCACTGGTCGCAAACAAACGCAAAACCATTGACCTGGGCTGTGTAAAAGGCGGAGATTATCCCGAAGGCAGGTATTTCGGAAATGGCATCGGTGTCGGTTTTGATGCGGCTGTTGGCGGTGAAGCCGTCAAAGTCCGTTGGACACGCGGCCTGCCTGCGTATCTGATCGGCGTGTTCAAAACCATTTTCCTTTATTACGATCCCGCGCACGTTGAAATTATTTTGGACGATGAAGAAACCATCAACCAGGTTTCGCTGATGATCTCCGTCATGAACGGCAGGCGTATGGGCGGCGGTTTTCAAATGGCTCCCGATAGCAAACCAGATGACGGCTTCTTCGATCTGTGCATCGCGGAAACCGCATCAAAGGGACGCATCCTTGGGATCATCCCCCACTTCCTGCGCGGAACGCAGGCGACCCAGCCTGAAGTGAAGATGCGGCGCGCCAAAAAGATTTCGATAAAGTCTTTGGATAAGACTTTTCCCGCACACGCAGATGGAGAATTTATCTGCCTCAGCGGTTCAGCCCTGACCCTGGAACTGCTCCCACTCGAATTAGAGATTGTCTACGCCTGAGCCTGTCCTTCTTCTACCGCGCGCACATTGTTCCAATGTTCTTTAGGGAGGATGTGAGATAAAATTGATTTTATGAACTGGCTTATCAACTTTGTCATCCGTGTTTATACGCGTATCACCTGCAGAATTGACGCACCTGACTTGCAGAAATTTCCCATGCAAGGACCATTTATCGCAATAACCAATCACACAGGACAGATCGAAGTGCCGTTACTCTTTGCGCATCTTCAGCCACGCAAGTTGACGGGCTGGGCAAAAATCGAGTCATGGGACAATAAGTTTTTGCATTGGGTTTTCGGCGTATGGGGCATTATCCCAGTACGGCGCGGCGAAGCGGACATGAATGCACTCAAAGCAGCTTTACGCGCACTGGAAGAAGGTCTCATTCTCGGCATTGCGCCCGAAGGAACTCGTAATTACAACGGAGTACTAAAGCGAGGCCTGCCAGGCGCTGTGCTCGTAGCCCTGCACTCAGGCGCACCGATCATTCCCATCGCACATTGGGGCGGCGAGAATTTCATGCAAAATTTCAAACATCTCAAGCGGACGGATTTTCACATCCGCTTGGGCGAGCCATTTAAGATAAATACACAGGGGATCAAAGTGACGGGCGAGATACGTCAGCAAATTGTAGATGAGATGATGTGCCGCATAGCAAAGTTACTCCCTGAAGAATATCGCGGTGAATATAGCGATATGAGTAAATTCAGCGAAAAATACCTGCTAAATCTAGAGTAAACGGTACTTTGGTACTCCTCTGCTTTCAGCAATGAAAGTAAAAATGCGACTCAATAGGGTTAGAATGAAATTGTAAAATGCATTTTACATAGAAAAGGAGCAAAAAATGAAAAAACTATTTACCAGCATGTTCATTGTACTTACCCTGCTTACCATGACTGCAGGAACCGCATTTGCACAGGATGCCACGCTAATTACGGGCACAGTCCAAACTGTTGTGATCGAAACTAACGCGACTACAAGTGAAAGCGTCGTTGTCGTCACATTGCTTGACGAAACAGCGGGCACCACACAAACTGTAAAGATCAGCCTGGAAGCCGCTGTAACCCTTGGGTTGGTTACTACAGACGCAACCACAGGTGAAAATGTCGTTGTCGTCGGCCAAACAGTCGAAATTGACCCGACCATCGTAATTCCCGAAGAGGATACAACAGTTCCAACAGAAGAAGCTCAACATCCTGTCGGCTCTGCGCTAACAGATTTTTTCAGCAGCTTATTAGGCGTGGATTACGAAACGATCATGACCTACCATGAAGAAGGTATTGGCTTTGGCGTGATCGCACAAGCCTTGTGGCTGAGCAAAAACCTTGACGGCGGCACCGACACCTTTGATGCCTTACTGGAAGCCAAAAAAAGCGGCGACTATAGTGCCATCACTCTTCCAGATGGCTCAACACCCGATAACTGGGGTGATGTTGTACGGTCGCACAAAAAAGGTGAAAATCTTGGCAGTGTAATGTCAGATAAAACCAAGAGCAATAAAGATACCAGTGGCGCTACTACTATTACCACTACCAAAGAACGAGGCAATGGTAATAGTAATGGAAACGGTCACAGCAATGGAAATGGCGGCAATAATAATGGCAACGGCAATGGAAATGGCAACCATTAAAACTGCAGCAGATACCCAAAATAGATATATCGACTAAAAAATAATAAAAAGAGCCAGCGATCTCGCTGGCTCTTTTTATTTACAATTTCATTTGATACGCATTCGTTTCGCGCTTCTTGAACCCCACCCGCAAATACAATCGATTCGCTGCTTCGCGCATGGGATTGGATGTGAGGGAGATATTCTGTGCGCCTTTTTCGCGCGCGAGGTTGATGGCGTATTTCATCAAGGCATCGCCGATCCCCTGTCCGCGGGCGGAGTTGTCCACGATGACATCTTCGATAATGGAGCGGATGCCTGTCGGCACGCGGTAGACAGTCAGCGTGAGTGCGCCGACAATTTCGCCGTGATCGTCACGGGCAACCATCAGCGTGGACGATGCATCTCGGACAAGATCAGCCAGATCGTTAAGAGAAGGCGGCGGGTTGTTATTCGTCAACTGGGGGACCAAACGTTGGAATGCTTCGTAAAGTTCCTCATCCGCCTGAGTTACGATTTCAATCCGCATGTGATTTCTTGGGGATCAGGCTCAGCACAAGGTAATATGCGATATAAAGAAACGAAGCCCATACGATCCAATCTGGCTGATTGGGATATAGAATCAATCCCCAAATGCCGATTGCGGCGTAAATATAGGTCAACGCAAGCGTAAGTTTACGCAGATAACTATTGCGGCTGGGGTAAATATATTTTATGGGAATAAAGACCATCACGCTGAACGCCATCAGGAAAGCAAAATTCACCCACGGCGATAAATTCATGATCAACATATAAAGCACGACGATATTCCAATAGGAAGGAAAACCTTTGAAATGATGGTCGTCGGTCTTCGCGTCGGTTTGCGTAAATTGATACGCAGAGGCGAGCAGAATACAAAACGCACTAAAATATCGCACTCCATACGGCAGGACATCCGCTTCCACCAAAAAGAGGGCGGGCACAACCACGTAATTGAGATAATCAAGGATGTTATCAAGCAGTGCGCCGTCAACTCCACTGGCATATTTTTTCACATCCGCCCAGCGTGCCAGTACGCCGTCAAAACCATCCACGAGCATGGCAATGATCATGTAATTGATCATCATTTTCCAATTATGTTCAAAGATGGCGATCAATCCGAGGAGTCCCCAGATCGCCCCAGTTGCCGTAAATAAATGCACGCCCCACGCCAGCACAACACGCACTGGGCTTAGTTTTTCCTCAGCTGATACAGAAGTTGTCATGTTCATCCTTTGTTTAGAAGTACTCGTGTAAACCCGTAGATACATTGATTATAAATTAAAAAGACTTCGGAAGTTTTGAAAACTTCCGAAGTCTAACTTTTCACTTTTTACTTCTCACCCACTACTTCCCTGCCTTCAGCACTCCAACCTTGACCTTCTCTCCATCAAATTCATCTTCAACAACGGATGCTTTCTCTGGCGGAGTCGCGAATGATAATTTGGATGTCAGCGTTTCAGCGGTGATGTAATCCTGGTGCGCTTCAATCGCCGACCTCAAGCCTGGGCTTGCTTCGACAAACATTTCTATGCGGTCAGCGACATCCAGACTCGGCGGCTTTGCGCAGGTCTTGCACACGGCGGACAAATTCGCGCGCCAAGCCTTCCTGAGCGAGTTCTGGCGTCAGTTCAGTGACCAGGGCGGCAACGTACGCGCCTTCCTCGGCAATTGCAAAACCTTCCTTCGCCATCGCTTTCACTTCCACTTCTTCTGAGATGATGTTGAAGGTCTCGCCGCCTGCATTTACGACCAGTGCATTTCCTGAGTGCAGAGTCTTCGCCACTTCTTCGGCGTTCATGGCAAGGATGGCTTTTTGAATGGCAGGATACTTGTTGCCATATTTTTGTCCAAGCTGTTTGGGCAGCGGCTTGACCGTGTGAGTCAACGCTTCGGTGGAGGCATCCAACAGCCGCACCTGCTTGACGTTGAGTTCATCCGAGATCACATCCGCGTAGGTTGCAACTGCTTTTCGTTCAGCAGGCGTGCTGACCGAGAACGCAGCAGAAGCCAACGGCTGGCGCACCTTGCGGTTCGCTTTTTGGCGTGCAGAATGTCCCAGCGAGACGAGGCGCATGATCAATTGCATTTCATGGTTGAGTGATTCGTCAATGAACTCAGTCATCACTTCGGGCCACGCAGCAAGATGAACAGATTCGGGCGCGGTCTCATCCACATTGCGGACAAGGTTCTGATAAAGTTCTTCCGCGAGGAACGGCATTGCGGGCGCAAGCAATTTTGCAACCGTCGTCAGCGCGGTGTAAAGTGTGGAGTATGCGGCTTGCTTATCGGAATCAGATTCAGACTTCCAGAAGCGGCGACGCGAACGGCGCAAATACCATGTGGAGAGCTGCTCCACAAATTTCTCAACAGGACGCGTAGCATTCAACACATCATATGCTTCGTAAGCTTTGGTCACATCGCGGACGAGCACATTCAACTCGGAGAGCAGCCAGCGATCAAGATCGTTGGTCGGCGCGGTGATGGTCAACCCTTGCGGTTTGTCGAGGTTGGCGTATGTCACAAAGAACGAGTACACATTCCAAAGCGTCAACGTAAAACTGCGGATGACATCGCCAACCAAATCCGAAGAGAAGCGGCGTTCCTGTCCTGGAGGAGAGGCGGTGTACAGGTACCAGCGCAGGGCATCGGCACCGTGCGCATTCAACACATCCCAGGGCTGGACGATGTTGCCAAGCGACTTGGACATCTTGCGTCCTTCGGCATCCTGGATGTGACCGAGACAAATAACGTTTTCAAATGAAACTGCATCATTCAGCAAAGTGCTGATGGCGTGCAGCGAATAGAACCAGCCTCGGGTTTGGTCCACGGCTTCGCAGATGTAATCCGCTGGGAATTGTTCCTTGAATTTTTCCTGATTCTCAAATGGATAATGCCACTGGGCATACGGCATCGAACCAGAGTCGAACCAGACGTCGATCAGGTCTGGTACGCGATTCATTCTTCCGCCGCAATCCGAGCATTTCCAGTGGACTTCATCCACGTAGGGGCGGTGCAAATCCAATTCACTTAAATCCGCGCCAGCTTTTTCAGAGAGTTCAGCCACCGAGCCGACACACTCGCGATGTTTGCAATCCACGCATTCCCAAACAGGAAGCGGCGTGCCCCAATAGCGCTCGCGTGAAAGCGACCAGTCAATGTTGTTTTCCAGCCAGTTGCCGAAACGTCCGCTCTTGATGTGATCGGGAACCCAATTGATGGTGTTGTTCAATTCCACGAGGCGGTCACGATGCGCGCTGGTGCGGATGAACCACGAGTCACGTGCATAATACAACAGCGGAGTATGGCAGCGCCAGCAGAACGGATAAGTGTGGGTATATTTTTCGGTGCGGAATAATAATCCGCGCGCATCCAGATCCTTGATGATGAGCGGGTCGGCGTCCTTGACGAAGACTCCACGCCACGGGGTGACCTCAGGGATGAATGTGCCGTCAGGCAGAACGGTCATCAACACTGGCAGGTCATTCTCTTTCGCCAGTTGCATATCTTCCTGACCGAAGGCAGGGGCGATGTGCACGAGACCAGAGCCATCGTCAGTGGTGACAAAATCGCCAAGTGCCACAAAATGCGCGGGCTTGTCGGGAGGCAGGAAGGTAAAGAGCGGATGATATTTCACGCCTTTCAACTTCTTGCCTTTGAAGGTTTCCAAAACTTTTACTTCTTCATCCTTGAATAATTTTTCAACCAAAGATTTGGCAAGGATGAGTTTCTCTTTTGTGCCGTCGTTATCACGCTCGATGGTGACATAGTCCACGTTGGCAGCCGCAGCGACAGCCACGTTACCTGGTAATGTCCACGGGGTGGTTGTCCATACTAACAATGAAGTGTCGGGCTTATCCACGAGCGGCATACGGACAAAAACTGAAGGGTCGGATACTTCCTCGTAGCCGAGCGCAACTTCATGGTCAGAAAGAGGCGTGCCGCAACGCGGGCAATACGGCACAACTTTGTATCCCTTGAAAAGCAGGTCCTTATCCCAGAAATTTTTCAGGATCCACCAGACCGATTCCATGTATTCGTTTTCGTACGTCACATACGCAGTTTCGAGGTCAACCCAAAAGGCGATGCGGTCAGTGAGTTTTTCCCAATCTTGAATATAGGTAAAAACCGACTTCTTGCAAAGCGCGTTGAATTTATCTATGCCATACTCTTCGATCTGTTGTTTGTTATTGAAGCCAAGCTGCTTCTCCACTTCGATCTCGACAGGCAAACCATGTGTGTCCCATCCGCCGCGGCGTGAGACATGATATCCGCGCATGATCTTATAACGCGGAAACATATCCTTGAAGGCGCGTGCCAGCACATGATGCACGCCAGGGCGTCCGTTCGCGGTGGGAGGTCCTTCATAGAATACATATTCGGGTTTGCCCTTGCGCTGCTCAATGGTCTTCTTGAACACATCCTGCTTTCTTCCATAATTTCAGGACGTTTTCTTCCATCGAAGAAACATCAAGTTTTGGGGATACAGATTTGAACATTCTCACTCCTTTGATCGTCATTGCGAGCGGTTGTTGCGAAGCAACCCCCTACTCATCAGGAGATTGCTTTGTCGGGGAGAGCACCCTCCTCGCAACACTTGCACCGTACGCCAGTGCAGGTGTGACGTGAAATTAAAATAAAAACTCTCATCTCAGACAGAGACGAGAGCAATGCTCACGCGGTACCACTCTGATTCCTGTCCTGCGACAGGCACTCAACCAAAGACCATCATCTTTGTTCCCATATAACGTTGGGCAACGACTTGCTTACTTTTAGTGAATGCTCAACTAATTTCAGTTCGCAGCTCCGAGATGATTTTCAATTTGCTTTGTTGACCTGTCTCACACCTGTCACAGGTTCGCTGACAACTTCTCCACAAATTTACTCGTTCTCATCAATGCTTTTGATGCCTGATTATACACAGGACAAACACAAACGACAAGTAACAAACGTATCTTTAATTCCCTCCACATTTCGCATTGACGGTTTATTGTCAGACAGGTATAATCTTTTTTCGGCATTATTTCAACTAGTAGGAGTATATCTATGACAACACCCGACAGCGCGCCAGCCGTTGCGCTTGAACCAAAAACAAAACTTAGCGGCAAAATCTTGAAGACAACACTAGCGGGGGCGCTTGTGGACATCGGACAAAGTGTTCCCGGTGTGATCCACATCTCACAACTACAACAAGAAGCAGTCAACAAAGTGGAAGATGTTGTGAAGGAAGGCCAGACTGTAGAAGTTTGGGTACGACGCGTGAAGAAAGATCGAATTGAATTGACCATGATCGAACCTCTTGGCTATGAGTGGAAAGAGATCGTACCTGACATGATCGTGAAAGGCAAAGTCGTTCGTATCGAGACCTATGGCGCATTTGTTGATTTCGGCGCAGAACGTCCCGGCCTCATTCATGTTAGTGAACTCACCCGCGGCTATGTAAAAACTGCAAGTGAAATCGTAAAAGAAGGCGAAGAGATCGAAGCAAAAGTATTGGATGTCGATCGCCGCAAACGTCAGATCCGCTTGAGCATGAAAGCGCTCCAGCCTGAGGTTGTGGAAGAAGCCAAGCCTGAACGCGAAGAACGCAAACCACGCAACGCAGCTAGTGGCGACAAGCGCAAACCCAAAGGCAAAAAGGAAGAAGACTACCAGATGGAAGTCGAAGTATCCAATGAGCCCCAGTTCACTGCAATGCAAATGGCATGGCAGGCGGCCCTCGAACGCTCCAAGGGACGCGGCAAAGTTCGCCCCAAATCTTACAAGTCAGCTACGGAAGAACAGGAAAAAATGTTCAACCGCACACTTGAAAAACGAGTACCCACTGGCGGCTAAAGCCAATCAAAAAAGAACGGACATACGTCCGTTCTTTTTTGATTCTCATAGAGATCATGTCATTGCGAGGACGGTCTTGTTCCTGCCCAAAGCAATTCCCTGCTCACAGTAGGAGAATGCTTCGTTCCTCGCAGTGACATAACCTTCGTTTTATACCTTATTGGATTCACTCTTTAGATAGGCTTCCATAAAACCATTGAGGTCGCCATCCAGCACAGCCTGGGTGTTGCCAGTTTCATGATCTGTGCGATGGTCTTTGACCATTTGATACGGATGCAAAACATACGAGCGGATCTGACTCCCCCATTCAGCTTTTGTGTATTCGCCACGCAGGATGGCACGTTCTTCGTCTCTTTCGGCTGTCCTTAATTCCAATAAACGCGCGCGCAAAATATTCATTGCAAATTCACGGTTTTGCGATTGCGAACGTTCGTTTTGACAAGTCACAACAATTCCTGTAGGAAGATGTGTAAGACGCACAGCCGTCGCATTTTTTTGCACATTCTGTCCACCCGCACCTGAAGAGCGGAACACATCCAGTTTGATATCGCCTGGGTTGATCTCGACATCCGCTTCATCCATGGAAACTTGCGGCAGGACTTCGATCAACGCAAAGGAAGTATGCCTGCGATGCGCAGCGTCAAAGGGAGAAAGACGCACCAAACGATGCACGCCTTTTTCAGATCGCAAATAACCGTAGGCGTAACGTCCGCCCACTGAGATGGTCATGCTTTTAATGCCGGCCTCTTCACCGGGTGTGAAATCCAGGATTTCCACGCGGAAACCTTGATCTTCCGCCCAGCGTAAATACATCCGTTGAAGCATCCCCGCCCAATCCTGCGAATCTGTTCCACCTGCGCCAGCGTGGATGGCAAGAATGGCGTCGTCATGATCGTAAACACCTGAGAACATCGTGGCAAAGGAACGTTTATCAAGTTCGGCTTCGAGTTTGGCGATTTCAGTTTCCAGTTCGCCGCGCAAGGATTCATCGTCGAGTTGCGCCAATTCGGTCAAGTCGTGAAGACGTTGTTTTAACGAATTCCAGGAATCCACTTCATCACGCAAACTTGCAACGGTCTTCATCACACGTTGCGCGCTTGTGGAATTATTCCAGAATTCAGGGTGTTCTATATCTTTTTCAAGTTGAGAAAGTTGAATTTCTTTGCCCACCAAGTCAAAGACGCACCATGAGTTGTTGAGTCAGGTCAGTCGCGGCCTGCAAGCGATTAATCAAATCCTGCATGGGGTACTCCTAAGCGTTCGATAAAATCCCGTCCACAAAAGCATCGGGATCAAAAGGTTGCAAATCTTCGGGCTTTTCACCCAAGCCTGCAAACAAAATCGGCAGACCAAGTTCACGTTGAATGGCAAACGCCATGCCGCCGCGCGCGGACGAATCAAGCTTGGATAGGATCACACCTGTCACATTGACAGCTTCTTTAAATGCCCGCGCTTGTTGCAGGGCATTCTGTCCAATGGTCGCATCCAGCACCAGCCAGACTTCATGCGGCGCGCCAGGGAGTGCCTTACCAACCACTCGATTAACTTTTTTCAACTCTTCCATCAAATTAAATCGTGTGTGCAAGCGCCCTGCTGTATCGATCATGACGATGTCTACGCTGCGGGCGACTCCTGCCTGAACGGCATTAAACGCCACCGCGCCAGGGTCGGACTCAAAAGCCCCCACGATCACTTCGACCTTTAGCCTGTCGCCCCAAACCTGAAGCTGGTCCATCGCTGCGGCACGGAAGGTATCTGCGGCTCCGAGTAAAATCTTCCTGCCCTCAGAATTGAAGCGCGAGGCGAGCTTTGCAATGGTCGTTGTTTTTCCCGAGCCATTCACGCCAACCACAAGAATTACCGAGGGTTTATGATTCAAAGTTAAAGCAGGCGGTGTGATGAGGCGTGCGCGCAGTTCCTGCCGAAGGGTAAGCCAAAAGCTCATTGGCACGAGTCAAGCCCTCGGTGCGCGCGGTGCGCTTGAGAGAATCCAAAACGGAGGCGGTTGTCTCAATTCCCAGATCAGCTTGCAGGAGCAGTGCCTCCAGGTCATCCCAGGTATCGGCAGTGATCTCGGACGTGCCGAGGATGGATGCAATTTGACCAAATGCGGCTTTGCTTGTACGGGAAAGACCGTCTTTCCAGCGTGAGAATAAATTGTTCATGAGCGGCGATTATACCCTGTCGGGCACAATGTATCAGGGAATATATGTTATACTTTTTTGGCTCAATGAGGAAAATGACTTGTTCATAACTCATTCAAAATATCACCCTGGATGAGCAATCTGGGAATCAAAGGAATATAAAAAAATGACTTCAGAACCTATTCACATTACAGACGAAGCCTTCGAAAAAGTTGTTATGCAATCGCCGTTGCCGGTGATCGTGGACTTCTGGGCGCCCTGGTGCGGACCGTGCAAAATGGTCGCTCCGATACTTGATAAACTAGCCGCGGAGCAGGAAGGCAAGCTCATCGTGGCAAAGATCAACACAGATGAACACTCTGAATGGATGCAGAAATTTGGTATCCAGGGAATCCCCACCATGCTGTTCGTTTCAAAAGGCAAGGTGGTGCATCGTCAGGTTGGCGCACTTCCAGAGCGTATGCTGCGCGACGTGGTAACACAATTTATGGAAGTGATCAGCCAGGATTAGTGCTTTCAGATAAAGGAGTTGGGCTATGAAAAAACTATTTTTTTTGTTCGCCGCACTTTGCTTTACAGTAAGCGCATGCACGGCCCCTGCCACACCTCAGGCTGGTCCTCCTCCTCTCTCCGAAGCAGATATTCAGGCGACTGTGGCGTTCCAAGTAGAACAAACGCTCCAATCCCTGCCAACTCCCACATTGGCACCAAGCAACACCCCCGTCGTGATGACTTCCACAAGCGCCCCAACGCAGGTTGTGTCCACTCCTACTGAAACGCAAAATCCAATATTACTGACGTTGACCGCTACGCTGGGCACAGGCACAGTAGTAGGGACGGCAGGTACTTTGCCCCCCACAGCAACACCGAGCCTTACCCCAAACCCTGCTTATAGCGTTACTCCCACAGATACGAGCCACTATCAGTACTATGGTACAATGCCGCCCAATTTGCCTTTCGGGATCATTTCAATGATGAATAAGTCAAAAGCCGAGGCCTATATTTCATTGCAATGCACCACCCCGGATAAGTATGTAACGATCATTGAGTATCCTGTAGACAGATACAAAATAACCACGAAGGCTCCTGCTGGTAAATATATTTATGTGGCGTGGGTCGGCGGACGAAAAATCATTGGTGACTTTAAATTGGATAAATCACAGGATTTGAATTTAACGATTTACAAAGATCGAGTCGAAATAAAATAACAAGTTTTTTTAAACAAATATATAAACGGAGAAAAAAATGTTGAAAAAAATATTACCTATCTTACTAGCGCTGACCGTTCTATTGACGGCTTGCGGTTCGCAGGGCACGCCCACCATGGCGCCGGCAGATGTTGAAGGCACTGCCGTAGCAGCCGCATGGACAGTGGTTGCCATGACCCAGGCAGCGATCCCAACTGCCACGCAACTCCCACCCACAGAAACCCCCAGCCCCACCCCTTTGCCAACTTTCACTGCCGAACCGCTCATCGTTCCCACATTGGAACCATTAACTTCTGCCGACAAATACATCGGCTCCATCTGATCCAAATAATTGTAATAAACCGTTAAACGTTGGAGAAGCTGGACCAACAAATCCCATGCGTATTGAAAATGATACCAGGCGTGCCAATACAGTGATGTCGTTAAATTTAGCGCCAAACGCATTCGCTCAATGCGGCGCATTGTCATACAACAACCTTGTCCAGGAACGAAAACGGTAATTGCATTTACCAAAAGGCGACTGTTGGTTTTGGGCGGGAATAAGCTATAGAGATGGTCCCAGCGGGACTGCTTCCGGTCATTTGAACCATCCGCATTGGCGATTAAGACCTGCTGAGAATTATTGTCGAAAAGAAGTCATCCGCTGTAGCACCATAAGATACAACGAAACTGAGTAATAAAAACAGAAGCCGCAAAAATTTGCGGCTTCTGTTTTTATTTATTCCGTCGCACGTCTTATTTTTGCACCGAGGTTATGCAGTTTCTCATCCACCCTTTCATATCCCCTTTCGATCTGGCGGACATTTCGGATCGTGGAGGTTCCTTTTGCGGCAAGCGCAGCTAATAACAGCGCCATACCGGCGCGGATATCGGGACTTTCAAGTTTTTCACCGTACAGTTGTGTGGGCCCCTGGATCAAAACACGGTACGGGTCGCATAATATGATCCGCGCACCCATGCCAACCAGTTTATCTGTAAAATACATGCGGCCTGAAAACATCCAGTCGTGAAAAAGCACAGACCCAGATGCCTGGGTTGCCATGGTGATGGCAATACTCATCAAGTCGGTTGGGAAGGCAGGCCACACATTTGTTTTGATCTCAGGCACAGCCCCATCCAGGTCAGATGCGATGACAAGCGATTGGTCAGAAGGCACGAGCAAGTCATTCCCATCCACCTGCCAGTGAACTCCCAAACGAGAAAAGATCAACCGAATCATTTCAAGATGTTGGACACCTGCATTGTGAATGCGAATCTCCCCGTGTGTGACAACTGCCGCCCCGATATAACTAACCACCTCCAACAGGTCAGGGCCGATCGTAAATTCCCCGCCTTTTAGTTCTGATACGCCCGTTATATGTAAAGTATTCGAGCCAATGCCATCTATCTTTGCCCCTAAAATATTCAAAAACTGACATACCTCCTGCACGTGCGGCTCGGATGCCGCATTGCGGATTTGCGTATCACCTTTTGCAAGAACCGCCGCCATGACAGCGTTTTCTGTGGCGGTGACGCTCGCCTCATCCAAAAGAATGTCCGCCCCGTGCAATCCATTTGCTTCGATCTCGAATACTCGGTCGTAGGTCACTTTTGCACCCAGGGCACGTAATGCCAGAATATGCGTATCCAAGCGGCGGCGGCCGATCACATCACCACCGGGTGGCGGCAGACGCAGACTTCCAGCACGCGCCACAACAGGCCCCGCGATGAGGATCGATGCCCGGATACGGCGACACAGGTCCGGGTCCAGATGAGAAGCGACCAATTCCCGTGTTGTGATCCGCCAGGTGGTTGCATCCAATTCCTCCACAACAGCGCCGAGGCTTTCGATCAAATTTCGCATGGCCTGCACATCTCTGATCTGCGGAACATTTCGCAGGGTCACAGGTTCAGCCGTCAGCAGGCACGCGGCAAGCAAAGGCAGTGCCGCATTTTTATTCCCCGATGGGGTCACTTCGCCGTGCAGTGGATACCCACCTTCAATAATAAATTCTTCCATCAACATCTCCTTTTAACGCTTTCAAAATTGTAAGGCAGTTTCTAAAATTCGCCAAGAACATTACAGTTCGTTTGCAGCGTGCACGGCTTTGTATGGCAACCGCAATTGGAATTATAATAAATTCAATGTCTATAACTTTGGTTACATCAATAATATTCGGATGGCTTGCGGGATGGATTGTTAATTATTTGGCTGATGTCCTGCCAATCACGCGGCGTTTCAGTCAACCTGCGTGCCTGGAATGCAACGCTCCTTTCAACTGGCGTGATTATCTTTTCTTTCGAGCCTGTCAAAATGGACACCCGCGCAAAATGCGAGTGTGGGTCGTCCAGTTCATCATCCTCGCGGCAAGCGTTTACACCTGGGTCAAGCCGCCATCAAAAATTGGATATTTTCTCGGGCTGCTCCTGATCATTTACTTTGGCGTTATCTTCGTAATTGACATGGAACATCGTCTGATCCTCCACCCGACCAGCGTCATCGGTGCCTTGCTTGCGCTGATAGTTGGTACCGTTGCCCATGGAATTGTTCCTACGCTGTTAGGCGGGTTGGGCGGCTTGCTGATCATGCTGGCATTTTATGGATTTGGAGTACTTTTTACACGCATCCGCACAAAACGCCTGCTTGCAATCGGACAGGAACCTGACGATGAAGAAGCCCTCGGCGCAGGAGATGTTATCCTTGTGACCATTCTCGGGTTTATTGTCGGCTGGCCATTGATCTGGCTTTGTCTTTTATACGGCATCCTGCTGGGCGGTCTTGTCAGCATTTTTATCATCCTCTGGCTCGTTGTTAGAGGCAAATATTCAGCGGGCGCATTAATGACCTTTATTCCCTATGGGCCGTACTTCATCACTACCGCCGCCTTGATCGTTTTTTTTCCAAAACTACTTGCGATGATCGTGCCCGACTAGTTTAACTTTATATTGCAGACCAACGATCTCTTCGATAAAAAATATCCCGTCATTGTTTCTCCATATCATTAAGGAAGATTGCTCGGGCAACACCTGCCCTGGTAGGCAATGCCAGGTAGAACAAGAGTACCCTTGCAATGATATCGATTCCTTAGTATCCTGAATTTGGCATCAGAATGAAACTATTTTCCCTCAAGCAACCTAAAAAAATTCGCGCACAGGCAATCGTGGAGTTTATGCTCGCGTTGCCAGTATTGCTTATGCTCCTATACGGAATCGTCGAAGTTGGGCGGCTGATATTTATCTTTTCATCTGTCGCGAATGCATCCCGACAGGCCGCGCGCTATGGGTCTGCATCGGGCGAAGTTGACAACGTGGCCTTTTATCAGGACTGTGAAGGTATTCGCGAGGTTGCCAATCAGTCAGCCTTCATCATCAAATTTGACGAAGTCAACGTCACCTACGACCGGGGCATCAACCCAGACGGGACTTCGATCCCAATCGAGGGTATTGACCCAGACCCAAATGAGGATTCATGCCCAATTGAGGACTATACCGTCCGCAATGGCGACCGTATCATCGTTCAGGTTTCGACCACTTACGAACCGATCCTCTCGATCGTGCCGATTGACCCGCTTGAGATCGTATCCGCCAGCGCGCGCTCATTCCTGATATCCATCCCTATCGTTGGGAATTCCCTGCCAACCGGGTTTGCAGCTGAAACCAGTACACCATCTCCAATACCAGGCTTTGTTACAGCCACTATTAACCCCACTGCCACCTTTATCCCAACCTCGGTCAATATGCCCAAAGTAACGCCGGCGAAACCACGGCCACCGACCGCGACTCTTGCGCCGACCAATACGGCGCTCCCGACCTACACGCCAAGCGCCACAGCCACTGCAATTAGTTGTTCAGGGTTGACTGGCGTATCTCATGGTCCGCTTGTCATTAAAGATAATGTTATGGAAATGAAAATCAACAACCAGACCGGGCATACGCTCATAACGGCACAAATCTACCTGGAATGGAATCATGACACAGGTCATCTTGACAACGACCGCAGCCTGCGCCTCACGCAGATCATATTAGACAAAGAAGTATGGAACGGCGATCTCCAGGCACCGTCTGTTTACATCCCCGCATTTTATCCGCGTATCCCGCAAGGCGAATCAACGGTCCAGTTCATATTCCATCAAACCTATGATCTGGCAGATGGCACAGAGAGAATCATTGTCAATATAGGCAATCCTGGTTGTATAAACTATCCAGTTGACTCAGACCATTAAAGGATCAAATTTTAGATGTCCGTGATAAAAAGAAAACGCAAACTCACTCGAAGTGAGCGCGGCCAAAGTTTGGTTGAGCTGGCTATCACGCTGCCCATCCTCATCCTGTTATTGCTCGGCACCCTGGACTTTGGCATGGCGATCTTCTCGTATTCGATGCTGCGAGACTCGGCTCAGGAAGGCGCTTTTTACGGCTCCTTCAACCCGTCCAATAGTGCAGAGATAGAAAATCGCGCCCGCAATATCTCGCCGCGAGCAGAGGATGTTGTATTCTCATCTCCCGTGCAATTAAGGGACAAGGACCTCGTCAAAGTGAATGTAAAAGTGTTGGGAAACTCATGCCAGGGCGCTGAAAACGGCGTAGCCAACAGCATACAGGTCAACGTATCTTACAGATATCCACTGCTCATGCCACTCATCGGACGGCTGATCGGCTCAAACACAATCCCATTAACAGGTACTGCTACGAACGTTATTCTTCAACCTCAATGCCCATGATGTCTTTATTCTCAAAACGCCCCAGGTACAAAAAAGGTGAACGCGGACAGGCGATCATCATCATTGTGTTCGCGATCATCGGATTGATCGGCATGACCTCGCTGGCAATTGACGGCGGGAATGCGTTGATAGATCGCCGCAAGACTGAAACCGCCGCATCTGCAGCTGCGCTCACAGCTGCCTTGACCCGCATTGAAGGCGGCGATTGGCGAAGCGCTGCGCTTGCCACCGCCAAAGCGAACGGATATAACAATGATGGGATCTCAAATATCATTGAAATGAACACCCCCCCGCTCAGCGGCCCCTACGCGGGAAATTCCGAATACATAGAAGTGATCATCACCTCACACCTGGATACTTTTTTTGGACCTGTCATCGGCATTCCACGAGTTACCAACGTGGCACATGCTGTTACTCAGACAAAGCCTTCTGAACTGGGCGAAATGTTTGATGGCTACGCGCTGGTGAGCTTGGCGCCGCATAGTCGATGCGAAGATGGCCAAAGAAAATCATTCTGGATCCACAACGAAGCTGCGATCAGCCTGACAGGCGGAGGAATTTTCGTTAATTCAGACAATGCGGATTGTGCTTTTGTTCAAATGGGAAGCGGCAGTATACGCATTCAGGATGAAAGTCCGATCACGGTTGTCGGCGGCGCTGATATACAAAAGCCAAAACTCATTACCCCAGCTCCTGTACAAACCGGGGCAGTTCCCATGGCCTATCCTCCCGCGATCCAAATGCCCAAGATAGGTTGTGGCTCCAAAGTTGCCACCGTGGATGAATTGACAGGCTCTATGACCGCCGGCGCTTGGGGAGGCGATGAAACATTTCCTCCTGAAGGGGTTAACAACCTGGACTCAGGCATATACTGTATCAGCGGTGATGTTGTCATTGACGCGGGCAATACCTTGACCGGCAATGGAGTGCTCCTGATCATTGAGAATGGGGAATTTCTAGTCAGCGGCGGCGCCAAGGTTTCGTTATCAGCGCCAAAAAACGGAGCTGCAAAAGGGCTGCTGATCTATATGCCCATTAAAAATAAGGGCCGCATCGCTTTGAACGGCGATGCTGAATCCGACTTCCGCGGCACTATACTAGCGCCAGGCGGAGATATTCGTTTAAACGGAATGGACTCCAACGTCGGTTTCCACAGCCAGATTATCGGGTATACCATTGAAGTGGATGGACAGGATAATATCGTTATCAATTATAAAGATGATCAAAATTACGACGCGTTTAAAATGCCGGAGGTACTGCTCAGCCAGTAGGTCGCATTGGCAATGCCGCGCTGGCGTTCAATTCAAGAACCCGACTAACTTAATCGCGAATATTGAAAAGATCAGTGAGGATTAGCGAGTTATTTTTGGAGTAAGCGAAAGTCCGTAAGGAAATTGTCAATACAAGTTCTTACAAATTTGTTAGCGTTGCAGGATGCTTACACAGCCCCACCAGCCTTTGCAATGGTATATAATATATTTACGTCTTTTTTGGCCGAATAAATGTCATTTGTCTATAAACTCCCGACATCAACCCCGCTGCCTTATTATAAAAACCAAATTATCAATTGTCATTCATAAAAAACTTGTCAGGCAGGTTTATTATCGGGCATGACAAGGCGCAATAATAATGGCAAGAAATTTGAGAATGTATTACAAAACTTACAATCTATCGAAACTTTAAACAGGATGTTTGCATGAATATATTTCGACATTACAAAAATCAAAAGACCCGTGCCCAGGCAATGATGGAGTTCGCCCTGGTACTTCCGATCCTGCTGGTTTTAATTTATGGCTTATTGGAAACCGGGCGGTTATTATTCATCTACGCATCCACAATTACAGCGGCGCGTCAGGCAGCACGCTATGGTTCAGCCACAGGTGACAACCCGGATGGAATACCTTATTATAATGATTGCGCTGGAATTGAAGCTGCGGCAGAGCGGGTTGGTTTTATCAACGTCTTTGACAGCGTCACCATTTCCTACGATGGCGGATTAGACAACCTTGGGGACCCAATAGCCTTGGCCCCACCCCCTACTGATCCGGCATGCGAAAATTTTATCCCGACTGGAAATGGAAACCGCATCATCGTGGAAGTGACAGCACAATGGTCGCCAATTGTTCCGATCGTGCCGCTTAAGCCATTCGTGATCAGCTCAACAAGCGAGAGGACTATTCTCACTTCAGTTGATATTTATGTCGCAGCAGATCCCCCGGACTTTAATGCCGCCGGGGACGGCAAACCCTACCTGGAATCTATCGTTCCCAATCCGACCACCTACAGTGTTGCAGGCCAGGTTATTCATTACACCTATAACTTGCGAAATTCGGGTCTTGGGGACCTTGTAAATCCCACTATTGTAGACGACAAAATAACCGTTGACTGCGGCGCAATCACCGTTATACCTGGAGCTACCTTCACCTGCACAGGCGATTATGTCATCACACAGGCAGACCTTGACGCAGGCTCTTTCAAGAATAAGGCATACCCAACCGGGTGGCCAGCCAATACACTTTCCGCTGTCATTTATGCCGATAAATTACCGGCCATAAGTCTGGCAAAATCGGGTTCGCCTGCTGCTGCATCGAAGGTTGGTAAAATAATTACCTACACCTACATAATAACCAACACTGGCAATGTAACCCTGAAAGCGCCATTTACTGTATCAGATGATCAAATCCCCGTGACTTGCTCTGATACCGCAGATATTGCGCCGGGAGCCACCACAACTTGCAACGGAACCGACGAAGTTACAGATCAAGACATTGATAACGGTCAAATAGTTAACCAGGCCACTGCAAATGCAGTATTTAATTCCACAACCCTTACATCCAACACTGCGACATTCACAGTACTCACGCCCCCGCTCCTTCTGGAAGTTACCCCGCCTCCTATTGTAAGCGCCCCTGGAGTTGGAACTTACAATTTTATACTAACAAACGATACTGACTTCGATGCAACCGGGGTTGTCGTTTCAGACACAAGAGTATCAATCGACGGATCATGTCCCAATAACGTTCCTGCACAATCATCCAGAACCTGCACCGGAACGTATACGTTCACCCAGGCTGATATTGATGCTGGCGTCAGCATTTCAAGCTTAACAGTTGTAAAAGCCACGATGAATTCAAAAGCTGTTACTTCGAACCCGGTAACAGTAGAAGTTGGGATCAGCCAAACAAAAACCCTTACAGCCGCCCTTGTTGGAACCCCAAGCGATGATCAAGTTGATGCTGGTGATACCATTCTTTACACCTATACCCTTACCAACAGCGGAAACACGACTTTAAAAACGCCCATTGCAGTAACCGACACCATAGGAACTACGATTACCTGCGCAGATCAAAGTGACTTCGTCCCTTTGTCTCCCAGCCGTACCTGCACGGGAACATACACCGTAACCGACATTGATGCTGCGGCTGGTATGGTCACAACTACAGGTACTGCCACTGCAACATTTAATAATGGGACACCTGAAACCATTTCGGCCACGCCCATAACATTATCAACAATTACATTCAATGGACCGCGCTTTAATATAGGTGTAGCCGCCAATTTTACAACGGTTACAGCATTAAATTCAGCAGTGGAATTTACATATACATTCACGAATACCGGCAGCGTTGATTTAACATCTCCCTACACGATCACTTCAAGTCTTACTCCTATCACATTCGATTGCTCCCTGGCTGCCCCGTCCATCGCGCCAGGATCTTCAACATCCTGCAAGGGTATATACACTGTAACAACCATGGGAAACAAAACAAACACAGTCACTGGAGCCACGGCAACATATGGCGCGACCACAGTTAACGCGAACAATATACCCCAATCTGCCACTGTAACGGTGTTGATTTGTTCACCAACCACAGTTCCCCTATCCTTTAATAATTCCTCTGGAACAACCAAGATATGGACAATTGTCAACAATTCAGGCGCACCAGTTACCATTTCAACCATTCATATTGCCTGGCCAAGTAACCGCCGCTTACAAAATCTTACCTTCGCAAGCCCAAGCACAACGATCTATAGCGGCAATCCTGGTGACGGCAGCGGTGATAAAACATACAACGGTCCGTGGGCTATTGCATCTGGAGCAACAGCAACTGTGACAGCTACATTCAATAACAACACAACAATTTCCGACTTCACGCTCACATTCTCACAATTAGGTTGTAGCGGCACATGGAGCAACCCCTAAGGCAAGTATTATGAATATACCTACATCCTTCATACGCAAACGTACCGAACGGGCTCAAAGCCTGGTCGAACTTGCCATCAGCCTGATGATCATGCTCATGCTGCTGCTGGGCGCGATAGAGATCAGCCTGGCCTTATTCCAATACATCACCATTCGTGACGCCGCGCAGGAAGGCGCATTATACGGCTCGATCGAACCAGACGATG
Organism: uncultured Chloroflexia bacterium; assembly: GCA_963833175.1. Classification (GTDB taxonomy): domain Bacteria; phylum Chloroflexota; class Anaerolineae; order Anaerolineales; family Villigracilaceae; genus Villigracilis. The sequence goes on from CAWHXC010000015.1 coordinate 175,636, forward strand.
TGACAGGCATTAAATTTCACGCGATTTCAGCCGCAAATGACGTGATCGTCCTTGATGCTGATACCATTACAGTGGAAGTTCCACTTGACAACTGTGAAGGATTAACGAGTATTAGCGGCGTGCCAACACCAAACTACATCACAGTGAAGATCGTATATTTGCATAATATTGCATTTCCGATCGTGGGTCCCATGATCGGCACAAATACGATCCCACTCACCGCCAGCGCCACAAATACCATCCTGCAGCCTTCATGTGCCACGCCATAGAAATTAAGAGCGCGGAGAAGACCTCAAAGAAGAGATATTGATCGTCTTCCTCATTATCAGATGACCAAGCATGACCGCCCTCACAGCAGACGGCGGTCATGCCTTTAAATCAGTTATAATCCCGGCCATCTAGTTTTTGAAAGGAGGTTTCCAACCAACAATTTGTTTTAGGGAAAGACAGCGCATGATCCTTTGCAAAAAGGATGACGAGGATAAGGGTTCTTCATTCCAAAGTGAAGCTAATTCTCCCGCCAATAACACGTCCAGATTCAGCTTGGACTTGTGACGGCTGTATCGGGAGAAGAAAATCGAAAGTTCAGCGGAAGCCCTTCGGGCGTGCCATCGCCCATTCATCTTTCCCTCCAGTATCAACTTTATACTTAACACCGCAAGGGCAACCATGCGGATAAAATTATAAAGAATGGCAAATGTAAATGCCCGTAAAAAATACGGGCAATAAAACAACTAAAAAATCTGGAGGAACCCAATTATGTGTGGAATTGTCGGATATATCGGTTCGCGCGACGCGACGCCGATTATACTCAATGGATTAAAACGGCTTGAATATCGCGGCTATGACTCGGCTGGAGTTGCCGTCATTAATAACGGGCAGATCGAAGTCCGAAGAGAAGCGGGAAAGTTATCCCAATTAATCGACCTTGTTCAAAAGGATCCTGTGAATGGCGCCCCCGGCATCGGTCATACCCGCTGGGCGACACATGGCGCCCCATCGGCACGCAATGCTCACCCGCATGTCGGCAATTCCGGCAAAGTTGTCGTGGTCCACAATGGAATTGTGGAAAATTTCCTCGAACTAAAAGACGAGTTGGCAAGTGAAGGTGTAGTCTTCAACTCGGAAACAGACACGGAAACCATCGTACATCTTGCCGAACACATTATGGCAAGTGGACTCAGCCTCGAAGACGCGGCACAAAAAGTATTCAATCAGATCGAAGGGGCAAATGTTATTGTTTTGATGTCCAACGATGAACCTGATAAGATCGTCACAGCTCGAATTGGAAACGCCGGCGGCGTTGTGATCGGATTGGGTGAGAATGAAAATTTCATTGCCTCAGACATCCCCGCCATTCTTGAACATACACGCAAAGTGATATTCCTGGAGTCGCACCAGATGGCGGTTGTGACACGCGACAGCGTAAACGTGAAAACACTGGATGGCAGGGAAGTAAAGCCCGAGATTCATACAATTGCCTGGGATGCGGTTTCAGCGGAAAAAGGCGAATACCGTCATTTCATGCAAAAAGAGATCCATGAACAGGTGCGCGCGTTAACAGACTCACTGGCGGGCCGCGTGGATTTCACAAATGGACGTATTCGTCTGCCCGAATTAAACCTGACCCCTGAACTCGCAAAACGCATCCAGAGAATATATATTACAGCTTGCGGCACAGCGGCATACGCGGGCATGGTCGGGAAATATCTGATCGAAAAGATTGCGCGAATTCCTGTTGAGGTTGTCATTGCCTCCGAATTCCGCTACAGCGACCCGATCATAGACAGCAATACGGTCGTACTGGCGATCTCGCAGTCGGGAGAAACAGCAGATACCCTCGCTGCGATGGAAGAGGGCAGGCGCAAAGGCGCGATTATTTGGAGCATAGTAAACGCAATTGGCTCCCAAGCCATGCGCGTGGCAAATGGTTACATATCCATGCAAACAGGTCCCGAAGTGGGCGTGGCATCCACCAAAGCTTTTACCGCACCGCTGGTCGACCAATACATGCTCGCCATTTTACTCGCCGATCTGCGCGGCACATTGGATGACACGACCCGCAAGGCATTGGTATCTGACTTGCGCCTTGTGCCCGCCCTGGCAGGCAAGACGCTTGAAAACGAGCCTGAAGTCGAAAAGATCGCGCACATCCTAAAGGATATTCAGGGATGCCTGTATCTTGGGCGCGGCATCAATATGCCCATCGCCTATGAAGGAGCGCTCAAACTTAAAGAGATCTCTTACATCCACGCAGAAGGCTACCCTGCCGGGGAGATGAAACATGGACCCATCGCCTTAATTGATGAGGGAATGTCGATCATATGCCTTGCTCCAAAAGACCCCTGGCACGAAAAAATGATCTCACAGATCCAGCAAGCCAAAGCGCGCGGCGGCAGGGTCATAGCTGTTGCCACAGAAGGCGACGAACTGGTCAAGGGAATGGCAGACCATGTTCTGTGGGTTCCCGAGTGCCCGTGGATGCTCTCTCCCATTGTCACCATTTTGCCCTTGCAACTGCTTGCCTATCACATAGCCGCCATTCGCGGTTTGGATGTAGACCAGCCAAGAAATCTCGCAAAAAGCGTTACAGTAGAGTGACAAAACCGCGTCCTCCCCTAACAAAAGTGTATAACGGATTGAACGTTACCCGCATATACAAACCAGATTAAACAGTATAATATTTATAGGATACGTTGAGTTGCTGGAAATAAATTCCAGTATGTTTGCGCGAAGCATACGGAAAAACGCGAAATGCTCTCATGAATAGGCAAATTCAGCGATTATCTGCACCCCACAAAATATTTTTCATTACCACGGACAGAGACTATTTTTTCTCCAGTCCGCTGGACTGGTCAAGGAGTAAAACATGTTACATAAAAAATCTGAAAAAGGCCAGGCGATCATTCTGATTGTTTTTTCCCTGATCGGGTTGATCGGCATCACCGGCTTAACAGTCGATGGAGGAATGGCATATAGCGACCGCCGCCACGCCCAAAACGCCGCAGACTCAGCTGCTTTTGCCGCAGCACTTGCGAACTCCAAAAATGAGGATATCGAAGATGCCGCACAAAGTATTGCCACCGCAAATGGTTACAATGACGACCACATCCAGAACGAAGTTGTGATCACCTACGTGGCTTCACCAGCCGGCACATGCCCCTATGAGTTTGCCGGCAATAAGGATATCACCGTAGAGATCACTTCCCATCTCAACACCTATTTTGCCCCCATCGTTGGCATTAGAACGATGACCAACAAGGTGAACGCTACCACGCGGGCGTGTGGCACATACATTGCCCCAATCTTCGGCGGAAACGCAATTGTCAGTCTCAACCCTGATCCCGACGACTGCGCTTTTACGAGCGATACAGGTAACGCTGAATGGATAATAACGGGCGGTGGAATTTTTTCCAATGGCTGTGCCGTCGGTAAATACAATATTACACTGGATAGTGATCAGTGCGTTAATGCTGTTGAAGGAGCAACCGGGATGGATAATATATGTACTACCCCAGCTGCGCCATATGATCAGATCTATATTGATGATATTATGCCCCCAAACCCCTGCATTTCCGGCGGTGTTGGGAAACCTCAACCTGCCCCCAGCGGCGGCATTGTGGAACTCAATAACGGTGTATATTGCATCACAGACTTTGATGATTACGACAGCAAGGATATCATTCTCAACAATGCAACACTTTATGTTACAGACGAGGAATTCAACCTTAAGTTTTCTGGCGGCGGCGGTTTCTCCGGCACTCCCACACAAACGGGCGACTTTTCCAGTTACTTTATGGTGATTGCTCCGCTTCCAGTGGGTCAGGAATGTGATTTATTTACAAGCATGGATACTCAAGTAGTCAACTACAGAGGTAATGCCAGCGGCGAACCTTACGGCACCATACTTGCGCCTACTGCCTGTATTGACCTTCGCGGTAATGGCACTGCTGATGTTAATGGCCAGATAATTGGATTTAATGTTTCTGCTAACGGTGATGCCAATACAACAATTAATTACGTCGAAGACCAAATTCGCCGCCAGGCTGTTACACCCACGATTGAATTGATCAAGTAAGCCAGCCTAATAAAAAACTCACCCTGAATTCAATCGTTCGGGGTGAGTTTTCAAGAGAAATTGAGATTATTCGAGCCTTTTTATCTGCCTTGGCGGACAGGTAAAAAAGGGGGACAAATAGGCCATACCAATAGGGGCAAAATTGGGTGTATATATCCACAATTAAACAGTATAATATTCTTAGGCAAATATTATTCCGTGTTATTATTTATAAGTTCTTCTATTTTTATTTCTATTTATTATTTTTATTTCTATTTTTATTTTTCAAAGGAGTTAAACATGATTCACAAAAAATCTGAAAAAGGCCAGGCGATCATTCTGATCGTTTTTGCCCTGATCGGGCTGATCGGCATTACCGGCCTGACAGTTGACGGAGGGCTGGCATATAGCGAACGCCGCCGCGCCCAAAACGCCGCAGACTCAGCCGCTTTTGCCGCAGCACTTGCGAACTCCAAGGATGAGAATATCGAAGCTGCCGCACAAAATATTGCCGCGGTAAATGGTTTCAACGACGATGGCATACAGAACGAAGTTGTAATCACCTACGTGACTTCACCAGCCGACACATGCCCCGATGAATCTCCCAACAACAAAGACATCACCGTAGAGATCACTTCCCATGCTGAACACCTATTTTGCCCCCATCGTTGGCATTAGAACGACGACCAACAAGGTGACTGCCACCACGCGGGCATGCGGCACATACATTGCCCCGCTCTTCGATGGAAACGCGATCGTCGGTCTCAACCCCAGCACCAGCGATTGCGCGTACGACTCAGGTAATAGTGGTGCTGCGCATTGGGAGATCACAGGTGGTGGGATCTTCTCCAATGGCTGCGCCTACTCAAAAAACAATGGTTCTGTCAACCTAAACGGGGGATGCGTCACCACAGTTGGAACCGCCAGTAACTTTACCTGTTCAAATCCAAACCAAACCGCCAAAAAAATTAATTACCCCGACGATGTGCTTGCCATCATGCCTCCCAACCCCTGCCTTTCCGGCGGTGTTGGTAAACCTCAACCTGCGCCCAGCGGCGGTTCGGTTACTATCTCCAACGGCGTGTATTGCATCACGGATTTTGATGCTTATGATCAAACAGATGTTATTCTGAATAATGCCACGCTTTATGTGACAGACCTTGCTTTCGATTTGAAATTTGCCGGCGGTGGCGGCTTTTCAGGCACCCCAACCAAGTCAGGAACTTACTCAAGCTACTACATGATAATCGCTTACGACCCGACTCCCTGCCAGAGCTTTCACTGATAATGGCTCTCAAAGGATCAATTACAGGGGTAATGGCAACGGTACACTGTATGGCACCGTGCTTGCGCCTTCAGCGTGCATCGACTTCCGTGGCAATTCCGATGGTTCGGCGATCCACAGCCAGATCATTGGCTACAACGTTTCATCAAACGGCAATGCCTCGGTGTTCGTTAATTATGAGGAAGACGAACAACGGCGCAATCCCATGAACCCCACCATTGAATTGATAAAATAAATCCGCTTCGTAAAAAGAGCGACGCAATTGCGTCGCTCTTTTTACGATAAGAGAGGAACTTAACTATGCGCCCTGATTGGGATTCTTATTTCATGAAGATCGCCTACGCTGTATCCGAGCGCAGCACGTGTGACCGCGCCTTTGTGGGCTGCGTGCTGGTGCTGGAAAAACGCATCCTGACTACGGGCTTCAACGGCTCCCCCGCCGGGCAGGCACATTGCGACGAGATCGGTCATCTCATGGTGGATGGTCACTGCGTGCGCACGATCCATGCCGAGACGAACGCAATTATTCAAGCCGCCCTGCACGGCGTCACCACCAAAGGCGCAATGTGTTATGTCACGCACCTGCCATGCATCAACTGTACCAAGGTGCTGATCAACGCGGGCATCTCGCGCATCGTCTACAGCACAGCCTATCGCACCGATGAAAACGCGATGAACTTTCTCAATGCCGCAAATATTGAAGTGGTGCAAGTGGAATTCAAAACATAACAATTTTAGAAGCAGGAATTGGGAGGAGTTAAACTACTTCACGGTCTTTTTTCCAGGTAACCAACTCAACCTCGCCCGACTCTCCCAGCAATATAGGCAATACGGATTCCATTTCAGATGGATCGCCAGATGTGAAGAATCGGACAGAGGCGTGACCCTGCAATTGACTCTTCGTCCCCGCCGCCTCAAGCAGACGTTTAGCCTGTTTCGCCACCGAGGGGGCTGGGTCTATCACCCGAACATTCTCTCCCACGATCTGCTCGATAAGCGGAATCACAAACGGATAGTGGGTGCATCCCAAGACAACGGTATCAATATTTTTTGCAAGCATGGGGAAAAGCGCATCTTCAAGGATCGCACGCGTAGCACTTGAAGCCAAATCACCTTTTTCAATTTGACTCACAAGCCCGGGACAGGTGTGTTGAAACAACTCGACGCCAGCCGCAAACCTTTCCACCACTGAAGCGTACAACGCGCCTTGAAAAGTTGCCGGGGTGGCCAGCACACCCACCTTTCCCGTTTTCGTCGTCTCTGCGGCAGGCTTAACGGCAGGCTCCATGCCTACAAAAGAGACGGTTGGAAAACGTCCGCGAAGATAGGTCAACGCGGCGGCAGAGGCAGTATTACAAGCAACGACAATTAATTTTGAATCATGACCCAGTAAAAATTTTGTGATCCCCTCTGAAAAATTCTGGATTTGCTCCATCGAACGCGGACCGTACGGCACGTGTGCCTGGTCGCCGAAATAGAGCATGCCTTCCTCTGGCATCTGCGCGCGCATCGCCCGCAAAACGGACAGACCGCCTACGCCGGAGTCAAATATACCGATGGGAGAAATAGTACTAGGCATATGGTCAATGATAATGCGCGTTGCAGAAAATGCGATTATCCCCCCGCCGCATCCACAAATGACTTGAACAATCTTTGCATAGGCAATTGATCTGTAAGCCACTCAGGGTGCCATTGCACCGATACCGCGTAAGGATGATCGGGAATTTCAACTACTTCCACCAAGCCATCGGGTGAGTATCCTGCTGCACGGAGACCCGGTGCAATATCCTTCAAGCCTTGATGATGAAGGCTGTTGACATTCAACAAAGTCTCGCCAAAGATTTCAGCGGAGCGTGTGTTCTCCTCTACATTGACGGGATGAACAAGCACGCGGCGCAAGTCACCGGGATAATCGTGATCCAGCGCACCTTTCAACTGGTCGTGGATATGCGTATAAAGCGTGCCGCCCAAAGCGATATTCATCACCTGCGCGCCGCGGCAAATTCCTAAAACAGGTTTGCCATCGTTGACAGCCGCACGCATTAAACTGATCTCGGTAGTGTCCCGTCCTTTGTCCACTTCACCAATTCTCGGGTGGTCTGAGCCGTTGAAATATTCCAGTGACAACATCCCCGCCGCCAGTGAAGAGAATTCCTGCAACGCGCGAATACAAATCGAGGAAGTCTTCCTCCGCCAACATGGAAGGGATAAGGATGGGAAGTCCACCCGCTTTCACGATGGCGTTCGTATACGAGTGCTGAAGGGCAGTAAGTGGATGTCCATCCGAATCTTTGCCGTTGCGCGTGGTGATGCCGATCAGTGGTTTAGACATGGTACTCTCCAAAACAAAAAGACCCTAAAGGCCTTGAAGACCTTTAGGGTCTTTCTAAGAACCCTGTTGGTTGAACGTGTTGAAATTTAGTCGAATTTCTGCTTGAGGCGCGCGCCCTTGCCAGTGCGGTCACGCATGAAGTACAACTGTGCGCGGCGGACTTTGCCATGGCGTTCGACCACAATTTTGTCGATGCGCGGGGAACGAAGCAGGAACGTGCGCTCCACACCGATGCCATTGGCAGCCATGCGACGAACAGTGAGGGATGAATCGTTGCCACCCTTTCGCAGGCGGATCACAATTCCCTTGAATTCCTGAATACGTTCGCGGTCGCCTTCTTTGATCTTGACGTGCACGCTGACCGTATCACCTGGATTCAACTGCGGGATTTTTTCATTAATTTTGGCCTCAACGGCTTTAATAAAGTCTGTCATTTTCGGTCTTCCTTAATTCGTTGTATTTTCTGAAACGCGACTGCGGAGTATAGCACGCATTTTCTGATTATACAAGACCGATTTTTCGAATTTTCAGCACGTCAGTAAACTGCCGATCCAACCTGTATTAGGAAGTGAGTTAGTCCATATGTAAGATATACTCGCGCACATGAACCTACAAAAACCTTCCCTTGACCCACAGATCTCAGCTTCAGACAGTAACGAGTATTTCAATTCCATCAGTCATTTGATAGGCGCGATACTGTCCATTTCTGCGCTGGTAGTGCTGGTCACTTTGTCGGCGATCAACGATAAACCAGTGCATGTAATCGGTTTTTCCATTTATGGCACAAGCCTATTCCTATCTTTGCTATTTAGTTGTCTTCTGCATTTCTTTTTGCTCTTCGGAAAATACCTGCGCGTTTTCGGCATTCTCGATCACAATGCAATTTATCTGCTTATTGCAGGCACGTACACCCCATTTTGCCTGGTAATCTTTAGCGGCGCGACAGGCTGGGTTTTATTTGGCGTCATTTGGAGCCTGGCTGTCTTTTTCATTACGATCAAATCCATTTTCTTTGAAAGGATTTCCGTCCTGATGTCAAATATCAGCTATTTGCTGATGGGGTGGATCGTCGTTTTTCTGATCGGCCCCGTTTATACCCAGCTTGGCATGGAAGCCATCTCCCTGCTCCTCGCAGGCGGACTCTTCTACACTATTGGAGCATTCATCTTTGCGAGCGGGAAACCAAATCCATTTCCACCTTATTTTGGCAGTCATGAAATTTGGCATGTCTGTGTTTTGGCGGGCAACGCGACCATGTTCCTGGTCATGCTGTTTTATGTTTTGCCTTTTCCATAAGTATTGGGTACAAACAGGTGCGGATTTTTAGCTGAAAGAGCAAGCTCAAAAGGGTTAAGTTTGACGCATCGCCCAAAAGTTCTAGTTTTATGGCAAATCGCGCATTATTCTCTTTTGTTCGTGTACAATGACAATAATATCGCCTGTCTCACAAAATACTAAACTTTTTGTAAAAATTACGAGCAGAAATCATGATTTCGGTCTAGTAAATTATGCGATACTCTGTAAAAGGTTAATTCATGCGTATTGCTTTTATCTCCGATATTCACGGTAATTTCACTGCATTACAAGCTGTCCTTGCGGATATTAACTCACAGGCCATTGACCAGATCATTTGCCTCGGCGATACCGTCACCATAGGGCCACAGCCTGTTGAGGTATTGAACGCTTTAAGAGAACTGAATTGTGTGTATATTAAAGGAAACCATGATGCGGCAGTGCTAAATCCTGAGAGTGCGTTTCAATATGACATTACCGACCACCTCATTCCTGATATGTACTGGTGTAAGAACAAGCTATCGCCAGACGATCTTAAGTTCATTGATTCTTTTAAGCCACTGCACGAAATCGCACTACCCAATGGCAACACCATTCTTGCATTTCATGGGTCGCCTCTTTCATTTACCGATATTATTCAGGCAACAACCCCTCCCGAACTATTGGATGCATATTTTGGGGAGCAAAAATCCGATATATTCATCGGCGGACATTCACACATTCAAATGGTTCGGCGATATGAAGATAAACTTATTCTGAATTCAGGCAGCATCGGCAATGCGTTTAAGTTTGCATTTTCGCCTGGCAATCCAGTCAGTTTGCTGCCCTGGGCAGAATATATGATCATTGCCCAGAGTGGGGATACATTAAAATATAGACTCACGTCGCGTTTACTTTGATACAGATGAGTTGCTCAAAAAAGTTAAAGAGAGTCACCTGCCTAATTCTGATTGGTGGCTCAGGCAATATACTAAATAACCCTCCCCGCGAGAACATCCGCTGATTTATTCAAAAAAAGAATTACGGAAACTTGCACTTCGGTATATACAAAATTTAAAGACGTAAAGGCGGTACTGCCAAATGGAGAAAAAAGCCCATTAATGGCTGACAAGCTAAGGGTTAGTGCGAAGCGGAGTTCTTAATCCATAAACCTTAAAATATGCCAAGTTCATTGCAGACTAAATGGGGTAAAATTATGTTAATCACAGACAGAATTCTACAAATTAATTCAAGCCATAAAATGGAGGTAGGTCAATATGTTTGTCACAAAAAACCTTTACCAGAATGATGAAGCGTGGAAAAAAACACCTCTTGGAAATGGGAAAGAGACTATTGGCAGTTGGGGTTGTTTGCTTACGTCTGTTACTATGATGCTCAATGGAATTGGTTATAACGAGACCCCCGTAACCGCCAATGAAAAATTCAGAAACGCTGGAGGTTTTAATGGGGCATTATTTATGCCCAGTTTCCTCCCCTACGTTTGGCCTAATTGTGCCTACAATGACATGCAATATTGCGAGGCATACCCTGCACCGATCGCGCAAATTGATGCGGCGGTTGCGGCGGGCAAGCCAGTGATCCTGCAAGTAGATTGGAATAAGCAGGCGGGTCTTCAGACCCATTTTGTTTTGGTAAAAGAAAAAAAGGGGAATGATTATTCGCTTTACGATCCCTTTAAATATAGCGGCGACGGCCCTGATAAGGAAGTATTGCTTACCACGCGCTATAAATTCAATGGTGCAAAATTGGAATCTGAGATCAGCGCCGTGTTATGGTTTAACTCTTACAGCACCACGCCGCCTGAACCTCCCAAAGTAATAAAAGTGGATGTGCCTGCTGAAAAATTTATTATCTACGCGGGAGAGGATGATCTTTCTCTGCGCGCAGAACCATCTGTTAGCGGATACCTGTGGAAGCGTATGCTGATGGGAACTGAATTGATCTGCCTTGAGCCTAAAGCACAAGTGAAATCAAAAATTGGCGTGCAAGGTCAGTGGATCCAGGTACAGGATCCCAACGGCGATCAAGGATATGTGGCCGCCTGGTATGTTTCGGAACAAAAAGGAAAGCCTGCTTCTTCTCCGACCTCTGTGTCTGTTCCTGCTCCCAAGCCTGGTGCGGCACCTGCCCCCAAACCTGCCGCTGCGCCTGTTCCTGCTGGCGCTTTGGCGCTCTACCCCACCGAAGAATTATCTCTCCGCTCCCAGCCTGTCATCTCGCCTGAGACATTGATCCGCCGTATTCCAGCAACTGAGCAATTGGTCAGCCTTGAACCAGCCAATCAAGCCATTGCAAAAGTCGGCGTGCAAAACCAGTGGATCAAGGTGCGCGACGCGAGCAAAAATGAAGGTTACGTTGCCGCGTGGTATGTGAAATATGCGGGAGGTTCCACCGCGCAAACAGCAGTCGCTTCTGCCACAGGACCAACAAATAAAGTAAAAACCACCGTTGAGATGGTCTCCTTGCGCAATCAACCTGTTGTAAGCGATGCCTCACTGATCAAGCGCGTACCGATCAACTACGAATTCACCATTACGGAAGCAGGCGGTGAAGCAAAGATCGGTGCAAATGACAAATGGCTCAAGGTAAAAGACGCAACGCATGAAGGCTATGTTGCAGCCTGGTTCGTCTCGCGCTAATCGAGAAGGTTATGGCAGAAAACAACGAATCGCGTAAAACTAAAATCTTCATTTCATACTCACGTAAAAACAAACTTTTTGTCAGCAAGTTAAACAAAGCCATTAACGAAAATGGTATCGAAACGTGGGTTGATTGGGAAGGAATTCCGCTCAGCGCCGATTGGATGGCGGAGATCACTGCTGCGATCGAAGCAAGTGATGCTTTTGTTTTTGTGATCAGCCCCGATTCGCTCAAATCCAAAGTTTGTATGGATGAGTTGGAATTGAGTATTAAGTACAATAAGAAGATCATCCCTGTTTTGTACAGCGACCCGGAAAAAGATCAAAAGATGCACCCAAAACTGGCCTCGACCAATTGGGTATATATGCGTCCCAAGAAGGACGACTTCAAAGCCACACTCCCCCGGCTGATCGAAAGTATTAGAACCGATCTGGGCTGGGTACAGCAACATACTCGTCTTCTCCAACGCGCCACGGAATGGGAACAAAAAGGTCGCAACAATAGCTACCTGTTGCAAGGCTCAGACCTCAGCGACGGCGAACACTGGATGATCGAATCAACCAAAGATGAAACGCGCGCGGTGGTCCCCATTCAGGCGGAATATATCAGCACCAGCCGCAAGATGGCTGTGAAGCGCCAAAGAAACCTGACCATCGGCATTGGCGTCGCATTGGTGCTTAGCGTGTTTCTTGGAGTTTATGCATTCAATCAAACCCTTGAAGCGCGCAAAAGCAGAGACCAGGCGGAAAGCAGCCAGAAAATTGCAGAATCCAATGAGCAGGCACGCGCCACACAACAAGCAATTGCCGAAGAGCAAAAAATAATAGCTGATGAGAATGCCCAAAAAGCAAATGCTCAACGCAGTGCTTCTGAAGCAAAAATCTACCAGGATAGAGTAGGCGAATTGCAAACCAGCACACTGCTGGCATTGGACGCATATCAGCGATTACCCAGCCTTCCAGATGCAGAAAATATCCTTCGGCACAACATCAGCCTGCTCCCAATCCCTGTTGCGCAAATGGATGTAAACGCGCGTATTTGGACGATCCAACCCAGCCCAGACCAGGAAAAATTTACCACGGTTGATTCTGACGGCAAAGCCTGTGTCTGGAGCATAAACGATGGCTCACAATTGTTCTGCGTGCAAAATGACGGCATTGTGTATGACTCGGTCATGAGCCAGGATGGCAATATTCTGGTTACAGGGACCGAAAAAGGAGTTGTCACCTTTTGGGATACAAATACACATGAACAAATAAAATCCATGCAATTTGACGGATCAATTTGGGATTTGAACCTGCATCCCGGCGGACAATGGTTGAGCGTGGGCAGAAGCAACGCGGTCAGTCTTATCGACATGAAAAATCTGCGTGAGGAACTTTACTTCACTCAAAATGGCGATGTTAAAACGATTGATTTTGATAATAGTGGCACACATATGGCAATTGGCACATCCGATGGATATGTTTCCATTTGGACTGTGATGGGGAAACAAACAATAGCAGGGCCTAAACATAATGGTGAAGTAATCGATCTCGAGTTCAGCCCGGATGGCAAGTGGCTTGTGAGTGTGGGTGCAGACAGCACCGTGCGCGCCGTTCAAACTGCATATGGCGGACAGAAATATTCCATTAAGAATGGTGATTGGGTGGAGGATGTCACTTTTGGACCCGACAGTTCATGGTATGTGACGGCCTCAGACGATAACACGGTACGCGTCATTGATACTGCCACAGGTCAGGAAAAATTACGCATGGCACAAGCCAATTTTGTCCAAAAGGTACGCGTCAGCAAGGATGGGCAATGGATCGCGACTACGGGCTACGATCAAACCGTTCGCATCTGGGATGCCGCAACCGGAGCTGAGGTTATGCGAATTCCGATCGAAGGAATTGGGTCATCCATTCGTTTCAACAAAGATTCCACACGTCTGGTTGTCGGTGACCGTAACGGTCATATCACCTTGTGGGATGTCTCACAACTTAACGCTCGCGAAGGATTTGTCCAGTTCTCTGATTTTTTGCATGAGGCGCTTTTTAGCCCGGACGGTGAATGGCTGGCAGTTAACTCGGACGATGCGAATATTTGGTTGATCGACTCTGACCAGCTGGGCAACAAGGAAGATAATCGCCAAAAGCTGGTCACTGCCGATGGCTTAACCTACGATATGGCAGTTAGCGCCGATTCAAAATGGATCGCAGCGGTGGAGTACGATAGCAATAACGCAGATTACAATCGCGTCATATTAACCAGTGTGGATGGCGCACAAAAATTTCTCATCACCCATGATAATAAAGAAGTGCTTTATGCAGTCACCTTCACACCTGATAGTAAACAAGTCATCACTGCTGATGAAAACGGCCTGATCTGCCTATGGAATGTGGAAAACGGCGAGAAATCTCATTGCCTTGAAGGAAAAGGCGTGATCCTAGCCATTGCGGTATCACCCGATGGAAAATACCTGGTCGCAGGCATTGAAGAAGGTAACCAAAGCACTATTTGGGATCTTACTACCCAAACGCAAGTCGCAACGCTGGATCAACCCGGCAAGATCAATGCCGTTCAATTCAGCAGGGATGGAAAACTGCTCGCCACAGGCAGTTCTGAAACGACGGTATATTTGTGGAAAGTGGAAGATGGCTCCTTTAGCCGCGCAGGAAACACGCTACTTGTGAATGGAGAAGTATTATCCATGGATTTCAGTCCAGATAACAAACACCTGGCTGTGGGGGATTCCACCGGCTACGTCTATCTTTTTGATCAGGGACTTGGTCAAGAAGTTGCCCGCCTGCCTCACATTGATAAAGTAACCAGCGTCTCGTTCTCAGCAGATGGCAAGCAACTCGCCTCCGTTGCTCGTAAAACGGTTTCATTATGGGACATACCATCCATTCCATTGATAATGCGCGATAATTTGACGGAAACTGCCTGTGCAAGACTAATCTCTAATTTTGACAAGAACAAATGGAAATTTGTGTTCTTTGAAGAAGAATATCGCCTCATCTGTCCGAACCTGCCTGCAGGTGAAAACTAGAATTATTGGAGAAGCCAATATGGAAACTCAACCTGAAAAAGTCACACCTATTTTGGAAGTCGCCTGGATGCGTTTTGCTCAGTTGGACGCTGTATCTTTGAAGCGGTCAAAAGCTCACCTTCGCCTGCGGAGGTGGGTGGCTGCGCTGGGCATCCTCACAACCCTGTTTGCAATACTCTCACAGCTATACGCTGAGAGCCTTTCTCCCCTGGCTGGATGGATTTTGAGATTTATGTTTATCGTCACACCCATCGCGGCTTCCATCCTCGCCGCTTACGTCAGCCAGTTTTACTCAACTGGTGACTGGCTAATAACACGCGCAGGCGCAGAAGAAATATTAAAAGAGATTTACGCTTATCGCACCATTCTGCAAAATACACCAACCCGTCGCGCCTGGCTCGAAAAAAGATTGGAGGAAATCCAACGCTCTGTCTTCCGCGGAATGAATGGCGAGTTGCTTCTTGAGCCTTTTAAGGGAGTTCTTCCTCCTACATCACGCTTTAACCCCACCTACCCTAATACCGACCCGGGGTTTCACGATCTAACAGGGGATGAATATTTTAAGTATAGGCTTGAAAATGAATTAGGCTGGCATATTCGCGAGATAAATAGAAGGCAAAAAGAGCGGACGAGCTTGAAATTGTACATCCTGATTGCTGGCGGTCTGGGTGCCTTATTTGCGGCTTTGGGTCAGCCATTAACCATGTGGGTTGCTTTGGCAGCCGCTTTTACAGCGGCATTCATCGGCTGGCAGGAATTACGCAGCTTGGATTCAGTGGTTCGCAATTACAGCAAAGTAGTGCTTGAGTTGAACATCCTGTTCGATCATTGGAAGAACCTGGAAGGCGAAGAGCGAAATCAAACAGAGTTCTATAAAATCGTACAATCCACAGAAGATATTTTGTGGGGACAAAACGTGGAATACATCAAGTCGATGCAGGAAGCCTTGCGCGATTCTGATCTTGAAGAAGAAGCCAGCCTGGTCAACCGCGTGATCAAGGAACAACGTGATTCTGATCTGCGCTTCAAGCATGAGATGGCTGACGCGATAGTTGACTATACGCGAGAAAGCATGCTTGAGACTGAAGAAACCCTCACCGAAACGTTCAAGTCTGCTCTTGGTACACTTTCTGAGGAGGCATCCTCAGAGCTGGTACAGGCCGAACTTGCCGCTATGCAGGATGCAGTACGAGCTGCGGCGAAACATGTCGCGGAAAGCGTTGGCTTATCCACCTCTCTCAAAGCGATCCAGGAGGAATTTGACGGCGTGGAAATTGACGGCAATACCCCCGTGAGTGTACTTAATGATCTCATGTCACGTCTGCCAAAAACAACTGAAGCCAAGGGATAGCTCATATTCGAGGAGAAACAATGACTGATCCAAATGAAACCCCTCCAAAAGAGGTTGTAGCAGAGGCCACCAAACCAGGTGACCAGCCTCAAGCGAATAATACTCCGGCTAATATACCGAGACCAACTCAACTCGCAGTGGAAATTACCGAACCTGTGAAGCAGAATAATGTCTCAAAGATCCTGCCTCTTCCAGGTGTAAAAGCAGAAGAGTCGTCATCACATCAGATCCGCCCGGAGGTTCGTCCACATGCGTTTGTGGTGATGCCGTTCGGAAAAAAGAAAGGCGGAGACGGTTCACTTTATGATTTCAACGCGATCTACAAAACGTTGATCATGCCTGCGCTTGAAGAAGCTGGCTTTGAGCCCTTCCGTGCGGATGAAGAAACCACATCGGGCGATATCCTGACAGACATGTTCCAGGAGTTACTGCTTGCCGATCTCTGCATATGTGACTTGAGCATTGATAACGCCAACGTGTATTATGAACTTGGCATCCGCCACGCCTTCCGCAAACGCGGCGTGGTGCACATCCAGGCTGGACGCGCGTATATGCCTTTTGATATCTTCAATGTCCGTACCCTGCCATATCATATTACGCCTGAAGGCATACCAGACCCTAAGTTTATTAAAACCGATATTAAAGCCATTGCGCGTATGACAAGGGATACCTGGGCGTCAGACCGCGATGCGGTTCACAGTCCAATCTTTAACCTTCTTACGGGGTTGAAAGAACCAGAGCGAGGGGCCTTGCGTACTCCACTAGCCACGGGTTTTTGGCGTGAATATAATGAATGGAGAGAAAGGGTTACCGTTGCCCAACGCCAGAAACGCATTGGTGATATTTTGCTACTCACAGAAGAAATCCAAAATCCTCTTATCAAGGAAGAGGCGATTGGCGAAGCAGGCAGGGCGCTTGCCAATATGGGACGCAACGAACTTGCGCTCGTACAATATCGCAAGGGATTGGAAGTAAACGCCGGGAATTTAATTTTCCGCCGGGAAGAGGCTCTCCATCTCAACCGCCTGGGTCGCGTGGACGAAGCTATAGTCAAGATCGAAAACCTACTAACTGATTTTCCAAATGACAGTGAGGCGATCTCATATTTGGGCAAAATTTACAAGGAAATGTGGGTGAATTCATGGAAACACATTAAAGATAGAAGCAAACGTATAAAAAGCGCATTTGCCTCCTATCACTGGCTGATCAAATCGGTGGATATTTACATGAAGGGCTACCACCTTGACCTTAACAATTATTATCCCGGAGTCAATGCGTTTACCCTTTCCACCCTGGCGATCCACCTCGCTGATAAATTTGATGATAAAAAAGACCCGGACCCCGATATCACCCGCATCCGCCAGGATCTGCCCGAATTACGCGGCGCGCTCATTTTTGGACTGGAAGAAATGGCGGAAAATGACAATGCAGATTATTGGACATTGATCTCACTTGCCGAATTGAGAGTACTCACCGCAGAAAATACATCCAGCGTAACACGCGCCTATCGCAAAGCGCTCACAGCCTCGCGCCGAAACCTTTTCTTCCTGAATTCCTCTTTGGCACAGTTGGAGATTCTCAAAGCGCTTAGCCTGCGTGATGAGTTTGTACAGGTAGGTATCAGCACGATCAAGGAAGAGATTGCACGAACGAGTGGAGATGAAAGTCAGCCAGCGCCGAGTAAAAAAGGCTCGTCGAAAAAAGCCCAGCAGGCTGGGCGAGCCTTCCTTTTCACTGGGTATATGATCGATTTCCCAAGCAAGGATAAGAAAACTTTTCCGGCGGATAAGGAAAATGAGATCCGTCAGGAAATTCTCCTTAAATTGGAAAGTTTCAACGCAGGACCGGACGACAGAGCATTCGTAGCCGGGCTATCTGCCGGAAGCGAAATCCTTTTTGCAGAAATTTGCACTGAAAAAGGCATAAAAGTAAGGGCCTACCTGCCATTGCCTGAATCAGCCTATATTCGTCAATTTGTTTCGCCTGGCGGCGATGCATGGGTGGACCGCTTCTACAAAATTAAAAATCACCCACTTGTGGAAGAACAGTATCAAATTGAAAACGTGGGTCTCCCCAAGGCAGGAGATGACCCCTACGAGCGCAATAACCGCTGGGCATTGTATTCATCCCTTGGGCGCGGCATAGACAGGGTAACCCTGATCGCATTATGGAATGCGCATGGTGATAGGCCTAAGGATCGCGATGCCCGCCTTGTTTATCATATGATCGAACTGATGCGCGACACAGGCGGAGCCATTGAACAAATCAGCACTTCAAAATATGTGCATAGGATTATAGACAACGTTCTTGATCGCCTGATGAATGACGGAGCGCCAAAACTGGACAAATCGACGCCTGCCCACAAGAGAAAAAAATAATACAGCCTCCATTAAAAAATCATGAAACCCGCCAAATCAATTGGCGGGTTTCATGATTTTTGCAGCTTTGTCTTTGGGATAAGGCCATATTTCCCCTTTTACACCTTTTGCAAGAAGAAAATCCCCAGCCCTGACAGTTACTGGTCCCTCAAAAGTATGAACCGTTACCATCCGGTCTTCATCGCCATTCGTCACATCTACGAGCGGCACAAGTAATGTCACAGCACGTTTGATACAAAGCCCTGGTGAAATGATGATATAAGTTTCATCAAAGATATGCGCATCGATGGGCCATATATCATCGGGCTTATCCAATTCACTGATCAGTAAATCGCCTTTCCTGGCTGTTAACTTTGAACCCCATGGAGTAGACACATCCATTGTTTGCGGTTGATCGTCTTCTGGAATAAAAGGTTTTACACGACGTTTAACCATGCTATGATACGGCTTGAAGTTCAAAGATTTTAATATTGGATCTTCAGGCCTTATAACAACAGGTTCTTTCATAAATTCACTCCAATAAAGTCCATAGGTGCAATTATAACGGGCAAACAGTGTGTAAGGATAGTGATAAATTCATTGCGGTTTACATAAGCATACACAGAATATAATCTTTTATAATTAATCCTATGAACAAACTCATCGTTATTGTTGGTCCCAGCGGAGTTGGCAAGACTACGCTGGCGCGCGCCTTATGTGAAAAACGAGATTTTGCAATTGCCTATGAGCAACATGAAGAGCGACCGTTTCAAGCACTTTTCAAGCACGATCCAAAATATGCGCTTGCCAATCAACTGGATTACCTGTTGTATCGTGCCGAGCAGGAACATGAATTGCGAAAGAGCGATAAACCTGCACTAATGGATGGCGGACTCGACCTGGATTTTCATGGATTCACGCGCCTCTTCCATATGCATGGCTGGCTCACAGACGAAGAGTTTGATCTGTGCCGACGGTTTTACGAGCACACCCGCAGACTGCTCCCCCCGCCAGACTTGATAGTTTCGTTGAGCGCTTCGGCACAAACCATCAGCCAGAGACTTGCTTCTCGAAACAGGATCAACATCGCTTCAAGTGAAGATGCGAGTGTCGTCAATTCTTTCATAGAGGAGTGGTTAACATCCATTCCCCCTCTACATTTATTACGTTTGGACATTTCCGGAGAATTATCTGATTATCCTCAAAGTACATTGGCAATCCTAAAGAAGCTTCAATTGTGACAAATATCACAGATTTATAAATCCGATAATGACATAATATGAATTCACAATTACTTTTCGGAGACATCCAATGCAATTTGTAAAAGATAGATTCAATTATCTCTTCGGCTCCACCAAGGGGCTGATCCTGGTGGCAATTGCCATGGTTGGAATTGTTACTGCTGTGTGGGGAATGTTGTCTGGCCCAATGGCTGAGATGGGCGTGCGCGAGATCGTGATCAAAGCTCTCGGCATGGACATTGTCCAGTCCGAACGCGAGGGGCGCATTATCATTTTGTATCACTCAATTGCGATGGCGCTCGTTGCCATTGAAACCTACATGGTGACCAGCCTGTTGAAGATGAAGCCGTTCTTCAAGACCGCCATCAATGCCATCATCACCGTTGGCTACATGCTGACCATGATCTTCGGTATGGGTTTCGCTTACTTCGGTCACAACTGGGCATTTCATGGAGTTTATATCTTCGGACTCTCGCTGATCTTCTTTGCAGGCGTGCTGTTGATCATTGCCCTCTGGCCGTGGAATCCCGAATACCTACGTCACCGATAAAGACTATGCCCACACCAAAAAAGGTGTGGATCTTGAACGTGTTGCTTTCTTCGCCACCGCAGTCACAACAGTAATTTCTGCTTTGTTCGGCGCTGTCCCTGGCTCGTTCTACGGCAACGGATTCGAGACTTTTCTTGCCGAGAACATTATCCGCCTGCCTGAAAAAACAACAATGGAATATTCGGTCATCGGCCATCTGCACATCATGCTGGCGTTGATCGCCATCATGATCACGCTCATCGTTGGCCGCTGGCTCAATTTCAAAGGCATTTTGCACAAGGTCGCCATGCCGCTGATGATCCTGGGAACCATCGTTCTCAACCTCGGCGTGTGGGGCGTGGTCACTCCACTGGAACCTGTTGCGCACATGGTCATCTATGTCGGCGCGACACCGTCCATGCTTGCGGCGCTGCTCCTGCTCATCTGGAGTTGGAACAAACTTATCAAGGATGGCACTGCCCACTTGCAAAAACCAACATTCGGCCAGAAGATCGGCGCGTTGCTGCGTGACCCGCTCAAGTTCGGTCCGACCTGGCAGATGCTTTTCATGAACTTCACCACCAGCGGAATCGGCATTTTCATGGCGATCAAACTCGACGAGATATTCCGTGTCTGGCCTGCCCGTGAAGAACGCATCGAGTTGACAGGTCATTGGCACGCCCTTTCAGCCATCATCGCCACCATCATCCTGCTTTATTACGGTGACATAAGCGGACTCAGGGGCAAAACCCGCCAATGGTACGGCTGGAGCATCATTATCTTTTCTGACATTGCCCTTGCCTCCGTTACCATCTTCGAGATGAAACGCCTCTTCATCACCGAGGCTGAACAGCAGCCGCTGGTCAACGGGCTGATGTACGCCATTGACTTCGGCCTCGGCATGTTGCTCGTCATCCTCGCTGCACTAATGATATACCGCCTGACCGACCTTTTCAAAAACAAAGGACGCTGGATCGAAGAACTTGACCACGAACTCGCAGAGGAGGTGAGCAAATGAAACGCATCATTCTCCCCCTCATCCTGTTGACCGTTTTCCTGGCATCCTGCGCCCCTGTAGATTTGAACGCCCCAATGCCCACCTTCGACACAGGCATTGACCCGAACTTCCTGGGCACAGATCCCAGCAGGTGAATTTCACTTCGGACAGCATGACGATGTCGAATCCACCGAAGCCTACGAAATCATGATCACAGATGTGACCACCGCCCAATATGCCGACTTTCTCAACACCGCTCTCGCGGCTGGCTATGTCAAAGTTGATGGGGATCAAATCGTCGGCTTCTACCCTGGCGATGAATTTCATAGCACCAAGCATGAGGAAGAGATCAAAGCTGGCGATTGGACATTCATCCCATTGAACGACCCATCCCAAAGAATCAAATTTGACGGCAAAACTTTCACCGCGCAATCAGGCTACGAGAATCACCCAATGACGATGGTCACATGGTTCGGCGCATGGGGTTATTGCGAATATTACGAGACCCGCCTCCCCACCGAAATGGAATGGGAAAAAGCAGGCCGCGGCACCGACGAGCGTCCCTTCCCGTGGGGCGACGAAATTCTGCGCGAAAATGCCAACTTCTACGCCAGCCGTGACCCGTTTGAAGATATGTCCTCATTCGGCTCACGCACCAGTCCCGTTGGCTTCTACAACGGGCAGAAATACGGCGACTACCAGACCCTCAATTCCGCTTCGCCATACGGCTTGTACGACATGGCAGGCAACGTCTGGCAATGGACAGGCAACGTTTATGAAGGCATGCATTATCGCTTCATGCGTGGCGGCTCAAAAGACACGTATGATATGGATTTGCGACTGTGGGTTCGCAACAATGCCACTCCCACATATTTCAGCCCTGGTGTTGGGTTTCGGTGTGTGAGAGACAAGTAAGAAAGTAGACAGGCAAACAAGTAGACAGGTATACTTGCGACCATCATCTCGTTTATCTGTATATCTTTCAGGAGCACTAATGACTGTCCAATCGCAAATCATCAAACCCAAATCCAAAATCAAACTCTACTGGCCGCTCATCAAATCCTCACAGACTGGATTGCTCCTCGCAACAGGAATTGCGGGTTATCTCAGCGCAGGCACACCCATTGGCCTGCAAACCTTGCTTGGCTTGTCCTTCAGTCTTTTCTTTGCCATCAGCGGATCGACCATCATGAACATGTGGTATGACCGCGACATTGACGCCAGGATGAAACGTACGCACAAACGTTCCGCCGCATCGGGTGAGTTGAATGCTAATGAAGTATTTTGGGTCGGCATGACAATTTCGATACTTGGCGTTGGGTCGGCAATTCTCATGGATCCCATTTACGGTCTTGTAGTCTTTGCAGGCTGGTTCTTCGACGTGGTCATCTACACTCTTCTGGCTCAAACGCCGCACCGCATGGAGCATTGTCTGGGGCGGCATTTCAGGTGCGATGCCCATTCTCGCGGGGCGTGTGCTCGCCATAGGTACAATTGACCTGGTCGGTATCCTGCTTGCGCTCGCCATCCTCTTCTGGATCCCCACTCACACGCTGACCTTCTCGATCAAGTTCCGCGAAGATTACGGCAACGCAGGCATCCCCACCTTCCCTTCCACGTATGGTGAAACATTTACTCGCGCAACAATTGCCGTCTCCTCGGTTCTTGCTGGGCTTGCAATTGGATGGGCAAGTGTACTCATCGGCATCAGTGCAGGTTACCTGCGTCTGATCGCTGTGCTAACTGCTGGCTTATTACTGCTTGCATTTGCGACATTCCGCGTGCAGTCTGAACGTGTCAATCTTGGGCTATTCAAATATGCATCTCTTTACATGCTATCTACAATGATCATCCTCGCCATGAAAGCATTCTAATGGTGAAAATGACCGCACTTGACCGCGTCTTGTTGTTCGGCACGGTCTTTCTTTCCGCCTATCAGATCGTGGTCGGCATTGATGGTCTTTCCACCGTACCCATCATCGCCTATACAATCGCCTTTGGTGCTTTGCTCGTAGCAACGCTTTTGCTAATCATTCTCGGCTTTGATGTTTTGGACTCACCCATCGTGGTTATCGTCTCAACGATCATTCCACTTGCCCTTTCATTGGGACTGGTCTGGGAGCATTTCGCATCCTACCGCGCCCTTTACCTGATCTTCACCATCATCGGTTTCGCCGCTGTGACATTAACCCGCATGATCCCCATGCAGAACAAATTACCCACCATCACAATTGCAATCGTGCATGGCATCGCAGGCATGACCATTTTCCTGCTCCCCATCGTCCTCGCCGTGCAGGGAGTGATGAATCCAGCATTCGCATTGGTGGGCATCGGCGGCGCATTGATCGGTATCGGCGGATTATTGCTTTCATTCCTAAAAGCAGGAAAACCGATATTATCAAGAGAAACAATATTGAGAATTTTTCCTGGCCTGCTCCTGTTGACAACGATTTGTTTTGTGGCAGGTTTCAAATTTGGATAAAACACATACCCCAAAGGTTGCAAAAACCTTTGGGGTTTATTTTTGAAAAAGGAGTCTCAAATGTCCACAAATAGTTTCTTCGCAAAGTTCCTGCGCTTCATCGGCATTCTGCTCATGGCTCTCACAGGCGGATTTACCCTGCTGGGCGGCATTGGCACATTCTGCGCCGCAGTCTTCCCGCAAAAATATGAAAGCATGTCAGGATTAATTCCATACCAATGGCTGTACATCCTCTTCATGCTGGGAACAATTGCAATTGGGGTTTGGCAAATTTGGGCGGCTATCAAACTCATCAAAGGCACACCTGATGCATATCTTATGAGCATCAAGGCATTGGTTGCAGGCGTGGCGCTGGGCGGATTCCACATCTATGCTTCGCGTATGCTGCGCGGGAAGTCCATGCCTGTGGATATGGTGGTATACACCACGCTTTTCACGCTTGCCATTTTCCTGCTCTTCAGAATTCCCATCATCTGGCAGGGCGTGGACTTTGCGAAAGCCAAAGCCAGTGAAAATAAAATAGCTGGCGGTGCAGCGGCTGTTTTGCTTGGCTTGCTTACACTGACCATTCAATATACGATGGGGTCCACTCATACCTGGGGCGGCGTGAATTATGCAGATGCATTCAATACATCCATGACGGTGATCGGGATCGGGCTGCTGCTTTTGGGCGCGGGGATCTTTATCAGCTTGAGAAATGCCAAAGAAACAGCACTCAGGCTGCAGGTCCAGCAGTGAAGCGATATAAATCGAGTTAAATAAAAAAACAGCCCCGTCGCATTTGACGGAGCTGTTTGATTTTACGATCCTTCGTGTTCGGAAACCCCAGTTGAAGATGCTTTTCTCATTTGGTCTTCCTGCACCATGCGAATGCCATTGCTGACCTGGCCGCTCAGCTTGGAAATTTGGTCCTGCAATTGCATGAGCGTATCCACCACATAATTATCCGCGTCAACGCGGGTGGATTCAGCCTCAGCACGCGCCTGACTGATGATCTGGTCTGCGCGGCGTTGGGCTTCCTGCATGATCATATCTTTTTGCACCAATTGATCAGCTTTATCACGCGAAAGCTGCAAAGTGCGGTTGGCTTCTTCCTGTGCCTGCGCCATCACACGGTCACGCTGAGCCATCACTTGCTGGGCTTTCTTCACTTCTTCGGGGATGGCGATGCGCATTTGGTCAATTAATTCCAACATGCGGTCTTCATCGACGACGACATTGTGCGTAAAAGGCACAGCCTTTGCGGCGTTGAAGAGTTCTTCCAATCGGTCAATAAGTTGCAGGATGTCCATAGGATACTCGCAGGTAAGGATTTATTTTTCTACTGTCCGTCGCAATCAAATTATGCAGTACTCTGTAATTCTAGCACAAATTAATCACGAAGTGAATTTGGAAGGGATTGCTCTCCCATATTAAGTACCTTGGCGTGCAAGGCTGCCTTGACATGCGGCGGGACCATGCTGGAGACATCGCCATTGAGCATGGCAATTTCACGCACAGTGGATGAAGACAAAAACGTATGCTGCTCGGCTGTGATGAGTGCAATGGTTTCGATATCACTTGCAAGGCGTTGATTTGCCAATGCCATGCGGAATTCAAACTCGAAATCAGAAAATACGCGCAGGCCGCGCACAACGACATGTGCATCGATCTTATGGGCAAAATCAACGGTCAGCCCGCTATAACCTGTGACTCTGATCTTGGGGCTATCCTTGAATGCCTCCTGCACAAGTGAAATACGTTCTTCGGGTGAAAATATCAAACTCTTCAATGGCTTATCATATACAGCCATGACAACTTCATCAAAGAGACGCGCCGCTCGTGTTGCAATGTCAATATGACCAAGGTGGATCGGATCAAACGTGCCGGGAAATAATGCTCTTACCATAATTAGTTGATTAGTTGCATAGTTGATTAGTTACATAGTTGATTAGTTACGCAGGTGATTAGGTTGAACACCTAATTACCTATTCCCTAATTACCTAATCCCTAATTACTAGTTTAACTAACATCTCCTTTTCCTTCGCCCCAGAATCTTTCAAAGGCTTCTGCAAGCAAGGCGTGTTCGGGTTGTTGTAGATACGGGTCGCGCTCAAAGAGGGCTTGCGCCTGTGTGCGCGCTTTTTCGATCAAAGGTACATCGGTGATGCTTGCCATCTTCAACGTGGAAGCAAAACCAGCCTGGCGTGTGCCCAAAAATTCGCCTGGACCGCGTGTCTTAAGGTCGAGGTCAGCCAGTTCAAAACCGCTGTTGGTGCGTGACATGGCTTGCAGGCGTTCGTTCTCGGCGGCATCTTCATGTGTGGGAATGAGCAGACAATATGACTGCTCCGCGCCACGACCCACACGTCCGCGCAGTTGATGCAGTTGCGCGAGACCAAAACGGTCTGCACCTTCGATCAACATCACGGTCGAGTTCGGCACATCCACGCCCACTTCGACGACAGTGGTTGAAACGAGAATATTATATTCCCCATCGCGGAACTTCATCATCACTTCATCTTTTTCAGCAGGCTTCATGCGTCCATGCAACAGACCAACTTTGAGGTCGGGGAAAATTTCCTTGGAGAGAGTTTCATAATCATCCACAGCGGCGCGGGATTCGATCTTCTCGCTTTCATCGATCAGCGGATAGACGATGAATGCCTGCCTGCCATCTTTGATCTGTCCGCGGATGAGCGTAAACGCGCGCTCGCGTTCCTGCGGACGAAGGACATAGGTGCTGACAGGCTGGCGCCCGACGGGCATTTCATCGATGACCGAAATATCGAGATCACCAAACACGGTCAATGCCAACGAGCGTGGGATGGGCGTAGCGGTCATCACCAACAGGTGAGGATTCGTACCCTTACTGCGAAGTTCCTTGCGCTGTTCCACACCGAAGCGGTGCTGTTCGTCAATCACAATGAATTGCAAATCCTTGAACAGAACATCCGCTTCGATTACTGCGTGCGTGCCGATGACAACTTTTACTGAGCCGTCTGCCAGCCCCTGGCGAATTTCCTCTTTGCGGATGTCAGGCGTGGCTCCAACCAGCAAGCGAATTTCATTTGCCTGCATCATTCCACCGTCACCCGCCAGCAGGCTGGTAAAGTTGCGATAGTGTTGTTCCGCCAAAATGGCAGTCGGCGCCATGATCGCAGCTTGCGCCCCGCCGTTGACCACGATGGCAGCGGCTAAAGCGGCTACGACAGTTTTGCCCGAGCCGACATCACCTTGCACGAGTCGGTTCATCGGTTTGCCAGAGTCCAGGTCGGCGCGAATCTCTTCGAGCGATTTTTGCTGGGCAGATGTCAAAGTGTAGGGAAGGCTTGTTGTCCTGGCACCAAGCCACTCAGTCGAGACAGGGAAGCGGCGTCCCTCCACAGATTTCCAATCCCGCTTCTGGCGCAGCACTCCCATTTGCAGGTAGAAGATTTCGTCGAAGGCGAGGCGCTCACGTGCGGCTTTGAGTCGATCCTGCGAAACAGGGAAGTGAACTTGCATCAAGGCTTCGGGAAGTGAGACAAGCCTCGCCGCAAATCGAATGGCATCGGGGAGCGCATCTGCCACAGCGGGCGCCCAATGCGTCACCACTTGATTCATAATTCCGCGCAGCCATTTTTGCGTGATCTTTTCGGTCAGCGCATAAATTGGAACAATGCGCGCAGTATGCAAATTTTCAACTTCAACAGGTTCCCAATCGGGGCTGTTCATCACAAGACGGCCCAGATATTGATCCACCTTGCCCGAGACGGCAATGGCATCACCCTGCTTGAAACGGTTGGCAAGCCACGGCTGATTGAAATATGAAATACGCAGCGAACCTGTGCCGTCGCTGATCACAACTTCAATGATGGACGATTTGCCGCCGCGAATGGGGCGGGTGTGCACGCTTTGAATTGTGCCAAGCACGGTCACCACGTCATTATAGAAAAGCGCTTTGATCGGCTTGAGTTGGCTGTAATCTTCATAACGCCGCGGGAAGTAATACAGCATGTCGCCAAGCGTTTTCATTCCCAGGTTGGTCAGCGTTTCAGCATGGCGCGGTCCCACGCCTTGTAGGACAGTTAGTTCCGCATTCAATGCCGCTGGAGTTTGGCTGGTCTTTGCGCCAGGCACAGCCTCAGAACGCGGCGGGGCAGCTTGCCGAGGCTTCGGCTGCTGTGACGGCGGTTGATTCTCTGGACGTTGAGAAGGCAGCACAGGTGTCTCTTCATTTGGATTTGGAGTCACATCCTGCGCGGGTCTGGGCGGACGGGGCGGCTGTGTCTGCGTCTTTGGCTTTTGCCCCGCTTCGGGATATGTCTCGCTGATCCGCTTCCATAAGCCTTTCAGCGACTCAGCCCGTCCTTCTGGGCTAAGTTTTTCATAGGAACGCAGGCGTGCTACAACAGCTTGGATCACTTCTTCGGATACGCCATCGGCGCGGGCTTCGCCCTCCCAAAAATCAAGCATCTTGGCAAGTCCGCCAATAATGGCGGTATTTGTGTATTTGTTTTCGTGTTCGAGTCGAAAGAATTTTCTAAGTTTTTCCAGGGATGGTTGCATGGGGTCAATTTTATCATGGGGAGGGTATTACTTTCTCACTGCCGCAAATCCAATTCCATTTGGACCCAGATGAGTGCCGATGACTGCCGTAACATTCACAAACAGAACATCTCTTGGCACAGATTGGGGTACGCGGGACATCATTTCATCAAGTAATTTTCTCGCGCGGTGTTCGGCGTTGGTGTGCATGATGGCAAGGCGTTGAAGTTCGCCCTCTTTGAGCAATAAATTCAAAATGCGTTCATCTGCCTGGCTGGTCGTGCGGACTGCGCCAATCGGCTTGACTTGCCCCTCTATTAATTCGATCATCGGCTTGATGGACAGCATCCCACCGAGCGCCGCCACTGTCCCAGGGACTCGTCCGCTG
Source organism: uncultured Chloroflexia bacterium (assembly GCA_963833175.1). Taxonomy (GTDB): domain Bacteria; phylum Chloroflexota; class Anaerolineae; order Anaerolineales; family Villigracilaceae; genus Villigracilis. The sequence continues at coordinate 204,131 of CAWHXC010000015.1, forward strand.
CGCCTGAGATATTCCATCGTATCCAGCGCGGCGGAGATTTGGAGCCGCTTGCGGGTGGAGGCAATCGCATCCAATGCAGGCTTCAAGCCGAATTCAGATTCTTCGGCGGCGGCGATCACTTGAAAGCCAAGTCCCATTGTCAGCGAGCCGCTGTCAACGCAGGTGATTTTTTCGGGAAATTCCTGTGCGGCTTGACGCGCCACATTTACGATGGTTGTCAACTGGCTTGCAGGGTGAATGGAAATGATATGGTCACAACCCTGTGAGAAGAGGGTCTCATAAGGCTTGATGAAATCTCCAATGGAAGGGGCAGCAGTTGTCGGCGGAGTCCGAAACGAGGGCAGTCGAGTATAAAATTCCTCGCGCGAAATGCCGATCCCATCCAAATATTCCTTTCCCTCTATAACCAAAACTGTGGGGACAACCTGAATATTATATTCTTCAACAAGGTATGCTGGGAGGTCGGAGGTGGAGTCAGTAACAATGCCAATTTTCATGTTGTTCTTTGTGATTATAGCATGGCTGTTCAGGCTGCCAAATGGCATTGGTTTCGTTTATCCTGTTCTTTATTGCCTGAAAGGCTTGCCTTAATGAGTGCTTTATGTAAAACTATCCACCATTATTGATATATATGGGCACGTGTAACAGTGCCTACAATTTTAGTACTTAAATCAGGAGATGAATAAATGAAAAATAAAGCCAATCGCTTTTTGAACGTTATTTTGGCATTCGCATTATTGTTGAGTATGCAAGTTGCTTGCAATACTGTGTCAGGTACACCCGCCGAAGTTGATGCGACAGACGAGGCATCTGACTCAACCAGTGACCCCGCTGACGCTGATGCCGTTGCGGGCGAACCTGGAACCTGGCTGATCATGATGTATCAAAATGCTGACGATGAAGTCCTTGAGGAGGATATCTTCATTGACTTAAATGAAGCCGAAATCGTTGGCTCAACCGATCAAGTGACAATTGTCGCTCAATTGGATCGCTTCGTAGGCGCTTATGATGGCGACGGCGATTGGACTTCAACGAAACGATATTTGGTTACGCAGGATGATGATCTGGAAACCATCCATTCGGAAGAATTAGACGACCTGGGTGAAGTGGATAGCGGTAATAAAGATACACTCGTTGACTTTGCCACCTGGGCGATCAAAACTTATCCCGCACAACATTACGTTCTGCTTTTATCAGATCATGGCGCGGGCTGGAGCGGTGGTTGGAATGATGATGATCCCATCGAAGGCAGTTCGTTCAGTATGCAAAATATTGACGATGCCTTGGGAGCGGTCATCGCGGATACTGGCATTGACGCTTTCGAACTTGGTCGGCTTTGACGCCTGCCTCATGGGACAACTGGAAGTGATGAGCGCCATTGCGCCTCACGCCAAATATGGAGTCGGCTCGGAGGAGACCGAACCCTCTCTGGGTTGGGCGTATGCCAGTTTCCTGGCATCTTTGAATAATGATACGGCCATGACGGGGAAAGAACTGGGGCAGGCCATCGTAGACAGTTATCTGAGTCAGGATTTTCGAATCACAGACGATCAAGCGCGTAACACATTCGCTGGCGGCGATTTCAGCGCTGAAAGCGTGGCCGCTGACTTGATCATAAGCAGTACTCTTTCCGTTGTCGATTTGAGCGAAGTGCAGAATTTGAATGCGGCTGTCAATGAACTGGCAGTCGCGTTAACAGGAGTCGATCAGGGTTTGGCGGCAGAGGCACGCGCCTACGCACAATCCTATGAAAGCGTGTTTGGTGATGACATCCCGCCCTCTTACATTGACCTCGGACATTTTGTGGACTTGTTGTTATCTCATACCGATGACCCAGAACGTGACACAAGCCGCCGAGCAAGTGAAAAGCGCCCTGGCACAAACTGTCACCGCCGAGATGCATGGGGATGAAAAATCAGGCTCCAGCGGATTGTCCATTTACTTCCCGAATTCTGAATTATATGAAGGTACATTCGGGTCATCACCCGCATATGGTATCCAATACAGCGCTTTTGTGGGGCGTTTTGCCACGGCTTCTTTATGGGATGATTTTCTCACCTTCCACTATACAGGCAAAACTTTTGACCCCACGCTTGCCGACTTGAGTGTGCTGACACCTGCCCAATCTACTCAGACTGATTTCACTCAAGCGATTGAAGAATCTGCCCCTGAAACAAATGCCCAAGTCGCCGCACCAGGTGCGGGCGAGATCACGATCGCGCCGATCAGCGTCTCAGCCAGCCAGATCGGTCCTGATGGAGTTGTAACCCTATCTACCGAGATCAGCGGTTCAAACATCGGCTACATTTATTATTACGTCAGTTATTACGACCAGGAATCAGGTTCCTATCTGACTGCCGACATGGGATTTATCAACTCTGAAAACACCCGAGAGATCGGCGGCATCTATTATCCCGACTGGGGCAATGAAGGCGTCATTTCCATTGACTACGACTGGGAACCGACGCTATATTACATGAGCGATGGCAATCAGGCAAATGACCAGTTTGCCTTCTTCGAGCCTTCAGTTTATGGCGTGGATGCAAGCGGAGATATCTACACCGTACGCGGAACATATACCTTCGCCGATAGCGGATCAGAGATCGACGCGGTCATGAAATTCAACGGGGAAGGCGACATGCAAAGCATCTTTGGCTTCAACGGTGAAAATGGTTCGGGAGCGCCGCGTGAGATCACCCCGCAGGCAGGCGACACATTCACCATCACCGAAGAATGGCTCGACTTCGACCAAAATCCCGATGGAGAATTCGTGGATTACATTGGCGGAACCATGACCTTTGGTGACAAACACTTCGAAATGGTTCCCTATTATGCCTACTCAGGCGATTACACCCTGGGCATAATCGTCACAGACCTGAACGGCAACAGCGTCACTGAGTTCGTTGAAGTGACCGTTACAGAATAAAGGAGAAAAACGAATGGAAGTTCTTCAAACATTCGAACACAACGGCAAGCTTCTGCAAATCGCCGCATACGAATCTGAGTCACCAAAGCCCGCAAAGACATCGTCTATCCGCGTGCCAGGCGCTGGAGAATTTGAGATCGGGCAGATCAACCTCGCTGATGATTTCACGCTCACGGCTCAAGTCACTGGGAAGAATATCGCTTACATCTATACCGAGATACTGCTCAAAGATAAAAATCTGGATCAATTCTACGGACCTGTTTCCCGCGTATACATCCAGGCAGATCGGGACAAAGAGATAGGCGGAATCAATCACCCAGATTGGGACGATGATATCAACCTCGCAGTCACAATCCGCCCAAGCCTGCATCTGCTTACTGACGGAGTTGACTCAGCCTTTTGTTTTTCCATCCCCGAAGCCTACGAGAATCCAAACTACCAACTCGACGGCCTATACACTCCCGCCGACGGAGCCGCCCCGCGCCGCGCCCGCATCACCTTTGACAGCAACGGTAAAACAAAGGAAATCCTTGCATACAAGGAACAAGGCAGGATTGCAACACCTCACACATTAACTCCCAATCAAGATGACCAGTTTGCCCCCTTTGTTCAAATCCTCACCCCAACCGCCCGCGCAGCGGAAGATGGAAAATGGGATGTCACGACTGCACTCTCGAACCCACTCACCTTCCGCGACCAACCGCTCTTTATCGTTGCAGAAACACCCATGCCAGCAGAATACCTCGTCGGCATCCTCATCCAGGATTTGGATGGCGGCTTCAGTAGAAAGTATGTGCCGCTAACTATTCGATAAGAAGTTAGAAGTAAAAGACCTGATAGTCTTCCAAAAAAGGGAGCAAATTTCTGTTTGTTTATAGTGTAAAATCCATCTAATTTAAATTCCAAGGTGAAGGAGTCTCAAAATTATGGCAAATTCTTCGGAAATCAAGCAAGCGAGTTGGGGTGTCATCACCATGCTTGCCGCAGCACAATTTATCATGGTGCTCGACACAACCGTCATGAATGTGTCCATTACTCAAGTTGCAGAAGACCTGAACACAACCATCGTCGGCCTGCAGACGGCCATCACCATGTACACACTGGTCATGGCTGCATTCATGCTGCTCGGCGGCAAGCTTGGTGACAAGTGGGGCGCCAAGCGCGCGTTTTGGATCGGACTGCTTGTCTACGGCACTGGCTCCTTGATCACAGCGCTTTCTCCCACACTCGGCGTATTGCTCGTCGGGTGGTCGTTCGTCGAGGGATTTGGCGCAATACTCGTCATCCCAGCTATTGCCACCCTAACAGCTGCCACCTATTCCGGCAAGCAGCGCGCCCTAGCGTATGGCATTCTGGGCGGCGTCAGCGGTGCTTCGGCTGCGCTTGGTCCACTGATCGGCGGCTGGGTGACCACCTATTACACCTGGCGTCTGGTTTTTGCGGCTGAGACTGTGGTGGTCTTGGGGCTCATGTTGTTCTTACGTTTGATCCCTGCCACTACCGGACGCAAGAGCAAATTGGATACAACTGGTGCGTTCCTGTCTGCGGCCAGTCTTGGGATGATCGTCTTAGGCATCCTCAAGTCCGGTCAATGGGGCTGGATCACACCCACCGCTTCGGTCCCGACAATCAACGGTGTGCCGCTGACCCCGTTGGGATTGTCGCCCGTGATCTGGTTAATCGTATTTGAACTCATTCTGTTACAAGTCTTTTTCCAACACGAGCAAACTTTTATCGACGCTGGCAAAGAACCACTGCTTGATATCCGTCTGTTGAAAATCCGTCCTATGCGAGCAGGTCTGGTCACCTATCTTTCCCAGCAATTCATCATCATGGGCACCTTCTTCGTGTTGCCGCTCTTTCTGCAGACAGTGCTCGGCTTCGATGCATTGGAAACTGGCATCATGCTTTTACCCTTATCGATATCCTTATTAGTGTTTGCTCTCATAGGGGCAAGATTGGCTGGAAGTTATTCACCCAAGCGTATTGCTTCTGTCGGCTTAACACTAATGCTTGGCGGTCTAGTCCTGCTCATCGCATTCACCGATACGGACCTGAACTCCACTGGCTTCAAAATTGCTCTGGCTTTGGTCGGCGCCGGCAACGGCCTGTTGGTATCGCAATTAGGCAATGTCATCATGTCATCTGTTCCATCAGAGCGAGGTAGTGAGGCTGGTGGTTTGCAGGGGACGGCCATGAACCTCGGCGCATCGCTTGGCGTGGCACTCATAGGCTCAGTTTTGATCGCGTCGTTGGTGACTAATTTCCAGACGAATGTTCTTGCTAATCCGGCGCTGGCTGATATCGCACCTCAGTTGACAGCCCAAGCCGAAGAGAACGCAAATTTCGTCAGCGTGGACCAGGTTACAGCAGCCGCAGAAGAAGCGGGCCTAAGCACAGAACAGGTGGATGCCATCACCAAGGAATATGCCGAGGCCCAGATCGCAGCGCTCAAAGCCGCCTTTGCCGGTATCTCATTGTTCTCCCTGCTGGCTTTAGCGTATGTTCGTCGTTTGCCAAACATGGAAGATGAAGTTGGCAATAATCAACAGCCCGTTTCTCAAGCAGGGTGAGCTTGGGTTATGTAAATAAAAAAAATCACTCACCCTCATTAACCATTCGGTGAGAAGCGAGAAGTAAAAAGTAAAAGACCTGAAGGCTGAAAAGTCATCAGGTCTTTTACTTTTGCCCCTGTACTTCAGCCCCTTTGTCCTTCGTACTTGATCCCATAGATTTTGCGGGAAATTCTTCACCTAATTTGCATTAAGAAGTTCCTGACTTTTGGAAAACCTCTCATATTCAACAGTTTTGAATGTAATTTCCACCTGTTTTATGGTAAAAATAATGGGTCTGTTTACAACGACATACTCTTTGAATCGCCATTTGTGTTTAGTCAAATAATCACCCCGCAACCAAGAGACCTTCGGGATGTTCTGCGTAAAGTGAGTAAGTTAATCAAACAACGACCCACCTATAGAAGTATAAGGAAAACAGCATGTATAAAATCTTACGAAAAGAAGTCTTTAGCGAAACCGTCAAACTTATGGTTCTCGAAGCTCCGCTCGTGGCACACAAAGCCAAACCAGGGCAGTTCGTCATCGTCCGCATCGACGAGACAGGCGAGCGTATCCCCCTGACCATTGCCGACTTTGATGCCGAAAAAGGCACGGTTACCATCATCTTCCAGGAAGTCGGAAAATCCACCATGCAAATGGGTCTGCTGGAAGAAGGGGATTTCTTTGAGAATGTAGTTGGTCCGCTGGGACACCCAACCGAAATAAAAAATTACGGCAAAGTGATCGTCGTCGCCGGCGGCGTGGGCATTGCGCCCATCTTCCCCATCGCGCGCGCCCTGAAACAAGCCGGCAACCACGTTACCGCTATCATTGGCGCACGCACCCAATCCCTGCTGTTTTGGGAAGACCGTATGCGTGCCGAAACAGACGAAGTGATCGTCTGCACCGACGACGGCTCATACGGACGCAAATCGCTCGTCACCGAACCGCTCAAGGAAATTCTCGAACAGAACAAAGACATCGCACAAGTGTGGGCAATCGGCCCTTCGATCATGATGAAGTTCGCATCGTTAACCACCAAACCATTCAACGTCCCAACCCTCGTCAGCTTGAACACTATTATGGTTGATGGAACAGGAATGTGCGGCGGCTGCCGCGTGGTAATGGACAATGGACCAAAATTTGTCTGCGTCGATGGACCCGAATTCGACGGTCATCACGTGGACTGGGACCTGCTTCTGGCTCGATTGAAATTTTTTGAGTCCGAGGAGAGACAGGCGGTCGAGCATTGGAAGGAACACCAATGTAAAACAGACGCGATGCTCGCGGCTCAACAAGCAGAGGCAGGTCAACATGTCTAAGAAGATCATCCCCTGCAAAGTTCCCATGGGCGAACAGCCAGCCGATGTGCGCATCCATAATTACCAGGAAGTGCCGTACGGTTATACAGACGAACAAGCCATGGCTGAGGCGCTCCGCTGTCTGCAATGCGCCAAACCAACCTGCATGGACGGCTGTCCTGTCAACGTGGATATCCCCGGCTTCCTGGCGCTGACCGCCTACGGCGACTTCCGCGGCGCAATTGATTTGATCAAAAAAACCAATGCCCTGCCAGCCGTCACCGGGCGCGTCTGTCCGCAGGAAGTGCAATGCGAAGGCGTCTGTGTGCTGAACAAGAAATTTGAACCAGTCGGCATTGGGCGGCTGGAGCGTTTCGTTGCCGATTGGGAAGCAAAACAAGGCATGTCCGAGTTGACGGAAACGCCACGCCCGACTGACAAAAAAATAGGGATCGTCGGCTCAGGTCCCGCTGGACTAACAGCCGCCGCTGATCTGGCACGCATGGGCTATCAAGTGGAAGTTTTCGAAGCCTTGCACGAACCGGGTGGCGTATTGGTTTACGGCATCCCCGAGTTTCGTCTGCCCAAGGATATTGTTAAACGTGAAGTGGATTATGTCCGCAGTCTGGGCGTGCAGATCCACATGGATTTCATCGTCGGCGCTGTTGCCACGTTGGATGAATTGCTCGAAAAATATGACGCTATTTTATTGGGAACAGGCGCCGGCTTGCCCTGGTTCATGGATCTCCCCGGCGAAAATTTAGGTGGAGTTTATTCATCGAACGAATACCTGACCCGCGTCAACTTGATGAAAGCCTACCGCCCCGAATATGACACTCCTGTTTCACGCGGTAATCGTGTGTTGACCATCGGCGGCGGCAACACTGCCATGGATGCAGCTCGTACCGCCCTGCGGCTTGGCTCGAAAGAGTCGATCATTGTCTACCGCCGTTCACGCGCTGAAATGCCGGCGCGCGCCGAGGAACTGCACCATGCTGAAGAAGAAGGCGTACAGTTCAACTTGCTAACTACGCCCATCGCCTTCCACGGCAAAGACGGCCGCGTCACTTCCCTGGAATGCATCAAAAATGAACTCGGCGAACCAGATGCCTCCGGCCGCCGCAAACCGGTACCGATCGAAGGCTCCAACTTCTTCATCGAAGCCGATGTGATGATCATAGCAATCGGGCAAAGTCCCAGTCCGCTTATTGCCAATACCACGCCCGAACTTAAAGTTGGGAAGAATGGCACCGTATCCGCAGACATGAGTACGATGAAAACATCCAAGAAAGGCGTGTTTGCGGCTGGCGATATCATCACCGGCGGCGCGACAGTCATCCTCGCCATGGGACAAGCCAAGCTTGCAGCCAAAGCCATTGACGAGTATTTGAAAACAGGCGTTTGGTAACCAAGATCGTATCCAACAAAAAATGCTGTGACTATGATGGTCACAGCATTTTTTGTTGGAAGTTCGAAAATTCCACCTCCGCAATTCAATTATTCAACGCGCCCGCATTGATCCAATCACTGATGATCTGGATTTGCTCCGGCGTTAACTTGGGTGCCACGCTTGGGCATTTTGCCTTTGGTCACCAGTTCGACAAGCAGGCTGTCAGCAGAATTGCCGGCAGTAACCACAGGTCCATTGAATGAGCCGGCCATCAGGCCTTCGTATGTTTTCATATCCAGTCCTTCTTTTGTCTGTTTGCCGCCATGACATTCATTGCAGCTATTTTCAAGTATGGGCATGATGTCATTTGCATAGCTGACACCTGCTGCAACGGAGGCTTCTGTCGCTGGAGCGGTTGTATCTGTTGCAATGCTTGTCGATATGGGGGCTGGCGTGGGCTGGGTCACTGCCTGGGTTGGCGCAGCAGGCTCGGGCGGAGTCTGAGTCGCTTGTCCGCCACAGGCAGCGATGATGAGGGCTAATAAAGTCAGGCTGATAATCAGTTTATTTTTCATTTTGCATCCTTTTAAAAACTTATGAATTCCAGTTAGATATAATTTGCTATTAATAAAGTTTGATGTGTAAGCCATGTATTTTCTTACATGTGGATTTTTTTGCAAAAGATAGAAAGTATCTGCAAGGTAAGGTATAATTAATAAACCACGCATAAAGCGTAAATTCATTACAAGGCTGAGTATGTCAGGCGCATTATTACTTCCCAACGAATATTGGTTATCTCTTCAGGTCACCCCACAAGACGTCGAAAATTTACACACTTTTCTTTTTGAGCGTGAGACGCCGCTTGCTGTGCGCGATCTCTGTTCTGAGTTTATTGAAGCGCGCATTAGGATGGAACGCGCTGCCGCAGAGAAAAAACAGAAATCCGACAGCAAAACTTTTTTTCCAAAAGAGAAATATCAAGTCGGCGACGAGCTTGTTTTTCCTGCATTGGAATGGCGGCAAGGCACGGTCACTGCCATGCGTGCCGGTGTCAATCCATCCATAGATAATTTTGATGTCCTCACAGTTGCGATGGATGATCGTTCAGAGCATATGTTTGCCGCGAATCTCGAATCGCATTTCTTAAACGAAGCTCCGATCCCCGTACCTGAGCGCGATGAGATGAATCCTGCTTTAATTTTTAAATGAGCACGGTACTCTGATCGAAAAGAAACTTGAGGCTGCTTTTGCGTTGGACGAAGGACTGGTCAAAATTGCAGGACGCTGGTTCCCGCGTGCATTGTTGATCGATATTGGTCAGGGACAATTAAACCTCGCCGAGGCTGTTTTGGATGTGTCCGGAGGTGAGCCGCTCGCCACCGATGCATTAATAAAAGAAATTGAATTGCCTGCCGGGGTAAACCCCAAACTGGCAGAATTTTCCTTGAACTATGCATTGCAGTGTGACAGCCGCTTTGATGAGGTTGGTCCTGCGGGTCAGATCTTATGGTGCTTGCACCGCCTTGAGCCAGATTTTGTAAGAGAAACACCGCCGCCGTTGCGTTATGCGGAAATTGAACATGATCGCGATGATCTAACTGCAGCGATGTTAAATCTTGAAGCGCAATTGGATGATGAATTGACACCTTCCGACGAAAGCGATTCTCGCGAAGGGATTTCATCCATTACAATTTCTTTGATCTATCCCCATTTGCGCGCAGGGACGTTGCCCATGTCAGCCCGGGCACGGAAGTTCTTCCCCACTGCCTATAAATCGTCACGCGTACGCTTTACGCTTGTCGACGGCAAGACCAAGCAGCGCATGCCTGCATGGGTCGTTCTCGCGAATGGATATGTGTTCGGTTTGCGCGAATGGTATAAATCGCATCAGCTAATCCCGGGTTCGCTCGTAGTGGTTCGTCGCGGCGAAAAACCTGGCGAAGTGATCGTGGAAGTGAAGGGGCAGCGTTCTTCAAAAGATTGGGTACGTACGGTATTGGTCGGCAAGGATGGCGGATTTGTCTTTGCGATGTTAAAACAACCCATTAGCGCGGAATTCAATGAACGCATGGTAATTCACGTCCCTGATTTTAAATCGCTGGATCCCATTTGGGAAAAGAAGCGCCCCTTTGATGAACTCGTTCTATTGGTTATGCGTGAATTGACAAAATCAAACCCTCAAGGTCACGTGCACGCGCAGGAATTATACGCGGCAGTAAATCTTGTCCGTCGTGTGCCCCCCGCACCACTTTTCGCTTTGCTGGCAACCAGCCCTGCCTTTAAGCATGTGGGCGACCTGCACTTCCGACTTAATGAGGAGCTGGCATGAGTTTGCTAAAACCCACAACAAAAACACCATTCCATATTGATTTCGAGTGGTGGAAAAAGAATGAACGGGACTGGCATATATTTCTACATTCCTTATTATGCCCGGAACACCAGGAAGCCTATGCGGAAGTTGAAGAAGATGGAATGATCGACTGGATCGACCCAAAGACCGCAGAAGTGAAACAGGTGGATGGTATTCAACATGCCTTGATGAGCCATTGCGCCATGTTGCCAGGGTTTTCTGATTCACACACCGCCATGGTGGAAGCAGTGTTCCGAATTTTTCTCGTAAATGGCAACGTGCCAATGTCAGCGGATGATATCGCGAAGAGGCTTGAGAGACCTGCAGATATCATTTTACGAACGATCTCCGGTCCGCGCGTGTATCGCGGCTTGAGACCGTACCAACAGAATATTCCAAATCCTGTTACAGAAAATGAAATTTAGCAAATAAAACACAATTTGTTACTTTCAATTTTTTGACCCGCATCTTTTCTGGTAATAATTATTGAAATATGCCATGCAAAAGAATTTATTCCTGCTTTTTTTCTTTTTATAAAACTCTGTTTATGGTTATTGTTTTACATGCCTCTATAGCTTAACGGATAAAGCAACGGTCTTCTAAACCGTCGATCTAGGTTCGATTCCTAGTAGAGGCACTATATCACAAAGGTACAAATGGATATGTGCTCCGCAAAATTACTTTAGAAGAAAAAAAGAATAAAGGTTTCATGCGGGTGCACATGTAAGGAGCAGGAAGTATGCCCACCATCGTTCGCAAATCAAGCACAACTCTTTTGGAAACCCGCCGCGAAATTCTTCACGCAGTGAGTTGGCAGGTGCGCTCCAGCGTATGGAGTCCACCGACAGATGTGTATGAAACAGAAGATGCGTATGTAGTCCGTGTGGAAATAGCGGGAATGCGTGAAGAAGATTTTGAAGTTCTGCTTGCAAACAATACACTCTTAGTTTCAGGTTCGCGCCCCGACCATACAGAACGGCGCGCATATCAACAAATGGAAATACGTTTCGGAAAATTTTCAACTGCGATCAATTTGCCTGGGGCAGTCGATATAGAACAGGCGCGCGCAGAATACAAAGATGGATTTTTAACCATTGTCCTCCCCAAAGCAACACCAAATCAAAATAAGGTCGAATAAACACATGCCCGCTGAACGTTGGCAATCTGGTATCAATGAATTTCTCCAATCCATTGGAGAGACTGATGACGAACTGATCAAAATGATCATGTCGTCAGTTTTGGCGCAATCTCAGAAGAATGGCGACGCCTCCTCCGCGCCGCAAGATGGTGAAAAAAATGAAGGACAGAAGTTCCCCGATGTGCTTCCCATCCTGCCGTTGCGCGGAGTTGTAGTCTATCCCAATACGGCTGTTCCGCTCACAGTTGGACAGGCGCGCTCAATCAAATTAGTGGACGATGTTGTCGGCGGGGATAAACTTGTCGGTCTCGTCGCCGCACTCGACCCGGAGCAGGAAACACCCGGGCCGAACGAACTGTATCAGGTTGGCACCATCGCCACCGTGCATCGTTTGTTGCGCGCTCCAGATGGGACAGTCCGCTTGTTGGTCCAAGGGATGGAGCGTTTTCGTCTAGGCGAATTCGTTACAGAGGAGCCGTACCTAAAGGCGCATGTTCACCTTATTCCTGAAATTATGGATGAGGAAACAAGCCTTGAAACTGGGGCGTTGGCTCGTAATGCCCGCGACCAGTTCCAACAGATCACGCAAATGATCCCATCCTTTCCGGATGAATTGGTAGGCTCAATCACTTCACTCGAAGACCCCTTGCAAACTGTATATACCATTGCAAACTTCCAGCGGATCGATTTAAAGGATGCGCAGGAAATCCTTGAATTGGATTCTGTATATGACAAGTTGAAGAAGCTGATCGGCCTACTGGTACGTGAAGCTGAGGTCCTGCAAATTGGGCAGAAGATCCAAAACGAAGCGCGTGGCGAGATCGAAAAAGTTCAGCGCGAATATTTCCTGCGTGAACAGATGAAAGCCATCCAGCGCGAGTTGGGCGATAAAGACGAACAATCTGTGGAAACCGAGGAGTTTCGCAAAAAGATCGAAGATGCGAAAATGCCTGAGGAAGCCCACACACAAGCCAAACGGGAGCTGGATCGGTTGTCCCGTCTGCCAACTGCCGCAGCGGAGTATGGCGTCATCCGCACCTATCTTGACTGGCTGGTTACGCTTCCATGGTCGACAGCTACAGAAGATAACCTTGATATTGCGCACGCGAGAGAAATTCTAAATAAAGATCATTTTGGGCTTGAAGATGTAAAAGACCGCATCCTTGAATTCCTTGCGATTCGCAAGCTGCGCCTTGATCGCAAAGATGATGAAAAAAAGCCTTCGGATGATTTTATTCGCCATGAACGCGAAGGCGTGATCCTGTGCTTTGTTGGACCTCCCGGCGTGGGCAAAACTTCTTTGGGACAATCCATTGCACGGGCGATGGAACGCAAATTCATCCGCGCTTCTCTCGGCGGCGTGCGTGACGAAGCCGAAATTCGCGGGCATCGCCGCACCTACATTGGCTCGATGCCGGGACGCATCCTGCAATCCCTACGCCGTGTAGATTCAAAAAACCCGGTCTTTATGCTCGACGAAGTGGATAAGCTCACTTTTGATTTTCATGGCGACCCTGCCTCTGCCCTGCTTGAAGTTTTAGACCCTGAGCAGAATGTCGAGTTTCGGGATAATTATCTCGAAGTCGCGTATGATCTCTCGCAGGTATTTTTTATTACCACCGCAAATACGCTTGAGACAATCCCGCGCCCATTGCTTGACCGTATGGAGCTAATTTTCCTTTCAGGTTACACCGAAAACGAAAAGCTGGCAATCGCGCGCGGCTATCTCATTCCGCGCCAGATCCGCGAGAACAGTTTGCGTGAAGAGGAAATTTCCTTCACGGACGATGCCTTGAAGATGATCATCCGCCAGTACACGCGTGAAGCAGGCGTGCGTAATTTGGAGCGCAAGATAGGCGCTGTATGCCGCAAGGTAGGCACCCAGATTGCCGAAAACAAAATCGAAAAATCTGACATTACCCCCGAACTTTTGGATGAATACTTGGATCATCCAATTTACTTCGGACCCGAGGAACTCAACAAGCGCACCTCCATTCCAGGTGTGGTGCCAGGGCTCGCATGGACTTCCTTTGGCGGCGATATCCTGTTCATTGAAACCACTGCCATGCCCGGTAGAAATGGTTTTCAAATAACAGGTTCCATCGGCAATGTGATGCAGGAATCAGCCCGCGCAGCTTTGTCGTATGTTCGCTCACGCGCTGATTCTTTGAAGATACCCAGTGATTTTTTTAACAAATGCGATATCCACATGCACATCCCGTCTGGAGCACAGCCCAAAGATGGACCGTCTGCCGGCGTGACGATGGCAACTTCTCTCGTGTCACTGATCTCTGGCCGCAAGGTCAAGCCGCAGATTGGCATGACCGGTGAAATCACTCTAAGAGGTCAGGTTTTGGCAATTGGCGGTGTCAAAGAAAAAGTACTGGCTGCGCATCGCAACGGGCTGACAACGGTGATCCTGCCAAAACGCAATGAGCAGGATATTGACGATGTGCCAGAAGAGATCAGGAATTCCATGAAATTCATCTTCGCCGAATTTGTGGAAGATGTGATCGATGCAGCTTTGGAAAAAGCAAAACCTGCGAAAAAGCCAGTGAAAAATCCTATTAAGAAAAAATCTGCTACAACGAGAGCAAAGAAAAATGACAAAGGCAAAAGTACTGCTCGCAGAAGATGACGTGATGATGGTCTCATTATTGACGACCCTGTTGAAAATGGAAGGATTTAGTGTGGTGGCATTGCAAGCAGACGCAGATGTCCCTGCCGCTGTACGTGTGGAAAAACCCGATATACTTTTGTTGGATGTGCATCTATTACGCCAGAACGGTTTTGATATTTTGGATGCCCTCCGAAATTCAGAAGACACAGCTGGCACGCGTGTGGTCATGTCCTCCGGCGCCGATGTGAGAGAAGAATGCTTGCAGCACGGCGCGAATGGCTTTTTACTAAAACCATACATGCCGGATGAACTCATTACGATATTGAAAAAAACAATGAAATCCGCTTAATGTCCGTGAAAATCCGAGAATTTTGTTTTCCCAATGATTACGCCCCCACTTTGAAATTGTGGGAAAATATTGAAGTGGGAATCCATGTAGGACGGTCAGATACACCCGAAGAAATACAGAAAAAATTAAAACGCGACCCTGATTTGTTTTTAGTTGCAGAACTAAATGAAGAGATCATTGGCTCAGTCATTGGTGGATACGATGGCCGCCGTGGAATTATCTATCATCTGGCTGTTCACCAAAAAGTCCGCGAACAGGGTGTCGGTGCGATGTTGATGAATGAGGTTGAGAGGCGCTTGCAAGCAAAGGGCTGCGTAAAATGCTATTTGCTCGTCGTTGCGGATAATGAACATGCCATTCAATTCTATGAAAACCGCGGCTGGCGTGAAATGAAAGAAGACCGCATCTTCGGAAAAGAATTCCCATGAGCATTCGATTTGGAATATTGACCCTCTCTGACCGCTCTGCGAAAGGGGAACGCCCCGACGCATCTGGCCCCGCCCTGGCGGACCTTGTCCGCGCTCAAGGCTGGTCAGTCGCCAAACAGGCGATTCTCCCCGACGATGAATCAACCATCCGCACCGCATTGATCGAGTGGGCAGACAGCGGCGAAGTGGATATTATCCTCACCACCGGCGGCACAGGCTTTGCCCCGCGTGACATCACTCCCGAAGCCACACGCGCAGTAATCGAACGGGATGCCCCCGGCCTGGCAGAAACCATGCGCGCCGAAAGTTTGAAGAAGACGCCTCATGCCATGCTCTCCCGTGCCGTTGCAGGAATTCGAGGGCGCACGTTGATCGTCAACTTGCCAGGCAGTCCAAAAGGCGCATTGGAAAATATGCAAACGATACTACCTGTTCTTCCTCACGCAGTTCAATTGCTTACGGGTGATCCTGGGTCTGAGGCTTCTCATTAAAAGATGTTGTAGTTACGTTTGAACTTTGACCTTCAACCTAGCCATGACCTGCAACTCATTGGTATAATCCGCCCGCTCAAAAAATCAAACAAATAAGGAAAGTGTAAGCATGATAGATGTAAATGAACTTCGTAAAGGCGTCACATTTGAATTGGATGGCAATCTGCTCAAAGTATTGGATTACAGCCACAACAAAACCGGGCGCGGCAATGCCAACATTAAGGTCAAAGCCCGTAATTTATTAACCGGTTCCACCATCGAACGCACATTCAGTTCCGGGCAATCAGTGCAGGATGTAAACCTTGATTTTGCCAATGTTTCGTACCTGTACAGTGACGGTGACCTGTACTACTTCATGGACAATGTCACATTTGAACAGCCCGGCATTAAAAAAGAATCCCTGGGTGAAAGCGCTCAATATCTAAAGGAAGGCATGGAAGTAAAACTCACCTTCTACAAAGGCGAAGCCATTGATATTGAATTACCCACTTCTGTGGATTTGAAAGTCGTCCAGGCCGACATGGCGATCCGCGGCGATACCGCCACAGGGGTCACCAAGAAAGTCACCACCGAGACAGGCGTGCAAGTGCAGTGTCCAAACTTTGTTGTCGTAGGCGACACCATCCGTGTGGATACACGCACAGGCGAATACGTTACGCGCGTATAAATTATTTCTCCCATGAAAACACCCGCAGGGCGTGAATGCCCACACTTCTATGGCAATTATTATCGCGGCCGTAATGTGGAAGAGTGTCGTTTGCTAAAGATAAATGGACAGGACTGGTCTCGCGATTTATGCAAGACCTGTCCTGTGCCAGATATTGCCCGCGCTAATTCATGTCAACACATGCAATTGAAGGCTGTCGTTAGCCGTTCCATCTTTACACTCTTTCAACGCCAGGTACAAGTGAGCGCATTTTGCGAAAAAACAAAACGCAATGTGAGTGAGCCTCAGATCGGCTGTGGAGAATGTCACGACTTGCCTTTCAAATTTGAGATAAAAGAATAACCCAGACTCCGGGGGAGTCCAAAAACATGACACTGACCCTTCTGCTCGATCTCGATGATACCCTGCTCAACACCAATATAGATTCTTTCATCCCCGCTTATTTTCAGGCATTGTCGAGGGAACTCGCGCCGTACATCGCACCTGAGATCATGCTCCGTGCGTTAATGACCGGCACAAAGCAGATGATGGAAAATGAAGATTTTTCGCAGACCCTGGAGCAGGTTTTTAATGCGGTGTTTTATCCGACAGATCAATTTGCCCTACGAAAAAATCTCTGCCGCACTCGAAAATTTTTATGACCACATTTTCCCAACCCTGGGCGGGGTGACCACGCCCAAGCCCGAGGCAAAGCCTTTTATTGATTGGGCTTTCTCGCAGGGCTTTCGCATTGCCATCGCTACTGATCCGCTTTTTCCGCGCAAAGCCACCCATCACCGATTGCGTTGGGCTGGCTTCGAGCCTGAGCAATTCGAACTCATTTCATCTTTTGAGAATTTCCATTTTTCAAAGACACATCCAGCTTATTATGCCGAAATCCTCGGGCGCATGGGCTGGCCCGAAGGACCCGTGCTGATGGTGGGCAATGACCTGGAACGCGATATTCGTCCTGCACAAATGCTTGGGCTGGCTACCTATCACGTGGATGATGAATCCGCTTCCCCGTCTGAACTGGTAGCGGGTGCCCATGGCAAGTTAGTTGATCTTCGCTTGTGGCTTGAATCCACCGATCCCGCATCCCTTATTCCATCCCTCAAATCAGTTGATTCTGTTCTGGGAATTTTATCTGCAACTCCAGCTGTAATTAATGGTTTATCACGCGGACTTGACGCATCTGCCTGGTCTCATGAACCTGCTCCGGGTGATTGGTCTTTGAGCGAACTTGTTTGTCACTTGCGTGATACTGAGCGCGAAATTCATCAGATACAAATTGAGTTGTTCAAAGAACAGAACGAGCCTTTCATTCCACGTCCAGATACAAGTGTTTGGGCAAGTCAAAGAGACTACTTTCATGAAGATGGGGTATCAGCGTTGAAGGAATTTAATGATGCAAGACGAAAAATTTTGACGTTGCTCAAAGAGGTTCCAGCGGAACATTCCGCGTGGGAGCGCAAGGCGCGCCATGCTATTTTCGGCCCCACAAATTTCCTTGAAGTAGTAGGTTTTATCGCAGAACATGACCGATTACATATTCAACAAGCCTGGGGAACACTGAAAAAAATGTAGATTTTGGCGTGTCTTCCCGTCGTTACCAGTGTTATTATGGATAATGAGGACAAGTTTATTCTTGTCCTTTATTTATTAAATCCAACATTACCGGTTATAAAAAAATTTAAGGAGAACACGAATGAGAAAACGTGTAGTTGTAACAGGGCTTGGCTGTGTATGCCCGGTCGGAAATAACGTGAAGGATGCATGGCAGGCTTTGCTGGCAGGGAAGTCTGGTGCGGCTCCCATCACTTCGTTTGATGCAAGCGCACATAAAACCAGATTTGCTGCAGAAGTAAAAGGGTTTGACGCAGTTGCTTTATTTGGTACGCGCGACGCCCGCAAAATGGATCGTTTCACCCAATTTGCTACAGCCGCTACATTGGAGGCTATTGCCCAATCGGGTTTAACTATTGACGATGCAAATCGTGACCGCGTCGGTATTTTAATTGGCTCAGGCATTGGTGGAATCATCACATTGATCGAGCAATACGAGGTGATGAAGCAGCGCGGGCCAGACCGTGTCAGTCCTTTTCTTATCCCAATGATGATCTCTGATGGGGCGGCAGGTAATATCGCCATCCGCATTGGCGCACGCGGACCAAACATGTCACTGGCAACAGCCTGCGCATCTGGCACAAATGCACTCGGCGAAGCGGCTGAGATGATCCGTCGCGGTGCAGCAGACGTGATGATCGCCGGGGCATCCGAGGCGGCGGTCAGCGCGATAGCCATGGCTGGCATGAACGTGATGACTGCTTTATCCACACGCAATGATGATCCGCAAAAAGCATCACGCCCATTTGATAAAGGCCGTGATGGATTTGTCATGGGTGAAGGCTCGGGCATTTTAATCCTTGAGTCACTTGAGTACGCACAGGCACGCGGTGCGAATATTCTGTGTGAGTTTGCGGGGTACGGTACTACAGACGATGCGCACCATATTTCTGCGCCTGCCGAAGATGGCGCGGGTGCGGTAAATTCCATGCGGCTCGCGATTGAAAGTGCGGGGCTTGGCCTGAAAGATATCGACTACATCAATGCCCATGGTACTTCCACCTACTTAAACGATAAGAGCGAAACCACTGCCATCAAAACCCTGTTTGGCGCACAGGCATATAAAATCCCTGTTTCGTCCACCAAATCCATGACCGGTCATTTATTGGGCGCGTCTGGCGCATTGGAGGCGGTATTTTGCTCAAAGGTAATCCTGGAGAATGCATTGCCGCCCACGATCAACTACGAAACGCCCGATCCCGTCTGTGACCTGGATTATGTTCCCAACCAGCCCCGTAAAGCTGAGCCAAAGCATGTCATGTCCAATTCATTTGGTTTTGGCGGCCACAACGCCACATTGATATTAAGCCGCTTCAACAAATAAAGGAGAAAGAATGCCATTCGCGCATATTACGGGCTGGGGCATGTATGTCCCGGAGCCGATACTTACCAATAACGATATTTCCAAACTTGTGGATACAAGTGATGAATGGATCCGTGACCGCACAGGTATTCGCGAACGTCATATTGCCCGTGAAACTGATTTTCCATCCACAATGGGCGTGGAAGCGGCGATCAGAGCATTGCAAGTCGCAAACCTCGCTCCCACCGAACTGGATTTGATCATCTGTACTTCATCCTCGCCTGAATATATTTTCCCCGCAACTGCTTGTATTATTCAAGATCAAATTGGCGCAACCAAAGCTGGCGCATTTGACCTGCAAGCCGCCTGTACTGGTTTCATTTTTGCAACCAACATGGGAGCGCAAGCCATTCGCAGCGGTTCCGTAAAAAATGTGTTGATCGTTGGCACAGAAGTCCTTTCCCGTTTTGTCAATTGGAAAGACCGCAACACCTGTATCCTTTTTGGAGATGGCGCTGGCGCGTTCGTTTTACAGGCAAGTGATGTTCCCGGCGGCGTAATAGCTTCGGTAATGCACTCGGACGGTTCCGGTGCAGACTCGTTGGCAATAGCAGGCGGCGGATCACGTCACCCGGCAACTGAGACAACCATCCACGAAGGGAGGCACTTCGTCACAATGGATGGTAAAGAGGTCTTCCGTTTTGCAACGCGTGTCATGGGACGCGCCGTACAGGAAGCCCTGGAACAGGTAAAGATGACCACCAACGATGTGCAATGGATCGTTCCGCACCAGGCAAATTACCGCATCATTGAAACTGCCGCAAAGTACCTGAAAATGCCGTTGGATAAATTTGTGATCAACGTGGATCGCTACGGTAATACATCCACAGCATCCATTCCAATCGCTACAGTCGAAGCTATACAAAAAGCGCAAATCAAACCTAAAGATAAAATCGTTTTCGTCGGTTTTGGCGGAGGTCTCACCTGGGGTGCGATGGTTGTCGAATGGACAAGTCCCATCGCTGTCAAGAAACATGTACACCCTGAACAATATCGGCTGTTTGCACGCCTGCGTTCCTTTGTACGCCGCACCATTCGCTTCATTGAAGGCTTCTTTTCACGCAAGGAACTTTAGCCACTTTTTTTCAATTGTGGTAGGATAAGGTTGAAATTCAAAAAAGGAGCGTTTTATGCCAAGACTACCTGGTGGTGCAGAATGGATCATCATCCTCATTATAGTAATTCTCTTATTTGGCCCCGGGCGCATCGGTAAGGTCGCTGGAGAAATTGGGCGCAGTATCAAGAACTTCCGCGATGGACTGGGATCTAAAGAAGATCAGCCCGAAAAACCTGAAGAGACAGAAGAGAAAAAACAATAATAAAGAAGAAGGTCACCAAATGGTGACCTTCTTCTTTATAACACGCTAGCGGTCGAACTTGCTCTTATACGTTCCCTTCTTCTGCCATCTTTTTTGCTATCCGCTTGATGATCTCAGCCACGCCGCCGATTGGATTTTTCAAAGTTTCAAAAGCCACTTCAACAATTTCAGGAGCCATGCGGTTGAGATTACGAAAGCGCCGCAGGATAAAACTCTCATCAGGTTTGGGTTCTTCAAGTGCAATTTCAATCTCTTTGAGTTCTTCCTTGGCATCCTGTTTTTTTCCAGCTTGCAGTTTTGGATGGGTGTCAACATAATGATAAATGGTTTGAAACAGCGGCGCAATGTTAACACTTTGATTGGAAATCGTATTGTGATTACCCATCACAATATTGCTGCCCTTCACATTACCTCCAATGACAATACTACCGTCACCAGCGCTCAGGCCATTTTTTTTCTTATTCTTTTTCTCTGCCATGCTTCCTCCAAAAATTATGAATCCCTCGGTGCGATCACCACACGAAAACCGAGGTCATCGTTGAACATCAACGGGGTCGACCAGTTACAGAATGACGAACGCGCAAACCAGTGATAACCGATCCATGAACCGCCGCGCACAAAGCGATATTTTTTGTCTTCGCCATACCACGAGCGGGTCCACTCCCAAACATTGCCGCTCATATCCCATGCCCCTTCGGGGCTAACGCCTTGCGGGAAAGTGCAAACCGCAGTGGTGCCGCCAAGACCTGAGCCTGATGAATCGCTATCCCATGTATTGGCGGCGGTTTTATCAAAGCCTTCACCCCATGGGTATTCGCGCCCATCACGGCCGCGTGAAGCGCGCTCCCATTCTTCATCACGCGGCAAGCGAATGGTGTATCCTTCAGGCACAGCAACGATTTTTTTGGCAAGCCAGTTACAATACGCTTCGGCTTCAAACCAGCTCACACCCACAATAGGCACGACCGGATTGCTCAACTCGATACTGTGCCAGTAATATGGGACATTTCGTTTCGCAAGCGGGCGATGCTCAAGCCAGTCGCGATTTACATCTTCAAGTGTGCGATCATCAAATTTACCTGTGCGCCATTCCCAACCATCACTACTCCAATATGCCTGTGTCTGATAACCATCCTCTTTCACGAAACGCGCAAACTGGATGTTTGTGACGGGGTACTTGCCGATGAAATACATGTACGGAATTTCTTTCGCATCTTTCCTAACCCCAGCCTGATACTCACCAGCAGAGATTTCCACAAACCGATCAATGTCTCCTGGCCGCCACCCAAGCCTGCCCAACAATAGGCCAGCATGGCGCCTCAACCCAGGGCTAATATCGCCATCCTGCATGGTGGTTATCAAAGCTTGAATTACATATTCCTTGCTTTGCAAAGATACCCCGCCAGGCCAGGTATCCAGCACCGCATCACCAGCGAGCACAACTGCTTCGCCAGGAGGCCCAGGCTTATTATTGACAAGCGCTTCCACCACATCACCAGCAACTTTTGGTAACTGCTGACGAATACCAAGATACCCAATCGTAAGCAAAGTCACTTCACGCCAGGCCTGCTCCCCCACATGGGCAGATAATGTCTCAATGATCGACGTTGCATTGCCCTGACCTTTCAAGGCAATCGCAACTGCCGCAAGGTATTCTTCAAATGTTAAGTGAATAAATCCATACTCACCGGGACCGCGTTCAAGCAGGAGCGCTACGTGTTCGCGTACATCTATTAGGAATTGGCGCGCTGCCTGATGTGGAGATACCTCGCTGCGTTCCATAAAAAGTTCTTCGAGCTTACGGCGCATATCTTCACGCCCAACCAGGCCAACCCCCGGGCTTACTTCATGCATCCACAATGCAAGAGGCGCAAGAATGCGTACAGTTTGGAGCTCGTCAATATCACGACCGGGCGCGCGTCCGCTGAGACTGCGGGCTCGATTCCAGGTTGAGAGCAGGGTATTTACATATTGGTCATAAAGCTGCACCCGTCGCTCAGGAAGTGTAACACCCTGCCTTTTCATCAATGCGAGAATCGTGAGAAGCAATGGTGTGGATGCCAACTGCCGTACACCGGGATTCTGGTGAATGGAATCAAGCAATTCACGGCGGTCTGTTTCTGCATCTGTTCGGGCGACAAGTGTGTTACCCTGCGCTTGTTTTTCCAGGGCGGTTGTCCAATGTTTTATGAATTCTTCGATCTCATCTTCTTCAAAATCAACGATGGTACATTCGACAAGATCCTCAGCAGATGGTCGGACTGCGCGATAGCCAACCACACGGCTGGTCAGCACAAATTTATTGCCTTCGCGGCGATGGAAAGCAAAGAAATCCACCACACGCTCAACAACGGTATTGCGCATGTTAATATCACGCACTTCGTCGAGACCATCCAACAAGATAAGTGCACGGCCCGCTTTCAATGCCTCGCTTAGCATGGGGCCAACAGGCTGGTCTGCGCCGATACCTGCAAAATATTCCGCTATAAAATCATCGAGGCGGATGTCTCGAGTTTGGAGTGCGTTGGCAAATGCAGCCAAAGGCAGAAGGATGGGCAAATAATCTTTAAGCCCGATACTGGAGCCTTCGCCGCGTGCAAGACGCAGCGCCAGATATTTCACAAAAGTGGTTTTGCCTGCGCCAGGATCACCCAGCACGATCACGCCCGAATGGTTTTGCAAAACCTTCAAAAGCGCAACGGGTTCGCCAAAATGTAAAAGTTCCTGGTCATCATCGGTTACAACACGCCCCGCCAGGCTAAGGTCACGTTTCCATGTATCCCCTTCGGGTAATTCCATGCGCGCCTTGAGAGGGACATAAAGATCAAGGAGTTTCAGTTTCAATGGGACACGGTCAGAGATGCCCATGCCCTTTAAGCTGAGGTAATAATGGCGGTCTGTCAGGTAGGCGAGATATGTCGCAGTTGCCTCCCGCAGCTTTTCAGCTGGTAAAGCGGGCTTGAGGTCACGCCAGAAGCGGTCTGCAAGGACAATCGTCTGTCCATGAATGATGGCGCTGTCGGTCACAGATCCTCCAACGGCAATACTTTGGTCTCCTGCTTGAATATCCTGTTTCGGTTCGGTTTGTTTTACTGGCTTTTTTGGGGCGATCTTCTTTTCTGTCATATACCCTGCCTTGTTGGTTCTTAAACGGAGTATACAATAAATTTAAAAAACTGAGTTAACCAAATTGCAAGGTTTTTATTTTCGTTGACATTTCGCCCGTTCTGCATATAATAAGCCAAAATAAATAACGGCTGTGACGAGGAAAAGTAAGCTTGTACGACGGTTCAGAGAGCAGGTAGAACATGGTGAGAGACCTGCCCGAAACGACAACGCCGAATGGTCCTTCGAGCCACGCAGGCAAAAGCAATTTGATAGTCAAATTGTCGAGTAGCTAAGTCGGGAACTGTACCCGTTATCCCACAGAGTTACTTGGAAGAATGATCCCAAAAGACCAATCGACCAGCTAACTACAAAGTGAGGCTGGCTTCCCGTTGCATCATAACGGGAAATTTTTATTAAAGTCATTTGTCAGCCTAAGTTGGGTGGCACCACGGATGCAAGCAATCAGCGTTCGTCCCAGTTGGGATGAACGCTGTATTTTTTAACCCTCACCCGCCCTCTCCCAAAAGGGAGAGGAGTAAAAAAGGAGAAAAAATGGACCCCACGCCTCAACCACAGGAAACAAATTTGCAGGAACGCGCCGTTGAAACACTTACCGACAATTCCCTGCCCGCCGCACAAGTAATTGAAGAACAGAATAATGATGTAGATGCTGCGCAAAACAACGCGCCGCGCTTTATTCCATAGATCACCACAAGACTCATATTTTTTGGAGGAACCATGACTGACCAGACCCGCTTTCACTGGAAGATTTTGAGTATCCTGCCGAGGCGGTGAAAGAATTGATGAGGAAACTTCCCCAGGTGAAACTACCCGCTTAATTCATCCAGATCGAAAAGATATCAAAAAAGAAGCTCGGCTCAGTTGAGTCGGGCTTCTTAAATTAATCGTTTCACATACTACTCTGGATTCTCTTCCCCAAATGCGATCACCACAATATGTTGGTTCAAAAACTTCGGGGTTGCGCCCTCAGCAGGGACAAACTGTCCCAACGTGTAACCGCCTGCAATAGGAATTTTTGTCCCCAGGATATCTTGCACAGCAGTGATCTCAATGCCAGATTGCGCTTTTAGCAGTAACTGCCATGCAATATCCACAAGTACAAGGGCAAATACTGGTTTTGCATTGCCCAGTTGCAACAAGGCTTGTTGCGCGGCATCGTGCGCCGCACGCTCACAAGCTACACGGCTTCCCACCAACAAATACGCGTCAATACCATCATGGATGGTAGCGTTCATTCGGAAACTGCCGTCTGCTTCAACGCGGATGGGAGCGCGGACGATCAAGTCGTCGCCTTGCTCCACGCCAAGCGGATATAGACGCGCAAGATAATTCAACGGCGGAAATGCCCAATCTCGGGCAGGATAGCCAAAAAGGGTGGCATAGGTTTCGGAAGCGGGGCGGCCATCCAACGTACGCAGCCAGAAGCCGCGCGAACGCGTCACTCGAAACTGTCTCCCGACCTGATCCCAACCATGGTCATACCCGATACCAATCTTCAAATTGCCGCGCAGAACAGCCGCCGCCAATCCACCGGCACCAGTTTGATTGCCTGCCATTTGATAAGTATTACCAGTATGCAGATCACCGCTTGAAAGACAGCCTATAACATTTAGACCTGGTGAAAGTACGCCACAAAATTGCTCAGCATCCCCATTAAATCCATCTGCAAAAAGCAGCAGAGATTGGCGTTCTTCGCGCGCCGCGACATGCTGCACTATTTTGGCGGCAGTTTCACGCCCCGACTGTGCATAGCCCGGAAGCCAGAGTGCATCCGCTTGAAAATCACCACTTAAGAGAGCAACAACTACAGAGTGTGGATGCTGACCTTCATGTGTAAGCCCGGCAGGAGAACTAAAACCAAGTACGGGAACATCGCCCAGTAAGCTG
The DNA here is from genome assembly GCA_963833175.1 of uncultured Chloroflexia bacterium. Lineage (GTDB taxonomy): Bacteria > Chloroflexota > Anaerolineae > Anaerolineales > Villigracilaceae > Villigracilis. Next base: position 229,649 of record CAWHXC010000015.1, read on the forward strand.
GTGACGCCATTCAACACTTCACGCGCTTGATATTGATGTGACGCGATCACTATGGCAAAGCCCGGCGTACTTGCGCCTATACGATTCAAAGCCAAATGAGCAGCTTGCAAGCCAGCTTCACGCCCATCCAGTGCTTGCGCAGATCCTACGGATGCAACCAATGTCATAATGCCTCGCTACTCTTCCGCAACCGGGACCGTAAAATGGAAAGTTGTACCTTTACGATACTCACTCTCAAACCAGATCTTACCACCTTGCATTTCCACCAACCCTTTTGTAATATTCAAACCCAAACCTGTGCCGGGCGCTTCGCGGGCTTTAGGGTCTTCAGAACGGAAGAATTTTTGGAACATCTTTTGCTGATCTTCCAGGCTCAAACCGATACCATTATCCTTGACCCATAAATGAACGACTCGAGCCGCGCCTTCAGGATCCCAGTGATTTACAGTTTCTTCCACCCCTAGTTGAAGAATGCCACCCTCAGGCGTGTATTTGTAGGCATTGCTAACCAGATTTGTAAGCACCTGACCAACACGGACGCGGTCCGACCACATGGGAGGAATTTTCTCAGGTAGGACAATTTCAAGGATCTGCTTTTTGTCTTCTATTTGGCGTTTAAGCGAGCGTACAACTTCATCCACAAGTTCTGGTGCATTGGTAGCCTTATATTCAAGGCGCAAACGACCTGCTTCAATTTTCGCATTATCGTTAAGATCCGAAACCAAAGTGGACATACGCTCCACATTGGATTTAATGGTGTTTAGGAAGTTCGTCTGCATTTCATTGATCTGACCCACTGCGCCGCCCGCCAACAATTCTGTATATCCTTTGATGGAAGTCATCGGGTTCTTTAACTCGTGCGCCACAAATGAAACGAAATCACTCTTGGCAACATTGGCGCGTTGAACTTCACCGTATAGTTGCGCATTGGAAATCGCGATGGCAGCATGGTCAGTGAGACGGGTCAGGAAGTCAATATCCACTTGTGAATCACTCGTGCTTTCCAAATGAAGCAATCCAATTACCAGAGTCTCACGACGAATCGGAATGATCAACTGAGTATGGGCGCTGGAGAGCAGTTTTTCGCTGGACGTGGAAACCGTCAACAATTGAGGCTGACCATTTTCTACAGAGAGAACCATGGCAGGCAATTCCACTTTCATTGTCTGGTCGGGCAGATTTGCCATGCGTTCATCAAAACCCTGGTGAGCCATTACGCGCAGCTTGCCTTCCTCCAACATGCCGATCAAACCAGCTTCAGCACCAGATTGACGCAATGCCCAATCCAATGTGATGCGCATGGCTCGATCCATTTCAAGGCTGGCGTTCAACTCACGATCGATTCTCTGCATTACCGAGAGTTCTTCCACACGAGCAGCCAACTCCTGATCTGTGAGCATATATAGACGCGCGTTTTCAATCGCAACTGCGGCTTGTCCTGCAAACGCAGTCAAAAGTTCCTGGTCACCCACCACAAATGGAAGTTCGTCACGGCGATTGATAACTTCCACCACACCCGTGATGCGGTCCTTTACCTGCAGAGGGACAGCCATAAGCGAGCGGCTCACAAAGCCAGTTTGTTGATCAACACCATTAAATCTTTTCGATATAAAACGCTGTTCTTCATTTTCGATCACCGGGCCGCGTGTTTGTACAGCGCGTCCGACAATACCAGTACCAGCCGGCAAACGCTGGCCGATCAGATTCGCCGCTACAGGGCCTACTGTAACTTTAAAGACCAATTCCTTGGTTTGTTCATCCAGAAGAAACAAACTGCCAGCTTCGCAATTCAAAATACCGACAGCGTTCTCAAGAATATTTTGAAGAAGTGGACCCAATTCAAGGGTTGAAGTTAACTGACGGGTGATCTCGTTCAAAGTGGAAAGCTGCCGCGCACGTTGTTGCGTTTCCTGGAGCAGGCGCGCTTTTACGATTGCACCTGCGGTTTGATCTGCGATGGCCTGTAACAACTCAAGTTGACCGCGCGTATAGGCTGTAGCTCCATCACGACTACCAATGCTAAGCGCCCCAATGGATTCCGCACCCGCATTGAGCGGCACGCCCATCCAGGCAAAAACATTTTCCAATATGGGAGTGAGGTTGCGTGCCTGGCATTCGCGAATGTAATCCTGCGTCATAAGTTGACGAACTCTTGCGGATCACTTCCGGACTGAGTCCTGTATTTGCCGAAAAAGGCAGATTCTCACGTTCAGGAATGCGCTCGTTATTCTCAACACAGAAGCCATAATAGAAATAATCGCTGGCTTCGTTATAGAGGGTAATGTGAAAATGCGAGGTGGGAATGATCTGTGCAGTTTGGGCATAGATCAGCTCAAGCACATCGTCAAATGTTAATGTAACATTCACACCTTGAGAGACGCGGGTCAGTGCGTTCATTTCCTGGATCTGGCGTTCAAGATGGGCGACCGTTTGCAGACGTTCAATTGCAATGGAGGCCTGATCGCAAATATTCTCAAGGAATTGCAAATCACGCGGCCCATAAGGCTGACCCGATAGGCGCTGGCCCAATGCAAGCCAGCCATTTACACGCTGCTTGCCTGGTAAAACAATAAATAAACGCGCACCAAGCAATGCAAGACGAGATTGTTCTGACTGTAGAAGAGGTGGTAAGGCGACGGTATTGTCCAAATATAAAGGCAGGCGCTCGGTTTCAAAATAACGCGCGAGCGAACTTGTTGCTGTGAAACGAATGTCACTAGTTGGGCGGCGATCATTACCGGGGAGTGCAGAGAAAAGGTCGTTGAGTGTATCGTATGTATAAACATGGACCCTGCTCGGGGCGAGGGTTGAGGAGATCTGTTCGCGCAGGATCATGCCGATCGTGTTGAGATCCAGCGCTGTGGTGAGCCTGTGAGAAAAATCCTGAAGTTGCTCAGCATAGGCGCGTTCGCCACGAAAGAAAACACTATCCACAGCACTCTGCAATTTCGTACGAATCGGCTCAAGCAACAGTACAAGTAATAGAATGAAACCGCCTACAAGAAAAGGATTGTTTGCAGGGATAACAGAATTTAAGCTTAGCAGACTCAGGCCAAAAAGAAGCAAGCCATATCCAACCGCTACAAGCACGGTCAACAAAACATACATCAACCCGCGCCGTACTACATCATCCGTGCGGAGGAAGCGGAAGCGCAAGATGGTGTATCCGATAACAAGAGGGAAAAATGCGAGCGGTAAAAACAGGTAGGGTGAAAAGTTTGAAGGTTGAAAAGCGCTCAACACAAGCCACATGCTTAGAGGAATAAATGCAAAGAGTGTACCAACAAGAATTGTTCGTGCTTGCGTTTTTACAACAGGCGATTGAGCATAGATCGCATGATAAAGATTCATGGAAATATAGACCAATGCGCTCAATGCGATAAAGGCATAAATGTATTGCCATTTACGAATATAGGCTGTTGGTTCACTAAAATTGAATAATGTAGGGTAAGCAATAATAAAAAGTATCGCCCCAATCAAAAGCCCACCCCAGCGCAGGTACGGACGATTTATTGCAATGCGAGGCTCTACCGGGAAAGTAAATGCAAGGTCAATCAAGGCACCAGCCGAAATGGCGGCTGCAGCAGTCCAGATGACAGTAAATTGGTGTGTTGTAACAAGGTTGAAATATGCGCCGGTAACAATTGCAAGGGAAGTTATGAAGAGGGAAAAAGCGCGCCCTGCGGGCTCATTGCGACGCAAACCAAATATCCACAAGCTGGCGGCAAGAAAAATGGCGCTTATTATTGTTGGAATAACAAAATAAACGTTCCGGCTGGATGACGGAAAAGAATACAAAGTAACTGTCAATATACGTTCGTCTTCATTCTCCGAACGCACGGTGACATTTACTTCTTCACCAGGAAAATAACCCTGCAAAATATCATGAATTTCCCCCGCGCTTTTTACCGGTATCCCGTTAATGGCAACCAGTTGGTCGCCAACCACAACTTGATCAAACAGAGCCCAAGCAGGCATTGCATCTCTTGGCCCCGTGCCGTTGAAAACCAGCGTATGCTCATAAAACGCCCCCAAAAATGGCTGTTGAAACCAGCGATTCGCCAGAACCAATCCAAGCACAAACAGGATAACCGCAATCACCTGGTATACGAACACTGCGCCTTGTAGAGATTGGTTGATAGATATTCTATACCGTCTAAAGCTAAATGGCTTACTTTTTGCAGTCATAGTGTTTGAATTTTACTCTACAAGTTCACCATCGGTGTATGGTACTTTCATAACAAAGAAGAAAGGTGGGGAAATAAAAAGCCCACCAGCGCAGGCTGATGGGCTTTGGGATCAAATTAAATATCTAAATATCCAAATTTCTCACGCTCTTTGCATGTGTTTGGATAAACTTTTTACGAGGGTCTACTGCGTCTCCCATTAGCATATCGAAGGTTCGGTCTGCTTCGGCGGCATCTTCGACTGTGACGAGGAGTAATGTGCGGTTTGTGGGATTCATGGTTGTTTCCCATAATTGCTCAGGGTTCATTTCGCCAAGACCCTTGTAGCGCTGGATGCCTACTTTGTCGCTACCAATCTCTTTCACAAATTTATCTTTCTCCTTGTCGCTATACGCATACTTGACCTGATTCTTGTAAGCGACACGATACAAAGGAGGTTGGGCAATATACATATGACCGTCATCGATCAATTGCGGCATATAGCGGAAGAAGAAGGTGAGCAACAACGTACGGATATGACTGCCGTCTACGTCCGCATCGGTCATGATGATCACACGTCCGTAGCGCAGTCCTTCGAGGTCAAAATTATCGCCAACCCCCGTGCCAAGCGCAGAGATGAGCGACCTGACTTCATTATTTCCTAAAATCTTATCGAGGCGGGCACGCTCAGTGTTCAGGATCTTGCCGCGTAACGGAAGGATAGCCTGGAAGTGACGGTCTCGTCCCTGTTTGGCTGAACCACCAGCCGAATCACCTTCCACGATATAAAGCTCGGTCTTGGACGAATCACGCTCTGAGCAATCTGCCAGTTTGCCTGGCAGGGTCAACAACTCAAGCGCAGACTTGCGGATCACAAGATCGCGCGCCTTACGCGCCGCATCTCGCGCCCGCGCAGAAGTAAGACACTTTGCGATGATCGCCTTCGCCGCCTGCGGATTCTCTTCAAGGAATGTGCTGAAGGCTTCGCCAACCACCTGGGTGACGTAGGTCTGGACCTCGGGATTCATCAACTTGACTTTGGTCTGCGATTCAAACTGTGGGTCGGGATGTTTCACTGAAACGATGGCGGTCAGACCTTCGCGTGTATCGTCACCAGAGAAGTTCGGGTCTGCATCTTTGAGCAAGCCATTTTTTCGGGCATAGTCATTAACCACACGAGTCAACGACGAGCGCAGACCTGTCAGGTGCGTGCCGCCGTCAATGGTATTGATGGTGTTTGCAAAGGAGTAAACTGACTCTGTGTAAGAGTCGGTATATTGGATTGCCGCTTCAACACCAATATTTTCTATCTCTTTTTCTACATGCACAACAGGGTGAAGTCCTTCACGGTTACGATTAAGGTAACGGACAAACGCTGTAATACCGCCTTCAAAATAAAAGGTCATCTCGCGGTCGGACCGCTCATCAACGAATTTAATGGTCACGCCACGCGTTACAAAGGACATTTCCCGTAGACGTTGAACAAGCGTGTCGAAACGAAAATCAATATCTTCTGTAAAAATCTGTTTGTCAAATTTGAAGGACTGCTTGGTACCTGTCTCGTCCTTCACCTTGCCAATCAGTTTTATGGCACCCTGCGGCACACCGCGCTTGTATTCCTGACGCCAATGCTTACCGTCGCGCTTGACCTCAGTGATTGTCCACTCCGAGAGGGCGTTCACAGCGCTGACGCCAACACCATGCAAACCACCGGAGACCTTGTAACCGCCGCCGCCAAATTTACCACCCGCGCCAATAACCGTCATCACAACATCCAATGTTTCCATTGGCTTTCCATTTGCGTCCTTTTTGGTGGGATGTGGGCCAACGGGAATACCGCGTCCGTTATCACTAATCGTCACGCTGCTGTCAGGGTGAATAGTAATGTCAATTCTGTCACAGACACCGGCAAGCGCTTCGTCTATCGCATTATCAACCACTTCATAAACAAGATGATGTAAAGCCTTGATGTCTGTGCCGCCCACATACATACCGGGGCGTTTACGTACATGCTCAATACCTTCCAAAGCCTGGATGGAGCTAACATCATAGTTTATTTGATTATCTTTCTCAGCCATAAAATCCTCCAACAAATTATGTGTAACGCGGGATGTATCCCGTTCTACACTTTTGTAACAACATTCGGGCGCAATTTTTCGATCGCATTCTGCAGCCAAACACTCATATCACGATAATAAACGAAACTCGCCGCCAGTAAAGCAGTGGCCACAAATGACTGACCAAAGATTCCCAGCAGCATCATCCATGAATCTTCCGAGGGAATGCTCCACAGGAAATTCAAACCAAAGGTGAGCAGGAACACCGTCAGCACGAACAGGCTGCTCGTGGGAAGCGTAAAGCGCACCAACTGGACACTGCTCAAAATTGCGGCAATTACGTTCTGCTGCTTGATAAAAACACCGTGCGGCCAGAAGAACAAAGGCACAATGACCCACATCGAAACAAAGCAGAGAAGCAGGATCAGCAGGTTTGCAACCGTGGCGCTAAATTGAAGCACCACCGCCAAGGCCAAAAAAATTGGCACTCCAATGAGAAAAAAAAGAACCACCCATGAAATTGAAAGAAGGATCGTCTGCACGATTGCATGAGAGACGCTCATCGGCGGAACATCCTGATTCTGCATGGATAGCCATGCCACACTTCGAAAATACATCCCACCGCCGATCCACCCGAAGAGAATGAGAAAAAATATCCAGCTAAGCAGGCTTGTCGCGCTGACCTGTAAAATGGCAGGGTCACCTAAAGGCGTTTGAGAGATTTTTTGGGGCAGGAACATGCTCGAGATGCCGATCGGAATCGTATGAAAAATCCAGAATAAATTGATCCTGGGAATCGTTTTCTCGTATAGATCCATTGCGCGTTGAATATCTTCTGCGGGAATGCCGCCAGATCTCCAGATCGCGAGCACGTCTGCTTTCATCGAATTGAACAAGGCATCCATGCGCAGGCGCGGACCCAGCCACAGAAACAAATTCAATAAAAGCGGCAAAAAAATTGCCGTGATGTGCGTGGCGATGATGTCAAAGCCTACTTTAAGGGAATTAATAATACCTGGTGGTGGAGGCAGATTTTCTATTTTTGAAACATTCATAACAGGTTGATTTTACCATACCCCCGCTTGCGTTCATGCGCCCCCACAGGGTACAATCTTTGCATGCAAGAGAGCCATTCATACCTGCCATCAGCAAACCGTTTGGGCATGTTGATCGCATCCATACTATTGACGTTCGCGTTGACCAGGCTTGTCCAATCGCCGCGTTTCACGTTAACCATTACCCTGCCTGGCTTCTACTTCGCCTACCCTCTCACCCTCGGCAGTGCCATGACCGTCTTCGCTGCCGCGTTGACCGCCACGGGCATGGACTGGCTTATCCGCGATCACCCCGCACTTGGGCAAAAACCCAGGGTCGAACACCTGATGCTCCCAACGCTGACCACTTTTGTCATCGGCGCACCGCTGGCATTATTACCAAATGGCACAGCTTGGTGGGTTGGTTTTGCATTCAGTGCAGTTTTGCTCACGGGTGTTTTTCTTGCCGAATACATCACCATTGACGCATCCGCGCCGCCTTACGCAATTGCCCGCGCCGGCTTGACCGCACTCGCGTATACATTATTTCTTATCCTGGTCACCTCGCTGCGCTTTTCTGGCGTGCGCATGTTTCTGCTAGTCCCAATTATCTTCATCGTTGCGATGTTGATCAGTTTACGCATTCTACATCTCGATGGGACTGACCGCTGGGATTTCCCCTGGGCAATTGGCATCGCCTTTGTCTGCGCGCAGATAGGCGCAGGTCTGCACTACTGGCCGCTCACGCCGATACAATTTGGTCTGGCGCTCGCAGGCCCGCTCTATGCGCTGACCATGCTATGCGCCAACCTGACAGAGAATATTCCCCTGCGCCGTGCCGCACTTGGTCCTGCGATCATCGTCGGGATTGCCTGGGGTTCTGTCATCTTTTTACGATAATGCAATCCCTCTCGCTTACCAAAGAACAACTGCAACAAATGATCGCGCATGTTGACTCGCATGCGCCGCTTGAGGCTTGCGGGCTTTTGGCTGGGATTGACTCAAAGGTGGAGACCGTGCTTGAGGTGACGAATCAAGCCCAAAGCGCGGTGCGATTCGTGATGGATCCCATCGAGCAGTTGAATGCCTTCGAGTGGATCGAATCCAACGGGCAGGAATTAATCGGCATCTTCCACTCGCACCCAACTGGACCTGAAACTGTTTCGCCTACTGACATAGCGGATGCCGCCTATGCAGTTGTGTACGTCATCCTTGCGCGGGTGGACAACGATTGGCGCGCCCGCGGCTTTTGGATAAAAGATGGGGAATACGATGAAGTAACCTTGCTGGTTATCGAATAAAGTTTAGTAATCTATGAGACAAGCGCTAGATAAGCAACCTTATTTCATTTTCTGTGTTTTTAGTAGTACACTCAAAATGGAGGAGTTTCAATGCAAATTTTGTTCGATATTGGGATCATCATACTAGCCTATCTATTTGGCGCGATCCCCTTTGGATTGTTGATCGTAAAGCTAAAAACAGGGAAAGATATTCGCGAAGTGGAAAGCGGGCGGACTGGCGGGACGAATGCCATGCGCGCGGCTGGTTTTGGGGCGGGCTTTGCCACAGCCGTGCTTGATATCTTAAAAGGTTTTGGAGCCGTGTGGGTTGCTCAACAAGTCACATCGGATCAATGGGTGTATGTGGTTGCCCCGCTCGCCGCAATTATTGGACATAACTATTCCATTTTTTTGCCCGAACGCGATGAGAATGGAAAGTTGACTGGTTTGGGCGGTGGCGCAGGTGGAGCGGCATCAGTTGGCGGCACACTGGGGCTTTGGCCTTTCTCGATCTTTATCATGGTGCCCCTCGGCGCTCTGACTTTTTTCACGGTGGGCATCGCATCCATTACCACGATGGCAGTGGCTTTATACACCATCATCATCTTCGCTGTCGGCGCTTCAATGGGATATATTCCCTGGATGTATGTCTGGTACGGCGTGGGTGCGGAAATTTTACTTGTTTGGGCATTGCGTCCCAACATCAAGAAATTATTTGAAGGTCATGAGCGCGTGGTGAAATATAGTTTGAACGGTTGGCTGAGGGCGAGGAAAGAGAAGAAGTCAGGTAATTAGGAATTAGGAGTATACAAAAAGAGACTGTTGAAAGACAGCCTCTTTTTGTATACTCCTATGGTCGCGTGAGATTATCTACCTCCCCCCAATCACCCGCGAAACGCTGAAAACTGTTCCCAAACAATGTCATGACCGCTTCATTCGGTTGCCATACCAGAGCGACCAGAAAATTAAACCAAAAGAGAAACCATTACCAAGCAGCGGCGAAACGAGCAGGAATTGTTCAACCGTCAGCGCTTGCACGAGCCCAAAACCCAGCACCGCCTCTACAAGCAGGCCGATGCCCCATACGATGGTAAGCAGGCGCATTCCATGGCGAAATTTAGTGGATGTTGTCCAAAGCTCACTCCACTCCACAACACCTTTCGGCTCATCACCGGTTTCAAAGAAACGCACAATATAAAAAATCAAGGGGCGCACAAAGAGCAACGAAGCCAGGTAGATTAAACCAAACAAAGCGGTGACCACAATACTTCGCAGCAGTAACGCTCGCGCACTGCCACCGAGCGAGAGACTGATCAAACTAAACAGAATACCCGCCAACGCCAACGATCCAATCGTATCAACCCGGCGGCGTAAAACCAGTTCACGCGCACTTTTGATCAATGGCGGCACCGATGCCAGGATCAATGCCTGCCATTCACCAAGCTGACTCACAGAAGAACGATAGATGATAAAGGGAAGCACGCCGCTGATGACGATATCAAGCGCAACAGTGTTTGTTATCGAAGGTTTGGAGTTGCTTGCTGACATAGCCGATACTCCTGGCTGGGCAAGTCCACAAAATTAGCTGCTCACCAGTTTACAAAGGTTCACTTTTCCTCAGACGCGTTCAGTCTCCACACAGCTAACGAGAAGAATAGCAATGCATAGCCAGCCAATGCTGCGGATGGAAGCAAGACCGATTCAAATCCCAAGTCCGCGGGCGCAGATATTTTCAAATCCGTCCATGCCCCATGCCACAGGGGAGAGATGACCGATGGCTTGAAACGTTTCGCCTGTGACTTCAAGCGGAACCCACGCCCCACCCAAACCAGCAAACACGAACATCGGGATAAGTGAAAAGGTAATGGCTTGTTCCTCACTCTTGGCAAAAATCCCGATCAGCAAGCCGAGAGCTGAGATGCACAACGCGGCGCAGAATGCCACCAGCATGGTTGCGCTGGGCAGGCGTAGATAATTCACCTTCAAAACGAACTGACCGAAAATGATCAAGATCGTGAATTGGGTAAAGATCAGGAGAAATATCGCCAGAAAGTGACCAATCACTACATGAATTCGGCGTGTGTTGGTTGTCAACAGGCGTTGGAGTGTGCGTGACTTGCGCTCAGTGACAATGATCTGCGCCGCAGTCAACAGCCCCGCAATCGCAAATTGCAGCATCATGCCCGGCGATGTGTGTGACAGCGCACTGTTCCCGCCGCTCGTCTCCGTGATGGCAAGACTGGATGTTTCGTTGATCGTGATCGGCGGCTCATCCCAAGCGGAAAGTGTTTGATCGAAAGCGTAATTGAACGGGACGCCTTCCAAATCCATTCCTTCCATGATGGTCGCCGTGCGGACTGCCCCATCCACGCGGCTGGTGACAGTAAGGAGTTCCGCTTCGATCGTCGTCCAGGCTTGGGTGCCGCTATCTGCGAACACGATCAAGCGGACAGTTTTATCTTTCAAAACCGCCCTCCCATATCCATCTGGGACGATGACTGCGGCAGCCAGATCTCCGTCAGCAACCAGCTTCTCAAGATCGGCTGGGGTGAGGAACGCGTTCTCCTTCAAGCGGATAACTTCCGACTTATCCAGCAGGTCATGCAACTCGTCCGTGACCCAACTGTCATCTTGAGACAGATACCCAACTGGCAGCCGCGAGTCAAAGTCATTGCCGCCAAATCCGCCAAAGGCATAGCCAAAGAGGAACGTGAATAGGATCGGCATGATGAGCAGGAACATGAAAGTCTTGAAGTCGCGTGATAACTGCAACAGGTCTTTGAGTGCAATATCGAAAATGCGGATCATGCCTGCTCCTATGTGTATCTTCTATTGAAACGCCACACGCCGATAACGAAGAATGCCGCGCTCCACAAAAGCGCAACCAGCATGGTGAGCAGTATACTGTTGGTCGGCTCGCCATTCATCGACTGTATTAATCCGCGTATAGCCCAACCCTGAGGCACCAGCAAAGAGATGGTATCTCCCATTTTATTTGCAACGGCAGAATTCATGGCAAAGATTTTTATCATGCCAATCATGCCGGTCACGGTCAATACACCGCCGAACAGCACGCCAGCCTGCTTGGTATTTTTGAGAAAGGAATTGACGAAGATGCCGAAGGACGATGCGCTGAAAATGATCCCCGCCGCCATCAACGCCACAGACAGGAAATCGCCCCATTGAATTCCGAAGATCAAGTCTGCGGCAACCAGCAAAACAACAACCTGTACAGAAACAGTCATGAACACGGATAAGAATTTGCCAGTCAGGATGGTTGCCTGAGATGTGGGCGTGGTGAACAAGCGCGGGAGGGTTCGTTCCTCTTCTTCCTGAAGAATACTTTGCGCGGTGGATGCGCCAGTAAAGTAGGCATAGAAAACCATCATCCCGCCCATGATCGGACCGATAATGCTGAGCAAAAGATTTTGGCTTTTCTCCGCTTCTTTATCTTGACTGTTGGATGGGGCGCGCACATCGAGCAGTTCCTGCTCTGGATCATCGCTCTCTGCCAGAGAAACCTCCAGATACTGTTGAACCACCTGCCCAGTCAACGCATATTGGCTTGTGTCGGCTTCGTCGAGGAAGACATTTACAGCGATCTTGACACCCGCCATCCCATCCATGAAAGCGATTGAGAATGGAACGCATGATGGCTGGTCCGATGGTAAGCGTAGGGTCCTGATAAAACTCGATCTTGGCGGTTCCATCCACATCCGCAAATTGATGCGAAAAATCTGACGGGATGATGATCGCCACCTGAGCGGATTGATTGTCAACTAATGTATGGGCTATTTCAGCGGTTTGGGCGAACGAGACTTCGATCAGGTCAGCCAAATCCTCGCTTTGCAGAATACTGACGATGAGATCGCCCATCGTATCGGCCTTTTTCCCACCAGGGATATTCTTCGGGTTGACTTGGAATTTGGGACCACCTTCATCCAGATTAGCAATTACAACTTTGGTCTTCGGCAGGTCGAACTCGCCATCGTTGGCAATATTGCCGAACATGAAATAGAACATGCCCGTCACCAGCAGTGGAACACCAAACATGAAGACGACCGCAAACGTACTGCGGAAGGAACGGGTCAGATCTTTCAGGGCGATGTCAAATGCTTTCATGGCGTCATTCCCCTAATCGCGCAAGGCACGCCCAGTCAGGTGCAAAAACACAGCTTCCAGATTCGGCTCGCGGATATCCACCGAGGTAATGCGGATCGATAGTTTTGCGGCAGCCTCGAACAAATGCGGCAAGACCAGGTTGCTGTCCGTTACAAGCACGGTGACCAAACCATCCTCCGCCGAGACGCGTGACACTCCCCCAATATCCCGCCACAGGTCCATCACATTCGCGCCGTCCCCGTTCAAGGTCAGGTCGATGCGGGTTTGCTGTCCCACCAGCTTGACCAACTCCTCGCCCGTGCCGCAGGCGATCAGTTTGCCGTGATCCATGATGCCGATATGGTCGGAGAGTTCCTGCGCCTCCTCCATGTAATGGGTGGTGTAAAGCACGGTCATGCCTTCATTCTTCAACGCCACCACACTGTCGAGGATATTGCGCCGCGACTGCGGGTCAATGCCGACCGTTGGCTCGTCCATGTAAATGACTTTGGGTTTGTGCAAAAGCGCCACACCGATATTGACGCGGCGTTTCATCCCGCCCGAATATTTGCTCACACGTTCTTTGGCGCGGTCACGCAAGCCGATAATATCCAGCACTTCGTCTACACGCAGTTTTAATTTTGATCCACGCAAGCCATACATTTTGCCCCAAAAGGATAGGTTCTCGCGCGCAGTCAGGTCTTCATACAATGCAATATCCTGGGGGACCACGCCCAGCACTGATTTGACTCCCCTCGGATCGGAACGGATGGAATGTCCCATCACACGCGCATCGCCATCGTTCGGGCGCAGCAAACAGGACAACATGGAAATTGTCGTCGTCTTGCCCGCTCCATTCGGCCCCAACAGGCTGAAAATCTCACCTTGTTTTACTTCAAAACCAACACCTTGAACGGCCTTATTTTCCCCAAAGGATTTATGCAAATCCAGAACTTCGATAGCGGGCGTGTAGTTCATTTGAAAATCTCACTTTGTGCGCAGTATTTGGCAGGAAATTTGTTTCATTCATCATAGCATACGCAAATTGTTCCCCATGGTTTCATGCCTGCACGGAATGATTGTATTGAAAAACTGTCATAAGGAAAGTATCCCAATCGTATTGGGCTAGATTGATTTCAAACGAATGGGCGGCAGTCTGGAAAGGATTGGTCTGGGCTAGACTAAGGGGGATTTATGCGGCAGCTTTTTCCGCCGATGCCTGGTCCAGTTTTTGCTGAATGTTCTTCATCAAAATCTCACGGTTTTTCAGCATTTCCCGATATCCCCGCCGATCCGTGTCCGCGATCTCCATCCGAAGATCGGATATGTCGTTTTCCAGAATGTCCATCAGTAATTCTCGTTCTTCTTCTGTGATCATAAGCTGGATCATGGGTTATCTCCTTTCCTTGACAATCACCAGTTTGAAAATTCTTAATCCTGACAGGCCATGGTCACTTATATTGTATAACTAATTTGGGCGTTTGGCACAGATTTCTTTGGAATAAAGATCGATCAGGCGTGGATGGTTGCATCAAGGAGAAAAGGAATGAAAAAAACAGCCCTGAAAGGTAAACTTTCCGAACCGTTTTTCATGGAAGTCTATATTTTTATCTCTTCTTCCTACAACTTTGCACTGCGGTAATTTTATTTACTCCAAATAAACACGGACATTTTTAAGCGTATAAACTGGAACAAATGGAAATAATACCGGTACAGTTTGAATATATTTTTGATATTCTGGTAAAAGATCGTAACGATCAAATTGAGCCCGTTCCAATCGTTTTGTAGACCCTATCATAATGAGCACAATGCATATTAATCCCACCAAACCCGCGATCCAACGAAGTATGGAAGTATAAAAGATCAAGCCCATAACCCAGTTGCCAATCCAAAATAGTATCTCTCCCAAGTAATTTGGGCAACGCACCCAACCGTAAAGGCCAATATTGCAAAATTGGTTTGGGAATTTCGCCTTGAAAGCAGACTTTTGTTGATCTGCCAGAGTTTCGATGGCCAAGCCGCCAGTCATAAAAAGCAATCCTACCACCTGCGAAACTACGGCTAGTGGAGATAATCTCATGGGTGGATTAACCAGGCTGAACAGGGCTGGCGAGAACATCAAAACATATAAAATCGAAACACCAATCCAAATCAAAACATTCTGCATGAACGAGATGCCGCTTGACCGTTCTTGAACGCTCTTCAGTTCCTTTCGATAAGAAGGTTGAAATTCACGCCGCACAAGATAAATACCCAATCTCAGCCCATAAGCAGCTAGTAATATTAAATGCAGGAAGGGAATACCAAGCTAAATTTTGGCGAAAAATAAACATGGAAAGAAGTGCCATTCCCGCAATGGAAAAGCCGTACCCTGTGCTAATAAAGTGGACTGTCTGATAGAAACCCCGGCCAGACATTAGCAGTGCTACTCCGAATAACATAATTGTCTCAGATGGGATGGACACAAGCTGATCCCGAAGCAAACCTACCAAATCGATTGCATTCATTGATATCCTTAAGTTTCAAAAATTCCAGTATTTGGCTACTAAGCGGAGAGCAACTGATGACGTTCCACATTAGCATTTGGAGAGAATAGCCGAATGTTCTCTTCAATTCTCGTACAAGTTGCGCATCCACTATCTCCGCTGGAACACCAACAGGAGCATAAGCAACATAGAGAACATGAGAGGTCACTGATGAAATTGGAGATCGATTATCCTGCCCATAAATAATTGAACAACATACTCCGTGCACATCCCTCATGATCATATCACCCGCGCGGATGGCTTTGGTTTCGCCGTTCATCTGTGTGAATTGATCTCCTTCGCGAGACAGGTCCATTAAAATCGGTTCGGATAATTTCGCAACGTCATGCCCAGCGGTCAGGATCAAGGTTTCCACTTCTGCAATGAAGTTCGAATCGACCAGGGGAGAAACATCAGGCAGACTCTTTCCTTTCAACACAATTGACTCAAGTTGAAGCTGCACATGATAGGTCTTGTTGAACCTTTTGTAATACTGATCGTAAGCCGACATCACAGGCAGCGACAGGAAATCCTGTCGGGTGAATCCTTTATATTTTTCTCTCAAACGAGCTTCTGTCTCCCGTTTTCGATCATTTAATTGGGGAGAGGAGATGGTATTTTCCACACCTGAAATCTCCAGAAGCCCGATCACCGCTCCAGGGTGATTGATCCGCCATTCATCGGTTGCTGAAATCAAAAGCATATAAATCTCCTTTTGCGTAGAAAACTACAAGGGAAAAAGACCCACCGTCCGTAAGCGACAAATACAGCAAACACGAAAAGAATGACACTTACAAAAATCTTGGGTTTTTCACGGCTCTTAACATGGAAGAAAATTGAGAACAACAACATGATGGACATGATGATTGCCGTTATTGATATCGCCCAATTTGATAGCCCCAAAACGCCCGCTAGAGCCAATATCACAGCCCCAATGAAGGTGCAGGCTGAAATAATATATAGCAATGGCTGGGAAAACTTTCCCATTTTTTGAATCGCTTCCTGCATTGTCGGCTGGGATTGACGAAGACCATGTGTGTAGGAAACAGTGACCAGCTTGATGCTTAAGATGATTTGAATGATCCACAATGCCATATCCATTTTCATCTCCAAATAACTTTATTGGGTTTTATTTCACAATACTGAATAAGTGTAGCGTATTTTGCAAACTTCGTGGTTGGTTTTTCAAAATTTCCCCCACGCAAAACTGCAACTCATGAACCGTTAAAAATAAGCATCCCAACGATGTCCATGATGGACACTCTGTTGGGATACTCAAGGAATTTGCTTGTACGACCCTGTATTTTCAGGAAACTACTTATGGGTAATTGCCCTCGATTTTACTTATATTTTCTAATAGCCAGCACCGCGTTATGTCCGCCAAAACCGAAGGCATTGCTGATGGCAAGTGAAATGTCGACTTCGCGCGCTTTGTTTGGAATGTAATCGAGGTCACATTCAGGGTCAGGGGTTTCGTAATGGATCGTAGGCGGCAAAATGCCGTCTCGAATTGCCTGCACACAGAAGATGGCTTCCAATGCGCCTGTAGCACCCATCATGTGCCCAGTCATGGATTTCGTGGAGGAGATCGGGGTTTTGTAAGCCAACTGACCAAATGCGGCTTTCAAAGCACGCGTCTCAGCCTGATCATTTAAGGACGTGCCTGTGCCATGTGCGTTGATGTAGCCGACATCGTCCAAGTTAGCCTTCGCAGAAGACAAAGCCATGAGCATGGCCGCCGCACCACCTGCACCATGTTCCTGCGGAGCGGTCAAATGATAGGCATCAGAAGTAGCGCCATATCCAGCCATCTCAGCCAGGATAATTGCGCCGCGAGCTTTGGCATCCGATTCGCGCTCCAATACAAGCACCGCCGCACCCTCCCCCATCACTAATCCGTCGCGGTTCCTGTCAAAAGGCTGTGGCGTCATCGAATAATCGTCATTCCTTCGAGACATTGCCCCCACGCGATCGAACGCCGCCACGCCCATGGATGTGACCGTGGCTTCCGAAGCGCCCGTCAGCGCGGCATCGATCATGCCCGTGCGCAACATCATCAAGGCGGTGCCAATTCCGTCAGAACCAGAGGCACAGGCCGAGGCGACTGAAAAGCACGGGCCTTTAATTCCAAACTCAATGGCTGTCATACCCGCTCCGCCGTTCGCCATCAACATCGGGATCAGAAACGGGCTAACACGACGTGGTCCTTCGAGGTGGTTCGTCATAACTGCTTCCTGCATGGAGTGCAAACCACCGATCGCCGAAGAGATAATAACGCCGATCCGCCCCGAGTTTGCATCCGTAATCTCCAACCCAGACTGCGCCAAAGCTTCCTTCGCGGAAGCCACCGTGAACTGCTCAAAGCGGTCACGTCGGCGTGCTTCTTTTGCATCCATAAAATTTTCGGGCTTAAATCCCTTTACCTCGCCGGCAATATGCACCTGCAAAGCCGCCGCGCGTGAATCAAACAGTGTGATCGGCCCAACCCCAGATACACCCGCGATCACATTACTCCATGTTTCTTTGACATCCAAGCCAAGAGGGTTGACTGTCCCCATGCCTGTAATAACGATACGTTCCTGCATTTCTCCTCCAGAGGGAATATTTAAAGTGGATATTAACTTTACATAAAACCCCGCTAAACAAAAAACGTGACGGTCGATATAACCCGCTTCACGCACTGCTCAAGCTTGATTCTCTCCAATTGACATTATCTCCCCTTGAAATTTTCCCGCCACTCGCGTTGCAGCAAGCCATAGTGATACTCACTCGCATAAACGCCATTCACCAAATAGCTCTCTACAAAATGAGCTTCCCTGCGAAAACCAAGTTTTTCCAGCGTGCGATACGAAGCGACATTGTCCACATCGCAATCAGCAACAACACGGTGTATATCCATATCTTCAAAAAGATATTCCAACAAACACGGTGTCACTTCACTGATATAACCCTTGCGCCAATGCTTTGCAGCGATCGTAAACCCGATCCTGGCTTGTCGTATATCATCTTCTTTTATATAGCACCCGAGGTCGCCGATCAACTCATCTGTATCTTTTAATGCGATTGCAAACTGGATCCAACCGCCTTGTTTTAGTGCTGTTCTCTCTTTCATGAAAGCAATAAAATCCTCACCCTTCTCACGCGGATAAGGAAGCCCCCAACCTTGATATTTTGCGACCTCAGGATCATTGCGATACGCTAAAAACGATTCAAGGTCACTGTCGATGAAGTTTCGTAAAACCAACCGCGCTGTTTGTACATACATTTTATTCGCCAGGCTTGGGGATGTAATCTCCCTCAACCCACTCCTCGCCGCTGGGACCGACTTCCTTCTTCCAGACAGGCACGATCTCCTTCAAACGGTCTATGCCGTAACGCGCCGCATCAAAAACTCCCGTATCACGGTGTGCGGCGGTACAGGCAATTAATACCGTCGGAGTCCTGGGATACAGTTTGCCGATCCGCTGGACAATGGCAATGCCTTCGATGACAGGCCAGCGTTCACGGATTTCATCTGCGACCTGTTTCATCTTCGCTTCAGCCATCGGGACATAAGCCTCGTATTCGAGATATTCCGTCTCATGGGCGTCACCGCGTTTGGTTTCACCGCGCACCATGCCTGTGAAGATCGCCGCCGCACCTGTTGAGGTCAACGTGACTTGTGCAAGCAGGTCGTTCAGATCGATTTCAGATTCGGTGATGGAGAAAATAGTTGGAAGGTTTAAAGTTGAAGGTTGCATATTATTTCGACGGCATCCGCTGGATAAGCGGACCGTAGGACTCCAAAAAATTATCCGCCACTCACAGGCGGGAACATGCCGATCTCAGCATTCGGCGGGACAACGGCTTCATCAAACGCATATTCACGATTAATGGTCATCAACACGGACGACATGGACTCTTTCAGATTGGGATAATCCGTTGAGAGTTTATCCTTCAGACCCTGAATGGTCAGGTCAACGGGAACGTCAAGCTCAAGTGATTTCACTCCTGCCCGGTCACGAATTGTTGCAAAAAATAAAAGTTTTATGTGATTCATTAAAATCCTTTGTTGAAAAGTCCAGAGGTGAGAAGTAAAAAGTGGGAAGTGAAAAGCCAAAGAGACTTTTCACCTTTTACTTTTTACCTTTTTATTCATTCACCACATCGCCTGATTGACCGCCATGCTTTTCGATCAGGCGGATATTTTGAATCCGCATGGTCTTTTCGGCGGCTTTAGCCATGTCATACACCGTCAGTGCAGCGACGGAGACAGCGGTCAGTGCTTCCATCTCCACGCCAGTTTTGCCCGTCACTTTTGCAGTGGCGGTAATGACGATACCTGGGATGGATTCATCGAGGGCGAGGTCTACATCCACTTTCGAAAGGAAGAGAGGATGACATAACGGGATCAGCTCCGAGGTCCGCTTTGCCGCGCCGATGCCTGCGATCTGCGCCACGGTCAGCACGTCCCCTTTTTTGATCTGCCCAGCGCGGATCAGGTCAAACGTCTCTTTTTTCATGTGGACTTCACCGCGCGCAATGGCGACCCGTTCGGAATCGGGCTTGGCGCCCACATCCACCATGTGCGCGCGACCTTGTTCATCGAGGTGAGTCAATTTGGACATGGGCAGGATTATACACTGGTATAATTCGCGCGCTATGGAAAACCTGCTAGGACACCAGATCACAGGCTACAAGGTGCAGACACCCGTTTACGAGGGTCCGCTTGACCTGTTGCTCAGCCTGATCGAGCGCGCCGAATTAAATATTACCGCCATTTCGCTTGCAACTGTGACGGATCAATATCTGTCATATTTGCACGGACTGGAACAAATGAAGCCCGATGAAATTTCATCGTTCCTTGTGATCGCGGCAAAATTGGTGCAAATTAAATCAGAGGCGCTGCTACCACGCCCCATCGAGCGCGAACCTGGCGAAGAAGACCCTGGCGTGGAGCTGGTCGAGTTGTTGATCCTGTACAAACGCTACAAGGAGATCGCAGGCTGGCTGGTGGAACGGCAGGAAAATAATTTACGCACACATTTGCGTGTTGCCCCGCCGCCCAAAGTGGAAGCGAAACTTGACCTTTCCAACCTGACACTTGAAGGGTTGCTCGCCGCCGCAGAATCGGCTTTTTCAAAAGGCCAGAAAAAGGAAGCGCTTGGCACGATCATCACCCCGCCGCGAGTGACCATCCGCGAGAAGATCGAATACATCACCAAGACCATGAAGAATATTCAACGCATGACCTTCAGCGGGTTGATCACCGATAAAGCCACGCGTATTGAAGTCGTGGTTACTTTTTTGGCAATGCTTGAACTGATCAAACGCTACCATATCTCAGCGGTTCAAAACGAGTTGTTTGGAGAGATCGAGTTCGAGAAAATGGGCGAATGGAAAGACGACGAAGAAATTGAAATTGAGTTTGAGTGAGCGGAGTGAAGTAAAAAGCAACAAGTAATAAGTAGGTCACGCTTTGAGCGTGACCTTTTTGTTTACAAGTTTTTCACATTACAAACGTGACCTACGCAATGACTGGGAAATAAAATATAGCCAAAGCGCAAACGCTGCCCCAAAGTTATCAAAAATTAACACATCAAAAGCGGATGCGTGCCGACCAGACACATAGGATTGATGAAACTCATCTGTTGTTGCAAATATTATTGCCAGAAGCCAGGCAAGCCAGTATCTTTTTTTATCGTATTTAAAAAAATGAAAAAAAGACAAGGCAAGCAAACCGTAGCCGATCACATGTCCCATTTTTTTGATGAAATAATCCCAATCCACAAAATCGGGAAGGTTATCCCCAGGCTGTGACGAAAACGCAAAGATCACAAGCATGAAGAAAAGCGCGGGAAACCAGCGGGGTACAATTGAAAGGAATTTTTTCACGTAGAGGTTTCCTTGATCCAAAAAAATGAAGTTTTGTTGAAACGCAATGACGAGTGGCTGCACTTTATAAATCCGCGCCAAATTATAAGCGCGGTAAGCATTGATGATGTCCATGAAGCATTACAGGAAATCGAGCGGCTGATCAACGCGAATAATTGGCACGCAGCGGGATTTGTCAGCTATGAGGCCGCACCCGCTTTTGATAGCGCCTTACACGTTCTGAATGCGGATGAGTTCCCGCTTTTGTGGTTTGGTTTATATCCTGAACCGCGCGCCTACCAGACCTCTGAGGTTTTAAGAGACATTGGGAATCCGGTTGAGTTAAAGTGGCAGGCGGGAATCACACGCGAAAGTTATAACACTGCAATTGAAAAAGTAAAAGAAGCCATCGCAGAGGGGAGGACTTATCAAGTCAACTACACCATGCGTTTGAATTCAGAATTCAGCGGCGGGGAGTGGGATTTCTTTTCGAACCTCGCACAGACCCAAAACAAATACGCGGCATATATTGACACAGGCCGCTATGTGATCTGCTCCGCTTCGCCTGAATTATTTTTCAAACTGGATGGGAACAAAATTTATAGTCACCCGATGAAAGGGACAGCCAAACGCGGACGCACAACGCTCGAAGACAAGCAACAAGCCGAATGGCTGCACAACTCGATCAAAAACCGAGCCGAAAATGTGATGATCGTGGACATGATCCGCAACGATCTGGGGCGCATTGCCGAAATTGGCAGTGTGCAGGTACCTGAGTTATTTGCGATTGAAAAGTATCCGACCCTCTTCCAAATGACTTCAACCGTGCAGGCAAAGACCAATGCATCGTTGGATGAGATTTTTTCTGCACTATTTCCATGCGCATCCATTACAGGCGCACCAAAAGTCAGCACCATGAACATCATCGCAGAGTTGGAAACAACGCCGCGCAAAATCTACACAGGCAGTATCGGCTATATTTCGCCAAACCGCAAAGCGCAATTTAGCGTAGCTATTCGAACTGCATTAATTGACAGGGAAAATAAAACCGCAGAATACGGCGTCGGCGGCGGTATCGTTTGGGATTCGACCAGCGCGGATGAATACAGCGAGGCCCTGCTCAAAGCCCGCGTGCTGACGGAACGTCCGCGCACATTTGATTTGATCGAAACCCTGCTGTGGACTCCAGAGGAAGGTTATTTTCTGCGCGAGAAACACCATTGTGCGAATGCAGGATTCCGCTGAATATTTCGGCTTCCAATTTTCAAGCGAGGAATTTGAACTTCAGCTTGATCAACTGGCGGAAGATTTCAATTCCCCGCAAAGAGTTCGGATTTTATTGAATAAAAATGGTGGAGTTCAAAACAGAGGCAAAAGACTTTCAGGTAGCAGGAGAAGAGTCTTCAAGGTTTGCCTTGCAGAAAAACCAGTCAACTCAAATGACGTGTTTCTTTTTCACAAAACCACACAAAGGGAAATGTATCCGCCCATCCCCGCTGGATTCGATGATGTTTTGCTCTACAACGAAAACGATGAACTGACCGAATTTACCATTGGCAATCTGGTTGCAGAAATGGATGGCGAACTCTTCACCCCGCCCATCTCATGCGGACTGCTTGCTGGCACATTCAGATCACATTTGCTGGAAACAGGTGAAATCAAAGAGCGAGTGATTTCCAAAGATGAGTTGGAGAATTGCTCAAAATTATTTCTGGTGAACTCGGTTAGAAGATGGGTAAAGGTAGACCCTAAAGATTTGGCGAAATTCCCAAAAGGGGAAAACATTTAGGGCCTTTTCAAAACCAAACACAAGATTGAATGTGACCTTAATGTCCGTCATCTCCTTCATGCACATGATAAGGCACGTTGATTATAACGATACCATGTTGACGTTTAAGTTGACTGCGAAGAAGGTCTGCCGTGTTCGTATGCAATGCATCAGTCAGGCGATTTTCTGAAATAAATTCAGGCACTACAATGGTGATGGTTTCACCCGGCTGACGCTGCTTTGCTATGTCAGCAATATACCCCAATAAAGGTTCAATGAAGAGGCGATAAGGCGAATCCAACATTACCATGCGTACGCCTTCACCCCACGTTTCCCATTTCTGACGGACTTTTTCAGCATCTGCCGGTTCAATCGTGACATGGACCGCTGTTATGTCATCTGACAACATGCGCGCATACCGAAGCGCAGCCAGAGTTCCCTGATGCACACCACTGACCGGCATAATGACGCGATGGCGAATGGTGTGGGGAGGAATAACGCCAATATTTTCAAGGGAAAGTTTTTTGGCAAGTTTTTTATAGTGCCGATGAATGCTGAAAAATATGGTCACCAATGCGGGGATGAGAATAACAATAACCCACGCGCCTTCACGAAATTTTGTGAAGGCAAAAACCAGCATGACAATTGCGCTTGCCAGAGATCCGATGCCATTAACTACCAGTTTGGTTTTCCACTTAGGCTCATGACGCAAGGTTGAACCCTGTTGAACAATTTCTTCGCCCTCCGTTAAGTGTCCACATTGCCACCAGCGAACTGCCATGCCGAATTGAGAAAGTGTAAACGATAAATAAACTCCAATGGCATATAGCGGAATAAGGGCATTTGTTTTCGCGCCGAATATAATCACAAGAATGGCTGCCACACTGCCTAAAGCGATAATGCCATTCGAAAATACAAGCCGGCTGCCCCGAAAAGTTAGCTGTCTTGGCAAAAATAAGTCGCCTGCATGCAGAGCAGCAAGACGTGGAAAATCAGCAAAAGCCGTATTTGCTGCCATGATCAAAATCAAAGTGGTGGAACCCAACAGGATGAGATATAGCGGACTACTGGCCCCATAAATAGTTCTACCAATTTGAGAGAAACCTGTCTCTATGTGTGAAGGCATAACCCCAATTTGATGAGCCAAATAGGTTAATCCAAAAAGGTTAATTCCAAGAATAACACTCATCCATATAAGTGTAGTGCCTGCATTCTTGCTGCGCGGCTCTTTAAACGCTGTGATCCCGTTAGAAATGGCTTCCACACCTGTCAAAGCCGTACAACCGCCAGCAAAGGCACGCAGGATCAAGAATATGGTCAGTGGTAGTAGGGGTTCTCCCGCGTGGGCGATTTCTTCAACGCCCACCACTGTTCCTAACGATCCATTGATATATTGGTAGAATCCCACACCAATTGTTAGCAGTACCATACTAAGGAAGAAATAGGTCGGTACCGCAAAAATACGCCCTGATTCCTTCACCCCGCGAAGATTTATAATTACCATAAATATGATCAAGGACACAGCAATCACAACACGCCATGGATATAAATTTGGGAAAGCAGATGTGATTTGCGCCACGCCAGATGATATGGAGACTGCTACGGTCAGAATATAGTCTGTCAACAGAGCAGCGCCGGCTGTCTGAGCGGGACCTTCGCCTAAATTATCTCGCGCCACAATATAGGCACCACCACCACCAGGGTATGTATGTATCGTTTGCTCGTATGAGATGGTCAGGATGGCAAGCAGGATGATGATTGCTATCGAAATCGGAATAGACAAATACAAAAAAGCTGTACCTGCCATGATCAAAACGACCAGGATTTCATCTATGGCATAAGCACTTGATGAAAGCGCATCGGAGGCGAATACCGCAAGACCAATAACCTTACCAATCGTTTGATGAGCCGCATCAGCAGTGGATAAAGGACGGCCGATAAGATAATGACTCAAGTCACGCGGCGGTTTGTAATCTGTGGTTCTTTCAATAATCGAAGTCTGTGAGTTGTCTTTTTGATTGATCATATATTCCAGCTTAATTTATTTTTTAGTGTTTATTCGAATAAGCTATTCCAAACCCAGATCAGCCAGATTTCAAACGGGATGGAAAGCAGCAGCAATACGGTATGAGACCAGTCTTTTGCGAGAGGATCGATCTTTGCCTGAAACACTAGGAAGCCGAGGATAATGGCAATGGAACCCGCCCATACGGCAATCTGGGATGTCCAGTTCGAGTGCGAATCATTCTGAGGATAAAGGTCGGAAAGGATATAAAGAGGTACGTTCAACTCCGATTGCAGAATCTGGCTCAATGGCTTGCGTGACAAACCCACACGTTGTTCAGCAGAGCACACAACCATATCACCTGCCTGGTAGCGCGTTTTTACGACATCCACCCAATTTTTTCCAAATACGGCATCTGCCTCTGCAGATACCCTGCCATCGTTCACCATCGCAGACATGGTGACCAGTTCACGTCTGAGACTTGGCTCTTGTGACGGATCACTATATAGACCGAGGAACTGGACGTGGGCGTCTGTGGTATTTGCCAACTCCCAGACTCTATGTGTTACAAGGATAAGATCAGCCTCAAGGGTGGGTACAAGGACAATTAAACGGCGAACAGGCTCAAGGCTAGGAAAAGAAGCGGGAGATACAGTCAAAGCAGGGGGACTTACATCAAGTTTGTTCATGTCACCTCACAGATACATTAATCCTATCCATCCCGCATAAAATGGTGACAAAAATTTAGGGCAATCGTATAAAGAAAAAATAAAAACGCCCTTTTGCAAGGGCGCTGTAAGGTGCTGAAATGATGTCGTTGCGAGGAGCGTCTGTTACAACGAAGCAATCTTCAAAACAGTCTGGGAGATTGCTTCGGGCTTCGCCCTCAGCAATGACGGAAATTATTCATCTGCAATAAAGCGATAACCAATCCCAGGTTCGGTGAGAATAATCTGTGGACGTTCAGGATCAACCTCAAGTTTTTTGCGGAGCTGGCGCATATAGACGCGCAGGTATTCGGTATGGTTGGCATCGGCGGGGTCCCAAACATTTGTGAGGATGCTTTGGTGTGTGAGCACGCGCCCGTGATTGGCCGCAAGATAAGCAAGCAATTTGTATTCAGTGGCAGTTAACTTAATTTCCTCATCACCGCGTTTGACGATATGCCACGCAAGATCGATCACCAGCGAGCCTGCCTGAATAACCTTGCTCTGCGTCCCCTGCCTGCTCGCGGAATGACGTAATGCCACGCGCACGCGCGCGAGTAATTCTTCAATGCCGAATGGTTTCGTCAGATAATCATCCGCGCCTTTATCGAGGGCAGCCACCTTATCGCGCTCGCTATCTCGCACCGACAAAATAATGATCGGGCATTGCGTCCACTCACGCAGGCGTGTGCAGACTTCGACACCGTCCATGTCAGGTAGACCCAGATCAAGGATCACGATATCAGGTTCATTCGTTGCCGCCAGCGTGAGTCCTTCTTCGCCACGGCTCGCTGTTGTGACCTTAAATCCTTTTTCGGTAAGGATGGTTCGTATTGCACGCTGGATCTGCGGTTCATCATCAATGACAAGAATATGCGGCGCGTTACTCATTCGTTCTCCGTATCCATTGGCAGTTTGGGCGGTGAAACACCTTCCCAGATCAATGGCAATGTGAAATTAAAGGCGAGACCGTCAGGCACATTCTCTGCCCAAAGCCGCCCGCCATGCGCCTCAATAATTCCTTTGCAAATCGAAAGCCCCAGCCCTGTACCAGTGACTTGATCCGCGGCGGTGATGCGAAAGAACTTATCGAAGATACGTTCAAGATGTTCCTGCGGCACCTGCGGACCTTGGTTACTGACCACCACATGAACAAACTCATCCTCCACAAATGCGCGCACGCGTATCACGGATTTTTCTGGCGCATACTTCACGCTGTTGCTCAGCAGATTCGTAAATACCTGTTCCATCTGCACATAGTCCACAGGTATGAGCGGCAGGCTCTCAGGCACATCCACTTCAATGCGATGCTCCCCTGCCAGATGCTTCATGCGCGCCAAAACGCTCTCGACGATCTCAGGCAAAATATTCCACTCACGCTTCGGCTTAAGCACACCCAACTCAATGCGCGACATATCAAGCAGGTTGCCAACCAGCATGTTCAAATGGTCGGCTTCATCATCGATCGCGGCGATCAACTCAGGTCGCGCTGCGGAATCCCAATTGACATCATTGCTTCTCAAACTCGAAGCCGCAGCTTTGATGGTGGACAGCGGCGTCCGCAGTTCGTGCGAAACCGAAGATAAAATTGCAGATTTCAACCTGTCACTCTCTTCGAGGACTCGCGCACGGGACTCCGCCTGTGCGAGGCGTGCCCGCTCAAGTGCCAAGGCTCCCTGGCTGGCAAAGGTCTGCAACAGCCGCTTCTCACTGGACGTTAGGGTTGGTGCCGCTCTCCAAAGCCGAATCTCCCCGAGAACACCTCGCGCCACTTGTATGGGAACAATCCATTCGGGCGGACGAGTTGGTTGGTCTGAGTCAGGCAAACGAAAAGAAAAAGACTGCGCCCCTGTGATATTCAATTCCACTGCTTCGCCCTGTGAAACATCCTGGACCTGTTTTGCAAGAATTTCCGCAATGGTAAGCCCGTCATGGAGACCTGCAAGCGCAGTGCTGAGTTCATAGAGTTGCGTAGCTTCGCGCTCACGTGCTGTTGCCGCGGCAAGACTTGCCTGCATACGTCCAACCAACTGGCTGATGACAACCGCCACGATCAAAAATATGACAAGGATCACCACGTCTGTTGAACGATGAACTGAAAAGGTGTAATAGG
Organism: uncultured Chloroflexia bacterium; assembly: GCA_963833175.1. Taxonomy (GTDB): domain Bacteria; phylum Chloroflexota; class Anaerolineae; order Anaerolineales; family Villigracilaceae; genus Villigracilis. The sequence continues at coordinate 257,258 of CAWHXC010000015.1, forward strand.
GTTTGATGAAAAAATAATTGAACGTAAGAAAGGTCACAAAGGCGCTGGTAATGCCTGGGCCAAGCCCCCAATAAGCGGTGATCAGGCCGAGTGGAATTAAAATATAAAAGAGCAACCAGGGTTGTGTCGAGTGCATCACGCAGCGCAAATAAAACCGCTGTGACAAGAGCAATAAATCCAAAAGCCAGAAGATATTGGGAAGAACGTGAGATAAAAGTTGAATTCCGCATGGCAGTGGAATTCATTATACCTTTTTGAAAAATGAAATGAAATAAAATGCGCATACCCTCCCGCAGGTTTAATCAAACAAATTAAGCGTCTGGTGGTAACCTGCGGGATGGTTATCAATAAAGTATCTTTGAACTTACACCAAAGTGATCGTTACGTAGAGCGAGCCGTCGCCTGCATCCGCTCCTACAACATAAATAACCTTGCCGCTTGGATGTCCAGTAAAAGCCAGTGTAAAGGTCTTACCAAAAGTCATTGCCATCGAAGGGTCTTCTTCATAACCCTGTTTGGTGAACTCATCACGATAAAATTTCAATATCTCATCCGTGCTCATCTTCGTTTGAAAAGTGACCATCTCAGCCGCGCTGACTACATTCGTAGCGTCACTGGGCACAGGGAATTCAGATTCGCCGCCAACGGTAACACCACCGTTATCATCCGTTGTGATAGGTGGAACTGTGGGAATCTCCACGTCACCGTCTGTTTGAGGCAACTCGGTCACATAGGGTTCTTCTGGCGCCTGGAAACTATTTCCCCCGCCCATCACGGTCTGGCAGGCAAGTGAAGCGAGAACAAGAGCAAAGATCGCAAGCAAGACACTGTATTTCTTCATTAGTAAATTTCTCCTTTGGCATTAGATTTCGCTCATCAGTAAAAGCAGGTGACAGTCATTTATGAAATGACTGTCACCTTTTATAAAACTGGGCAAATTATAGTTATTCTGAGTCAAATGTTAATCCCCCATACAGCATAATTTTCTCAGGGTCGCACTTATTTTTTACCATTCTTTTCAAGGTAATCGCTATAGCCACCCTGATATTCAACCAGTTGACCATCTTCGATGACCAGCAGCCTTTCAACAGTACGGTCAAGGAAATAGCGGTCATGCGAGATGACAAGCACCGTGCCTTCAAAGTCTTCAAGCGCCTGCTCCAGCACTTCTGCCGAAGCAATGTCGAGGTTGTTGGTAGGTTCATCCAACAGCAGGAAATTCGCACCCGATAAAACCACCAGTGCCAATTGCAAGCGGCTGCGCTCACCGCCCGAGAGTTCGCCGATCTTTTGCGAAACCTGTTTGTATGTGAAAAGATAATGCAGGAGAAAAGCGGTGGCTCTTGATTCACTCATCTCGCCCGCGTAACGGACAGCATCCAAAACGGTTTGATTGAAATCAAGCGTTTCATGTTCCTGTGCATAATGCCCGATGGAAATGCTGGGACCGATCTTGATCTCACCCGCGTCAGGCTGTTCCTGCCCGAGGATCATTCGCAGCATGACAGATTTCCCTGCGCCGTTCGCGCCGATCAGTCCAACGCGCTCACCGTGCCAGATGGTCTCGTTGAGATTTGAAAATATTTGCTTCGAACCAAATGATTTTGAAACATCGGCTAATTCCAAAACTTTATTCGAGCCGCGCCAACCGTTGAGACGCATGTCCATGCGTTTGCGATCCAACGTCGGCTTGTCAATTTTATCCACGCGAGCCATGCGTGCTTCCATGGCGTGCATACGGCTGGCAAATTTATCGTTGAGTTGAACCCATACTTTGTAACGCTTGAGCGCCATTTCCATGCGGGCAAGACTGCGTTGTTGGATTTGATACAACTCTTCCTGCCGCGCCAGCCGTTCTTCCTTATCCAGCACGAACTCGGTGTAGTTGCCGCTGAACAATGTCAGCTTGCCATCTTCCAACTCAGCAATGTGCGTGACGGCGGCATCCAGCAAATAACGGTCATGCGAGATCAGCACAACTGTCCCTTCGTATTCGCGGATGAGTTTTTCGAGGAACATTTTTCCAGGCAGGTCAAGATGATTATCGGGTTCGTCGAGCAGCAAAATATCAGGGCGGACCAAAAGCAGGCGCGCCAACCCGACCAGTTTTTTCTGTCCGCCGCTCAACACCGCGAGAGGCTTGGTCAGTTCACTTTGAGCGAGTCCCAGCCCAAGCAGCAGTTCACGCACCCGCGCGGGATACGAGTCGCCGCCGAGGGCGTGATATTCTTCGACGAGTTTATGTTGCACTTCAAGCGCCTGTTGAAGTCTGCGCTCATTGCCGTAGACTTCGGGATCGCCCAAACTATTTTCCACGTGCTCCAATTCAGCATGGACTTCAGCCACACGCGGATTGCCCGCAAGCGCGGCATCGAGCGCTGTCAGCGTAAGATCAAGCTCGGGAGACTGAGACAGGTATCCCGTAGTGATGAGGCGGGCGCGGGTGATCGATCCGCCCAATTCGGGGGAATACTCCCCTTCGATCATCTTGAAGAGCGAAGACTTCCCCGCGCCATTCGCGCCGATGAGACCGATCTTTTGTCCGTTTTGAATTTCCCAGTTGAGATTTTCAAAGATGCGTTTTGCACCGAGAATAAGAGTGATATTTGCGAGTTGAAGTTGTACCATGTTTATTTTCCATTACGTTGTTGCAAATAAAAACGCCGCAGGAGCAACCTGCGGCGTTTGAAAGTTTAATGTGATGCTTTCAGCGTACAGGCGCGATTCAAGGAAGCCCTGTGAAAATGAAGCCACGCACGCCAATGACAAGAGGAGATTTGCCTGAACTGAAATCGTAAATCATGTTCGCGATTATAACTGAAAAATGTGGCAAAATAGAGCCATGCCCGAACAACTGACCACTCTCAGTCAATCATCCCTGCAAGATTATCAGGATTGCCCGCGCCGCTTCGAGTTGCGCTACCTGCAACGGCTGGCTTATCCCTGCCATTGAAACGGAGCCTGCGCTTGAAAATGAGAAACACCAAAAGGAAGGCGAGTATTTTCATCGCCTCGTACAGCAGCATCTCATCGGCATTCCTGCGGAGCAGATCAATAAATTAGCCAACACGGAAAATCTGCAAAGATGGTGGGGAAATTATTTGATTGCCAAAGACCTGACAGGTCTTCGAGACCTGTCAGGTCTTTATCCTGAGATCGCCCTCTCCGCGCCGCTTGGAAAATTTCGGCTTGTCGCAAAGTATGACTTGATCGCCGTTGGCAAAGACCAGGTCACTATTTTCGATTGGAAGACCTATCGCAAGCGGCCCAAAAATGAGTGGCTTCACATCCGCTGGCAGACACGTGTCTATCGCGCTTTGCTCGTGCAGGCTGGCGCGCATTTCAACAACGGAAAACCCTTTGCGCCCGAGCAGATCGAGATGGTCTACTGGTTCGCAGACTTCCCCACCGAGCCTGCGCGATTTATTTATAAAGCGGATCAATACAAACGGGATTGGGATGCGCTGACAAAAATTGCGGATGAAATAATAAGCGTTTCAGACTTCCCGAAAACTGATGAAGTCTCGAAGTGCAGTTACTGCCCCTATAGATCGTATTGCAACCGCGGCACCCGCGCAGGAGATGCCGCCGATGCCGAGTTGGAAACCGAAGCCGAGGAATTGTTCGATATCAATTTTGAACAGATCGGCGAAATTGCATTTTGAATCAAAACGTCCCGCAGGCTGCATAGTCTGCGGGACGTTTTAGTAAAATTTACTGCCAGGCAATCGCGCCAGATATTCGATAGTTTTGGGCGAGAAGCTCCAGGTCAAGCACGTTGATCGTGCCATCGTTATTCAGATCAGCAGCGGGCGGAATTGCAGTGTTGTAACTCATACCAATGGTCAATGCATCAAACTGGTCAATGACACCGTTGTTATCAATATCGCCAGCAAGCAAGGCGACGACAGACATTGTGCTGGTAAGTCCATCTGTCAGCGTGACAGAACCCTGGGCACCGAGGAACCCGTCAGCGGTGGCAGTGATCGTATAAATCCCAGCGGGAGCCGTGAAATTGAAAGTCCCATCTGTATTGGCAACCACTGTTGTCGCGAGTGAATTATCCGCATTGTACAAACGAATGGTGACTGGTTTGCTGGCAAGAACCTGTCCAGTAATCACAGGAGCAGGCAAAGGCGTGGAAGTAAATGTTGGTATGGGCGTTGGTGTATTCGTGGGTACATTTCCTATGGTCAGGTTTGCCCCGCCCGTGGATGGAATATTGACGAGGATATTATCACCCTTTGAAACGCGCGCGGTACATTCGATCACTGTCTGACCCGTCTGCAAACCCTTGGCATTAAATGTAAAAGCAGTGCCGTCGACTGTTGCCCTGTTGCCGTTACTGCCCGCAATCGCAACGATGAAACTTCCATTCTGGGGACCATTGATCGCAGCGACAGGATCAGCGCCAAATAGATTTGTCACCGCAATGTTGCTCACTTCCACCAGCGTGGGGTTATAAGTACAAGTAAATTCGGCGCTGGTGTAGCCTCCGATAGGTATGTTATTCAAATTGACGTTAACTGTGGCAATCTGGCCCACATTAATGCTCGTGGGAATAACAATTGTAGACACAGAGGGTTCATAAATTGGCGGAGAGGTGGATGTTGGCGTTGACGTATATGGTGGCGTTGATGTTGGCACCTCTGGCGTAAACGTAGGCGTCAATGTTGGTGTTTCTGATGTTGGTATCTCTGGAGTCAATGTCTCTGTGGGCGTTGTCGTCTCTGGCGCTGAAGTTATTGTCGGTGTCGTGGATGTAAGTGTTGCTGTTGGTGTCTCTGGCGTTGAAGTTATTGTCGGTGTCAGTGAAGTAGGTGTTGCTGTTGGTGTCTCTGGCAACGTCGCTGTGGGGGTTGGCGTCTCTGTTGATGTCGGCGTTGGAGTAGACAGGTCTTCCTTTTTTGCGAGCACGGAATAGAAACCATTTCCCGCCTGTGGCTGGATCTGGACAAAATAAGTTCCAGCGGGCTGGGTACTGGTCAACGTGCCTGTGCCGCGAGTGATTTCGTTACCGCTCGAATCCAGCAATGCAATTAAAGGAGTCAAGCCGCTGGTGACTGGGTTGGTGATCACAGTGAATTTTGTTGGTTCACTCAACTGAAGAGTCCACCTTTCATAGCGATAGGCGTCCACACTGCCTACATATAGGGTATCCCAGACAATCGAGTCACGCCACGCAATTTGAAGGTTGGGCATATTCATGATCAACTGGTAGGAACCCAGAGTCTGGCCATTCTTTACAAAGGTCGTTACATTGGTTTTTACATTATATTTAATGGACCAGCCTGAAAAGACCGTTTCTATCATTTTAGGGCGCATCACAAAATGCAGATGAGGGCCAGGGTATTCATTCCCTGTGCACACCTTTTGATATTTGCTATCAGCTATTACGCCGAGGCGCTGGTTTCGATAAACAGGACTCCCTTTTGTAACCTGGAGATTATCCAGATGCCAATATTCAGTGATCCAACCATTGCCATGATCAATTTTCATGTGGCAACTGGATATTTCAAAAACAGTACCTGCCGCCGCCGCTGTCACCCAAAAATTCGAGGTGTCTTCCCCGACTCTCATGCCAACATGCGGAGCAAAATCCACTGCACCGCCCATTTTATAATTGTGTGGGCTGGTGGGCAGCCGCTTGGCGCCATTGTCAAACCCGTCCATGGCAATCCAGGATTCTCCCTGCGACCAGGGCCATTGAAACATATCCACTGGTGGGGCCGTTGAGAGCAAAGCACTGGCATTGCCTGGGATCAATGAGACAAGCATTGCCAGCAGAATAATAACCTGAGGCAGAAGTTTATTTTTCATGGTTTATTTTCTCCTTATGAAAAACAAAAGGAAAGCGGAAGGCACCGAACTACAATCCAAATGCAAAATATACATTCTTTCCCAAGCGCACCGTGTCGCCAGGTTTTAAGACAGCAGCACTTTTCTTAATTGCCATGCCGTTGATATAGGTTTCGCCACCCAAATCCATCAAATAATAGTCACCGTTGGAAGTATAAATTTTGGCATGCTGGCTGGTTACAAATGGATCATTGAGACAAATTTCATTGTGTGGGTCACGTCCAATACGGCAAGGAAGTTTGGTTAGCGGAAATTTTTTGCCCGCATCAGGACCGCGCTTAATTTGCACGGTTGCAACCGATGTGGACTTTAATTTTTTAGGAGCGGAAGGAGTAGCCCCCTGCCCCAATAATTTGTAGACCCCAAACATGACGCCCGCACTCAAAAGGATTCCCAACAAGATAAGCAGCCAGGTGGGGAACGAAGAATCGGGCGCAGAAGTCTCCCCCAGGATAAGAGGCGTTCCTACCACAGGCTGGGTGGCAGATGTTCCGATCGCTTTATCAATATTTAAGGGTACTGTTTTTTCGCCAACGGTCACACCCGCGAGCGGAGCGGCAAACCCCGATTTATTGCGGATGGCGAGCGCCGCGCTTTCAAGCGTGAGATTGGTCTGACAGCCCCCAAGAGTTACGAACCGCACCTCGGCTAATGGGCCATTGGCAATTTGAGGCGTGGTGCTGGCGAAGGATGCATCCACCAGGCCCGTAGTTTGCGGCAAAGATAATCCGTTCATGCCAGAGATGGGACTGGTGGCGTTGACCGGTTGCAGGCAGGCAGGGTCATAGCGGATTTGAAAAGTAAATCCCTGAACAGGGGTACCGGAGACAGCGTTGACCGTTACCAGAACGGTTTCACCGGTTTTATAAGCTGAGGTATTCGATGCCAACCAAATGGTTTCAGCAGATTGAGCACTTACATTGAAAATAGTTGTAAAAGTAAAAATAATTGCAAGGATAAATGTAGTAACAGGTTTCATAAGAAACTCCAAGGCAGGGGTGCACTGAATCCAGTGCACCCCTGTGATGATGGTTATGGAATGTTATTTATTGCCAGGCAATCGCGCCGGCTTTACGATAGTTACTCGCAAGGAGTTCGAGATCAAGAACGTTAATAGTGCCGTCGTTGTTCAAATCTGCGGCGGCTGGAGTCGCCGTGTTGTAGCTCATGCCGACAGTCATGGCATCGAACTGGTCAATGACACCATTATTATCAATGTCGCCCGCAAGCAGGCTGACATTCGGCATTGTGCTGGTAGCACCACTGGTAAGCGTGGAGCTACCTTGGGCGCCAAGGAATCCGTCAGCGCTGGCGGTAACCGTATAAGTTCCAGCAGGAGCGGCCAGGCTGAAAGTGCCGTCTGCGTTGGCCACGACTGTTGCGGCAATCGAATTATCCGCTTTATACAAATTGACAGTGACTGGCTTGCTGGCAAGGACCTGTCCGGTAAGTGTGCCATCCAGAATTACGATATCTTTCACAGTCAGAGTAACGGTGGTGGATGGAAGATCAGTGAGAACGCCGCCAGTTGAAACACGCGCTTTGCATTCGATAACTACATCACCTGCCGCCAATCCTTTGAGGCTGAATGTAAAGGCCACGCCGCTGGTGGTGGCTTTTTTACCGTTACTGCCCGCGACCGCAAAAATGAAATTGCCATTTTGAGGGCCATTGATCGCTGTGGCGGCATCAGTGCCAAAGAGACCGGCATCTGCAATATTACTGACTTCAACCAGAGCGGGATTATAAGTACAGGTGAATTCGGCACTGGTATAGCCTTCGGCGGGCACGTCATTCAAGCTGACGCTTGCTACAGATGACTGTCCGACATCAATAGTCGACGGGTTGACAACAGTGGATACGGACGGTACAGCTACCACCTCGCGAATGGTCAGGTTATAGTTGCCGCCACCAACTTCGGGCTGGACTTGAATGTAATAGCTTCCGATCGGCTGGGTGCTGGTCAATGCGCCTGTGGCGCGGGATATTTCATTGCCGTTTGCATCCAATAGCAGGAGCAGGGGTGTTAAGTCACCAGAGGTTGGGGAAGCGGTCACAACGAAATTATGAGTCTCAGCCAAATTCAAAGGCCATTTTTCGTAACGAGAAGCGTCTACAAAGCCGGGGTAAACAGCATTCCAATAGGTTAGGTCACGCATGACAATTTGGACGGCTTGCTGAGGGCTGGCTTGCGCTGACTGGCCAGTTCCCAAAGCGCTGACGAGAATGGCAAGCACGGCAACGATCTGAAACAGATACTTGAATTTCATAACTATGTTCTCCTTATGGAATTAAAAATTTTACGAAACAAAATTACGGCAGGTTGAAATCTTATTTTTGTAATTCCTATACACCTCCGGGTACGATTTATGTTTTTTTTCAAAACTTGATTTTGACAAGTGTTTGAGTTTCAAGCTTTAAGTCCTCCATTTCCTCCTGTTTATAAAAAGTGAAACTTTTTTATATTGTATGGCTTTGTTTGCAATTATCGCGTTACAGCAGAGTTACGAGGATGTTGCAGGATAATTGCGAAAAAACCTATCAGATGCGTCTGGCCTGTATGGTAAAATTTTGTTTGATAGCCCCCGTAGCTCAGTGGATAGAGTATTGGCCTCCGAAGCCGAGGACCGCAGTTCGAGCCTGCGCGGGGGCACAAAAAAGTCCGCTTGCAAGCGGATTTTTTGTTCGACCAAATTGTCTCACGCACACGATCTCGTTACTGGATACAATTGACTTGTGTATCACAAAAATATTTTTACTTTTATTTTGACAATGATGGTTTGCTCTGGCTGCGTTGGAAGTAATCCCAACGCATTCACAGCGACACCTGATTTTGTGACTGCCACTTTGCCATCCACTTTAATTCCACGGGTAGGAGAAACGGCGCAAATCTCAACTCAAAGTGTTCCTACGCCGAGTGCTGCCGCAGAATCAACCATATCCCCTGTTGAAGGGACGACGACCACGCAGGTGAATGTACGCGCAGGGCCAACCACTGCAAGCGAATCATTGGGGTTGGTCGGCCCCTTTGTCAAGGTGCAGGTCATTGGCAAGGATGCAAGCGGAAGTTGGTATCAGATCATTTATGCGGAATCGCAAACGGGAAAAGGCTGGGTGCGGGCGGAGTTTGTGCAGGTCAATGCTCCAGCGGAGATTCCGCTCGTTGAGGCCATCTCAGGTTCAGGGTCGGCAGTGAGCGGGCTTGTCATCCAAAAAGTAAATGTTCGCAATGGTCCCGGCATAGAATATGAATTGCTCGGCGTGTTAAATTCCAATGATGTCGTTTTTATTACGGGCAAGGACCCAGACGGCAAGTGGATACAAATTGAATTCGCAAGCGCCCCTGATGGGAAAGGATGGGTAACTGCGGAATTTTTGCAAATGGGTAATATTGAGACTGTGCCACTTATTGCAACCGCCACTACTGATGAAACGACGAACCCAACAGATGCGACACCAACGCCAAATATAATTACGATGTCTGCAATACAAGATGGTGATTTGATGCAAGCTCCGCTGGCAAAGGTGACTTTTTCGCCGACAGGTGCGCGGGCGTTACAAGTGAATGGCGATGTCTCAGCGCCAGATGGCGATTTGGAAGATTGGATACAATTTACAACCGATGGTGAGGTTATCGCAGTTCAGATAATATGCCCAGGCAATACCCTGCGCGTGGAGTTGTGGGATAACGAAAAGCCAGTGGATGATCTTCCGTGCGGGGATAGGTCTTTTGTGACTGTTGCACCGAATAGCAGTTATTTTTTGAGGCTTTCAGAATCCAGTGTGAACATGCCTGGGTATACAAATTATATTTTGAAGGTGGAGGACATTCGTTAAAAAATAAGATGCTTTTTTTGTTTGTACAATACTTGTGCGTAATTGTACAAAAACACATTTTATGGTAAATTTACTCTTATATTACCTTGTATTTCATTGAGAGGACACAAAATGAACGCAGAAAAAATTCCAGATATTATTATTTCGCGCCTGCCAGTTTATTTACGTGCACTTCAACACATGGCAGATAATGGGCTCAAGACCACATCCTCACAAGAATTAGGGGAAAATGTAGGCATCTCTGCCGCGCAAATCCGCAAGGATATTTCCCAATTCGGTGAATTTGGGAAACAAGGCACAGGATATTCCATCCCCTACTTGCTTGATAAATTGCGCGAAATCCTCAAGGTAGACCGCAGGTGGGATGTGATCATTGTCGGAGCAGGCGATATTGGTCACGCACTGGCACGCTATCAAGGCTTTTCCAACCGCGGCTTCAATGTTGTCATGATATTTGACAACGACAAAGATAAAGTTGGCCAAAAGATCGGCGACTTTATAATCGAAGACACAGCCAACTTAATAGAAAAAGTGAAATCAGCCGATATCAAAATTGCCATGCTCACCATTCCCGCACCAGCCGCACAGGAGATCGCCGATAAACTTGTACAGGCGGGTGTAAAAGCAATTCTCAATTACGCCCCGATCAACCTCAATGTGCCAAAGAACGTCAAAGTGCAATACATTGACCCAGCCACCCACCTGCAACGCATGACGTATTATTTATAAGTAAGGTAATAGGTAAGAAGTAAAAAGTGACTCGCCTGATTTAGACGAGTCACTTTTTTATGGGAAGCGGCGATATTTTCCCGCCTCAACATGACTAAGCCTTCGCCGCCGCGTCTGACTCCGCTCGGGCATGGTTCTGCTCAAGGGGTAGAGTCTGCATCCGAAACAGAGACAACTCAAAGCGCGTCCAGAAACGGGGCATTCACGGATGAATTGTCAAAGTCAAAACATCCTTTTTTGATATGGTAATATCGCACGCATGAGCAAAATCTGGAACGCCTCCGAATATGATATCTCACGTCGCCGTCTCATCCCGTGTTATGACTTGTTCTACGCAACCGCCGCAGACTTAGCCGCACGGTCGGTCAAAGTCTCGTCGCCCGCCATCCTCGACCTCGGTGCAGGGACAGGTTTGTTGAGCGAATTCGTAATGCAAAAAGTTAAGAAGGCCTCACTATATTTATTGGATGAATCGTCCGATATGCTTGCAAATGCGCAACAGCGACTGGCAAAATACGACCCCCAAATATTTATCCAATCAATGACAGAGCCGCTCCCAGCAATAACATTTCACGCCGTCGTTTCATCTCTGGCAATCCACCATCTCACAGACGAAGACAAGCGCAGGCTGTTCAAGCGGATCTATCGATCCCTCGCGCCAGGAGGGGTTTTTATCAATGCAGAACAAATTTTAGGAACCAGTGAGTGGCATCAAAAACTATATGAAGACATGCATCTCAACGGCGCGCGCGCCTTGGGCAGTGATGAAGATGAGATCCGCGCCGCACAGGAACGAATGGCTTACGATCGGTGCGCTACACTTTCAGATCAAATTTCATGGCTCAAGGAGATCGGCTTTCAAAACGCAGACTCTTTCTTTCATTCCTTCCGCTTCGCTGTGTATGCCGGATGGAAAGGCGAAGGATAGGGACGAAATTGAACTAACAATCCATCATTTTTTGTTGACATACGAATGTATTCCTCGTAAAATAGATAAAGGATGTCATATTTGATGATCGTCATAATTTTCATCATTGAATTGGGCGCTGATACGATGTAAAATTAATGAAAGTATTTATTTACCTGCATTTTTACGGATGCGATGATTCAGCCCCGAAATTGGTCGCTTATTCCTAAAGTATGGAAATAGGTGCTGATGAGCAAGCAACGAAACCGGCCGTAAGCCTTTTTCGTTGCTTGCTTTTATTTATCAATTTTTATAGATAGAGAATTATGACGCGGGTTTTGCACTATTCATGGGATCGCAATTGGGTACCTGGATAAGTTATTGAGAAATTCATCAATTTGATCATCGAGGATGTAAATTATGTCAAAATCACTTAGATCTTTGTTTTTATTCATCGTTCTGGCTGGCTCTCTGTTTGTATATCCAATTCAAACAGCGTATGCAATAGCCATTCCCGCAGAAATTAACAAACAATTTACGCCAATCTTGATCGATGCCGGAGCCATCTCTGTGCTCAAGGTGACAGTATTCAATCCGAATACTTTTGATCTGACCAATGCGCACTGGACAGATGATTTAATTGGCATACAGCCCGGGTTATCAATTGCGCCTCCCGGCGTCGTTAACAATACCTGTGGCGGCATTGTCACTGCTGACCCAGGCACAACGATCTTAGAGTTAAATGGCGGCATTATCCCTGCCCAGGCTCAGTCAACACCGGGGGAATGCTACGTTGAAATTAATGTTACATCCACCACACCGGGCAATCTCATTAATACCATCCCCGCCGACAACCTGGTTGCCTTAGGTGATGATGGAGGTTTTCCTGTTACGATTTCCAACACAACACCTGCCAGCGCAACGTTGACGGTCGTCGCTATTTCACCACCCACCTTGAGCAAAGGGTTCGCGCCAAATACAATCTCAATGGGAAATGTCAGCACGCTGACCATCACGATCAACAATAACGATGCAGATACAAACCTAACCGGGACCTCATTCACCGACACGCTGCCTGCCGGTGTTGTACTTGCCAATCCACCGTTTGGCGCAACCGCACTCACCAACTGCGGCGGTTCAGCCTTGTTGTCTGCAACAGCGGGGGGAAATACAATTGCTTTGACCAATGCAACTGTTACCCCAAGCCAAAACTGTGTTGTTACCGTAAATGTTACTTCGAACGCGCAAAACTCTTATATCAACACCATCCCAGCGGGACCTGGCGTGCCCGGCTCAATCGTGACCGACCAAGGGGTTACGAACGCCAATCCAGCCAGTGCTACTCTGAATGTTCAGCCTATTAATATCGCCAAACAATTTAATCCCACTTCCTTTCAAGCTGGTGGAACGAGCACTTTGACGATCACGCTTCAAAACCCCACAGCCTCCACTTACTCCGGCGTGAGTTTGTCAGATACCCTGCCTGTCCTTCCCAATACCAACCTTACTTATGTTGCCAATTCCGCTTCCACTACCTGCGCCCCTGGAACAGCTACAAATACCAGCACAACAGTCACTTTGACAGGCGGCACAATACCCCCTAATTCTTCGTGTACGATCACTGTCAATGTCACTGCGCCAAGCGGCGCAACTGCGGCAACCTACACAAATACCATCCCTCCCGGCGCTGTTACCATCGCAAGCCATCCAGGTGCCACCAATGTAGTAGGAGCAACCGCGAATGTCAGCGTGTATGCAACCGGTACGGGCATGGACGGGAAGTGTTAAATCATTTTCACCCGATCCAATTAATGCGGGTCAAAACACACGGCTGAGAATTGATCTCTTTGCCCCAGCCGATACGAACCTGACGAATTTTTCCATGACCGATAACCTCCCGGCAGGTGTTTCTATAACCAATGTGAACTCAGTTGGTGTCGCAACACCTCCGGTAATAAGCGGCTGTGGAGCGACGCCTCCGCGTGTGCTAACTGCCACTACTGGAACCACCTTCATTTCTCTTACAGGTGGAACCATCCTTGCCGGAGCTCGCTGTCGGATCGATGTTTGGGTAACCAGCAGTACGCCAGGCACGGTTACCAATACAATTTCCCCCACAGATATTTCAAATGACCAAAACCGCGATCCTGCCGGCAATCTCACCGACACCCTGACCGTGAATGGCGCAGAGAATCTCTCGGTTACAAAAGCCTTCTACCCGCCTACCGTTAACCCGGGCGGTCTATCAGTGTTGACGATCACACTGCAAAACACATATCCATCCCCACTGATCAACGTTTCGCTTACAGATCCCCTGCCGGGTACAGTAGCAAATGGCGTTGTGGTGGCGCCTGTTCCAGACGCCAGCACCACATGTGTCGGCGGAAGCCATTACAGCAGTCCCTGGATCACAAACCATTACAATGACTGGCGGAACAGTCCCAGCCCGGGTGGGAGCTGTGCCAGGGATTTGTACCATTTCGGTTACGGTTCAGGGAAATGACAGCAACGCTACTCCGAGCAACCGCACAAACACAATTCCAACTACCAATGTTTCAGGCACAGTTCAAAGCACAGGGGTGACGATAAATCCAATATCCAATGCGGTAGCAACTCTTAGAACTGAAATTCTCACTATCGGCGTGGTTAAGGGTTTTGATCCTGTGCTGGTATACGGCGACGCATTTTCAACCATGAGCGTTCAGTTGGTAAACCCGAATAACGCAGTTTTAACAGGCATTGCCTTTACAGATAACATGGCCTTGCTCGGCGCGGGTATGGAACTGGACGACCCTGTTGCCTTTGATGTTGGCACTTGCGGCGGTGTTCTTACGGGGAATCCCGGAGATTCATCCTTCTCATTTAGCGGCGGCACCCTGGCTGCAAATTCGAACTGCATCCTAACCCTGCACGTTGTCATGGCTGTAAATGGGAATCTCACCAATCGAATCCCAGCCGGTGCTGTTACTACTTTTAATGGGGTTAGCAGCACACAACCTACTGAAGCATCATTGACGAACCTCCCGGGTGCGACTGTCTCCAAGAGTTTTGATCCTGACACCATCCTTGTTGGCCAGTACTCTACATTGACGATCACCATTCAGAATACCGGCAATATTCCCCTTGTTGAGATGGCATTTATAGACACTTTACCAGGCGACTTGGTTGTTGCTGGAGATCCTGCTCCTCCACCCGTTAATAATTGCGGCGGTACATTGTTAGCACCTGCTGGTTCTAAAACGATTGAATTAACTAACGGATCCCTGGCAGGAATTTCGAGTTGCCCAATTACTGTTAGTGTTACAAGCAATACCCCTGATATTTATGTAAATACTATTCCGGTCGGAGGTTTAACCGCAATGGCCGGCACTTCGCCAGTCAGCAACCAAAATCCTGTCTCAGCTACTTTAACCGTTAATCCCACTGGTGACTATAGTCTTGGCAACCGGGTCTGGTTCGACACGGATAACAGCGGCACGATCAACGGGACAGAAGTGGGCATTTCAGGTGTACGCGTGGAGTTATATCGGGATGATGGTGGGACACCAGGCGTATTCGATGGAACAGATACCTTCCTGTCATTTGCGACAACAGATGCAAGTGGATATTATCGCTTTGATAATCTTCCAGCCGGAGAGTATGTGGTGCTTATCCCCGCAGATAATTTCCGCAATCTGGGCGCAGGGGATAATGTTGCCGGGGACCCATTGGCTGGATATTGGAGCAGTGAGACGACCATCAACAATGGTGGAGCAATTAGTGACAGTACAGCAAACGATGCGGACGTGGATGTAGACGACAGCGACGACAATGGCATCTCGTCGATCACGGGCAGCGCCTTGAATCACGTAGCATCCGCCGCAGTCACTCTTGGACCTGGGTCAGACGAGCCGACAGGAGAAACCGATCTCTCTCCGACAGGACAGGGCGCAGCAGATAATCGGGCAAACATGACCGTCGACTTTGGCTTCTATCGCGTTGAGCTTGGCAATCTGGTATTCGTGGATGTCAACAACAACGGCACTTTTGACGCAGGCGACACCCTGCTTGCGGGTGCAACCGTGCAGTTGTATTCCAGCAACGGCACCGAGATCAATGTGGGTCCTGATGGAATTCTCGGGACACCCGACGACGCGGCGGGAGGCGTGCTCACTGGCACAAGCGGCGCCTACCTCTTCAGCGGACTGCCCGCCGGCGATTACATTGTGGGCGTAACACCTCCTGCTGGATATTCCAGCACAGTGGACACCGCAGCCCCGACAGACACATTAAACCCGAATACGAATATCAATAACAACGATAATGGCGTGGGTGTCGCAGGCGGACAGGTCTTAAGCAACCCTGTCACGCTCACACCTGGCAGCCTTGGCGCGGCATCCAATAACAGCGTCAATAATGCGCTCGGCACTACGACCGATCCCACCCTGGATTTCGGGTTCACCACCCCATTATTCAGCCTTGGAAACCGGGTCTGGTTCGATACCGATAACAGCGGAACCATCAATGGCTCGGAGACAGGCGTCAACGCCGTGGATGTGCAGCTATACAGTGTGGACGGGACCCTCCTGGCTACACAAACAACAGCCAATGGCGGATATTATCGTTTCGATAACCTGCCTGCCGGAGAGTATCGAGTCGTGATCCCAGCCAGTGAATTTGGAGCCGGCGGCACCCTGGCTGGATATTGGAGCAGCGGCACCACCATCAGCGCAGCAGGAGGCGTGAGCGAAACCTCCGCACCTGACCCGGACAATGACATCGACAGCGATGACAATGGCTCTTTGCAGACAGGTGCCCCATTCACTGGAGCCGTGGCAAGCAGCCTGATCACCTTGGGACCGTCAACCAACGAGCCGACCAATGATACAGATGCCGACCCAACCAACCCATCAGGCGAAGCGCCAAACAATCAAAGCAATCGCACCGTCGACTTTGGCTTCTATCGCGTTGAGCTTGGCAATCTGGTATTCGTGGATGTCAACAACAACGGCACCTTTGACGCAGGCGACACCCTGCTTGCGGGCGCAACCGTGCAGTTGTATTCCAGCAACGGCACCGAGATCAATGTGGGTCCTGATGGAATTCTCGGGACACCCGACGACGCGGCGGGAGGCGTGCTCACTGGCACAAGCGGCGCCTACCTCTTCAGCGGACTGCCCGCCGGCGATTACATTGTGGGCGTAACACCTCCTGCTGGATATTCCAGCACAGTGGACACCGCAGCCCCGACAGACACATTAAACCCGAACACAAATATCAATAACAACGATAATGGCGTGGGTGTTGCAGGCGGACAGGTCTTAAGCAACCCTGTCACGCTCACACCTGGCAGCCTTGGCGCGGCATCCAATAACAGCGTCAATAATGCGCTCGGCACTACAACCGATCCCACCCTGGATTTCGGGTTCACCACCCCATTATTCAGCCTTGGAAACCGGGTCTGGTTCGATACCGATAACAGCGGAACCATCAATGGCTCGGAGACAGGCGTCAATGCCGTGGATGTGCAGCTATACAGTGTGGATGGGACCCTCCTGGCTACACAAACAACAGCCAATGGCGGATATTATCGTTTCGATAACCTGCCTGCCGGAGAGTATCGAGTCGTGATCCCAGCCAGTGAATTTGGAGCCGGCGGCACCCTGGCTGGATATTGGAGCAGCGGCACCACCATCAGCGCAGCAGGAGTCGTGAGCGAAACCTCCGCACCTGACCCGGACAATGACATCGACAGCGATGACAATGGCTCTTTGCAGACAGGTGCCCCATTCACTGGAGCCGTGGCAAGCAGCCTGATCACCTTGGGACCGTCAGCCAACGAGCCGACCAATGATACAGATGCCGACCCAACCAACCCATCAGGCGAAGCGCCAAACAATCAAAGCAATCGCACCGTCGACTTTGGCTTCTATCGCGTTGAGCTTGGCAATCTGGTATTCGTGGATGTCAACAACAACGGCACTTTTGACGCAGGCGACACCCTGCTTGCGGGCGCAACCGTGCAGTTGTATTCCAGCAACGGCACCGAGATCAATGTGGGTCCTGATGGAATTCTCGGGACACCCGACGACGCGGCGGGAGGCGTGCTCACTGGCACAAGCGGCGCCTACCTCTTCAGCGGACTGCCCGCCGGCGATTACATTGTGGGCGTAACACCTCCTGCTGGATATTCCAGCACAGTGGACACCGCGGCCCCGACAGACACATTAAACCCGAACACGAATATCAATAACAACGATAATGGCGTGGGTGTTGCAGGCGGACAGGTCTTAAGCAACCCTGTCACGCTCACACCTGGGAGCCTTGGCGCAGCATCCAATAACAGCGTCAATAATGCGCTCGGCACTACGACCGATCCCACCCTGGATTTCGGGTTCACCACCCCATTATTCAGCCTTGGAAACCGGGTCTGGTTCGATACCGATAACAGCGGAACCATCAATGGCTCGGAGACAGGCGTCAACGCCGTGGATGTGCAGCTATACAGTGTGGACGGGACCCTCCTGGCTACACAAACGACAGCCAATGGCGGATATTATCGTTTCGATAACCTGCCTGCCGGAGAGTATCGAGTCGTGATCCCAGCCAGTGAATTTGGAGCCGGCGGCACCCTGGCTGGATATTGGAGCAGCGGCACCACCATCAGCGCAGCAGGAGGCGTGAGCGAAACCTCCGCACCTGACCCGGACAATGACATCGACAGCGATGACAATGGCTCTTTGCAGACAGGTGCCCCATTCAGTGGAGCCGTGGCAAGCAGCCTGATCACCTTGGGACCGTCAGCCAACGAGCCGACAGGAGAAACCGATCTCTCTCCAACCGGACAGGGCGCACCAGATAATCGCGCAAACATGACCGTCGACTTTGGCTTCTATCGCGTTGAGCTTGGCAATCTGGTATTCGTGGATGTCAACAACAACGGCACTTTTGACGCAGGCGACACCCTGCTTGCGGGTGCAACCGTGCAGTTGTATTCCAGCAACGGCACCGAGATCAATGTGGGTCCTGATGGAATTCTCGGGACACCCGACGACGCGGCGGGAGGCGTGCTCACTGGCACAAGCGGCGCCTACCTCTTCAGCGGACTGCCCGCCGGCAGCTACAGCGTAAAAGTAACGCCGCCCCTTGGATATTCCAGCACAGTGGATGTTAATACGGATACCGCCACACCGAATAATAATGTGGATAATAATGATAACGGTGTGGGGGTGGCAGGCGGACAGGTTTCCAGTAATGTTTTCTCGCTGACCCCTGGAGTGCCCGGACCAAGTACCACAGTCACAAATGGCACAGGGAATACATATAATCCCTCGCTTGATTTTGGTTTTGTGCTGACCAGCACCAGTGATTTCACGAAGAACATTGCAGGCACAAGCGAAATATTTACCACTGGCTCAAGCGTTGCAATTGGCGAGATCGTCACTTATCAAGTAAGCGTTATTATCCCGCCTGGCACTTACTCCAATACAACCCTGGTAGATACCATGGAACAAGGTCTGGCGTTCGTAGGCTGCGATGTCATTGACGCGCAAGGCTTGACAACTGATGTCACAGGCGGCTTTACTTCGATCTGCGATAACCCGATCGTTCTACCCTACATGAGCGCAGACCCTGCGGATATAGACCGCCGCGTCACTTTTGATTTTGGGACGCTAACAAATGAAAGTCAGGCCAATGCAGTTTTATCCATCACCTACCGCGCAGCCGTGCTTGATACTGCCGCAAATGTTGATGGGGCGAACCTCAACAATAGCGCGGTTTGGAGTTCATCCGCTGGAAATTTGGGGCCCGCACAAACAACTGTCAGTATTCTTGAGCCTGATCTTTCGATAGCAAAGACCGCAAATGTAACCTTTATTGCCAATGGCTCAACAGCCACGTTTACTCTTGCCATTTCTCATACTGCGTCAAAGCCATACTGATGCCTTTGATGTAGTGGTTTCAGACGTATTGCCAACTGGTTTAAATTATGTTGCGGATTCGATCAATTGCACCGATGGAGAACAGGATCCCGATGTTGGGTCTTGTGTATATGATCCGTTAACCCGCACGATCACGGCAACATGGAGCACATTCACACGATTACCAGCCAATGACCAGGGCATAATTCGGTTCGATGTGATCGGGACTGCGTCCATACCGGCAAATGGCAGTGTGACCAATGTCGGTAATGTTGAATGGACAAGCATCCCCGGTGATAGAAGGGACCCAGTTTCCTTCTCCGCCCCCCCGAATCCATTCGCGACAGAGCGCTTTTACGATCCAGGCGATCCGCTCAATGTATATTTTGCCAGTTCTTCGCTTACACTCACACCTGTCGGGGGCGGTGGTGGTGGAGGTGATGACGGTGAGGATGGCGGCGGTGGAGGTGGCAGCGGTGGTGGAAGACGGAGTGTCTCTGCATCTAGTGCAGGTGCATTCCTCATCCCGGTAACAGGCTTTGCGCCAAATACTGTGACGAAATTGAATCCTGCATCACGCGTAGCCTACAACTCAACAAATCTCACCATTAAGATTCCAGCGATCAAAGTAGACACTTCCATCGTTGGTGTTCAGCTAAAGAATGGAAAGTGGGACGTCTCCTGGTTGCAGAATAAAGCTGGATGGTTGAATGGAACCGCTTATCCCACCTGGACAGGCAACAGCGTGCTTACGGCACATGCCGTCTATTCAAATGGAAAGCCCGGTATATTTTCCAATCTAAAAGACCTGAATTCTGGCGAGTTTATTTTTGTGTACAACCTGGGCTACCGTTATACCTATAAAGTTGTATCGAATGAAATGGTAGAACCCAACGACATCACGGTGCTGCAACATGAAGATAAAGCATATCTCACTCTTATTACCTGCGATGACTATAATGAAAAGACAGGCACCTATCTTCGCCGTATCGCAGTCCGCGCCGTACTCGTGGATGTGCAGAAAGCAAAATAGGATCTATGATTTGATCCAATAAAACTACTTTGTTATTGCACAACAAATCCCTTTGTGATTTATAAAATCACAAAGGGATTCTTTTTATCTCATCAATAGGTCGGTCTACCCGACCAAAAGATTTCACCTCTTACTTTTCACTTCTCACTGATTACTTAATCTGCCCTTCCGCCGCAGTCACCGCTTCCTCAAAAATCTTCAAGCCTTCATCCATCTCGGACTTGCTCATCGAAAGCGGAGGCGCAATGCGAATCACACTCTTGCCGCAGGAAAGCATCAATAAACCACGCTCATAGCCAAGGTTCACAACGCGTTCGGTAAGATCAGCCGCAGGCTCCTTCGTCTCACGATCCTTCACAAATTCCACACCGATCATCAATCCTTTTCCGCGCACATCGCCAATGCTGGGATGGCGTGCCTTGATCTCCTCAAGCGCATCCAGCGCATACGCGCCAACTTCCGCCGCGTTCTGCAAATATCCGTTTTCGATCAGGTCAATCGTCGCCAGTGAAGCCGCACACGAAATGGGATTCCCGCCGTAGGTGTTGCCGTGCGTGCCAGCCGACCAATCCATTACAGATTTGCGCGCAATACACGCGCCAAGCGGCATACCCGAAGCAATGCCCTTCGCAGAAGTGATCATATCGGGTTCAACGCCAAAATGTTCGATCGCCCACCACTTACCGGTGCGTCCCATGCCGCATTGCACTTCGTCAAGGATCATCAGGATATCGTATTTATCGCACAATTTTCTCAGTGCTGGGAAAAAACCCGCAGGCGGAACAAGGTATCCACCTTCA
Organism: uncultured Chloroflexia bacterium; assembly: GCA_963833175.1. Classification (GTDB taxonomy): domain Bacteria; phylum Chloroflexota; class Anaerolineae; order Anaerolineales; family Villigracilaceae; genus Villigracilis. The sequence continues at coordinate 278,324 of CAWHXC010000015.1, forward strand.
CCTTGAATGGTCTCGACCAAAATACCCGCCACATCTTTTGGCGGCAATATCTGGTTGAGAATTTCATCCTCAATGTAGCGCACAGCCGCCTCACCATCATCCTCGCCTTTGCGTCGTTCCAGGATCGGGCGGTATGGATTTGGGAATGGCGCATGAGTCACACCGTTCATCAGCGGATAAAAGCCGCCGTGATATTTTGCCTTGCTCGCCGTAAACGTCACCGCGCCCATCGTGCGCCCATGGAACGCGCCTGTGAAGCCAATGAAGTTCGAGCGTTTGGTATGGTAACGCGCAAGCTTGATCGCAGTCTCAACCGCCTCAGTTCCCGAGTTGGTCATAAACGAAAGCGCATCCTCTTTGAACGGCGCGATCTCATCCAATTTCTCGGCAAGTTTGATCCAATTCTCATGATAAAAGTCAGATGAAATATGGATGAACTTTTCAGCCTGTTCCTGGATTGCTTTCACCACTTTAGGATGCGAGTACCCCGTCGAGGCCACTGCAATGCCAGCCATGAAATCCAAAAAACGATTCCCATCCACATCCCACACTTCACAGCCTTTGCCATGATCCATCACAAACGGATAACCACGCGGGTACGAAGGCGAGATCACCTTGCCGTCCCGCTCGATCATTGCCCTGGCTTTTGGCCCGGGTAAGTTAGGTATTATCATATCTGCTCCTTGTAACTATTATGAATTCAACTTCAACTCAGCCAACGCGCGCGCGCCAAGCAACCCCGAATCATCGCCCAACTCAACCCTTGTGATCACCAACCCCTCCAAATAGCGCGGATGAATAACGCGTTCCTTTAAACTGGCTTCAAAAGAATCAAATAACAACGGTCCGCTTTGCGAAACCCCTCCCCCAAAAATAACAACCGATGGATCGAACACATGCAGGAAATTAGCCACACCGATACCCAAATATTTCCCCGCAATTTGATACGCCTCGATGGATAACGCATCGCCCTGCCTCGCCGCTTCGGATATATCAAACGCTGAATTCTTTTTATTTGGATGAAGAACCGAAACCCGCCCCGCTTTGAGTTGGTCAGCCACGAAGCGCTCGATCCCAGTCCCAGAAGAGTACAACTCGAGATGCCCGCGTTGTCCACAACCGCAAAGCGGACCACCCTCCTGCACAATGGTATGTCCAAGTTCCCCCGCCAACCCGTGATAGCCCTGCAAGAGACGGTCATTAATAATTACGCCGCCGCCCACGCCAGTGCTAATCGTCAAATATAAAACATTGTGATGCCCGCGTCCTGCGCCAAATTTCCACTCGGCAAGCCCCGCCAGATTTGCATCGTTATCCAAATAAGCGGGAACGCCAAAATGTCGCATCAATTTTTCAGCAATGGGAAAATCACGCCATTCCTTGATGTTTGGCGCAAACATAATGACACCCGTATGCGGGTCAACCGGCCCCGGTGAAGAAACGCCAATAGCAGCGACTTTTTCTGCTTTGAACCAAATTTCTTCGATCAATTTGACCAAACGGCCAAATGTATCTGGTTCACTGGCTTTGGTTTTAACTCGTTTTTGAGCAAAAGGCTCGCGCTGGTCCTGTTTATATGCGGCGGAACGTAACTGGGTCCCGCCAATGTCAACTGAAATGATTGTACGCATGAGCACAATTATACCGTATGCCTTTTATGCCAATCTTCAGCAATAGGCAGGGAGAAAGCACAAAAACGTTCAAAACTTTGTGGTGAATGGAAGCGCATTCTTTTGCTCACTCCTAAAATGTATTGAATTACACAACTCACCGACTGTATAATGGATTCAAGTTTTCACGTATGAAAAATGTTTTATCGGTAAAAATAACAGAAACTTCTTCAACCAGATGGAGTTTTTATGAACCGGGCTTTGCAGATCTACCGAGAATATCCGCACGATTTCTGGATGATGATCGTCGTCAACTTTATTGACCGATTGGGGGGGTCGTTATTATTTCCGTTCTTTGCCTTGTACGTCACAAAAAAGTTTAATGTTGGCATGACAGAAGTGGGCGTTTTATTCGCCATCTTCTTTATATCTGGTTTTATTGGTGCTTTTCCTGGCGGAGCATTGACCGATCGCTTTGGGCGCAAGGGTATCATCATTTTCAGCCTCATCGCCACTTCGTTCAGCACCCTTTTAATGGGATTTGTAAATGAATTCCAATTTTTTCTGACCGTGGCATTTATTTCAGGCATTTTTACCGACGTGGGCGGACCAGCTTACGAAGCCGTTTTCATGGACATGCTGCCCGAAGAAAAACGCGCCAGCGGGTTCGGCATCCGCCGCGTGGCATTCAACCTGGCAATAGTTTTTGGTCCGATGATTGGCGGATTTATCGCTGCACGCTCCTATCTTGCTCTTTTTATCATTGATGCAATTGTCAGCGCAATTGTGGCGTTTATCGTTTACATGATTATCCCCGAAACAAAACCTGCCGCCGCTGAAGGAAAAGAACAGGAATCGACTATCCAAACTTTCAAAGGCTACCTGCGTGTATTGAAGGACGGGAAATTCATGGCGTTCACTTTTGTCTGTTTATTAACCTGGCTGGTCTACATGAACATGAACACCACGCTTGGAGTCTTCCTGCGTGATCAGCATGGCGTCCCTGAATCAGGTTATGGAACCTTGATCAGTATCAACGCAGCCATGGTTGTTCTGTTCCAATTCCCGATCACGCGGCGAATTGAAAAGAATCCCCCCATGCTGATGATGGCTCTTGGAACTTTCTTCATTGCCAGCGGGCTTTTTTTATACGGCTTTATCAGCACTTTTTGGTTTTTCGCGGTCGCAATGGCAATACTCACCGTCGGTGAAATGGTCACCGTCCCAATTGCGAATGCTGTGGTCGCAAATTTCTCCCCGGAAGAGATGCGCGGCCGCTATAATTTTATTTATGGGAATTCATGGGGAATTGCCTTTGCGACAGGTCCGTATCTGGCAGGATTGGTGATGGATAACTACAACCCTAACTGGTTGTGGTATGCATGCGGCTTTATTGGAATGTGCGCTGTATTGGGATTCCTTGCATTACATTGGACCATCCAAACAAAACCGATTGCTTTAACGCAGAAGTAAAAGTTGGACGGTCAGACTCCCCATCACGGCTTGCGAAACTCAACGCAATAAAACCAGCCCTTCCATGCATCAAAGACGCGTGCCTCAAGCATCTCTTTTGGCACAAAATCGATCGGCGGAAAGATCACCTCACGCTTGCTGTCAAACAACTTCCTAAAGCCAGGGCCGAACTTCTCATATCCTCTCGCGCCCCGCTCCGTTTCATCGGCGATCAAAATCCGTGTGCCCGATTTCGCAACGCGGATCATTTCATCAATTGCAGATTTTTTATCATTGAAGAAGTTGATACCGCCCACATGGAAGACGCTGTCAAACGCTTCATCCTTAAACGGTAGCTGTTCGCCGTTCCCAAGGAACAGGTCCACATCCCAGCCTTTTTTCATTGCATAACGCTGACAGTGGTTCAGCTGCCCAAGGGAAATATCCAATCCAAACACATTACCCACATCTGGACGATTAATGATGTATGGCAAATTTACGCCAGGACCAATGGAAACTTCCAATACCGTTCCGCCATGCGGTTCAAGTCTATCGGTGATCTCACGGCGGCCAGTCTCTTCATCCATGCCGATGTAAACAAATGCAAGTGTAGAGAAGGTGCGGTATGCCCACGCAGACCAATCATACGCACGGGCAAAGCGACGATTGAGTCCAGTTAATTGCCCAGGCTTAATGAAGTGCGGAATCCCATGTTTGATCGGGAAAATCTCCTCGCAGGCGGGACAAGTCAAGGTCCAGTGATGAAGCGTTGGGTCACTCTCGTTATCCAAGTTCAGATATCCATGACAAACCGGGCAGGCAAGCAAATCCAATACTGTGCTTTTCATTCGAGCCTCTTTATCCACCAGATGCAACCAATAGAAAATATTGTGTGGTAATCTAATTATCAATATATACCGTTCGAATCGAAAGTCAATCCCCTAATTCAGTAATTCTCAATATGTGGCAGCAAAGTATATAAAATAGGCCGCTCTTGTTATAATCGACCAATTCACCGCGGAGGGCATAAAGATGACTCAGGTCTATGATTATGTGATCATTGGTTCAGGTTTCGGGGGAAGTGTTTCAGCATTGCGATTAATCGAAAAAGGTTATTCTGTCCTTGTCCTGGAAAAGGGGAAACGATTTGCAGATAAAGACTTTGCCAAATCCAACTGGCAATACTGGAAATACCTTTGGATGCCAGCCATTCGCGCGCATGGAATTTTGCAGATCAGCATACTCAAAGGTGTGATGGTTTTGCACGGCGCGGGCGTGGGAGGCGGAAGCCTCGGTTATGCAAACGTGCTTGAGATCCCTACTGATGAAACCTTTGCAACCCCCGCGTGGAATCAAAATGTGAAGTGGGGAGAAGTGCTCAAAGAACATTATGCCACCGCCAGAAAAATGCTCGGCGCGGAGCGCAATCCCAAACTATGGAAAGCGGATAACCTGCTCAAGAAAATGGCTGAGGAAATTGGCATGGGGCACACCTTCCGCGCGACAGATGTTGGCGCGTATTTCGGCGAAGCGGCTGTGACCGTGCCTGATCCATTTTTTGACGGAGAAGGACCAGAGCGCGCGGGATGCCAGCATTGCGGCGGCTGCATGGTGGGATGCCGCAATAATGCAAAGAACACATTGCCGAAGAATTACTTATATTTTGCAGAGAAGAAGGGCGCAGAAGTGAAAGCGGAGGTTGAAGTCACCGATGTCAGACCGCTGACGGCGGACGGTGGACGGTCAACGGTCAATGGTCCATCGTCTGAAGCGCGCTATGAAGTAACATACCAGGACTCCACAAAGCTCTTCAAGCATAAACAAATCGTCCATGCAAACAATGTCATTTTCTCAGCAGGTGTGATGGGGACGATGAAATTATTATTGAATCTGCGTGATGTGAAGAGTTCACTGCCAAATCTATCCCGTAGACTCGGTCACATGGTTAGGACCAACTCAGAGGCGTTGTTGGGAAGCGTGGCACGCAAGTCTGATATCAATTATTCAGAGGGCGTGTCCATTTCATCCATCTTCAATTATGATGAAATCACACGCATCGAGCCTGTGCGCTACCCCGATGGTTCCTCGTTGATGCGCTTCCTCGCCGATGCCGTTGATGGATACTGACGTGAGTGTGCCAATGCGCCTGTTGAAATTTTTCTGGTGGACACTCACCCACCCGATTGATTTTTTGAAAGCGCTGGTTTTACCTGGCTGGGCGCACAATGCGACCATTCTGCTGGTGATGCAGCATGCGGATAATCGGATGCGCTTCCGCATTGGGCGGAGTTTATTTACGTTGTTCCGTACCGGCATGGTCGCAGATGAAGAACCCGGGTATGAGATTGGCGCTGAGGTGAAAGGTTCGCATGAATTGACGCGTGAATTTCGCAAAACGCACGAACGGCGTGGCATTGGCTCGATTGGCGAAAATCTTTTGGGGCTGCCAACGACTGCTCATATTTTGGGCGGCGCGCCGATTGGAAAAAATGCAGAGGATAGTGTGGTTGACGAAAATTTTGCCCTGCACAATTACGAAGGGCTGTACATCATTGACGGCTCGGTCATGCCAGCGAACCCGGGAGTAAATCCGTCGCTGACGATCACAGCTCTGGCAGAATATGCGATGAGCAAGGTGGGAAGGAAAGAGTAAAAAGTGAGAAGTAGGAAGTGGAATTTATTTCCGCGCGAGGTTAACAACAGAAGCGCCATCGGGAGAGGTAATTGTCGCTGTGTTGCCGTTCAGTTGAATTTGTAATTTCATGTTGTCGGAAAAAACACTGAGCACCGCCTGCTCCTGCGCTGAAGTTTCATCACAGTACATCATGGTGGACATGATCGAGTCGAAGGTAATCTTATCGCCGCTTGTTTCATAGCTCCCGCCAAACGAGTTGCAACCCACATTTCCACTCATCTGACCATTTGGATCAAACTTAATGGAAGTATCAACATTGGGAATGGCAGGCGTGGGGTTGGCTGCATTGCCATAGGATTCAAGTTTCCAATCGCCCACGATGTCTGGGCTGGCGCTTGAACAGGCTGTGAGGATAAACAAGGCGATTGCGAACAGGAAGGTCTTTTTCATTTCATCTCCATAATTTTAGTTTCATCATACTTAACGCTGGTTATCAAAAATAAGTTCCACCCATTCAAGTTTTAGATTTTTATCTAGCACTTTTGTTCTACTAATGATACAATTTTTCCCTTCCCAGGAGAGAACGTATATGTCCTCAAATTCCATTCTCGTTGAAAAATTGAGCAAGACTTATCAAGTGCCTGAGCGTGAAGGCGGGTTTGGCGCGGCAGTCGGTAGTTTTTTTAAACGTAAATATAAAGATGTGAAAGCTGTCCAGGAAGTCAATTTCACTATTGCACAGGGAGAGATCGTTGGCTTCCTCGGGCCGAATGGCGCAGGGAAAACCACTACACTAAAGATGCTTTCAGGTTTGTTGCATCCCACAGGCGGCAAAGCCAGCGTGCTTGGATTCACGCCCTGGGAGTTAAATCCCGATTATCTGCGCGTAATGACCCTCGTCATGGGACAACGCAACCGTCTTTCGTGGGACATCCCCGCCGCAGATTCATTTCTGCTCAACCAGGCTATTTATCGAATCCCAGACGATGAATACAAACAAACCTATAAAGAATTGGATGAATTGCTCGAACTCGAGCCATTGATAAAAAAGCCTGTCCGCAATCTTTCGCTCGGTGAACGCATGAAATGCGAGATCGCCGCGGGACTGCTTCATCGTCCAAAAGTTTTATTCCTCGATGAACCCACCATTGGGTTGGACATCACGGGTCAGGTACGCATCCGCGAGTTTTTACGCGAATACAATAAACGCACGGGCGCAACGATCCTGCTCACGAGTCATTACATGGCAGATGTGACCGCGTTGTGCGAGCGCATCATTATCATCCATCAGGGTCAGCTCAAATATGACGGCGGCATCAACGACCTCTCGCGCAAGATCGCGCCGTTCAAGCTGATCGGTGTCATGCTTACAGACGCTGACTCTCACGATCTAAGCGGATACGGCACACAGGTCCAAAACGAAGAGGATGCGGAGAAGCGCTACATCCAGGTCAAAGCGGAGGATGTCACGCGCATCACATCCAGGCTGTTAGCTGATCTGCCCATCCACGACATTACCATTACCGACCCGCCCATCGAAGATGTCATTGAGCAGGCGTTTAATCAATAATTGATCCGTCCTGAGCGTAGTCGAAGGGCAGGTCCAATGCGCTTCGACTACGCTCACATAGTCCCGATTGCTCTTTCGGGAGCGCGAATGAAAGGAGCAAATATGTTTCTTATCATCAAACGACTCTGGCAGGTGAACTGGGCTGAGCAATGGCAATACCGTGCCAACTTGCTGATGTATTTACTTTACTGGTTGGTCTCCCCCATCATCTACCTCGCCGTGTGGACCAGCATTGCCAACACGAAAGGTGACGTAAATGGATTCACAGCCAACGATTTCACAACTTATTACATGACACTTTTGATCGTTGACCAGATCACCAGCAATATCGTCATTCACACATTCGGATACAAAATACAGGACGGCAGTCTTTCAGGCGAATTGGTGCGCCCCATCCATCCCATGCTGACGAACGCGCTGGTCAACAACATTGCATTCAAGGCCCTGACCATTATGGGGCTGATTCCCATTTGGATCATTTTGTTCTTTCTTTACAAACCAGATTTCAGCAGTGTTACCCTGCCGAACGTTCTACTTGCCATTCCCGCCATGATCATGGCATTCTTCATGGGCTTTTTATTTTCAGCAGCCATCACCTCCCTTGCCTTTTGGACAACACGTGTCTATTCCATCCATGAATTTTATTTTGCCATGATCCTGCTGTTCTCAGGTCAATTTGTGCCGCTGCCGCTCATGCCGGAGGTTATTCAAAATATTGCCCAGTTCCTTCCGTTTCAGTATTTAATTTATTATCCCATTCAACTAATACTCGGAAACCTGTCTTCTCAACAGATCGTTCAAGGATATGTGTTATTGCCCATCTGGCTTGGCATTTCCATGCTCTTGTTTAATTGGGTATGGCGGAATGGTGTCAAACGCTATTCCGCAGTGGGAGCGTGATCTCATGCATACTTTAAAATTGCTCTCTTCATTTCTCAAGGTTAACATTCAAATGTCACTTGCCTATCGTGCAGACACGGTGGTTAACATCCTGCTTAACCTAATGTGGCTCGGCTGGGAATTACTCAGCCTCAGGATCATCTTCAGCAACACAACAACCCTCGGCGGCTGGGGGCTCGGTGAGTTGATCGCCCTGCTGGGCGTCTTCCGCCTCGTCAACACGATGATGATCGCACTCATCTGGCCGAACACTGAAAAATTCAATCAAAGCATCCGCGATGGTTCGATGGATTACACCATCCTCCAGCCTGTCAACAGCATGTTCCTTGTCACCTTCTCACGCATCACCGTCTGGCGGATTTGGGATCTGGTGCTGGCAATCGTTTTGATCGTAGTCGGTATCAATATTTCTGGAGATGTAGCCACCGCATCCAACATCCTGACCTTTATCCTGCTCGCCATCTCAGGCATGATCGTCATCTACAGCCTTTGGATCGTCCTAATCGCCCTCACCTTTTGGTTCACCAAGTTTGACAATAATGTCACCATTCTGCAAGCTCTGCTCAATTCAGGACGTTACCCTGCCACGGTATATCCTGCATGGTTAAGAATTATCGTTACATTCATTATTCCAATTGCAGTGGCAACCACTGTCCCCTTGCAGGCATTACGCGGAGACCTGGGACCAAGTCAAATACTTATATTTTTCACGATCAGCGTTATCAGTTTTTTGATCGCCACAAAAGTATGGAAACTCGGACTAAGACAATATAGCGGAGCAAGCAGTTAACGAAAATTGGTCATAGGATAATCAAAGGATTTATTGTAAAATTAAAACGATCATTTTTTAGAAACAATTCGATTTTACAATTCAATCTTTAGCGTAGCGGAGAATCTTATGGCCAGGATCTTTGTCTCTTATTCACGCAAGAATATTGACTTTTGCAAACGTCTCACCAATGAACTGGAAAAACGCGGACTCGATTTCTGGGTGGACTGGGAAGGCATCCCGCCAACAGTAGACTGGCTGAAGGAAATCGAAAAAGGCATCGAGGAAGCGGACACCTTTCTCGCCATCGTCAGCCCAGGAGTGGATCTCATCAAAAATCTGCCTTGATGAATTGGATATTGCTGTGAAGAACGGCAAGCGCCTGATCCCTGTAGTGCCGTATGAAATTAAATGGGATGACGTCACCCCCTGCGCTATCTCAATTAAACTATATTTTCTTTCGTGAAACAGATGATTTCAATGCACAGCTGGAAAAACTATTCACGGCATTAGACACCGATTACGATTGGCTAAAGACCCATCGCCGTTTGCAAGTGAAGGCATTGGAATGGGAACGCAGCAACAAAGAGAGCGGATTTCTCCTGCACGGCAAGGATTTGGAGGAGGCTGAACAGCAAATATCTGTCAATGCAAACAAAGATCCCCATCCAACCGATATACAGCGCGAATATGTATTACTGAGCCGACAGGGAGCCACCAGGCAACGACGGATAACCACAGGCATTTTGGTTTTCATAATATTGATGCTGGCTGGGATAAGCGCGTATTTTGCCATCCCGCGTATACAAGAGGCAATTGCCAAGAATCGAGCACGCGGCGAGATGGTATCAATTCCAGAGGGACCTTCTGTTTTTGGAACAGAGAATAGCATTCTTATATAATGATTTTGGGTTCCCACCTCGTACCAGCAATCCCATTTTTGCCTGCTTTTGAAATTGGAAAATATGAAGTCAGCAATTACCAATATGGGTTGTGTGTGAAATATGGCGATTGCACTGTCCCTGTTGTCCCAACCGATTTTGAAGATAAAGTGATAAAGGATCTTCCCGTTGTAAATGTGACACTTTTTCAGGCAAATACCTATTGCCAATGGCTGGGCCAGCGCCTGCCAAATCAATTTGAATGGGAACGGGCAGCAAGAGGACCAGATTTATACGAGTGGCCTTGGGGAAACGACCAGGAACCAACCCCAGAAACAGCCAATATGCCCTGGAAAGAATTTACACCAAAAGGGCTCAAGCCTGTAACTGATAACCCTGATGGTAAAAGCCCAGAAGGTATTTACAACCTCATAGGGAATGCCTCAGAGTGGACCTCTTCATTAATTGTAAGTCCGATTGCCTATGAACCAAGTCAAATCTGGGATGGAAACCCGAAGTCGTTTGACGGCACCAAAACCTATGCCAGGCGGGGTGGCGGCTGGAGGATTAATGTAGACGAAGTAGCAACATATGATGCTGATCTGGGCTTATCAGCACGTAACGACGTGGGGATTCGCTGTGCCGCAAATGTCAAATGATGCAGTGCGGTATTGTCCTTGATTTCTATATATCGATTTTAGAACCAGGCGCCGCTGCTGCATTCCAAAAATCAATTGAGGTATGTTTCGTCCCCGTGCTGGTTTCATATTTAACAAACCCGCCAGTAACCTCTGCTGGAACCGAGCTCAGATTGGCATTATCATGCACTTTCGTTGTTCTATAAAAGACATTTGTAACCGAAGAAGTACCAAAGTCTACTTCATAGAAGGAAAGTCCCAGCAGTTGGAGATAATTTTTATTCTCCAATAGTTCTTTGTAACTTGGTTCAATTTGAATGGCGTTGTCCTCTGCGCTATCCTCGATTTTGGATAAAAAATTGGTAACCTCATCGCTTGAGAGTGTATTAATTACTTCCTCGGCATCCGTTTTCGCATTACGAACCTTGTTATTTGCTTTTAATATTTTTGTTGACCAACTAATGATCGAATCTCCAATCAGTTTCCCTATCACTTCAGGGAAAATATTGGACGCAATGACTCTTAAAAACCTGCTCTTCATAATGCTCGTTCGTTTCAAATTTGTAAGACGAAGCTTGTAATAAAGAAACAAATTTGAGTATTTGTTCAGCGGCTAATGTTTTTGGAGATTTGGGTGAACCTTCCACCTCACCCGACAGCCCTGCTTGAGATAATTTCAATATTTCATTGGCTACCGCCACTCGTATGGCTGCAGAGGGATGGCGGCCATCTGTGGAATTATGACGGCTTAAAGTGTCTTCAAAGAAAGGTAGAAAATCCTTTCCAATTGCAAGCACACTCCAGGCATCCTCAAAAAGTTCCTCCAACCAATCCACACACCACCCCTGTTCCTTTATACTCTCATAGGTTTGGAACTGATCCTTTTTTGGAAGGTTTGCAAGCATTTGAGCAAATTGATGCTCGAAACTACCGAAATCGCCAAGGTCCAGATCTGGTGTTGAAAATAGATTGGTAAGGTAGCCCAGGCTGAATTTATTATTTCTCGTAATCTCATTAAGCAGATTTCCCCTGGCGGTATCTCTCGGTAGGTTCTTATAATAATTGTGGAAATCAACCAGATTTTGACGGATGATATTGATGATGTCGGCATTCTTCAATTTGCGCACTTTATACCCAGCCAGTTCGTGCCAGAAAATGCTCCATTCCCAGGGGGCCTTTACACTATATATAGGGACAGTCAGTATCGCGAAATTTTTCAGGTACGAGAAAAAGTAAAGCGCAAATGAGCTGCCAGGTACTATGGCTATCTTTTCAGCTTGCACGCCAACTGAAAAAGCAGCTGCTCCCACAACCGTTGTCAGTGCCTTGAATAGTTCCGGGCTCTCAGTAAGAGTCCGGTTGGCAATTGCCAGGGTATTCAGTCGCTGCCATTCATCTTTTAATTTGTCCAGCGCATATTGCAATAATGTCGGGAAAGAATTAATCAGCCGATTATATTCGATAGAAGCTAACTCATCGTTTTTGATTAGAAGAATCCTAGCTTCTTCCGTGGAGGCATCTAAATCGATTTTATTAATGGCTAACTTAACCTGGTCTTGTATTGCTTTTTGTTTATTGATTTCCATCAATAGAGAAATCTCGTATTGTGTAAAGAATTCCAGAGCCATCTCTTTAAAAGTCGTGAGCAAAAGTTGGATATCACCTGGTGTCTCATTCTCAAGTAGCTTGTCAATATGTGCGATCAATTGAGCAAAGGAAATTTCCACACTATTGTGCGACCCCCTAAGTGTTTCGTTGCCCGATAATTCGATCAGTTCTTTTATAGTTGACATGTTATCCTCCTTGCCTAAATCTGATTTGGCAGCGATTAATTAAAATTTACACACTTTTTTGAATCAGCAAAATATCATTCCATCGCAAACACCAGCCCTTAAAATTACTACCTTTAAGGTCATAATTATTATAGTACTTTGCCTATGTGAATACAAGTAGTTTATCAAAAAAAATCAAATCAGTTTACAAGACCCGAAAGAAATTATTCCGCTTATGCAACTCTTACACACACTCACCCTCTGCGGGTGATAGAATTGACAAAAAATAGTACACAAAGCACCACACCACAATCTATTCATCCTTCATCATTTATCCTTTTTACCTATGCTTCCAGCCAACATGCTCCCCGACTTCCGCGTTCGTCAACGAGATTATTTGCTCGAAATCTCGCGCCTGCTCACTCAGGAATTAGATCTTGAGAAATTAATGGCGCGTATTTTACGCGTCTCGATCGAAATGCTGGCGGGGCAGGCAGGCATTATTGCGCTCAAACAACCTGACGGTTGGCGAGTATCTGCCGCACATGGTATTGCACCTGCATTTTTAAGTTACCTAACTCCTCTGCTTGCAGAAGAAAAAGTAGGCGAGTTGGATGTGCGCGAACTAAATCGCATGTTAAAGGAACTGACCTACACCGCCAGTATGGGGTTACTCAACGGCACAGGATTACCCCTCGCCGCACATGGAAAAGTCATCGGTGTGATCTTCATCTTTCGTAACTATGCCGGCCTGTTCACATCCAATGACCGCGTGCTTTTGCAATCCTTTGCAGACCAGGCTGCCATTGCAGTATTCAACGCCCAACTTTATGGGCAAGTCTCCTACGAGAAACAGCGCCTCGATGCGCTTCTTGATTCAGCCGCAGATGGCATTCTCATCTTGAATGCAGATCAAGTGGTGGAAAGATGCAACCCTGCCTTTGAAAAACTTTACGGTCTTACACGTGATGAGATCGTTGGCAAGAAACACGATGAGATCGTTCACTGGAAGAAAGAGCCGCAGGGCAGAACACTCGAAGAATCAGTTGCTGACGGATGGCCGCTCACACCGAATGCCACATTATATGTGGAAGGCGACATCGAAAGGCCTCTGCCTCCCCACCTGCCTGTCGGCATTACCTACGCGCCTTTGCTTTCCGATGAAAATAAGCTGCGTAATATCTTCGTCAGCGTGCGCGATATTACACATTTTAGAACAGCAGACGAGATCAAAGCCACCTTCATTTCCATTGTGAGCCATGAACTTCGCACACCTGTCACACTCATCAAAGGCTACGCATCCACTTTGCGGCGCGATGATGCCAAATGGGACAAAGCCACAATTAGCGAATCCCTGACCGTCATCGAAGAGGAAGCAGACCGTTTGTCAAAGATGATCGATGACCTGCTGGATGCCTCGCGCTTGCAGGCAGGCGGCTTGAGCTTGAACCAAGCCGATGTCGCCGTACCCAGCCTGGCGTCGCGTGTGGTCGCGCGTTTTGCTTCCCAATCCCCAAAGCATCGCCTCGTCACCGATTTCCCGCAGAATTTCCCCGTCATCATTGGCGATGAAACACGCATCGAGCAGGTAATTTCCAATCTGGTTTCAAATGCTTTAAAGTATGCGCCAAAAGGCGAAATAAAGATCAGCGGCACAGCCCGCCCAGAACAGGTGATCATTTGCGTGAGTGACGAAGGCGATGGCATTGAAGCGAAAGACCTGCCGCATATTTTTGACCGATTCTACCGTTCGACAAATGCCGTCAAGCAGACGAAAGGCGCCGGGCTGGGACTTTATCTCGCGCGCGCCATCGTCGAAGCGCATGGCGGGCGCATCTGGGCCGACCCGAAACCTGACTCTGGTGCGAGGATCTGTTTCTCCCTTCCGCGTTAAACCAAATGGTAAAATAACCCACCTCATCAGAAAAGGAAATCTATGGCAAACTCAATTCCCCCTCGCAGTAAAGTAAACAAAAAATATACATGGAATGCGGAAAGTGTTTTTAAATCCAAAAAAGAATGGGATGCGGAAGTAAAAAATATTCTGGCGGATCTGCCAAATATTAAGAAATATGAAGGCAGGCTTGGCGAAAGCGCAGAGATATTGGTAGAAGCACTGGATAGTGTTGAAAAACTAACAAAACGCTTAATGCATGTCTTTGTCTATGCGGGCTTTTCATATAATGTGGATACTACAAACCAGGATTCAGCGGCCATGTACGGCAAAGCCCAAGGCGTATACGGACAGGTGGCTGGCACAACTGCCTTCATCAGTCCTGAGATACTTAAGATCGGCAAAACCAAACTGAATAAATGGATGAGTCAGAATCCCAAACTGGCAATTCAAGCACACAACCTGGATAACCTATTCCGCAAGCAGGCGCATGTGCGTTCTGCCGAAGTGGAAAAAATATTGGGCATGGTCAGCGACCCATTGGGCGGAGCAAGCAACAGTTCCAGCATGTTGACCAACGCAGATTTCAAATTTGCACCCGCCAAAGATAGCAAAGGCAAAAAGGTTGACGTGACGCAGGGCAATATTCACACTGCGTTGATGGAGCATCCTGACCGCAAAGTAAGACAAAGCGCTTTTGAAAGCTACATGGACAAGCACCTTGAATTCAAGAATACACTTTCCGCCAATCTGACCACTTCGATCAAGTCAAATGTCTTTTACAGCCAGGCGCGCAAACACGAAAATTCTCTCTCCGCTTCGCTTTTTGAAAACAATATTCCTGTGGAAGTTTTCCATAATCTCATTGACACCTTCAAAGAGAACCTGCCTGTCTGGCATCGGTATTTTGAGATTCGGCGCAAGGCATTGAAGTTAAAAGAAGTCAACTACTATGATATGTGGGCGCCAATCGCGAAAAAGAAGGTAAAGATCCCTTACGAAAAAGCAGTGGAACTGATCTGTGACAGCCTCGCACCTTTGGGCAAAAATTACACCGACACCATCCGCAAAGGCTGCCTCAAAGACCGCTGGGTGGATGTGTATCCAAACCAGGGCAAGTCAAACGGAGCATTTTCGTGGGGCGCATCGGGCACACATCCATTTATTATGATGAGCTACACCGGTGAAGTCGGCAGCATGAGCACGCTGGCACACGAACTCGGTCACTCCATGCATTCGTATCTGACATGGAAAAATCAGCCGCTCGCCTATTCTGAGTATTCGTTGTTCGTCGCAGAGGTCGCATCCAATTTCAATCAAGCCATGATGCGCGGACATTTGCTCAAAACGATCACAGACAAGAACTTCCTGATCTCCTTGATCGAGGAGGCGGTCGGAGGCAATTTCTTTAGATATTTCTTCCAAATGCCGACTCTGGCTCGCTTTGAATTGGAGACTCATGAACGCATTGAACGCGGCGAATCCCTAACCGCCAATTCAATGATGGAACTGATGGCTGATCTGTTCGCCGAGGGATTTGGTCCCAAGGTGAAAGTTGACCGTCCACGCGTCGGGATGATTTGGTCCACCTTCGGGCATCTCTTCTCCGACTATTATGTTTACTCGTATGCCACAGGTATCTCTGGCGCGCACGCACTCTCTGCCCGAATCCTGCGCGGTGAGCCAAACGCCGTGGAAGATTATCTCGGCTTCCTGAAATCTGGCTCCTCTGAGTATCCATTGGATGTGCTCAAGAAAGCAGGTGTGAACCTGACAACCCCCAAAGCCGTGGAAGAAACCTTCGCCGTGATGGAAGGCTATATTGATCGGCTGGAAGAATTAGTTGGATAAAGAACTTCGATAATATGATAATTCGAGATTCTGAGAATTTAAGACAAAAAACGAATATCGAATTACAAATATCGTTTAACAATACGTAAATCCAAAATCAAGAAATCGGAAATTAACCCATGCCCCAAACTCAAATCTCGTGCCCGCGCTGTAGACAAACGATCGCAGCCAACGTTGAACAACTTTTCGACGTAACCCATGAACCCGCCTCCAAGCAGCGCCTGTTGAGCGGACAATCCAATCATGCCCACTGTCAATACTGTGGATATGATGGCCGCCTGGCAACCCCTGTTGTTTACCATGATAACGAAAAGGAATTACTGCTCACTTTCTTCCCGCCAGAGTTGGGACTTCCGCTCACGGAACAGGAAAAATTGATAGGACCTTTGATCAAACAGGTCGTAGACAGATTGCCGCCTGAAAAACGCAAAGGCTATTTATTCAATCCGCAAGCCAACTTTACCTACAAGTCGATGCTGGAAACCATTCTAAACAAGGATGGTATTTCCTCAGAGATGATCAAGGCACAGCAGGAACGGTTACTGCTGATCGAGAAACTGATCCAAATGACCTCGGCAGATGCGCGCCTGGAGTTGATCAAACAAAATGAAAATATCATTGATGAGCAATTCTTTGGGCTGTTCAGCCGCATCGCACAAAACGCCATGCAAAGCGGACAGGAACCCATCGCACGGGTATTGATCGAACTGCAAAAACAGTTATTGGACGAGACTGCCTTTGGCCGTCAGCTAAAGGAATCTGTCGGAGAAGTGGAAGCCGCTACAAAAGTCCTGCAAGAAGCGGGGCAAAGTCTCAACCGCGAGAAATTACTGGAGTTCGTCCTTGAAGCCAAGAGCGACGCCCGCATCCGCGCTTATGTCTCCCTGGCGCGCGGCGGCATGGATTATGTCTTCTTCCAAAATTTGACTGAGAAAATAGACAAAGCC
This sequence comes from uncultured Chloroflexia bacterium, assembly GCA_963833175.1. Lineage (GTDB taxonomy): Bacteria > Chloroflexota > Anaerolineae > Anaerolineales > Villigracilaceae > Villigracilis. Next base: position 295,243 of record CAWHXC010000015.1, read on the forward strand.
TCGGGAGAAGAAAAAGCCCGCCTCGAATCCATCCGCGAGAAATTGCTGGGCTTTGTTGCTGAAGTGGATAAACAAATGGAAGCGCGCTTCAAGCAGGCGCAGGATTTTGTCGAGTTTATTCTTGAGCAGGAAGATGTGGAAAAAGCCACGCAGGAAAACCTCGATGGCTTTACACAAGATGCCGCAGAAGTTGTAAATCGGTTATTGCAGCAGGCTTCTGAAAAGAACGATTACACGCGCATGGGCAAATTGCAAAAGATGGTGCAAGTGCTGCAAACTGCCAGCGCGCCTCCACCCGAAGTGGCTTTCATTGAACAACTGCTCCAAGCACCAGATGATGCTGCGCTTGAAAAAATGCTGAACGAGAACGACGATATCGTAAATCAGCAATTCGTTGAGGCGCTCAGCGGGCTGGTCGCTCAAATAGAGGCGCAAGGCGCTGAAAACCCTGAAGCCAAAGCCATGGGCGAAAAACTTAGCGAGATTTACAAAGTTGCGCTAAAGCGCGTGATGAAGAAAAATATGGGATAGTAAAACACAGCCCTCAAGTTGAACTTGGGGGCTGTGTCTTTTTATTTGGATTTCCTGCTTACGGACGCATACCTTGAAAACAGATGATACCAGGGCGGTGACCATTTCACACGCGGAATACCTTTTCGGATAACTTTTCGCAACCCTTCTGGACCTGTGAACTGGTCCAGCATCAATAGAGATCTGCCCACCTCGAAAGCCACATGCGCGTCCGAGCCGACTGTCCCTGCAATGTTGTGCTCGCGGGCAAACAACTCCGCCCGATGGTTGAAGCGCGGAAACATGCAGCGCGAGTTGTAGACCTCAATCGCATCCACAAACGGCAGGATCTCAAGCAAGTCATTTTCATTCCAACCGCCCTTACGCAACTCATCAAACGGATGCGAAACACTGATAAACGCACCCTGCTCCTTCAATCGTCTGATCGTTTCCTGCGGCGTAAGATACGCGGGAATCTCCTCCAGCACAAACGCAGCTAGAATTTCACCCTTTGGTGGTCATGATCTCTTCGCCAATGATAATTAGCTCAGGGTCAATCGCCTGCGCCTCCCGCGCTCCCGCAATGGAATTGTGATCTGTCACCACCAGGCGGTCAATCCCCTTACGCCGCGCAGCAGCAATCAAGTCCGCTGGAAGGGTGAGGGAGTTTTTTGAGGCGTGGGTGTGGCAGTGGAAGTCGAGGGAAATCATGACATTTGTTCTTGACAAAGAGTTTTAAGAGAGTATATACTGTTTTAGTCAACTTAATAGTAGGTGGTCATATAGAGTGGGTGTTTTTTTTAGTGCAACAAGTGTGATAAATGATTACATCGGCGCCATTATTATGGGGATTTTTTTGCTGATGGTGTTTCACTACGTCTCATCCCCTTCGTATAAAAAAGCAAAAGAAGATGGTCTCTTCCATGGAATATATTTTTTTATTTTTTATTTTCTTGAATACAGCCTACTCGTCACATTATTGTTGTTGATCCCATATCTCCTTGAAAACTATTTCGAAGTTGATGAACTCGCACGCTGGATTTGTTGGATTGAAATCTTTGTCGTAGGTTTTATCTATTTTAGAAAGAGAAAACACGCTGAAACACGCAGGCTAACTTCATTCATTTTTCATTATGTGCTATTTCTCTTCGCCTGGCTCATAAACCGCTGGGTGGGCATAATTGTCATTGCTCTGCCCCTGCTATTTATTTATTACTTTGTAATGTCTCATGTTGCAAATGAAATTATGCCTACATCGAACCCTGATGATAAAAAGGAAAAACAATCCAGGTTTTGGGTGTTCCTTTCATATACATGGGGATTACAACAGCCGTTATGGAAAGCGCCATCAAATATCGCAAAAGAAGCTGAGAAACGGATCGACGGTGCCCCAAGTTTCATTATGGCTGATGGTATGGTTTGGATATACCCTCATCAAGTGATTGGCATAACAGACGGTCCAAACTTCAGCATAGATGGACCTGGATTGATCTTCATCAGCAAAGGTAAGCAACCTTTTGATATTATAGATCTGCGTGACCAATCGCGCACTTCAACTATCAAAGCCATATCCAGGGATGGTATTTCATTTGAAGTAGACGTCACTGTCGCATTTCGCGTGGACGATAAAGTATGGACAAGAGAACAGCATCAAAAACTTCGCCGCGAAAACACGTTGCTTCGGGAAGGTAGAGATTTGGATAGAAACCTAAATGGAACTTTCCCATATTCGCTCGTACGTGTGAAATCCGTATTAAGTTATAGAAGCAAGAAAACTACGGCAGATGGTGAAGTCACTGAGCGTTGGGATGATCATGTTTTAGGCGTTGCTGAACAGGCTGTGCGGGAAGTATTGGCAGAGCGAAGCATAGAAGACCTGTGGAAGGCGCGCGAAAATGAAAACAGCGGTGCGGCAGAAGAAATTGTCCGTGAAATGAAATATCTCATTGGCGATCCTTTACGCACACATGGTATTGAACTGATCAATGCAAAAGCCACCAAATTCTCGTTCAAAGAGGGTAATACAAAAGAAGAGGAAGAAGACAAAATATCAAAACAGCAGCTCGCTACTTGGAGCGTTGAATGGGAAAGACAACGCTCCATGACCCTTGCAAACGGGCAAGCTGAAGCAGAAAAACTTCAGCAGGAAGCGCGTGCGTACGCCCATTCCATTTTATTAACAGCTATTGCTGAAGGACTGCAACAAGCGCGCGCAATTCACCCAAACCTGCCTCGTTATGTCATTGCCATGCGTTTTGTTGGCGCTCTGGAAGAAATGCTTGAGCAGCAGCCTGAAACAGATGAAGAAGAAAAACAAAAAGCCCGCGCAAATATCCGCAATGCTAAAGCCCACTTCATATCAAATCCGCGCGGAGAGTAACTCACCATGTCCATCACACCACCCATTGACTCTAAGAAATGGCAAAACCATTATTCAGAAAAACAGGCTCATCTTGATTTTTAGCGAGAGCAGGGCGGCTGATTGTTCCAGTTATTTTTGGAATGCTTCCACCAATTCTATTCCTCATTATGTATACAGGACATTTACTAGAAAATTCACCTACAACGGAAATTGCTGCGGGTCGCCTCGCACAAGGCGCCGTTCTAGTGCTCGCCATAATTATTTTTACCATCTTTTGGATTAAGTACTTGTTCAAAACCGCTGCTAGATTTTTGGAGCAATTTCACAACCTATCCGCAGGGGGCGAGTTGTCCAAGCTTGTACGCTTGCGAGTGCTGGGCATTCCTCCCCTCCCGCCACCTCTTTCCACGTTAATCAAATTTCCAGAAATAACCCTAAAAGATGGAAAACTTGATCCTCCCGATCATTGGTCAACAAGTGTAGGTGGTCCTGCAAAATTAAAAATCAGCGCAGGTCATGCACTTTATCTCGAACGTGGTGGGTATTTTTCAAGAGTTGTTGGGCAAGGTTCCGCCTTCCTCGAATGGAATGAGCGAATCATTACAGTAGTGAATGTAGGCCCGCGCAACGAGGAAATCTCTGTCACCACGTGGACAAAAGAAGGGATCAAGGTAATTGTCAACGCAAAAGGAGAATATTTCCTTGGTCACGCACGAACCGAGGATGAAGAAAATGTTCTGATTCCATACGATCCCGAATTAATTTGCAAAGCGGTGGAACACACTTTCAGAAGCGGCAAAGAAGCAAATGAATGGCTAAAATCTGCAACTGGGCAAACACAGGGAATCCTGGGCGCTTATATTTCAAATCATTTTTTAGACGACCTATTCCTAAAAGATAACAACAACTTTACCCTACTTTCCAATGCGAATGTTAGTGAACTGCTCACTACGATCAACACCAAATTACAGGAGTATGGCGTATATCTTTCAAATTTTCAAATTATTGAAGTCATCCTTCCGCCAAAAGTAAAAGAGCAAAGGCTCAAGGTCTGGAAAACAAACCATGAGAACATCAAAGTCGTGACTGAAGGGGGAGTAAAAGCGCACCAGATCCGAGATCGAGAAAAGGCTCGCGCAGAGATGCAACGTAACCTTATCTATACCCTTGCGAATGGCTTGGAACGCATGGATTTGGATAAAAATAATTTCTCTGAACCGCTTCTATTGTCTATTTCCGCCTTGCTCGATCAAAGCATGAATGACCCACAGGTACGTTCGGCATTGGCAAAGGAAGCGCTGGAGACACTGGAAAAAACCCAGGAAATAATCAACTTCAATTTTCAAACACCAGGTGAAAACAAATGAAGGAAGAACTCTACACAATCCTTGCTTATCTAGAACATGAAGAAGATGAAATTCTCATCATACGAAATTCGATCCTGGAATTAGACATGTCAAGACCTGATACGCTTGAAAATAAGATTGAATATCTTAACGACCTCAAAGACGAAGCCTGTATTAAAAACCATGACTGCTTTGGATATTATTACTTGTTTTTGGGATGTATTTATTACGAAAAAGAAGAATATGATAATGTTATTTCAAACCTACAACGCGCGAATCCAGAATTATGGGAATCACAAATTAACAAAGCTCTTGCCCATTGGTTGCTCGGTATAAATTATTCACATATGAACAAATACCCAAAAGCGCAAATGGAATTGAAAGAGGCGCTAAATATCTTATGGGTAAATACGTGCATAAACTCGTGTCAGATTGAAGAACAACAACATCTGAAATCAGTTATTCGAGAAAAGATTAATCAGGCTATTATCAACCTTAATCACAAATCGGCACATCATGTATCGTTCACATGATGTCAAGCTAAATCCTTAATAATATCAACCCCAATACCAATTCCCAAATTCCCTGATTCTGATTTAGAATCAGACCAAGATTATGCGAAAACTCTTCGGTGGAATTGGCGCGTTTCTACGGACTCCAGTTGGCGTGATTTTCACGACCAATGTGGTCTGGCAGATAGTGATGTGGGTGATGAAGATTCCCACATATGGCATTGTATATTACATTGCCAGTGCCTTAATACTCGGGGTGGATATTTTTGTCGCTTTTACCCTGCGCGACCAGCTGATCCACTTTTTCTCCCAATTTGTGCTCCCAATTCAAAACCCAAAGTATAGGCAGCATATTTTTGAACGCGTAAGAGATTTTGAATCAGGTCACCGTGGACCTGCGTTATTCGTCAAGAATGGACGTGTGATCATGCACGAGGGAGAAGCTAACAAACGCGGACCAGGACTGATCGTTCTGGATACCGCCAGCGCGCTCGTCCTGCGTACCGACACCGAGATCATGGATACTGTCGGGCCGGGCATCAAATTCACGAGAGGGAACGAATATATCGCAGGCAGTGTTGATCTTCGGTCGCAGTGGCAGTTCATCGGTCCGCTTGCCACCGACCAGCCATTCCTCAACCCTGTGCCGATCTCATCTCCAAAAGAATATAACGAAACCCAGGGTCGCCGCCAGCAAACCAGCGGATTGACGCGCGACGGCTTTGAAGTCTCCCCTACCATCAGCATCCAGTTCAGTATTAAAAGACCTGCTGAAAAACAGCCAACCGAAAGCGGCGTGATCTCATATTATGGTTTCGACCCAGATGCCGTCCGCAATGCGATCACACGCGAGGTCATCCAGCTTGGCGCTTCAAAAGACACCAAAGCCCGCATGGAGTGGAACAAACTTCCCGCGCATCTGGTTGTAAATATCTGGCGTGAGTACATTCGCAAATTCAAGCTCAATGACCTGTTCACTTCCATTGATGTCACCGACGGCAGCAGCGGGTTACAAATCATCGAAAAGATGATCAACAAACGCGTCAAGCAGGCCAACGTGGAAGCGCTGGACGATACGGGCGCGCATAGCGGCGAATGGCTCGAAAGCCTTGAATTCAAACAATTACAGTCACGCGGACTCGAGATCATGGAAGTGCGAATTCACAATGTGCTCTTCGACCCGACGATGGAAGAACAGATGATCCAGCAATGGAGCGCAGAGTGGATGTCCATCGCCCAAAAGGAGAAAAAATACATCAAGGATATGGCATCCTTGATCGAAACTGCCGCGCGGAATGACGCCAGCAAAAGTTTTGCCAAAATTGCATCGGTGCAATTTGGCGGCAAGCCCACCCTGCCGCAGGAAAACCCATTCAAGACCCTGCAATTGTTGATCCAGCCGCTTAAAGAATACATTCTCAACGAAAGCGCCGCCGGCAATGACGTGGAAGCAGAATTAAGAAAATTGGATGAAATCTGGAAGTGGCTGTTGGATAATAACCCTGCGCCGAATTCAGGGAACGGAGATAAGCCATGACCTGGAAGATGCGGCTCGAACATTTCAAAACGCGGCTCTTCAGTTTATCAGATGAAGGCGTGGAACTTAGAAACACATGGCGCGGACGGCTTGGCTTCGCCGCGTGGTTCATCTTGAGCTTTTTCTGTATGGTCGTCATGCTCCTCGCCAGCAACCCAAAAAATTGGAGTAGTGTTGCGATCATAGCTGGAATGAGCTTCGTGAAATACATACCCTTGCTCATGGTGGTTTACAGTCTCGCGAGGATCATGTCCGCCCGTTATTTGGACGATATTTATGAATTGCACGACGAAGAACTCGCTTCTGATTTTCTTGAAGAAGTAACCTTCGGCTACGGCCACGAAAGGATCACGATCAAGGATGGCAGGATTTCTGAAAAAGATGAAGAATCCCCCCTCATTCTTATTGGCGGACCAGGCTCAATTCAAGTTAATCTCGACAACATTGCATTGCTGGAAAAGGTGAATGGTGAGCCGGAGGTCATTTATCCGCGAAATGACCCCTGGAAACTTGGCAGATTTGAGCGCATCCGCGAGATCGGTAAACATGATGAAGCTGGTAAACGCGAATATGCGATCATCAACTTACGCGACCAATTTGTCAGCGGGCTTTCCGTAAAATCGCGCACGAAAGACGGCATACCTATAGAAGTACAGGGCATCAAAGTGATGTTCAGTATCCTGCGCAGGCAACAAGTAGGATTTGAGGAAAAAGTACAAGATGACGCACATTCATTTGATGAGCGCGCTGTACAAGCCCTCGTTTATAACCAAACTATCATTACCCCGGTACCATCCGCCCCGTCAGGGATCACATTCCCCTGGGACACCACCATCATCCCACTGGTCATTTCCGAATTTGAGGAATTGATCGTATCCCACACCCTGAGCGAAATCCTTGCCAGTATCAGTCAAAAGGAAGTGGATAACGCCTTCAACAATGACCAGACCATCGCGCAATTGCGCCTTGAAATGACAGGCCAGCAAACGGCGGCAGGGATGCGAAAAGATCCTTCTGTGCCTAAATTCGAGTCGCGTTCCAAGATTACCGCTCAATTCTTCGAAAAGAATTTCAAAGAGAAAGCCGCAAAGATCGGCGTGTCAGTTGAATGGATAGACATTGGCACATGGCAGCTCCCCTCCACCCTAATTCTTGATAAACACAAGGAAGCCTGGAATCTTTCGCGTGAAAATGCAAAGAAACGCAGCGAATTGGAGCGTTCCAGAAAAAAGAATGAAATGGAAGAGATCCTAAAACTTGTGGATAATGTCGTTGTCAGGAACTTTGACAAAAAAGCTGAATTCCGCAAATTGTCAAACGAGGAACTCAGCAAATTGATGGATACCAATCCTGAGGCTGCCCTTGAATACAAACATCAACTGCAAAAATATCAGCAGGGAAGCCAAAAGAAGAATCCCAGGGTTGTTGCTCAGGAAATGCTCAACGCCTTCCGTGTGGAATTGCGCGCAGGAAGACTGCTGATCGAAAACGAAAACAAGCCGCTGGCTGAAAAACAAGGCGACCTTGCCAGAATTGACAAGGCGCTTAATGACATATCCCACCTCACTCCACCCCCAGGTAAATAAACCACAATGAAACATCCCAATTTTACGATAGCCCCCGAAGTAAGAATCGCACTCGATCTTGGCGCGCCCATCGTCGCGCTTGAATCCACCGTTATCACACACGGCCTTCCCCGCCCGCAAAATTTGGAACTCGCACGCGACATGGAAAAACAAGTGCGCGCCTTTGGAGCGATTCCCGCAACCATTGCATTACTGGATGGACAGATCCGCATCGGACTCTCAGACGAGGAGCTGGTTCGGCTTTCTGACGCAGACTCCACGCTGAAAGTGAGTCACCGTGATTTCGCCACAGCCATTGTCAAAAAAGCAAACGGCGGCACCACCGTTGCAGGGACAATGTTCGCCGCGAATATGGCGGGCATCAAAGTCTTTGCCACTGGCGGTATCGGCGGCGTGCACAAAGAATCATCTTTTGACATTTCAACTGATCTACGCTCACTGGCTGAAATCCCCACCATCGTCGTCTGCGCGGGGGCGAAAGCCATTTTAGATCTGCCCGCCACACTTGAATATCTTGAAACAATGGGAGTCCCCATTGTCGGCTACCAAACGGATGAATTCCCTGCCTTCTATTCCCGTGAAAGCGGACTAAACGTCAGCGTGCGCCTCGACTCTGCAAAAGAGATCGCCGAGTTTGCTCAAGCCCATTGGAACTTGGGGATGAAAGGCGGCATCCTCGTCACGAATCCGATCCCCGAAGCAGATGCCATCTCCGCCGCCAAAATGGAGCCGATCATCGCCAAAGCCTCCGCCGAAGCCATCGAGCAGGGAATCCACGGACAGAAACTCACTCCATTTTTGCTGGGCCGCATCAGCGAATTGACAAAAGGAAAATCACTCAAAGCCAATCTTGCCCTGCTATTGAACAACGCCCGCCTCGCAGCAGAAATTGCTGGAGAAATGGGCAGTAAAAAGAAAAATTGGGCGATCTAAACAGCATTACCTTCCAAGAATAAAGAATCAAAAAAGCGACCTCCATTTGGAAGATCGCTTTTTATTTTTCGTTTTATACCTGCGGCAGGTTTCTGCGGATCATATTCAACATGCTGAACCCCTTTACCGTGCCTTGCACGACACAGGTCAACGGGTTATCCACAAGATAGGCGGGAATGCCCAGGGATTTGGTCAGCAGTTTATCAACGCCGCGCAAGAGCGCGCCGCCGCCGCACAAGGCAACGCCGCGATCAATAATATCAGAGACCAACTCAGGAGGAGTCCTTTCGAGTACTTTGCGTCCCGATTCGACGATCTGCTTCAACGGTTCCTGCAAGGCTTCGACAATTTCGCCCGTGGTTATTGTCACGGGACGCGGCAAGCCTGTAACCTGGTCCTGTCCCTGCACTTCCATGCTGTTTTCAATATCCTGTGGAACCGCCGCGCCAATGCGGATCTTTAGCTGTTCTGCGGTTCCCTGCCCAATAATCACACCATATTTACGGCGCACATAATTGACAATGGCTTCATCCAGATCCATGCCGCCCGCGCGCAGGGTATCCGCGGCTACGATGCCATACATCGCCATGACTGCGGCTTCGGTACAACCACCGCCAAGACTGATGATCATATTTCCCGAAGGGGAGTTGATCGGCAGGTCAATGCCAATGGCAGCGGCCAGAGGCTGTTGGATGAGGAACGCTTCGCGGCTTCCCGCTTCCATGACGGCTTCATACACCGCCCGGCGCTCCACGCTGGTAACTCCGTACGGCACAGAGATCATCACACGCGGACGGAAGATACGCATCGAGCCGCTCACCCGTTGTAATAAATATTGCAATAAAGTTTCTGTAATTTCGTAATCAGCGATCACGCCATTTCGAAGCGGACGCGCAACTTCAATGCTGTCTGGAACTTTCCCAAACATGTCACGCGCTTCGAGACCTGCCGCCACCATTTTCTGGTCGTCCACGTCGATGGCAACAATAGTCGGCTCTTCCAACAGCACTTGTGAGCTATCGGCGAGACGAGTGAACATGGTACCCAGGTCAATGCCCAGGTCTTTGGAAAACATAGCCACAGGGGTTTATTGTTCCGAGTAAGGAGAACGGGGATTCTTGCGATAACGACGAGCGGCGTCGAGACGCAAGTTCGATTTGCGCAACGCAGCTTCCATTGCGAGATAAGCATCTGTATCAGCAGGTACGCCCTTGGCAAGCGCTTCTTCTGCACGCGCACGGGCGACATCGGCACGAGCCACGTCAATTTCTTCAACATTTTCGGCGGCGTCAGCAAGGACGGTAACAATATCGGGCTGAACTTCAGCAATGCCGCCTGCTACTGTAAAGACTTCTTCCTTGCCGCCTTTGCGGACTTTGATTACGCCGAATTTTAAAGTAGTCAGAACAGGCGCATGTTTGGGGAGAATGCCCATCTCCCCGGCAGCGCCAGGAAGAACGACAATATCCACATCACCAGTGAATACAGTACGGTCTTGAGAAACAATTTCACAACGAATGGTCATAGCAAGTTCTCCAGTGTCATGTGTCAAGTGTCAGGTCAAACCTGATACTTGACACCTCAACACTTGACACGGATCATTACGCACTCTTGGAAAGTTTTTCAGCGCGTTCGCGAACATCCTGGATCGTGCCAGCCATCATGAAAGCCTGTTCGGGCAGATCATCACATTTGCCATCGAGGATCTCACGGAAGCCGCTAACGGTTTCCTTGAGCGGCACATAGCGCCCATCAATGCCTGTGAAACGTTCAGCCACATAGAACGGCTGGGAGAAGAAGCGTTCGATCTTGCGGGCGCGCGACACAATGAGTTTATCATCTTCTGAGAGTTCATCAATACCGAGAATGGCGATGATGTCCTGCAAGTCTTTATAGCGCTGCAAGATGCGCTGCACTTCACGAGCTGTTCGGTAGTGCTCTTCGCCCACGATGTTAGGATCAAGAATTCGGGAGGTGGAAGCGAGCGGGTCCACGGCGGGATAAATGCCCTTTTCCACGATGGAGCGTTCGAGAGCGATGGTCGCATCCAAATGGGTAAAGGTCGCCACTGGGGCAGGATCGGAGTAATCATCCGCGGGCACGTACACGGCTTGCATGGATGTGATCGAGCCTGTGCGGGTGGAGGTGATGCGTTCCTGCAACTCGCCCATTTCTGTGGCGAGGGTCGGCTGGTAACCCACGGCGGATGGCATACGGCCAAGGAGCGCGGACACTTCGGAACCAGACATGGAGAAGCGGAAGATGTTATCTACGAAAAGCAAGACGTCCTTGCCCTGATCGCGGAAGTATTCAGCCATTGAAAGCGCAGAGAGAGCCACGCGCAAGCGCACGCCGGAAGGTTCGTTCATCTGGCCGTACACCATGACGGTATCTTTCATAACGCCAAACTCGAGCATTTCACGATAAAGCTGGGTACCTTCACGGGTTCGTTCGCCTACGCCTGCGAACACAGAGTTACCTTCGTGTTCGGTCGCAACCGAGCGGATGAGTTCCATGATGATAACGGTCTTGCCTGTACCCGCGCCGCCGAAAATGCCTGTCTTACCGCCTTTTGTGAACGGAGCGATCAAGTCTACGACCTTTACGCCTGTTTCGAAAACTTCCACGCGAGTGGATTGTTCTTCAAATGAAGGAGCCAAACGATGAATCGGATAATAAGATGCAGCGTTGACAGGTCCTTTTTCATCCACTGGCTGACCGAGCACGTTGAAAATGCGGCCCAAGGTGGCAGGTCCAACTGGAACCATGATCGGTGCGCCTGTGGCAATGGCGGGAACGCCGCGCTGAAGACCATCGGTTAAGTCCATGGATACCGTGCGGACCCAGTTGTTACCCAAGTGTTTTTGTACTTCGAGAACGAGAGGGTTTTTGCCTTCACGCTCTACAGTAATCGCTTCGAAAAGCCCGGGGATGTTTCCTTCGGAAAATTCGACATCCACCACACCACCAAGAATTTGTACGACACGGCCAGTTGATTGTGCCATGATTTCCTCCAGTTATTTCGCGGCCAGCGCTTCCGCGCCGCCCACAATGTCTAAGATATCGTTCGTAATACCTTGCTGACGAACTTTGTTATAAGCCAGTTGCAAAGCGCCGACCAGTTCTTTTGCGTTATCAGTGGCATTGCGCATGGCAATCATACGAGCCGCGTGTTCGCTGGCTTGTGACTCCAACACTGCCTGATAGACTTGCAAAGCAGTAAAGCGCGGAATGATCTCATCGAGGATCACGCGCATGTCAGGCTCATATTCATACGCTGCAGCCGGTCCGTTGGATTGATGTTCAAAATCCCTTACCAGACCTTCTCCCTCAAGTTCAAGCGGAAGGAGTTTCTTCACAGTTGCAACCTGGCGGCCCATGTTAACAAAACCAGTGTAAACGAGATAGACCTCATCCACTATGCCAGTTTTGAACTCCTCCACTGCGAGGCGGCCAATTGCAGATACATCTGTAAAACTTGGCGCAGCGGGCAGGTTGCTGAAATCTGCAATTACCTTTTTGCCGCGGCGAATAAGAAGATCTCGACCTTTACGGCCGACTGCTATATATTTAACAGGAACAACATTCGAATCAAAGCGCTGAGACGCAAAACGGATCACATTGGAGTTGTACGCACCCGCGAGTCCGCGGTCGCCTGTGATTACAATCGCCAGGGTATTATTCACTGATTTGCGATTCGCCAAAAGCGGATGCAGGCTGTCGCGTCCTGGTTGTTCTGCGACGTGTCGCAATACCTGCCAGGCTTTGGTCGCATAGGAACGAGTCGCCGTTACCGCATTAATTGCCTTGCGGACTTTGCTGGCGCTCACCGTTTCCAATGCGCGTGTGACCTGCGAAATGTTTTTTACACTCTTTATTCGGAGCCGCATTTCACGAGCGGAAGCCATAAGATTAGTCCTTTAGTCCTTGATAGTTTAGGCTTGCCAACCCGTGCGGAAAGCTTCGAGGGCTTTTGTAAGCGCGGCACGGTTATCGTCAGTAATGGCTTTCTTCGCGATAATATCCTTGCCAACTTCAGGGTATGAAGTTGCCATAAAGCGAATGAGGTCTGCCTGCCATTTTGCCATCTTATCGAGGGCAACACCATCGGCAAATCCATTGATGCCAGCAAAAAGTACCATGACCTGATTCTCAAGTTCAGTCGGTTGATACTGAGGCTGCTTGAGAATTTCCTGCATGTGTTGACCGCGGCTCAACTGTTGTTGTGTTGACTTATCCAGGTCGGAAGCCATAAGCGCGAACGCGGCCAACTCACGATAAGCCGCCATGTCGAGACGCAAACGTCCAGCCACCTGTTTCATGGCTTTGGTTTGAGCATCGCCGCCTACACGGGATACTGAGACGCCTACGTTCACCGCAGGGCGAATACCCGCATTGAACAGGTTGCTCTCAAGGAATATCTGTCCATCTGTAATTGAAATAACGTTCGTGGGAATATATGCGGAGATATCGCCAAGCAAGGTTTCAATGATCGGCAAAGAAGTGAGCGAACCGCCCGTGCCAGCCACTTTGATAATCTTGTGATCATCCGCATTGCTCATGTGCTTGCGGGCTTCTTCGGCTTCATCTTTTGAGATCGGGCCGGTATAAACTTTTCCATCCACGCCGTCTTTTTCAGAAGCCAGGGCATCTTTGAAATCTTTCTTAACAATAACGTATTTATTGGCAAGGCGGGCGGAACGTTCCAGCAAGCGGGAATGCAGGTAAAACACATCACCAGGATAAGCTTCACGTCCAGGCGGGCGGCGCAAGAGCAGGGAAACCTGACGATATGCCCAGGCGTGCTTGGAAAGGTCATCATAAATGATCAGGGCATCGCGGCCGCTTTCCATGAATTCTTCGCCGATGGAAGTTCCAGAATAAGGAGCAATGTATTGCAAAGCGGCAGATTCATCCGCTGCGGCAACCACGATGATCGTATGTTCCATCGCGCCAGCTTTTTCAAGGATACCGAGTGTACGGGCAACAGCGGCTTTCTTCTGTCCGATCGCCACATAGATACAGATCAAATCCTTGCCTTTTTGATTGATGATCGTATCGATCGCAATCGCAGTCTTGCCCGTTTGACGGTCACCGATGATCAACTCGCGCTGACCACGCCCGACTGGGATCATCGCGTCGATGGATTTGATACCCGTTTGCACGGGAGTATCCACATCCTGACGATACACCACACCCGGAGCAATGCGCTCCACTGGGCGGAAACCTGTGGTTGCAATGGGACCCTTGCCATCAATCGGCTCGCCCAACGAATTGACCACACGTCCGATCAAGGCATCGCCGACTGGAACAGAAGCAATGCGATTTGTGCCACGGACGGTCATACCTTCGACGATCCCGTCATAGGCGCCCATCACGATCACACCCACACTATCTTCTTCAAGATTGAACGCTGTCCCCATCACGCCGTTGGAAAACTGTACAAGTTCCTGCGCTTTTACATTCGCAAGACCTTTTACGCGGGCAATACCGTCACCCGCCTCCAACACAATACCAATATCACTGATACTGAGCTCGGGATTAAAGCCATCAATTTGTTTTTGCAAATCACCTGTGATCTGCGTAATCAGGTCTGACATTAGGTAGCCTCCACCAAAATTCTTATTATGTACAAGAACCCGGATAAGGGCTTTATCCGGGTTGTGTTCAAATTTTGACTAATATTCCTTCACATTTTTTGTGAGTAGAAATACAAGCGAGACAATGATACCTGAAACACTAGTGATTGTCTAGTTACAATTAATAATTACCTTAAGAAATCACTCAGACCCTTGTTATCCGTACAGCATGTACTATACTAACGCCCGTTATTTCATATTAAAGGAGCAAAAATGCCTGAGCCTCTCAACCAAGAAGAAGAAAAACCTCCCAGTCGTCGCATGAAGCGATATTGGAAAATAGCCATTCTTGCAAACATTAAGGATGACGATCACCCCAAACCCGAAGGCGTACCACCAGACGCTTTCGCCGACTTTGATCATATCGAGACGATAGACTTGCTTCGTGCCGCGCTCGAAACTGATGGCCACTCAACAGTCTTTATCCAGGCTGACAGAGACCTGCCCTACGCCCTCCGTGAAGAACAGCCTGATATTTGCTTCAACATCGCCGAAGGACTCGGCGGTGACGCACGCGAAGCCCAGGTACCTGCCCTGCTTGAAATGCTCGGCATTCCCTACACTGGCTCACGTGTCCTCGCCAACGGTATTTCCCTCGACAAAACCCTCACCAAACGCATCTGGCGCGACCGCCGACTACCTGTTGCTCCCTTCCAGGAATTTATTATTGGCGATGAACCCCTGCGCGCAGAGCTGAAATTCCCACTCTTCGTCAAACCTGCTCGTGAAGGAACAGGCATGGGCGTGGATATGAATGCCATCGTCAATAACGAAAAAGAATTACGCGAACGTGCAGTATATATCATCAACACCTACCAGCAGCCAGCGCTCGTGGAAACATTCCTGCCAGGGCGTGAATTTACCGTCGGCATTCTTGGCCGCGCCGATGCAAAACTCTACTCACGCCACCCCGAATGGTATGAAAAAGACGGTTTCCATCGCTTCCCTGTGCTTGAGTTGGATACAAGTCGTTCGGTAACTCCGTGGGTCTACGGCCTTGAGGCAAAATCAAAAGACGTTGGCGCAGAGGGTTCACCCGGTTATTTTTGTCCCGCAGATATTGAACCCGAACTTGAAAAGAAATTAAAGTATTTCGCATTGCGTGCGCACCAACTGCTTTATACACTTGATGTCTCCCGCACAGACATCCGCCTGGACGAGGAAGGCAACCCGCGCCTGATCGAGATCAACACCCTGCCCGGACTCACCCCCGATTACAGCGACCTATGCCTGCAAGCCAAAGCAGAAGGTATCCGCTACGAAGACCTCGTGTTGGATATTCTCTATCTCGGCGCCAGCCGCTGGGGAATGTTGGAACCGCGGGAAATAAACGACGTTCCAAGAAAAAGATAGCTCAAAATTTTCAACAATTAACCACTCAAAAATCCTTGCTTATGGCAGGGATTTTTAATTTCCAGTCAGAAAAAGCAATAAAACTACTATATGTGACATTAAACACAAATTAATGTGACACAATCCACTATTGTACAAACTGTCACAATATTATGATGGTGATGCGAATATGCGTTTATACGAATATAGGTAAGGACAACATGCTCAATCAATCTCTCAAACAGGAAGTCTCCCAACTTGAAGCTGATTTTTGCTTCGCTCTTTCCGATCCCAACCGTATCCTCATGCTTTATGCTCTGAGCGAGAAACCTCTCAATGTAACCGAACTCACCAATGAACTCGGGTTGAACCAACCCACCACATCGAGACATCTCAAAGTGATGCGTGAGCGGGGTTTGGTCCAAACTGTCCGCACGGGCACCACCATCACCTATCATCTTTCTGACCAAAGATTAATTCAGGCGCTTGACCTCCTTCGATCTGTTATGCGGGATCGTTTGACCGAGCGTGCAAGCCTGATAAACGAAATCGCATAGGAGAATGTTGATGAAGAAACGCTTCCCACTCTGGATAATTGGCCTGGTCGGCATCTTGTTGCTGATACTCGTCCCAGTCCTTTATTTCCTGCCGCGCGCCCAAGCCAAGAATGACCCTGCGGCGCACATCCCCACGAAACCAGTTCACGTGGACCATAAAGACATCGTCAAAGGCGATTTCAAAACAGGACAGGACGTGACCCGCGCCTGTCTCGAATGTCATGAAGACGCCGCAACCGACTTGATGAAGACCACACACTGGACATGGGAATCAAAACCCTTCGATGTTCCCTGGCGCGATGAAGATGTCACCATCGGCAAGATCAACCAGGTCAATAACTTTTGTATCGGTTCACAGGGCAACGAAAATAAATGCATGTCCTGCCATGCAGGCTATGGCTGGGAGGAAGGCAAAGAATCCGTCCTCGCCAATGAAGAGAATGTTGACTGCCTCGCCTGTCATGCAGACACAGGTCTGTACGGCAAAGGCTTATTCGGCAACCCTGCTGAAGGCATTGACCTGCTCGCCGCGGCAAAAAGTGTGCGGACACCCACCCGCGAAAACTGCGGTAAATGTCACTTCGACGGCGGCGGCGGCAACGGTGTCAAACACGGTGACCTCGACGAGAGTTTGTATTTCCCCGATGAAAACCTAGATATCCACATGGGCGGCGAAGCCAACATGCAATGTATTGACTGCCACGTCACAACCGACCATCAAATTTTAGGCCGTATGCTCGCAGACAACTACACCATTGACCCGCAGGAGCAAGTATCCTGCGAGCAATGCCATGTTGACCAAAAGCACGAAGATGAACGCATTAACACACATCTCTCTGCGGTTGCATGCCAAACCTGTCACATCCCTGCCATGGCGCTTGAAGACCCCACCAAAACCAATTGGGACTGGTCACAGGCAGGTCAGGAAGGACGCGAAGACGACCACTTCACCTATCTCAAGATCAAGGGTGAATTCACCTACGAACAGAATTTCAAACCTACATACCTCTGGTTCAACGGCAACAACGAATATCGTTATCTCATCGGCGACCCCCTCAACAAGGATGGCGTTACCTATATCGACAAACCTGCGGGCAGCATCGAAGATAAAACTGCAAAAATATTCCCCTTCAAACTGCACGTCGCCGAACAGCCCTACGATGTGAAAAATAATTACCTGCTCCAACCCATCACATCTGGCGAGGACGGCTTCTGGACAAATTTTGATTGGGACAACTCCTTCAAACTCGCCGAGGAAAGAATGGGACTGCCATACAGCGGTCAATACGACTTCACTACAACCTACATGTACTGGCCCACAACTCACATGGTGCAATCTGCCGATAAATCTCTGCAATGCAACTCATGTCATGGCGAATCTGGCCGCATGGATTGGGAAGCCCTCGGCTATCCTGGTGATCCCATTGAATGGGGCGGAAGAAAATAATCATGAAACGATACGCACTCCTCTCACTTGCTGGACTTCTCATCCTTGCCCTTGTCATTGGAATTGGCTCGGTTCTCGCCTCGCCCGAACCTGCTCCTACATCCCAGGCATCTGTGCTTCATCCAGACTTTATCCTGCTCGATACTGACGGCGTGAATGTACTCGAAAGCAGTAACGCGGTTTCAACCCTGCAAACTTGCGGACAATGTCACGATACAGAATTCATCACATCCCACGCATTCCACTCCGACCTCGGCTTGAGCGAGTACAACGCCAAAAGCGAAACCTTCAACACCAGCCCTGGACTCTTTGGTGAATGGAACCCGCTCTCCTACCGCTACCTCTCCCCTGCGGGTGATGAACGCCTCGACCTCTCCACCGCTGAATGGCTCATGCTCAATGGTGAATTCGTTGTCGGCAGCGGACCAGCCACCACGTCCCGCGATGGCGAACCCCTCACAGATGTCAGCATGGACGAGAACAATCCCGAAACCGCGATCTTGAATGAAGGCGGAGACACATCCGCATGGGATTGGAACAAATCAGGCACGATGGAAATGGACTGTTTCCTCTGTCATCTTGAAACCCCCAACACCGCCGCCCGCGCAGAGGCGATCCATGCTGGTGAGTTTGGCAATGCCAACACCGCCACATTGACCGACTTGAACATCGTCAACAAAACCGCAGACGGCTGGGAATGGAAAGCCGAAGCGTTCAACGAGAACGGCGAACTCAAGGTTGAAACTCTTGGTATTCAAGACCCAACCAACGAAAACTGCGCGACCTGTCACGGCGAAGTACATCCCAACTCAGGCGACCCGCTCACCGTCAACCAGTGCGATTTGAATTCCCCACAGACCGCCACCACAGGTCAGGTTATCAGCGGACAACGTATCAACGAATCTGGTGTAAACCTGACAAACAAGGAAGAGCTTGATCGCTCGTGGGACATTCATGCAGAACGTGAACTGCAATGCACCGATTGTCACTATGCATTGAACAATCCCTCACATTTAAGCGAAATCCAAAGCGAGAATCCTGAGCACCTTATTTATGATCCGCGCTCTTTGGAAATTGGTGAATATCTCGAAAGACCTGACCATAACTTTGCGCGCGGCGAAAGCGCA
Source organism: uncultured Chloroflexia bacterium (assembly GCA_963833175.1). Taxonomy (GTDB): domain Bacteria; phylum Chloroflexota; class Anaerolineae; order Anaerolineales; family Villigracilaceae; genus Villigracilis. Next base: position 314,131 of record CAWHXC010000015.1, read on the forward strand.
CAATACAACGTTGCGCCTGAATACAAAGGCACCATGCGCCGTTGTGAAAACTGTCATGACGCCAGCAAAGGTCACACAGACTGGCTGCCCTATATCGACACCCACATGGAAACAGTTGCCTGCGAAACCTGCCACATCCCGCAGATGTACGCACCCGCCATCCAAACCTATGACTGGACAGTAGTCACAGCCGCAGGCGGGGCTTCTGAAGAATGCCGCGGCGTGGAAGGCACACCCAACGAAGTGACATCACTCGTCACGGGTTACGAACCTGTTTTGCTCAACCGTACAAACATCGACGGCGACACATTGCTTGCGCCGTACAATTTGATCACATCCTTCTATTGGGTCTATGACGATAACAATGGAAGCAAACGTCCTGTCCGCTTGATCGATCTGGAAGCTGCGTATCTGGATAATGGAAATTATGCCAGCGACATCGTTTCGGCATTTGACGCAAACAGCGACGGCCAATTAGGCAGCACCGAACTTGTCATTGACTCGCCCGCAAAAGAAGAAGTTGTCAAAGCAAAACTCGTTGCGCTTGGGTTGAACAATCCACGTATTGAAGGCAAGGTTCTGCCGTACAGCATCAACCACAATGTAACCAAAGGTGACAGCGCAATCAACGACTGTGAAACCTGCCATAACGAAGACTCGCGCATGACGCAACCCCTAAAACTTGCGGATCACGCTCCTGTCATGCCAGTATTTGACGCGGACAACAACGTGAACGGCTCTGGTGAAATCGTCACAGGCGAAGATGGCGCGTTGTACTATCAACCTGTCCCAGCCAACGACGATATGTATATCTTCGGCTCCAGCCGCGTCAGTTGGGTCGACTGGCTTGGGGCGTTGATCTTCGCGGGCGCGCTTTTAGGTGTGGTCATCCACGGGACGCTGAGATTCTTCTCGTCGAAGAAACAGCCCAAGGGCGAAGTAAAGACCGAGCGCGTTTATATGTATGAATCATATCGCCGCTTCTGGCATTGGATGCAGACCTTATCCATCGTCCTCCTGCTCTTCACAGGGCTGATCATCCACAGACCAGATATCTTCGGCGTGTTCTCGTTCCGTGGTGTGGTGACGGTTCATAATGTTCTTGCAGTGATCCTGGTGATCAACGCTGTGCTGTCGCTGTTCTATCACATCACAACTGACAGGATGCGCGAGTTCATTCCGCACCCATACGGTTTCTTCGATGACGCGATCATACAGGCCAAGTATTACATCTCTGGGATTTTCAAAGGCGAAGGGCATCCGTTCGAGAAAGTGCCGACCAGCCGCATGAACCCCATTCAGAAAATGACCTACTTCATGATCCTGAATGTATTACTGCCGCTACAGATCATCACAGGCTCGTTGATGTGGGCTGTGCAAAGATGGCCCGAATATGCAAACGCGCTTGGCGGGCTTCCATTCCTTGCGCCTTTCCATTCTCTCGTCGCCTGGCTGTTCGCTACGTTCATCCTGGTTCACGTCTACATGACCACCACTGGCGCAACTCCGCTGGAAGCCATGCGCGGCATGGTGACAGGATATGAAGAAGTGGAAGTGCATGAAGGGCAAGGATGAATTAGGAATGATGAAGGATGAATGGGTTGGGTGATTTATATAATATTGCCCAACCAACCTTCAACCTGCAACTTGCAACTTGTAACCAGATATTAACAAGGAGTATCAAATGACTACTCAAACAAAAAAATCAATATTCCATCGACCTGAAAGACCTTACGTGCATCCATATTTTGGCGGAATGGTGCTGGGAATTATCCTGTTCCTTGCGATCCTCTTCACGGGCAACGGACTTGGCTCATCGGGAGCAACCGCCCGTATTGACGCGGCGCTCGTGGATGCTGTTTCTCCCTCCCACGTGGACAATAACCCCTATCTTTTGAAGATGGCTGGCGGAGATAAAAATCCATTTGACGATTGGATCCTCCCCGTATTTATTGGCGCATTGCTCGGCGGTTTTTCATCTGGAATGTTCAATGGACGCCTCAAATTCATGACGACCAAAGGTCCCCACATTTCCAACCGTACACGCTGGTTAATGGCATTCCTCGGCGGCGTGATCTTTCTTTATGGTGCGCGCATGGCTCGCGGCTGTACGTCGGGACAGGCATTGACAGGCGGCACGACCCTCTCCGCTGGCTCATGGCTGGTCATGTTTGCCATCTTCGCTGGCGCTTACGGGATGGCTTATTTCGTAAGGAAACTTTGGTTGTAGAAAATTGTCGTCATTGCGAGGGCAATGCTTTTTTGCCCGAAGCAATCTCCCATAAAATTGAGATTGCTTCGTCGCCCTTAGGGCTCCTCGCAATGACGGATGAACAGGAGAATTTAAAATGAACTTTCCCATCGCATCCCTTGTAGCAGTCAGCGCAGCTTACCCGTGGACGTATCTCATCTTCGGCCTGATCGGGTTCGCTTTTGGCTTCACACTTGAAATGTCTGGCTTTGGCGATTTAAGAAAACTCGCGGGTCAATTCTATTTCACCGAAATGACCGTGCTCAAGGTCATGTTCACCGCAATTGTCACCGCAATGGTTTTGCTTTTCGCCACGGTAGGACTCGGCATCCTCGATTTCAGCCAGGTTTGGGTCAACCCAACTTATCTTGCCTCTGGCATTGTCGGCGGACTCATCATGGGCGTCGGCTTTATCATCGGCGGGTTCTGCCCCACCACTTCGCTGGCATCTGCCTCAACAGGAAAAATTGACGGCATGTTCTTCATGCTCGGCGGATTTGTCGGTGCGTTCCTCTTCGGCGAAACCGTACCATTTTTTGACAACTGGTACAACAACGCAGGCTACTATGGCCGTGTCACACTCGACCAGGTTTTCGGTATTCCTTTTGGCGCAGTGGTTGTGCTTGTCATCCTCATGGCACTCTTCATGTTCTGGGGAGCCGAACAACTGGAACGCATCTTCGGCAAGAAAGATTTGAGCAAGGAACCCAAGATCCGCGTGGCTGGGGCAGTGGCTTTGTTGGTTGGCGCACTGGCAGTCTTCTTCATCGGCTCCCCCTCCCTTGAAGATAAATACAACAAAGTCAAGTTCACACGCACCGAAAATGAACAGCAGGTCGTCTATACTGCAGATCAAATGCTCGAAAAGCGGCTGGTTCAGATCACGCCCGCCGAAGCCTACAAAGCAAAATACAACCAGGCGATGAATCCCATCTACCTCGACGTGCGCCCTGAAGCAGATTACAACCTGTATCACATCGAAGATGCGATCAATGTGCCGCTGGACCGCCTCGAAGAAGTCATTCCAGTTTTGCTCAGCGAGCCTCCAACCAACACAGTCTTTATTCTGATGAGCAATGACGAAACCTCCGCGACACAGGCATGGAAGGCGCTCGTTGCGCACAGCCTGCAAAATTCATACATCCTCGAAGGCGGAGTGAACAACTGGATTTCCTTTTTTGGAGAGGACGATCAAGCGCTTCAAGCCAACCCGAATGCTGGTGACGACCAATTGGGCTATATCTTCCCTGCGGCATATGGCAGTCGTTACGAGTCATGCTCACCCAACCCAGTAGAATATGAAAACCTCGATTTTGAAGCCAAGATCAAATTACAGTTGAAACGCGATAAATCAGGCGGCGGCTGCGGATAGAATTTGAGTAAGATGTAAAATGCAATAAGAGAAAGAGGTCGTGCAAATTAATTGCGCGACCTCTTTTTATCCTTCATCCCTCATCCTTGATACTTTCCACCTCTCCAGGTAAGAAAGTATCAAACGAGGTTATCTTGATATAATACTATTGTAAGAAGTTGCAATAAGGACATCCAATGACCTGTGCCATAAATTACGCTCCCCGATTACGCGCGCAAGGCTTGCGCATGACTCCCCAGCGGATGGCGATCCTGCACGTGCTCCATCATTCAGGCGGACACCTTTCGCCCACCCAGGTGTATGACCTGGCGCGCAAGGAATTCCCCAGCCTGACCGAGCCAACCGTCTATCGCACGCTGGAAGACCTTGCCGAAAAAAAGTTGTTGCTTGCCGCCCATGTGGGGAATGGAAAAATGGTCTACGAACTGGCAGAGAACAACGATCACCATCATCTGATCTGCCGTAGTTGCGGCAAAACAATTGAAGTGGACCATGCTCCACTTGAACTTCTGTACAGCCAACTTGAGTCGTCAACGGGTTACAAGCTGGATTCCAGCCATGTCACGTTTTTTGGCTTGTGCCCAAATTGCCAACCATGAAAATAATGTCGTTGCGAGGGCGTTCTTGTTCTTTGCCCGAAGCAACCTTTTATTAGAAGAGACTGCTTCGCGCAAAGCGCTCGCAGCGACATGAATTTATAAGGAGATTAGATATGTTGTATTCCCCAGTTGAACCCATGCACATCCCAGATAACTTTCTGAGCATTATCGTTTCACTGATATGCTGGGCAATCACCATTGTCATTCTTGGAATTGCAATTTCGCGCACAAACAAATCGCTCGGCGAAAAACAAGTTCCTTTAATGGGCGTCATGGCCGCATTCATCTTCGCCGCGCAAATGATCAACTTTCCAGTTCTGGGCGGTACCTCGGGACATTTGCTCGGCGGCGTACTGGCGGCTATTACGCTTGGTCCATGGGCTGGCATGTTGGTGATGACCGCTGTCATTGCAGTGCAGGGACTTCTCTTTCAAGATGGCGGCCTGGTGGTGATGGGCGCGAACATTCTGAATATGGGATTGCTGACTTGCGCCGTTGGATACGGTTTATACCGCTCTGTGATCGGAAGCACTCGCACCGTCAAGCTGGCAGTTGTAGGGGTTGCAGCCTGGCTGTCTGTTATGGCTGGCGCACTATCCACTGCTCTACAGATCTGGCTAAGCGGAAACGCGGAAGTGCAAATTATTGTCCCTGCCATGCTATTTGTTCACACGTTTATCGGACTTGGCGAGGCTTTTATTACAGTGGCGGCTATACTATTTATTATGCGTACCCGCCCCGATCTTTTAGGTGAGGGGGCAGAATCATCACAAGGCGGGCGCGGTTGGATATTCATCGGTGTATTGATCGCTCTTGCGGTTGTCCTGCTTTCGCCGCTTGCTTCCGCAAATCCCGATGGACTTGAACGCGTTGCCAGTGATCTTGGCTTCATTAATACTGCTCAATCGGCTCCATACCAGATCATTCCAGATTACACGATATCTTTTCTGGGAAACACTCCCCTCTCAACCGTTGCAGCAGGCGTGATCGGCGTGATCGTTGTGCTGGCAATTGCTTTCATTGCAGGGCGTTCATTGCAAGCCAAGCGCCAATCGGTCAATCGCTAAAAAATCGGGCTACTCAACCCCCAATCGTAAATCATTATGCACTCAGACGCCTTCGACCGTTATCACCATGAAAACAGCGCGCTCCATCGCTTGGACCCGCGCATCAAAGTAGTGGTGACCATTGCTTTTATTATTTCAAACGCTTTGCTGCCCGATGGCGCCTGGCTGGCTTTCGCGCTGGCATGGCTTTTCCTGATCCTCGCCAATGCGCTTTCAGAACTGGGTCTGGGCTACACGTTCCGACGTTCATTTATCGCTTTGCCGTTTGCGCTGGTAGCCGTGACCGTTTTATTTTCCGTTCCCGGTAATCCCATCTTTCATTTTCATTTTATGATGTGGGACTTCACCATCACCGACGCAGGGTTACTGCGCTTCGTCAGCATTGTCATCCGCTCGTGGCTGTCGGTACAGATGGCGATCCTGCTGGTGGCGGTCACGCGTTTCCCTGACCTGATCCACGCATTCGAGCATTTGCGTGTGCCTGCCATTCTCACGACGATCATCGCCTTCCTTTATCGCTACCTATTTGTGTTGACAGATGAGGTCATCCGTCTGCTCAGGGCGAGACAATCTCGTTCGGCAGCCGTATCAGGTCAAAGGTCAGGTGGGGGCGTGTGGTGGCGCGCAAGTGTGGCAGGCAATATGGCGGGTCAACTCTTCCTGCGAAGTTACGAGCGCAGTGATCGTATTTATAACGCGATGCTGGCACGCGGATACGCCGGTCAACTGCGGACTCTTAATCCGCATGAACTTCATCAGAGCGATTGGGTTTATGCCATTGTCGCTTTTGCATTTATTCTTGCCATGCAATTTGTGGGACGGTTCTAATGCCAATTACACATGCTTCTCAAAAAATTACAACCCCCGAATGTGCCGGTGACGTGCTGGAAGTGCACGATCTGCACTTCTCCTATCCCGATGGACATGCCGCTTTGCATGGTGTTTCGCTGAAATTATGCGAGGGCGATAAAGTGGCGCTGGTGGGACCGAACGGCGCGGGCAAATCCACGTTGATGCTGCACCTGAACGGGATTTTGGGCGGTCATGGCGAAATCGAAATTGAGGGAATGAGCCTCACCCGTGACAATTTGCCTGCCATCCGCGCAATGGTGGGACTCGTGTTCCAGAACCCAGACGACCAACTCTTCTCCCCCACAGTGTTCGAGGACGTGGCATTCGGTCCGTTGCACATGGGGCTGCCCGAAGCAGAAGTCCGCGCCCGTGTGGATGCCGCACTCGAAGCCGTGCGCATGTCTTCCTATAAAGACCGCCTGTCACATCATCTAAGTGTTGGCGAGAAAAAACGCATTGCCATTGCCACCGTGCTTTCCATGAAGCCAAGTTTATTGGTGCTGGATGAACCATCCGCTGGACTCGATCCGCGGGCGCGCAGAACGTTGATCAATTTATTGCGCGAACTGCCGATCACGATGCTGGTCTCCACACATGATATGAGGTTGGTACAGGAATTATTTCCACGTACGATCGTGATGGATGAGGGACGGGTCGTAGCAGATGGTTTGACGATGGAAATTTTGGAGAACGAAGAGTTGTTGATGGCGCATGGGCTGGAGAAACCATAAAATGCGTAATACGTGATCGTTTATGGATCAATTTATTCGCGGGTCGGCGATCATCCTTTATTTCCTAATGATATAATCCCCATCAATGACCGACGAAATTCTCCTTAATGACCGTTATCAACTGCTGGAAAAACTGGGCTCCGGGGGCATGGCCGATGTTTTTCGCGCCCGCGATCTCATGCTCGATCGCATTGTTGCAATTAAAGTTTTGCGAAAAGACTACTCAAGCAACCCCGATTTTCAAAACTACTTCCGCATGGAAGCGCGTTCTGCCGCGAACCTTTCGCATCCAAATATCGTCACTGTGCATGATTTTGGTTTTGCAGATAACCTGCTCTTCATCGTCATGGAGTTTATCCCCGGCAAGGATCTCAAGCAACTGATCCGCGAGCGCGGACGTTTTAGCGTGGAAGCAGGTATCCCGCTCATTATTCAAGCCTGTGCAGGGCTTGGCTATGCCCATCGCGCTGGTCTCGTCCACTGCGATGTCAAACCACACAACCTGCTCGTCGCACCAGATGGCCGCCTCAAAGTGACAGATTTCGGCATTGCGCGCGCGCTTGCCACCATCACCCCCGGCGAACATACAGACGTTGTCTGGGGGTCACCGGTGTACTTCGCCCCAGAACAGGCACAGGGTGAAGCGCCCTCGCCCGCATCTGACGTGTATTCCCTCGGTGTAGTCATGTATGAGTTGTTGTGCGGCACCCCGCCGTTCACCGCATCCAATTCGTCTGAATTGGCGCGTTTGCATATTTCCGCGCGCCCCATCCCCATCCGCGAATATATTCCTGATATTCCAACCGCGTTGGAAGAGATCATTATGAAGGTGCTTTCCAAAGAGCCAGCCGCGCGTTATCGCACCGCCGACCAACTGGGACGTGTCCTGCTTAAATTTGGAACTCAGCGGGATGAACCTGTTCCCGCGATTACCCCAGCACCTGCCATACCTGTCGCGCCTGTTGTTGTGCTTGCGCCCGAAATTGCGGAGAGACTCCCCGCCAAAGACAAAACCCAGCCTCCTGTGAGTTATACAGAACCTGACATTGCGCCTCAGGACGCCCCCGAGCCTGACGCTGCGCGGGCCTTCGAGGAAATTGACTGGGTAACTGTGGGTCTCGCCTTGGTGGCCCTGATTGCAGTGGGCGGACTCATCCCGTTTTGGATGATGGTTTATTTCGCATACAATCCCCCCATTCAATAAATGAATAAATTCCTCCTTGCCCCTTCCATCATTGCATCAGATTTCACCCACCTGGCAGATGAGATCGCCGCCTGCGAATCTGCTGGCGCAGACTGGCTCCACGTGGATGTTATGGATGGGCATTTTGTCCCTACAATAACAGTTGGCCCGCTTTTTGTAGAAGCCTGCAAGCGCGCTACCAAACTTCCGCTGGACGTGCATTTAATGATCTCTGACCCTGACCAATATTTGGAAGTGTTCGCCAAAGCGGGCGCGAACAATCTCACGGTCCACATTGAGACTTGTCCTAATATAGTGCAAACGATAGAGAAAATAAAATCACTTGGCTGCAAGGCAGGTATTACATTGAATCCGCTTACGCCTGCCTCTGCCCTCGATGCGGCTTTGCCTCTGGTTGACCTTGTTTTGGTAATGAGCGTCAACCCGGGCTATTCAGGTCAATCTTTTATGCCTGAGATGGTCGGCAAAGTGGAAGAGATCCGCAATAAGTTAAACGCGCTACGCTCCCAAGCCTGGTTGGAAGTGGATGGCGGCATGGCTGCTGAGACACTCCCTCTCATGCACAAAGCTGGGGCAAATGTTTTTGTGGCAGGTAATGCCGCGTTCAAACACCCACAGGGTGTGGCGGGTGGAATAAAGGCATTACGCGAGTCGATTGTGTAGATGTTAATTAAAACAAAAATCACGGCCTAAGCCGTGACCTTTGATGCGAATGGAAAAACAAACCTTAATTGGAAGACTTGCCGAGTGTTTTGATGCATTTGGCGCACAATATCTTCTTGACCATGCGACCCTTCTCCATGATTGAAACCTTTTGCAAATTCGGCTTGAACGTGCGATTGGTTGCATGTTGGGAGAACGAGCGCTTGTGACCGAAGGTGGTTGCTTTACCGCAGGTGCTACATTTCATGTTGGATGTCCTTTCAATACAATGATTCCAGTGCTTGCCCTGAACTTTTGTCGAAGGGTCAATGCCTCTTTTCAAAGGCACGGGATTTTACCATATAACGCAACCATATTCAAGATAAGATGTTAAAATAGTAACAGGAAAGAATGGGTTGGGCTTTTAGCCTGACAGTGTTTAAAAACAGAGGTTCTGGCGGGGTGCAAACCCTCCCTATAAATTATTAAAGAGGAAAACAATGGGCGAAGATACAACAACTCTGGGCGGGATCCATATCTCGCCAAATGCGGTGGCCACGATTGCATATCATGCCACCTTGGAATCGTATGGCGTGGTAGGACTTGCGCCAAAAAACCTGACAGATGGGATCGTATCCACCATCACGCGTGAACCTTTGCGTGGGGTATCTGTTCGTTATACTGGCGAGGACATTGATATTGATATCCATGTAATCGTTGAATACGGCACACGCATCAACTCGGTGGCTGAGAGCGTGGGAAATACAGTGCGTTTCCATGTTGAAAAGGCGCTTGGGTTGCGTGTTAGATCCGTCAATGTGCATGTAGCGGGCCTGCGCATTAGCGATACAGATTAGGAGCATAGAAACCTTATGGGTGTGGATCTTGCACGTGTCGAGAAGTTTCGCAGAATGCCAATTGACGGCCAATCGTATAAGCGTGCCGTTGAGGCAGGGCTGATCTGGCTGCGTACCAACCAGCAGATCGTCAACGCCTTGAATGTTTTTCCCGTCCCTGACGGTGATACAGGCACGAACATGGTGCTTACCCTGCAAGCCGCATGGAATGAGGTTAAGGATTCGGGGGTGCATAATTTCGGTGAGATGGCGGCCATGGTTTCCAAGGGCGCATTGATGGGCGCGCGTGGAAATTCAGGCGTGATCACCAGCCAGATTCTGCGCGGTTTTTCACGTGGCGTGCATGATAAAGCTGTGCTGGATAAGGAGACGCTCGTCAAAGCATTTGGCGAGGCGCGCGATACGGCTTATAAAGGAGTCGTCCGCCCGATCGAGGGGACGATCTTAACCGTCATTAAGGAAGTTGCCATTGCAACAGAAGCAGCTTTAGGGTCGGCAAAGGATCCGATAGAGATTCTCGAAGTGGCAGTCAAAGCCGCGGATGAGGCAGTCAAAAGGACGCCGGAACTGCTCCCAGTCCTCAAACAGGCGGGGGTGGTTGATTCGGGCGGCAAGGGGCTGTTCTTCATCCTCGAAGGTATGCTGCGACATATATATGGCGAGTCTTTGGAAACGCCCACCATGAGCGTCCAGTCGCTATCTGCGATGAATTTTCAGGATGCGATGGATGAAGTGGAAGAAGGACAGGATTACGAGGTCGTTGTGGACTTTGTGCCTGCGGGCCAGTTGGATTTAATTTCGTTCTATGGGCGGCTTGAGGATATGGGCACGTCAATTCAGGTGGGCGAAGGCGAAGGCATGTACCGCATGCACATCCACGTGCCGACCGAAAAACGTTATGAGCCGATCGATTACATCATGGGCATTGGCACGGTGACGAAGGTTGCGATTGAAAACCTGCTCGCGCAAATGGATGATATCCAAAAATCTGCCGAGTTGCAATTCACCGCTGTGGAGCCTGGACAGATCGCGGTGGTGGTGGTTTCGCCAGGCACAGGCTTGAGCCGCATCTTTGCCAGTTTGGGCGTGGCCGCGATCGTGCCAGGCGGGCAGACGATGAATCCATCGACGCAGGATATTTTGAATTCGTTTGAAAACCTGCCGACTGACAAGATCATCATCCTGCCAAACAATAAAAATATTATCCTTGCCGCAAACCAGGCCAAGGAAGTGACCGTGAAGCAGGTGGCAGTGGTGCCAACGCGCAACGTTCCACAGGGACTTGCCGCCATGCTCTCGCTCATCCCAGACGGTGATCTGGGAGCGGTTGCCGAAAAAATGACGAAAGCCATCGCGAATGTAAAAACAGGTGAGATCACAGTCGCCACACGCACAGTTGAAATTGACGGTGTGAATGTAAAAGACGGTCAGGTGATCGCATTGCTCGATGGCAAACTGGTTGCTTCGGCCGAGTCAGTGGAACATGGCGTCATGGATTTGCTCGAAAAAGCGAACACCGCCGAGCATGAACTGGTCACACTTTTCTATGGCGAAGGCATGTCGCACGCGGAAGCAAATCGCATCAAAGATGTAATTAGCAGGAAGTATTCAAACCTTGAAATCGAAGTGCAGGAAGGTGGGCAACCGCACTATCAGTTTTTGATCTCAATCGAATAAAGGCAATTGCAAAGCGACCTCGCTGGAAAGCGAGGTCACTTTTTTGTTTAAATTGACATCCGCAGTGATTCGGAAATTCTGACGTATAATTTTAGTAATCCAAAAGAGAATCCCCCAAGGAGAAAAATGCAGAACAACTTTACCCTTACTGTTACGATTCACGCGAAAGCAGAGACCATCTACAAAGCATGGCTCTCCAGCGAAGGACACAGCGCCCTTACGGGCAGTCCCGCAAAAATAGACGGGACAGTGGATGGCGATTTCGTCGCATGGGATGGTTATATTCAGGGAATGTTTTTGGAATTGGAAGAAAATAAAAGGATCCTGCAAGCCTGGCGCACAGCGGAATTCCCAGAAGAAGCAGAAGATTCGATCGTGGAAATTTTATTGGAAGAAATAACAACGGGTCTCGATATGCCCCGAAAAGCACGGGACCACTCGACCCTCTTAACCTTGAAACATTCCAATATCCCCGAAGGACAGGCGGATGGTTACAAAACAGGCTGGGAGGATTTTTACTTCAAGCCAATGAGGGAGTATTTTGGGGGGAAGTGAAAAGTGACGAGTAAAAAGTGAGAAGTAAGAACTTATGTCTCGCACGGACAGGGACTTGGGAAGTTACTGGCTTGCGAGACTTTTTTTATTTTTTCACTCACTTCTCACCTCTTACCTCTCACTACTTTTCCAGCAACTCCTTCACTAAACTCTCTGGCACCTGCACCGCAACCAACTCTCCTTTCACGGTGATTTCCCCATTTACCACGATCCATTCTTCGATCACAACTTTGCGCCCCTTGACTTCCTTCACCTTCGCGCGGATCTCAAGCACGGGACCCAGCGGCGTAGGCTTGAGATAATCCACATGTAATGAGGCAGTGAGATAACGCAAGGGAGGCTCGGTATCCATGGCGCGGTTCTCAGCGCGATAACCTGCGGCGGCGGCCGTGCCTGTGCCATGACAATCCACCAGCGAGGCGAGCAGACCTCCATACACATATCCTGGAATTGCCGTGTGATATGGCCTGGGTTGAAAATGACAAACTGATTCTTCACCATCCCAAAAACTTTTGATCTGGTGTCCGAGTTCGTTCATACTTCCACAGCCATAGCAATGGGCGAAGTATTCGGGATAGTAATCTTGAAATGCTTTTTCGGTCATGGGGAATCCTTCTGAAAAATATAAGACCTGACAGGTTTTATATGAAACCTGTCAGGTCTGTGTAATTCAATTTTTTATGGAGCAGCCGCAGGCGGAATCTGAGTAAAAGTTGGTGTACCCGTGGGCGCTGGATTTGCATCGGGAGGTTCGATCACAATGAAACGGCCGACCACCATCCATTCGTAGCCCATGAAAATTTGCACTTCATATTGACCGGGCTGCCACCCACCGATCGGGTCGGTGCAGTCAGTTCGGCCGCCGATACCGCCCGTGCCGCCATCCCACGGCTTGGTTTCATAACATATCAATTGCCCATTGTGATACCAGAGAGCAGTCCATTGCGTGCCGGGGAGGGTGTTGTTGTAATCAAATCCGCCGTACATGGTTTGAATGGGAAGTTCGAACACAGTCCTCGGATTAACCGCTTCGTTGTTTTCAAACTCGGTTGAAAATTGAATCGAAGTGAAAATCGCATCAGGATTCGGAGTCACCTCACCTTCAAACAAGGCTTCGATTGCAACAGGCAAAAATGGTGTGAGGGTTAACGTGGGAGTGTCAGAGACGGCGGGTGTCATGGTGATAGACGGGGGAACTGTGAGCGTGGGCGTCAACGTGATGGTTGGGGTCAGGGTAATGGTCGGTGTTAAAGATGGCGTCAGTGAGGGTGGGAAATATCCATAAATCATTGGCTCGCCATACAATGGAAGAAGAAATGCGCATGCAAATAAAAATAAGGCAAAGAAAATTAAGGACCACGCATTTTTATTATGCATTCGGCGCAAGCTATAGAAAGACAATTTACGCGACGTCCTCCAGACACGAAAGGCGGCGCGTACCACAAAGACAGCGGCGACAACAATCAAAATTGATGCGGCAATGATCCCAGCATGAATATCCATATTGTAATTATAACGTTTAACAGCCTGTCCTGAGCATGTCGAAGGGTTAAACGTTATAATGCCCTTATGACACATGAAATCATTTTCCTCAAACTGGGCGGATCGCTGATCACCGACAAAGATAAACCCTACACCCCAAGATTGGATAAATTAGCCGAGTTGGCACGGGAAATTAAAACGGTTCTGGACTCAAACCCGGAGCTGGTCTTGATTCTTGGGCATGGTTCTGGCTCATTCGGACACACCGCCGCGAAAAAATATGGCACGCGCAATGGCGTAAAAACCAGCGAGCAATGGTATGGCTTCGCTGAAGTCCGCTTTCAGGCAGCGGAATTGACTCGCTATGTGATGCAAACCCTGCTTGAAGCAGGAGTGCCTGCCATTCCATTTTCTCCATCTTCATCTATGGTCTCAAATAATCGAAAAGTCACCTCACATAACGTGCTGGCTATACGCAAAGCACTGGAAGCACATTTACTGCCCGTGGTACATGGGGATGTCGCATTCGATGAGGCTCTCGGCGGGACGATCCTTTCCACTGAAGATGTCTTCGCGTTTCTTGCGGAGCAGTTCTCACCCACGCGGATATTGCTGGCGGGAATCGAGGCTGGCGTTTGGGAAGATTTCCCAGCGAGGACCAAGCTTGTGAAACAGATCCAACTATCAGATTATGAAAAGATGCGCGCAGGAATCAGCGGGTCGGTGAGTACCGATGTCACGGGTGGGATGAAAGCCAAAGTGGAGGAAATGCTTGAATTGGTCAAAAAAAATAAAGGTCTGACCGTGCAAATTTTCTCAGCAGAAGAAAGCGGACATTTAACGCGTGCCTTGAATGGCGAAAATGTAGGAACGCTGTTAAGTGAATGACAAAGAGGTGACGAAACTCTCTTGCTTTTTTTGCGGATTATTCTGATAATAGGGCTTGATAAATTATATATAATCAACAAGGAGATTCCATGGCTACCAAAGCAAAACCCGCTAAAAAAACCGTCAAGGCGAAGGCAAAACCAAAGGCTGCAAAACCTGTCTTAAAGGCAAAAAAGGTTATAAAGAAGGTTATTACATCGTCCTCGAAGGGGAAGAAAGTCGCACCAGCGAAAACTGCTGTGAAATTCAAAGCGACGAGGTTAAAACTTGTACGCCCTGTCCCCTCCGATATTGAGATTGCACAGGCTGCACACATTAAACCGATTACGCAGATCGCCGCAGAACTCGGCATCCGTGAAAATGAACTTGAAATGTACGGTCCCTATAAAGCAAAGGTCAAACTTGAGATCCTGGAACGCCTCAAGAATCGTCCAAACGGAAAATATATTGACGTGACCGCCATCACTCCCACCCCGCTTGGGGAAGGGAAGAGCACCACGATGGTGGGGTTGAGTCAGGCATTGGGCGCGCATTTGGGTAAACGGGTCTTCACGTGCATCCGTCAGCCCAGCCAGGGACCCACCTTCGGCATCAAGGGCGGCGCGGCAGGCGGCGGGTATTCGCAAGTGATCCCCATGGAAGATTTCAACCTGCATTTGACAGGTGACATTCATGCCATCACCGCGGCGCATAATCTCACCGCCGCCGCGTTGGATGCACGTGTGATGCACGAAAAAATACAGGATGACGAGAAGTTGTTCCATGCGCTTTGCCCTGTTGACAAAAAAGGCAATCGCAAATTCGCTCCTACCATGCTGCGCCGATTGGCGAAACTCGGCATTGAAAAAACTGATCCCAACGATCTGACACCCGAAGAGCGCTCACGTTTTGCGCGGCTTGATATTGACGAATCCACCATCACCTGGCGCCGCGTTGTGGATATTAATGACCGCATGTTGCGCGAAATACAAGTTGGCTTGGGCAAGGATGAAGTTGGGCATGAGCATCGCACAGGCTACGACATCACCGTCGCTTCCGAGATCATGGCTGTTTTGGCGCTGACCACTGATCTTGAAGATATGCGCGAACGCTTTGGCAAAATGGTCGTCGCCACCAACAAACGCGGCGAAGCGGTCACTGCCGAGGATCTCGGTGTGGCGGGTGCGATCACTGTTTTGATGAAAGACGCAATCAAGCCAAACTTGATGCAGACTCTTGAGGGTACGCCTGCCTTCGTTCATGCTGGACCGTTTGCCAACATCGCACATGGACAGTCCTCCATCATCGCCGATAAGATCGCGCTCAAACTCGCGGATTACGTTGTCACCGAATCTGGTTTCGGCGCAGATATCGGCATGGAAAAATTCTTCGATATCAAATGCCGCTATTCTGGCTTGACCCCGCAGGTAGTGGTACTGGTTGCCACAGTCCGCGCACTTAAGATGCACGGCGGCGGGCCGAAAGTTGTGGCGGGTAAACCGCTTGCTTCAGAATACACGGATGAAAATCTTGACCTGCTGCGCGCGGGACTTCCCAACCTTGAACGCCATATTCAGAATGCGCTCAAATTCGGCGTGCATGTTGTCATAGCTGTGAATTCATTTGCAACAGATACTCCAGCTGAAGTGGAAATAATACGCGAAGCCGCGATCAAGATGGGCGCGGTGGACGCTGTCGTAACCACCCACTGGGCAGATGGCGGCGCGGGCGCGAAGAAACTGGCTGAGGCTGTCGTCAAAGCCGCCGAGATGCCAACTAATTTCAAATTCCTTTATCCGTTGGAAGACACTATCAAGGAAAAAATCGAGACCATTGCACGCGAGATCTATTGCGCAGACGGTGTGGATTACTCCCCCGAAGCCGAAGAGCAAATTGTACGCTACACCCGTCTCGGATTTGATAAACTGCCAATCTGCATGGCAAAGACCCACCTTTCCTTCACGACCGATGCATCAAAGAAAGGTGCTCCCACAGGCTTCCGTATTGCAGTGCGCGAGATCCGCGCCAGCGTTGGCGCAGGCTTCCTCTATCCGATCCTCGGCGATATGAGGACAATGCCTGGCTTGCCCACCCGCCCCGCATTCTACGATGTGGACCTGGATCTGAAAACTGGCAAAGTACTTGGATTGTTCTAACCCTTATTGATAAAATAGACCACGAAGAGAGTTCTCTTCGTGGTCTATTTTTATATTAATACAAAAGGAAAATTTATGACAAAAGCACGAGCACGCGATTTGGGGATCCCATTTGAAGGCAGCACTGGGGCATTCAACGCGATCACAGACGTATCAGGCGTGACCGTTGGGTATGCCACTGTTATTGAGGGCCACTCAGCGCGGACAGGTGTGACGATCATTCATCCGCGTGGAAAGGGTGACCATACACCAGTCTATGCGGGAGTCCATTCATTCAACGGCAACGGTGAAATGACAGGCGCAGCATGGATCGAAGAAGGCGGCTTGCTCGAAGGTCCGATCGGGATCACGAACACCCACAGCGTGGGCATTGTGCGGGATACGATCATTGCATGGCAGGTGAACAATAATGTGATGTATCAAAAATGGTCATGTCCCGTAGTAGCTGAAACCGCGGACGGATGGCTGAATGATATGAACAGCTTTCACGTGAAGGAACATCATGTGATGAAAGCCCTGGATTCAGCGAAGACCGGAGCAATTGAAGAAGGCAATATCGGCGGTGGAACAGGGATGCTGTGTTATGAATTCAAAGGCGGCACGGGAACTTCCTCGCGCAAACTCCCCGATAAACTTGGCGGCTGGACAGTTGGAGCGTTGGCTCAATGTAACTTCGGCAGAAGATATCAACTGACGATTGCAGGCGTTCCCGTAGGGCAACATTTGCTGGATGATGCGCCCTTCACAAACGGCGAGAATCCCTTCAAACAGGATGATGGCTCGCTCATTGTCATCATTGCAACGGATGCCCCCCTGCTCCCCCATCAACTCAAACGGCTGGCAAAACGCGCAACCATTGGCATGGCGCGCACAGGCAGCATGGGCGGAAACGGCTCTGGCGATATTTTCCTTGCGTTCTCAACAGCCAACGCAAATGCAACACATGGCAATGAAATGGGATTGTCGAATATCCAAACACTCTCCAACGACCACATTGACCCGCTGTTATCCGCGTCTGCGCTTGCAACTGAAGAGGCTATTATCAACGCCATGACCGCAGCAGAGGATATGACGGGTCATAACGGTATGGACATCAAAGCATTACCGCATGATGAAGTGCAGGAGATATTGGGAAAATACAATCGAATAAAAAAGAGGTATTAAAAATCATATAAAAAGCCGCGACAAAATATCGCAGCTTTTTATATGTTCGTTTGCTAATTATCACTTCGACAATTAACTGCTTTCTGCATTCTGGATTTACTACTTTATCATCCCAACTTTCACACTCACATTCAATTTATCGCCGATCTCTTCCAACGCATCGCTCCAGACGTGAAATGTCAACTTCGGCGGGACAAGAACAACGCCTTTCATCATAAATAAAGGTGTGCCGCTCATCGGTGCGGGCGTGGAACTTGTGTCCATGTTTTCAATGTTGATACCCTGCACGGCAAGGTGATGCGAAATATCATGGATGATTCCTTCATGGTCTGCGCCTGTTACTTCGATCTCATACGGTAGCCAGCCTGCATATTTTTTCAAATCATCTTCCGTTTGCAAAAGAGTGACCTGGTAACCCTCCGTGCGCATGGGCTGAAAATCCTGGTCCAGGTTTGTAAACTGATTGTCAGGGAGGGCAATCAACATCAGCATGGCAAATTCGCCCCCAAGGCGCGCCATGCGGCTGGCTTCCACATTGCCATCCCGTTTGGCTATCACATTGGTTACGCTTTCAACAATTCCAACTTTGTCGCGGCCTGTCAGGGTTAATACAATATTTTTTGGCATAGGGGTCTCCTTTTTTAGCTTGTGAAATATAAAACAGAGTATAGCATAACGATTTATTGTTTTCACCATACATTTCAAGTCAATTTAAAAACAACGACATGAAAACAAATGCTTTCATGTCGTTGTTTTAGCAAAACAGAAAACCGCCGAAAAACCCCTACTTCACAGAGGAGGCGACCACCACGAGATCCGCGTGGAGCGTCGCCAACGAGTCGGCGCCAACCCAGATGTCGAAGGTCTCCGCTTCCTGGATCCACTTGCCAGCATTCGTGCTCCAGTAGCCAAGCTCAGCCGGGCCAAGAAGGAAGTTGACCGTCTTCGTCTCACCGGGATCGAGGGTAAGTCGCTCGAAGCCTTTCAGCTCGCGCATCGGACGTAAGTCGCTGCCGGCCTTCTGATGGATGTACATCTGCACGACCTCGTCACCCACAACAGAGCCCGTGTTCGTCACGTCCGCTGTCACGGTCACTGAACTCCCCACCTCCACCTGTGGCACCGAGACCTTCAAGTTCGTGATCGAGAAGGTCGTATAGCTCAGGCCAAAGCCAAAGGGATAGAGCGGTGTCGGAAGGCCGTCCCAATAGCGCGGATTGTACATTGGGCTGCTCTCGGGTGAATGCGTGAGGTTGCGTGCATAGTAAAGCGGCGCGTGACTGCCCTTGCGAGGGAAGGTGACGGGCAGTTTGCCGCCCGGATTGGCATCGCCAAACAGAATGTCGGCTATGGCGTGACCACCCTCACTGCCAGGCTCCCAAGCTTCGAGGATCGCCGGAACGTTCTCTGCCGCCCAACTGATGCTCAACGGACGGCCATTCAAGAGGACAAGGACCACGGGCTTGCCGAGGCCAACGACAGTCTTGAGCAGATCATCCTGACGCCCCGGTAAATCGAGCGAGGCTCGCGAAGCGGCTTCGCCAGCCATGTCGGCGTTTTCGCCGAGGACCATCACTACGAGATCCGCCTTGCGCGCTGTTTCCACGGCTGCCTGGAAGGCGGCCTCTGCCTCTTCGGGCGTCTGAGCAGGCTTCTTGTTAGCATTGGGCATCATGATATCGAACCATGATGCAATATCGCGCCGAATCTTCGGGGCCGGGGGCGTACTCGACTTTCGCTTCTGGCAGTTTGGCACGGATGCCCTCGATGACTGTAACAGCGGCCGGCGTGTGGCCGAATACCATCCACGAACCTTCCGTGGCTTCCTTCGAGTCGGCCAAAGGACCGATCACGGCTACATTCTTCAGATCCTTGGAGAGTGGCAGGAGTTGACCCTCGTTCCGCAGCAATACCATCGACCGCTGTGCGGCAAGCCGCGCTTCCTCTCGGTGCTCGGGCAGGGCAACAACTTGCGCCAGCTTCAACTCATCGGTGTATGGCTGCTCGAAGAGCCCCATACGAACCTTGATCGCAAGAATGCGTTGCACGGCCGCGTCGATATCGGCCAACTTCAGTGTGCCATCCTCGACAAGCCCGGCCAAGTGCTGTGAGTAGGTGTTGCTGGCCATATCCATATCGAGACCCGCACTCAACGCGCGGAAGGCTGCATCTCTCCCATCGCGCGCGAAGCCTTCCATGACGAGGTTTCCGACAGCAAACGCATCGCTGACGACGAAGCCCTTAAATCCCCACTCGCCTCGCAAGACATCGCGCAGCAAAAAGCTGTTCCCGCTCGCAGGGACATCGTTGAGATCCATATAAGCGCTCATAAATGATCCGACACCAGCCTCCAGTGCTGCCCGGAAAGGTGGGAAGATAACGTTGCGTAACTGGCCCTCGGACAGGTAGACCGGATCGTAGTCGCGCCCACCTTCCGAAGCGCCGTAACCCGCGAAGTGTTTGGCACAGGCGACGATACGATCTGGCGCGCCGATAGACGACCCTTGGAAGCCGCGGACCTGGGCAGCCGCCATGGCCGCACCTAGGTATGGGTCTTCGCCAGCGCCTTCAACGATGCGGCCCCATCGCGCGTCACGGGCAATATCGAGCATCGGGCCAAAGGTCCAGTGCAGGCCTGCGGCACGGGCTTCCCTGGCCGCTACGGTCTGCGCCCGTTCGGCAACCGACGGATCCCACGATGAGGCCATGGCCAGCGGCACGGGGAAGATCGTGCGGTAACCGTGGATCACATCGAGGGCGAATAGGAGCGGAATTTTCGATGGACTCTCCTCGACAGCGATCTTCTGGAGTGCGTTGAACTGCTTCGTGTCGTTCAGCCACAGGACCGAGCCGGCTCCGCCTTTTCGGATAACATCCTCGGGCTGTGGGCCCGGGATGAAATCCGCACCTCCGATCTGGGTGAGCTGCCCGATCTTTTCCTCCAGGCTCATTTGTCCCATGAGGGCATCGACACGCGCTGCAACCTCTCTCTCCGATGGGCTCACTTCCGTGTTCTTTCTCACAACTTTAGCCATAATATCTCCTCGTGACGCCGTGTTCTAATCCCAAGAGTGGGCCTGCCTCACGCGAGGCGGCCATCTCTTCAGCGGGCCAACGTCAACTACAACTTCATCATAATGACACTCAGTATCATTGTCAACACGCTATGTTAAAATCCAAAGTTACACTGATTTTCGATAACCACCATCTTGCAGGGCAATACCTAAAATCGTTAAAGAATTTAATTAGCATGTCTTTTACTTTATCCTTCTTTCACTTTTAACATGTCCATCAGCACCCGAAACATTCCCGACATATTGATTTTTTCCGGTTCCAACAGCCATTGCACCTGCAAGCCATCCATCATGGCAAAAATCAGCACCACCAACGTTTCGGCGGGAATATCGGAGCGGACCTCATTGGCTTTTTGGGCCTGCGTAATCACCTGGGCCATGTGTTCGCGCTCGCGCTGGTAGCGTTCAGTGAAAAAAGCGTGTGCCGGGTGATCCGGGGAAATGCCCTCGGCCACCAAAAGAGTGAACAACTGCACCAAACCAGGAACAGTTTCGTTGTGTTCCACCAGTTCGATACCCGCATCGAGAAAGTGGTTGCCGTTTTTTTTCAGGGTGGCGTGCATCCGTTCACTATCGATCCGGTCACGCTCTTTGAGCACTTCCATCAACAGGTGGGTTTTGCTGGGAAAGTGGTGCAGGAGACCTGGCTCGGTCAGGTCAGCGGCTTTGGCAATATCGGCCATTTTCGCCCCGCGAAATCCCTGCTGAGCAAACAATTCTGTGGCAGCCTGGATGATTTTCTCGCGACTGGCGCGGGTGCGTTCTGCCTGTGTACGCCGGGGAATTTGAAACTTCGTCATAACCCTATTATAAGTCAAGATTCTAAACTTACCTACCTTGAATTAGGTAAGTTTGTATAGTAAAATACCTCGAAATTTCAAAGAACCTTTGGACGATGAATATTTCAAATTACTTAAAAGGAGAACTATTCTTGAATATTTGGACCAAGATCAAACAATATCCCAAAATCGGCCTGGTTCTTTTGGCCTTCGTGGCTTTCATTTCTTTGGGGATGCCTGATGGCCTATTGGGGGTGGCTTGGCCATCGATAAGAACCACTTTTTCCATTCCCCTGGATGCGATTGGGATGCTGCTGACAGCGGCTGTGGCAGGTTACATGACATCCAGTTTTCTAAGTGGTCCTCTGATTGCGCGTTTGGGCGTTGGCAGGGTCCTGGCGGTGAGTTGCGCCATGACCGGGGTAGCGCTGGTTGGATATACCCTTGTCCCTTATTGGTGGATGATGGTACTGCTGGGTATCCTGGCTGGTTTGGGGGCCGGTGCCATTGACGCCGGCCTAAATACCTACGTCGCCGCAAATTTTGGCGAAGGCATGATGCAATGGCTGCACGCTTGTTATGGGATCGGCGTGACACTTGGCCCAATTATCATGACCGTTGCATTGACCACCCTGGATTCGTGGCAGGTGGGTTATCGAGTGGTGAGTGGTTTCCAACTTGTGCTGGCAGCTTGTTTTGTATTGACCCTGGCGATGTGGAATCAAAAAAATGCCACCGCTGGGAGCGATGAACCCAAGCGTCTTCTGACCGATTACAAAACGCCGATGGGCGAAACACTGCGCCAGCCTCAGGTGTGGTTGAGTGCGCTGCTGTTTTTTCTATACTGCGGCGCTGAAGTTTCACTCGGAACGTGGACTTACAGCCTGCTGATCGAGTCGCGCGGGATCACCCCAGCCGTAGCTGGGCTATGGGCTGGCAGTTATTGGGCGACCTTCACTGTTGGACGGGTGGTGGCAGGCTTATATGCCAAACGAGTTGGGGTTAATCTCATGGTGCTTGGCGGTCTGGTGGGAGCATCTTGCGGCGCGTTTTTGCTGATCTGGAATCCATCCCAATATTCAAATCTGTTGGCGGTGGCTTTGATTGGTTTTTCCATCGCTCCCATCTTCCCTGCACTTATGTCGGGTACCAGCCAGCGAGTGGGGGCACATTTTGCGGCCAACACAATTGGCTTTCAAATGGCTGCGACCGGTTTGGGGACGGCAGTTATCCCCAGTCTCGTAGGGATTCTGGCTCGCCAGATTTCATTGGAAATCGTCCCCATCTGCATGGCTGTGACGTTCGCCGGGTTGTTTGGTTTGTATACGCTGGCTGTCAGGTCCAGCCCGAAAGTATAATTGTTTTTATGTTGAATGTGATCATTCAATCAATTTCACTCAAATAAAAGAAGGAGTTCATATGAAAAATATCCAATCATTGATTTCGCAAATGACACTTGAAGAGAAAGCTGCCCTGTGTACAGGGGCAAGCGCGTGGACGACCACTCCTGTGGAGCGTCTGGGCATCCCGGAAATGATCGTGTCTGATGGCCCGCATGGTGTGCGGCGTGTCGCAAATGTTAGTTCGCTGATGTCGGAAAGTTTGCCTGCCACTTGCTTCCCGACTGCCTCCTGTCTCGCAGCGACCTGGGATGTAGACCTGCTTCACAAGATGGGTGCAGCCCTGGCTGAAGAATGTATCGCATTGAATGTGGATGTTTTGCTTGGCCCCGGCGTAAACATGAAGCGCTCCCCTCTGGGCGGGCGCAACTTTGAATATTTTTCCGAGGATCCCTACCTGGCTGGAGAGATGGCGGCCAGTCTGATCAACGGCATCCAGGAAAAGGGTGTGGGCACCTCGCTCAAACACTTTGCAGCCAACAATCAGGAATTCCAGCGCTTCTCCATCGACACACAGGTGGATGAACGCACCCTGCGTGAAATCTACCTGCCTGCCTTCGAGAAAGCCGTCAAACAGGCCAAACCTTGGACGGTAATGTGTAGTTACAACAAAGTCAACGGGGCCTATGGATCGGAACATCACACGCTCCTGACCGATATTCTCAAGAACGAATGGGGTTTCGAGGGTTTGACTGTCTCAGATTGGGGTGCGGTGCATGACCGGGTTGCTTCACTGAAAGCCGGCCTCGATCTGGAGATGCCCGGTCCGCAGGAGAGACGCACCAAAGCGGTGATCGAAGCGGTCCGTTCTGGGAATCTGGATGAAGCAGTTCTGGACGAATCTGTGCGCCGCATCCTGAACATCGTTTTCAAAGCCAAAGAGACACCCAAAACCGGGGCATTCGATGTTGATACACATCACGATTTAGCGTACCAGATCGCCAACGAGGGCATGGTATCTGCTCAAAAACAACGGCCTGCTGCCGCTCAAGAGCCAGCAGCATATCGCCGTGATCGGCCGTTCAGCAGAAAATGCCCACTTCCAGGGCGGGGGCAGTTCGCACATCAACCCGACGAAGGTAGCTATGCCGTTCAAGGAATTGCAAGCTCAAGCCGGGGATGCAGAATTGACTTACGCCGAAGGATACCCCGCCGACAATTCGTTCCGCCAGGACATGATTGACAAGGCGGTCATGCTTGCCCAATCTGCCGATGTAGCCCTACTCTACATCGCCCTCCCCTCCTACAAGGAGTCCGAAGGCTACGACCGTGCTGATCTCGACCTGACCGAACAGCAAGTTGCGTTGATCAAGGCTGTCGCGAAAATCCAGCCTAAGACAGTGGTGGTGTTGAACAATGGCTCACCGGTGGCAATGAGTACCTGGATTGATGATGTATCTGCCGTGCTTGAAGGCTGGATGATGGGCCAGGCAGGCGGCGCGGCAATTGCAGATGTGCTCTTTGGCCGTGTAAATCCTTGCGGCAAACTGGCTGAAACCTTCCCGCTCAAACTGACCGATACCCCAGCTTATCTCAACTGGCCGGGCGGCGCGGGTGAAGTGCGCTATGGCGAGGGACTGTTCATCGGCTATCGTTACTATGACGCAAGGCAGATACCCGTCCTGTTCCCATTTGGTTATGGGTTGAGTTACACAACTTTTGCATACAGCAATCCTAAAGTCTCGTCAACCACCTTCAATGATGTGGATGGTCTAACGGTCAAGGTGGATGTGACCAACACGGGCAGCGTAGCAGGCAAGGAAATTGTCCAAGTTTACGTCCACGACCAGAAATCCGGGTTGGTGCGGCCAGAAAAGGAATTGAAAGGCTTTGCCAAAGTGGAACTCCAGCCGGGTGAGACCAAAACCGTCTCCATCCAACTTGATTTCCGCGCTTTTGCCTACTATCACCCTGAATATAAACAATGGATCACTGAGACTGGAGAGTTCGACATCCTGGTCGCAGCCTCCGCTGCCGATATTCGCCACAGCCTGACCGTAACGCTCGTATCGACCCTGAATCTGCCCTGCCTGCTCGACAGGGAATCCACCATCCGCGAATGGACGACCGATCCTCGCGGAAATGTTGTCATTGCCCCGCTGCTTCAGCAGATGGATGCCATGACCCGCCAGTCTTTTGGAACCGGTGAAAATACAGAAGCCATTGGCATGAATATCATGGACATGTTCATGGACATGCCGCTTTTGAGTGTGCTAATGTTCCAGCAGAGCGCGCTGACCGTGCCCGCCGAAGACATGGTGGATGGGCTGCTGGCGCAAGCTCACAACATAACTTAACTTTTTTCGAGGGTCGAAGGTCTACGGTTCTTCGATCCCTTTCCATGTGTTTCTGTGGATTATGGGATGCGCAGGCTGGGAGTAAGCTGCCTGTTTCTCAAGATGCATGAATTTAGATAATTACGCTCCCTGAAGGCAGGGAGCGTAATTGTTTACTGTTTTGGAGTTTGAATACCCTCTTGGAAGCATAACAAATTACACGGTCCCCAATCAAGCGATTGATAATAAATTCTCATTACCTTGGACTATAATCTTGGAAACCAGCTATTTTATATTCACCTTATAGGTTCCTTATGCCCAACCATTTAATTAACGAAAACTCCCCCTACCTTCTCCAGCACGCCAATAACCCCGTAAACTGGTATCCGTGGGGCGAAGAAGCGCTGGCAAAATCCAAAGCTGAAGATAAGCCCATACTTCTTAGCATCGGCTACGCCGCATGTCACTGGTGCCATGTCATGGCGCATGAATCCTTTGAAAATGAAGAAACTGCTGAATTCATGAATGAATTCTTCGTCAACATCAAAGTAGACCGCGAGGAACGCCCTGACATTGATGGAATTTACATGCAAGCCACAGTCGCCATGACAGGCTCTGGTGGTTGGCCCATGACTGTGTTCCTTATGCCTGATCTCAAGCCGTTTTATGCAGGCACATACTTCCCGCCTGTGCGTCGTCACAACATGCCCGCCTTCAAGGACGTGCTCTCAGGGCTTGCAAATGCGTGGATGAACGACAGAAGCGAAGTTGAAAAAGTTGGCGGGCAAATTATCAGCCACTTGCAGCATCAAAATAAAAACGAAAAAAGTGACCTGCTCACGCCCGCACATCTTTGACGCTATCGCAAATTCAATGGCGGATTCTTATGATTGGGGTTATGGCGGCTGGGGCTCTGCTCCAAAATTTCCACAAGCCATGGCACTTGAGTTTTTGCTCCAGCACGCGGTTGCCAGCAATCAAACTGAACACTCACAAACTTATCAAACATTGTTTAGATGCGATGGCACGCGGCGGCATGTACGATGTGGTCGGCGGCGGTTTCTCGCGCTACAGTACCGATAATTTTTGGCGCGTGCCACATTTCGAAAAAATGCTTTACGACAATGCGCTGCTTGTCCGCGCTTATTTGCATGCGTGGCAGGTTACGAAAGAACCAGCGTTCAGGCGCATTGTGGAGGAAACACTCGATTTCACCCTGCGCGAGATGACTCACGAACAGGGCGGTTTCTATTCCTCGCTAGATGCCGATTCCGAAGGTGTGGAAGGCAAGTTTTATGTTTGGTCTCTCGATGAAATTCGTAAAGTGTTAAAGGATGATTCTGATTTTTTTGAAGCGGCTTATGGAATTACCGCGGGCGGCAATTGGGAGGGAAAGACAGTTCTCCAACGCGCATTGGATGATGCCTCTCTCGCCGCGCGCTTCAAACTTAACCTTGAGGCTGTTCCTGTCAAACTGGCAGAATCTCATTCCAGGCTTTTGGCGGTTCGCGCCTTGCGAATTCGACCTGGTACTGATGACAAGATCCTCACCGCGTGGAATGGGCTGATGCTGGCGGCATTTGCCGAGGCGGCAAGGGTGCTGGGTGATGAGAGCAAATACGGGATCACTCCTGCACAACAATTATTACAATATGGCTACCCGCAACGCAGATTTTTTGCTGACCTCCCTGCGACCCAATGGGCAGTTATGCCGCGCTTGGCGTGATGGCTCAACCACCAATGCCGTATTTCTCGAAGATTATGCCGCGATAGTTTTGGGCTTACTCGAGTTATATCAAACCGATTTTGACAACAAATGGTTCACGTCTGCGCTTGAGTTGGCGGATGAGATGATCGAAAAATTCAGCGACCCAGACGGCGGGTTCTTTGACACTCCGCACGATGGCGAGCCTTTGTTGATCCGCCCCAAGGATATTTTTGACAACGCCACGCCATCGGGAAATGCGCTGGCTTGTGAGGCTTTGCTGAAACTAGCCGCCTATACTGACAATGGAAAATATCGTGATCTGGCGGAGCAAGCGTTGGCGCTCGTCGGCGATTCTGCTTTGCGGCATCCGCTGGGATTTGCGCGCTGGCTGTCAGCAGCAGAGAATGCCCAGGGAAACACAAAGCAAATTGCAGTGTTAGGCGAAGCGGGTGAGGAAAACTTCGAGCGTATACTAAAGGTCATTCGAGCAGAGTACAGACCAGGCGTGGTGGTGGCAGCTTCCCCCCATCCCCCACAAAAAGATGCGCCTGCATTATTGCGCGAACGTGTGCTGATCGATGGAAAAGCAACAGTCTATGTTTGCGAAGGCTTTGTGTGTAAAAAGCCTGAAACTGATCCAGAAGTGCTTGCAAAACAAATTATGGTTTGAGTGAAAAAAAGAGCCGCCCCAGGAGTAAACCGGGGCGGCTCTTCCAAATTACAACTGTTCCGCAAGCTCTTTGATGCGGGCTGTTAAAGGATGCTCCGGGTAGGAAAGTACAAATGGTTGGGCGCTTGCAAGAGTCATCAGTTCTTCGGTATGGTCCAAAATAATGCCTCTTCCACATTGATAGGTCTTTTCAAGCTGCACATGAAGATCTTCCTCGTTTAGGTTGTCTGGGATGTCATTCAAAACCAAATGGATGACGGGGACTTGCAACTTGCGGATCGTATCAACAGCCACAGCCGTGCCTTGAAAATCCTGTTGGTCGGGATGCAAAACCAAAACGACCACATTGGAAACTGCAATTGCCTGCAATGTGTCTTCATTCAGTCCAGCAGAGGCATCCACGAGGATCATATCCAGCGAGAGCTCTTTTCCTAGTTTTTCCAACCCACCCACATAGCGGTCAATGTTCGGGGGGGTATCAGTGATCTGCATGATATCGGCGAGGTTATTGCTGGCAGGTATAACGAACAGTTTTCCAGTGGGGTTTTCAGCAATCTGCGGGGTTACATCCTGAACCGTCGAGAGGATATCGCATTTATTCCATAGATAATCATTGAGCGCATGAGCATCTTCTCCATCAGATAGATCAAAAAACAGATGGATGCTGGGCGACTGAAGGTCCCTATCGATCAGCGCCACCCGCCGCCCCTGCAGCGCCAGCAGTACAGCGAGGTTGGAGATCAAACTGGTTTTCCCAACCCCACGTCGAAAAGAATGGATTGTGATAATTTTGCTCATGGTATGGATTTATCCTATTTTAGAAATGAAAGTTGATCTATAAAGTATTACCAAGTTGCTTTATCACGAGGTCGAATATCTTTCCATAATTAGCAGTTGCCGCCACCAAAAAGCCAGTGAACGAGATATTCGCAGAATGATCCGCTTTATCAGAGATTGCGCGGATGCACAGGAATGGCACATTATTGATGGAGCAGGTATGAGCAATTGCTGCAGCTTCCATATCGGTGCAGAGGCTGTGATACGTATTCCAAAGTTCTTCGGCTTTTTTACGCTGATTAATAAACTGATCCCCGCTTATTATCCTGCCTGTGTAAACTTTTGGTGAATAGCCTTCCAATTCAGCCAATTTGACATTTTGTGCTATTTCATAAGCCATTTGTGACAGCTTTGGGTGTGTAGGAAATGCCTGTTGAGAGCGGAAATGCAATCCGCCATCATTTTCGGCAGTGAATACATCGAAGATCAACTCGCCGGGTTTCATGCCCCAAGCGGTCAGGTCAAAATCGTGCTGAATGGCTTCGGTTGCGACAACCAGATCTCCCACCTCAAGCTCGGGGTTGCTTGCTCCCGAACTGCCCATGTTAAAAATAATGGCGGGCGAATAATGATCGATCATTTGCTGGGTAGCGATGACAGCATTTACCTTGCCCGGGTCGCAGCGTGTCAGGTAAATTTCGTGTAAAGATGCTTCTCCGCGCCAGAAGATACGGCTGCCTTTTTGGATTTGTTCCGCGTTGTTTATCAGTTGGCGAATAGTGACAAGTTCCTCATCCATTGCACCGATAATCCCAATTTTCATTTATTCGCTCCTGTTAGACCTTGATCTTATTTCTGCCACGCGTTTTTGAAGGGATTGAAAATATTCCGACTCGACAATTTGCTCCACTTCCTGCCGTTTCTTGTTTTCGTCAATCACAATTTTAAGGTATGCAACTTCCTTTTGCAGGGCGCGCACCCGTCTCTGCCCGAGCATGAAGCTATAAAAGACCAGCCCGATCACAACCGTAACAACAGACATGAATAAAAAGGAACGGTTCACCGAATCACGTGCACCGCTTACCTTCATAATTGCAGAGAGCGGGGTGGTTAGACCGATCATCCACTTGATGTTATTCTTCTCGTCAACAACCGCTGGTGTCCACGCGCCAATTTCCTTCCCTTTTTCCCATGTGTACAATCCGGTGTATTGGCTTCCTTTGTTTTGATCCCAAATGTACCAACCCGTGCCTTCGCGGCGGGCAAGCACATCCTGGAGCATTTGGTTATAGTCACTTGCGCCATTCACAACTTTAGCCTGCATGGGTAGGAATTGATCTATTGGAACACCAAAATAAGGAAAATCATCGCTTTCATCAAAGACCATATTATTATCGTTCCCGATAACCCAGGCATCCCCTTCCTCAACAAGCAAGTTGATTGGACGAACATAATTCAGCAAAAACTGTAATTCAATATCCTGGACTTGTTTCGGGGTGATCGTATCGGAATCCAATCCGAGGATGGTCAACTGGTCATCCCAGTATGCTTTTGCGGCGCGGGCGGTTGCGCGGACAATTTCAAGTTCAGCAACCTGGATCGCTTTCGTGGTTGCTTCCCTCAGGCTGACATATTGCGTGTAAACGTTATACCAGCCAAACAACACAAGGCCGATAGCCATAAACAGAAGGGCATAAAAAGATGATTGGGTACGATCTTGAAATAATTTCTTTAGCATTGTTTTCCTCTGTGCTGGTTACAATATCAAATCAACATAAGTTTTTGGTTAACTTCCAGGGCCATCGCTTCCTGTTGAAGTTCCTGCTTCAAAGTTTCCACATAATCAACAACTTCGCCCATGTGCTTGTCCAATACAGGCTGACTGCAATAGCTCCTGATAAGATGGATGTCTTCCTGTACCAATCCTGCCTCCTGGCTATTCCACACACCTTGCACCTTCTCATAAGTGGCTCCGCCAAAAAGTTTTCCCATAAAAGAGAGGGTTTTTTCTACATATTCAGATGTGTTGGCTTTCTGGTCTACGGCGATGGTTGTGGGAATATACACACCGATTTGATTGGTATATCCCAACAACTTAAATATTTCAATTATCACTTCGGTCAACGGCTCGGGTAAATTCTCCACCCTGCGCTCGGCAATTGGCGGCAAATTGCTCAAAAAGGGAATTACAAAATCAGGGGTGGCCTCGCTCAGTTCATCTGAAACTTCGGGATCTATATGGTTTACAACAGTAAACAAACGGGTCTTGTTGGTGCGGATGTACGGTTTAAGCGAAGCAGTCACCTTTTGGGCATACTCCCAATCTTCCTGTCGTGAAGATGACACCATCACAATTTGAGATGCACTACTCACCAAAACATCTAATTGTTGGGCGAGTATCCCCGAAATACAAACGACAATATTTTTGAATTGCGCGCTTGCCTGATCCATAACAAACGTGACCTGCGCCAGTTCAGGAATATCCGCCCCGCTTTTGGGAGTGAGAATCTGAAAACCTCCAGGATGATTGTATGTTTCACTGGTGGTGGGAAAACCATAAGTGGACGAAAGTTCTGTCCCAGAAAATTCGATATAGGCGGTGGGCGCTTTGGTTAAATCTGCAATCATGAGCGCCATACTGTTTGCAACAGTCGTTGCGCCCGACTGTTTTCCAGTACCGACCACAAGAAAAAGGCTGGAATCATTGAATTTGTTTGCCAGCCGTGTATTGGTAGCAGCCAGGCGATACGCAAGCGTCCTCGCCAGGTCGATCGTTACCTCAACGTGTTTCGTAAGCATTGCATAAAAACCGTCTTTATTAATGACCAGAATATCCACTGGCGTAAATGCAGTGATGGTGGCGGATGTGCTCTGTCCTGTTAATAGTCCGCTTTCCCCAAAGAAATCCCCTTGCTCCAAATATCTTATTAAATTGTACGCGCCATTACTGGACAGGTTGGAGACCGCTACCATGCCGCTTTTTATAATAAAAAATGACTTCGCTGAATCACCCTGTCGTACAATTACGTCATTACGGTCATAATGCTCCAGTTTGAACTGCTGACCAATAAGATCGAGATCTGATTTGGTGAGATTCGCGAACAAATCCAAAGAGCGCAAAAAAGCTACATTATCAACACTCAGCGCATCCCAAAGTTCCTTGGGCAGGTTATTGTTCTTATTGGCTGTATCTCCAAACTTGACACGGTAAAAAATTTCCCCATCCATCAACACTTCATGAATATAGCCATCATCCTTTAAATCAGACAGGATTTTATGGGTCTGTGATTGATCCATCTCAATGGCGCGCGAAATTTCATCAATGCGGGCATATGGTTGTCGGGATAAATAAGTGATTAATTTCTTTTGATCTTTGGACATGAAAAGGAGTTCACTCGGTTTCAATCCGCCCACTTGCGGCGCAGGAACAGGTGCAGCACCGCCCCGTGCTCGTCGATTTTTTACCCTGCTCACCAGGTTGTCTAAGGTATCTTCAGAATCTGAATCGGTTTGTGCCATTACATATTCTCCGATTAATAAGCCTTCACCGCAATAGATCTTTTTACCGCGAATATGTAAATAGCTCGATTCTGCGCAAGAACCTTATCGAGAAAGTTCATCTTTATTCACGAACGTGGAAATGTTAATCGGCAAGAACGCGAGTAGCCAACTTCTGATATATTTTTGTTACTGGATGATCCGGGTATTTCTGCGAGAAAATCCCTGAACTGGCGAGTGTCATCAAATCGTCTGAATGTGGAATAACCGCCGCGACCTCGCAGTTATATATATTTTCAACGTTCTGTTTCACAGCATCTACTAATTGCGCAGGCACTTTATTAACCAGCAGCAGCATTTGCGGCACATCCAGTTTGCGGGCAACTTCCACTGTTACGCTAGTGCCCTGGTAATCCTGCTGATCTGGACGCAAAATAAGCACCAGCAGATCGGATATGGCGATCGAAAGGAGTGTCTCCTCACTCAAACCTGGATGCGTATCAATAATAAGCACATCGAGATTAAGATTTTTAATCAGCGATTCAAAACCGTCATTAAGCAATCCAACATCATAGCCTTCACGCAGTACACGGGCAATTTCCCCTGCCTTGATACTGGAGGGGATTAAATATATTTTTCCTTTTACTTGTGCGCCAAAGGGTGCGGTAACATCATAGGCTGTTTCTTCGATCTCACACTTCCCCCAAAGATAGTCATTCAACGAACGTACCATATGCTCTTCATCCATTCCAAAGAGTACATGAATTCCCGGGGATTGGATGTCTGTATCAACCACACCCACTTTTAGTCCCTTTACCGCGCAAAGATAGGCCAGGTTTGCACTGGTATTAGACTTACCCGTACCGCCCCGAAATGAATGAACAGAAATTATTTTAGACATGCAGTTTCCTCCGCGCAAAAAATTATAGCGACCATCAATTAAGTTGCTCTTCGATATAAAATGAATTTTTATAATATCGTATGGATAAATTTTACCACTTTACAAGAAAGCCCCAATTGATAAATTTGCAAGGAAGCTGTCATGATGTTTTTCACCAGCACTGTGTTGCAACATGAATGAAAAAATTCAAGCAAGTATCTGAATACCTGTTGACTCTTTCATTGATTTTCTGTATACTATGTAAGCGCTTTCAGAAAGCGCTTACATTATGAGTCGCATAAACCAATCCTCAACAATAGCAGATGTAGCAAAACTCGCAGGTGTATCCATTGCCACGGTCAGCCGTGTGATCAATGGGAATACGCCTGTCGTTGCTTCCACCGCCGAGCGTGTACATGCTGCGATCAAAGAATTGAATTTTGTCCCGCGGAGTGCCGCTCGTGTGCTTGCCAGCCGACGCACAAATACCATTGGATTACTTCTACCTGAGATCGGTGGATGGTTCTTTCCATCCGTATTGCGCGGAATTAAATCGGCGGCGCGTAAGGCTGGCTATGACCTGCTCATCCATACGGTCGATGCTGACTACCCGTTGAAAACATCCCGCCGCGCACTAGGCATGCACAACACCGACGGCTTGATCGTTTTTACCAACAGCGTCAGCGATGAAGAATTATCCTATCTTCATGAAAACGGCTTCCCCATTGTCCTTTTGCACCAAACCCCGCCTGAAAATCTAAACATCCCCGTAATAACAATTGAAAACAAAGATGGCGCACAAAAACTCGTGGATCATTTGATCGAGGTCCACGACTGCCGCCGCATCGCTTTCTTGCAAGGCACTGAAGGACACGAAGACTCTGAATGGCGTGAGCGCGGCTATCGCGAATCGCTTGAAGCGCATGGCATCGCATTTGATGAAACCCTGGTCGCCACTGGCGGATTTGATGAATTGGAGGCCGCAGCTGCTGTCAGTCAATGGCTGTTGGATGGATTGGAATTTGACGCGATCTTCTCTGGAGACGACGATGCCGCGTTGGGAGTTTTCACTGCCCTGCAGCACGCTGGCCGCAAAATTCCTGACGAGGTGGCTGTTGTCGGCTTCGACGATGTTCCCCTGGCCCGATTCATGTCGCCGCCACTCACCACTGTCCGCGCGCCCACCGAACAGACGGGCATGGACGCGGTCAAACAGCTTGTCCATCTCATCCGCGGCGAACCAGCAGAATCCATCACCCTGCTCCCCACTGAACTGGTCATCCGTAACTCTTGCGGATGTAAGTCATAGGAGGTCAAACCCATAAATTTATATTGCCAATTAATTTTCCATTTGTCCCAATCTAATCAAAGAAAAAGGAGATATGAAGATGAAAAAAGTATTTGGCTTACTAAGCGTTCTGGTAATTTTGAGCATGTTGCTTTCTGCGTGCGGCAGCAGCAAACCCGCCGAACCAGAGGTCTTGCGCGTGTGGATCCAGTGGGGAGACAACCCGCAACAAATCCAAACCTTGTTCGATAAATACACCGCTGAAACAGGCATCAAGGTTGAGGTGACGGCTCCAGTGGAGACCGATAAGATCCTGCCTGCCCTGACTGGTTCAGAACCGCCTGACGTACTCGTCTTGAGTGGCGGCGACCTGGTCAAATCATATTATAAAGAAGGCCTGGTCGAAGAATTGAACGGCGCTGTGAAGACGGGCAATATTGACCTGAACGATTTCTTCGATGCCCCACTTAATCAGTGCAAAATGGACGATAAGATCCTATGCCTGCCCTGGGGTACGGATATATACGCCTTGTTCTGGAACAAAGACCTGTTCGAAGCCGCAGGACTCGACCCCGAAGTCCCGCCTGCCACGATGGAAGAACTGGTCGAATTCTCCGACAAACTCACCAAAGTTGCCGCCGATGGCACCCTGGAACAGATCGGATTCCTCCCCGATCAAGCCTGGGGACATAGCGACTTATACACTCAACAATTCGGCGGCTTCTGGTACAACGAAGACGGCACTCAGGTAACAGCCAACACCCAACCCGTCCTTGATGCCATGAACTGGCAACAGCAGTTCTACACCAAATACGGCGTGGATAATGTGATGGCGTTTTCATCTGGCTGGGCAGATACATATATGTCTGCCGATTATCCGTTCTACACCGGCAAATTGGGAATGTACGTGGATGGCGAATGGATGACCGGGCCAAACTTCATTAGTCAGTTTAAACCTGAAGCAAGCTATGGCGTGGCTCCCTTCCCGCCTCCAGCAGACCACCCGGAGCGGGCTAATACAGCCGTAGTGCAAGGTACTGTTGCAGTCATTCCATCTGGCGCAACAAACAAAGATGCCTCCGCCAAACTTCTGGCGTGGATGATGTCGCCCGCAATTGTGGCGGAAGAGTTTTGCTACAACGCCAACCTGCCGACCAGCAAAAAAGCGGCTGAAGATCCCTGCTTCACCGAGAATCAAAAATTCAAGGTATTTATGGATCTGATGGCAAGCCCCAACGCCAAGCATCTTGTCACCACCCCCATCTCGCTTGAGTTCAATGATGCCTGGGCGTTAATGGAAGAACAGGTATTGCACACCGGCGCCGATCCGAAGCCTTTGCTCGATGAATTGCAAGCCGAGTATGAAGTAAAGCTGGAAGAAGCGCTTAAGTAGCTGAAAAATAAAAAGACTTCGGAAGTCTTAAAGACTTCCGAAGTCTTTACAGAAAACAGAGGCAGATTATGGAAGAAGTGCAAACAAAGGGTCGAAAATTCAGGTGGCTCCCAAAGTTTAGAAAATGGAGCCGTCGCGACCGTGCTAATTTCAAGATCGGAATGTTGTTCCTGCTTCCGTGGACGATCGGATTTTTGGTTTTCACACTTTATCCAATGGTTGCCTCCCTTGTCTACAGTTTTAGTATTTACCATCCCAAAGCGCCCCTGGAATGGAACGGCATAAAAAACTATACCGACCTGCTAACCGATGACATGTTCTGGAAAGCACTTTCCAACACCCTTTATATGGTGGCCATCGCCGTACCGTTGACATTATTTGCATCCTTCTTTTGCGCTGTTTTGCTAAATCTAAAAGTAAAAGGACAATCCTTCTACCGCGTCATCTATTTTCTGCCATCCATTGTCCCGACCGTTGCCAGCACGATCCTTTGGTTGTGGATATTGAATCCGCAACAGGGCATCCTAAACACCTTGTTGGGGTACGTAGGCATTGACGGCCCGAACTGGATGACCAACCCTGCCTGGTCCAAGCCTGGGCTGATCCTGCTCGGCATGTGGGGCATGGGCAGTACGATCATCATCTATCTTTCTGGTTTGCAGGATGTATCGGTCAATCTGTTGGAGGCCGCTGAATTGGATGGAGCCAACTGGTGGCAAAGACTGTGGAACATTACCATTCCGATGGTTTCTCCGATCACCTTGTTCAATTTGATCACCGGTGTCATTTTCATGTTCCAGTATTTTGCCCAAGCCTATGTTTTTCGCGGCTTCCAAAACCTGGGTTATCCATTGAATTCAACCCTCTTTTACAGCGTACTCCTCTATCAGAATGCCTTTCAGTGGTTGAAAATGGGATATGCCTCTGCCATGGCTTGGGTGCTTTTTATTATCATTCTCATCTGTACGATTATCCTATTGAAAATCAGTGACCGCTTCACTTACTACGCAGGATGATGAGATGACAATAAACAACCTTTCCAAACAGATTCCAAACATGGGTGATGAGGAAGCGGCACGCCGCAAGCGCATGCAACAGCGGAAAACTCGCAATTTTTTCCAGTCGTTGTTGAGTCATGGGTTGATCATCTTTGTTGGCATGTTCTTCCTTATTCCATTTTTATGGATGTTAATCACCGCCTTTAAATCCAATGAGGATGTCTTTCACACGCCGCCACGCTGGCTGCCATACGATAATCTCCTCGTGGAAGTAAAGGGGGAACAACTGCCCCTCTACAACGTCCAGACCGAGAGCGGCGTGAAAGAACTGGCCGCCATCGAAATTGTTGAAGGAGTTGGCAAATTTGTAGACCCGGCAAATCCCGATCAAGTAGTGACCTATGAAATGCAACAAGGCACAACCAAAATTGCCGAGCCGATCATGCACGTCAGTTTCCGTTGGCAGAATTTTCCAGATGCCATGAACCGCGGCAGTCGCCCGGGTATTGGAGCCAGTTTTTGGGTCTATTTCAAAAACAGTTTAGTCATTGCTTTTTTTGTCATCATCGGCACACTTGTATCCAATACACCCGTAGCCTATGCCTTTGCGCGGATCCAATTCCCCGGGCGAGATGTGCTCTTCGTGATCGTTTTGGCGACCATGATGCTGCCTTATCAAGTCACCATGATCCCGCTATATTTGTTCTTCAACAATTTCCTGCACTGGGGCGATACCTTCCTGCCGATCATCGTGCCTGCCTTCTTTGCGAACGCTTATGATGTATTCCTCTTGCGACAATTCTTTCGCACCATCCCTGAAGAGATGTGTGACGCAGCCCGCGTGGACGGCGCCTCGGAATGGCAGATATTCACACTATTGGTCCTGCCGCTTTCCGTGCCTGTACTGGCTACTGTCACGGTCTTCACATTTCTCTGGGCATGGAATGACTTCACTGGGCCGCTGCTCTACCTCACCAGCCCGAGGAATTTCACCATGGCGCTCGGCTTGCAGGACTTCCAGAGTCAACGCACACTGGTCTGGAATCAACTCATGGCGGCCGCAACAGTCTTCACGATACCGATCGTGATCGCCTTCTTCTTTGCTCAAAAGACATTTATCCAGGGAATTAAATTGACAGGCTCGAAAGAATAAGGATCGAAATAAATCTTATGATCATTTCGGAACAGGAATTTCTCAGTTTTATGGACGCCAATCAATTTGCCTATCAGCGCATTGAGCATCCTGCTGTGTTCACCTGCGACGAAGCGGATGCACATCATTCTGGTATCAAGGCTGTCAGCACCAAGAACCTGTTCCTGTGTGACAAAAAGGGACGCCAATTCTTTTTGGCGGTGACTGGTTGCGAAAAGACG
The DNA here is from genome assembly GCA_963833175.1 of uncultured Chloroflexia bacterium. Taxonomy (GTDB): domain Bacteria; phylum Chloroflexota; class Anaerolineae; order Anaerolineales; family Villigracilaceae; genus Villigracilis. The sequence continues at coordinate 351,722 of CAWHXC010000015.1, forward strand.
GTCAACTTGGAAGGATTGTCTTCGCAACTGGGAGTCTCCCGCTTACGTTTCGGGTCAGAAGAAAATCTGATGCGCTTGCTGGGTGTGACACGCGGCTCCGTGACAATGATGGGACTGGCAAACGATACGGAGCATCAGGTCGAATTGTGGATCGATGCTGAAATTTGGCAAGGCGACCAATTCCTTTCCCATCCGCTGGTCAACACGGCGACATTGGTTATTTCAAAAGCGGAACTGAAACGATTTTTTGAACTAACTGGACATGTGCTGCATTTCTTCAACGATAAGGCAGAAGATCAATTATGAAAATTGCATTCTCGGGAACAGGATACATCAACAAAGTCCATGCACGCGCGGCGCAGACGGCAGGGCTTGAGTTGGCCGCCATCGTAAATCACAAAAAAGATTCGATGATCGAATTTGGAAAACAATTCAACATCACTCGACAATATGAAAAGCTGGAGGATTTATTGAAGGACGGCGGCGTGGACGCTTTGGTTATAAGCACGCCAAATTATTTGCATGCGCCGCAAACAATTGCCGCACTCAACGCAGGTGTGCATGTAATGGTTGAGAAACCAATGGCAATGAATGCTGCCGAAGCCGGGCAAATGTGTGAAACCGCAGAAAAATCTGGCGCGACCCTGATGGTGGCACATTGCTGGCGCTTTGACCCCGATGTGCTCTGGTTGAAAGAACAATCGAAAAAATTAGGACGCATCATCCGCACAAAAGGAATTGGAGTGCACACCCATTGGGGACCTTCTGGCTGGTTCACACAAAAACAATTTGCGGGCGGCGGCGCAATGGCAGACATGGGAATCCATGCGCTGGACACGGCACGCTTTTTACTTGGTGACCCAAAGCCTGTTTCGGTTTTCGCAAAGATCGGAACCTATTACAAGGATTTCGATGTGGACGATACAGGTGTGATCATCGTCGAATGGGACAACGGCGCAACATCGTATATTGAATCTGGTTGGTGGCAGCCACATGCAGACGGCCCCGAAGCGGCGACACAGTTATACGGGCTCGAAGGGTTCGGCCAGTTGTTCCCAACTCAATTGGAATTGCCGAATCGTGCGGAACAAAAAATAGATGTAATTAACTCTGGCTTTGAATTCCCGCGCAAGGAACACTGTCCGCAAAGTTTGTATGATGATCAGTTGAAATATTTTGTGGAGTGCATTGAAAAGAAACAAACGCCCATCCCAGGCGGATTGGAAGGATTAATGAACATGAAGGTTGTGGATGCGGCATATAAATCCAGTAAAACAGGAAAGGTGGTGAAACTATGAAAATCACAGTCATCGGTGGCGGCTCCACTTACACGCCCGAATTGGTAAACGGCTTTCTGGAAAGAATATCAACTTTACCCATCACAGAACTCTGGCTGATGGATATTGACCAGGAACGTCTGAATGTCGTCGGCGGATTTGCCCAACGCATGGTCAAGGCAAAAGGCGATCCGTTCAAGGTGGTGCTGAGCACAAATCAACGTGAGGCAATTGCAGGCGCATCGTATGTGACTACGCAGCTGCGTGTCGGCATGATGCCCGCCCGTCGCGGCGATGAATATCTTGGCCTGCGGCACGGGTTGATCGGTCAGGAGACGACTGGTATTGGCGGCATGGCAAAAGCGCTTCGCACCATTCCAGTCATTCTCAGCATCGCAAAGGATATTCGTGAAGTTGCGCCTGGCGCACTTCTTGCAAACTTCACCAATCCCGCTGGGCTTGTCACAGAGGCGCTCAATCGCTACGCGTCCGATGTTCCCGCAGTGGGCGTTTGCAACGTAGGCATCACAACCAAGATGGAAATACTTGAGGAACTTGAGGGTGCCACAGGCTCGCATGTGGAATCCGAGCGGGCAGTCCTCAACACACTGGGGCTCAATCACCTCACCTGGCATCGCGGCTTTACCATTGACGGCGAAGAGATGTGGCCGCCGATCTTCGCCGCCTACGTTGAATCTCTAAGAACGAACCTGAGCCCGAATGGGACGTGCAAACCATCGAAACACTTGGGATGATGCCGAATTATTACTTGCAATATTTTTATTACACCGATAAAAAATTAGCCGAACAAAAAAAGTGGCCGCCTTCACGCGCCGAGGAAGTGATGGAGATCGAAAAAGACCTTCTGCGCCAATATGCCGACCCTGCACTCACCGAGCCGCCCGCGGATCTGATGAAACGCGGCGGCGCGTATTATTCCACGCTTGCCACTCAACTCATCAACTCGCATCACAATGATCTCGGACAGGTGCATGTCGTCAACGTCCGCAACAATGGAGCGGTGAAGGAATGGCCTGCGGATTGGGTGCTGGAATTACCCGCCAAAGTGGACAGTAAAGGAGTCCACCCGCTGCCTGCCGACCCGCTGCCTGCTTCCTGCTTCGGACTGATCTCTGCCATCAAGATGTACGAACTGCTCACCGTTGAAGCCGCTGTACATGGTGACAGGAACGCGGCGTATCAAGCCATGCTCGTCCACCCACTGGGACCCAGCGCCGACAAGATCAATGAAGTGCTGGATGATCTGCTCGAAACCAATAGGCAATGGCTGCCTCAATTCTTCAAACCATGAAATATTTCCTCGGAATAGATGTCGGCTCTTCCAAAACTCACGCTCTGATCGTGGATGAAACTGGCGCATGTATTGGATTTGGCAAAGCGTGGGGCGGGAATCATCAAGGTGTCGGCTATGATGGTTTGGAAAACGTCTTGAAAGAGTCATTTGAGCAAGCCATGAGAAATGGCGGGCATTCGACGTGGACCAGATCATCGGCGCGGGGTTTGGAGTTTCAGGTTATGACTTTCCATCAGACCGCGAAGGACATTTGCAGGCAATTGCCGCACTTGGTTTGTCTTGTCCGCTTGATGTTGTAAATGATGGAGTTAATGGGCTGCTTGCAGGCGCCACACGCGGGATCGGCGTAAATGTCACAGCAGGTTCATCCAACAATTGCTGCGGGCGCGGACGTGATGGGAGCAAAGGTCGCATTGTTGGCAACGGACCAAAATTCGGCGAATATGGCGGCGGGATCGAGATCGCGCTCAAAGCGCTGCACATGGTCAACTATGCCTGGATCAAACGCATCCCGCCAACGTCTCTCACTAATATTCTTATTAATGCACTCGGCGCAAAAGATGAAATGGATCTGATGGAAGGTCTTTCCAACGACCAATATCACCTCTTCCCTTTTATTGCCATTGAAGTGATCCAAGCTGCGCGTGATGGCGATGCAGCGGCGTGCGAGGTTATTCAATGGGCAGGCGAAGAACTCGGCTGGCTGGCGGTTTCGGTGGCGCGTCAAATTGGCATGGAAAATGAAGAAGTTGAGATCGTGCAATCGGGTAGTGTTTTTGATGCGGGTGACATCATCACAAATCCCATGCGCGATGTTGTTCTCAAACATTGTCCCAAGGCAAAGATCATCCATCTTGGCTGCCCACCAGTTGTCGGCGCGGTTCTGCTCGGCATGGAACAGGTCAACTTTGACGGCTACTCCATCCGCGACAGGATCATTCAAACCGCAAAAGAAATCGTGAGATAAATAGGAGAATTTAAATGTCTGAACTTGCAATACTTGGTGGACCAAAATCCCGCACCGAGGCCTATCCCGAATGGCCTGTGTGGGACGAGCGTGATGTGCAGGCGGTTGCGGAAGTCGTTCGTTCGGGACGTTGGGGCGGGTTCCCCTATCCCGGGCCGAAGACCGCTGAACTGGCACAGAAATTTTCGGAGTTGCAAGGCGGCGGTTATGCTGTGCCAATGATCAACGGCACAGTGACAATGGAAGTGGCTTTGCGCGCGGCGGGCATTGGTTGGGGTGACGAAGTGATCGTGCCTGCGTACACGTTTCAGGCGACAGCATCTGCGCCCATGGCTGCGGGCGCAATTCCAGTGATCGTGGATGTTGACCCGAATACTTATTGTCTCGATGCTAAAGCGGCGGCAAAGGCTATCACGCCGAAGACGAAGGCCATCATCCCCGTGCATCTTGGCTCGAACATGGCAGACATGGATGCGATCATGGAATTGGCTGAGAAACACAACTTGATCGTGATCGAAGACTGCGCGCATGCACACGGTGCAAAATGGCGCGGTCGGGGCGCAGGGACGATTGGTCACTTCGGCTCGTTCAGTTTGCAATCGTCGAAAACGCTCACCTCTGGCGAAGGCGGAATTTTGTTGTGCCGCACTCCAGAGTTTGCCGCGCTCGCCGCCTCTGTCATTGATTGCGGACGTCCGCACGCATTGGGCGGCGGAGCAGAAGACTCGAATGGACTTTCAGTGCAGGGCGCAAATTATCGTTTGAGCGAATTGCAGGCCGCACTCGCGCTGGTTGGCATTGAACGATTCCCCGCACAGGCAAAACAACGCGAAGAAATGGCGGCATACATGGATGAAGCCTTGAGTGAAATTCCTGGCGTGCGAGTCTTGAAGCACGATGAACGTCACACCACGCGTTCGTTTTATCGCTACATCTTCGCCATTGACCCAAATCAATTTGGCGTGGAGCATGACGTGTTGTGCGGAGCGTTGGATGCTGAAGGAATAAGTTGCTGGACGGGCTACGAAGCCATGAACAATTATGAATTATTCCAGCCGCAAAAATCTGCGCTGGCAGTGCCGAATGCTTTCCCCGAATATTTCAAGTTCAAAGAGATGGATCTGCCTGAAACTACACGCGCTTGTGAACATGAAGCCGTCTGGCTCGATGAGAATATTTTCCGCGCTGGCGCCAAAGGCGTGGATGATGCAGTGGCGGCGATCAAGAAAATCCAGAAGAATGCGAAAGAGTTGAGTGCGGCGGCTGAGGAATTGAGAAAATAGAAATAAGATGGTTGTGACTTCTGTCGCTGTTTTCATGCACAACTGGCGAAATCGATTACTATGAATCGCTGCTGAGATGCTTCAAAAAGACATCCACAACCTGCGGGTCAAAATGTATGCCGCTTTGTTCTTTGATATATTGAAGTGCTTTTTGTTTTGACCATTTCGTGCGATATGTGCGATCGTTCGTAAGCGCATCCCACACATCTACAACGGCGAAGATACGCGCGATCAATGGAATACGGTCTCCTTTTATCCCCTGCGGATAGCCCGTGCCGTCCCATTTTTCATGATGACAATACGGAATATCCAATGCATCATGTAAATAGGAAATGGGCGCCAGCATATCATGCGCGAGTTGGGGATGCTTGCGCATCAACACCCATTCTTCATCGGTCAACGCTCCTTCCTTGAGCAGGATCGCGTCAGGTACGCCCATCTTGCCGATATCGTGCAGGAGTGCGCCGCGCCGAATCGCTGTCAGTTGAGATTCGCTAATCCGCATGGCGCGCGCCAGTCTCAAAGTCAGGTCTGTGACGCGCAGTGTATGTCCTTCCGTTTCATGGTCGCGCAAATCCATCGCCCGCGACCAACCTTCGATGGTGGCGTCGTAGGCAAGGCTCAGATCCAGGTTGGCATGTTGAAGGCTCTCAAATAGTTGGGCTGTGTCGATCGTAATAGCCGCCTGGCCCGCCAGCGCATCAAGGAATTCAAGCCAGTCTCCATCGGGGGTAAACGCTTTGCGGAAATAGACTTCCAGGACACCTTTGACTTCGCCTTTTACGATCAAAGGCACACACCAATAACAAACAAAGCCCTCCTCTTTCCAGAGTTTTCCAAACAGCAAATTTTCGCGAGGCGTGAGGATCTCAAAGTCCATTGCCGAAATTATGCGATGTTCCATGATGGCACGCAGGGCAAAGCTATCGCTCAAATTAATGTTATCGAGCAAACGCGAGTGGAAACCGCGGCTAGCCGTCAATTCCAACAGGCTTGAGCCCGCTGGGAGCAGGAGCACATCTGCCGCATCCGCGCCCAATTGGCTGACGGTATGGTCGAGCAAAATATTAAGCGTCAGGCGCATATCAAGATTGCTGGCGATGGCCTGGTCCACGGCACGTAAAGCATGCAACTGCTCCAGGCGGCGGACGGTTTGCGCATGCAATTGCATGCGCTGCAAAGCCGCGCCTGTCATTTCAGATAAAGTTGCCAATAAGCGTATTTCATTTTTGTTGGGTTCATGTTCACTCGGCATGGAAATGAGTATGACACCCAGCGATTGTAGTGTGGTGCGAATGGGCACACAGACCCCACCCCAACCAGATGGGATTTGGCTACGGGCTGCGGCACGTGTCTCAGGGTCGCTGGCGAACTCGCGTGAGACGTAGATCTCGCCGCTGGTGAATACTTTGCCTGCAATACCTTCGCTGCTCTTCTGTGACAAATCACTCACCTGAGTTATCCAGCCGCGCGTTATTATTTTCTCCAGGTCATTCGTGGTTTTGTTATATAGTTCGATGGAACCATGTGAGGTATTCAGGATGGCTAAAGCCTCATCCAGGACAACAGACAACATTTCATTCTGATTCGAGGCAGCGCGCAGAACAAGCGAAATGCGATTGAGAGTTTCCAGTTCCATCACGCGTTGGCGTGTCTCCCCGAACAGGCGTGCATTTTCAAATGCACTGGCGGCTTGATTTGCCAGTGTGGCGACCAGCCGTTCATCTGCCTCGCTGAAAGCGTCTGGTTTTTCATCTTCGATACCGATCACGCCGACGATACGGTCGCCCAATTTCATCGGAACATAAAGACCAGACCGTATTCCAGGATAGGCTTCAACATAGCGCGGATCATTGTTCACATCGCCAGAGCGCACAGGCAAGCCATGTTGGATCACCCAGCCGCTCAGACCCTGACTTGAATTGATAATCAGTGTCTGAATGCGTTCCACCGCCTCGTGCCGTTTCACTTCATCTTGCAAACCGGGTTGATTGAAATCCAGAAGTTCCAGGCTGTCATCTTGCGGATGATACAAGCGGATCCTTGTGTGATGCCAGCCCATATTTTCCTGCAAAAGTTCAAGGATTTTTTGCCCGATCTCCCTTGGGTTTAACAACTGCCCAAGCGCCAGTCCGCTTTGATAGAGCATCTCCAATTCCCTGACGCGTTGATGGATATTCTCCTCCGCCTGCTTGCTCTCGGTGATGTCTTCCTTCAATGCTAGAAAATTGGTAATTTTCCCGTCTTCACCGAAAACAGGCGCAATTGTGGCAAATTCCCAGTAGGTCTCGCCGTTCTTCTTCGTATTCAACAATTCACCCTGCCATATATTGCCAGCCAGGATCGTATCCCACATTTTCTTGTATTCTTCCCTTGTGGTATTCCCCGATTTAAGGATGCGTGGATTTTTCCCGAGAGATTCCTCAAAACTGTACCCAGTGACTTGTGAAAATTTTGGGTTGACATACTCAATATTACCCAGCAAATCAGTGATGACGATGGAGGCTGGGTTTTGATCCACTGCGCGGGAAAGTTTGCGGAGTTGTTCCTCCGCCCGCTTGCGCTCGGTAATATCTTCAAAACTGCCATCATAATACAGGATTTCCCCATTTTCATCGCGGAAAACTTTTGCGCTCTCGCGTACGAAGATTTCCGAGCCGTCTTTCCTTATCCATTTGCTTTCCAAACCAATAACGACACCATCGACCTCAATTTTTTCGCGAAATTCTTTACGTGAATACTCCGGCCCAAATCCGGCATTTTCCAAATTTCTTTTGGTAATTTCATCAAACGAGTTAAAACCCAACATTCGAACTCCAGCCGGATTTAGCATCAAGATGCGTCCATCAGGCGTTGTACGATACAAGCCGATCGTCGCGTTATCATAGAGCGTGTGAAATCGTTCCTCACTCTCGCGCAGTGCTTCCTCTGTCCGCTTGCGCTCGGTAATATCGTACATCGTACCCTGCCAAAACAACGGTGTGCCATCCTGATTTTCGACAAACACTGATTCGTCATTAATCCAAAGCGTGCGTCCATCACGGGTCAAGATGCGGTATTCGCTGTGGAATGGCTCGTGAGTGAGTGTGGTACGTTCATCTTCTGCCACGACAAATGCAAGGTCTTCGGGATAGATCATTTTTTTCCATAGGAAACGGTCTTTAATCCATTCGGCGGGTGTATAACCGGTTAGTTTTTCCACTTGCGGGCTGATATACAGGGTCTCCCTGGTTTCTGCTGACTCGGTGTATACAACTGCAGGCACTTGCTCCACCAAAGCACGCAGTTTAGCTTCAGAAGTTGCAAGAGCCTCCTCTGTCTGCTTGCGTGCGCTAACATCACGCGCCACCCACAGCGTGCTGTCAGTATCCATAGGCGAGATGGATGTTTCAAACCACACTGTCCGGTCGCCAATAAGAAGTTCGTATTCGATATGAGTGGTTTTTTTTGTGCTCAATACCTGCCTGACCGCACCAATAAAAACTTCGGCTTGTTCAGCGGGGAAAACATCCCACAGATTCCTGCCAAGCAATTCCGACGCCGGTTTAACAAGTAAGCTTGGATTGGTAGGAGCTATCTTGCAATACACGCCCTCACGGTCAATGACCAACGCCACATCCTGCATGGATGCGAACAAGGCACGTAGTTCAGCCTCAGAGGCGGCAAGAGCCTCCTCCGCCTGCCTGCGTCTCCGCCGTATCTCGGCCTGTCCCAGCTCACGTTCCACTGCCGGGATTAAACGGGCAAAGTCACCTTTGATCAGATAATCGTGCGCGCCAGCCTTCATCATGGAAACAGCGGTCGCTTCACCGATGGTGCCGGATACAACAATAAAAGGTATATCATGCCCCATCTCTTGAAGTAGTTTTAGCGCGGCACGCCCATCGAACTGCGGCATTTTATAATCTGAAATGATGATATCCCAGGCCCGTTTTTCCAACGCGGTGCGCATTTGTCCAGCGGTTTCGACCTGCTCATACACAAGGTCATAGTCTGCTTTTTTCAACAAGCGGATAAGAAGTTGTGCGTCGCTTTCCTGGTCTTCGATGATCAAAACGGCAAGTGTTTTGGTTGGTTTATTCATAATGAACTCACTTTACTGAAAGCGTCTCGCGGATAATTAGTAGATCACAATTCTGGAGTCCATTAACTTGCTGATGGATATTTTTGGCTGCAAGCCGCCTACCTCCAGAGGTCTTCACGCTATACCACACAATTCCCGCCGCAGCTTTTGGCCTGATACATGGCTACATCGGCATTTTTAAGAATATTATCAATGCCCGACGTTTCGTTTGTAAGAACAGCCACACCGATACTGATGGTAATGGTCAACGACCCACCCGGTATTTCAACAGATGTGCCTGCTACGGCCTTCCGTACCCGCTCAGCTAATACGGCAGCTTCATGCAACGAAATATTTGGTAAAAGGACGGCAAATTCCTCCCCGCCTATGCGTCCAAGGATATCAATTTCACGCAGGCTGGATTTCAAGGTAGCTGCGACCTGTTGGAGCGCCATATCTCCAGCATCGTGGCCATAAGTGTCATTAACATTTTTGAAGTGGTCAATATCCATCATTAAAAGCGCCAGCGGCTGATTATTGCGCCTGGCTCGTTTAAACTCTTCGGCGCCGCGCTGCATAAAATAACGACGATTGTATAAATTCGTCAGGTAATCGGTCATTGCCAGTTGTTCCAGGCCGGCATTGAGCCGCTGAATTTTTTCTTCGTTCTCCTTGCGGACGGTAATGTCTTCATTAATGGAAACAAAATGTGTGATGATGCCATTTGAATCAGTGATCGGCGAGATCGAGACAGCCGCCCAATAAGACTCTCCATTTTTCTTACAATTTTCCATCTCACCGCGCCATTCATTCCCGGAGAGAATGGTCTGCCAATGCTCTGCGCGGGTTTCAGGCTGTGTATTGCTTGACCCAAACGTATCCTGCGGGGTTTTGCCGCGCACTTCATCGAGAGTAAAACCGGTCACTTCCGTAAATTTCAGGTTGACGTACTCAATGTTCCCGGTGATGTCCATGATCACAATCGAAATCGGACTATGTTCCACAGCGCTTGAGAGCTGTCGCAATCGATCTTCCGCTCGCTTTCGTTCGGTAATGTCTCTAACTGTTCCAAGCACATAATCCTTATCGCCAACTTTAATAACTCTTCCAATAATTTCGGTAAAAAACTCAGTGCCATCCCTGCGCCGTAGTTTTACTTCTATTGGCAGTCCTTCCTTTGTAGTTTTACTTTCATAAAAACTTCCAGGCGATTGTGTTTTTGCTTTTACATCAAAAACAGTCATCTTTAATAATTCTTCCTCTGAATAACCCATCATCTGACCAAATGATGGGTTGACAAAAACATAGTTCCCTTCCAAATCAGATAAAGCAATGCCCTCGGTTGCCTGGTTTGTAATAGCCTTAAACTTTTCTTCGCTTTCCTCGGCATGTTCCCTGGCGTTGACCAATTCTTCTTCAGCCAGCCTGTGTGCACGCCTGTTCTGTGCCTGCTCCAATTCACGACTCACTGCTGGAACAAGGCGCGCCAGATTATCTTTCATCAAGTAATCGTTTGCACCGGCTTTCATCATCGCCACCGCGGTCTCTTCGCCGATCGCGCCCGAGACAACAATAAACGGGATATCCCGTTGTTTCTCTTTAAAATATCAAGCGCGGCGTGCCCATCAAATTGTGGCAAGCTGTAATCTGAAATGACAATATCCCACGTTCGTTTTTCCAATGCGGCACGCATTTGCTCAGCGGTTTCAACTTGTTCAGAAATGACTTCATAACCCGTTTTTCTTAATAAACGGATGATCAATTGCGCGTCACTTTCTAAATCCTCGACAATCAGAACAGCAAGCGGAAGTTCCACATTACCTCTTTTGGGGCGGGGGCGGCTCATTAATTACCAGCCAGTATAAACCCAGGTGTTGAACAGCCTGCGCAAATTGCTTGTAATCCACCGGTTTGCGGATGTAGCTATTTGCACCCAGATCATAACTCTGCGCGATATCATCTTCTTCGCTGGATGTGGTCAGAATAACAACTGGCAGACGGCTGGTGTGTTCATCAGCGCGGATTCGGCGCAGGACTTGCAGCCCGTCCAATTTGGGAAGTTTCAGATCAAGCAGGATCAAGGTTGGCAGTTCGTTCATTTTCTGACCTGTGAGCGGGTCGTCACCAAACAAATAATTCAGCGCCTCCTGCCCATCCTCCGCAACAACCAACTCGTTGGCGATGCGGCTCTTTTCAAGCGCACGCTTCGTCAACCCAACATCGCTGGGGCTATCTTCGACCAACAGAATAATTTTAGGTTTCATCTGACCTCTTCTAAAATACCCTCACCCTACCCCTCTCCCATCGGGGGAAGAGTTGGGGATGGGGATCCAAGTGTAAAGTAAAATACTGCGCCACGATCAACCTCCGCCTCCGCCCACACGCGTCCGCCATGACGATGAATAACGCGCTGGACAGTTGCCAGTCCAACACCGGTGCCGGGAAATTCAGAAGCTTTGTGCATACGCTGAAATGCTCCGAACAATTTTTGCGAATAGGCCATATCAAAGCCCACGCCGTTATCACGCACAAAGAAAACACGCTGACCTTCCAATTCAGTCTCTCCAAACTCGATGCGCGCGTCTGCGCACTTGGCGGTGAATTTGAAGGCGTTCTCCAGCAGATTGACTAGGGCAGCCTCCAGCAAGTGTGAATCGCCTTCTGCTGTTATTCCTGCCTGAATAACGAAATCAGCTTGACGTTGCGGTTCACTACGCTTAAGGCGCTCAGCAACCGAGTGTGCAAGGGCACTTAAATCCACCTGTTCCTTAACCATCTCGGCGCGCGTCAGGCGCGATAATTTGAGCATGTCATCGATCAAATGTCCCATGCGCTGCGTCTCAGAACGCACACGGTCAATATACTGCCGACCCTGTTCATCAAGTTGGTCGTGATAATCTTCGAGCAGGGCTTGACTCCAGCCGTCAATACCGCGCAGGGGTGCGCGCAGGTCATGAGAAACGGAGTAACTGAAAGCTTCCAGTTCCCTGTTGGCGGTTTCCAATTGTACAGTGCGTTCAACGACACGCTGTTCCAATAACAGATTTAACTGGCGGATTTCCTCTTCCGCCCGCTTGCGCTCGGTAACATCATTTGAAACACCGATCACCTTCGTCACTTTGCCCTGTTGATCAAATATGGGGGAATAAAAGACATCGAATACAATGCCCTGTACTTCAACCTCATCCCGTTGGCTATGTCCGGCGAGTGCATTTTTCATTGCACCCACAATACTTGGGTAATCACGATACACATCAAAGACCGACAGCCCAACCACCTGACCAGGTTGCAAACCCAGTTTTAACAATCCCTTTCCTTCTGAAAGAGTGAATATGCCTTTTTCATCAGTTACGAAGGTGACCACAGGTGTATTGGAAACAACTGTGCGATAACGTTCCTCATTTTCCCGCAGAGCCTCTTCCGCCTGTTTGCGTTCGGTGATATCTTGAAACGTACCAATTGAACCGTGCGAAACTCCATGTTCATCACGAAGTTCCACTGCAGCTTCGAAAACCCAATGAATGCTTCCATCGCGTGCCCGAATACGATGATTGCACTTCCAGACTGGGCTAAGACCTGAGCGCACCCTCTCAATGGCTTCCAACCACGAGTATCCTTCAAGATCATCCAGTAGAACGGATTCCTCGATAAGCGAATCCCATAAAGTCTCATTAAATTCTTCGGAACCATAACCGATAATCTGATGAATCCCCTCGCCAATGAAATCATAATCAACAGCTTTGCCATTAACGTGGTACGTCTGGTGATAGGGTACAGCATTGGCAACCTCAATCGCCTGTCGATAGAGCGCTTCGGATTTGCGCAAAGCTTCTTCGGCTTGTTTGCGCGCCGTGATATCGAAAGTAATCCCGGCCATATGAATTGCCAAACCGGCTTCGTCGTAGTAGCCATGCCCTTGCGCAGCAATCCAATGGATTGTGCCATCCGGCCAGACTACCCGGTATTCCATATCGAAGTCAGTCCGCTTCTCCAATGCTTCATGGATAGCCAGATCTGTCGCCATACGGTCTTCAGGATGCAAAGCATTTAAGAATCGTTCATCGTTCATCTCGCTCTCTGGCGCCATACCAAACATCGCTTTGCTTTCTACAGACCAATCGAGTTGCCCTGTTAAGAAATTCCTATCCCAGGTCCCCATGCGGCCTGCTGAAACCGCAAGTCTCAGGCGTTCTTCGCTCTTCCTGAGCGCATCCTCCACTTGTTTACGCTCTGTAATATCCTGGATGGAGCCGATAATCGTCCGCCTCGCGGCGTTATATTCCGCAATCGAATGAACATCGCGCACACCGCCATCGGATTGTCTGCGTATCTTGAATTCAACATCATAGCGCTTCCCTTTCGTAATGAGCGCGGTTAGGGCAGCATCCAGAATTGGGCGAAATTCAGGTAATGGCACAGACTGAACATAAGCCAGTGTCATGGAGCCTTGAGACATGCCATAAATACGGTGAGCCTCATCTGATGCAACCACTGTTTTTGTGTTGAGGTCAATCTCCCAACTCCCCATGTGGGCAACCTCTTGCACCTTTCTGAGCATTGCCTCGCTCGCCAGCAGTGCATCCTCCGCCTTCTTGCGCTCGGTGATGTCTTGCACAATTCCAGTAAGGACGGATGGATTGCCATCTTCATCCAGGATGAGCTGACCAGCCTCTGCCCATACCGTGCGTATCGTCTGGTCGGGACGGATCACTCGATATTCCAGCGGAATGGGTTTTTTATCGACCACAACAGTTGTGTTTGACCGCTCGACCTCGGCGCGGTCATCAGGATGAATAGCCTGCGCCATCACTTCATCCAGCTTGCCTGAAAAACCTATCCTTCTCATACCCAAAAATGTGATACATCTCATCTGACCATTCAAGGCGATTTTCTTGTATATACCAAACCCAACTTCCCACATGAGCAACTCGCTGGGCTTGTTTGAGCGCAGCTTCGGATTCACGTAACGCGTTTTCCGCGCATTCGCGCTTGGTAATATCGTGAATGATGGAAAAGAGCACCTGCTTTTCCTGCAAGGCAATGGGGGATGAATACACCTCCACAATGCGCTCCTCTCCGCTGGCTAATCTGTGTGAAAAAACAAAATAATTTCGTTCCTCATTGAGCGCTTTTTGAAACTCTGCCGTCACCTGCTGCGATGGTAATGTGTTAATTTCATGGATCATCATGCCGCAAAGTTTCGATTTGGGATATCCATAAAAATCCACTGCGGTTTGATTGGCGTCAAGAATAGCCCCCGTTTTGGGTTCGATCAACAGCATGACTGCGGAATGTCCCTCAAACATCAAATGAAAAAACCGTTCATCTGAAGCAGAGATCATCTTACTTTTCTGTGATGCTTTTTTGAGAGTCATTAAATTACTCCTGAGTAAAGATCACGGTGCGGCTCTTTCCGTCTTGCTTGGCGGAGCGCAGGGCTTGATCGGCACGCAGGAACAGGTTTTCCACCGTATCAGTTTGTTTGTTATTATGGATGGTTTGAGTGATACCTATGCTGATCGTCAGGCTAAGCAGACCTTTGTCAGTTTCCAATCGCATGGCAGCAACGCATGCATGAATTCGCTCGGCAAGGGGCAGCGCTTCCTGCGTGCTGGTCTGGGGCATCAGGATGACAAATTCGTCGCCGCCATAGCGCCCGATCAAATCGGCGGAACGGAGTGTCGTACAAATAATTTGCGTGATCTTCCCCAGCGCCTGATCACCCACGGCGTGCCCAAAGGTGTCGTTGACATGTTTAAAATCGTCAACATCAAACATGATCACAGCCAACGGCGGATTGTAACGCATGGCAACCTCGAACCCATGCGCGGCGAGTTCGAACAAGTGGCGGCGGTTGTTAATGCCGGTCAGTTCGTCTGTGTGTGCCAATTGTTTTTCACGGACAAGGGCAGCTTGTAATTCGATGTTCGCTGCCTTAAGACTTTCCTGCATATAATGCAGTTCGATTTCCGCCTGCTTGCGCTCGGTGATATCCCTGTCCTGACCGAGAATGGAGACTGGATTTCCATTCTCGTCGCGGATAATTCTCATCTTGCTTTCCACCGAACGGAGACTGCCATCCCGTTGATAAAATTCAAATTCCCGCGTATGCACCGGTGAATAGGCTGGGTCAGCCAGAATCTTGGGCATCTCTGTTGTAAAGAGTTCCATCGCCACTTGAACTGAGGCTGGGGTCAGGAGTTGCTCAAATGGAAACTGCTGGAGTTCAGCCAATGTATAGCCCCTTACCTTTTCCTCGGAAGGGCTGACATATAACAAATTCAAGTTTAAGTCCCTCAGCCAGACCGTATCAGTCATATTATTTGCCAGCAGATGATAATGCGCTTCACTTTGCTTTAGCGCTTCCTCCGCCTGCTTGTATTCGGTGATATCGCGCCAGACACAATAATAGACTGGATGCCCCTCGACATTTACGATCTGCGCCGAAACATGAATGGTCCGGATCTCTCCCTGACGGGTGCGTTGAAGGGTCTCAAACTCGGCTTTGCCGTTTTGGATTACCTCCTCAATGCGCGCATGAGTCTCATCAACCGTTTCCCTGGCTTCTATGTCAAGAATGCCAAGCTGGGCGAACTCTTCCCGTGAATATCCCAAATGCTGATGTGCCGCCGTGTTAAATTCCAGGAACCGCGTAGTCTGCGGGTCGACGATCACAATACCGTCAGGAGATTGTTCGAAGAATATCCGCCTGCGTGCCGATTCTTCCACTAGCGTCAGTTCTATCCGCTTGCGCTCGGTGATGTCGTGGATAATTGAAAAAAGTAATTGCTTATCCTGCAAAGTGATAGGGGATGAATGTACCTCCACGATGCGCTCTTCCCCATTGGCTAATTTGTGTGGAAAAACAAAGTAATTTTGCTCCCCGTTGAGCGCTTTTTGAAGCTCCATCGCCACTTGCGGCGGCGGTAAAATATTAATTTCATAGATCATCATGCCGCAAAGTTTGGATTCGGGATACCCATAAAAATCCGCCGCAGCTTGATTGGCGTCAAGGATCTCCCCCGTTTCGGGTTCAATCAACAACATGACCGCGGAATGTCCCTCAAACATCAGGCGGAAAATCTGTTCATCAGATGCGGGGGTTATCTTGTTTTTTCGTAAAGGTTTTTTAAGGGTCATCAAATTATTCCTGTTGCATTCACTGTTTTTCGGTCTTCAGTTGAAAACTAATGCGATTATACAATGTGAGACTGAATATCATACAAAAAGTCCTTACCAGATTGGTAAGGACTTTAATCTTCCTATATTGGGCTAAAGAACCCTCTCGTGTAATACCGCATAAAATAACCTGCGCCCGATAATTTCTTCCATCAACACCATCAGGAGGATCGGGAGACTGGCCCACATCCCAAGCGGATTCGGCACGACTGACATGATCCCCGCCCCGACCATTGCGCCCGCGATCAAACCCACCCGCAGCCTGCTGACTGTCCGATGGGCATTTTTTTTCGCTGAAAATACCAGCCACAACTCCCCCGCCAGCAGCACAACTATGATTCCCCAAGGAAGAGTTGACGGCAAATTAATTCCAGTCAACTTCGCCTCAACTGCCAGAACGTTCAGCATCAACAATTGTCCCAATAAAAGCGCAGTGACGAAAAATCCCGCCATCGTGCGCCACGTATTCCATGCAGGCATGGTGCGCAGTTGATAAACTTTCGCCATACTGTAAATTAATCCAACCCCAAGCAGAGACGTGACTACGCGCAAGATTGACAAAGTCTGCCATGGGAGCGGAAAAATGCTCACTAACCATCCCGCTCCAAACAACCCAACAAACAAAATCTCGCGGCTCAACCACGACTTCTTCAAATGGAACGGCGCGCGCCACGCATTGCGTTTCGCGCCGAGATGGGCAAACGAGAAAAATCCGCCAATCGCCAAACACGCGCCGATGAGTAAGTATGGAATTAGCGCAGAAGCCACGCATCAAATTCGACGAGATTCCATAACGGCGTAAACATCCACTGCGCCGCCCAAAATGCGCCGACCGCCATCTGCACCAGAAGCGTGAAAACCACCAGCGAAGTTTCACTCTTTTGTTTTTTCGGATTGATCTCTTCGCGATTGGAAATCTTCTTTTCCAAAGAGTTATCTCATTGCCAAATGCGGCTTGACCGCCAAATGCGGTTCCGTCCGCGAGTTATTCGGCAACGGAAAAGGATGCTCGCTTGCGGGCAATTCCCACAACTCAGAGAACTGACCACTTCCCACCAATAACTTCTCACTTTTTACTTCTTCCACTTCAACAAAGTTGAGCACCCGCATCGGACAAGCCGCCACACAAGACGGAGGCAATCCCGCGTCAATGTTATCGAAGCAAAAATTACACTTCGCCATTTGTCCCAAGTCAGGGTTGTAGCGCGGAGCATTGTACGGGCAAGCCCACGAACAATAGCCGCATCCCATACATTTATCGGGTCAATGTAAACAATCCCATCCGCGACGGTGTGACATACGCATCGGTGGGACATACGCCCGCGCACTTGGGATGCACGCAATGATTACAGGCAATAGACAGGTTATAGGCAAAGACATTATTCGTCCAAGCCTCGCCTTCCTGCACCCACCCGCCGCCCGAGACTTCGATCACCCGCCGCCACATCACACCGACAGGCAAATTATTTTTATCCTTGCACGCCTCCTGACAGGCTTTGCAGCCCGAACACGCGCTTGAGTCGAAGGTGAAGGCGTAGGTCATTTTTTCCCCTGTTGAAGGTTGAAGGTTGCAGGTTGCAGGTTTTGACCTTCAACTTGTAACTTTCCAACCTTCAACTTTTCAACTTCCACCATGATCGTCTGCTGCGCCGACCCAAACGCCAGCGGAGTCCATCTATGGGACGTGAGCACGTTGATACAGCCGCCGTGATCCACGCCGTTGGCATCGGGTTTCCACCATGCGCCCTGCGGAATATCCACCACGCCAGGCAAAATGCGCGGCGTGACTCTGGCAGGGATGACCAACTCGCCGCGCTCATTCCACACGCGGACAAGGTCGCCGTCGTGGATGTCTCTTGCGGCGGCGTCTATCGGGTTGATGAAAATTCGTTGCGGGAATGCCTCTTGCAGCCAGTCGTTGTTGGCGTGCGTGGAGTGGACTCGCGCAAGGGTGTGATGTCCGATGGCTTGCAAGGGTATATTTCGCTCTGAGCGGCAGCCGCCCGCACTTGGCGGCGTAGTCGAAGGGCGTGCGAGCATCGACTCGGGCTTCGACTGTCGCTCAGCCCGAAATGGACTTTCCCATTCCTGAATATATTTCGGCACGGCGGGGATTTCGTTGGGATTGCCCATGTCGTGCAGTTGTTTGGAGAAGATTTCGATTTTGCCGCTGGGGGTGTTGAGCGGATATTTCGTCGGGTCGGCGCGGAAATCGGCGAAGGCGATTTTTGGATTTGTGACAGGGTTGGAATATGCGCCGAGATTCTTTTCGATAAATTCATCGAGAGTTGGCAACTCGGGAAAACGGGTTGACCTGAAAACCATCCAAACACCATTCCACCCAATCTTTTTCGTCGCGTCCTTCGGTGAAGGCTTCGCGGATGCCAAGTCGCTCGGCGAGGTCGGCGCAGATGCGGTAATCGGATTTTGACTCGCCAGGCGGCTCGACCAGTTTGGGTTGCAGAATCACTTCGTCGCCGTACTTCCAGCCGTCTTCGACGCCCCAGGTTTCGAACTGCGTGCAGGCGGGCAGGATGATGTCGGCGAACATGCCTGTGGGCGTGAGGAAATTATCCTGCACGACGATGAACTCCACTTTGGATTCGTCGCGCAGAATTTCAGCGGAGCGGTTCACGTCGGCGTGCTGGTTGATGAGGCAGTTTGTGGCGACGGCATAAATCAACTTGATATTATTTTGCAGGCGCGGCACGCCGAGAACTCCCTCAGCGGAGGTCAAGGCTTGGGCGCGCAAACAAGCCTCAGTCCAGAGAAAGACGGGGATGCTCGCTCGGACAGGATTCTCTCCCAGCGGGAAAACAGTCCAGTGAGGTCCACCATCGTCCGCTTGCAATCCCAATCCGCTTGCCCAGCCGCCAGAGATTCCCACGTTGCCCGAAATCGCGGCAAGCACACAGCCCGCGCGGACAACCTGCTCGCCATAGGCGCGGCGCTGCATCCCGTAGCCCTGATACCAACGCGGCGGGCTTGGACGTGGCGTACTCGCGGGCAATCCGCGCAATGGTCGCGGCGGGGACGGCGGTGATGGCTTCTGCCCATTCGGGCGTTTTGGGAATTCCGTCGCGCGCGCCAAGCAGGTAATCGGAGTAACTTTCGGCGCCCTCGACGGGCATTTGACTCGCGTCAAAGCCGACGCAATGCGTGCGGACAAAATCGGCGTCGTGCAAATTTTCGGTCAGCATCACGTACGCCATCGCGCTCATCATCGCGGCGTCGGTGCCAGGGCGGATGGGAATCCACTCGTCGGCGAGGGCGGCGGCAGAGAGCGAGTGACGCGGGTCAATGCAAACCACGCGCGCGCCGTTTTCCCGCGCAAGTTTGACGAAGTAATCGGAGTTGGTGCCGTCGCGCATCTCGGCGGGGTTCCAGCCCCACATGATGATGTAGCGGCTGTTGAGCCAGTCCTGCCGCTGGTTGCCCGTGACGAGCGTGCCGTAGACGGTGGGCGTGGCGATGTTGGTCGCGCCCCACGAATAGGAGTTGTAAATGCCGAGACAGCCGCCAAAGAGATTCATCAGACGGCGGGCGACGTGCGACCCGTTGAGCTGGTTATAACTCCCCGTGCCGTACGGGACGAAAAGCGCGTCGTTGCCGTACTCGGACTTGATTCTAACCATCTGGCTGGAGACTTCGCCCAGAGCCTCGTCCCACGAAATGCGGACGAACTTCCCCTCGCCGCGCTTCCCCACCCGTTTCAGCGGATACAGCAACCTATCGGGATGATATTGTCGGCGCAGATAGGCACGTCCGCGGGCGCAGGCGCGTAACTGCGGAGCGGCTATCGTGTCGGGTCGGTCATCGGTATCGAGGCGGACGATTTTTCCATCCTCGATGTGCGCGATCAGCAGACAACGTCCGCCGCAGTTGTGGGCGGGGCAGCCTGTGCGGATGGTTTTCAGTGAACAGTTATCGGTAATCAGTTGAGGCTCATATCCCAAGTGTAGAGCAAATGGGGAATGCGGGATAGTGATTTTTTTCCTGCTATAATCACCACCTATGATGAGTCCCAAAGTCCTTGAAGCGGACAACTTGATTTTCTGGTTTCACAGTTACGATGCGCTGCATGAAAATCGCGCAAGCGTCCATGTGGGAAAAGGCTCGCAGGACGACCACAATGATGCAAAAGTCTGGCTGGAGCCAAAAGTCGAAGTGATGCGCGCTGGCAAGACCCTGCGGACTCACGAACTGAACAAGGCTTTGAAGATCATCGAACAGGATTTGGAATACCTGTTGGAGGAATGGCATGGCTACAAACGTAAAGCAAATGGATGAAAAAATTCAAGTGAAGCGGTATAAAGTCCAGCATTCCATTGATGAATACACATTTCCAAAAGAAGCGGTCATCCACGCGGTGAGGTTTGACGAGAAACATATCCATGTGGAATTGACCGACCAGCGCATCATCTCCATTCCCTTGTGGTGGATTCCAACCGTGTACAACGCTTCGGCGGAAAACCGCGAAAAGTTCGAAATCAGCCAGAGCCGCACGATGATCATTTGGAATCCTGAGACATGCGGCATTAACGACGAGATCAATATTCTGGATTATCTCGGACCTGCGCGGGACGAAATCAGGGCAATTTATGCGCCGCGCGAACCAAAGAGACAGGTTGCAGAGTCAAAACCGAAAGCGAAGAAAAAGTAGAAAAATCGACCCCGCCAAATGGCGGGGTTTTGATGTGCGCGGGGCAGCCAACGCGGATTTTGGTAATTGGAGATTGGAACGGCTCATATATCTGACCATGCTATAATTTCAGCGCATGAAACCTGTTATCTATAGTGATATTCGAGATTTTATCATTACATGGTTTCATGGGAGGTGGTTATGAGAAGAAAACAGGTTGAGCACGAGCCCGAATACGTAACTTGGGAGAAAAAACTGAAATGCTTCACAACAGGAAGTTTATGAGGTTGCGAAGAAACAAGGTTATTTAAAGCAAAAGGGTACATAAGACAAGCAAGATTTCGTACTGCCTTTTACTATTGGTGTGAAGCGCACGTATATCCGTGTATCGTTGTTGAAAATCACGGACTGACATCAACTGAGTAAATCTCTCCTTCCCGCCAGGTTTGGAATTAATCAAATTTAACGACAGAAAAGTTGTGGGAGATTATAGTTAGATACGCAGACCCATTCGAGGATAACATGTTACTTTATGTTAAGCATGTGCCAAGCTGACGAATCTGATAAAGGTCGCCAGAGAAATCTTTGAACTTATAATAGAAGCACCTGTGGAAGCAGATTTGAACAATATTGACAATACTGAAAGTATAAAAGATATATTTTCTAAAAGATTTAATTACCTCAACAAAAAAGGTGGAGGTAATGCTGTCCAATCATGTATTCAAGATAGTAGTATCTTTGGCTAAAGAGAGAGCCAATGGATATTGCGAATTATGCAATAATCAAGCGCCATTCAAAGATAGAGATGGCGTTCCGTATTTAGAAGTTCATCATATATCAATGGATATCAAGAGGCGGGGGAGACCGATATTAAAAATGTTGTGGCATTATGCCCAAATTGCCACAGGAAAATGCACGTTTTAGATTTGCCTGATGACAGAATACGTCTTAGCCAAAAAGCAAAACTACCATTTATTGTAGAGTAGTATTTTTTACCCAATCTCCTCAATAATTTTTTCGAGCGCCGCTTCCAAGTCATCAAGGGCGGCGTCCACTGATTTGTATTTGGATTTGCCTTCCCAGACCATTCCGCCCATGTCCAGCGCACGGACGAAGGATTGGGAAAAATCATCCTGTCCGATTTCAATCCAGCCGTAGGACTCTGTCCACGCGCGATGTTCGGGTAGGTTGACGAAAAATTTGTCATGGCGATATTTTACTTGTCCTCGCCTACTTGCATCCAATCCTCCCTCACCAGGCTGTAAAGAAATTCATCCTTGAAAACGCCGTCCTTGAAAATATACTGGCGCCTTACTCCTTCGCGGCGAAATCCGTGACTTTCAAACAACCGAATGGAACGCGCATTGAATTCATAGACCTCTGCTCCTATTCGATTCATATCCAATTCGTTGAAACAATAAGCAACGATGGCTTGCAGTGTCTCGCTGGCATAGCCTTTGCCCCAATTCTGTTTGTCGTAACCAAGCCCAATTCCCAGGTCACAGCGGCGATTGTAGGGGTCAATATGAGCGATCATCCCGCAGCCGATAAGCGCATCGTCTTCCTTCCTGTGAATTGCATAGTCAATAATATTGGCATCAGGCGGACGGTTAAGGATGCGGTGCAATAATCTGTCAGTCTCTTCGAGGGTTTCTGGTTCCTCTTTTGGAGGGTCATCCCCGTCAAAGTATTGCTCATCCACATCGTTGAACAGGGTGTTCAACCATTTCAAATTATCCTGCGTGTGCGGTTTCAGGGTTAATCTTTCTGTGGAGATATGTAATGCCTTCATATCAACCGTCCTTATTTTTGATGATCGATCCGAAAAGCAAAATCAAAAAACTGCTCAGCTTACATTCGGTTCTGACCAGACTGTGACGCGATTACGTCCCGTACGCTTCGAGACGTACAATGCTTCATCTGCTTTGTTGATGATCTGCCTATAGTCTGCGCCATGCGCCGGGTATGAAGAAATACCCAAAGAAATGGTGAATTTTATTTCGTGTTCATCCACGGTAAAGACTTCATTTTCGACCAAATGCCTGAGTTCCTCAGCATGTTGTTCAGCGCCCTCTGTATTTGTGTTTGGCAATACCAGGATGAACTCTTCCCCGCCATATCGGCAGGTAATATCAGATCTGCGGCAATGCTGCTGGAGTAAATTGGCAAGTGTGACCAGGCATGCGTCGCCCGCTGTGTGTCCATAACGATCATTGATCTCTTTGAAGTGGTCAATATCAAGAAGAATAATGCTTAGTGTTTCTGAAAAGCGATCTGCATGATGGAATTCCAGTTCCACGGTTTCGTCCAAAAAGCGGCGGTTATGTAATTGGGTCAGCGGATCACGGATGGCTTGTTCACGAAGCGACTCCTGCAAACTCTCAATTTCCCTGAGTTGGCTCCCTAATTGCTGATTTGCATTCCGCAGGGCAATTTCAGCCAATGTGCGTTCGGTGATATCGCGCATGTAAGCTATCACAAGCTGCCCTAATTCCGTATTTGAATGACTGAGGTTGATCTCGACTGGGATTTCGCTGCCATCCTTACGTCGTGCCTTCAATTCCAAACCTGTGCCCATTGAACGCGTGCGCAGATTGGAGAAAAAATCTTCCCGATGAAGGGCATGTGTATCGCGCAGGCTTTCCGGAACCAAAATTTCAACATTCCTGCCATGTAATTCATTATCTTCATATCCAAGCAGATTGGCTGCCTCGTGATTGGCGAATACGATATTTCCATGTGTATCAACGCCAAAGATTGCATCTGGCGCCGACATGATGAGTTGTCGGAAACGTTCTTCACTGATTTTCAACTCAAATTCGATCTGCTTGCGCTTGGAGATATCCTCCTTGATCGCGATGAAGTTAATAATCTGCCCATCATGGCCGAGAACGGGCGCGATAACTGCATTTTCCCAATACAGGTCTCTGTTCTTCTTCTTATTCAGGAATTCACCCTGCCAGGTCTGTCCAGATTTAATGGTATGCCACATGTCGCGGTACACTTCGTCTGGCGTTTGCCCGGATTTCACGACACTTGTTTTTTTTCCAAGGACTTCAGGCAGGGTATAACCAGTTAAACGAGTGAAGCGGGGATTAACATATTCGACATTCCCCTCTACATCTGTGATCAACACCGAAGCGGGACTTTGCTCAACCGCCTGGGTCAGCTGCAGGAGGCGCAACTCATTTTCCTTACGGTGGGTGATGTCGCGAAATATGACCAGGCGTCCGGCAAGTGTTTTATTGTTTTCCTGCAAAGGCGAAATCAGCACATCAAAATAGCGTTTGTCTACACTTCCAATTTCCAGTTCAGTTTTTATTTCCTGTTCAGCCGCTTGCTCAAACAAGGAATTGGAGAGCGGCAGCACTTCTGTCAGATTTTTACCGACCAACTTTTCGGGAGACAGCCCGGTCATATTTACAGCCGTAAGGTTAATATCAACGATGCGGTTTTGCACATCCAGCACGATCATGCCATCCGGTAAACTATCCACCAGTTTTTCACGGGCTATCGGGACAAGGTCCAGCAGGCGGGTGCCATACAAAGCGTGCAAAAATAACAGTCCGGTGATAGAGAAGGTAACGGATGTCCAATCCACGCCTTTCACTCCCCCGACCCCAAAATGATACATAAGATTGGCGGCAAGCGGAACCAGCATGGCGTATAAAAGTAAACGCCCCTGGCGGCGTGAAATTTCCGATCCCGTGCGAGATGCCGCCCATAAATTTGCGATGATGGTCAGGGCCATCAGGTTGCTGGTAACAAATACCCAGACAAACCCGGGACCGTGTTCAAAAATAACGATATTGCCTGTGCTTTGTATAAAGCTCTGCCACACCCACCCATGCAGGCTGTTGGTCGTGACCAATAGTATGCTCGTCGTTGGGATAAAAAAGAACAGGAACTTGACCCATCTTTTTTCCAGCCAGTCGTCATGGCCTGCAAAAGAAATGGCAAACAGTGTAAAAAATGGAAGCGCAAAGAGATAGCCCCAGGCTTCGATCGTGGCAAAAAAAACTTTCAAGGGGATCGGGACGGCAGCATACCCAAACCCGGCCGCCAGTGTCCAAAGCGTGACCCCCAGCATACCCAACGTAAAATACACCCCTCTCTTTGCTTCTCTCCTTTGCCAACTGATATATGTGACAATGAAGTTGATAATAGCAGCGATAAATAAAAATACAACAATCGGAGTTAACTGGAACATCAAAACCTGTTTTTATTAAGTATACACGACAGTAAGCATTGCTAAAGCTCTCTGTCAGTATATTAGCGCTCCCCCGCTGCGCGATGCGCCAGTTTAGTGAGCCTCCTGCCTATCATCACCAGTGTGCCCTTCGCTTCGCGCAAAAAGGAAAGATGTGAAATGGATAATCACAACTTAAACACAGGTGGTGCGATGTCACGTCCTTTCCAGGTTCCGTAGCCAGTAAGGGAATACATCAGCGAACGAAAGGCGATCAAGGTGAAGATCAACAAGCTGACTGGATAAAGCAATACCAGATAGGCAGGAAAACGAAAGCGACGATATGCGAGCCAAATCATCAATAATGCTTCACTGATCGCAAGCAGGGCTATGGATATGGGAAATTCGATGGGCACAACGACTTTGTTGAACAAAGCATATATTGGGACAAGAAACGAGACTGCGATCCAAAACCAGCCGATGCAATAAAGCAGAATATGATGGTTGAAAACGGCAAAAATATTCTTTGTAAACCCGTCCAGTGCGTCGGAAAAACCATGATACATGCGGCAGGTGATGTGGCGTGTGGCATCCATGAGCCGCCAGCGAAAACCTTGTGCAATGATATTCTGCCCGAGTTTAATGTCATCCACGGGATGGTTGTGAATTGCTTCGTATCCGCCGATCGATTCAAAAGCAGAACGGCGAAAAAGCATGAATTGTCCGATCGTCATGGAAAAGGCAGGCAGGCGGAATTTTTCTGCCAGCAAAATCGGAAAAAAGCAAAAGAGACCAAATCCCATGATGGGTACAGTAAACCGCTCGCCCCATGTCAGCATTTCTTCGCGTGGGAAAGCAGTGACAAGGTCAGCGTTTTGGGCGATCAAGGCAGAGACGCTGTCGCGTAACGTGTTCGGCTGATGACGTGTATCGGCATCGGTAAAAAGGATCAACTCACCTGTGGCTTTCTGCGATAACTGATGGCAAGCCCAGTGTTTTCCGAGCCAGCCTGAGGGGAGAATTTCTCCATCATGAATTATCAAGCGTGAAGCTTGCTGGGAGATCTGCTCAAGGATCGCGCGGGTTTGGTCGGTGGAGTTGTCGTCCAAAACAAGGACTTCAAAATTGGGATAATTCTGGGCCAGCAAAGACTCAACACAATCTCTGATGCCAGCCTCTTCGTTACGGGCAGGTACAAGAACAGAAACACGCGGAAAATTCTGCGCGGTCGGAAACTCATCAAAGCGGCGGATGGAAAAATAATTCGAGATCGAAATCAACAAAATAACCGCAAGAAATCCAACAATTGTATATGGATAGCTCGGCAGGTAATAATCGAAGATCACCTGCCCCTCCTTTCAAAGGGGCGTGTCAACCACGGGCGCAGATGAGGGGGCGTTTTCAATTCGCGGCGATGTGTCCATGCGATGAGGATGACGTTGAGTATCCCAAAGACGATCATCCAGGGGGAACCATCCAGAAAAATTGCCCAACCTAAAAACAAAGTGACGCCAAACACAGCCGCCCAGGCGTTTTCTTTGAGGATGGCGAGCAGGACTGCGGTCGCAGCGTAAATGGAAAAAGCCCACAAGCCCAGAATCCCAACCCATACGCCGCCCGTCACACCGATCGCTTTGCCGCCGCGGAAGTTCAAGAACGGCATTGTGATATGACCAAGAATCGGGGCGAGACAGATCGGGATCAGCGACCAGTTCGACATCCCGTATTGACTCGCAAGGGCAACGGGCAGATATCCTTTGAAGATGTCGAGCAGGATGGCGAGCAGTCCAATTTTCCAGCCTCCCGCTTTCCAGGCATTTGTGCCGCCCGGGTTACCATCGCCTACATTACGAATATCCTCTTTTGCGAATAATTTACCGAGGAGATAAGCAAATGGAATTGCGCCGCAAAAATAGCCGAATATGCTCCAATAAATAACATCCGCCATGAAAACTCCTTTGTGTAAATTTACCATCGATATGCAAAAATTACCCCATTAATATCATCACGTGATCATTCCAGAATCAAAGCACTATACACCCCTGCGATTCAAAATGCCGGGTCTGCTCAATATCACAATTAACTTGCTTATTGTGTTAACTACCAGTCCAATAATAGGTAGTACTGAAACGAAAACCGTGCTTCAACACATGGATCAATTATTGCGCTTTTTTAATTCTTTGATGACCCTGTCTGCCGCCAGCTTGCCGGTCAAGATGGCAACCGGGAGGCCTGATGGGCTGAACGTCCACTGGCCAGCCTGTACAATACCGGGAACCGGGGTCTTTATTGAGTTAAGTATCCTGGGTAACCTGCTTTCAGCCGGCATAGGATGGTTGGTAAATGCCCAGCCCGTAATTGCGCCATCCGTTGTGCCAGCGACCTTTGCCATGGTTACCGGAGTGGATGAAAACCTTTGCAGGATGACATCCTTGATACCAGGATAGATCGACGCATCCAAAGTGTTGATAATGCACGTCTCACAGAAGATCTTGAAATCCTCATACCAACCCATCTCTTTGATATGTTTTGTAAGACTGTAGTCAAACAGCACACTCACGATGAGCCCTGTTTTGCCCTGGGGCGCCAATGTGCTGTCTCTCATGACCGGGCAGGAAATCTCGTATGTCGTTAAGGCGAAGAACTTTTCCAGCCAGTTCTCTATTGTCGCCCGGTCCACGTCGCCGGGGATGGGACCAGCCGCCGTTTGACCAGTTCTGAGCGGTGTGTAGAAGAAATGTTCGCTGGCTTTGCTGGCAAAATAGCTCTTGTCGAGGTCCAATGCCAGGAATAAGGTGAAAACAGAGTCGTTTCCGGTCTTGTCATCGATCAATGCCCGGCGATCGGACACGGCACTTTTCACCTTTGGATCTGCGATCCTTTCCGGGTCGATAAAGCGGTAGAGAGATTTCTGGTCCGCAGCCCAGATCAGCATTTGATAACCATGCACTCCGCCTCGTGCATCGGTGACAAGTTTTTTATCGGGATCGATCGCGACGATTTCCGTGTTCGTGCTGATCATTCCATGCTGATTTTCAATGAAGGCCACCATTTTTTCTATAAACTTTCCCGTACCGCCCAGTGGATAATAATAATCGAGGTACAACGTTAGGTAGCTAAGAGCAAAGAATGCAGGGGTTTCGTGGAAGAAATGCTGCGTGATGATATCCAGCAAACTCTGGTTCTGAGTGTAGTGTTTTAGAAATTCTTCGACCGGTTCATTTAGTTTGGAAATTTTCGGGGCAGTCAGGGCGTACTTCACCATCCAGGGAAGAATAGCCTTCAGCATGTAGTCCCTATCCTTCTTCATATCCAGAAAAACGGGGTTTTTTATCCCATATTGAACATCCATATAATGCATAATTTTCTTGATCTGGGCGATGATTTCGCCGATCTCATCTTTACTATCTGGATAGAATTCATTGAGAAGAACCTGGTAATCCAATATGTTTTCTTCGGTATCGATCCGTATCACGCGGTCCTCGATCCCGATGGAGATCTTGTTCTTGACAAACTCCACATCCAGCCCCAGTTGCTCGAGCATTGGAAATACCACACCGGAATTCTCCAGCGCTCGTATACCCCCATCAAAGACAAAGCCATCGCGTTCAAATGTGTTGATGAGACCTCCGCATTTGTCTTCCTTCTCGCATAGCAATGTTGAGTGACCGTCCTTCGCAAGAAAGGCTGCCGTGGTCAGTCCGGCGATCCCGCCCCCAATGACAATGGCATCATAATTCATAACCAATCCTCCATATCAATCCACATAAGCTGTGATGAAACAGCCTGTTTATTTTAATTAATTTTATCATTCTGTGTCCAGTTCTCACATTTACCACCGCACATCCATTTGGACAGGATTACATATTTCAATCTGTTTCGGCGAGGCCTGTTAGAGTTTCGCTTATCCTCCAAACGCGCTTTCCCAGGGAGCGATCCAGGGCATGCGGAGCTGGTTTTTCATCGATCGTCAGGTTGAAGAATCTTCCACTCACGCCCGCCATCTCAGGTGCCGCTGCCAGATAGTAAATGGCTTTCCCGGAGATCGACGGGTCTTTCAAAATCCACCAGAGTAAATAGCGTTGGTACCACTGATAGAGTAACCCGTTATTCATGCCAATATTGGTCCTGACTTCCCCAGGGTGCATTGCGTTGACCGTCACGCCGCTTCCCTGTAGTTTGTCTGCCAGTTCCCAGACCGTGAGAAGTTGGGCAGTCTTTGAAGCTCCGTATCCCTGGAGACCTTTATAGCGACGTTTCTCCCAGTTAAGATCATTCAGATCCAAGCCGCCAAAGCGATGCCCCTGGGAATTCACTTGAATGATTCGGGCTGGGGCACTTTCCATCAGTCTGGCAAGCAGTAAGCGGGTGAAAAGGAACGGTGCCAGGTGGTTCACACAAAACACAGTTTCGAGTCCGCTTTCGGTGACTGTGCGGCGTGTGGTGTGGACTCCGGCATTGTTGATGAGCAGATCGATGCGTGGATAATGATCCAGAAGGGTTTGAGCAGCCTTCCTGACATCATCAAACCGTGAAAAATCCGCCTGGAGGGTATCGACTTCTGTTCTGTATTCACGCTTCAGTTCTTCCTGAACCTTTGACGCCTTTTCGCTGTTCCGACTCACCAATATGAGATGTGCTCCGCCTTGCGCAAGTTGTTTGGCGGCGTGATAGCCTACGCCTGAAGTCGCTCCGGTGATGACGCAGATGCGCCCATCCAGGCGGGCATCTGTGGTTTTCTGGACCATACGGGCATTGGCAATGAATTGGAGCTCTTCCGGTAATTTCATGGTCGCTGAGCCACTACCCGAAATGTTTGCGAAGGAACCTGCGATACGTTTTGCGGAAATAGGGGATACCGTTGAAAATATCCCCCCACAGGTCGAAATAATCCCGTTGATGAACGATCCTGTTGTCGGCTCCGAGCGTGAGCTTGGAGCATCCAAATACAGGCGTGGGAGGATATTTATTGAACATCATCACCAGCTTCCATTGGAAGAAGATCTCGTTGGCATTCATGGCCATTGAGATGATTTCCATATTCAGTTGTTCACAGCGTTTGGTGAGACGGTGGCACATGGCGGTGAACTCTTCAATGCCTTCGATCCTTTGGATGCTATCCTCAAAGACAATATCCTCATGGTAATAAGGGAAGATGTGCGACCAATCAGGTTTCCCTTCTGTATTGTAGGTTCGGGACCAAAGTTCACG
The DNA here is from genome assembly GCA_963833175.1 of uncultured Chloroflexia bacterium. GTDB lineage: Bacteria > Chloroflexota > Anaerolineae > Anaerolineales > Villigracilaceae > Villigracilis. The sequence goes on from CAWHXC010000015.1 coordinate 381,848, forward strand.
AAACCGTTCAGCTGTGAGTGGTTCCAAAATAACCTTACTCTTAAACTTAAACTCAAGATCAAGATCAATGTTCATAGTCTCCATATATACGCTCCTATGGTGAAATATTTATAAAAACTTCCATTATAGTTATGCTGCCATACGTTATCGCTTGTCTCATACTTAAGTAAACTTTCCATTGGGAATGGCGAAGGAAAATCGGATTTTCTGTTTACCAAATTATGCGCTACCATGTAAAACACCGCCCTTCTTTGATTCGATACATGATGATTGTCATCACTTGTCGTTCCATACAAGTTCAATTTATCGCCACGCAAATATGCCCACAGTTTTCTTCCCCGCAGAGGGCTGGCGTAAGTTCTTTGCGGAGTTTTACCGCCAATTCAGGCGCGGATGCATTATCCATCAACAATATTACTTCGCGGCTTCTGCCATACTGAACAGCATGGGACTGAAATAGGGAATCAGCCAGATCAGCCAGACAAATATACTGAACTTGTGAAAGTTCACGATCATCTTTTCGTCTTTCTTCACCAGCACGATCGTCGCCCAAACTGCGTGGATGAGCATCAGGACGATGGCAAGCATACCTGAAAGTCCATGGATATCGAAGCTCATCCCGCCCACATAATCGAACATCATGCCAGTGCCCAGCGTATCACACACGAGCCCGAACCAAAAGAGAACAGTATGCCATACCTTGAGCCTGCCCTGGATGCGTTCGCTCCAGACCCCAATGGTATAAAAAAGCAAGGCTAAATTAATAAAGACCGTAGCAGTGGGATTCATCGATGGTTTCCTTTAGGATCAGTTTTGATACTGCCAGTATTATATACACCTGCCCTCAAAAATGGACTGTGTCAAAAATCACTTTAAGCCAGTTCAATAGCTCGTATTACCCCTTTGACACTTGACCTTGGTTAATCCAAAAGCGGATCACCTTGTACCCTCGCGGTTCCAAATACCTGGCCTGCTCAATATCATTCGGCTTGTTCCAAACGTTGCAACTGACAGAAATGCCATCCAACAATTTCTTCATGACCGAAAATAAGATTGCCCCGAAAAAGAACAAAAACAATATCCATATTAGGTAGATTTTACCTACATAAAGCTAGACGTCGTTTTGCACAGGTTTTATTAAGGTTTCATTAGAAATCTGTGCAATATATTGACAATACTTCGAAAGCGAATAAAATATGTACTGTGCAAGTCAAAAACCTAATTCGGAGGAACCAATGAAAAGTTTTAATGTTACCAAGTTCGTGTACGCCCTGTTGATCGCCGTTTTTGCTTTTAGCGCTTTCGCGGCGCCTTCTGCACAAGCGGCTCCCAAAGGAAATACCATCGTGGACGTTGTCCTGGCAGAGAACGCCAAAAGCGGTGAATTTTCCATATTGATCGCGGCATTGCAAGCAGCTGACCCGTCTGTGATCCAAACTCTCAGCGGCAAGGGACAGTTCACCGTCTTCGGCCCCACTGATGCGGCTTTTGTCGCTTTGCTCAGCGAACTCAACCTGACCGCAGGTGAACTCTTGAGCGACCAAGCACTCGTGACACAGGTCCTTTTGTATCATGTTGCCCGCGGCAACCGTGACTCTGCTGAAGTGCTCGCTTCCAGCCGCATCCGCACCATGAACCGCGGTTTCCTTTTCCAGAATGGCGGCGTGCTTACTGATGCGAACGGACGCACATCCAACATTGTCGCTGTGGACATCAAAGCCAGCAACGGTGTCATCCACGTGATCGACCGCGTCGTTCTTCCCTAAGCTCTCTAAATATTCTCCTCTATCAATAAGCACATAAACTTCAGTGGTATACAAGAGTACACCCCGATCCATGGATCGGGGTGTATGTTTTTAATATATCGTTCTCTAAAATAAGGTAAAGACAAGAACTTGTCAACTAAATTTTTTATGTCACATTTGGGATTGGTGTCCGAAGGACGGAGGGGCTGCTCTCCCGCCATTTCAGCCGCGGATGTATTCACTCATTATTCAAAGCAAGTTCAATAGCTCGAATTACTCCGTTAATATCATTGTCCATCTGGTTATTCCAAAACCGAATCACCGTATACCCCTGTGACTCAAAATACTTGCTTCGCTCAGCATCGTATTCGGCTTGGTCGAGATGCTGACTTCCATCTAGTTCAATGATCAATTTCCTTTTGATGGAAACAAAATCAGGGATGAAGTTTCCGATGGCATGTTGCCTTCTGAAAGTTCACCCCATTCAACTTGTCCCCACGTAAATATGCCCAGAGTTTTCTCTCTGCGGGCGTGGGTTCTTTTCTTAACTCACCAGCACGATGCATGGTTTTGGGATTGGATCGTTTTGCTGGCATGATCTACATTATGAGTCTAGCCCAACCTCTGTCCTAGCGGACATCTCCCCCAAATGCGACAGGTTACATTGGGGGAGGACAGGGAGGGGGCGCGAACTAAAACCCCTCCGCCACGTACTCGCCCCACACGCCTCTCAGCGTATTGCAAATCTCTCCCAGCGTGATGTCGTTCTCCACACATTCAATGAACAAAGGCATTAGATTCTCTGTGCCATTCGCCGCATCCACTATTTTCCCTAATAACTGATCAACTAATTCCTGATTCCTGCTTTCCCGCAACTTCTTCAACTTCTCGCGCTGTCCCAACTCAATGGATGGGTCAACTTTCAAACGTTCCAAGGTGAGAACTTCGTCCACGGCGAATTGATTGACGCCCACCACGATCTGCTCTTTGCGTTCGATCTCCTGCTGTGCGGCGTAGGCGGCGTTTTGAATTTCATTTTGCATAAATCCGCGTTCAATGGATTGCAGTGCGCCGCCCATCTCGTCAATTTTGGCGATGTAGTCGAGCGCGCCTTTTTCGATCTCGTCGGTCAGATGTTCGATCAGATACGAACCCGCCAGCGGATCAATTAAATCCGCTACGCCTGATTCGTAGGCAATGATCTGCTGGGTGCGCAGCGCCACGCGGACAGACTTTTCAGTGGGGAGCCAGAGGGCTTCGTCCATGCTGTTGGTGTGCAGGCTTTGAGTTCCGCCGAGGACGGCGGAAAGAGCCTGGAGAGTCACACGCACAACGTTATTTTCGGGCTGCTGTGCGGTGAGCGTGGAGCCAGCGGTCTGCGTGTGAAAACGCATTTGCCAACTGGACGGCTTCTGCGCCTTGAAACGTTCGCGCATGATCCTTGCCCACATGCGGCGCGCGGCGCGGAACTTGGCGACCTCTTCTAGCAGGTTGTTGTGCGCGTTGAAGAAGAACGAAAGCTGACCCGCAAAAGAATCGATATCCAGACCAGCCTTGAGCGCGGCTTCCACATAAGCGATCCCATTTGCCAGCGTGAACGCCACTTCCTGTACGGCGGTGGAGCCTGCTTCGCGGATGTGATAGCCCGAGATCGAGATCGTGTTCCAATACGGAACTTCCTTCGCGCAAAATGAAAAGATATCGGTGATGAGCCGCATCGAAGGCACGGGCGGGAAAATATATGTGCCGCGCGCCACATACTCTTTGAGAATGTCGTTCTGGATCGTGCCGCGCAACTGGCGCATGTCCGCGCCCTGACGCTTCGCCACCGCAATGTACATCGCCAGCAAAACGCCTGCGGGCGCGTTGATGGTCATGGAAGTCGAAACTTTGTCGAGGGGGATCTGGTCGTATAACTGCTGCATATCATGAATGGACGAGATCGACACGCCCACCTTGCCCACTTCGCCCTGCGCGATCGGATCATCCGCATCATACCCAATTTGAGTTGGGAGGTCGAAAGCGACACTCAGCCCCGTTTGACCTTGCTGTAACAAATAGCGATAGCGTTTATTGGATTCCTCCGCTGTGGAGAAACCCGCATACTGACGCATGGTCCAGAAGCGAGAACGATACATCGTCGGCTGGACTCCGCGTGTGTAGGGATATTCTCCGGGGAAGCCTAATTTCTCCTCGTAAGCCGAAGCAGGCTCGGGCGGGAGAGAGAGGCGCGGCACTTCAATCCCAGAGGAATATTGAAAGCGTTCCTTGCGCTCCTTGAATTTATCCAATGACTTCTTGAGGGTATTTTCTTTCCATTTGTTGTATTGATCGTTGAGGGTCATGTCAAGTTCCTTTTTTCCGTTTCATCATGTCATTGCGAGGGCGGTGCTCTTCCGCCCGAAGCAATCTCCAGTTAAACAAATAACTCTCACCCGGAGTCTTACCCATGTAATAGGAGATTGCTTCGTCGCGAAGAACAAGAGCGCTCCTCGCAACGACATAAGCAAGTATAAATCCAACCCAAAATTAGATGTAGGACAAGTGACACGCTATTCGATGAGCAATGTCCCCATTATTTATTGGGCTCTGGTGCTAGAATTCCTCCATCTCCCTTATCAAGGTCGTTCAATGAATCTCATTTCCCGAATCAAACGATCATCACGCGAACTGATCCTCTTTGCCACCGCCGTTTTGGCGCTTAGTATGGCATTCAGCATGTTCGATGCCACTTTCAATAATTTTCTTAATGACGAATTTGCGCTGACTGGCTTCCAGCGTTCCTTTCTGGAATTTCCGCGTGAACTGCCAGGATTTCTGGTGGTCTTTGTCTCGGCGGCATTGTGGTTCTTGTGCTCGCGCCGCCTGGGCATGCTGGCGATGATCCTCAGCGCGGCGGGCGCAGTGCTGATCGGATTCGCCTCCTCCAGTTACGGGATGATGATCGTCTGGCTTTTCATCTTCAGCATGGGACAACATCTCTTCATGCCGATTTCCTCCACCATCGGCATGGAACTTGCTCACGAGGGACAGGATGGACGCCGTCTGGGACAGCTCAACTCCATCCGCAACTTTGCCGCCATTCTGGGCAGTTTCAGCGTGATGCTGGGATTCAAATATCTCGGGTTCACTTTCCAGCATACCTTTGTCATCTCTGCGGTGCTTTTGGGTATTGCCGCGTTTTTATTGTTGATGATGAAACCTGAACCTGTTATCGAAAAGCGTGGATTTTTACAACTGCATAAGGAATATCGTTTGTATTACATCCTGAACGTGCTTTCGGGTGCACGCAAACAACTCTTCGTCACCTTCGCACCCTGGGTGCTGGTCAGTGTACTGGGACAGTCGACTGCGATCATGGCGACATTGTTCACCATCGGCGGCGTGATCGGGATCCTCTTTCAACCTTTGCTTGGCTGGGCGATTGATAAATTCGGCGAACGGATCGTGCTGGCTTCGGAAGCAGTCGTCCTCGTCTTTGTCTGCCTCGGCTATGGATTTGCAAAATTCATCTTCCCTGAAGATACGGCTTTTCTGGTGGTCTGCGCCTGTTTCCTGGTCGACCAGATGATCTTCTCGGTCGGCATGGCGCGTTCGACCTACATGAAAAAGATCGCCCTGCAGCCAGATCACATCCAACCCGCGCTAACTGCCGCTGTGACCATTGATCATGTCTTCTCGATCACCGCTGCGCTGGTGGGTGGAATCATCTGGAGTGTGTTCGGCTTTCAATATGTTTTCCTGCTTGGCATGGTGATCGCCGTTATCAACTTCTTCGTTGCACTGCGGGTGCGGGTGCCACAAAAAACTACGGTTAATTTGGGAATTGGACAAATACAGGAGGATTAATAGACGAAAGTCACATGCCATAATGAGACGAAAATGCTAGACTTATCGTATATAAATTACTTCGTCCTGAGCGCAGTCGAAGGACGGGTTCATAACAAGTCAACATTTTCAGGTTAGGTGCGCTTCGACTCACCTGCACTTGCGTGCGGTGCAAGTGTCGCTCAGCGCGAAATCACAGGAGATTTATTCATGGCAAATAAAACATTTCTCTACATCGGCGCTGGTATCTTGTTTTTAATAGGATTGTGCCTGTTGGGATATGGCGCATTAAGTGTCATCGGCTCCACATCTGGACAGGGAAGTTCATCCTGGCTGACCTATGGCCTCGGATTTGCCTTTGTCGGCATCCTGTTCTTTGCGGGCGGCGCAGGTATGGTCATCGCCGCCATGCGCGGGACAAAGACCGAAGTCATCCAGCAAGTCACCATGAAAGTGGATCTGCCCGGTGAAACCAAGATCGAAGAAGTCAAATGCCGTTCATGCGGCGGAACCCTCTCTGCCAAAGACATCACTCTCGCCAACGGCGCGCCGATGGTCAACTGCCCGTATTGTCATACCATCTATCAAATGACTGAAGAACCGAAGTGGTAAATAATTTTCGATTTACGATTTCTGATCTGTCGGTGGTCGAGTAGCCCGAGTGGTTTTCGAGGGCGTACCAAGACCACGTTGGAGGTATTTATGAAACGAAGATTACTGACATTTGCCTTTGTTCTCATCCTGGCCCTAGGCATCGTCATTCCTGCGGCAGCTCAATCCTATTCATTCGACCTCGATAAAGAAGTCGTGAATGTATATTTGAATGAAGACGGCACAATGACGCTGGATTACGAGTTCACATTCACAAACTCACCCGGCGGACATGTGATCGACTTTGTGGATGTCGGCGTTCCCAACGGTCAATTTTCCAATGTGACTGCCGACATAGACGGCAATCCGCTTTCGATCTCCTCCGATTATCAAGGCGAGGGCGGTTCAGGCTTCTCAGTGGACATGGGTGCACACGCCATTCAACCCGGTGAAAGTGGGACCGTGCATGTTAATATCGGAAAAGTCGAACAGGTTTTATATCCCGACGATAATGATGAGAATTATGCCAGCGCCGTCTTCTCACCGACCTGGTTCGGGTCTCAATATGTAAATGGCGATACCGACCTGAGCGTCATCTTCCACATGCCGCCCGGCGTTCAGCCAAATGAACCTCGCTGGCATTCAACTCCCTCCGGCTTCCCATCAGAGCCGCAAACAGGCATTGATTCGCAGGGACGAGTCTTCTACTCCTGGAACAATCCATCGGCAAGCGCTTCCACACAATATTTATTCGGCGCATCATTTCCAAAATCATACGTACCCGAAAGCGCAATTGTCACCAAGCCTGCTTTTGATTTTTCCGCTGTAATAGATAATATGACGTCCCTTCTTTGCTGCGGCTTCTTTGCCTTCATGTTTGTTGGCTTGCCTGCCCTTAACGCAGTGCAAGGCCAACGGCGCAAGATGCAATACATGCCGCCCAAGGTTGCCATTGAAGGTCACGGCATCAAACGCGGATTGACCGCCGTGGAAGCCGCCATCTTAATGGAACAGCCGCTCGACAAAGTAATGACCATGATCCTGTTCGGTGTGATCAAGAAGAATGCCGCCGAGGTCGTTACACGCGATCCGCTGGCGATCAAATCCGCTTCTCCCCTGCCCGAAGGCCTGCATGAATACGAATTGAACTTCCTGAAAGCCTTCCAGGAGAACAATGCAAAAACACGTCAAGGCTTATTACAGCAGACGATGGTCAAACTTATTCAAACGGTTTCCGAAAAAATGAAAGGCTTTAGCCGCAAGGAAACATTGGATTATTACAAAGCCATCATGGAAAAAGCCTGGCAGCAGATTGAAACCGCCGACACACCCGAAGTGAAAAGCCAGAAACTTGACGAAGCCCTCGAATGGACCATGCTCGATAAAGATTACGATGACCGCACGCGGCGCGTTTTCAATGGACCTGTATTCATGCCGATGTGGTGGGGACGCTACGACCCGACATATGCTCCGCGTCCTGCCCAAGCTGGAAGCGGAATCCCGGCTTCCATGCAGGGTCAATCCTCGGGCCGCTCCGCTCTGCCCGGCGCAGACTTCGCCGCACAGATGGTCACTGGCGTACAAACCTTCTCATCGAAAGTCGTGGGCAATGTCAACACCTTCACTGAAAAAGTGACTGGCGCCACAAATCCCCCGCCCAAACCAACCTCAAGCGGAGGCGGCAGTCGCAGCGGCGGCGGATGTGCCTGTGCGTGCGCCTGTGCCGGCTGTGCCTGTGCCTGTGCTGGCGGCGGAAGGTAAATTCAGATTTCAGAATTTTATTTATAGGTGAATCATGAGCATCTTTACTGACATATTCAATCGCAAATCGTTAATCGCAAATCCAAAATCGGGCTTGTATCATTATGTACGTGAGGATGAGCACGAAAAATCGCGCACCCATCTCCGCATTGACCCCGACGGCACAGGCACGCTGATCGTCAACGCCAGCAGTGTCATGCACTTAAATCCCACCGCCGCATTGATGGCATATCTCATTTTGGAAAACGTGGACGAACAACAGGCAATCAAGACCATTCAAAAACAATATCGTGTCAGCAAAAAGCAGGCGTATGAAGATTATTCATCCTTCATCCCTCATCTTTCATCCTTGCTGGATGGCGCCTGTCCCATCCATGAGCTTGGGCTTGAAACTGTCATGCCGTTCAGCGCACGTCCCTCCGCCCCTTATCGCATGGACTTGGCGATCACCTATCGCTGTAACAACGACTGCGCGCATTGCTACAACTCCCGCGAACGGAACTTCCCCGAACTCAGCACCGAGCAATGGTTCAAGATCATTGACCAGCTTTGGGAGTTGGGCGTGCCGCACATCGTCTTCACTGGTGGAGAAGCCACTCTGCGAAACGACCTGCCAGAGTTGATCAAACATGCAGAAAACAACGGCCAGATCACAGGTTTGAACACGAACGCGCGCCGCCTCGCGGACATGAAATATGTCCAGCAACTCGTCAAAGCAGGTCTCGACCATGTGCAGATCACCGTCGAATCCTGCGTGCCTGAGATCCACGATGAAATGATGCGCACCCAGGGCGCGTTCAAACAGACCATCACAGGCTTGAACAACGTGCTCGCCACAAAACTCTACGTGATGACCAACACCACCATGCTCCGCACGAACGCGCATACAATTCCCGCCACGCTGAATTTTCTTGCCGACCTCGGAGTCCCAACTGTTGGACTCAACGCCCTTATCTATTCGGGTCAAGGCCTGACCGTCGGCACGGGCCTGCACGAAAACGAATTGCAGCCCATCCTCGACATTGCCACGAAAAAGACCGCCGCGCACGGACAAAAACTGATCTGGTATACGCCCACTCAATATTGTGAATTTGACCCCACCGCCAACAACCTCGGCGTGAAAGGCTGCACTGCCGCGTTATACAGCATGTGCATTGAGTCAAACGGAGATGTGCTGCCCTGCCAATCGTATTATTATTCACTGGGCAACATGCTCACCGACCCATGGGATTCGATCTGGAATCACAAACTATCCGTCCAACTGCGCGAGAGACAGAACCTTCCATTCAAATGTGAAACCTGCTCCCTGCTCCCTGAATGCGGCGGCGGATGTCCGCTAAAGTTTCAGGTTCAGGAGTTACAGGTTTAAGGTTTAAGGTTAGGTTGGCTTAAGGTTAAAAGTTTGCAGGTTAGAAGTTAATTCTTCATATTCCGACTTCTCACCTCTCACTTTTCACTTTCATCATTCATCCTTGGAGTTTATATGACAGACCACGCCTGGATCAAAGAATTTCCCGCCGCAATCACCGTTTGTGACGAAGAAGGCATCATCCTCGAAATGAACGACAAAGCCGCCAAAACATTCGAAGCAGATGGCGGACGCAAACTCATCGGCTCGAACATGCTCGATTGTCACCCAGGGCAATCCCATCAAAAAGTGGAAAGGCTTCTGGCGGCGAAAACCAAAAACGTCTACACCATCGAAAAGAACGGCGTAAAAAAACTCATCTACCAATCCCCCTGGTATGCAGAAGGCGAATATGCAGGCTTCGTCGAAATTTCCCTGGAAATCCCGCTCGAAATGCCCCATTTCATCCGCTCCTAACCACCCGACCTTTTACTTCTCACTTTTTACTTATCTCTCATGGAAATCTGCTACCTGATCGCCTTTCCCGATGCCGACGACGGCAAAGCTCCCATCCCTGAACCATTCAAGGGATTAAAAGATGCGCCGTATTTCCAGCCGATTGACATTGACCTCGTCACTCTCGGCGAAGAAACTGTCCTCATTGAAGGCCATGCAGTGCAGGTGACGCGCCAGCGGTATGACGGGCGCGTGCAAATGATCGAATGTCATTTTGAACTAAAAGACCCATTCGCAGCATCCATCATGCAGGAACGAGCCAAAATTGAAAGCGCCCTGCAGAGCAAATTCATCCCGACCCAATACCGTCAAAATGGACTGTACGAGGAATACACCATCCTGCTGGTACGGGATGCCAAACCATCCCCCGACAAATGGATAGAAAAGAACGAACTTGCACTGACAAAATTCATCCGCTCACAGCGTGAAGTGTTCGACAAAAGCGAGATCGAAGAGATCCTTATCTCACGCACGCACTACTCCACCAGGGAACTCACCCTCGTAGATTGGGAAGGCGCCGTCATCATCGCACCCAATGAAGACTACCAATCCGACATCGCCCTGCTGAAGATAGGCAACTATCAACTCTTGCGCTACCGCATGTTGGACCAATCCATCGACGCCATGCTCGACAAGATCAGCGAAACCTTCTTTGAAAACAAACGCCGCCCGTACGCTACAAGAGGTGTCATCCGCAAGATCGCAGAGCACAAGCTCGAAGTCATGCTCGATTTCGAACGCGCCGAACAGAACCTGCTCCTCATCGGCGATTGGTACACGGCAAAACTTTACGAAGCCATTCAAATTGAGCTCTATCTCAAAGACTGGAAAGAAAACCTAAAGAATAAACTCGACAATCTCGAAGGCATTGTCGAAACCATCAAGGATAATTTCAGCTTGTCATTTGAATCGTTAATGGACCGCCTTCAATTGATCGGCTGGGTTCTCCTGCTGATCGGCTACATCTATTTATATTTCCTCGACGCAGGCTGGATCAAGTTCCCATAAAGGAGTTGCCATGAACATCTTTGACAAAATTTCAGGTCGTTTTTCAAAAGTCACGCCATTGCCCGAAGGCACACACCATCTGCAAGCTACAGAAGATGAAAAGCCATACCGCCTGCATCTTCGCCTCCGCGCCGACGGCTCGGGCTTGCTCATCCTCAACGCATCCACGATCCTGCAGCTCAATCCCACCGCCGCCGAATACGCCTATCACTTCATCAAAGGTACAGATCCCGAAGAAGCCGCGGAACAAGTTTCAAAACGCTATCGGGTAGATAAGAAAACTGCGCTGGCAGATTTTGCCAACTTCACCGATCAGATCCACACCCTGATATCCACCCCCGATCTGGATCCCGCCTCTTTCCTCGGCTTTGAGCGGGTCGCACCCCATTCGGCGCAATTCACCCTGCGGCTGGATTGCGCCCTCACCTATCGCCTGCCGCTCAACTCTCAGGCAAACCTTGCCCCCGTCAAAAGAGTTGACCGTGAACTCACCACCGAAGAGTGGCAGATCATCATGGACAAAGCCTGGCTGGCAGGCATCCCGCACATCATCTTCACAGGCGGCGAAGCCACCCTGCGCGAAGACCTCCCCCAACTCATCGCCCACGCCGAAAAGAACGGACAAGTCTGCGGCTTATTAACCGACGGCTTGAAACTCGCTGACAAAGATTACCTTGAACTGCTCCTGCAAACTGGCTTGGATCATGTCATGCTCATCCTTCAGCCTAATGACCCGCGTTCCTGGAAAGCCATCGAAACCATCGTCCCGCAGGATATATTCCTTACAGTGCACTTCACGCTAAATAAGGAAAATGTAAGCCAGTCCAAAGACATCCTGCAAAAGATCGCAAATCTGGCTGTGGAAAACATCTCTCTCAGCACAGCCGAGGACAACCTGACCGATGAGCTACTCGAATTGCAAGATACCGCAAACTCCCTGCGCCTCACCATCCGCTGGGACCTGCCCGTGCCTTACTCCGCAGCTCACCCCGTGGCGATCGAAACCGTGGATGATGAAATCCCCGCGGGCGCAGGCAAAACCTGGATGTACGTCGAACCCGATGGCGATGTCCTCCCTGCCCAAGGCGAAGCAGATAAGGTAATGGGCAATTTTTTGAGAGATGAATGGGAAACTATTCACAAAAAATAAGATGAACACACTTATCTCACCTTACTCAATGTCGTTCTGAGCGAAGCGAAGAACCTCTACGATTATCCAAGAGACCCTTCGCTCTGCTCAGGGAATCATGATTAGGCGCTTAATGGGACTTAGTATATAATCAAAAAATAATTGCCAGAATACCTCTGGCAATTTTATTATCAAGCTAACATCGCCGCATGTATCTCTGTAAAAAATGCAGGTGAAAAATATGAAAAAAAACCAGACCTTCATTATTATCGTTATCATTCTGCTTACCACTGGCTTTCTCACTCTTTTAGGCATTTCATTTGGAAGATACGCCTCGAACATTCTGGTTGCAGAAACGCCCAATGCCGCTTGCGCTGTCACAATGACAGAAGTCATCGCAAGCGCGCAAGGTGACGTATACAACATGGAAGGCGTTACAGATTATTCTGAGCCAGATTTCCATTATCTGGCAACCTATTCAGTGCAAGGCGATGAGATCACAGACCCAACATTATAAATCTGTCCCAGACGATCTCAAAGACGAGCAGGAAGATTCCGCCATGCAAAACGAAGGCTGGAAAATGTTCACCGACCTGATCCCGCCGCAGAACCGTCAAATGGTCACGCAATACAACACCTTCACAGATGGATACTCCAACACTCTCGCAGCCGTTGACCAGACCAAAGCTGATCCCTCGCAATGGATTTTGGAAATTGACGTTGCCGATCTTGAAGATAAAGATTCGCTCGTGTTCACCATGATCCACGAATACGCCCACATCCTCACGCTTAACGCCTCACAGGTCACACCCGACCAGGAGATCGTGAACGACCCTTATAATTTGGATTTGCAAGCGAGCAAAGCCGCAGCCTGCCCCAATTTTTTCACAGGCACGGGTTGTAGTTACACAGGATTCATACATCCAGGCTTTCTACAATCGCTTTTGGCCAGGATATAAATGATGAGTGGCAAAAAATAGATGCGCTCCAATACGGAACCAAAGACCTTACCCCATACTATGATGGTCTTTATAATTTTTATAAAGCACACCAGGATCAATTCCTTGATGATTATTCCGCCACACATCCAGATGAAGACATCGCTGAAGCCTTCGCTTATTTTGTATTCAGTCCCAAACCGACAGGCAATTCCATCAAAGAACAAAAGATCGCTTTCTTTTATGAGTACCCTGAACTGGTCGAATTACGCGCCAGCATCCTTAATAGTCTTTGCACATCATTTCCGCAATAAAATTAACCGAGTTAACCAAATGACCAAACTTCCCATCCTCGAATCCTATTGGGTTGAAGAAAACCGTTTCCTTGCGGGTGAATACCCTGGCGGTTATGACCCCGAAATCACGCGCCTCCGTATGGATGCATTTCTCAAAGCAGGCGTTTATACTTTTATAGATCTTACCCAATCAGATGAACTGATGCCCTATGAAAATATCCTCAAAGAACAGGGAAAAAATTACGGAATCAACCCAGCGTATCATCACTTTCCCATTCGCGACCACACCACTCCTTCCGCCGAAACGATGACGGCCATTCTCGACACAATCGATGAAGCCATCGAAAACGGCAGTTGTGTGTATGTCCATTGTTGGGGCGGGGTGGGACGCACAGGCATGGTCGTTGGCTGTTATCTTGTCAGGCACGGCAATACAAACGAACAAGCCCTTGCGCTGGTCAACAAGCTGTACAAGACCAGACCCAAAAATCCATATCTTGTACGTTCGCCGGAAACGAATGAACAAATTGAGTTTGTCCTTAACTGGTGGGACGAACCCCAAAAAAACAATCCGAAATTTTGCGAAGGATGAACTGGCATTCGCGTTACCTCCAGCAAGCCGCATGGACTCGCGACCTGAGAACCTATCTATTTGAACAGGCGGGGCTCACAAACGCGCGCCGCGTGCTCGAAGTAGGATGCGGAACGGGAGCGATCCTGCACGACCTGACCACCCCCGCCACGCTGCACGGTCTGGACCTTGAACCTGCTTCGCTCGCCGAGTGCAGGATCCACGCCTCAGCAGTTTCGCTAACGCGCGGCGATGGGCATTTTCTCCCATATCCCGATCAGGCATTTGACATTGTCTATTGCCATTTCCTTTTGCTCTGGGTTCATGATCCATTGCAAGTTGCTGCGTGAAATGGCACGCGTGGGTCAGAGCGTGTTAGCATTGGCAGAACCAGATTACAGTCAGCGGGTGGATGAGCCAGCCGCGCTTAAACCTCTCGGCGAATGGCAAACAGAATCATTACGAAGGCAGGGAGCAAATCCATCCTTCGGCGCGAGGCTGGCGGAGACTTTTTATCAGGCTGGGATCAAGCTCATTGAAACAGGACCCATTCAAGGCGAAGCAGTGATGCGTTCTGCTCAAGATTGGGAAAATGAATGGACAGTGATCGAAGCCGATCTGGATGGAATCGTCCCGGGCGAGGAAATCCAAAAAATGAAGGTTTTGGATGAAATTGCCCGCAGAAATGGAGAACGCACCTTACAAGTTCCTACCTTTTTTGCATGGGGTAAGGTCTAAGATACAGCCGACTTCGGAAAAAGAGAAGTATAATTTTGACGAAAGCAGGAGGCACGTTTGGAAAATTTAGAACAAGAATTGCAGACTGAAGCACAGCCCGAAACACAAGTTCCTGAACAAGAAAAGATTCACTGGGGGCGGTTCGCGCTAGATATTATTGAAACCTTGGTATTGGCTGTCGTTTTATTTTTAGGGATCAACGCAGTTTCAGCACGTGTCCGAGTGGATGGGTTCAGTATGATCCCCACTCTTCAAGATGGCGAGTTTGTGCTGGTGAGTAAATTAAATTATCAATTTGGTAAAGTGGAACGCGGCGATATTATTGTGTTCCATTTCCCGATGGATCCCGAACAGGAATTGATCAAGCGTGTGATTGGCTTGCCCGGCGATACAATTGGTGTGCAAAATGGCAAGGTTTCTGTGAACGGGCAGGTTTTGGATGAACCTTATATTGCCGCCACTCCTGCATATTCCGGTGAGTGGCAGGTGCCCGATGACCAGCTGTTCGTGCTGGGCGATAACCGCAACAATTCTTCCGATTCACATTCCTGGGGCTTTTTGCCTTTTGAGAAGGTGGTCGGCAAGGCGGTTGTGATCTACTGGCCGCCGCCTTTATGGGAAATAATCCGCCACGCAAAAATACCAGCAACTCAATAGGAAATTACATGAGCGAATCTGAGAATACTTTTCCAGAATATTTTCCTTGTAATGAATGCCATGCGGGCATTTTACAGCCGCGTCACATTACGTATTTTACATGGCTCGGCGATGAGTTGATCAGCGTGCCGCATTTCCCGGCATGGATCTGCGATGTATGCGGCAAGCGTGAATATGATCTAAAGGCAATCACGTGGTTGAACATGATCCTGGACCCAAACGCGGGCAAACCCACCAAGAACCCCCGCCGCACTCCGCCCCCACCCCGCACTCACACCAGTGCGCCGCGCCCCATTCATGATTGTTAACTGAAGGATAAGAGTCTGCCATGTCCCTTGTTTCTCCCCGCACTTATCGTTTTCTTCCTGCTGATATTTTAACGTCCGGGTATCGCGCGGTTGGCAAGATCATGGTCACAAACAATGGAGCAATGGGAATGCTGAACGACCCGACACGTTCGGCGCTCGAGATCAATGATGCGCGCCTGGCACGCTTGCACATGCCCACAAAACTTGTAGATCACTTTGAAATTGTGCGTATGATGAAGAAACATATCTATGCGATCTGCATGGCACGCCGCGAGGACCTTGGTCCGCAGGCCCTTGTGCGCGGCGGATACACAAATGTTGTTGAATATCCGATCCGCATCACCACACAGATGTTTGAAATTGAAGGCATTATGGAACTGCCTGGGCGTTTTGATTTCACTGCGCTCATCACAGATGGTTCGCGTGAGTTCCTGCCCATTTTCAATGCGACACTCACAGGTATACTTATTCCAAATTTGCGTGTGGAAAGTGCAGGAATGTTGATCAATCGCAACCAGATCGACTTAATGGCTTTGCTTCATCAGCGCGTGAAGCCTGAAAATTAGTGCCCAAATCGCTTGACTGACATAGAGGGGAATGATAGAATTCGCCCGCTCAAAAAAAGAGCCCCCATCGTCTAGAGGCCTAGGACGCGGCCCTTTCAAGGCCACGACCGGAGTTCGAATCTCCGTGGGGGCACCTCCAAAAAAGAAGCCAGTCATGTGACTGGCTTCTTTTTTTATACAGGATCTGCGTTAATTTGATGAAGCCAAGCATCTTCATTTGAATAATCACGAAGCATGTTTAAGTGAATTTTTTTGATGGTAAAACGGGATAAACAGCAGGAAACCCAATACAATGATTCCCTGACCGATCAATACTCCGGTTGCCTGCCACGGCCCAAAATAAGGGACCTGTGGAAATGACTGTGAGCCCATCCCAAAAATATCCGCCAGCCCGGCAAAGACAGCAATTACATATCCTGTGGCAACCAACCTTGTGCCGATGTCCGAAACAATCGTGCGTTCACGCCCCCACCACAAGGTGAGCAGACCAACGTACCCACCGAAGCAAATGATGGCAAGACCAGCCAGAAAAACAGCGATCTGCACAAAACCGACGACAGCACTGCGATCCCAGCCGAACCAATCGGGCTTGGCGCCAATGACAAAGATCAACAATCCAAACAAGGTGACCGCAATACTGACAATAATGCGCGGTGCAGATGCGTCATCTACAAGAGGCGTAGTTTCCACAGAGGTGGACGCAGGCACAGAGTTCGTCATTTGTTCTCCGTATTGAAGAATCGAATTGTGTTCATGCAGGCAGGTCTCTTTTCAAGCGCGCAATCCAATTACCGCCAAAAATATTGGCAATATCTGTCTCGGAATAGCCGCGTGCTTGTAATAAGGATACCAGATTTTGCAGGTCTGCGACTGTTTCAATTTCTGGCGGGACAGATTGCAGACCGAAGCCGCCGTCGAAATCTGAACCAATACCTGCATGTAGCGCATCTCCTGCGATCTGGCAGATATGGTCAATATGGTCGGCGACATATCGCAGAGGGACTTCCTCCCGTTTATTTTGCCCAACTGTCCAACCAACTTTTAAGTATGAATTAAAAGGGACGACTCCCACCACCCCGTCACGCTCAATGATCCCCTCAAGGACGCGGTCGGAAAAATAGCGATTCGAGTTGACGTTTGGCATGAGCGAGAGACAGTTGCCATGCGTTCCAACAATCGGTCCGCGATAAATATCGAGCGCTTCCACTGCGGATTGTTCGTCCATGTGACTGAGGTCGAGGATGAAATTATAGTCTGCCATGGCTGAGAGAAGTTTCCGCCCATCATTCGTCAGCGGACCGGGTTCTTTCCAGCCGCCACAATAACGTGTGCCCACCCAGGCAGGTCCGATCAATCGCAAGCCAAGTTCGTGCCATTCTTCCAATTCTGAGAGATTGCGAATACCTTCGGCGCCTTCCATGAGAACGACCATGCCTACAGGATGCCCGCTCTCGCTTGGGACTGGATTCTGCCAATGGTCGAGAATCAGGTCCAGGTCGCGGGAAGATGCGATGAGGCGGAATTTGTCAGGCGCAGAATCGGTCATCTGATGATAGGTCATTAACTGTTCGTGATAAAACCGATGGGCTTCATCAAATGTTTTGTAGACTTGGGATTTATTGCTGCTCGTACTCCAACGCGCTGGAAGTGCAAAAAGAGTTGAGAAAATAACAGCCACTTGCCCGCGCTGATAATCGGGCCAGCCTAGGAGCGCATCTTCGTTTTCCAATGCGGCTGCAGTGCCGATTTCAAGACGCTGCGTTTCCTCTGCGGCACGTGTATAGTCGCGGCCATATTTCAGCATGTTATAAGCAATGTCTGCGTGAGCATCAACAATTAGATTCATAGGGATTATTGAAGAGCGCACCTTTCGGTGCGCTCTGGTTTATTTTATTCTGATTTGGGTTCGTCTTTGGGTTCTTCAGCTGGTTTAGTAGGTTCTTCAACTGGTTTTGCTTCTTCTTCCGAAGGGCTTTCTTCATCCTGCTCATGGAATTCCTGAGTGAGCATTTTGAAGTCTTTGTCAGCAAATGCGGCTGAGTCCACTTTGCGAAGGCTGAGACCGACACGGTGTTGTTCGCCATCAATGCGGATAACTCGCAGGGTCTTGACTTCACCTTCCTTGAGGACTTCCTTCGGATGCTCAACACGGTTCTCGCTCAACTCGGAGATGTGGATGAGACCTTCGATATCGCCTTCAAGACGGGCAAACGCGCCAAACTTGGTCAGGCGGGTAATTGTGCCTTCCACAAGCTGGCCGACACTGAATTTCTCAACACGGCTCTTCCAGGGATCATCCTGTAAGGCGCGCATGGAAAGCCCGATGCGTTTCTTTTCGCGGTCAACATTGATAACCTTGACCTTGACTTCCTGGCCAACTTCGAGAAGTTCCTTGGGGTGGTTGAGACGCTCCCATGAAAGCTCGGAAAGGTGGACGAGACCGTCTGCGCCGTTGATGTTGACGAAGGCGCCGAAATCGGCAAGGCTGGTAACTTTGCCAGTATATACTTTACCTTCTTCCAATTCGCTGATGACGCGGTCTTTCATGGAAGAGCGGGATTCTGTATTGGTGGAGCGTTCAGACAGAATAAGGCGGCGGCGTTCGCGGTCCACTTCGATAATGCGGACCGAGATCGGCTGCCCGACCATCTTTTGCCAGCGCTGCTCGGGCGTATCGCCAGAGGACTGGGCGCGACGTGATGAGCTGATCTGAGAGGAGGGAACGAAACCTCGCAGGTTGCCGACTGCAACAATCAAACCGCCTTTGTTGAAACCAATGATCTTTGTATCGATCACGGTCTCATCGACGATCATCTTCTCAACATTTTCCCAGGACATTTCTTCCTGGGCGCGTTTAAAGGACAACACAACGTTGCCATTTTGATCTTCAGGGTTGAGGACAAAAACATTAACTTCCTGTCCAACCTGAAGCTCGGCACGTTCTTCAGGCGTGAGTTGTTCCAACTCGCGGCCTGCCACAACGCCTTCAGATTTCGCGCCAACACTAATGAGAATCTGATTTGCGCCAATGCTTGCAATAGTACCCTTGCGGATCTCGCCTACTTGAGGCAATTCCACACTCATGGATTCCGATTCTAGCAATGACTCCATTGTTTGATTGTTAGGGTGTTCTCCCTGGGCGTTCTCGGCCCCTTGCCCGGTTAGGGCTTCGTTTTCATCCATCACTCGTGACTCCAATTAACTGAAATGTAAGTTGGATTATACAAGTGAAACGCCAAGTTGACAACCCTGATACTCGAATTTGAAAATTAGACTTCTGAAGTCTTTTTTGAGTTTTTACTATAAGAGACCTGCAAGCAAGACATTCGAAGTTTGCCAGCTTCTTAAAACTCGCGTTATAATCACGGCTGGAGTAAACAAATGCCCGCTATATTTCCCTTTACAGCCATCGTTGGACAAGAGCGCATGAAACGCGCACTCATTCTCAATGCCGTTGATACCCGTATCGGCGGCGTATTGATCCGCGGCGAACGCGGCACTGCAAAATCCACTGCCGCCCGTTCATTAGCCGCGTTGTTGCCACATGTAAAAATCGTTCAGGACTGCCGCTTCGGATGCGACCCCGATAAACCTGGGACATGGTGCACCGAATGTAAGGAACGCGGCGGCGCAAACAAAAAACTTCCCACACGGAGAACGCGCCACGCCGTTCATTAATCTTCCTGTCTCCGCCACCGAAGACCGCGTGGTCGGTACGCTTGACATTGAAAAAGCCATTCAAAAAGGCGAACGTCATTTTGAGCCTGGTGTACTCGCCAGCGCAAATCGCGGATTGCTTTACATTGACGAAGTGAATCTGCTCGATGATCACGTGGTGGATATTCTGCTGGACTCAGCGGCGATGGGCGTGAACACGGTCGAACGCGAGGGCATTTCCTTCGCCCACCCCGCCCGCTTCATTCTCGTCGGGACGATAAATCCTGAAGAGGGAGATCTCCGCCCCCAGTTGCTGGACCGCTTCGCGCTGTCCGTGGACATTGTCGGCATCCGTGAGGCGCGTGAACGCGTGACCATCATGGAACGCAATCTTTCATACGAACGGGACGCGGAAGCCTTCCGCAAGCTATGGCTTCCCAAAGAAGATGAACTTTCAGAAAAGATCGCGCTCGGACGTGAACTCGTTGACAAGGTCACCCACACCAGCCGTGACCTGCTCTCCATCGCCGCGTTGACTTCATCTCTTAATGTGGACGGTCATCGCGCAGACTTAGTCATTCTCAAAGCCGCTCGCGCCGAAGCTGCCTTCGAAGGCCGCACCAAGATCAACGACCACGATATCGCGCTCGCCGCAGAGCTGGCGCTTCCGCACCGCATCAAACGCACTCCCTTCCAGCAAGCCGAGATGACCACCGAACAATTGCAGGAACGCATCGAGCAGTTGGCGGGTCAATCCCAGCCGAGCGAATCGGACGATGAATCCGAGAGCAAGCAGGATGGCGAAGGCGAGGAAAAAAAAACTTAAAACTTGAAGACGAGCAGCAGGAAGGTCCGCAGCAGGGCAACCCCGAACCCATGCAGCAGCAGGAAGTTTTCGCAAGCACAAATGCGAACTGGTGGGACGGCGGACAAAAGGTAAAAGCAGGCGAGACCTTCCAGCCTCGTAAACTCAATACCCCCCTCGATAAATTAACCCGCCAAAAGGCAGGTCGGCGTTCGCTGACCAAAACGGAGCGCAAGCATGGGCGTTATATCAAGTCGCGTCCCGCAGGCGATAACCTGACCGACATCGCGTTCGATGCCTCGTTCCGCGCCGCTGCGCCTTTCCAAAAACAGCGCACCGAGGAACGCAAGAAGCTGGCTTTCTCGATCAAGAAAAGCGACCTGCAGCGCAAGATCCGCGTCAAGCGTGTGGCGAATTTGGTTTTGTTCCTCGTGGATGCTTCGTGGTCAATGGCAGTTGCCGAGCGCATGAACGCCACAAAGGGCGCGATCCTCTCGCTGTTGACCGACGCCTACCAGCGCCGTGACCGCGTGGGATTGATCGTCTTCCAGAAAGACCGCGCCACGCTGGTACTCTCCCCCACCAATTCAGTTCAACTTGCACAGCGCGCACTGATGGATATCCCCGTCGGCGGAAAGACTCCGCTCTCGGCGGGACTGTTCATGGCGCATGATGTGCTGACCCACGAGAAGCACATCCACCCCGATGTGGAACCGCTTCTGATCGTGTTGACCGATGGCGCAGGCAACGTATCCATTGGGACATTGCCGCCGCAGGAAGAAGGCTTCAAATTTGCAGAAATGATCGCAAACGAAAAGACGCGCTCCGTGGTGATCAACATGGAACACGCCGCCTTTGACCAGGGACTCGCGCAGCAACTCGCCGATCACCTCAAAGCGCCATGCTATTCATTGAGTGATTTGAAGGCGGAGAGTTTGTATAATACGGTGAGGGATGAGATGGCGAAGCCGGTGAAGAAGTGAGGGGAGAGTGAAAAGTAAGAAGTGAGAAGTAAAAAGACCTCGGAGTTTCTATGAGAACTCCGAGGTCTTTGTTTATTAGTAGAATAAGACGCACTTTATGTGCTACGAATCAAACCCCAGCCCCAGCGCGTCCAAAGTCTTCAACCATAAATTTCTTTTCCCTTGATTTTGATCCGCTTGATCCATGGACCAGCGTGTAAAGTTGATGATCGGCGTGCGGAACGGTTCAGGCGGGAATGGGAACGGTTTGGACTTGACCATTTTCAACTCAGTGCGTTCGGTCTTTTTGTTATCAAGCAAGTCCAACATCACCTGCGCGCCGAAGCGCGATGCGCCGACGCCGAGTCCTGTGTAGCCCAGCGCATACGTCACCTTGCCATGATATGCCTTGCCCCAAAAAGCGGTGTAACGCGAGCTGGTGTCTATCACTCCGCCCCAGGCGTGCGTGAAGCGCAGACCTGTCAGCTGGGGAAATGTTTGGAAGAAGTGTCCAGCCAAACGGGCGAAGGTCTCGGGGCGGTTCTCCAGATGCGGCGCGACTTCATTATTCCGATAATAGACCGCGTCGTATCCGCCCCACAAAATCCGCCCCTCAGGCGTGATGCTGTAATAATGGAATTGATTGCCGTAATCGCCGACGCCCTCGCGCCCAAGCCAGCCAATTGCGGCGCGCTGTTCCTGTGAAAGCGGCTCGGTCATCAGGACGTAGTCATAAACAGGCACCATGAAAAACGAAAGATGTTTGAGCAGAGGCGGGAAGGCATTGGTGGCAAGCGCAACTTTTTTGGATTCGACTTGACCGCGGTCTGTTTTGACGAGGACACGCTTCGCGTCGCGCATCTCTTCCAACGCCCGAACCTGAGTGCCCTCGAACAAGCGGACTCCAACTTCCAGGCATGCGCGCCTCAGCCCCCACGCTAATCGCGCGGGGTTGACCATCGCCACAGACGGGTCAATGCTCTGCGGCAAGATAAGTCGGCGAGTTGACTCGCGCGCGGACTTGCTCTTGGTTGAGAAATTGAATATTCTCCCCATATTTTGCGGACTCTTCCACTTCCTCGTGCAGGTCAGCGATCTGCCAGGGTTCGTTTGCCACACTGATCTCGCCCGAACGGATGAAGTCACAATCAATGTTGAATTGTTTGATCGTCTCTTCGATGCCGTCCAAATTCTTATGTCCCAACTCGGTCAGCTTTTTAAGTTCATCGGGCCAGCGGTTGAGTCCATTGTTGAAGGCATGAGTCAGCGACGATGCGACAAAACCACCGTTGCGTCCGCTTGCGCCGCAGCCAACTTCCCCTGCTTCGAGCAAAACCACATCACGTGCAGGGTCGGCTTGCTTTGCCAATAGCGCAGTCCACAAGCCTGTGAAGCCAGCACCGACCACGACAAGGTCCGCTTTGATGTTTTCTGTCAACGCGGATGCTGGCTCGGGGCGCAGCGGGTCATCCAACCAAAACGGCACGTGTTTCACATCCGCAAGGGATTTCAAATCCTCAGGGCGCGGATTGTTCGAGAAAATCATAGGGTCTCCAGTTTTCTGCCCCACCGCCTCTGCCCGCTGAACGCGGGCTGGGCACCTCCCCCAAATCCACAATAAAAAGTTGGAATACATTATGTAAGGTCAGTCTTGTGTATTTGGGGGAGGCGGGAGGGGGCATAGATTTGTCTTAGTTTACGTTGTGGATGGGTATAAGTACAGACCTGACAGGTTTTTTGGAAACCTGTCAGGTCTGTTTCTATATCGGTTTTTTCTTCGTCATCACTGTGAAAAGTCCGCCTAAAAACAATGCAGCGATGCCGATGGCGATAATGCTAAACCTGTCTATTGGATTATCTCGCGCGATGAAAGGTGTGGATTCAGGAGCAGGTGTTTTAGTGGCACGAATCATTGTCGGTGTGGAAAGTGGTTGGGGCGACTGACCAACCATCGGCGTGATGGACGCTTCGCGGGGCGCGGGCTGCGTCGCACCTTTCAATATCAGCAAATGCTGACCAGGCTGTACCGTCGTATCGAACAAATTATTCAATTGTTGAATTTGTTTGATGGTTGTCCCGTATGTGATCGCAATACTCCACAAGGTTTGACCGTATTTCACATCGTGATAAACATTGCCATCAGCGAGCGCGGTGTTGAGTGCGACGGGAGCCATGCCTTGCGGAAGCAATCCATTTTTCGCAGCTTCCGTGGACATGGCAGAATAGGCGGCTTGTGTCAGCGGGATGCCCGTCATAATGGCAATGGCATCTGTTTGCTGTTTGCCGCTTCTGGTTTGAAGTGCGGTCTCGACCACGATGACATAGGCTTCATTTTCCTGCTGAAAATGCGATGCCAACGCCAATGTCACTGCGGTCAAGCGAGAGCATGGTGTTGGTGTGTTCATCGTCACCCAGCCACATGGCGATTGCCTGTTCGGCGTTCTGCGCGAATCCCCAGTTTTCAGAACGATAGCCGTCCATTGATAGATCACCAGAAAGCGGATACCCGAGGAAGATCAGCCATTGCCCCAGAGTTAAGCCTTCAGGCCGCCAGTGGCCTGCATTGCCAGACGCAATGCCATCGGCTTCCTGTTGACCAACTTGCATTAAAACAGAATGCACACCCAAAGGAGAAATGCCATGTGAAATACGCAAGGCGTTCACTGCCTCGATAATTTGCGAGGGAGTCGGGGCTTGCGCCTGAGGTGTTGGGGTGTCAACCTCAGGCGTCGGTGTTTCATCCTGCGCAGAGACTTGATTTACGGAAAACAAGCTGAAGGAAAGAAATATAAGCACGACGAACCAAAGGAAATTTTTTCGCATATTTAGAAACTCATCAATGAACTTTTTATTTTTCACAGAGCGACAGAAAAATTTCTCACCACGGAGGCACCAAGTCACGGAGTTTTTTCTCAGTGTCTCCGCGGCTCAGTGGTTATGCATATTCGGTTGTCAAGACATGCTTTCGATTTACTAGAGTTAGGTTCTTCGCCAATAATTGAGTCTACCGCAATTTCGCCAGGCACTAAATATTACGGTCTCCACGAAGGCGCATACCAATCATAGTCTGTGGATAAGCCTGGGGCTTGCAGTATTTTTGTTTCGAGAGTGGCAAGGTCAACTAAAAACAAATGTCCGCCTGTGGCGGAGTTGGTTTCCTCCACGAGTAAATATTTTCCATTTGGAGAAAAGAGCAGCCGCCCAATGGTTGTGCCTTTGTAGACCGGGGTTAATGTATTCCCATCGCGGCTGACAACATAAACTTCCGCAGTGGGTGTGCCATCTACGGAATTGCTGTAATAATTGAAAGCGACCAACTTGCTGTCTGGCGACCAGACAATGGGATATAAACTTCCACCTGTGAAATTCGCCAGTGTTACGGCATTTGCACCGTCAGGTTCCATCACTTTTAAGACATGGTTCTGGCTGTTGTAATCGTAATCATCATAAACAAGCAGGCTCGCATCGGGCGCGGCGGTGAATTGCGCCTTGGTCAATAATGTTTCAAACATCGGGCGCTCATGCCCGTCACTGGCGCGCACGAGGTAAATATTTCCCGCACTACCAGGTAATGCCGAACGCATGATGACATTTTCCGTATACCAGCCGTCCATGATGTAGGGACGTCCTTCGACGGGCAATCCCTTCGCGATGTTCTTCAATTCTGTACCGTCACGATGAACAACATACACTTCTTCGCCGCCGAGTCCATCTTGCGTGCGGAATGCGATCCACGTGCCATCAGGTGACCAGAACGGCGGGTCAATGTATGGGAACTCTGCGAGGGAAGTCCACGTGTTTGCGGCGGCATCCAACAGCCATAATTTGGTGGGCGTGCCACTGGGCTGATCTGAATATGAGAAAGCGGCGTACTTTCCATCTGGTGACCAATTCAATGCGTTGATCGTAAAATTAAAATCAAAAGGAACTTTCACGATCTGCATCGGCGGACAGGTTGCGGAATCAGAAATACATGCCCCAGAGACTTTCGCCAACTGAATGGATTGACCCGCCTGCCGTGGCTGTAAGAAGAAGTACAACTCCCCCGCTTCTTTTTCTGAGAAGGAAGCTGATTCTGTTTCGACAGGCATGGATGTGACTGAGACATCCTGCGCCGGGTCAGCAGTCGCCGTCAGAATAACCGTACCAGGCTCGGGGGTTATCTGAAGCGGTGTCGTCGAAGTGGGAAAGTAGGATATAGGAACTGGCTCCGCTGCAGAACAGGCTGTCAGGAAGATCAATGTCAAAAACAGGATGCGTTTCATCAAGTCTCCTTTGAAAAGAAAGACGAGGATATATAACAAAAGTTCCCGCTGCCTTTCGACAACGGGAACATCTTTCAACTTTCTATTATGGAGCAGGAGTGACTGGTGTGTTGGTTGCGGTTGGCATTGGTGTATTTGTAATAGTAGGCGTTGGCGAGAATGTGGCTGTGGGTGTTGCGGATGAAGGTACAAGTGTGTTTGTGGGAGCAGGCGCTGGGGCTGAACCTGCCGCATTGTAAATGATGGGCGCAACCCAAAGCGCGCGGTCGCCTACTGGCGAACCAGTGGCATACACACTGAGGACAAATTTGACATCCTGCCCAACCAGCGCAGTCAGGTCAATATCTGCCGAGTAATACTGACCTGGATTTTCATATTTTTCCACAAAAGCCCAGAAGGTTTGAACAGTTGAACTGCCAGCGACCACATATTCAAGTTTGAAGACCACATAGCAGGCTGTCGCGCCGTATTCGCAGTTTACGATCGAGCGGAATTTATCGCCGCTCTTTACCTTATAGGAAGGGTAAATGCCTTGAATGTATCCGTTGGTGATATTCTGCGGAACAGTGACCAAGCCAGTGCGGTTGTCAGATACGCCATTCTCCAGCTTGGAAGGATTGACGATCAGCACAAAACCGTTTGCATTTCCTTCCGAGCCTGGGCACGGCTGTTGACCTGCTCCGCTGAACCATGTGGCAGTACAAACATTTGCGGCAAAGTCATAAACGGTTCCTGCAATCGGAGTCGCAGGAGTAACTGGCGTACCCGGTGTGCCGGGGGTGACTGAGGCGGGAACAGTCCCAGTACCTGTCACTTTGATCTCAACCCAGAAGGATTTCGTCCCAGCAGAGCCAATGCCAAATGGAATACCACCGCTGCTCTTCAGTTTCCAATAACCACGATAAGTGCCAGCTGTGGTCGGTGAAGTTAATGGGACGGTAATATCCACAGTTTGTCCCGGTGCCACAGAAGTCGGGATTACCGCAGAATCAGGTCCGCCCATCTTTTCGCCTGAGTCAAACATAATACTGTAATTTGACCATGTGCATGTGCCGACATTCTTTAAGCGCCAGGTCTTGCTAAAGGCGATGCCCGGTCCAAAGGCAGTGCCATCTGGTACCGTCACATCTGAAATAAACTGTGCGCGGTCACAAGCGGACGGAACTGGAGTTGCAGACTTGGTCGGCGTGGGAGTTGGCGGCGTGCCAGTGACTGTCGGCGATGGGGTAATTGTCACAACAGGAGCACCCGCGCGCGAGATGATCGGATTAACCCACAAAGCACGGTCACCAGTTGGCGAACCATAAGCAGAGATCACGAGGATAAATTTCACATCCTGACCTGCCAATGAGCTAAGGTTAAGATTGGCGTTGTAGCTCCATCCCTCGTATTTTTCGCGGAAGGTCCAGAAGGTCTTTACAGCGCCTGTACCGATCTGGTAATCAAGGCGGTACGCCAC
The DNA here is from genome assembly GCA_963833175.1 of uncultured Chloroflexia bacterium. Classification (GTDB taxonomy): domain Bacteria; phylum Chloroflexota; class Anaerolineae; order Anaerolineales; family Villigracilaceae; genus Villigracilis. Next base: position 408,996 of record CAWHXC010000015.1, read on the forward strand.
ATAACAAGTGGTCGCGCCGTATTCGCATCCAATGGTGGCCTGGAAGCGGTCACCGCTCTGCACTTTGAATGCAGGATAGATCGCTTGAATATAGCCATTGTTAACATTATTCGGAGCAAAGAGCAAACCAGCCTGAGCGGAAGCAACCCCGTTCTCAAGTTTTGGGTTATCCTGCTTCAAGGCAAAACCGTTGGCGCTGCCATCAGTGCCAGGAAAACCCAACGCACCCGCGCCGCTCGTCCATGTGGCTGATGCGGCATTGGCAGTAAAGTCATAACCAGTGCCAGCGGATGTCGTGACATTGATCTCAACCCAAAAAGTTTTATTGGCAGTTGAGCCAATGCCAAACACTCCGCCAGACGCACTCTTGAATTTGTAATAACCAAAATAGTGACCCGACGAGCTGGGCGAGGTCATAGCAACGGTAATGTCCACGGTTTGGCCGGGGTTCACCGTGGTCGGTAACGGATATGAAGTGGCTGTACCCATATTCTGTCCGCTATCAAAGATCAAAGAAACATCGGTGCTGCTCCATGCGCAGGTACCGATATTCTTTAATCGCCACGTTTTGTTGAATGCCGTGCCCGGCGCAAAGTTCGTGCCATCAGGAACGGTAACGTCGGCAATGAATTGCGCCCAATAACATGCCGAGGCCTTCGCGGGTTGCGTGGCGGCCGAAGGCACGATGGAAAGCATCAATGCGATTAAAAGTAAGGCGGTTGCAAATTTCGATATGAATTTCATTTCTTCCTCCGTGTATAACAATTCATAATAAATGACGTTGAATAAAATCCAAAAGTTCCTTTTGACTATACGCCGTCTCTAGTATAACTTTTCTTAACAAATTGTTCAATATATTAACAGGTCAATTTCATGGTAATTTTTTCCTACTAAAAACCCAGACCTGACAGGTTTTCGCGAAGCGAACTGTCAGGTCTTTGACTTACACTATAATTACAAGTATGCCTCGTACTATTCTTCATTTAGATCTCGATGCCTTCTTCTGCTCTGTGGAAGAAACGCAAAACCCCGAGCTGCGCGGCAAGCCTTTCGCTGTGGGCGGCAGGCCCAATGAACGCGGCGTAGTCGCATCCTGTTCCTACGCGGCGCGCGCGGTTGGCGTGCGAAGCGCCATGCCCATGTCTCGCGCGCTTCAATTGTGCAGAAACTTGATCATCGTTCCCGGACGGCATAAACTCTATGGCGAATATTCGGAAAAAGTGATGAAGAAACTACGGGATCTGACTCCCCTGATCGAGCAGATCTCAATAGACGAAGCCTTTCTCGACATCTCAGACATGAGCGCCCCCCCGGCACGCATCGCACTCACCCTGCAAGCTGGGATAAAAAACGAACTGCATTTGCCCAGTTCCATTGGAATCGCCTCAAATAAACTCGTGGCAAAAATCGCAACTGAGGTCGGCAAGAAATCCAACAAAAAAAGCAACGAGCCGCCATGCGGATTAACCATCGTCCCATTTGGCGAAGAAGCAAAATTCCTCGCCCCCCTCCCCGCGGACATGCTCTGGGGCGTGGGACCAAAAACATCTGCGCGACTAACTGAACTCGGCATTCACACCATCGGCGACATCGCAAGCTGGCCTGAAAATGAAATGACAAGTCTCTTCGGCGAAAACGGACGCGACCTCTGGCGTCATGCACAGGGAATAGATAACCGCCCCATCGTCACCGAATACGAGACCAAATCCATCAGCCAGGAAGTCACATTCAATGTGGATATCCGCGATGAAAAAACACTCGAAAAGACCCTGCACGAACAATCCCGCGAAGTGGCGCGTCAATTACGCAAAAATGATCTCGCTGGAAAAACAGTAAAACTAAAAATCCGCTGGACCGATTTCACCACGTTGACCCGCCAAACCACGCTGCCCACGTCCACAGACAGCGAGGATGAGATTTTCCGCGCCGCCATCAAACTGATGAAAACTGTCCGCAAGCCGAACCAAGCCGTGAGGTTGATCGGAGTCGGCGTCAGTGGGCTGGGTGCTCCGATACGGCAACTCAGTCTATGGGATGCAGGCAGCGAAAAGTCACGCAAGTTGCAGGAAGTGGTTGACCAGTTGCAGGAAAAATATGGAAAAGACGTCATCCACAAAGGCGAGGGATAAAGTCAACTTGTAAAAGCAGAACACGCGTGCTAATATATTGACAGGAGGCTCTCATGAAAATACTTGATCTGAAAAAACAATTCAAATATCTGTACCAGCCATCTGCCAAGAAAATCGAAACCGTGCAAGTGCCAAACCTGCAATTCGCCATGATCGATGGCGCAATTGAAAAGGGACAAGCACCTGGCACATCGCCCCTATTTGCAGAATCCACACAAGCTTTGTATGGGCTTTCATACACGCTCAAGTTCATGCTCAAAAAACGCAAGACGAATGCCATTGACTATCCCGTGATGGCTCTCGAAGGTCTATGGTGGGTGGAAGATGGATTCTTCGACATCACCGTAAAAGACAATTGGTTCTACACGCTGATGATCATGCAGCCTGAGGTCATCACAAAAGAGTTGTTCGAAGAAGCACGTGAGCAAGTCCGCAAGAAAAAAGGGGATTCGCCGCTGCTCTCCAAGGTAAAGCTTGAATATTTCGAGGAAGGCTTGTGCGTGCAGACCATGCACATTGGACCCTACGCCACCGAACCCGCGACAATTGATCGCATGAAAGAATTCATGAAAGAAAATGGCTTGCAGGATAATGTCGGCCCCAACGGCAAACATCACGAAATTTATATGAGCGATCCGCGCAAAGCGGCACCTGAGAAGATGAAGACGGTGTTGAGGCATCCAGTGGTGAAGAAGTGAGAAGGAGCAAGTTAGAAGTAAAAAGTGAGAAGTAAAAGAGGAAAGAAGATGAATTGCTACTATCACCCTGAAAAGCCTGCCATCGGGCTATGCAAATACTGTCAGCGCGGACTTTGCACCGAGTGCGCCGCCATTGTTGATGATGTGGTTGCCTGTAAAAATCGTCACGAAGATGATGTCCGTCAATTGGGACAACTTGCGGCACGGAATTTATTCCAATCCAAACGAGTCAGCTCAACTTACATGCGTAACGCCATTTTCTATGGTCTGGTCGGCGTGTTGTTTGCAGGTTTTGGCCTCATGCAATATCGCTTTCTAGGGTTGCAAGCCGTGTTCTTTATGATGATCGGTTTATTCCTCTTGTATGCGGCGAGTGCAAATTACTTTGAAGGCAGAAAACATAAGTGATCTAATAAGTTATCGCTTGTCTCATAATTAAGTAAACTTTCCATTGGGAATGGTGAAGGGCAATCGGATTTTCTGTTTAGCAAATTATGCGATACTATGTAGGAGTGCATTATGAAAACAAAGATCACCTTTTTGTTCGTAACGCTTCTTTCTTTTGTAATAGTGTCATCTTGCAGCTTGCCAGGCTTAAACGCCACACCAACGGCGACATCATCGCCAACCTTCACACCGAGCATAAAAAACACAGCTACTATACAACCGACGATTAGCGAGACGCCATCTCTCACTCCTATAGTCACGAACACCTTTATAGTCGGTGACCTAGGCTGGGGAACGATCAGCGGCAAGGTTACAGATGCGGTGACAGGCGCACCTATTGTCGGTGCGACGGTGACTTGCTGGCATTACTCTTACACATCCACTGCACTTTGCAATACCAGCCTCCTGACGGATGAAGAAGGCAAATTTGTATTCACGGACATTTACTTCCACGATACAGACCACATACAAGTGAAAGTGGAATCCGCAGGTTACATTACCCAAACGCTTGATGTTAATTTCTTCACCACTCCCTGGCTGGTCGCGGACTTCGCACTCGTCCCTGCCATCAGCACCGAACCTCCCCAGGCAATGTGCACCCAACCCTCCTGCAGACCATATGAATCCCTCTTCTGCCCACAAGGAAACTGCGCTGGCGGTTGTGGATATGTCTGCGCCACGCCAGCCGCGATCTGCACGCCGCCTTTATGTGCCATTGGCACAAGTGAGGTATATTATTGTGACGGAGTTTGTCCAGGCGGCTGTGGGACGACTTGCGCGACATTTACCCCTGCACCATAAAAATTCGAGTGTCGGGTGTCAGGTGTCAAGTAAGTTCAAGACCCTAAAGGTTTCTTTGAGCTGACTTGCAAGCTTGACTGCAAAACCGTCCCGCCAGAGGTGACAATGTGATCGCGTGTAAACACCGTCACGAAGATGAAGTCCACCAACTTGAACAACTTGCGGCGCGCAACCTATTTCAATCCAAACGAGTCAGCTCAACTTACATGCGTAATGCCATTTTCTATGGTCTGGTCGGCGTGCTGTTTGCAGGTTTTGGCCTCATGCAATATCGCTTTCTGGGGTTGCAAGCCGTGTTCTTTATGATGATCGGATTATTTCTGCTTTATGCAGCAAGTGCAAATTATTTTGAGGGAAGAAAGCATAAGTGATTCAAAGAGTTGCGTCAGGTGTCGAAGTGTCAGATTAGACTCCGGGACCGGCTTATAGACACCTGGCTAATTAGGTTCGATCATTTGGATGGAGTTCATGCGCCTATGAATACGTTTATAGTCAAGGCGTAATTTATGGGATTTTAATCATACAGGAAATTTTTTCGGTAGATATGGACCTTTATCCCTTATCTGGCTTATTCAAACGTACATACGGGTTAGAGATAGGTTAGATTGGGGGATTTTAATAACAAATCATCTGTCAAACTCGTATAATAAATTTACGCAAAACAACCATGGTGTTTTGCAAGGCAGTTTACCGTTAGAAAGTTGATTTGAACCAAAGAAAAGGAGATCACCATGAACGTAACTTTTAATCGAGATGTATTGGAAGGTCAATGGAAACAGGTGCGTGGCAAAGCCAGGAAAACCTGGGGAAAATTGACCGACGATGACCTTGACCGCGCCGCAGGCAACTTCGACGAATTAGCCGGGCTAATACAGCAGCGGTACGGCTACACCAGAGAGAAGGCTGAAAAAGAAGTCTCAAACTTCATTGAAACGCTAGATATGAAGTAAACAGGCTTCACCCAGTACCTCGCATTGGAAACGATGCGAGGTACTTTATTTTAAATAATAGAGTGTCACAGTTGGAAGCTTGAGGCTTTCATGATAAATTGATGTTCGATCATTTGGGGTTGGATGCCTATTACCGATATAATATCAACAATGCTCAATCCTTTTTCCCCACGTCCCTCCCAACAAAACATCCTCCGCTACACGGGCGGGCGGCTTGGCATTGCCGCTGTGCCTGGCGCTGGCAAGACGCACATTCTCTCTGCCCTCGCGGCGCAGATCATTCACGATAACCAGTTGCAGGATGGGCAGGAAGTGCTGATCGTCACGCTGGTCAATTCGGCGGTGGATAATTTTGAAAACCGAATCAAAGGTTTTTTCGACAATCCCGTGCAGGCGCTTTATAAATATCGCGTGCGCACACTTGCATGGGCTGGCGCATGACATCGTCCGCGAGAAACCTGCCAGCGTGGGGCTTGAAACTCAGTTCAGCATCATCGACGAGCGTGAAGCGGATTTCATCCGCCGTGAGTCGGTCAATGCGTGGCTGGCGGCTCATCCTGATTTTCTGGATGATTATCTCGACCCCGCGCTGGATGCTTCCAAACGGGATTGGGTGAATCGTCAGCAACTGCCCAATTTGGTGGACTCGCTGGCTTTGGCATTTATCCGCTCATCGAAAGATCGCCTCCTGACTCCCGATAGCCTGCGACTCAAACTAGATGCCTCTTTCGCCCCGCTGCCTCTCGCTGAACTCGGCTGGAGCATTTACGCAGACTATCAACGCGCTCTCGCCTATCGCGGCGCCGTTGACTTTGACGACCTGATCCGCCTGGCATTGACTCTGCTTCAAAACGACGAAGAATATCTGGAGCGATTACGTTTTCGATATCCGTTCATTTTGGAAGATGAAGCGCAGGATTCAAGCAGGACACAGCAAAAAATATTGGATATTACGCGGCTTTCCCTCTCCCAGGGAGTGGGAGATAAGCGGCAATTGGGTGCGCGTGGGCGACCCTAACCAAGCCATCTTTGAAACATTCACAACTGCGGACCCTGACCTTTTGCGTGATTTTATTCGCACCAATCCCAATGCGGATATGCCCGAGTCGGGGCGGTCACAGCCTGCGGTGATCGCGCTGGCAAATCATTTGATCGATTGGGTAATGACTGCCCACCCTGACCCAAATGTGCGCGGTGCGTTAAGTACTCCCACACATCGTACCTGTTCCAAAAGATGACCCACAACAAAACCCGCCTGATGACCCAGAGGGGATTCACTTCGTCAGCAAGAAGTTCACACCCGAAGAAGAATTGGAAGCGGTGGCAAAGTCGGTAAAGAGTTATGTGGATTCGTTGACCGATATCCCCGCATGAAGAAAAGCCGACCATCGCGGTGCTTGTCCCGCGCAATCAACGCGGCGTGGAAGTGGTTGAGTCGCTGCGAAAGCGCGGCGTGGAAGCCATCGAGTTGATCTCGTCCACGCAGAGTACGCGCGCGGCGGCGGGATCGTTGAATTATTTATTGTCATATCTGGCAGACCCACAGTCTGCGCGGAAGTTGTCGAAGGCGTATGAGGTATTTCGGCGGGATTGGCGGGTTGGCATGTCATTGCGAGGAGCGATAGCGACGAAGCAATCCCCAGTTGACAGATGAGGAGATTGCTTCGCAAAGTGCGCTCGCAACGACATCACAAACTGAACTCCTCGCAACGACATCTGATTTGTTGCGGCGTTTGGTTCATGTGGAAAAATTCATCGCGCCGAATCAAGCCGATGACTGGCTGTCAATTATCGGTGAGTCTGAAGCGTTCGAAGTCATCGAAGAATTAAGAGAATTTCGAGTCAATGTCCAGAGATGGTTGAATGCGGTCACGCTTCCCATCGATCAGTTGGTGTTGACGCTGGCGCAGGATGTATTCACGGGGGCGTCTGACCTGGCGTTGGCGCATAAACTTGCGTTGGTGTTACGCAAAGCGGCAGATGACCACAAGGATTGGCGCCTGCCTGAGTTGACGTCGGAGCTGGCGGTGATCGCGAAGAACGAGCGGCGCTTCATCGGTTTCTCGTCGGACGATTCGGGCTTTGACCCTGAACGGCACCGCGGCAAGGTGGTGGTGACGACGATGCACAAGGCGAAGGGGCTGGAGTGGGACCGCGTGTATATGATGTCGGTCAATAATTATGACTTCCCGTCGAACATGCCGAATGACCGTTTTATTTCGGAGAAGTGGTTTATTCGCAGCGGATTGAATCTCGAAGCGGAGGCGCTGGCGCAGTTGACCGCGCTGGAGTTGACGGGTGAATATGATGGCTACGAGGAAGGCGCAGCGACGATGCAGTCGCGGCTGGGATACGTGAAGGAACGTCTGCGTTTGTTGTACGTGGGCATCACGCGCGCGAAGAAGGATTTGATCGTGACATGGAATTCAGGTCGTCAGGGTGATGCGACGCCGAGTCTGGCGATGTCTGAGTTGATGGGGTGGTGGGAAAATATAAACACATAATTACACAACCTTCTATCTATTACTCTATAAATAATTTGGTTTACAGGCACCATAGTTGGATTAACAATCCATTATTTTCAGTATCAAGAGGCCATAACCATGAGTTTTCGAAAACTCGAACAATTTATAATTTTTCTGATTGCGCTCACATTCTACGGATATTTCATCAGGCCCGCAGATTGGAACATCGCTTCGCGCCTTGATTTGGTAAAAGCCATCGTGGAGGAGAAGCGTCTTACCATAGATAGCTATCATGATAGCGTGTTTTATACTGGAGATAAAGCCTTTGTCAACGGACATTACTATTCCGACAAGGCAATCGGCGCATCTCTTCTGGGCGCACTTGTGTACTTGCCAATCCACGGGTTGATTAGGCAGTCTTTGCCAGCACAATTGTTTATTATGCTGGTCACGACCTCGCAATAAGTGTTCCATCTGCCCTGTTGGCTCCTTTGCTTTATACTATTGCACTGCAGATAGTAAAAGAAAAATGGATGGCGTTAACAATCGCATTATGTATTTCCCTTGGCACACCGATTTTCCCCTACGCTGGCGCGTTTTACGGGCATTCGCTGGCTGCTGTTCTGGCTTTTTCAGTATTTTTCCTATGGATGGAAGTTAATCAATTCAACGCCAAAATCACATATGGTCGCCTGTTTCTGAGCGGTTTTTTGATTGGTTTCATGGTATTGACCGAATACACAACTTTAATAATCGCGATCATATTGGTCGGATATATAATTTACGTTGTGCGATCAAAGCAAACATACTTGGAATTGGAAAATCGTCGGTTTATTCTTCACGGGAGGCGCAATCCCGCTAATCATATTTATCTCCTATAACTGGATTTGCTTTGGATCTCCCTTGGCAATAGGATACGCGAACGAGAATTTACAAGAATTCAAAGAAGTGCACAGTGAGGGTTTGATGGGAATCGGATGGCCAAACCTTAAACGTTGCTTTATATGACAATCCACCCTATGCAAGGGATCTTTATTTAATCTCCCGTCTTGTTCATGGCTATTATCGGTTTTATTACGATGTTGCGGGAAAGAAAAATTTACGAGCAGAACTTACGGTTATAACATCGATGATACTGGCATATTTTCTTGCTATTTCGGGATTGAAAATTTGGTGGGGTGGAGATGCATTTCACCGTCAGGCATCTTATTCCTATTCTGTCATTTTTTGGGATATTTATGATCTTCCTGCCTCGAAAATATTATCTGTTACTCATTAGCCTTGGGCTGGTATCTTTTTTCCAAATGCTGGTAGCCAGCGCCACTCTTTATCACTTCTTTCGATCAGTATATTAGAGAAATATTACAACAAGAATTAGTATTTTCGTGGAAAACTTCTCTTCTTTATCGAGAAATGTTGCCTAAGCTACTGCATCACAGGCTAACTTACACATGGGGTAAATACTTATTTGGGCTTAAATCATGGTACTTCAATTTTGCCATTCCATTGATTACTGCTATTGTTTTGCTCATTATCTTTTACTTCGTTAGCAGGCAGGAAGATAAAGTTTCTAGGTATTCTGTGTCACCCCAAACGGTTAAGCCGCCCAAAACGGAATAGCTGCCCTTCTATAAAAGGGACTTCGTAACCGACGCTTAATTCAGAAACATAAAACGGTCTCGGATGTGATATCAACGAGACCGTTTTCGTTTTGGCAAATCCAAAATGTAAAAAGCAACCCAAGTCTTATTTCACAGGTGTTAGCACAATGACGGGAATCACGCGCGTAGTCCTAGCCTGATATTCGTTAAACCCTGGCATCATTTCCGCCATCTTGTCGTATAGGCGTGTCCGTTCTGGTTCTTCAGCGACTGTCGCTCGGGCTTGAAACTTCTCCGTCCCAACCTCAACGGTGACCAGCGGGTTGGTGATCACGTTGTAATACCAATCGGGATGAGTTGCCGCTCCGCCCTTGGAAGCGATCACCGCCAATCGCTCATCATCCCTAACACAGGCTACTGGATTGATACGTTCCTGTTGACTCTTCGCTCCCTTTGTATGCAATAGTAGCAAGGTCTTACCTTCAAACGGTCCGCTGACCTTGCCGCCGTTTGCTCTAAACTCATCAATAATCTTCTTATTTCGTTCGTTCAAATCGCTCATTTCTATCTCCTTTGAAATACAAAATTACGATGCTGCCAAAGTATGCATTCTTACCAACCCATAATGGTTGGTATCCTTCTCAAAAGGAATCAAAAGAAAACAGTCTCGGAGATAATGTCAACGAGACCGTTTACGCATATAATTCATGCACATCTTATTGAGATAAAATTAAGTCGTTCCCTTTAGGAGTATCATATGAATGAAAACTCAATGCCTTCCAAGCCAAAAGATTCCTGGGCAAGCGGCGATCATTACGAACCATATGTTGGTCGCTGGAGTCGTCTTGTCGCCCGAGAATTTCTCAACTGGCTGGAAATACCCGCGGGAAGTCAGTGGCTGGATGTTGGTTGTGGAACAGGGGCGCTCAGTCAAACCATCCTTCAATTTGCAGAACCTGCCAAGATCATGGGGGTTGACCGTTCCGAGGGCTTTATCGCCTTTGCCAAAGAACATACACCAGACAGCCGAGTCCAGTTTGAAGTTGGGGATGCGACGGCGCTAAGAGTCGAAACTGGATCTTTTGATGCAGCCGTATCGGGACTCGTCCTCAACTTTATCCCCCAACCTGACAGGGCTGTTGCAGAAATGATGCGGGTCACTCGGACGGGCGGGCTGGTCGCTGCTTATCTGTGGGATTACGCCGACAGGATGCAAATGATCCGTCATTTCTTCGATGCAGCCATGGTATTGGATCCAAATGCGGTTGAACTCGACGAAGGAAGACGTTTTCCCATCTGCCAACCCGATGCTTTGAGTCAACTTTTCAAATCGGCAGGGCTTCATAATGTAGAAGTGCTTCCCATTGAGATTGCCACTGTTTTCCGCGATTTCGATGATTATTGGTCCCCGTTTCTCGGAGGACAGGGACCCGCTCCAAGTTACGCAATGTCGTTAAGCGATGAACGCCGCGCAGCCCTACGTGAGCGGATCCGCGCAGGGCTGCCCTTTGCCTCGGATGGTTCAATCCCTCTGGTAGCACGAGCATGGGCAGTACGTGGTGTACGATGAATTTATGAAACAGGTTGGTACAAAAACAGTCTCGGAGTGGTCTTAAAGAGACTGTGTCAACAAGACCGTTTTTATTTTTGATATTAATGCGTGAACTGAGCAACAAAGAGTACCCGGCAAGGCACTCATCCACTCTACTGTTTGTTACGCAACTTGCTTATTCCCCAAAACAACACACCCAACCCTGCCAAAAACACCCCGATCCCAATCGGTCCAGTCCAGAATAGCGTCAGCCAAATATCCATGTCATACTCCTTTCCTTTGGTCAAACCATCGAAAGCCGGGCACCCTCCAAAATTATTGTAGCAAATATTAAAGCAGAATACAACGCAACTACGACCAGTTGTCAATGAGACCGTTTTTATCCAATATATGATTTCTTGTATAATAAACTTGGAGGCAAAAATGACAAAATACTATTTCGGAAAAACTGTGGAACTGTCCTTTGATGATGCAATTGTGCGCGTCACCGAAGAACTCAAAAAAGAGGGATTTGGCGTGCTGACCGAGATCGATATGCAGGCAACACTGAAGAAGAAACTTGATGTGGATTTTCGTCCATATAAAATTCTCGGTGCGTGCAATCCGCCCTTTGCATACAAGGCTTTGCAGGCTGAACAGAATATCGGCTTGCTGCTGCCATGCAACGTCATTGTACAAGATGCGGGGAATGGCAAAACGGAGATCGCTGCCATCGATCCGCTTGTGTCAATGTCCAGGGTGGAAAACCCTGCCTTGGAACCTGTGGCAATGGAAATCAAAGCAAAGTTACAGCGCGTGATCGAAAACTTATAATTGCACGGCGTTTACACGCTGCAAGAATGAAAAACGGTCAATCAAACACGGTCTCGGAATAATATGAAATGAAAAGGTAACTGTTTTGTCTGTGAATCAAAAAAACGGTCTCGGATGTGATGTCCACGGGGCCGTTTTTATTTGAAGAACCTATTTCTTACGCGTTAGCACGATGACAGGGATCACCCGCGTGGTCTTACGACGGTAGTCATCAAAACCAGGCATCATTTCGACCATCTTGTTATATAGGCGTGTCCGTTCTGGTTCTTTAGCAACCGACGCACGGGCATCAAACTTCTCCGTCCCGACTTCAACAGTGACTAACGGGTTAGCGATCACGTTGTAATACCAATCAGGATTGGTTGGCGCTCCGCCTTTGGATGCGATCACGGCTAACCGATCACCATCCTTAACGCAGGCTACTGGATTGATGCGCTCCTGCTGACTCTTCGCCCCTTTTGTGTGTAAAAGAAGCAAAGTCTTGCCTTCAAACGGACCGCCGACCTTGCCGTCATTTGCCCGAAACTCATCAATGATCTTCTTATTTCGTTCGTTAATCTCACTCATATTTATCTCCTTTCAGATACATATTTTCGATGTTGCCAACACATATGTTCTTACCCACCGATGGTGGTTCGGATCCTCCAAAAGAATCAAATGAAAAACGGCCTCGGACGGAATATCAACGGGACCGTTTTATGTTTTTTGCGGGTGAATGAGTTCAACAGTCATCCGCTCGATCTTTTAAACTGGTTGTGCCTCAGGAAATATCCTTCTGGGTTTTAACACAGATATGATCAAGGCGAGGAGAGTTAATGCAATTTGAAAGATCACAACGTAAAGTCTAAGGAAGTGGTTGTGAATAAAGACTGGATTACTCAGCGCAAGAATTTTTTCAAACTCAAGGAGGGCCAAATTCGAGACCATCAACTTATCAACAACGAGTATCCCAACAAACGTTTGAATGATAAACAATATCCACTTTAATGCGAGCCACTTGTATTTAATAAATCCCCATTTTGTAAAAAAGCCATAGATGGCCCCTAATAGGATAATTCCTTGCGCTCCGATCTTTACGACATTGTCGCTGATGATGTTGAAGCTTTTATAAGTCAGATACACGTCATCGAAGTTCGATAGATCGAGATTCATAATAAGAGCCAACGAACTCAATATACCGCCAAGGAAAAGCACGATCAAGAGAATGTGCACCATCTTCAAAATTTTCAAACCAGTTGGGCTAAATTTCCACATAGCGAAGTCTCCTTTGGGATTACTGTGATCAACCGACCCACCAGGCGGGCGGGTCAATTGATACTCTATATACGGAGATTACAAGATAAGTTCCCAAAAAGATTACATTTGTCCGAAAAGGGGGGATGATCTGATTGGCAAAAATAACAAATGTCACATATCTTCAACTTCGCAAGGAATTCTTCCCACAATGAAAAACGGTCCCGGACATAATGTCAACGAGACCGTGTGCTTTATCCTGCCATGGCTTCGACCGTCTTCCGCATTCGTATCGTCACGAAGAATGTCATGAAGAGCGAGAACAAGTAAAACACGCCGAAAATTGTCAGAAAGCCTTTCGTCATAATGTATACAAGAGGCGTGAAGATCACAAATAGCACAGCCTCCAGAATCAGCCAGACACGATGGGTTTTCATGAACTCACTATCCGTGCTGGCTTTGCGCGCCCATGTCCCCAACGTCCACAAGAACAAGCCGAAGAATAGGAATTCCGCGGGGTCCATGAATTTCATGAACCATTCGGGCGGTGTGGTATTCGCCCAAAAATTGATCTCGCCTCCGAGCGGCCAGAACAAATTCACACCGTTGAACCAGATCAACAGGTCCAGCAGGCTGTGGAGAAGCATACCCAGCCCAAGACCGAGTCCCAGGTTGCTCCAGCGCATGTCCTTCTTCCACTGGCCAATGAAATAAAACACGATCACCACCGCGGTCATGAAGAATACGCTGTGGGTCATCGTGCGGTGGATACCCTCGGTCGGCATCTTTGTCAGAGTGGCAACCGCCACGGCTACGTTGTCCATGTCAGGGACAAAACTCCCGAGCAGTACACCAAGCAGAAGCCATTCCTTTTTGCCAGTCATTTTTCGAACAGCCATCCCAACCAGTCCATGCATGCCTGCTTGTGCCATCGCAACCTCCTTTGGTTTACGAGTAAAACACTTTTCCCAATGGAAAGATACATCACATCTTTGGTCAAAATCCACCATACCCGCATATCTCGTTTGCTCGCGAGAATAGGCGGAGAGTTTACTGCCCCACGGGTGTACTGAATCCATTACCTCTTGACACGCGTGCTATACTGATTTAGCTGAACAGAATTCTTCTGGTTTGTTCCCCCCATTGGAGGAAGCGCTGAGCGGATTTATGAAAAACGGTCCCCGGACGTTATGTCAACGGGACCGTTTCCTTTATCCCTGCTAAAACGGCAGGGCAACCCCCAGTAATTTCAACCCAGCATAGATCATGAGCAGACCCACAATCGCCGCCCAAGGAGCACGTCGGGTAAGCTCCAGGAGTACGTCCCAGAACGAGATGGATTGCAGCGTCTTCGCACTTGAGGCGGGCTTTAAAACTCCCAGCCAAACCAAAACTGAGATGATCTCCATTCCAACACCAACCAAAATGAGCAGGTAACCAACGACAGTTTGCATACAGTGCCTCCTATTTTGAAAAATTAAGACAAATCACAAATTCAGTATAGAACAATCTGGAGGGAGATTCAATACATATCAAAAATTCAAAAAAACTGGTGGTTGAAAATAATTTTTCGAAAGCGTATACTAATATTGCATAATTTATTGGCCCATCGAAAAAGGAGAAAAAAAACATGCATACCCATCATTCTATATTCTGTATCACCCCCCCGCACATGCTAAAAGAGGTTATCCGTAACGGCAGCGCCGCTCAGCGCGAAACGGCTGTGCAAACAATCATTAGCCTCCGAACAGATGCGCGGTCAGCGGCGCGCTATGAAATCCATGGGTCCGTTAATGACGAAAGTCAAAGCCGCCCCAGCCGGAACCAAACAGCGCACGGTTTATGATGCTAAAAATGGCAGCCAACTGCCAGGCACAGTGGTGCGAAGCGAAGGCAGCCCGCCTGTCGCTGACATAGCGGTCAATGAAGCCTACGATGGGTCAGGGGTAACTTATGATCTCTACCTTGATATCTTCGGGCGGAATTCAATTGACAACAACGGCCTGAAACTCGATTCTACGGTCCATTATCAAAAAGGCTACGACAACGCCTTTTGGGACGGCAAACAAATGGTCTATGGCGATGGCGATGAAGACCTGCCTGTTTCTGAGCGTTTATTCAACCGATTTACGATCGCAATCGACGTCATCGGGCACGAACTGACTCACGGCGTCACCCAATATGAAGCCAACCTCGCCTATTGGGATCAATCAGGCGCGCTCAACGAATCGATGTCCGATGTGTTTGGCTCCCTCGTCAAGCAGTATCAGCGAAAGCAAACCGCCGATCAGGCAGATTGGATCATAGGCGAAGGCCTGTTCACGCCCAATGTCATTGGCGTCGGCATCCGTTCCATGAAAGCGCCTGGCACCGCCTACAACGATCCCGTTCTCGGCAAAGATCCCCAGCCCGCGCACATGAAGGATTACGTCCGCACTGTCGAAGATAATGGCGGCGTCCACATCAACTCAGGCATTCCAAACCACGCGTTCTACGTTACCGCGCTTGAACTGGGCGGCAATGCCTGGGAAAAAGCTGGCCGCATCTGGTACAAGACCCTCACAGATAAACTTCAGGACCGCTCAACTTTCCAACAGGCATGTGATCTAACTGTTCAAGCAGCAAGTGAACTCTTCGGTACAAACAGTCTTGAAGAGCAAGCTGTCAAAAAAGGCTGGTCAGAAGTCGGCATCACAGCCGGTGGCGATGCGCCCAGCGGCTGCCTCAGCGCGGTACTGAACGTCTTTGGATTAAAAACATCTGCGGTGAAATAATGCGAATAATCTACAATCGCTCAGGCGGCTTCATGGGATTAAAGTCCAGCCTGACTGTTGATCTGGACGAATTGCCCCTCGATCAGGCCGAAACCCTGCGCAGGCTAGTGGACGAAGCGCATTTTTTTACGCTGACAGAGAATCCACCCAACCCACCCAACCCCAGATGGCTTCCAATACACGATCACCGTCGAAGCCGAGACAGCCACACACACGATCCACACCAGCGACACATCCGCGCCAGAGGAATTACGTCCGCTTCTTCAGGAGCTTTCCCAAATGGCGCGCTCGCAGCGCAAACCATAGATCCAACGCCGAAGCGCAACTGCTTTAGGAATATAAAACGGTCTCAGACATAATGTCAACGAGACCGTTTTTGTGTTCGTGATTCATCCATTGAGGAAGGAATTAAAGAAAATCCACCCGCACTAGCATTATCCACAGTACGTAGTACAATGAAAACAGGTTATCAATTGGTAAATTGCCTATGTGCGGGGGATTTGGATCATCGCTTGTACGCATCTCTACTATACCTTCCATAAATTCAGTTCTTGAAACGACACGCCTTGAAGAGGTGTGTTAATTTGTTTATATGGATATACCCGTCAGGAAGCCAGAGAAGGAATTAGTAAGATCGAGGCAGACTACGAAACCAATAACGAAGCAACACCTAAAGGAGTAATACAATTGAGCACAACAGAAGTCAAGACCAAAGCCAAACGCCCTTCCAAGGGATTGGCGAAACATAACCGCCTCGTAAAACAGGAAGCCCGCAAGAATAGCATCCCAGGTACCGTGGTCATTAAGAAAAAGAAACGCGTAGTACTGGCATCGTAATAATAAAGGAAATCAAAAATCGGAACAACAAGTTGTTCCGATTTTTGATTCGGGTCTCGAAATTAAGTTTAAAGTTTGAATTGGGCGAGAGTTTGCCTGTGACAGAAGTCTAGGGAAGATCTGAAATCTTATCCAAATCCCATAATTTCACATTATCAATTGTCATAGCCGCCGTGTGCCCAGACTCTGCCAGCATGTGAAAAGTCACAGCCTGTGGGGATGAGTAGACAATTGAGCCAGTTCTACAGTTACTCAAATAGGTCAGAGGGGCGTCATTGAGATAAACTGCACACTCCTCCCCTTCCATAACGATCAGGATGGTTATACGTTCAGGGGCAAAATAGTCATAACTGCCCGTGGTGGATTGCCAATCATCGTGAACACCCCAGTGGAGGGTCCAGGTTTGATCCTTGAATAGATCAAGAGCCACGCTTTGATCTGCGGTCTGTTTAAACTGGAATCGCGCCATGTCATCGGGTTGGGTTTCTTCAAATTGAAAGTCAAAACTCAAAACAAAATTTTTGCGGGTCAACAGTGGGTTATACACCCATGAATCTCTATTTTTGCTTTCTGCGGGAAGGTTTATCAATAAAGTCTCATCTTGTATGGGCGCATAAAAAGGTCCTTTACTGCTGCCAGGAATATAATAAAACCAGCCGCTATTTGGGATCGAAAAGTCATCTTGAAAATCAGGCTGTCGACCATCTAATGCCACAAGAATGGGATCTGAAAAGTCCGCAACCCAGGTTGGAAATGGCAATGCCTGGGGAGTAGACGATAAAAATGTAGGTGGCGGGGTCGGTGTATGCGCCTGGCTCGGAATTACAGAGGGGGACAAAGTCAACGTTTCAACTGTTTCATTGACAGGAAACGAGGTCGAAAGGTTATCCCCCATCCCACAAGCCAGGATAACCATGATCGCGATTGCAAAAAAGAATAAAGACTTTATAGATTTCATTTTTCCCAATTCCGGTAATTTTGTCCAACAAAGAGAGCGTCATCTGTTATTATAATTTTTTTGGCTTGAAAATTTCAGGCAATATTTGTTGACACAAAAAGACCGAGACAAAATGCCTCGGTCTTTTTGTGTGGGGTCAAATAAAATTATGCAGACTGTTCATTATTATTAGTAGATGGAACTTCCTTTGCCTTGCTATTTGTAGATGGGGAATTCTTCACCTTGCGCGGACTACTTGATTTTGCGCTGGTTTGCTTGGGTTGCAGGAATAACATGTAGCTATAAACCAGGGTAAAAAGACCGAAGACCGCGAGCAACACCCATCCGTTTGAACGGAAAACGCCAATGGATGTCATGCCAAGCACGCTCATCACAAATCCACCGATCGAATAGGCAAGCAAAAGAAACGCAATGTTCTTCTGCATTTTTACAGGGGCGGCATCCTTCAAAAACCAAAGAAGCAAACCACCCAGGAGCAGGGCGCTTCCAAAAAATCTCGCCGCGAACAAGGTTGAAACATATATCTCAGATCCAAGTTGGGCGAGGACAAGGCCAGGCATGATCATAAACAACAGCCCGAATATTGCCAGGATGACAGCATTAATTGTAAACATCAAACGGTAGCTCATTTTTATTCTCCTTTTTTTATTACATAAAGATTGAATGAATAAAACTAATATACAATATTCCCAAATGAAGAGGCAAGTGTTATCCCCTGTTTAACCTTGCAAATACTTTGCATGGCACTCGAATTAATATCCCACATTTGTCCTACATCACACAAGCGTTCATATCCCAATTATTTGCCAGTCCCTATAAAATTACGGAAAAAAAATTCAAAAGTCATTAAACTTTGTGCTATAATCGCGCCACAATGTTCAATAACCACTACTTCCACTTCGCCAATAATGATAATAATAATGACGATCCCTGTATCGTTGGGCGAAGCTTTGCTGGTTGACAGATAATCCAAGTCAAATCAAATCGCCCGACGCAAACGCGAAGGGCGATTTATTTTATCTACATCACATGTCATTGCGAGGATGGCGCTCTCCCATCCGAAGCAATCTCCACCTTAAACAGGAGATTGCTTCGGGCAAGAACAGAGCGCCCTCGCAACGACATAACATAATCGGAGGCGCACTATGTACAGAACTCATACTTGTGGAGAATTACGGGCCAGCCACGCGGGGCAAACGATCACCCTTTCAGGCTGGGTACACCGACGTCGCGATCACGGCGGGGTGGCATTTTTCGATCTTCGTGACCGCTCGGGACTGGTGCAAGTCACCATCAACCCAGACCTTCCAAAAGAATCTCTCGATCTCGTCACCAATGTCCGCATGGAGTGGGTTTTGCAGATCGAAGGGATTGTGCAATTGCGCCCTGACGGTATGAAGAATCCTAAAATGGAAACAGGCGAGATCGAGATCATTGCGCGCGAAGTAAAAATACTAAATCCCGCAAAGACTCTGCCCTTCATGGTCAGCGCGGACAATGATCTTGCCGATGAAAATACGCGCCTCAAATATCGCTACCTCGACCTGCGCCGCGAGCGCATGACCCGCAACATGGTTCTGCGTCACAAAGTGATCAAATTCATGCGCGACTATCTCGATGAGCAAGGCTTCATTGAAATCGAAACGCCGATCATGTTCAAAGCCACACCCGAAGGTGCGCGCGACTACCTCGTCCCCTCCCGCATCTATCCTGGGCAGTTCTATGCCCTGCCGCAATCTCCCCAACAGTTGAAACAACTGCTCATGGTTGCAGGCATGGATAAATATTTCCAGATCGCGCGCTGCTTCCGTGATGAAGATCTGCGCGGTGACCGTCAGCCTGAGTTCACACAACTCGACCTCGAAATGTCCTTTGTTCATCGTGATGATGTGCTTGCATTGGTTGAGGATCTATTCACCAAAATGATTCCCGCAGTCACGCCTAACAAGAAATTGCTTTCATCGCCGTGGCCGAAATTCTCGTATCATGAAGTGCTGGAGAAATACGGATCGGACAAACCTGACCTGCGATTTGGAATGGAATTATTCGAACTAAATGATGTTTTTGCCAAGAGCGAATTCCGCGTCTTTCAATCTACACTGGAAGCTGGTGGCGTGATCAAGTGCATTATCGCCCCCCGCAGCGCGGACATGTCCCGCAAGGAAGTGGATGCGCTGACAGAAGTGGCGAAGTCGCTTGGGGCGAAGGGAATGCCCACGCTGGCAATCACAGCCGAGGGCGTGAAAGGCAGCGCATCGAAATTCGTCACAGCAGAAGAAGTGGAAGCTCTCAAATCCAAAACGGGTGCAAAAGAAGGCGATCTCATCGTCTTCGCAACAGATGCCCGTGCAGTCGCCAACAAAGTGCTGGGCGGGCTTCGCCTGTGGTTCCGCGATAAATTAGACCTCGCGGACAAAGACATGATGGCTTTCGCATGGGTCGTGGATTTCCCATTCTTCGCGTACAACGAAGAAAACAAAGCTTGGGAATCGGAACATCATCCGTTCACCATGCCGAAGATTGGAAGACCTCGCCAAGTTCGACACCGACCCTGGCGAAGTGGCATCCGACGCGTACGACATGGTCTGCAACGGGTATGAGACGGCATCGGGTTCGATCCGCATTCATCGCCGCGACATCCAAATGAAGATGTTCCAAATGCTTGGGATGAGCGATGAAGATATTCAAGCCAAGTTTGGTCACATGCTCGAAGCCTTTGAATACGGCGCTCCTCCGCACGGCGGCATGGCTCCTGGCATTGACCGCCTCGTCATGCTCCTCGCGGACGAACCCAACATCCGCGAAGTGATCGCCTTCCCCAAGAATCAAGCGGGACGCGATGTGATGGCGGATGCGCCATCTGCTGTTGAACCGAAGCAGTTGAAAGAGCTGCATATCAAGTTTGAATAAATATTTTCATTGCCGAGGCGCAGATGAATTCGCCGACGAAGAAACTCCGCGAACTCTCGCAGATTGCTTCGTGCGGTAAAGATGTTTTTCGTGTTCCTTCGCAATGACTTCGATGGTTAAGAGGTTTTATGACAAATAAAATAGACACAGATATGGTCAAGCACGTCGCCCACCTCGTGCGGCTTGGAATCTCGGAAGAGGAAGCGCAAAAGTTCAGTCCGCAATTCTCTTCCATCATTGACTACTTCAACATGCTCAACGAAGTGGACACGGAAAACGTCCCGCCCGCATCAGACATCACCAACAACACAAATGTCCTGCGCGAAGATGTAGCCAAACCATCCATGAGCCGCGAAGAATTTCTCAAGAATGCTCCCCAATCCGAACGCGGATATATCAAAGTGCCAACTGTTTTGGGCGAAGAATAAAATTTTCACCACAAAGGACACGAAGGTGCACAAAGGTTAAAACCTTTTCCTTAGTGCTTCTACCTGCACTGCACCAAACGCAGTGCGGCGCAAGTGTTGTGACCCTTCGTGGTAAAATTCTTATGCAACTACACAACCTCACCATCCGCGAAGCATCTGAAATGCTCGCAGCCAAAAAAATCTCCAGCGTCGAACTGACGCAGGCGACTCTTCAACGCGCCCACGAAGTTGACCCGAAGATTCAATCCTACGTCACCATCACCGATGACCTTGCGCTCGAACAAGCCAAACAAGCCGATGAGCGCATCGCCAAAGGAGAGAACGTTACTCCCCTGACAGGCATTCCCTTCGCGATGAAAGACTGCATCTCCACCCGCGGAGTCCGCACCACCTGCTCATCGAAAATACTTGAAAACTACGTTCCGCAATACAACGCCACTGTCACAAACAAACTCGCGGATGCAGGCGCAGTCTTCATCGGCAAAACCAACATGGACGAGTTCGGCATGGGTTCCTCCTGTGAAAATTCCGCGCTCTTCAACACACACAATCCGTGGGATCTCGATCGCGTCCCAGGCGGTTCAAGCGGAGGTTCTGCCGCGGCAATGTCTGCGGGGTTGGCATCATTCACCATCGGCGAAGACACAGGCGGATCAGTCCGCATGCCCGCGGGCTTTTGCAACGTCACAGGCATCAAGCCAACTTATGGTCGCGTTTCGCGTTACGGTCTCATCTCGCTCGTCTCTTCATTCGATTGCATCGGTCCCATGACTCGCGATGTTTATGATTGCGCGACCGTCCTTGAAACCATCGCAGGTCACGATGAACGCGACAGCACAACTTTCAACTCACCTGTTCCGCAATACAGTCAAAATTTAAATAAATCAGTCAAAGGCATGACCATCGGGATTCCAAAAGAATATTTTGTGTCAGGCATGGAAGCGGGCGTGGAAAGTTCCATTCAGGAAGCCATCCGCACCTATGAAAAACTTGGCATGAAGATCCAGGAAGTCTCCTTGCCCAACACCCAATACGCGCTCCCCGTTTATTATCTTTTGCTTTTCGCCGAAGCCAGTTCCAACCTTGCTCGCATGGACGGTACGCGCTTCGGTCTCTCCGTTTCAGAAAATGCAAAAGACGTGATCGACATTTACTTGCAAACTCGTCACGAAGGATTCGGCGATGAAGTCAAGCGCAGGATCATGCTTGGGGCGTATGCATTATCAGCGGGATATTATGACGCGTACTATCTCAAAGCCCAAAAAGTCCGCACGCTTCTTCGTCGTGACTTTGAGCTGGCTCTGTCATCCGTTGACATTCTCCTCGCCCCGACCTGCCCCACCACCGCCTTCAAACTCGGCGAAAAGACCAGTGACCCGCTCGAAATGTATCTCTCCGATATTTATGTTGTCGCCACAAATCCCGCAGGCGTTCCAGCTTTGGCCCTCCCCTGCGGATTCTCGAACAACATGCCCGTCGGTATGCAGCTCATCGGCAAGCATTTGGACGAACAGACATTATTCCAGGTCGGTCATGCCTATCAGCAAGTAACTGACTGGCACAAGCAATTACCTGCGATTTAACAATCCCGAAGGGATGTAACGATTCTAGTAAATTGAAATAAGCCGCGTTCAAATCCCGAAGGGATGACATAATAACCCCACAAACCATGACACCCCTTCGGGGTTTGGAAAACCAACACCATCCATCTATAATAATTCCACTCCTTCGGAGTTGTAAAAATTATGACACAATACGAACCCGTCATCGGACTTGAAATCCACGCTGAGTTGAAGACCAACTCAAAAATGTTCTGCTCCTGCTCAGCGGATTATTCCAACGCGCCAGAGCCAAACACATTTATTTGTCCCGTTTGCACGGGCTTGCCTGGCGCCATGCCTGTCCTCAATAAAAAGGCAATTGAACAAGCCACACTGGTTGGCTTGGCTTTGAATTGCTCCATCAACGAATTCAACACTTTTGCGCGCAAAAATTATTTTTATCCTGACCTGCCTAAAGGTTATCAAATCTCGCAATACGAACTGCCGATTGCATCCAAAGGTTGGCTGGATATTTTGGATGATACAGAATCTCCACTACGCGTGGTTGTCCGCCGCGTTCACTTGGAAGAAGACACTGCCAAGTTAGCTCACGAAAAAAACTATGCCCTCGTGGACTTCAACCGCGCAGGCGTGCCGCTGCTTGAAATCGTCTCCGAGCCAGATATGCGGACCGTGGAAGCTGCGCTTTCGTACGCGACCAAAATCCGCGCCATCCTGCGCTATCTCGGAGTCAACTCTGGGGATATGGAAAAGGGTGTGCTGCGCTTCGAGGCGAATGTCTCCGTCAGACCGAGTGGCAGCTCCGAGTTAAGAACAAGAACCGAGATCAAGAACCTCAACAGTTTCCGCGCGCTGACTCGCGCATCCGCATATGAGATCGAACGTCAAATTAAAGTCTATGAAAATGGCGGCGAAGTGGTGCAGGAAACCCTGGGCTGGGACGAAGCGCGCGGCGTGACCGTTTCACAGCGCGGCAAGGAAGACGCGCACGATTATCGCTACTTCCCCGAGCCCGACCTGCCCCCGCTTCAACTTGACCGCACGTGGATCGACTCGGTCAAGGGTCAACTGCCCGAATTGCCCGACGCAAAAACCCGCCGCTTCATGGAACAATATGAATTGAAGCGACAGGAAGCCATCCTGCTCACCTCCGAAAAATCGCTCGCGGATTATTTTGAAGCTGTCGTTTCCAAATCCAAAAGCCCCGCAAAGACGGTCCACTCGTGGATCGCGGGCGAGTTCATGCGCTACATGAACAACTCAGGCTTGGCATTGGAAGATATTGATTTGCCTGCTGAAAAATTCGCACAACTGATTGACATGGTCACGGATAAAACCATCAGCGGAAATTCAGCGAAAGTTGTGTTCAACGAAATGCTTAAGAACGGCGGCGACCCGCAGGAAATTGTCAAAGCCAAAAATCTTGCACAAGTTTCAGATACGGGATTCATTCAGGAAGCCATCGAAAAAGTCCTAAGCGATAATCCCAAGGAAGTGGAACAATTCCTCGCTGGCAAAGAGACCATCATCCAGTGGCTGATGGGACAGGTCGCCCGCGCTACCAAAGGCAAAGCTGACCCGAATGTAACGAAGGAGTTGTTGGTGAAGGCGTTGGAAGCGCGGAGAAATTAAGAGATACCGTGCTAAAATTATGGAAACAAGGAGTTTCCAATGGCTCAGACATCCTTTAGCGTAAATATTCCAAACAATCTGATTAATTTGGGAATAGATCAGGATGAAATTCAGCGCCGAATTTCGGAATGGCTGGTCTTTTCTCTTTTCTCCGAAGGGAAAATTTCCTCAGGAAAGGCGGGGAAACTGCTTGGCATATCCCGTCTTGAGTTTATTAAATTACTTAAGACCCGTGGAATTTCCTTTGTCAATTACACAGAAGACGAGATCAAGGAAGAACTTGAAGCGGTTACAAAACTTTCTCCAAAATCCAAAAAATGATCGTTGTCTCAGACACCACACCGTTGATCGGACTGTCCTCCATCGGCAGGCTTGAGCTTTTACGCGAACTGTTTGATGATGTTTATATTCCGCAGGCGGTTTTTGACGAGACAGTTGTATCTGGACGTGAAGAGGGAAAGGCAAAACACGCAGTAGCCGATGCGAACTGGATTCATGTTGTTGAAGTAAAAGACAGGCTTGCAGTCAATATTCTTCTCGACGAAATGGATTTGGGAGAAGTTGAAACGATCATCCTCGCAAGTGAACTAAACGCAGACTGGGTATTAATGGATGAGAAAAAGGGGCGCAGAAAACTCTCTCGATTAAACATCCCGAAGATCGGAACTGTTGGAATTTTGCTCAAAGCAAAGCAGCTTGGTCTTGTCTCAAACCTCAAATCTGAACTTGAAAGCCTGCAAAAATCAGGTTTCTCGGTTTCGCAACTGGTCATTGAAGAAGTTTTGAAAATGGCTGGTGAGTAGGTCGCTTGCGCCACCAAAACAGACATGAATATGGCGGAGGAAAAATGGATATCCATTACAAACAACTTGCTGAACGATTGAACGCCCTGCCGAACGGATTCCCTCCCACAGACGATGGGCGGGAGTTGAAACTGCTGGCAAAAATATTCACACCCGAACAAGCGGAACTGGCTGCGCAGTTAACTCCAAATTTGGAGACTGTTGAAGAGGTCGCGGCTCGAACGGGGAAAAATGCCGCAGATTTACGCAACCAGCTCAAAGGGATGTCGCGAAGCGGATTGATCGAAGCGGGGAAAAAAGACGGGAAGTTGGGATTCAAGTTGATGCCGTTCGTCGTCGGAATCTATGAGGCACAGATCAGCAAAATGGACGAGGAATTGGCGCGTCTGTTCGAGGATTATTTCCAAAGCTCATACTCTGAGATACTCGCCGTCAAGCCGCAGCTGCATCGCGTGATTCCCGTCAACGAGACGATACGCAACACCATGGAAGTCCGCCCGTTCGAGAGCGCGGCGGAGATCGTGGATGCGATGCAATCATGGGGCGTGCAGGATTGCATTTGCCGAAAACAAAAAGCGCTGATCGGGCAGGCATGCGAACATCCCATTGACGTGTGCATGGTCATGCACCCAAAGTCAAATGCATTCGATGGGAATGCTGTTATCCGCGCGTTGACGCACGACGAGGCGATGGGAACTTTGCGCCGCGCCGCTGAGGCGGGACTTGTACACTCGGTCAGCAACAGCCAGGAAGGCGTGTATTACGTTTGCAATTGCTGCACCTGTTCGTGCGGAATCCTGCGCGGCATGGCGGAGTTGGGGATCGCCAACGTGGTGGCGGCTTCTGCATTCGTCAACCAGGTGGATGAAGTGCTGTGCAACGGTTGTGAAAATTGCATCCAATCCTGCCAGTTCAATGCGCTGACCATGGACGGCTCGCTCGTGAAGGTGAACGCCGTCCGTTGTGTGGGATGCGGCGTGTGCGTGATCAACTGCTCAACAGAGGCGCTCGGTCTTGTGCGGCGACCTGAAGAGGAAGTTCTGCGCGTCCCTGTAACTCACACAGATTGGGAAGCGCAACGCGCGGCGGAGCGGGGACTGTAACTGCGCGAGTGCGGGGATGTCTAATCACGTGGGCTTGCCAAAAGATTTAACCACAGAGACCACACACTTGCCCTGACGGGCAGTGCCAGGGAAGATCACGGAGAAGACCTCTTAAAAACCTCTGTGGACTCCGTGCGCTCCGTGGTAAGCGCTTTTTGAGCCCATTCTTTTTGACACTCTCAGTGCTGCACATCAGGCGATATCCAAGAGATGTCAGTATAATCAGTCATTCAACCCTAAAGTCTTGTGAGGATAAATGGATTCCCTTTCAGAACGCCGCAAGGCGATTCTTTTTCTTGCGCTTGCCGCCAGTTTTATGGAGTACCAGCGGGGTATTGGTTAAGACCCTGGACTGGAGTCCCTTTGCAATTTTGGGCGGACGCAGTATGTTTGCGAGCCTGATATTTCTCGTTTACCTGCGCCGCCTCCCCACCCAGTGGACGCGCTGGAAGGTGCTGGCTGCGGTCGCTTGCATACTGACCCAATTCCTATTTGTCACTTCCACCAAGCTGACCACCGCCGCCAACGCCATCTTCCTGCAATACACCGCCCCCATTTACGTTGTCCTGCTTGGGATACTGGTTCCTGCGCGAAAAGCCCTCCCGAACGGACTGGCTTTCGATGTTCATCATCTTCCTTGGGATGTTTCTGTTCTTTGGAGATAAACTGAGCACAAACGGTTTCTACGGAAACATCCTGGCAGTTTTGAGCGGACTGACTTCCGCCATCATGATCGTTTCCTTTCGCGCTCAAAAGGATGGCGCGCCTGCGGAAAGCTTTCTGATCGCCAGTCTTGCAACAGCCATATTTTGTTTCCCGTTCGTCCTCAAGGAGACATGGACAGTCACCAACTGGTTGATCCTCGCCTATCTCGGCATATTTCAGCTCGGACTTGCATTCGTGTTCTTCACCATTGGCATCAAACACATCCCCGCACTGGAAGCGAACCTTGTCGGCACGCTCGAACCTGTCTTGAATCCAGTCTGGGTATTTCTGTTCCTCGGCGAAAGAATGGGGACTTACGCCCTGTTTGGCGGACTGATCGTGCTCGGCGGTGTGATCCTCAGCGCCGTTGGCAGTGCCCGCGCGGCGAATGACAAGACTTCCGAAGTCTTTGAGACTTCGGAAGTCTGAGAAATACACGGACAAGGTTGCCGAAATTCAGAATACACTCAGGTTTTGGGGTGCCTGTGGCATTAAGCACTCCTCCGCATGTTAATGTACACCACACCTAGCTATTTACACTATACATATACAGTTAAATATTTTTTGCCTTCATGACACAACGAGCAATCTCATCAACGTTTGGGGTGTTTGCAATAATTATTTTGTCGCATAACGCAATTTCACAGTTAATATTTGTTATGCGATTAACATCAACAACTTCCTCGTAAAGGCGAGTGTTATTATTTTTGGACAGAAATGCTAAAGTTTTTGGAGAAACTGAGAACCAAGCATAATCAATCGTTGGGTGAACAATTTCATTTCCCTCAAAAATTGTTTCTTTTTCCTGATGTCCAACAATATAAAATGGAATATCCGAAGTAATAAAAGAAGCGTCAATTTCAGTTGGTATATATAAAACCTGCAGATTGAGAGAAGCTAGTGCAATTAGATTTACTTCTAAACGCATTCGTATAGTTTGTACAAAATTTATTTGTTGTAGATCTTCAGCCGACTTAGGTGGACTAAGGTGGAGGTTTATCTCCTGTTGCTGCATCTCGTTAAGCAGAAGATTTAGATCCTGCGGCTGTATCTCGTTGAGCAAAAGTGCAAGTTGTACCCGCGATTGGTATTGAGCTAGTGCCTGGCTAGTTTTCTTAACAAGAGGATGCCGAGCCATAGTCAAAGCCAAAAAAGATTTAATATAAAAAATATCATTTTCGTCAATTAGCTCTCTTGTAATTGCTTTGCGAAATGCCGGCGCACAATAGTTCTCAATGTTTCTATCCATCCATTCTTCTATTGAAACATCGTCACCTATGGAATACAAATGGTATTCAGAGCAAACGTCATCAATGTGCAAAGGATTAGGATTGGGGGCGTTGTTGGTTTTCTTTCGATTGATTTAACGCATAAACCGATACCTTATTCTTATCATTTGCCCAATACTTCAAATAGAATTGTGGCAAATAATGATGATTGTGCTTATTGTTATTCTTCATAACATTACACCTCATACGAGATCAAAATATTCTTCACTTGCGAGCTATTCTACCCGCGTCGACATCTCATGCCAGAACTTGCACCTTTCCATTCCATAAATCACAATAACATCTTCTATAATTGGTGAAATCAACGAGTAAACTACCGCCGCCAGAGGCGGCGGCTTTGGGATAATGCGCCTGGAAGGCGCGCTCATGCTGGCGTCTCTCTTAATCGAATAACTTTCCTTGCACCGCTTCGACTTGCTTTTCTTGTTTCTCCTGCCACTGGACATACTTCCTGATCTTTTCTTCGTCCAGTCCAATTGTACTTACACAGTATCCCCGCGCCCACAGGTGACGACCCCAATACCGCCGTCCCAGACTTTCATATTGTTGGAACAATCGCAATGCCATCTTTCCTTTCAGATAGCCCATGAATTCCGATACTGAATACTTTGGCGGTATTGACACCACCAGATGCACATGGTCTGGCTGCACATTCAGTTCCAGCACTTCTATTTGTTCTTTCTGTTTGCACAGTTGATATACCAATTGCCTGACTGTCTCTCCTATTGTTTCTTTGAAAATTCGATACCGATATTTCGGACAGAACACAATATGATACTTGCACTCGTACAGAGAATGTGATAACTTCCTAAATCGTTGGGTCATGATGAGTCTCCTTTTGGTTGGTTGCACGCCTTCCAGTAGCGCTCATCATACCCAACATTCTCTACTACCCTTCACGGTATAACCTTTTTACTCTACTCACTGCCAGAGGCAGTGGTTTTGTACCCAAATAAAAGACATTTCCATGGCTGACCATATCAGCGTTTCACAAATTTCAATGTCAGATTTGGGGGAGAATACAACAGGATAAAAATCACATCCAAAGGGGATAAAAGCACATTGTTTACGGGGGGAAAACTTACTATAGTAGTAGCGATCTTGTGTTTCACTCCAATTGCATCAAGGCAGGCAGAAATGTCACACACAACTTTACGCTCTGGATATACCGAACTGGTCGAACGGCTAAACCGCTTTCCACAGGGAGCGCCGCCATCGGATACTCTGTATAAGATCCTGCAAATCCTGTTCAGCGAACGTGAGGCGCAGCTGGTGGCGCTGCTGCCGATCAAACCTTTCACCGCCGAGAAAGCCAGTCAGGTTTGGAAAATGGATCTGACCGCAACGCGCAAGGTGCTGGATGAACTGTCCAGCCGCGCCATTCTGGTGGATGTTGAATGGAA
The DNA here is from genome assembly GCA_963833175.1 of uncultured Chloroflexia bacterium. GTDB lineage: Bacteria > Chloroflexota > Anaerolineae > Anaerolineales > Villigracilaceae > Villigracilis. The sequence goes on from CAWHXC010000015.1 coordinate 438,089, forward strand.
TGGCAAAACCACCTACACCCTTCCGCCGCCCATGGCTGGTTTCTTCGAATTCTCGATGATGCGCCTGCGCGGCGACGTTGACCAAAAAGTGTTGGGGGAACTGTTCTATCAATATCTCAATGTCGAAGAGGAATTCATCCTTTCGTTATTTGTCCGCGGCGAAACCCAGCTTGGACGGGTCTTCGTCCATGAGCCTGTTCTTTCGCAGGAAAATGTTTTGCATGTGTTGGATTATGAACGCGCCAGCGAGATCATCCACACCGCCACTGACCGCGGCATTGGCGTCTGTTATTGCCGCCACAAGATGATGCACATCGGACGCAACTGCGATGCCTCAATGGATATCTGCATGACGTTCAATGGGACTGCCCAATCCCTGACGCGGCATGGCTACGCTCGAGCTGTGGATGTCCACGAGGGAATGGATCTGCTCCAGCAGGCTTACGAACAAAACCTGGTTCAGTTTGGCGAGAACGTCCGCAAGAGAGTCAACTTCATTTGCAACTGTTGTGGATGCTGCTGCGAGGCAATGATCGCCGCCCGCAAGTTTGGCATTCTGAACCCCGTGCACACCTCCAACTTTTTGCCTGTGGTCGATGAAACAGATTGCAACGGCTGCGGAAAATGTGTCAACGCCTGCCCGTGGAAGCCATGACGCTGGTCTCAACCAATGATCCGCATCATCCTAAAATGAAAAAAGCAAAAGTGGATGAGGCTATCTGCCTGGGTTGCGGCGTATGCGTCCGCACTTGTTCACATAATGGATTGTCTTTGCGCTCGCGTCCGCAGCGGGTGATCACACCACTCAACTCCACCCATCGTTCTGTGATGATGGCAATCGAGCGTGGATATCTGCAAAATCTGATCTTTGATAATCGCGTGCTTTGGAATCACCGCGCACTGGCTGCCATGCTGGGAGTGATACTGCGCCTGCCACCCATCAAGCAAGCCATGGCAAGCCAGCAGGTGAAATCGCGTTACCTGGAATATCTGGTGACCCATTTCACGGGTTAAATATTATCTCGTCCGCATCTGTGTTCTTTGGAAGAGCCAGATACCAATGCCAAAATACAAGGCCGAGAGCAGGGTCAGGGCGGCGAGTTCAAAAGCTACATCTTTGAAACCTGCACCAAGGGTGAATATCTTATTCAAGGCCACCACGGCATGTGTGGGCGGAAGCAGGTCGGCCAGGGCAAATCCGCGCCCAGCGAGTGTGAATAGTGTGAAGCGTGGCAAGGGAAAGGCTGCACCGGTCAGGAACATCAGTAAGCCAAGCGGGAAATTGGCAATTACAAAAGCCTGAGAAACCGTTTTTGAAAAACAAGCCACGATCAATCCGATACCAATAATGGACAGGCTGGTAATGGCTGTTACCAAAATGGCCAGCCAAAGCGGACCCTGACTTCGGAAGCCAAAAGCGACCGCTGTGGCGAAGGTCAGAAACACGGCGGCAACTGAAACCAATCCCAGCCAAAGCGATGTGCCGCCCAGATAGTCGAAGGCGGTCAGAGGCGTCAGGCGCAGGCGGCGCATGGCTCCCGATTCGATGTCACGCGCGGGGGTCATGGCGGCTTGGAAAACCATCAGCACCACAGCCAACACCAACAGCCCAGGGACATAATTCTCGAATTCCGAGCGAGCCGCCGATGCGCCAAGCGGAATCTCCACCAGTTCCACCGGGCGCGGCGCAGCAGTAAAATCCTGGGTGTAGGCATCTGCGGCAGTCATAGCCATCACCGCCGCGACGGTGTAATACGGATTGGTCAGGTCGCCGATGAAGGTTAGGTTTGTGTTGGCGCCGGTATCGCCGGAGCGAAAAGCAGACAATTGCGCTGAGAAATCCGCCGGGATGATGATCAGCGCGGCTGCGGCTGCGGTCACGCAGTTTTTGCTCGGCTTCGGCGCGGTCTTCCACCGAGTCACACGCAACAGCGGACTGCCATTCTGGTAAGCAATGCCGCGCAAATCTCCACTACCTCATCCCCGGCAGAAAAGGTCGTCCCATCCGACAGGGTGACTGGCACATCCTGATTGATGACCAGCACACCATACGATGTAGTGCCAGTCCCGCCAGTCATCAGCCAATAGATAAAAACAAACAGCGGCGCAAAAGCCAGGCTCAAGCCGACAACCCACAAGTCGCGTTTCTGCTCGCGGATACTCTTGACAAAAACATTCCATAGTCTCACTCGCGCAATCTCCTTCCTGTCAGCGAGAGGAATACGTCTTCAAGCGAGTTGCACGCAGGCGTACGTCAGACGTATTTTAACATCCGCTTCGCGCAGGGCTTCAAGTAATTCGGGCAGGCGTTCGATCAGTCCGCGGCCGCGCACTGTCAATGTGTGGTTGACAGTGGATACGTCAGCAAAGAAACGGCCGGCGATGGCCGCAACAGGCTCGGGGTCGCCATCCGCGAATTAATTTCCAGCACATCGCCCTCGCCCACCGTCCGCTTGAGTTCATCGGGCGTATCCACCACCAGCAATCGCCCGTGGTCAATGATCGCCACGCGGTCGGCCAGGCGCTCCGCCTCATCCATGTTATGTGTGGTCAGGATGACAGTTTTCTTGCGCGCCAGCGAGTGGATGAACTCACGTACCAACACGCGGCTCTGCGGGTCAAGTCCAGCTTCCGGTTCGTCAAGCACAAGGATTTGCGGATCATGGATCAGCGCCAGCGCCAAATTCAGCCGACGCTGCATGCCACCAGAGAGTTTTCCTGCAAGTTCATTGGATTTGGCAGACAGCCCGAGTGCTTCAAGTAGGACACCGCCGCGTTGGCTGGCGGTTCGGGGCGGGAACCCGTAGAGGGTACCGACAAATTCGAGTTGTTCCAAGGCTGTGAGCTTTTCCCACAAAACCGTCTCCTGCGGACATACACCCACGCGTGCGCGAACTTCAGGTGCTCCGCCATGGACAAGTTGCCCATGGACAAGTACGCGTCCGGCATCTGGCTTGAGTAATCCACACATCATCGAAATGGATGTGGTCTTGCCTGCGCCATTGGGACCGAGAAACCGAAGACTTCGCCCTCGTGGACTTCAAGCGAGAGATCATCCACAGCAGTGAGTTGACCGAAACGTTTGGTTAGATGTTCGGTTTGGAGAACGGTGGTCGTCATTCAATCCCTTTGGTTTTATCGAACCAACAAAATGATCAAAATAACGGTGATGACGAAAGCCCAAATCCACGCCCAGCCGCCGGCATCAGACGGACCGCTGCCAAGTCCCAATGGATGGAAACGTAAAAGAGGCAGTTTGCAAATCTTTTCAGTCAGTTCGGCATCAGTGATGGTGAATGGATTGTAACCTTCAAAGAATCCGGCGAAACCGGCATTCTTTAAGGATCTGACGAATGATTGGCAGCCGCTCGTCAACGGCGGTCACTTCGTCCATATGGGTATAGACACATTCACCCGGCAGGATCAACTCAACCTCGGGGTTGGCAAGCAGGTTGCGGAACCAGTCCAATTCCTTGCGTCCGCCAGAGATGCAGTAAACATTCCCGTTGTGAATGGCATAGTTG